>NZ_BCAG01000003.1:0-1200000 GCF_001293685.1 Desulfatitalea tepidiphila | reverse complement strand
CCGGCATCTCACCGGTCGTCATGTAGGTCAGAATCTCCTGTGACATGCGTGGCATGACGGTGCCGTTCATGATGTAGTCGATATTGCGGGCACCGGTCTCCACCTCGGTGCATCGGGCGGCGATCTGGTCCACGACGGCCTGGGCGTAGTGCATCTCGATCCGGTGGGTTTGATGCATGCGGCGGACCAACTTGTTCAGTTTGAGCTCGACGATATCCTTGAGAATATCGGGGGGCAGTATCTTGAAGGGGACCACGTTCATGCGGGCCAGGAGCGCCGGCTTGAAGTATTGGCTGAGGATGGGACGAATGGCCGAGCTGATCACCTCCAGGGGCGGCACCTCTTCACCTGCGCACATTTCGGTCACCACGTCCGTGGCCAGGTTGCTGGTGAGAAAAATGGCGGTATTCTTGAAATCGATCTCGCGCCCCTCGCCGTCGGCCAGCATGCCTTTGTCGAACACCTGGTAAAAGAGATTGAGCACTTCGGGATGCCCTTTTTCCACCTCATCCAGCAGCACCACCGAGTATGGACGCTGACGCACCGCCTCGCTCAACACCCCCCCTTCCCCGTAGCCGACATAGCCCGGCGGGGAACCGATCAGCCGACTGACCGTGTGCTTTTCCTGGAATTCGCTCATATTGATCGAGACCATGAAGCTCTCGCCCCCGAACAGCAGGTCCGCGACCGCCAGACCCGTCTCGGTTTTGCCGACCCCGCTGGGCCCCACCAGAAGAAAGACCCCTAAGGGTTGATGGGGGTCTTTCAGACCCGATTTGGCCGCCTTGATCGTCTGGGCGATGATGCCAAGGGCCTGGTCCTGCCCCTTGATGCGCTGTCGCAGGTTCTCTTCCAGCTTGATGATGTTGCGCGCCTCGTCGCGCATCACCTTACCCAATGGGATGCCGGTCCAGTCGGACACGACCTTGGCCACAACATCCGGATCCACTTCGGTACGGACCAGAGGAGAATCCCCTTGCAGTTGCGCCAAATCGGCCGTGCTTTGGCGCAGCTCCTCCTTGACGGCCTCGATATTTTCACCGGCCTGGGCCGCCTCCGCAAGCCGCTCGCGGATCTCGATGACCTTCCGGGCCAGGGCCTGTTCCTCGAGCCATCGCCGGCGGGTCTCTTCGAGTGTCGTCTCCAGCTGTTCCCGCTCCTGGTTCAAGGCCGCCTGCCGCTCCGCATCCACGGCAAGGCCATGCTGCTCATCGCGGGCAATGGCCTTCATCTCCCGTGTCAGGGCCTGGATACGGCGCTCCAGATCTTCCACGATATCCGGCTTTGCGCTGAGGAGAATCTTGACACGGGCCGCGCTGGTATCGAGCAGGTCCACGGCCTTGTCCGGCAACTGGCGGCCGGAGATATAACGGCTGGACATTTCCGCCGCCGCAGCGATGGCATCGTCGCGCACCACCACATGGTGCGCGTTTTCGTACTTTTCTTTCAATCCTCTCAAAATCAACTTGGCCGTATCCTCCGACGGTTCGTCCAACTTGACCAGCTGGAATCGCCGCGCCAGCGCCGCGTCCTTTTCAAAGTACTTCTTATACTCCGACCAGGTGGTGGCCGCCACGGTGCGCAACTCACCCCGCGCCAGAGCCGGTTTAAGCAGGTTGGCCGCATCGCTCATGCCGGCCTGCCCGCCGGCCCCGATCAGGGTGTGAGCCTCATCGATAAACAGGATGATCGGCTTTTCGGAGGATTTGATTTCATTGATCACCGACTTGAGTCGATTTTCGAATTCTCCTTTCATGCCTGCCCCGGCCTGCAGCAGGCCCATATCGAGACCGATAATGGCCACATCGCTGAGCAGTTCAGGTACGTCCCCCTCGACCACTCGCAGGGCCAACCCTTCGACCACGGCCGTCTTACCCACCCCGGCCTCGCCGACGACGATGGGATTGTTCTTGCGCCGCCGGGCCAGGATATCCACCATTTGTCGGATCTCCCGGTCACGTCCAAACACCGGGTCGATCTCCCCCGCGGCGGCCTTGGCCGTAAAATCCACGCAGAAACGCTTGAGGGCCGTCGCCTCTCCCGGCGCCGCAGCCTCGCCCTCCACTTCCGAGGTCCTCACGGCCTTTTCAGACGAACCTTTCACCATGTCCCAGAAACCAGCCAAAACGGCGTCGCGACCGACTCCCCTGATCAGATCCACGTAAGCGCCGCTGCCGAACTGGTGGGGGCGATTGAGAAATGCCAGCAAAAGGGCGCCGGAACGAATCCGTGCCTCGTCCAGATCCACTGAGGCGGTCAGCCACGCATCCTGGAGCCACTCGAGCAGCAGCGGTGAAAACACCGGCTTGGCCGCATTGCCGGTCTTGAAATCTTCCAGGCTGTCGGACAGTGCCTTGCGTAGTTGTCCGCCATCGATATTCTGATGTCTGAGAATAAGCGGCAAGTCGGCCTGCTGATCCTCGAGCAGTTTGAGCATCATGTGCTCCACCGTCACCTCGTAATGGGTGCGCGACACGCATAGCCCGGCAGCGCTCTCCAGGGCACCGGTGCAATAACCGTTCATTCGGCGAAGCAGCGCTTTGATGTCCACTGAAATCATATGCCATCCTCCTTGATGTGCTTGAAATATCGGTATGGGATCTGGTTCAAGCGCGCTGAACGTTAAAGCGCGTGCGCACCTCTCCAAGATGTGGCGTCGAAAACACCCAGGTGGTCACTCCCAACACGGACCTCACCGGATTGCCCAACGCCGTGGTTTTGGCCTGGTGAGCGCCAAGGATCAGCTCCACCTCATACGCCAGGGGATCGGCCAGATAGCTTTCCGTGAATGCAGTCAACAGGTTGTGGTTTTCCTTGCCCGGGGTAAATTTCAAAAACTCCGCCTGCGCCAAGGGGCCGATCTGAATCCGGAATTTGCCCATGCGATCATCGATTTCCTGGCCCACGTAGCTGTCTATCCCCAGCCGTCCTCCCGATTGGCCGAGGCACATCCGCTGGGACGCTGGGATAACGGCCTTGCGCAACACGCACGGCACGACCGTCAGCGTAATGCCGGGAAACACATCCCGAAGCAGCGCGCCCAATCCCTCCGCCGATCTGGGAAACTGTGTAAAGAGTCCGATGTAGCGCAACAGGCGGAAATCTCCGCCCGGCAAGCCATGGGATTGGCGCAGCGGTTCAGGCCCGAGGCCCAATAGACAATAGAGCCGCTCGATATATCGGGCGTCTTTGGTTTCGGCGACGTTCAGATACTGACGATACTTCAACCATCCCTCATACAGGAGGTCATAGAGGCGCTGATTGAAGATATCGATGAATTCCCTGGAAACCGATTCGTCCTGGGCCGCTTCGGCCAGCAGATCTTCGGTGTAAAAGGTCGGCAGCGGTGATGCGCAGCCGTACAGCCCTAAAAAATTTGCTGTGACACGAAAATGATCGTCCTCCTCGACCCGTTCGATCGTCTCGAGGTCCGAGGAGGGAAATGACAGCGAGAGGTTGGGCCTGACGCGGATCCTGCCGACGCGGTGTGCTTCCTCCGTGGAAGCCTCTTCGCGGGTGAGGTGGCGAAGCAGGCGTATGGCCTGGAAGAATGAATAACCGCCCGCCTGGGTCGTCAGCGCCTGGGAGATCGGGTTGCCGGGGACCGGCGTTAAATCAGCGGATGTTCTCCGATGCGCGGCGGCCATTGATAGACCTCTCCTTTCAAGGCCTCTCTGACGACGAGTTGCGTAAAGGTGTTCAGGGATGCGTACAATCCCAGAAAATGGTCGAGTACCGAACCAAAAAGAAACAGATCCCCAATGCCGGCGAAGTGGTCCTGGCGCAAACCCAGATGAATCTCGCGACCGCGCATGATGACCCGATTCACCAACCTGTCGGCCGTGCGGGTCGACACGCTTTCGATGCCGGCCACTTTCTTCTGATTGGCCAGAAAGGCCGGGCGGTCCCGGCTTTCTTCAAAATTGTACAGCTCGAGCAGGGCCTTGAGATTCGGTGCGCTGGCCAATGAACGATAATTCAAGCACAAATGCGACAGCAGCTTCCAGTGCAGATTGCGTCCCAGTTGGGGCACGATCGTCGATGTGGGCGGCCTGATGTTTTGAAATTCGACGAATTCAGGGGTGCTGCTGGTGGCGTAGCGGATATCACCGGTTTGCAGCCCTTCCGGCAGAAGCCCGTTCGTGCACTGCAGATCCACGGACAATGTTTCTATCGGCGGTTCACCGGTTCCGGGGGGATAGGCCACCGACAGGTAAAAATCAAAGCCCTGGCGCACCGGCGACTGACGGATGTTGACATGAAATGTGGGATCGGCTTCAGGATTGGGTGAAAACATTTCGAAAGGTCGGTAGCTGCGTTCCTGGGCTGTGCCCTGTATGTATCCGGTCACGCTGTCGATGGCATACGCCTGATAATTGCGATCGTTGCTTCCCGCCGGTCTCACCAGATATTCGCTTTTGCGATGATCGAGCCGGATCGGGTCTGCATCGTGGGGAAACAAATTGATCGCAGGGGTTGCCGCAAGAGCAAAGTTTTCCTTTCGAATCCTGGGCGCGGCAAATGGCAGGCCCTCGAGCTCGAAGCGAATGTCAAAGCGGTCGCCGCCGCCCCGCTGGCGCCAGGCCCCAACCCCGTCGATATCTAAAAAAAGAAACTTTTCCGGCAGAATAAAATACTCCTGGATGATTCGATACCCGGAGAAGGATTGCGCCGGGTACGGCAGCAAGGCATCCTTTGCCCCGAAACCGGCCGGTTTGAGATGTTCCGCTGAAAGGGTGCACGTCTCCCCGCCGCCGGTCGGAACTAAGACGATGCGTTTCAAATGGCGAGCCAGCAGAAGATAGATGTCGGCGGCCTGCCTCGGGTCTCCGGCCAGATGGAACCGCAGGGTGTTGGGCTGCCATTCGGAGAGCCGCGTGCCTTGCAGTGACAATGCCAGACGAATGACCGGCGGTTGACCGGGCTTCTCTTCCAGTTGCGCCTTTTCCAGCACCAGCGGATGGACATCCACATCATAGCAGGTCTGGAAATAGCACAGGGTGCCATCCACCGGTTCGGATGCCAGCTGTACCCCCCTGGGCACATGAACGGTCTGCTTCAAGCCGGCCTTGGGAGAAAAATTGACGATGGTCGTCGATGGTATGGGACGCAGGTAGTGCGGCCAGATCAGCTGGAAAAGCTCCTGGATGATTTCGGGGAAGTCATCGTCCAGACGTTGCCGCAGCATGGCGGTCAAAAAAGCGACCCCCTCCATCAACCGTTCGGTGTCCGGATCGGTGGACATACCATTGAGCATCGGCGCCACCGCCGGATGACGGCGTGAAAATTCGGCGCCCAATTCTCTCAGGTTGGCCAGCTCGTTTTGGAAGTATTGATTGAACATTCCCGATACCCGATTCTGCTAATTCTTCACTTCGATGTGGCCGCCGGCATCCAGGACACTTTCGAAGGTCACCGGATCCTTGTGCCCGGCGAGCACCAACTGGGCGGAGATCTGAAAGCTGAGGGTCAACTTGTCCTCCTGCTGATCTAAAAATGCGACGCGAACCCCTTGCAGCCGCGGCTCAAAAGTCTGAATGGTATTCCGAATGGTCCGCTCTATGGAACGTCTCGACTCAGGAAAGCCGCTCATCAGGTTGGTAAAGTCCGGAATGCCATAGTCATCCGCTATGGGCACGTTGCCCTGCCGCGTATTGAGAATTCGCTGCAGATGTTCCTGAACCGAGCGGATCATCTGCTTCGGATCTTCTGTGACCCTGCGGCTGGGATTCCTGGCCGCGAGGCGAATTCGGTCCAGCAGGCGGTGCTCTCGCATTGAATCTCTCTCATTGCGCAGGGGCGGGCTTTACGCCCGCCCGTGTGTTTGCTCCTCTCTGAAAAAAAGATACTATACCTTCGGCGCTCGCCAATCATCGCTTCCGGAGGTACCCGCGGCTTCGTGGGTCCAGGTAATCTTCCGGTAAGTGAAGGAAACATCTTCCAGGTTGGTGAAGTGAGCCAGATTCGGATCCTGGCAATTGGGCATGTAGGCCCGGATGTCGACGATGATGGCATCCTCGAGTTCGATAGTGTAATAGTGCTCCTGCTTGCCATCGGGGCTCGTCCGGAAAAATCTCAGTTGGCACTTGGTCATTTTTTCTCCGGACGTAAGGGCCGAATACAGCAAAGGAGAGGATTTATCGAAAACCTTGGTGATGACCAGCGGTCGGTGAGACCGTTGTCCCGAAGGTTGGCCGCTCTGCGGATCGGTGGGGATGGTGACCTGATGGGAAAACGCCTCGACCAGGATTTCATCCTCGTGCCCCTCTTGATACACATTGCCCACACTCTCCTGAGTAAAGGTACCTTTTGTGATCGCGCCTTGATTGGTTCCCTCGATGGTAAGATACGCTGGTGTTGGCATGCTGTTTCCTCCTCGTTCGATATGATTTTATTCTTTATCCAACTTTCCAACCAGAGATAAGGTGAAAAACGCACCCATGTATTTGAAATGCGGGCGCACTTTCATTCCGACCCGATACCAACCGGGTTCTCCCTCAACACTTTCAACCGTGACCTGGGCCTGGCGCAGCGGCCTGCGGCTCCGCACCGAGGCCGGCGGATTGTCCTGATCAGCCACATACTGGCGAATCCACTGGTTCAACTCGCGCTCCAGATCAGAACGCTCCTTCCAGCTGCCGATATTTTCCCGTTGAATCACCTTGAGATAGTGGGCCAGGCGATTGGCCACATACATGTATGGCAACTGGGTGCCAAGCTTGAAGTTGAGCTCCGCCGCCTTGCCCTCCTCGCTGTTTCCGAAGTATTTGGGCTTCTGGACCGAGTTGGCGGAGAAAAAACAGGCATTGTCACTGCCCTTGCGCATGGTCAGGGCGATAAACCCCTCCTCGGCCAGCTCGAACTCACGACGTTCCGATATCAACACCTCCGTTGGAATCTTGGTCTGGATCGCGCCCATGGAAGCGAACTGGTGCAAGGGCAGATCCTCCACCGTGCCGCCCCCCATAGGACCGATGATGTTGGTGCACCAGCGATATTTGGCGAAGCTGTCGGTCAGCCGGCTGGCAAAGGCAAAAGCGGCATTGCCCCAGAGGTAACGCTCATGGGAGTCGGAGACATTCTCCTCATAATTGAAGCTTTTCACCGGCTGGGTATCCCTGCCATAAGGCAGACGCAGCAGAAATCGCGGCGTGGTCAATGCCACGTAGCGCGCATCCTCTGACTCTCTGAAAGCCTGCCATTTGGCGTATTGCGGGCCTTCGAAGATGGAATGCAGATCTTTCAGGTTGGGCAGTTCGGAAAAACTCTCCACACCGAAAAACTGAGGCCCGGCCGCTGCAATGAAGGGCGCATGCGCCATGGCGGAGACGGCCGCCACATATTGAAGCAGCTTGATGTCCTGAGGCCCCGGCCCGAAATCGAAGTTAGCGATGATATTGCTGTACGGCTGGCCGCCGAATTGACCATACTCCGCCGTATAGACCGTCTTGTATAGACCCGATTTGGAGACCTCGGGTGAATCCTCGAAGTCTTCCAGCAGCTCTTCCTTGGTGGCGCTCAGGATTTCGATTTTGATGTTTTCCCTGAAATCGGTGCGATCCACCAGAAATTTGAGCGAACGCCAGGCCGACTCCAGCTTCTGCACCTGGGGATGATGCATGATGGCATCCAGCTGGGCGCTGAGCTTTTGATCGATTTCGGCGATGAACTCGTCGATCACCGCATTGGATATCTTGTCTATCTTGCGCCCCGGCTCGATCAGCTGGCCGAGCAGCGCCTCGACCCCTTTTTTGGCGATGGCGTAGCCCTCATCGGCGGGTTTCAGCTTCGTCGCGTTGACGATGTCATCCAGTAAGGATGTGGTCGTATCGACTTGGGCTTCGGGTGCCTCGGCCTTTTGCATTTCTCGTTCTTCAGCCATACGATCCTCCCTTTCTACTCATTGTCGAGATTGAGCTCTTTGAGCAGTTTTTCCCGTGCCGCTTCGTCCTTGACGATCTCCTGTATCTTCTTGCGGAATTCCGGCCGGTTGCTCATCGGTCCCTTGAGGGCGCTCAACGCTTCCCGCAGTTGCAGCAGCTGATTCAACTCGGGTGTATGCTGCGCAATGGCTTCGGGGTTGAAGTCCTTGATCGACTCGAATTTGAGTGACACGGCAATCTCCTTGTCCGGATCACCGGAAATCTTGTCGGCCACATCCACATCGAGTTTCAGGTTTTGGGCGCGCATCACTTCGTCGAAATTATCTTTATCGATATTGATCGGTTCGCGCTCCTCGATCATGCGGTCATCTTCCCTCATGTTGAAGTCTCCGACGACCAACATCTTCAGCGGCAGTTCCACCTCTTCCTTGGCGTCCCCGGTGGCCGGTCGATAAACGATATTGACTCTCTCCTTTGGGGCGACGGTTCCTTCTTTAGCCATGGCACTTCTCCCTTCTCGGGGTTAAAATTTAAGAAAAACGCTCCGACAGCATGTAGGATCCTGACGTTTGAGATTGAATATCTCCATACAAATTATGGGTTCTGATCGGGCGGGGATAAACCCCGCCCCTACACCAACCTATGCTACTAATCAGAATTGCTTCATAAATTTTTTCGTATGATCCTAACGGGATAACCGCACGGCCGCTGCCGCATCCAAGAGGGCGATGCGATCGAGCAACTCCGCGGCGCGCGCTTTAAGGTCATTATTGCCCCCGGCACCATACGCCTGCCAGGCGGTGGTCAGGCCTTCCAGGGCCAGATCCGGTTCCCAAACCTCCAGGCGGTAGGCGTCGATATCGGCCAGCACCTGATCGAGATGGGGCAAGGCCAAGCTGATCTTTTTCATTTCCATGAACAGTCGGACGATGGCCAGGCGCCATTGCAGGCTCTGGCGTCGGGAGGCGCTGCGGCGCATCTCCTCCTGCAACAGGCCGACGGCTTCAGACAGCTGCTTCTTGCCGGCCAACGACGCGGCTTCCTGGATCTTTGCCCCGAGCAGGTCATCCCCATCTTCCCGGTTTGCCGTGGGCGGCCTGGAAACGCCAACCGCGGGAGCGGCCGTTTCAAGACCCTGCACCCATTGAGCGGTGGCAGGATCGGCAAACGGCATGCCGTCGGAAAATCGGAGCGATGCCAGGCCTGGCAGGCGCGTAGCCAAATCGGCCGTGGCCTGGCTGACGGCGGAAGATGCAAGCTGGCAGCCGCCGCCCAGCCCATCGAGCGCCTCGACCACCCAGCGGTTGAGATCGAGCCAGAAGATGAATTGGGAGAGTTTTTGCTCGGCGTTTTGAATCAGGGCGGACAGGTTGCCCTCGGTTCGGAGCGTTTCCAGAGCAGAGATCACCTGGGGCGCGGGTGGCGGTATCTGTGTCACGCCGTCGGCGTTGGGCGGCAGGGTCGTCAGTTTGGCCCAGCAGGCGATGCGCCGGTATCGGTAGGCCAACGGGTTTTTATAATCCTGCTGCAGCAAAAAGAGGCTGACCTGGCGCAATCGCTGGAAGGCAGCATCCGCCCCCCGCCGCGCACCGACCTCGTCGGTGATGGCGCCGTCCAAGGCCCCGTCACTCGCCGCGGAAACCTGCGGCGCAATCTTGGCACCGGGTACGCCGCTTTCCTGAGCCGCAGGAGCGACCCGATTTTCTTCGGCAGGCGCGGGGGGGGAAACGGCGGGCCGAACGGCAGCAGCAGCGGTCCCGGCGACGCCCCCCGCCTCGACCGTTGCTTCAGAGCCGTCGGGTGGTGTTTCCTGCTGTTCCTGAACCGGGAAAGCATTGATGGAACGCTCCAGCGAACGCATCATGGGCGCATCGGGCATCTTTTCCGACAGTACGGCATCGATGCGTTTCACATGGGTCTTGAGGCGCTCGACCAGTTCGGCGGAAAGAGGCGCCGGAGAGAGTTTCTGCAGCTCGACTTCCATGCGGTCCAACCACCAGGTAATGGCGCCGTTGCGACCGCGCATCCGCTTCTTGGGCGGGTAGAGCTGGTCCCAAAAAGTTTCCAGCAGATCCTTGAGCAGGTTGAGGCCGGCATCCAAACCTTCGATCCGGCGGTTGATCACCAGGGCCGCGGCCAGATAACAGGCAACGGTCAGATCCTTGGATTTGCTGCTCAAGATCTCGATACCATATTCCTCGACCCGGGCCCAATCCACCTGGCCCGATGCGGACGGCGAAGAGAGCTTGTCGATTTCGGCCTGAAGCTGTTCAAATACCGGTTCATAACGTACGTCCGATCCGGCGGGATGGTCGCCGGGAATGGGAACGATTCCTAACGTGGTCAGATCCATGATTGGCCAACCTCTTCAGCAGCGCTATGATCAAATCCGTTCTGGTGGCTTCATTGCCGTCAAACGCTCCACAAAGCAATAAAATCGGCAGTTGACAGCGGTTCCTTAACCAAAACTAAAAAAATGCGCCGCGGATGCCCGCCAAGAAATATCGCGCGCGGCGTTTCCGGGCAGCAGGATGCCAGTTTGCCCTGCCACCGAAAGGCCGCATGGCTGGTCTCGACGTCCGCACCATCGCCCAAGGGAACGATCACCCGCCCCTCATGCTGCAGCGCCTGCATGCATCGATCCACCTCCGCCTGTCCCTGCAGGTCCCGTGGCGCCAAATCGGCAAAGGCGGGCGGCGGCCCTTGGATTTGTGGCGGCGGAATGCGCGTCACCGCCTCGTTCAGTTCGTTCAGGTCTGCAAACCGCTGGGTGGCCAGACGCTCGATCTGCGTCCACGTGCGATCCAGCACCGTGGGAAGCAGGGTCCAGATCTTCTCCCAGCCCTTCAAGGGTCCCTCGCCCAAGAGCAGCAGCGGATAGGGCCGGCCGATCCGGTCGCTGCTGTCGCGCCCCACGCCGCAAACCAGGGTGCCCTTCTTACTGCCCCTGAACCAGAAACGCCACGAGTAGGGCCCGTTGGAAGCGGGGCCGCGGGCCGTCAGCCCCTCGTAGCCCTTGGTCACCCACTCGGCAATCGCGTCCATCAGGGGCGTGCCGTTGTTCAGGCTAAAATAATCCATGGCGGCCGGGTGTTTGCCGATGGCCTTCCATCGCCATCCGGCGTTCTGGCGATTCAATCCCAGCATGGAGCAATTTTCCGTGGCGGTGCTCCCGGAGCGCTGTATAACAGCTCCAGTACCGCAGAATGGCCCTGAAATTGATATTTGGCCTTGATAAAACGGATTCCCATGCGCCTCAAGGCTGCCTCCTCACTGGGAAATTCATCGCGCATGAAGGTGCGTTGGCCGGTCTTGAAATCGTTCAAGAACTTGGCAAAGGCGTGATGCCCTCCGTAGGTCTTGGTCAGTGACAGGTTGCCCACCGAAATTCGAAAGAGGACGTCGCCGCAATTGCCCGGCGACCACGTGAAGGTCTTGGCCACCGGGTAGTTCAAATTCTCCAGTCGCTCGCTGCTGTCGGCACATTGGAGTTCCAATACCGTGGCGTGCGGTCGCACGGTGGCCTCTGTGTTGGTATCGGTAGGATAGGCTCTCACCTTTACCCGATAACTGCTCTGGGTCGGCCGCGCCGCGCGGGCGCCCTTGCTCAGATAGGGAAGAAAATCGCTCTCCAGGGGCACCTCCTGCCCGAGTATCTTCCTGGCATAGTAGCCTTTGCTCAGGCTTCGGCCGATGAACGGCGCGGCCGACCCTTTGATGAACTGGGTCGCGTATCCGCTGCTGCCCATCAGCATTTGCGCCACATCGGTATCCCTGCTGACATCCTGCAGTTCGAGAAGAACTTCGCGTTCCCACAAGGCTTGGAGATGGCAGGCCGTTTCGCGATTGGTGTAGGCATGCAAAAACTCGACATTGCCCTGGATCAGGTCCCAAAAAAGCCTCTCCTGCTCGTCCTTTGCATCGGACATGAGGGCCTTCATGTCATCGACGGCCCGCGTAGCCGTCAGGAATGGCGAATCTCCGGTGGCAGCCTCCTGTTGATAGAGTGCGGAGGCCATTTCAAAGGCCACCAGGCGCGATTGGGTCGCCTTGGCGGCTTCGTCCAATCCATTTAAATAAGCGGTCATCGCCTTGGCGGCATCCAGTTGGGCCTTGGCATCCATGGGCTTGCGCACCTTCACGCCCAAGGCACGTTCGGCCGTTCTGATCTTCGAAGTGACCTTTTGAGTCGCCTTTCGGATGATGCCCGCTTTTTGAAGATCGACCGCATGGGTCGTCTGGGCTTCGGCCAGCACATCCTGCCAGGCATAGGCCATACCGACCCAGGCCGGCATCTCCATTTCAGGATCGAAGGCATCGAATTCGGTGACGACGCGATCGATCAGGGAAAAATATGGACCGCTTTCGGTCGGCACCCGCTTGGCCACCACCTGCCAGTTGTCCCGTTCCTGCAGCAAGTTCGTCCCCTCGCCGAAAGAAGCGGCAAAGGCCTCCCACGATTTGAAAAACTGGCTGCGATACCAATCCGCGAAGGTCACCTTGTGGGCCGCTATGATCAAGGGATCGAATAGCGCGGACTCGATCTCGGCAATCGTCTGGTCGATGATCTTCTTGCCGTCATGGGTAAAGGCGCCCGGCACTTTGGCCTGTGTTTGCCCTGAAGCACCGCCCCAAAAATCATGCAGCGCGACCGGTTTTGCCGAAGGGTCGGCGTTCACCCATTCTGCCAGCCAGTTCAGGTTTGCACCCGGCATGGTCATCAGGTGCTTGAGCCATGTCTGCAACGCCGTCAGTTCGGTATTCAAGCGGCTTGCGTCCTGATCCCAGGCCACGGCATACAGGTAATCCGCGGCGACCTTCTTCTGGATTTCGGGGATAAGTTCCGTTCGCCCCAACACCTCCGGAGAATAATCGGCTTGAGCGAGCGCGCTCAGCCGGGACAAGTCGTCCTGGGCCAGACGCCCCTTGAGCAGATTGATCCGCCGCACCAGATGGGTCACATGGGCTCCAAAAATATGCGGCGGCGTGGACGGACCAAATCCGGTGAGCCGATCGTTCATGTGTTGATCGAAACGCTGCAGAAACCCTTTCTGGAAAAGATCCACATATTTTTGTTTTAGTTGGGCCTCGAGTTCAAGGCTTTCATCGAGCCCCAGTCGGGGAATCCACCACCGGCGATTCTGCTCCTCCACCTGAATCACGGCGTTCCGGAAGCGATCCATGGTGATCACATCCGCCAGCAGCTCGCCTTGCAACACGGCCGGTTTGCCGAACTCTTTGCGCACATCGGACAACGCAGCCAGATTCTTCACGAAGGAATAACTGAGCAATCCGCACAGCGCCACCATGAAGGCGATCCAGGCCGTCAGGCCCATGTTGCGGGTCAATTTCCGCCACTCCTGCATATGCTGGGTGGGCCGGAAAAGGTGGCGATCGGCGGGCAGGATTTTGGCAAACACATCGTGAAGAAAGAGGCCGATATCGGTCCCCTTCAACACCTCGGGGGCCTGAATGAGTCCCAACGTATTGAGGAAATGTGAAAAGGGAGTTCCCTCCTGGTGGCCGCTGCTGAAAAATATGGCCCTCAGCAGGGGGGTTTCCTGGTAGGGATTTTCCTGGAAGGCGCTGCCGACAAAAGCCGCTATCTTCTCTTTCAGGTTCTCCAACTCTTCGGGGAAGAGCAGCAGGTCCGCCGCCGAGCCGGGTGTTTTGATCCGCTGCAGGAGCAAAAGCCGCAAATCCCGCAACCGGTCGCCCACCGTGCGCATGCACTTGTCGATCACGGCGCCGACATTCGAACTCATCTCCTGGTTCAAATAGCCCATGGCCTGGTTCAGAGCCTCTTCGGGCAGCTGGGAGCAGAACTGGCTGGCCCCCTGAATCAGATCGCACTTGGTCACCATTACATAGACCGGCGATCGGGCGCCCAGGACCCGGGTCAACTCTTCGATGCGTCGCCGGATATTGCGGCCATCTTCCTGCAAGGCTTCCACCGTGGCCTGGGCCAGCCGGTCGGCGGCCACCGTGACCACCAGCCCGTTGAGCGGTTCGCGTTTGCGGAACCTGGCGAGCAGGGTCAAAAATTTCTGCCATTCGTCCTTGTCCCGGCCTTCATCCACCGGCAGTGCGTATCGCCCGGCCGTATCCAGAATGATGGCCTGTTCGAAAAACCACCAATCGCAGTTGCGTGTGCCGGAAATACCCGAGGTGTGGCTCACTTCGGCAAAGGGCGAGGATAGACGGGCGCTCTTGATGGCCGTAGTCTTGCCGGACCCGCTTTCGCCGATCACCATATACCAGGGCAGCACATAAAGGGGATTGCCATATTTTCTCAGATGGGATTTCCGCAGGGCTTCAATGGCCTCTTTCCAGCGTGCCTGAAGCTCCTTGGCCGTATCCTGCTCGGCGGGCGCCAGTCCCCTCTGGATCGACTCGTCCTGGGCGATCACCTCATGCACGAACATCTGTTCCCGCCGCCGCAGCAGGATTTTCCGAACCACGAGGGCGCCGAGGGTCAGCCCGATCAATCCGATCAAAAGGAAAAAACCGACCCACCACGACCAGCCGATCCAGAGCACCAGTCCGAAAATCAGCAGAACAAGCAGTGCCAACAGGGTCAGCAGCAACAGGCCTTTAAACACCCATATGAGAATTGGTTTCATCTACTGCACCGTACCAATGAGATTGCCGGCGATATTGCCCAGAATAAATTTATAGATCAGGAACAAGAGGCCGAAAAGGGCCACGGGCGCAGCAGCGCCCAAAAGAGTGAACCGCGACAGGGGTTCCCGTCGCATCGTGGACGGTGTTTCGGCGACTTGGACGGGATAGGCCGCTGGAAACAGCTCCTCTTTTTCCAGGCTGGGGATGCCCACCGAGCTGCCGGTCAGCAGCTTCAAGTTGGATGTCTTGAGCTGATCGAGAAGAAAATCATCGCCTTCGTTGCAGTATTGCCCGGAAAAGCCGAGCGCCAGGCACAAATAATAGACCTCGCGGACATCTCGCTGATGCGGTCCGATGGCATTGAGCCGATCGAAGAAGAGCTCGCCGGCATCGGCGGTCTGGTAATACTGTCGCTGCAACTGCTCCCGTTGCCACTGTTGCCGCCCTTCCCACTGGGACGCAAGAATCATTTCATCGACCCAGGCGAACACCGCGAAACGCGCCAAGTTGAAATCTTCCAGATTGAACTGTCCTTTTTCCAGACAGGTTTCGCTCTCGGCGATCAAGCGCTGCACGTTGGCGCGCACCTGCTCGTAAGAAAGCGGTGCACCTGCGCCATTGCGCGTGACGAAAGTGATGTAGGCGATGATTTCCATGAAGCAATCGGACAAACGCATGGCGGCTTCAACTCCTTCCCACGACCATCAGTTCGACCTTCAAGTCCTCTGGTGCCGTGTCCCAATAGAGCGCCAGGTTCTTGCTGTTTTGCACCTGGCTCCATTGATCGCTGTGATGATCGATCTGGAAATAGAGGGCATGGGTTCTCCGTGGCAGCTCCTGAGGAGGTGCGGTCAAGTGAGCGATGCCCACACCCGACAGGGATCGCGCGATCAGAATCGGCAATGTTTCCCGGCATCCGAGCTTGGCAATGCTTTCCAGCCCCGGCAACACCGCCTGGGCATCGATTTCGGTCTCCACCACCAGGAAGAAACGGTTTCGGCCTTCGAAGACCGCCGCCGGCAGATCGGTGCCGAAATAGGTGCCGTCGAAGAGCATGGGCAGGATATATTCCGGCCCCGCCGTGATCTGATCGAGCAGTTGGGTGATCAACGCCAGCGCTCCGCCGAAACAGCCGCCCAGATCGCGATGGTCGTACTCCTTGAGCCAGCGTTGCCCCTCGCGGTCCTCGCCCGTGAATCCGATATCGCCGGAAAACGTGGACAACTCTCCGATCAACTGACACAACAGGCCGTAAACATGCCAGGGGTGGCCGTACCGGGCGGCCGTGTAGTGGCCCAGCAATGAAGCATAGCGGTTCAGCGAACGCAAAGCGAGCAAGTAGACCATGTCCCGGGCACCGAATTCAGCCGAATGAAGTCCCCGGTCCCGCTTGTAGGATTCCAGCTGGCGGCTGCGCGCGCCGATTTGATCCCTGATCTCCTTGATCAATGCAAAGAGACGTTCATCCGCGCCGATGGAGACGCAGGGCGGCACGTATTTGCCCGAAAGACGCACCTGATCCTGGTCCTTCTCCAATCGGGCCAGAGGGATCAACTCATAGTCGCCCAGACGCTCCCGCTCCGATTCCCAAAAAATCTTGAGCACGTAGCTCAGGCGCTGCACATCGGCATCCGGACCGTCGAGATGAAGGTCCGGTACCTGTTCGGCGGTATGGGTCGCCACCCAGCGGGTGTTGACATCCACCACATGGCTCAGGTCGTCGATCACCGTGACGTTGCGCTCCTTGGCATTGAATTTGCGCAGACCGAGGTAGACCCCGAACGCCTGGCTGCCCTGCTCCCAATCCTTTTCGAACGAACGCGGCATCACCACCGCATTCCCGGGGTATTCCACATAGGTTGAATCGGGAAATAAGAACCGGCCGGAGCCGAGTTGAAAACTGAGATTGGCCAGGGCGGCGGCCTGCACCTCGTATTTACCGACGCCCCAGAAGAAGGGTTGCACGAACCCGTTCAGCGGTTGGCTCAGCGTTTCATGGTAACGGCTGCTCAACTGAAGGTGCTGGGGCTGCAAAAAAAGCCCTTGATGCCAAAAAAGCGGTCTTTCCATCATTTTTCCCTGCTGATTTGAGATGGTCCCAGTTCCAGTTCAATGGCCAGGCGTCCCGGTTTCGACTCTTTGGTCCGTTTGATGAACCCCTTGGTATCGATGACCACCGGAATGTCGAACAGCCGGATCATGCGATCCTTTTCCAGTGCATAGTATCCTGCGGCCAGGGCCACATACTTGGCCCCTTCGGCCCGGTCCAGGGTGACCGTCACGTCCTGGCCCGGATGCACGATCAATCGCTTGGCCGTGGCCACGCTGGCGTCGAAGAGGTCGCATTCCAGTAGTTTGTAAATGCCCTCCGTATCGTCGGAGAGTTGATTGAAGGTATTGGGATCCCTGAGCTGGTAGAGGCAAAGGACCAGGGTGTGCGGCACGCCGTCATCGAAATTGAGCTTGGGGTCGGCAACCAGATGGATTTCGATGGCATCCTTTTCATACGTCCATGTGGGTGGCGGCAGCGGTGCCGACGCACAGGCCGTCAACATCAACGCCACGACGGTCAACATCGTCAGATATTTATAGGGCATGATCACAACCTCCTTATTTCATTGAAAGTGATTCACAGTTTCGTTCAAACTCCCTGAGAAAATCTTCCATGAAGCGCCCCGAATCGAACCAGCGGCGGATCTTTTCGATTTTCTCCTTCAAAATATCGAAATCTTCGGCCTTGCGCAGCGGACCGATCTTGAGACCGCCACTTCGCTCGGTGGCGATTTTATCCGGGTCGAGGGTCTGTAAGATTTGCGCAACCTTCATTCGAGCCGCCTTTTTAAAGGCCTCCTGGGTCGTGAGAAAGGCCTTGCCGATCTGTCCCAGGTAATCTTCCAGGGATTGGGTCTGGTCCTCTCCCTCCAGGTGATAACCGATGAATTGCCGAATCGTCTGTTCTTCTTTTCGGGTCCCTGCGGAGAAGGTCGTGTTGATCACATTGATCAATTCATTGAGGGTATCGAAAATGGTGTTCAGAGAGTGGGCCAGGCGTTCGAGCAGTTCCGCTGAAGAGAGATCTTCCGGGTGCACCTTGCGTCCTAGCAGAAGCCCGAAGATGCGGGTGAGCACTTCAGCATCGCCGATGGTCTCGGCGGGTACGCCCTTGGGCGAAAGCCGCTGCATGATGCGTTCGACCACCGGCCGGCCGGCGTCACCCCGGTCGGCCAACCGTAGAATCAAATGCGCCTCGATGGCCTGGGACGCGCGAGTCGGGTCGGCGGTGTAAATGGCGCGGATTTCGTCGGTGAGTTGTTGCACCAGGACGTCATCGCTCATGACTTGGGCTTTCGCTCCCTCGATCGTTCAGGTTGAATGACCACCGTTTTTTCCAGGTCAAGGTCTTCGGAAGAACTTTGATCCCCCGGCTTTGACCGCTCTGTCCGCCCTTTGGCACGCTCATCGGACGACGCGGATCCGATAAGAACGGTTTCTTCGAGATCTTCGGTGGACGGATCGATCTTTTCCGTTCTCGAGATGACCACGGTCTGCTCCAAATCCGCCTCCCAATGGATCTCCTCTTTGCGCACCGGTGAGACGGGCTTTTCATCGGGTGCGATGACCACGGTCTCTTCCAGATCCGGTGGCGCCGATTGAGTCCCTTCGGGCAAAGTCTCCGGCTCACCGGACGATCCCAGGATCACGGTTTCCACGAAATCGCCGTCTTCATTGGATGAATCCGAATTTGCGGAGGATGGCTCCGAAGCCGCGGGTTCAATGCCGGGCGACTGGCGCACCAAGGTCTCTTCCTCCCCGGAAGGTGGCTTCGCTTCGGGCCAGTGTTTTAGTACTTGATTCAGGATATCGGCAATGGCGGCGTCGTTGTTGGCGGTTGCGTCAGTGTCGGCGTCGACTTGCGCCGATTGCCGCCGCTCTTCCGCGACGCCTGAAACCGCCCCAGCTGGCTGAAAAAGAACCTGCCGGATATCGCTGCAAAGCGCTTCGAGGGCTTGAAGAAACGACGTTTCCTGCCATGCCGGTTCTGGTTCGTTACTGGCACGGAACAGCTCACCGCCCATCAACACGGCGCGCTGCCAAAACGTGCGCCATGCCGGTTCGATCCGCAACGCCGCGCCATCGTTTAGCAGGTGCCGCGCATCCAATGCCGGATCGATGGCGGCCGGATCTATCTCTTCACCCGGCGCGAGGACCTCCGGGTGGCCGACCAGCTTTTCGATCGCCGCCCAAACCGCCTCCATGCTCTGCCCGGCACCGGTCAGCAAGACATAACCCCATGCGGCGCCGAGGAAATGAAGCCTGCGGTTTACGATCCGCGTGCTTTTTGAAAGCCCGTGATCCACTTGGCCCACCGGATCGATCAGGCACAGCGAAAAGTTCCACGACCAGGGCAACCGCGCGTTTTTCACCGGCAGATCCACCCAGATAGCCTCGAGCGACATGCGGCCGACCGGATCGGCAACCCCGGCCTCTTCTTCGGGCAGGAGCCGAATCATATCCCCCAACAGGTTGAGTTTAAGGAAGAGGACCTCCAAAAATCGACGGCCGTCTTCTGGAAAAAGCAAGCCCCAGGAATCCGGCAGTGCATCATCGATCTTTCTGAATGCCGCCATCCGTCCGGGTTTACCTGTCCGACCAAGCCGCTGTGCGATCGATTCGCGCCTCTCACCGGACAACAAGGCCGTAAATTCGAGCAAATTGATCGTCGCCGCCGGCATCATCAGCATAAAAAAGGGATAGAAAAAGACCGGCCGCATCCGCTGGTGGACCAGGGTTTCAGGGCCATAACAATGGACAGCCTCCACGCACCCCACACAAGGCAAATCGCCGGCCAGTTCGTTGTGGGAGAGCAGGCGACTGAATCCTTCGATCAAGGCGGCGCAATCCTTGAGCCTTTCAGGGGCCGAGGCCTGACGATCAGGTGCGTAAAATGGAAAATCCGGTGATTCGCCGGCACAGGCAGGGCAGTATAGATATCGTTCAAGGGAATTGCTGTAGTCCCCAAGGCCCGCATCTTGAAGTAATCGGTCTTCCCGGCATACGGTCAAGTCTCGTCCGCAACCGGGGCATCGGGGTTGGCACCATCGATTCCGGTAGTCACAGCGAAATAGCGGACGAAAGGCCCGCAACCGCCTTTCCGCGTCGACCTGCTCTTCGAAAACCGGTTGGCATTGCCCAGGCCGTCGGATCTCGATCCGCTTGAATGCGGCCTGCCACAACTGCTCCACCATGACATTGTTGATCGGCAAGAGCTCCGCTCCTGGCACAGGATAGCGATCCGGTTGGACGAGCAGAAAGAGATCCGCCATCGCTCCGCCCTGCCCGCCTGAAACCCTGCCTTCGCACACCACGGCAAAAGGCCCGGACGATTCCAACACGCCGCGAACCGGCGCCTTCGCCTGGTCCGGCATCAATGCCGGCAGCACCAGTCGCAGCCCTGTTCCAGCGCCATTCAGATAAGGCAACAAAGTGGGATGGGTTGTCGTGTTCGTTCCGGTCATAACCGATGAATCCCCAAAAATAAGCCGGCAGGTCGCTTTATGCCCTGACTCGATCCGTTTCCAATCTCGCCTTGATCCAGCCTTAGCCCTGATCCACGATCAACGTTAATTGCAGTTTGCTACGGAAAAGAACGCTAAAATGTGCCTGGTCCATAGTGGACCTCTCCCCCTGGTATGCCGCCTGTCGGCCGGGAGACTGGTGGTTAGTATTACCAAGTGAAAATATAATAAATCCAGGCAATAGTCAAGATTCATATCGGTGGGAACCAGGTTTACGCGACAAAGGCTCATCGCCCCGTCCATTGATGGAATTCCGCCAATACCTGTTCGTATATTTCTACGTAACGCCCCGCACAATTTTCCCAGGTCAATTGCTCCGCCCGCAGCCACTGGGCGGCATTGGCCGCCAATCGCCGGCCCAACCCCGGGTCATCCATGATGCGCTGCATACAGGCGGCCAGACGAGCCGCATCGCCCACCGGAAAAAGCAAACCCCGCTCGCCGTCCGCGATCAACTCCCGCACCCCTTCGATATCGCTGGCCACCACCGGCACCCCGGCGGCCATGGCCTCCATGACGACGCTGGAACGCGCTTCGCCGGCACTGGCCAGGACCAGCAGATCGCTCGCTGCAAGGTAATCGGTCACCTGTTCGGGCGGCACCTGTCCCGTGAATCGAACGCGATAATCGATGCCAAGCTCGTCTGCCAGGAATTGAAGCCGTCCCATCTCCGGACCGTCTCCGATGATCAGCAACTGGGGCCGGCCAACCGTTTCCGGAAGAGACGCAAACGCACGGATGACGACATCGACCTGTTTAAGCGCAATGAGGTTTCCGATTACCGCGACCACGAACGGGGTCTCGATTGTCTTCCCGGCTCTCCCAAAGGTCATCTCCACACCATTGGGAATCACCAGAATGTCGCGGCGGCCGGCCGGCACCCATGGTCGAACCCTGCCGGCCAGATCGTTCCCCACGCAGACGATCCGATCATTCAGACGCGAAGCCCAATGAATCAGTCGCCTGAAGATCCGATTTTTGGCAGCCAGGCGTACATCACTGCCGTGCAGACTCGTGATGACCGGCACCCCGACCCAGCGGCCGGCAATCCCTCCAATCAAACCCGCAAACGACCAGTGGGCGTGTATCAGGTCGGCTCTGCGGGCATGACGAATGGTAGCAACTAACAGGGAGACAAAGAAGAGAGGGACCAACGCCCATGCCCATCGGTGTTCGTTCAGGACCGCTGGGATGCCGCCCGGCCGATGAGAAAGGATTTGCCAGATTTGGGGCGCATAGCGAATTGCCCTGACTCGAATACCCTGTGATGCCGCAGGCCCATCCATCGACCGATCACAGGCCGGCGTCAACACCGTCACTACGAATCTCTTCGGCAACTCGCGCAACATCCTATTTATATATACGCCGCTGGCGGGGTAAACCGACGAAGGAAAAGAAGTAGTGAGTACCAGCAACCGCATGGTCAATCCCGATGCTTGGGATCGAGATCTTCTTGCCCGTCTTTTTTGCAGGCTTGACCTTCGGGTGGCCTGACCTGTTGCCTTAGCAAGCTGATCTGGCTGATCTGCTCGGAGATCAGTCCCATCATGAAGATGATCACCGACGTGGAAAACAGCAGCGCGCTCATGTTGGTGAAACGATGGGCCGTCAGATAAGTATAGGCATAGTTGATCAACCCCATCAGGAAGATTCCGCCGGACACCGGCAAAAAAATGCGCAGCGGCGAGTAGAGCGTGCAGATTTTCAAAATGATCATGAAGAAGCGGATGCCGTCGCGCACCGGCCGGATGCGGCTGCGGCCATGCTGCCGCGGCCGGACGTTGATCGGCACATACTTCACGCTGAACCCGCTACGCAACAGCACCAGCGTCATGGTCGTAGGCCACGAGTACCCGTTGGGCAAAAGCGGCAGCATGTCACGGGCCAGATCGGCTCTCACGGCCCGAAAGCCTGAAGTCAGATCCTTGACAGGAAAACCGGTGACAAAAGAAGCCAGCCGGTTGTATGCGGCGTTCATCAAACGCCGGCCCAGCGAGGAATGCTGTCGATCCGTGCGCGCGCCGACCACCATGTCGTAGCCGTCCATGTGGGTCAACAGCTTGGGGATGTCTTCGGGGTCGTGCTGGCCGTCGGCGTCCATGAACACCAGGATGTCGCCTTTAGCGATTCGAATGCCGGTTTTGATGGCCGCACCGTTGCCGATGTTATAGGGATGATGGACCGCCAAGATATTCCCATGCAAAGCTGTTGCTTCGCAAAATTGGTCTGTAGAGCCGTCATTGACAAGGACCACTTCATGGAAACGGCACTTAAGTTTCAGCTCCGGAATTAATCGGCGTAGAAAAGCATCCTCGTTGTAGGCAGGAATGGTGATGGAGATTTTTCGATTCGCCATAGCCCTTGGCAGATGTTTAAGATCTCAAGAAAATGATGATGTCATATTTTGGGTAAAAACATCGTTCCGTTACAGATTCGGGGTGATTCAATCAGAGTTTCTAAAACAGTTGTATTCGATTAAAAATCAACTCTCCCGTCTTTCAACGTGTAGGTTCGGTTATAAGGATGCACCGGCAAATCGGGCAAAATCGATTTTTCCACCAACTCATCAAGCGTATGAGGGTAACGATCGTATTTCGAATGAAAGATATCTACTGCTGATTGCAGCAAGACCACCCCCTCCAGTGCCATTATTCTATCGCTCAGGGACTTTTTCAGGCGTTCATCATCGGTTTTTTCATAAATGGCTGTTAAGAATTCGATAGCGGTTCGCGTGTGACCCGCTTGAGATGCCAGTCTTGAAGCCAGTGTTATGAGAAATGGCGGGGCACCAGGAACAGTATATGCCTCCATTAATTTTTCAGAGGCCTTCAGGCGATCGTTCAGAAAATAATAGTAGTCGAACCCAATAAAAAAACCCGGCTCCCAATCCCAGGGTCGATGCTCTTTACTGCGCTCCAGTATGGCCAATGTTTCGTCAAACTTTTGAACTTCCCAGGGAAGGGTTGTCTGAGCCAGACGATAGGTGCTTTTGAAATAGGGGTCAAGTTGGCTGCTCTGGTCCATCAATCTTGCTACAGCATCCCACTCTTCAGCACCAGCCGCAGGTGATTGCTCACTGCCGATGAAAGCTGAGGCCTCCAGCAGGAGATAGTTGGCCACCATCCCCTTGAATTCGCCTGCAAGTGCCTTGATCATCTCGGTTGGGAACGGCAGCACGGAAGCGTGCAACCGGTAGACATAATCAGTGCGATGGTTGTCAGTATTAAAACGAGCCAACACATGCAGTGCGATGGCAACGATCAGAACGGAAGTCAAAATGATTGTTTTTCTTTTCATGACAACTCCCGGCGCTGAAACACGAGAATTGTCAAAGCAAGAACAATGACCACATAACTAAGGCCATAAACGGCGGTCCAAATCAGTGCGCCGGTTTCAAGCGGAAGGCCATATCCAGCCGCGGTTTTAAGATCGAAAGCTTGAAGGTTGGGGAAAACCCATGTCACCACACTGATCAAACCAGCATAGATCTCATTAACGCCCTTGCCATCATCGAACATATTTCTTACAATTTCAACATTCTGTCCTATGAAATAAGTACATGCCGTGATCAAGAGGGCAATGTAGGAACTCGTGGTCAAACAGGTGAAGAGCTGAGCTATGGCCGTCAATATGATCAGACTCAAATAACTGAAGAAAATAGACAGTATGAAAATAAGCCAAGAATAGTTGGGCGGAACGTATGGCGGCGCTATCAGCATGGTGGCTTTGACACCGGCGGCAGAAAAAAAACCAAGTATTGCAACTGAGGTGCCCACCATGAATGTCAAACCGAAAAATTTTCCCAGCACATATTGCCATCGTGCGATGGGACGCGAAAGAATCATGTAAATCGTTCTTTTTTCAAAATCCCTTGAAAGCAGATTGATCCCCATGAAAAAAATGACTGCCAGACCGGAAAGGGACACGGTGGACAAACCCAAGTCGACCGAAACCTTGCTCAAGTCATGCGCAAACATCTGCGTGAAAACGATATTGAAAGCGGAGAAAAGAACGGCCACCAGGAGGATACCAAGCAGAATGCGGTTTCGAACCCCTTCCTTGAATGTGATCTTACTCAATAACCAGATCTGCTTCATGACTTTTGCCCTCATCCTGTTTGATCAAATCAACAAAAGCTTGCTCCAACCCGCCGACCTGGGGCGTCAGATCCTTCAAGCCGCCACAGTAGAGAAGACGTCCACGATTGAGGATCCCCACGCGGTCGCAGACCCTTTCAATATCACTCAGAATATGAGAGCTGAAAAAAACGGTCTGGCCATTTTTCCGCAACTCCAGAATCAGGTCGGCCACCAATCGACGCCCCAAGGGGTCAAGACCGCTCATGGGTTCGTCCAATATGCAGATCTCAGGCTTGTGAATCAGAGCCAAAGCCAAGCCGGTGCGCTGGACCATCCCCTTGGAATAAGTTCGCAAACGCTGTTTTTTGACATGCAGAAGATTTAGATTTTCCAGCAGTTCATCAATTCGCTGAACAGATTCGTTCTTGCTCATATGGGCCGCCTTGGCCCCAAAAGTCAAGATTTCTTCAGCAGTTAGATGGTCGTAAAAAAAGGGGTTCTCCGGAAGATAACCGACATCCTTTCGCACCAGAGGATCGTCGACCGGGCGACCATTGACCTTGGCCTCTCCGGAACTGGGTCTGATAAAATCCATCAGAATCTTAATGACCGTACTCTTACCAGCCCCGTTTGGCCCCAGGAACCCGAAAACCTCCCCGCTGTTGATTTTAAGATTGAGATCACTGACTGCGGGCTTGCTGTTTCGCAGCCCCTTTCGATACTTTTTGCTCAAATGTTGAATGTCAATTGTCATCATGTGGCCTTTATGATCATTTTGTCGCTAAAACAGGAATTTTGCATTCCGGCGAACTGAAACAAATGCACAGGCTATGATCTCATAACGCTATCACCATACCCCTACAATATGTATATGACCGAATTTATATTTTTTTTCAATGCTAAAGCCAAATCAATGCGCATGAATTTCCATATCTATCACCACGTAGTATTTGATGCCCCATCTGAATGGACAATGCCCACCGAGACTGGCTCTTTCAATACGACACAAGAGCAACTCTCCCGCACTGCCTATTCGTCGGAAAACAAAGGCGCCGGCATTATGCCGGCGCCTTTTTCTTAGAAATATTGATAGATAGTGATTCTTTTAAACTTGGCTATTATCTCACAGCCCAGGGGTTTCCGCTCGGTCCATTCTGGCCCTGAAGATCATCTGTTCCGGCCGTTGAGCCAGGGTCATCCCCAGCTGCCAGCAATGTACCGTCTGTGCCGGGCGCTTCGTCGAAGTAAACTGCAGTAACATCGCTATCAACCGCAAAGTAGGTGTTTCCGTTGATATGTTTCGAAATTCCGGCAAAGGAAGCAAATCCACCGGCAGCTTCCGTACCAGCAACTAGCATGACATTGTTTCCCAAGGGAAGCTGGATGCCGCGGTCGTCACCCTGGGCAGTTACGTTGACCACAGGAACGTTGTTGCCGACAGCACCGGTCGGTCCGGTCAAAAGCACACCCGCTCCACCACCAAAAGCATTGAAGACCAATGGATTGGCCTGGGGGACGGCGTCAGTTCCGCCAAACATCTGCCAATCCGAGAAGAGTGCGGCCTGCGTCGTGGACAAATTGCGAATATCGCTCTGGGCCGAAGAGTTGAAACCGCGGATGCGGTAGGCCGCAAACTGCGGGATGGCGATGGCGGCCAGGATGCCGATGATGGCGATGACGATCATAAGTTCGATGAGTGTGAAACCTTTTTGATTCCGTTTAAACATGGTCTTTCCTCCTTTGGTCTTTCAACAATAGAATGCTGGGTTAAAAAAAGGGTTTTAGGGTGAACTGAAACTTTGTTTCAAATTTTTGGTCCACAGGGGCCGCTCTCTGTGTCACCTCCTTCGCGCTTCAGTTTCTCGTTGCGAAGGGATAAAGCAATCGGTGTGCCACTTTTTAAATCGGGATGGAATTTTCGGCAACCCTCTGTTTTTTGGCACTTATTGGATTATCCACCAAAACGTACCGTCAATTTGATAGCACTCGGCAACCGTGTGCCAAACAAATTACGCGCGCTTTGACAAAAATCGTCAAGTGCCCGGCTGAAAAATCTTCGATTACACCACAACCCGCCGAGCCACATGCTCTGGCGATTTGGCTTTCATCTAATATTGATGGCTTCGTAGAGGCCCGGAATCAGGTTTTGCAGTCATTCCGGTGAAATCCGGAATCCGGTATTTTCAATAAGTTCTGGATGCCGATTCGAAGCCTGCCCCGGACCACGACCCGGCTCCGGCATGACACCTCTGCGACTTCTTTTGACCGGCCAGGGAGTACAAAATTGACGAATATTATATGAGGAAGGCGAGCGACGCTAATCGGCCGCTTCGATATTCAGCTTGTCCAACCGATAGCGGAACGACCGGAAGGTGATGCCGAGAAGTTCGGCGGCCTTGTTCTTGTTGCCGCTGGTGCACTCCAAGGCCTTTTTAAGGTAGGCCTGTTCGATGTCGGCCAGGATGTTGTCCAGGGAGACGCCGTGGGGCACTTCGTCCAGATCGAAGCGCTTGTTCTGAACACCCTCGATCCAGCGGCGCTTGTGGATGGACATGGCCAGGCTGTCAGGCAACAGAATGTTGGTGGAGGAGAGGGCCACTGAGCGTTCGATGAGGTTTTCCAGCTCGCGCACGTTGCCGGGAAAGTTGTATTTTTTGAGCAGGTCGATGGCGTAAGAAGAAACCTTGGTCACCTCTTTGCCCATCTCGCGGCTGAATTTCTCGATGAAGTGCTGGGTAAGGATCTTCAGGTCGCCTTTGCGCTCGCGCAGGGGGGGCACCTTGATCTCGATGACGTTGAGTCGGTAAAACAGATCCTCGCGGAAACGCCCTGCGATGACCTCGTCTTCTAGACGCTTGTTGGTGGCCGAGATGATGCGAATATCCACGTTGATGTCGCGGGTGCCGCCCACGGCGCGAAAACTGCGCTCCTGCACGGCCCGCAGCAGCTTGACCTGCATGGTGATGCTCAGTTCACCGACCTCGTCCAGGAAGATGGTGCCGCCGTGGGCCGCTTCGAGCAGGCCCTGCTTGTCCTGGGTGGCGCCGGTGAAGGCACCCTTCTTGTGGCCGAAAAACTCACTCTCCACCAGGGTTTCGGGAATGCCGCCGCAGTTGACGGGGATGAAGGCCTTGTCGGCGCGGTCGCTGTTGTCATGAATAGCCCGGGCGATGAGCTCTTTTCCGGTGCCGCTTTCGCCGGTAATCAATATATTGGTGCGCGTCTTGGCCACCTGGCGCACCATCTGGTAGATGTGCAGCATGCGGGGGCTGCCGCCCACGATCTTATCGAAATGAACCGTGCTTTTCAGCTCGTCTTCCATGGCCTCGCGCTCGGCATCGAGGGTCTTGCGCTCCAGGGCGTTGGCGATGGTCTCCTTGAGCTCGTCGTTGTCGAACGGCTTGGGAACGTAGTCGTAGGCCCCGTCGTTCATGGCTTCGACCGCCGTTTCGGTGGTGGCGAAGGCCGAAATCATGATGACCACGATGTTGGGGTTCTTCCGCTTTGCAGCGCGCAATACATCCAGGCCGGTAAGGTCCCCCAGCTTGATGTCGGTGAGCACCAGATCATAATCCGTCGCCTGGATCTTCTCGATCGCCTTGCGGCCGTTTTCGGCCAGGTCGATCTGGTAGCCTTCTTTGGAGAGCATGTATTCGAGCAGTTCGCGCATGCTCCGCTCGTCGTCGACAATCAGCAGATGGGCATCGGATGGGGTCATAGGAGATAGTCTAAAGTTTGAAGTTTTAAGTTTAAAGTGTGGGCGGGCGCAAAGCCCGCCCCTACACATCCGAGATCAAACCAGCGACCGCTTTTATGAATGGGGTCTCGAAGGGGCGGGTTTTATCCCCGCCCCAAAGACCCAGCGCCGACATCTTGATACGTTATCTTGCCGCCCAGGATGGTCATCACGGCTTTGCCTTTGAGCTGCCATCCGTCGAAGGGCGTGTTGCGGCTCTTGGAATTTAGATCGACGGCCTTGACCGTGAAGACTTTTTCCGGGTCGATGAGCGTCAAATCGGCCGTCAGCCCAGCGCGCACACCGCTCTCCATCCCCAGGATGCGGGCCGGCGCCGCGGCCATGCGGGTGATGAGCGTATCGATGGTCAACACCCCCTCCTGCACCAACTTCAACCCCAGCGGCAGGGAGGTCTCCAGGCCGATGATGCCGTTGGCCGCCCGGTCGAACTCCACCTCCTTTTCCATCACCGAATGGGGGGCATGGTCCGTGGCGATGGCATCCAGCGTGCCGTCGGCCAATCCCTGCCTGACGGCCTCGCGATCCTCTTCGGATCTCAGGGGTGGGTTCATCTTGGCGTGGGTGTTGTAACCCTCAACGGCTGCGTCGGTGAGCGTGAAGTAGTGCGGCGCGGTTTCGGCCGTCACCCGAATACCCTCTTCTTTGGCGCGCCGGATGGCGGTCACCGATTGGCGGGCACTGACATGGGCGATATGCACCGGCGCCCCGGTGAGCTGGGCCAGAGCGATGTCGCGCATCACCATGACGCTTTCGGCGGCATTGGGAATACCGGACAACCCCATGCGGGTGGCGGTAACCCCTTCGTTCATGGCGCCGCCCTCTGCCAAATGCAAGTCCTCGCAATGGGAGACGACCAGGAGGCCGAACGCGGCCGCATATTCCAGTGCACGTCGCATGAGCTGGGCATTCATCACAGGCCGACCGTCATCGCTCACACCCACGGCGCCGGCGGCCTTCAGCTCGCCGAATTCGCACAACTGCTCGCCCTTGATCCCCTTGCTGATGGCGGCCACGGGCAGCACCCGCACCAGGCCCGCCTCGACCCCTCGCTGGCGGATCAGGGCGGTAATGGCCGGTTCATCGTTCACCGGATCGGTGTTGGGCATGGTGGCTACGGCCGTGAACCCGCCCGCCGCCGCGGCCCGGCTGCCGGTGAGGATCGTCTCTTTATACTCCTGTCCCGGCTCGCGAAAATGGACATGCATGTCGATGAGCCCCGGCGTCAACCATAAGCCCTGCGCTTCGATGACCTGCATCTCGCTTTCGCCGCCCACTCGATCCAGTGTGCCGACCGGCTGCACCGCGGCGATGCGCCCCTTTTCGATCAGGACATCGCTCACCTGGTCCAGTTTTCCCGGGTCGATGACCCGCGCGCCTCTAATCAGCATCGGCATTGCGACCGCCTCCCAGGACCAGGTAAAGGAGCGCCATGCGCACGGCCACTCCGTTGGTCACTTGATTCAAAATAAGGGAATGGGGCCCATCGGCCACATCCGGAGCAATTTCCACGCCGCGATTGATCGGGCCGGGGTGCATGACCACTGCATCAGGCTTGGCCAGGGCCAGACGTTCCCGATTCAATCCATACTGACGAGCGTACTCGCGCTCGGTCGCCATGGTAAAACGCTTCTGGCGCTCCTTCTGAATCCGCAGCATCATCACCACATCGGCGCCGTCGATCGCAGCGTCCATGCTCCCTGCCACATCGGCCCCCAGCGCTTCGATACCACGGGGCATCATGGTGGGCGGACCGGCCAGCACGACCTTGGACCCCATCTTGGTCAATCCTTCAATATTGGAGCGCGCCACTCGACTGTGGGCGATATCGCCGACAATGGCAATGCGCAGGCCGGACAAGGTCTTTTTGTGCTGCCGGATGGTCAGCATATCCAGCAACGCCTGGGTGGGATGGGCATGGGTGCCGTCACCGGCATTGATCACCGATGCCTGGATGCGTTCGGCCAGGAACTGGGGCGCTCCAGAATAGGCGTGACGCAGCACCACCACATCGGGCCGCATGGACTCCAGGGTGCGGGCCGTGTCCAGCAGGGTTTCGCCCTTGACCAGGCTGCTCATGTCGGCCGAAATGGCCAGGCTGTCGGCGCTGAGCCGTTTGGCCGCCAGGTCGAACGAGAGGCGGGTGCGGGTGCTCGGCTCATAAAAGAACAGCACCACGGTTTTACCCCTGAGGGTGGGCACCTTCTTGATGGGCCGTTCGGAAATCTCTTTCATGCCCTCGGCCGTATCCAGGATCAACTGGATCTCCTGGCGTGACAGCGAGGCGATATCGAGGATGTCTTTTCGTTCCAGCGGCATGGCCCACCTGAACCCCGGTTCGAGGGAAAAGTACCGGATGAATTCCTAACAATCAGATAGTGTTATGTATCATTATGAATCTAACGGATAATATCGGCCAGTCGGTCCCAACGCACGCTGAATTCGTCCCGATCCCAGGACCAATAGATCATGAACGCCTTGCCGCGCAAGGCCGATTCATCCACGAACCCCCAGAAACGGCTGTCGTTGCTCTCGTCGCGATTGTCGCCCATGACGAACAGCTTCCCCTCTGGGACGGTCACCGGGCCGAAATTGTCCCGGGGCTGATACCCGCGGGGGAAAACCCGGGAATCGACATGAATGGCGTGTGGATTTTCGCGGACCGCTCCATTCACGTAAACTTTTTTGTTTCTGATCTCCACCTTGTCGCCACCGACCGCCACAACCCGCTTGATAAAGTCCTTGCTGGGGTCCTCAGGATATTTGAATACCACGATGTCGCCGGGTTCCGGCTTGCTGATGGGAATGAGGGTTTTGTCGGTGAAGGGGATCTTGATTCCATAAATGAACTTATTGACTAGAATGTAGTCTCCGATCAGCAGCGTGTCCTGCATGGAGCCCGATGGGATTTTAAACGCCTGGACGACAAAGGTGCGAATAAACAGGGCCAGTATGATGGCAATAACGAGGGCCTCGATATTTTCGCGAAGCTTACCTTTTGCAGGTCGGGATGAAGGAGCGGCTTCCTGGTTGGATTCCTTTTTCAAATCGTTTTTCTACCTCGTTGCATTCCATTCCCGGTCAGCGGGGCGGTTCGATGTTCACTTACGGACATCCCGGCGAAACCCGGGACCCAGCATTTTCAATCAGTTCTGTATGCCGGATAAAAGCGTCCCCGGACCACGATCCGAAGCCCGGCATGATGCCACGGAATGTCGCGCGCCTTGCTCTCAAACTGCTTACGGCGCCGTCCGGCAACGACTTTTCACATGGCCATCACGACAGTTATCGGCAACAACAACCTATCACAAAACAGGCAGAATTCCTTCACTTTAGACTTTGCACTTAAAACTTAACACTTTATATCTTAACAAATTGCTTTTGTTCTCTTTTTTTATCATGTCATTTATGTAACAGATCAGTTCAATACGGCATTCCCGATCCGCAACACGATGTTCGCCAGGATCCCGGCCGCGATGTCGTCGAGCACGATGCCCCATCCCCCACCCAGGTTGCGATCGAGCTGCCGCACCGGCGGCGGTTTGAGGATGTCAAAAAACCTGAACAAAATAAAACCGGCGAGGCAATTCACCGGAGTAAAGGGCATGCCGAGCAGCGCCACCGCCATGCCGGCAATTTCGTCAATAACGATGCAGCCCGGATCTTTGTCCCCGAGATGGCGCGCAGCCTCGCCGGCGCTCCAGACCGCTACCAGGGTCAAAACAAGCATGATCGCCAGGGACCCGACCCAACTTACCCTCGACAGGACAAACGCAAGCGGCAACCCCAGCAAGGCTCCGAATGTTCCCGGTGCCGTCGGCGCACGACCGATATAGCCACCTGTCGCCAAAAATATGACCACCCGGCGCCTTAAAAGCATGGCCCGCTTCTACCGGTTGCTTCGACTTTTGTCAAGGTGCTGTTGACGGCAAGTAGGCGCAAAAACACTATTTTTAAATCCCACCGGTTGCGATCCGACGAATGCCGGTCTACTCAAACGACGGTTCATCCGACGAGCCATCCGACTATTTTTGGTCTGCCGCAGCCTTCAAAATCGCCGCATACACCTCCTGCAGCGGCAATTGGCGCTCCCTGGCGATGGATCTGCATACCTCGTATTCAGGCACAATGCGATCCCCACCGGCAAACCCCTTGATCTTTTTCACCCTCACCGGACCAAAGGGTGATGGCATCTCCACCAATTCCCTCTCCAGCGCCGTGCGATACACCTCGTAAAATCGAACCCCCAGCGATGAGGTCTCTGCCAGGATGCGCCCAACGACCCGCTCGCGATCTATCGGCCCGCAAAGCACCTGGACCATGGTGCCCGGCCGATTCTTTTTCATGAAGACCGGCACCCAAAAAACATCCAGCGCACCGTCTTCAAAAAGGCGTTCCATCAGATATCCGAAAATCTCCGGATTCATATCATCGATATTGGTCTCGATCATGACCAATCGCTGGGCACCATCAATTTTCCATGTGTTTTCGACCTCGCCCAGCATCACCCGCAGCAGGTTGGGCTGACTCTCCAGCTCGGTCGTCCCGGCCCCATAGCCGACCTGCCGCACGCGCATCACCGGCATCGGCCCGAAGTGTCCGGCGCTGCCAGCCACAATGGCCGCACCGGTCGGCGTCACCAACTCCTTTTCGATCCCATTGCCGTACACCGGCAGGCCTTTGAGGATCTCCACAGTGGCCGGCGCCGGCACCGGCAAAACACCGTGGGCGCAGCGCACAAAACCACCGCCCATGGGCAGCGCGGAGGCAACCACGGTCTCCACTCCCAACCACTCCAGCCCCAAACAGCTCCCAACGATATCCACAATGGCATCGACCCCGCCCACCTCGTGGAAATGCACCGAAGCCTTGTCGCAGCCGTGAATCCGAGCTTCGGCCGCGGCAATGCGATCGAAAATCGCCAAGCTCATCGTCTTGACTCTATCGGAAAGCGGACTTTTCTCTATAAGCGATTGGATAGACTGGTAATCCCGGTGGTGATGGGTCTCTTCGGAAACCACCGCCACCTGGGCCGCTGCAATTCCGTGCCTCGACACCGCCTGGGATCGAATGTCAAATCCATCCAAAGGCAGCGCGCGTATCTGTTCCTTGAGCCAGTCGACCGGTACCCCCAGGTGAACCAGCGCCCCCAAGGCCATGTCCCCACTGATACCGGAGAAACAGTCAAAATAGGCCAGACTCATGCCAGGGAAGCTCCTATTCCATTAGCGGTTGACAATTTTTTTCGCAGGGTTAATATAGCGCACGAAAAATCTGCGGAAGTGGACAGCTCACTGGTGGGGCTCCCGGACTTCAAATCCGGTGTGGGGCGCTAAAACCGTCCCGGGTGGGTTCGATTCCCATGCACTTCCGCCACTTTTTCCTTTAAAATCAATAAGTTAAAAATTAAAAACCCGATTTAGTCAACGTTTGGTCAACATTCGTTAAACAGGCCACCTTCGAACGATACTTTTCAAGCCGCCTGATCGCTTCCAGTTTATCCGACTCTTCGACCACATCATACCGCTGATCCATATCGTGGATGGCGTGACCGGTGATCGCCATTCGAACGGTACGGTCAACACCTGCTCGCCTCATATCAGTGACGAAGGTGTGCCGTAGATCATGGAAAATAAAGCCGCCTTTCACGTCACGCCCCCAGGCAATGCCCGCATTTTTGCAGGCAGATTTAAGCCCCTGGCTAAAATTCCTGGTGATCGGCTTGCTGTAATAGAGAAACACATGGGGATCGTGAATAGACCTTGGAATTGACTGGATAACCCGATAGACGGCCTCTGCCATCGGGATCGACTTGGCCTTCCCCTCTTTGGTGTCTTCGGCCTCAAGCCGGATCATGCGGCCCTTCATATCGATTTTATCCCAGGTCAACGCCGTAATTTCACCTTTGCGCATACCGGACCAATACCCGATCGTCAAAATATTTTTAAGATGGTTCGGACTGGCCTCAAGAAGCCGGGCAAATTCATCGATGGTCAAATATCTGTCTCGAGCATTGGCATGACCCTTTAACAATTTTTTGACGCGCCGGAAAGAGCGAAGGGCATCACCCCCGACCTTGCCGTTATCGAAGCCCTTGATGACCATCGTTTTGACGTAATTTATTTCATCGTCAATGGTTTTTAATTTTAAATTTTGCCCCAGGCGCTTGGCTTGCAAATCCTCAAGGTCAGCCGGTAAAATATCGGCCACAATTCGTTGCCCGTAAGCCTCTTTGAATTTGTTAATGTATCCCTTTACCGTTTTGTATGATTTTAGTGTTTTTACAGACTCTAACGCCAAGTACCAATCGGCCAGTTCTGAAAATGTGAGTTTGTGTTCAGGCAGGATATCGAGCACCCGGTTTTCTGCTTTCTGAACCGACCGCTTTGCAAGGGCTGTGCGTGCATCGGCAATGGAATTTCCTTGAAGCCCCTCCATGGCCTCGACGCTCTCACGTCGTTGTACGGTCTTGCCGGTCTTTGGATCGCGATATCTAAAATCAATCCAGTATTTGACCAGTCGGGATTTTTTTAACTCATCCAATTCCAGGCCACAAGAAACACATCGCTTTTTTTTCACGGATTGTTTGCGCTTGCAGGCCGGACATTCTTGTAAAATTGCCATCTTAGCCCCCTTTTTGGCTGCCCCTTTGAATATGCCCACAGGCAGGCCGGCAAAGGGTTTCCGGCTTTTCGGGAGCGACCCTATCCTGTGGGTGTCACTTTGTATCCCGATTTGATTGTTTATGGCAATACCTGGCATCTTTGATCACTGAGCATAGCTATCCGGATCGACCCTTGACCGCCTGATAAAATTCATTAGAGACTCAACACTGACGCGCGTCATACGAGCCCCAACATTGATGGCTGTCAGGTGCCGGTCTGCAATCAGTTTGTGGACATACTCGGCGCTGCAATCAAGCATTTTTGCAGCTTTCGAAACCTGTATATATTGCTGCCTTTCTTTCATTATTTTACCTCTGCATCCAATTTGATCTAGAAACTGCCGGCCGGGCAGATCTGGTGCTCTGCGCCTGGCGCGATGGTGCCGTGTTGGTGGTGGTGGTTTTTGTGGCCCTGGTCTGTTGCTCTAATTGCTCAAAATTGATCCTTTGAAGCCCCGCCCGGATCGCTGCCGCGTAGGCGTATACCTCACAGTCGAGCGCCTCGTTTTTGCTGCGGATTTTTTGCCACTCAAGGACCGGATAGCCCTTGTGATATTTTGTGATCTGTTTTTCGGCTGTCAGCTGTTGAAAGTAGTCGGCATCCAGGCCGATCGGCCAATGGTAGACGCCTTGCCCATTGGTCTGCTGCAGGCGGGAGTAAATCGTTGATTTGCCTGTGTCGCTGCCCACAGGCCAGACTTGCACGCCGGCCTTGATGGTGGTGCCTCGATAACTCACGTCCACAGCATGCGGCCGGCCGATGATCGGCTTGCCCGGTTGCGACTGGCCCTTGACCGCAAAACATCGCGGCCCGCGCGTTCGGACAAAGTTATAGACCACCTGCGTTCGGTTGCCGTCGCCGCTGTCGATAGCAGCACTGACTATTTGCAGATCGGCGCCCGATGCGTGTCGGTAATTTCGATTTAATAATTGATCCAGCTGCCCCCACACTTCGGGCTGTGAGGTGTCGCCGTATAGCTCGCCCCAGAACACCAGGTATGACGCCTCGCCACGGCCCCAGGCCCGAATGACCACGGCAAGGCGGTCGTGTTGCACATCGGTGCCACAGGTAAGCAGGTAGGCGCCGGCCGGCACTTCCATGAACGGATATGGTTCGCAGCGTGTGTGTAGGTTTTCCCAGGCGGGTTGGCTGCCTCGATCCTCCCAGCACTCACCCAGCACGGTATTGATGAAGGTCTTTAACTTGTCGCGATTTTTGCCGATGGATTCGCGCTCTTCGGCCAGTTTGGCCCAGGTGGCATTTGGGCTGTAGCTGTACGCGGCCCAAATGTGGAAACCGGCATGGCCGTTGAAGGGCTTTGTCGCCCGCCATTCTCCGCGTTCAATCATCCATCGCTTGTGACTGTGTGCAATGAGTTTTTCGCATGACTCGCACTGGTAGGCCGCCTGTTCGGGTTGCCCCTTCGGCCAGGTCAGGCGTTGCCACTTAAGCACCTGCATGTGGCCACAGTGCGGGCATGGTACAAAGTAGCGCCGCTGATCGCTTTGGTTGAAGCTGTCCTCGATGCGACTTAGACCGCTGATGGTTGGCGTCGATCCAAGCACGATTTTTCGATTCCAAAAATATTCAGTGCGCCGGATGCCAAGCATGATCTGATCGCCCTCTGCGCCGGCGCCACCTGGCGGGTAACCGTCTGTCTCATCGAAGAGCACGACGCGTGCCGATATGCGCCGGAAACCACGCGGGCTGTTGGCGCCCACCATGATGAGCGTGCCACCTGGAAAAGATTTTTTCAGGATGGTGTTGTTTGAGTAGCGCGTTCTGGCATCGGCCACCAGGCCGGCCAGGCATGGCGTATCGCGCAACATTGGAGCGATTTCGTCTTTGGAATACCCCTCGGCATCCTCGATGGTCGGTTGCACCACAAGGATCGGTGCCGGGTCCTGGTGCACGTGATAGCCGATGGTGTGGTTGATTATTTTTGTGTATCCCACACGAGCGGATTTCATGATGGTGATGCGCTCCACACAGGGGTCGGTGATGGCATCCATAATGCCCGCCTGGTAAGGCAAGGAGCGCCATTTTCCGGCCTCTGCGCTCGATTCCGGGGATAGATACGCGTACGTGTCGGCCCACTGGCTGAGCGTCATTTTAGGCGGTGGCCGCCATGCGGTGATGGCTTGGTTCCATATATCGATGGCCGCACTACTGAATTTTTGCATCGCTCAAATCTTTCAGAGTTCCCTCGATGATCTCTTCCACAGTGAAAAGCAGGCGCTCACGCTGTGCCGCGTCGGCGATGGCCTCATGCACCAGTGGGGCCACCTGCGCCTTGATGCCAAGCAGTCTGGTGCGCGCCTGCATGATGAGTTTTTCAAGCAGGCCCTGCACCTCTGCGGCCGGCACGAGCATGCCCTTTTTTTCTTCCAGTTCCAGCCGTCGAAGCTCTGCCAGGTGGTGCTCTTTTTGGCGCCTGGCCTCGGCGAAGGATGGACCGGTATCGCCTGGATCGTATGACGGATGCAGGCCGCCCTCTAAGGCCGCGTCGGCTGCCACAGGGTCTATGACGTAGCGCGCGCCCACTTTTTGGCAGGCGTTGCCAAGCAGGCCCTTTTTGATCCATGCTGTAACCTGCGATGGGGTCACCTGGCGGTGCTTTGCGTAATTTGCTGCGTTCATATTAGCTATCTTCCTGATATCTTTATAGGTTTTTGGCCCCTATTCCTGGATGGCTATCGGGCTGGGCGCGACCTCGATAGCTCTTCGGCCCGGAAGGACCCAACTGGCGCTCTAATTCGGCCATCAGCTGAACGAGTTCGAACACAGCTGCTTCGGATCGTTTCCGGGCAGGTGACCGCTTCGGGATCTGGCGTTGTACCCACAGAAGTTGCTCGGCGATCTGCTGGACTTGCTCTATTTGGCCCTGTATCTTTTTGTGCACAACTGCCGCCTTTCACAGTGCCTACCACAGAACACGCGTTTTTATGTTTTTATATTTATTTTCAGTGTGTTATCAGGCTGTTAACGCATTGTTACGCATTTTTTTAATTGTGTTACGCATTTATTTTTATAATTTTCAATATGTTATCTCAATTTGTTAACGGTTACGCATATTTTGAAACTACCTTTACATATGTTTTTTCCTAGGACTAAACTCCGAAAAAAGCGTAACGCGTAACAAATCAGTCGAACTGTGTCATTTTTGATTTTAATTCAATAACTTCCGCTGTTACGCATTTGTTAACGCATTTGGTTTTTGTTAACGCATTTTTGCCATCTTCATCGGAAAGCTCTATTCCGGTCCAAATTCGTTTAGGTGTGCCATTGACGCGCGAGTGACTATCGGACACACCACAATTTTTCACCCTACGGCTGAACAAATTATCAGATAGGCATTCAATCTCGCTGTCCTGACACCACTTTGAATAGGCTGCATACAAGTCGGCCTTTACGACCCAGGCCCCTTGGCTAAGGGCGCACTGCTCATTGATGAACAGCTGAACCGAATCGCTGATAGCCCGATACTGATCTGTGTTAACCTGAACGCTCTGAGGCGGTTGCAGGCCGCTTTTCCGCCACTGCCGCAAGCCCTCAAGCGCCCAATTCAATATGCCGGGCAATTCGCGGCTTAGCTTCTGTTCAAGGCGCTTGTCCTGCATGTGGTCGGCAATGCGGTTCGGAAAATTGACCAATTTGATGCGTCGCCAGATTGCATGGTCAGTGCCGGTGATTCTCGGCAGGTGGTTGCCGACAAGCAGGATTTTACAAAGCGGTTCGAATTCAAAAAATTCTTGATGCAGAAACCTGGCTGCAATTGTGTCATTTCCGGTGACGGTTTTTACGAACACCTCGTTCAACTGCTCACCCTCTGCCAGTTCGTTGGCAATTACCATTCGGGCGCCCGCCAATCTGGCAATGTCATTTGGGACGCTCGATCCTCTTTTGACCAAAAATGCGCCAAAGTCCGATTGGATAGCTAAATCGCCCAAAATTTTGCGCAATGTGTTGACAAAGACGCTCTTGCCGTTGCTTCCATCGCCATAAAGAAAGAAAAGGCACTGCTCGGAAGTGTCCCCGGTCAGGCTGTATCCGGCCGCCCGTTGAACAAAAGCTGCATCTTCTGGCGCCAACACATCGGATAGATACTTGATCCAGGTCGGCGCTGTGGCGCTCGGATCATAGGCCACGGGCGCCATTTTTGTGATCATGTCACCCGGATTGTGTAATTGAAGCACATCGGTCTTTAAATTGAGCGTACCGTTTTTCAAATTGAGCAGCCACGGGTTAGCGTCAAGCTCTTCTGCCCGAACCGGCACCCCGTCTTCACTCTGCGCCAGATCGATCATGTCATTTCGTGCTCTTTTGGATTCACTTTTCACAGCAAATTGCACGATTTTCTTTCTTTGGTCAGGATCGTTTTCCGATTGTGCTTCACCATAGATTTTTCTGACAACATTTTTTGCAAGGCTTTTTATTTTTCCACCATTGTCAGGTGCCCATTGCCGGCCGTTCCATATGAACCACTTGCCCATAGTGTGACAGTATCTCACTTGATCGCGGTACTGTTCTGCGAAGCGTTCAGCTAACCCGGTATCGGTCAGGGGATAGCTCTTTAATGTCTGGCCGTTGGCAATGCTCTGCTTTGCCCTGGCAATGGTGCGCTGGATATAATCCACACGAAGCGCCTTTTGAGGCTCTAAATGATGCTTTCGCCTGAATGCAAGAATTAACGGGCCAATATTCTCTTCGTCGATGCCGCAATTAATCGCCTGTGATGCAAGCGCAAGATCATACTCGCTCGGCGATGGTAGGTCAGGACGTTGATGATTCCAAGTCGCCTGGAATTTGTCAGAAGCCTGTGAAAGCAGTTCGGTCAAACCGGGATCGACCACTTGATTCGGATCGATTGTGACAGGCTTGCAATCGGCTTTGCCGGACGGCCTATTTTCGATCTGATCGATGGGAAGCAGAAATGCTTCGAAGCTATCTATATTATAATAGTAGTCGTTGACCTCGACAATTTCTGCCCTTACATCCGGGCATCCGGGCTTGCTGTTGATCGTGCCGGCCACACGATAAACCCGACTTAGGTCGAAGGTGCTGTCGATTTCATATTTCAGGTTGTACTTTTTTTGAAAGGTGCCGTTGAACCGACGCGCTAAGATTTGGGCCTGTTCACGTTCATTTTCAGACTCAAAAATCCATGGCTCTTTAAAAATCCAGAAGGCTTGCAGGCCATGTCCTGAATGAATGATCATGGTAGGCCGTAGAGGAAACCCATCGATAATCTTTCGGGCAGCATTGATATCAGGTGGCAGGTTTTTCTTCTGATGGCCCGGCCCGGCGATATCAAGATCGATGCCCAGGCCGACTATCCCAGCTGTGGTGTCAGCGGTCAATCTCTTGTGGGGTCCAAGGTCTTTTCTTGATAGCCCCATTCCGAAATATACGTTGGTATCATCGGCCTTGACCGATGCGGCTGCATCGGCCGGATCGGTGAACCATGTGGATATTTTGCTACGGCTTCGCCACAGGTGAAAATAGAGGCATTCCTCTTTGTGGCTAAAGAACGTTGCAAAAAATTCACCGATCAAGCCACCCCCCGCTGAACGTCGATCAATATACCCGCGTTGCTTAGTGGCTTGAGATTTATCAAGCCATTTGCCGCAAGGATATTGAGTGCCCTTTTCAACTCATCGACCGTCATCCTTTTAGCTGTCGATGATTTGCAACATAGAACTTCTGCTAATCGATGATATTCAGTCGGACCGGTTGACTGGATAAAAATCAGTAATGCTTCGGCTAAAGCGTGATCTATAGGGTTTTCTGGTCGGATATTCATTGTTGCACCTCTAATTATAGTTTGGCGATACGCTCTTCGAATGCCTGTTTGTAGTACTTTAAATTGAACACCCTGGCTTGAGCATATTGAAATTTGGAAAGCAGGGCCATGCCTTCGGCAGTTACCCTTGGCGCCCACTCGCCGCCATCTTTTTCAATAAATATTACAAAATCAGGGGGGCTATCTATTTGAAACGCTTTGATGACATCCGTGCCGTTAATGGCCTCGCCTGCGTATTCGCGTGAAATGCCGCCTTGAACAATTGTGAAAAAGAGATAAACCCCCACCAGGTCATCGAATGACCAGCGAGTAATGAAGTCGGGCTCTCTTGGCGGATAACTGGGCAAGCACAGTGTGGTCGATGGCAAGGCCCTAATGGTGCCTATGCTTTTACCGGTAATGAAGGCAAGATCGCGGTTGGTAAATGTTCGGTTCATTTTGATGCTCCATGTGTGGGTTGTTAATCTTGTTAAACCCTGTCTTTTGGGTCTTTACTGCATTAAGCTGGATTCCATATAATTCAATTTTTGGCCTCGAACAAGGTCATTTTTTGATTTTTTTTAAATTATTTCAGTGTGTAAAGCGGGATTTTACACTTTAAAAAGGCAGGGATTTTGTTTTTTTATCGTAATGTCAAGGGCTTGCGATAGTTGGTCTGCATTCTAAGCGTTTTTTCGGTGACGCTGCCCCTCTGTGCGATTTTTTGCGCGAAGGCCCTATCGATGATCACATCTATTTCCAGGCCTCCGGGCCCGTCTCGCTCTTCTGTCCGTGCTTCCACCCCCGAAGAGTTATACACATTTACTACTGTGTTGTTTTTACTACCATTTGCTTCCACACCCAGGCGGCCGTCCGCGCCACGACGCAAGGGCATGATGGCCTCGGTTCCGGCCTCACCGGCGCCAATCCACTGGCCGTTTGTGAGTGGGAATACTGTCGGGCTTGAAAGTATATCGCCCGAAGCATGCCACTTGATGCCGTGCCGATCATAGACCAGGCCCTTGGCGCCCCAATTCGCCAGGGCACCTGTTTGGCTGTTTGTGCCAAGTGATACGCTTGTACTATTTGTGGAAAACATGCCGCCGATGATATTGTTGGCGATGGCCTTGGCTGCCATCTGGCCAATCATATCCGACCAAGCCCGAACGATTGAGTCGAATATTGAACTGGCATAGTCTTCGAACGAATCAAGCTTGCCGGTCATCGCGTCATAGAATAGATTCGAAAAATTTTCCTGCATCGCCCAGGCGGTACGCTCTGTCATGCCGGTAAGCTCATCGTTTTTAGTCTGGAAAAGCTCGTTGCGCTTGCTCAGTAGCTCTTCAATCTCGCTGTAGCCCTGGTCGGCCTCATCGCCTGGCGTATTGATAGATACCCAATCGGCAGTATTTGAACTCACGTTGACCGGTGGTGGTGTGGGCAATGCCGGCACCAAGGGCAGAGGCGCCACAGGCTTTGTCTTGTCTGTCGTATGAAGTGAAGCAATCCACTGCTCATAGTCGGCCTTGAACTTTTCGAAGCCCTCGGTGTGCACGCCTATCTTATAGCGGATCTCGCCGTTTTCCGTGATGCGAACGGTGCGGTCGAGCATTTCGACAATCTCACGGGTCTTTGCAAGTGCCGCGTCGGTATCCAGGCCGGCCAGCTGTGAAAAGTCAAACAGGCCCCGCCTTGCATACTCGCCGGCCCGCTCCATGATGCCGTGAAACTCTTCGAACTGCGCCCCCACAGAGGCAATCTTGGCAATATAGCCCGCCAGGCGTGCCGCCACGCCGGCTGCACCTTCAAGGGCACTGCCAAGGCTTTCGATGTACTGGGGCAAATTCTGATCGATCAAGTTCTGATTTTCTTCGATCCAGGTGGTGAAGCGGTCGGCCACATTCGTGATCGATGGCGCCAAGGTCACAAGCACGCCTTTGAATTGCACGCCAAGCACATCCACGAGTGTGTCAAGTTTTGCCTTGGCCTCGGCCGCCTGGTCCACCAGGTGGCTGTCTAAAACTAATCCCAGTGATCGCGCGCGGTCGCGTAGTCGCTCGATTTCGCCCGAACCGGCCCGAAGCATCGCCACGAACTGCTCGCCGCCCTGCCCGCCGAATAATTCATCGGCGATGCGTATCTGAGCGGCCCGGCCAAGGCCCTGGATGCGGTCGGTGATCTCAAGAAGCAATCCTGGTGTATCGGATAGCTTGGCGTTGACCTCTTCTTGTGTGTAGCCCAGGCGTTGAAAGGCTTCGGCAGCACTGCCGGCGCCGGTCACTGCGAACTCATCGGCACGCAAGTTCAATTCTTTCAAGCCATCGGTCAAGGCGTCGGCCGTCACCTGGTATTGCTTCGCCGCATAGGTCAATTCCTGGTAGGCTTCGGCACTCACGCCGGCCATCTCTGCGTTGCGCTTGATCTCGGCCGTCGAGTCGATGGCGCCCTTGACCAGAAGCCCGAAGCCCGCCACGCCGGCCGCCGCTGCCATGGCGCCCTGCAATCCTGAAAAGGTCCTGGTCAAGTTGGTGACCTGCGCCCCGATACTGTCAAAGGCCCCGGTGGCCATATTTTTTGCAGATAGGATGATTTCAAGTTTGTGATCGGTCATATTCTTTCACCCGCCAATTTTCGCCGGAAGTTTGCCTGGATATTGCGCCATGCCTGGATGTGGTGGCGCTCATAAAAGGGATCGATGATCGGCCGCGCCGGTGTCTTCAAGGCACGTGTGGTGTCGCGCAAAAAGAGAAACTTTCGATTTGCCGAACGCTCGCTCAAATTGTCGGCCTTGTGCCGAAAAAAGCGCCGGCGCCGTTCGGTCACCTGCGATGTGAAGCCCTCTTGCTGCCGCTGCGCGATGCGCTTCCAAGATGCCGACACCTTCGGTCCGGTCCAACCGATGGCCACGGTCATATCATCGACCATGTGATAGCGGATCGGGATCGCCAGGCGTTGAAGTGGCCTATTTGGTCGTGTGGATTTATTTCGGCGACGTGCCAGGAAGGTTAGAGGTGCGAAGCGGTCGCCGGCCCGGATCTCTGCCTTTAGCTCTTTAGATAGCCTGAAGGCTTCAACTTTGAGCGCCGTTTGCAGGGCCTTGATGGCGTTCGCCTGGTGTGACTTGAGTGCTCGTTGAAGTTCCGGCGCGCCCTTTAGTGTGACTTCCATAGACCTTTTCCAGTGTGGCCGCCTCTAAGGTCCGGATCTTTTTCATGACGCCCGGTGACAGATCTATTCCCAGGCGTATGGCCTCTTGATACAAGACGTTGTAGTCCAGGCCGATGACACCCATCGGACCGGCCCGCCACTGCGTCTGCACGGCAAGCCACAATTCTAAAGCGTCTTGATTTTCGGGCAGTAAGGCAGGTGGTTGCCACTCGCAATCCTCGCATGGCGGGTTGCCGCTGTTGGCTTTGAAGCAGGTCTGGCAGTATTGCCGGCGCTGCGCGTCGGCCAGGGACCGCCAGACCTCTAAGAGTTTTTTTCCTCGCCCGGCGCTCCATAGGTTTCGGCCAGGATCGCCCGCCAGACAGCAAGAGCCACGGGATAGGCCAGGCCGTTTAGCTCTTCGATCTCTTCAGGCGCCAAGACCATGGCAAAGGCCGCGTCCATCGCTTCCTCTGCCTGGTCTTTGGTCAGTGCCATGAGGTTGAAGCCCTGACGGCGAAGGTCTTTGACCTGGCCACGGGTCAGGGCATGGACTTCGATGATTTTACTATCGGTCAATTTGACTTCGCGCATTTTTTACCCCGCTACGATTTTTTAATAGCTTGCGACGCCATTTGTCAGTGTGGCCACCACACATGATGCAGCCGCATCGTCATCGGTATAGGCAACAAAGGGCAGACTGATCAAAATCCCCTGTGGCCCCTCGATGCCCGGCGTGTTGCGCTCAAAAATCACTTCGTTAAATGCTATTTCAAGCACATTGGTGCCCGAAGCAAACTCAATCACGATACTGCTTTCGGTGCTATTGATCGCCTTGTTGAGCAGGGTCAAGTCTTCAAAAATTGTAGTTACGTTGCCCGAAACACCCAGGATACCTTCACTGATACCTGCCCGGATGCCGCTGCCGACCGCGTAGTAGCTGAGCAGATTAAAATTTATCGAAAAATCGATGGCCGTGCACTTCGCCAGTGTGCTGCCGCCCTCTTCGATGGTTGCATCAAAGTTACTCAATGCGAGCAGTGAAGGCGTTGTGAGTGTGCCGCCGTATGCACTGGTCGAGAGCGTTTCGTTTGCGGCCTCAAGCCCGATCTTGGCCATCAATTCAGTATCACCGTCGCTCAGATCCATCGAAAAGCCCGACGTTTTGACGCCCGAATACTTCGCATAGGTGACCACGGTCGCGGCATTGGCATAGCGCAAGTCATTGACCATGGACAGCTGGCCATCGCCGACTTTGAAAACATGCTGATATGGCCCCACCCCGGTGGTGGTCGGTGCGCCAAACATGGCCTTGAACCAATAGCCTATGCTGTTCACACAAAGGGGCACTATCGCCTCGCCTGATACTTCCAAATTGCCGTTGATCGGCTTGACAGGGTTCCGGCTGCCGTTCAAGGTCTGGGCATGAATTTTATTCTGGCGTGCTGCCAATGAATAACGGTTGATCGGCAGTACGATGCCGGCCGGTGATGCCGGGTCTTGACCCCAAGTGGTTTCAAAGTCGGCTACCAGGCGGGATTTGTAACCTAGTACTTGTGCCATTTTTTTTACCTCGTATTATTCAAGGGGATCTGACCCCAAAATGAAGTGCTCGTTTATTTCGATGACCATGCCGGCCCAGGCAAAGGGGAAAGCCTCGACCACGCTGTACTCAATTTCGACCGTCTCAATCAGAGCGTTGCCCGTATCGATGCCCATGATGGCCGATTCAATCAATTTCCTGAACTCTTCGACACGCCGGATCGAATTGTATTCGAGCACCTGGCCGGTGGTGCGTGTGGTGTCGTCATAAATGCAGCAATCCACTTCGAAGGCGTGGCGCTTGGTGCTCACCCCCAGGCCGGCGCTCTTGCTGATCGGATAGAGCGTCACAAAGGGGCAATCGCTGTCACCTGGCGGGTTGCGGTGATCCAGGTTGACAAAGACCTTGTGCGCATGGCCATAGGTCGTGTTGCACCATGTGGTAAGTGCCGCGTTGGTGCTGATGGCTGTCGCCAGGTTGCCAAGTAGTGTGTTGATATTCATATGGCGCGCCTTTCCCCTCGCATGATGGGGATATCCCACGTCAGTTCATCGCCGCCACAGATCGGCGCCTGGCCGTCATCCTGGTAGACTCGCCACGTCGCCCCGTCGATGACTACCGTGTCGCGGTAGGCCGGCGCCGGCACGTCGCTGCGCCTCACGGTAAGCACGGCATGGTTGGCATAGGCCGCCTTGCCCGGTTCACTATAAGAGATATGCCCCGGTATTGCCGAACCGTTGTAAGTGATCGATTCGGCGATACCGGTATCGAACCAGACCGCCAGGGCGGCCGATTTGGCATCGTCAAGGTTCATTAGATGGTCGCTGTCACAATCACACCCGGCCGGTAGCAGATCGGCAAGGGGTTGCTCTGCGTGTGAAGGTCAACGCCACGGTTGAACTTGCGCGGTTCCTGTTTGGCGTACAGCTCAAGGCCAAGGGTATTGGCCGTCTCGGTGAAGTCGGCAGGGGCAAATAACGTTTCGAAGGTGCTCTGCCCGCCCACGGGAAAAATGTAGCCCGTATTGGCCGGAATAAATGCTACGGTGCTGCCGGCGCTGCCTGTGGCGCTTGCGCGATACTCTTCAAAGGTGATGCCGTTGAAGCGAAAACCCTTTCGATTGTCTTCGCCCAGGCGTTGGGAAGCCTCTGAGTGATACATATAGGCTTCTTTCACGTTGTCATGGCTGACAAGCGCATCGAAGAAATTTTCGTCACACAGGCAGTGCACGCCACTCATCACGTCGCCCTTGAGGTTGTCCTCGATGTGACGCACGGACTCCCGGCACTTGCCGCCCACATTGGTGGCAGAGTTATCAAGCACAAAGTCAATGGTTTTGGCCGTAATGCCGAACTCGGTATAAAGATTGTAAAGCACGGTTGAGCCGTCGGCATCGTAGATGATGCCCTTCAAGGCGCCCATGCGAAGGTGCTCCAAGGTGATGGCGTGCTTGTTGCGCATGGTTTGCAGGTGATCATTGACCACTTGCGCCAAGGCGGCCGTGCCGTCTTCCTGGCCAAAGGCCCGGATGCCCTGGTACTCATCGGGCAAGATGGTGTCATCGAGCGGGATATGCGGGATGACAAAGGTTCGAACGGTTCGCTTGCCCATGGCGTTTTGCAGGCCAGGCGCGCCCACAGGCTGTGTGGGAAGCAGGGTCAGCACCCCGGCACGCTCTTCGACCACAATGGAGCGGGTCCGAACGCCCTTGCCCGGCATGAGGTTCATCTGCTTCAAGCGGCCGTAGTTGTTCGGAAGCAGGTTGATAGCCTTGGTCAAAGACACCATGGAAAAGGCGTCGTTGGTTTCAAATGGGTTCAGCATGGATTAAGCCTCCGTTTTCGTGATGATGCCCAGGGCCAGAAGACTGGCCATGGCAGTGGCCTGTTCGCCTGAAGTAATATCACTGGGAAAGGTCAAATTGTCTTCGATGACGATGGCGTCGCGCACCAGGGCCACGCCTGAGGCGGTTTCACTTGCGGCTGTGGCGTAGTCGCCCAAAGAGATGCCGGCGGCCGACTCGGTGCCGTCATCGCCGTCCTGGTTGAAAGCCGCGTATTGACCGGAAGCGGTCACGACGCCCAGCACTTCGCCCTTGGTGATGGTCTGCGACTCGGCGATGGTGACCTTTTTCCGGCTGTAGTCGTTATCCTGTTCCCAAGCCAACCAATCAGAATTGTAGTTGCCCTCGGTAATGGCCATGATTATGCACCTCCATTGATGCCGGCCCGGCGCTTGGCGTCGGCAAGCAGGGGATTGACTTCACCTGTGCCGGTCGCTGAGACGGTAGAAAAGATAGTTTTTGAATTTTCGGCCCTGGCCGCAAGGATCGCCGCCTTGACCTGCTCGACGTTCAGGCCGTCTTTGACCACGGCCTTGATGAAGCCGACGTCGGAGACGCCCATCATGTCACACAGTTCAAGAATGCCTTCGACCGGCTTATGATCGGCCGGCATGAAGCCACAGGCCGCCATGGCCTCGGCAATCTCTTCGGGCTTTTTGCCTGCGATAAGTGCCCGTAGATCGGTTTTTAAAGTCATGTTGTTACCCTCGATGATGGTTTGAATGAACTGCTCATATGATTGGACGGCATCGGCCAGGCCGGCCGCCACTGCGTCGGCGCCTGTGTAGATGGCCGCCTCTGTTACCTTGACGGTCTGCTCGGAAAGGCCACGGTTGCGGGCCACGGTGGCGCAAAACAGATCATAGGTGGCATTGACGCGCGCCTGGATGGCGTCGGCGGCCTCTTTGCTCAAGGCTTCGTGTGGGTTGCCGTCGGTCTTTTTACTGCCGGCATGGATCGCGGTATACTTGAGGCCGGTCTTTGCATCCAGGCCGGATTGATCCACATGAACCGCCATGACGCCCACGCTGCCGACCGCAGCCGTTCGGGTCAGGTAGACTCTATCCGCTGCGCTCGCAATCGCGTAGGCGGCCGATAAGGCGGCCTCATTGGCTATCGCGTAGATGGGCTTTGTGCCGCGCGCCTGGTAGATCTCATCCACCAGATCGAAGCACCCGGCCACCTCGCCCCCGGCGCTGTCGATGTCAAAGACGATAGCGCCCACGGCATCGTCGGCCAGGGCGGATTGAAAGGCCGCTCGGATCTGGTCATATGTGGCCGTGTCGCCGAACAGCATCGACAAGAAGCCCCCCTGCGCCCGGTGCGATAGCGGCCCATGGATGGATATGACCGCCAGGGCTTTGGAATGTGTGGTGAAAGATTTTTCCAATGCTGCGCCCTGGCGGTATGGGGAAGCTAAAAAAATCGGATCGATCATTAAATCATTCATTGTTGCTCGGTTCCTGTGTGGGGATGCCGGCATCCTTGGCGCGCCGGCCGTCGCTGTCATAGGAAAGGCCCAGGGCATCGGTGCGCCAATTGTCTTCGGCCTGCTCCATGTCAACCTCTTCGACGTCGCGGCCTCGCTCGGCCACTGCCTCGGCACGGGATTTCAAGCCGCTGCGAATGGCCATCTGTTCGGCTTTCAGGTCCTTTTCGGGATCTACCCAGGGCCAGCCGTCAGGGCACCACTTGATGCGGTAATACTGCTGACGGTGCTCGATAAAATCGATGATTTTGACAGCGCCCGATAGCACAGCCTGGTCGATCCAGTAGCGCGCCACAGGCTGACAGAGTTGAAAGGCCAGCACATTGCCGATGATTTGAAGGCAAAAGCGTTGAAATTCCAGGTTTCCGGCACGGATCGAAGAGTAGTTCACGCCGGAAAGATCGCCGGACAATTTTTCATAGGTCAGGCCGCCGAAGCCGCGCGCTATGCGCCGTTCCATGTGTTTGACGAACGCCTCATAGCTGCCGCCTACGTCGGCGGGTTCTGAAAATTTCACGTCCATGCCCGGCGGTAATGTGGGAAAGCTGCCCGGTTCAAGGGCCAAGACCTCTTGCCCTGTGGCGTCTATGCCAGACTGCCCCAGGATGTCAGGAACGCTGTCGATGCCCTCAGGCGGTACGGTCACGAATCCGCCGAACATCGCCGTCGAAGACTTACGCACCTGCTCCGCATCGAGGTATTTATTCAGCTCATGCAGTGTGGTGATGACGGCAGATAACCACGGCCGGCCGCGTTTCTGGCCGGGTCGTAAAGGCCGGTAGACGTGAAGGATCTCGCTTGCCGGGATTCGAACGCGGGTCACGGTGTCGGCCGTTATAAAAGCCTCGCCTGGATGGTCTTTAAACAGGTGATAAGCAACACGCCGGCCGGATGCGTCGAACTCGATGCCCATACGGATCTCTCGGCCGTTGTCCAGTGTGGTCGAGTAGGTTTCGTCCAGGTGGTCGGCCTCGATTATCTGGATTTTAAGAGGCACGGCCATGCGCCCCGGCCGCTGAGGTAAGAAGCGAATGAGCACTTCGCCTGATTCGATCATGGAGCGTGCCGCAAGCGCCTGCATGCCGTAAAAGTCGGCGATGCCGTCATGATCGCACTGCATGGCCCAGTCGGCCCACAGCTGTTGAAGCTGTGCCTTCAATGTGGCATCGGATAGCTGCCATCGTGGCGATATGCCGCTGCCGACCAGGTTTGACACCAGGGTGTCAAGACCGGCGCCGGCCAGAGGATCGTTGCGTACAAGCTCACGGGATCGCGCGCGAAGGGTCGCCAGGCTGCCATAGAGCGAAGCGTCAGGCCCCAGGGTTGAAGTGCCCCACAGGTTCAGGCGCCTGGTGAAGCCTGCGGCCTCATAGGTGCTGCTTTGTGCTTTGATCCTGTTGCCGTGTGGGTCTAAAATTTTCAGGTAGGCCATATTGATCAAAAACCCTTGCTGGTCGAAGCCCTCAAGCATTTATAGCTTGGATACAAGCCCTGATATCTTCGCAGTTCAGCGAGCGTGTCGGCCTCTAATTTTTGAAGTGCTACCAGGTCGGCCTGGCCGTATTCAATGCTCTTGCCCGCTATGGTCAATCTGGTGACACGTTGGCCAGCAAGCAATTCGGCAATGGCGCCATGAATGGCCTCGGCACGCTCTTCTAATGCTGCACTGCGAAAATCGGTTGCTATAAAAAGGCCATCGTCATGATTGAAAGCCATAAAATTCATCTTTCATGGAAGGGCGTCGGGCAAGGCCGGCTCGACACAGCCTTGCCCGACAAGGGGCCAAATATCCGAACCGATACTAGCATTTGCATGAGATTTAAAAAAAGAGAAGGGGCCTAATCGGGCTTATTCGGCTTATTCGGCAAGTTTTTTTTGTCACCTTGGCTTGGTGACACCTAAAAATGGCAGGAAATAACATTACTGAAGGTAAGAAAATTGTCGCTTTTACCGATCAATTATTACCGGTAGTGATAATTCGCGTTTTTTGTTTGCAATCCCCTTTTGGTGGTGGTCAAGGTGAATAAATTTTCAATCAATACTTCCAACGAAAGGGATAAAAAATGGATGACGGGAATCGGGTCGATGAAATTTCAGAATTGATGAATTTGGCGATTGAGGTGGTCAAAAACAAGGATAGGTCAAAAGCGGATCGTGAAAGGTATGAGAGGTTGAAGAAGCTGATCGGGTAAGAAACAAAAAAGGCCGCCCACATTATGTAATTTGTGGTCGGCCTTTAATCGCCGAATATCCAATGAACATAAATGATTATTTAATAAATTCCTTCATAAATGAATCGTGCTCTATATACTGCGCCATGTCGGTCCCCTTAAACATTTTGACTAAGCTCTCTTCCTTAATAACCAGTTTTTCTGTTTTTGTGATGAAAACTGGTTCTCCATCTGGCCCTAATCCTTCAAGGTGAATGAAATATTCACCAGGCACCATAGAATTAGTGGCTATTGATTGGTTCTCGTATTCCCATATAGGAAAAAAATAGGGATAAATATTTAATCTTTCTTTAGGTCCTACCGAAGTTCCAGGGAAAATATCACTAATCCTGGAAGCATCGGTTGTATTCTCTCGGTGGACTATACTTTCCGTATTCATTTCGGTCATACATTTGAATAGCCATCTTTTTTTTGTATTTTTAGCATCGCGGGAAATTAAATAAATTAAAGAAATATGCGCGAACTTGCTGCCTTTATTCGAAATGACCAAGGGAATACAAAACGTAGGCGAGAAAGCTTGAGATCCGATATATTTTTTTATAATTTCATCTGGCAGTTTATAATTCTGTACCTTCATATTTTCAAAAATTTCGTTTAATCTATCCTTGTCCTTCCGTTCAATCGCTTTAAAGAAATCAGGAAACTGCTTCAAATCTTCTAATCTGATATTGTTTCTAGCATTTTGTTTCTCCGAGTCATCTCCAAAAAGAAGTATATTGACAAAATGGTCTTTTATTATTTTTTGCCTGTTACCCTCCGGCAATTTCGCCATGATGATCTGGGAGTAATTCGCAGCAATATCATACGTCTGAAGAAATTCCTTGTAAATAACTACTATAAAAGATCCTAATGCAATAATGACTGAAAAGATAGATACCCATAATGCGAGGCGCTGTCGATTTAATATTTTAACCTTTATTGGATAGTTTTTTATGGCGTTTAGTAACTCAGACCCTTCGTTCGTTTTGGTATTTGGCTTTTTACTCTGCTTCTTAATCACCATATCCCACCGGCTCCAAAATCAATAAAAGAAGTCCTTGCACTATTCTTGTACAAAAATAAACCATAACATATTTATTTAATATCTATTTAAATCTACTTTGTACAAAGTTTTACACCCTTATGTTTGTTCTTTTGCATCATTGACTTTTATAAAGTTAAACCTCGAAAAATTTTTAACCAAATTATTCAAAATCTTTAATTCCTGATATTTAATTTATAAATGTAGCCTTCACGCGTTTTGATACCTGAAAATATCGTATCCAAATTATAGTTCCGATTATTGATCCAATCATGTCTCGACCAAAATCTGCTAAGGACCACTTATCTCCGATAATGTATAGAATTGCCAATTCAATAAAAATTATACAAAGAATGAAAATTAACATATTGATAAAGATGCGAGGCGTTTTTCTCTTTTTGCGAAAAAATAAAGTTGCAGTATAAATCATAAATATAACGCCGCTAAGCAGCAGTATTAAAATAAACGCAAAGGGGACAGCAATGTCTTCCCCGATTACATCCGGCAAGATTTTTAGAAACGGGATTAATTTAATGACTGTGATAATCGGTCCAATAATTAAACCAGCGGCTGGTAAAATTAACCAGCCACCGATACTATTCAGTCTTTCTGTTGGATTATTTAAATATGGTTCTGCAATCTGGCCAGATTGAAAGTCATATCCACAATCACACCTAAGGGCTGATTCAGAGTTCGCTAAACCGCAATTAGGACAATCCATGATGTCTCCAATGGGTTCAGATAGAGAACCGAAATTCCAAATTTGTTGATGGACAGACTATCGATTAGTATTTTTGATTTAATTATGTCAAGCTGTTATCAAAAAAAAGAGCCAATCACATTCAAGTGACCGGCCTTCTTTTGTTTATAGTGCGTACGGGTTAAATCAGCTCTTTGGGTATTCGATGGTCAACTGTCCAGTCTATTAATAGGATTTTATCCCATGCACTTTTTGGTCAACATTTGGTCAACAAATCTTATATCTATGCCTACTTTTATCTGTGTTTATCTGTGTTACAAAAAGGGTGTAAAATAGAATTTTACACCTTGATTTCATTAATATTTATCACCATGATATTGTTATACTTTTTTTTGCCTAAAAATGGGGTTTTGGCCGGTTCGATTCCCATGCACTTCCGCCACTTATCCCCTCCCCACACCTTGTAAATTCGCATACTTCTATCACCCTCCGGTACCTTTAGGCAAGCAAATAGCGAGTCCAAAACGAGTCCAAAATCAATGGCCTGGGGCCGCCACTCGCCAGCACTTTGACGTTCAGGATGATCGAACCTATCCCCCTGGACGGCATCCAAGTGGGCCACCTTCCTTTTTTGTGCCCTGCGCTCACCGATCGCAATCAACCCCCATGTCATTATTTGATGCCGCGGAATGCGATACCGCCCACCATCAAATCGACAGCATTCCTTTTACATCGTTGCCCTTGACGCATCGCCGCGTTGACGGTCGCTCGAGACGGCCGCCCGCGGCTTTTTTTTGTGCCCGACCGCCGTCGCCGCGTCCCCGCACCCCCGCCAAAAGAAAAACAGGCCAATGGTCCGATGGCCTACAGGGGTCGCGGGTCCTTCCTGGTGATTTCCAGGAGCGGTTTCACATCTCGCCCCCGGTGCGTCCAGGTGAAAAATAAATTCGGCGCGGAAAATGGAATGGCCGTGGAAACGTGGCCGTTTTTGACGGGGTTGACGCTCGATGGCTGACGATCGGGGCGATCAGGACAAGGGGGTATCGATGGAGAGCAATGTGATCCCGCTGGCCGAACGGGCAGCCGGCAAGGAAAAGGTGGCAGAAATCCGCGACCAGGTCGAGGCGAGAAAAGCCGAGGAGGCCGAAAAGTACGGCGGCGGTGACGACGGGGGCGACGATGTCTCGAGCGCATTCGTCCGGGACTGCCTGAAAATGAACGAGCTCGGAGACGGGATCCTGTTCCGAGAGTTGCACCGGGGCAAGTTCATCTTCAACAAGGCCATGGACGCCTGGATGATCTGGGCCGGCCACTATTGGGACATCGACACCATGGAGCTTGCCAAGATGTCGGTTGAAAACGTGGTGGCCAAGTACATCCGGGAGGTGGTGCGGGTGTGCGCCGAGATCCGGGAGCTTGACGGCAAGGACGCGGCCCGGGAGCGGTCGCTGGGGGCCCTGCGCGATGCCCTCAACCAGCGCATTTCGGCCCTGCGCACCACCCGCCGGCGCAACAACTGCCTGGGCATGGCCCACACCTGCGAGGAAGCCATCGCCATCCATGGCGAGGAGATCGACCGCAAGCCCTGGCTTCTCGCCTGCAAAAACGCCGTGGTCGACCTGCGCACCGGAAAGTCCCGCGACGGTCGGCCCGAGGACTTTTTGCACAAGCACGCCGCGGCCGAGTGGAAAGGGATCGACGAGCCATGCCCCGAGTGGGAACGGTTCCTCGCCCAGATCCTGGAAGAAGACCACCTGGATCCCAAAGAGGGCCGGCCCATGTGTGAGTTCATGCAGCGGCTGCTCGGCCAGGCCATCGTGGGGGAGACGGCCGAGCACATCTTTGCCGTGTTCGAGGGCGCCGGCCGAAACGGAAAGGGCACCATCCAACGCATTTTGATCCACGTCCTGGGCAACCTGGCCGGGCCGGTCCGATCCGAGATGCTGCTCGATCAATCCAGGAACATCTCATCTGCCGGGCCCACGCCGGACATCATGGCCTTGCGCGGCCTTCGCGTGGCCTTTGCCTCGGAGACGGACGAGGGCTGCCGGGTGTCGGCCTCCCGGGTCAAGTGGATGACCGGCGGCGACGAGCTCACCGGCCGCAGCCCCCACGACAAGTACGAGGTGAGCTGGCACCCCACCCACAGCCTGTTTTTAATGACCAACAGCAAGCCGATCGCGCCAGCCGAGGACTTTGCCTTCTGGCAGCGCATGCACCTGGTGCCGTTCCGGCTGTCTTTCGTCAAGCGCGAACCGCAGCGCGACAATGAGCGCATGGCGGATCCGGATCTTGAATCCCGTCTGCTGAAAGAAGACTCCGGCATCCTCGCCTGGCTGTTGCGCGGGTGTTTGCAGTGGCAGCAGATCGGGCTCAAGCCGCCGCCCCAGGTGCTGGAGGCCAACGCCCAGTACCAGGCCGACGAAGATAACGTGGGCGCTTTTATAGATCACTGCTGTGTGGTCGATCCAGACAACGACCAGATGCACGCCGGCGCAACTCAGCTCTACGAGGCCTTCGAGGCCTGGTGGAAAAAGTTCGTGTCCAACTACCCGATGAAACAAAAGAAGTTCGGCCAGGCCATGCGCAAGCGCTTCCGCAGCGAGAAGGTCGGCGGCATCTATCGCTATTACGGCGTCGGCCTGCTCTCCACCATAGACGATCCATAACAGGACCATTGGGACCATTGGACGGATGGTCCTGATGTTCGTCCAGAGGCGGCCGGCCTTTTAACCGGCTGAAACGTTACAAAAAATTAAGCGCGGCACAGCTGCGCAGGACCATAGGACCATTTCTCACCAAATTTTCAAATGTTTTGAGGGTACTAATGTTTTTCTTTTTTATGTAGTGATGGTCCTATGGTCCTAAAAATATAAAATAATAATAGATAACAGCTTCTTAACCTGGCAGGACCATTGCTGGACCATTGCCGAAATGGTCCCCAAAATCGCCCAATGGTCCTGATAAGGCCAAAACACCATGAACGTCATCGACCTGGTGCGCAGAAAAGGCATCGAACCCCGGCGGGCATCCTCGGCCAAGGGCGGCGAGTGGCACAGCAGCTGCCCGATCTGCGGCGACGGGGGCAAGGGCGCCGCGTCGGACCGATTCCATATCTGGCCGGCACAAAATGAGGGCAAGGGATCCTGGTGGTGCCGTGTTGAAAACAAGGGCGGCGACCGCATCGCCCTGGTGATGGCCATGGACGGTTTGTCCTACAAGGAGGCCTGCGCGGCCCTGGGCGTCGACAGGCCCGAAGCGCCATCCGTTCCCATCAAGCCTCGATCCTCCGGCCGGCACCGCCCATCGCCCGACCGGCCGGCCTCTACCTACCAGGAACCGGCCGACAAGTGGCGCGAGCATGCCGAAAAGTTCGCCGCCTGGGCCCATGAGCAGCTCGTCGAACACCACCCGGATCAGATGCGCTACCTTGCCGGCCGGGGCATCGATCCGTCCACCGTGCTGCGCTGGGGCCTGGGCTATAACCCCGGCAACGACGGCAAGGACCTGTTCCGGGCTCGGGAGGCCTGGGGCCTTGAGATCGTCGAAAAGGACGGCAAGAAAAAGAAGCTGTGGATCCCCCGGGGCCTGGTGATCCCCTACCGACGGGATGGCGTGCTCCAGCGCATCCGGATCCGCCGGCCAAAAGAGCACCTGCGAAGCGAAAAGGACCCGCGCTACTACATGCTCCCTGGTTCCTCGGGCATGCCCTGGCTGATCGGGGAAAAGCGCCGGGCCTACATCGTGATCGAAACCGAGCTCGACGGCCTGCTGGTCGACCAGGAGGCCTGCGACCTGGTGGGCGTGTTGTCGCTGGGCGCTGCGTCCAACATGCCCGACGACTACTGCCACCAGCACCTTGCCGAGGCCCTGGTGATCTTAAACGCCCTTGATTTTGACCAGGCCGGGGGCAAGGCCTGGCCCAAGTGGCAGGCGGCCTATCCCCAGGCCGAGCGCTGGCCGGTACCGGTCGGCAAAGACCCCGGCGACGCCTGCCGTGCCGGCGTGGACATCCGGGCCTGGGTGCTGGCCGGCCTGCCGCCCGCCTGGCATGTCCAAATATCGCCGTTTGCGGCCCAGGGCCTCAAACGAGCCGAAGCCCAGGCGCCGCCACAATCGCAAAACGCGCCTGCCCCTGATCCGGATCCGGAACCGCCACCACCGGCACCGCAAAGCGTCCCTGTCCCGGCCCCCGAGCCGCCGCCGGCGCAGCCCCAGGGCCGCGGCCTTGCCGCAACCGTCATCGAGCTGGGCGACCTGCTGCGGCGGTACCCGGTCCGGATCATCAACACCGAAAAGCGCACCGCCATCGAAAAGCCAAGCCAGTTCAGAAACGATGCCGCAGAAAAACGCATATCAACCCTGGTCTTTTTCGATCCGGACTGCCGGGCGCACCTGTTCAATCATCCGGAAGAGCTGGTCCACGGCCACAACTATCTCATCGGCGGATCCCTGGCGCCGAACACCGCAAATCAAGGAGGGAACCAACATGGGTAAACAGAGCCTGATCAAACTAACCGCATCACGCAAAACCAATAGCGCCGCCGGCGACAAGCTGACGGCCATGGCGCTGTCCAGGATCAAGCCCAACCCCTGGAACACCAAATCCCGGTCCCGCTACTGCGGCCGGGAGTTCGAGGAGCTGGTCGCCTCCATCGAGAAAAAGGGCCTGATCCAGCCCGTGGTGGTGCGGCCGGTGGAAGAAAACAACGGCGTGGACCATGAGATCGTGTGCGGCGAGCGGCGCTTCAAAGCCTGCCTTGCCATCGCCAATAAAAACGGCGGGCCGGCGAAGAATACGATTCTTTCCCTGGTCCGTCGCCTGACCGATGACGAGGCCTTCGACCTGACCATCATCGAAAACCTGCAGCGCCAGGATCTAAACCCCCTGGAAGAGGCCCAGTCATTCAAGCAATTTTTGCAAAAACGCGGCGACGATGCCGCGGCCGACCTGGCCGACCGCATCGGTGTGAGCGAATCGTACATCCGCCGGCGCGTGGCCGTGTTGGACCTTCCGCAACCGGCGCTAAAGGCCTGGCAGCGGGGCCAGATGACCTACGGGCACCTGGAGCAGCTGCGACGGCTCAAGGACAAAAAGCAGATCGCCCGCTTTGTCGCCCAGATCGTCCACCGCGCGTCCGACACCGATGGGTGGGAAGGTGCCATGACCGTGCGCGAGCTCAAGCACGATATCGATATGGAGTCGCCCAGTCTCAAGGAGACAATCTTCGATCAGAAGCAGGCCGGCTGCCGGCAGTGCTACAGCAACAGCAGCGTGCAGAAAAAACTCTTTGCTTCCGACGAGGATGACGATCTTAAATGCCTCAATCTCAAATGCTACAAGCAGCAGGTGAACAACCACCTGCTCGCCCACTGGGATGAAGAGTTTAAGCCCCAGTACGGCACCAACGGCTTTGTCTTCGAGTCGAATATCAGCTGGAACGATTACGAGCGGATCGATGCCAAAATCCGGGCGGCCTGCAAAAAATGCCCCCACCTGGTGACCGTCGTCGAGATTGACGGCAGCGTGCAATCCCACAGAAAGCGCGTGTGCACCGGCGACAAGGCATGCCTCAAAGGCATCTACCGAGCGAAGTCAACCTCAGGCGAAGACGATGCCGATCCGCAAAACGCCGCCCAGGCCAAGGCCGAGACCCGGGCCGCCAATCACGGCACCGAGTTCAGGGAGCTGTTTTACGCCGAGGCCCTGCCAAAAAAGTTCATGGACCTGATCTCGGGCCACCTGGCCGTGCTCCAGGCCACCATTATCGCCTTTAGCGTCGTTCACTACGGCGCAAACGACTGGATCCGCAAGCGCCTCGGCCTGAGCGAAACGGAAGACCTTTGGAACACCGACAAGTTAATGGAAAAAGTCTTTGCCTTGAATGACGAGCAGGCCGATAAGCTCCTTCACGAGCTCGCCATCGATATCGTGATGAAGCATGCCTCTCCTGTGATCCGCCGGGCCCTGGCCGACCGGATCGGCATCGATCTGGCCGCCGAGTGGGCCGTCACCGAAGCGTATCTCAAAAAGAAAACCATCGCCGAGATGCTGGCCATGGGCAAGGACCTGGAGATCTTTGAAGACGACCAGGTGATGAACTACACCGTGGCCGCCCACGGCCATACAAACTTCCACCAGCTCAAAAAGGCCGAGCTGATGAAGGTCTTTTTACAATCCGGCATCGACCTGACCGGCAAGGTGCCCGCGGAGATCCTGGCGTGACCGCTTCCAGAATCGAAAAACTGTTCGCCGTGGTCGGCGACGACCAGAAAGAGATCCTTTCGACGCTGCAGAAAGCCGCCGCCGATACCCTGGCCGCCTACAAGGCGGACAATTCGGCGGCCAGGCTGCGCGACCACCAGGCCGCCTCATCGGCCCTGGATCAAATGCTCTCCGACCTTGAGTCCAGGCACTTCGGAAAACCGCAGTCCTTTGCCAACGTCAAGGAGGCCCTCGAGTTCCTAAAGGCGCAGGGCTACAAGATCGCCAAGTCCAAGATGTACGCCGACGCCCAGCGCGGGATCCTGGCCGTCCAGGAGGACCGCAGCGTGCTCGAAAGCGATGTGCTTGCCTATGCGGTCCGGGCCGGCCTTGAAAAGACCCCGGAAAAAAGCACAAAGGTCGACGATCGAATCTTTGCCGACAAGGCCTCGGCCGAGCTGGACCTGTTGCGGGCCCGTGAGGCCAAGCTGCGCTTCGAGCACGAGCGCGAGATGGGGCTTTACCTGCCCAAGGCCGACGTGCGGGCCGAGCTGGCCATGAAACTGGGGGCCATCGAGGCCGGCGTCAAGAACCTGATCGCCGTCAACCTGGTGGAGTGGATCGAGTCGGTGGGCGGGGATCCCAAGCTCTCCGAAGACCTGCAAGGCACCATTTTCGAAGAGATTGACGCCTTGATGAATGAGTTTTGCAACTTCGACGAGCTGCAGATCGCACTGCAGCCGGCCGGGCCGGAGCGATAGCCAATGATCCCCCAACCCCTGCCTATCGATCCCAAATGGCTGCTGGCCATCGGCGACCTCGAGGCCCTGACCCGCTACCCCATCGGCCCTGGGGGCGGCACCGCCCGGATCAAATTCTCCCGCCAGGAAAAGCGGGTGCTTCGCAAGCGCAAAAAAATCGCCCCCAGCGTGTGGGCAGAAAAGCACCGCTATCTTCCCCGGGATGCCGCGGTCCCCGGCCGCTGGAAAAACAGCACCGTGCCCTATGCGCCGGCCATTATGGACGCGGCCTTTTACCCCTCAGTGCAGGAGATCGTGCTGTGCTTTGCCCCCCAGGGCGCCAAGACCGAGATCGTCTACACCTGCATGGGCTACACGGCGGACAGAAAGCCCGGTAACTGGCTGGTAGTCTTTCCCAACGAGATCGACGCCAAGGACAATGCCGGCGACCGCATCACCCCCATGTTCAACGACTCGCCGCGGCTCAAATCGTACCGCACCGGCTATGCCGACGACGAGACCGGGATCAAGATCACCCTGCAGCATATGCGCATCACCATGGCCTGGGCAACGTCTGCCGCCCGCCTGGCCAACCGTCCCCTGCCCTATGTGTTCCTGGACGAAGAGGACAAGTACCCGCCCACGGTGGGCAAAAAGGAGTCCTCTCCCCATGCCCTGGCTGAAAAGCGCATGCGCACCTACAAGCACATGCGAAAGATGTTTCGGGCGAGCACCCCCACGGTCGAGGACGGCGCCATCTGGGTGGCGCTGAACAACTGCCACCTGATCTTCGACTATTATGCCGTCTGCCCCCATTGCGGCCACGAGCAGCTGATGGCCTTCGAACAGATCAAGTGGAGCGCCGGCGTGCGCCATCCCATGGTCATCGAGGCCACGCGCGATGTCTGGTACGAGTGCATCCATTGTAAAAGCAAATGGGACGACGGCCAGCGCAAAAAGGCCGTGCGGGCCGGCCAGTGGCGGGACCGCAAGAAACGGCGCCCGGTCCAGGAGGCCCTGGAGGCCGTGCGGCCGCTCAGGATCGGCTTTCATGCCCCGGCCTGGGTATCGCCGTTTGTCGACATGTGGGAGTGCGCGGCGGCTTTTTTAAAGGCCCAGAAAGGGCAGCCCGATTATCTGATCAAGCTGCGCGACTTTAACAACGGCTTTGCGGCCAGGCCTTGGCGGGCGACCGCTTCGGACCGCGCGGAGAATACCATCCCTCGAGCTGTGCGACGATCGGCCCGAGGGCAGCGTGCCCGGAAGCGGCGAGGTTGCGTGTCTGCTTGCCGGCATCGACACCCAGGACGACGGGTTCTGGTTCGAGATCCGGGCCGTGGGCTACGGCCTTGAATCGTGGGACTCCTGGGGGGTGCGCTGCGGGTTTGTCCAGAGCTTCGAGGTCCTGGAGCGGGTCCTGTGGCAGGATGTGTATACCGACTCAGCCGGCACCCCCTACCCCGTGCACTTGGCCATCCAGGACGCCATGGGCCACCGCACGGCCGATGTCTATACCTTCTGCATGGGCCACCGCGGCCGAATTCTGCCCTCCCAGGGCAAGGTGCGCCAGGCCGTGCCGGTCTCGTTCACCACATTGGAATATTTTCCACCGGATGCCAAGGGGCGCCGCGTTCCCATCCCCGGCGGCCTGCAACTGGTCAAGGTGGACACAAACTACTTTAAAAACCAGCTCGACGGGAAACTCAAGATCAAGGCCGGGGATCCCGGCGCCTGGCACTTCCACGCGGAGCTTAGCATCGAGTGGGCCCGCCACATGGTAGCCGAAGGCATCAACGAAAAAGGGCTATGGGAGCCGATCACTGCCGGGCGGGCGAATCACGGCTGGGACTGTTCGGTGCTGATCATGGCCGCCCGTGAGATCCTGGGCGTGAAGTTCTGGCCGCGGCCGGACGGTGCGGAAGCTCAGCAAACTGAGACCCGGAAGCGCCAGCTTGACGATAAACCTGAAAAGGCAAGGATGTGGTGAAAATGGCAAAACAAATTAACGATGATATTTTGATTGGCATCAAGGAGATTCAACCGGTACTGGGCGGCGCCAGCGAAAGTACGATCCTGAAATGGAAGCGCGAGTTCCCATCCATGCCGATGCGGAAAATCAAGGGCCAATGGACTACTATGCGCGAGGAAATGGTCCACTGGTGGAGTTACTTTGTCACTGATAATCTTGAGGCATATGCCGAAGCAAAAAACCATCTTAGAAAATTATCGACCTAAAATAACTGGCAATTGCTTCATCCCCTATTTCCTCCTTGAACAATTAAAATGATGGTCAATCCTGGATTTAGAATGATACCGACCGCCTATGTCAAACACAGTCCAAGCAGGCCGCACTTTTTTATCGATTGGGTTTGGTGGATAACTGGGTAATTTTAAGGTTGGCTCAATGGGAGATGAATGATAAACGAAAAAAGCTCGTCCAAGTGTGCGGAGGAGTTTGCGAGGTGGCCCTTCCACGGAACCGGGATGGATTTGCGACCAGATGTTTTCATGTAGAGTAGAAAGGATTACTTATGTTAGGTAAAAGCTCCCAAATTTCAGCGAAGAAATGGCTCATGGCGCTCACTTTGGTTTTATTGTTACCTATTCTACAATCCTGTGGATTAAAAGGAATACGGAATGATACTAAAGACCCAACAGTGATTTCAGATAGAATTGAGTCCTTTCCAATTAAAAAAGTTGAACAATCCATTGAATCCACACTAAAACAAGTTTCTGATACTCGTTTTAAAACTGTACTTCATGCCTTTGAAACTATTTCGGAAGGAGAGATTGCCTTTAGAGAAGTCTATTACAGAAGACAACATATTAGTACCTTTTATTTCTATAGAAGAGAACCTAAAACATTTGATTTAAGCGACATGGATTATGTCTATTTACCGCCGACTTATACTGCCGAGTTGCCTAAAAATGTATCCGGTGTATACTTTCAGTATATAGGCAAAGAAATTGACAAACCCGAATTGTCACAACCGAGGCTAATTATCAGCTTTGGATGGTCTTGGTCTTGGAAGAGATCAGATGCTCAACTATGTGAAGGTCTCTTGGGGTTTGATTTATATGATGCTAATGAATACGAATTCAGTGAGGGACTTCCTGGAAGTGCTTCTTATACTCCATATATCAGACGCAATGGCAGAAATTACAATCTTTATAAGGATGGTGATCCAGAACATCAAACAGAAGATATGTATTTAAACTTATTCGGTAAATCCAAAAAGGAACGTTTTAAGACATTAATGGATGATACAAAAAGAAGAAAGATTGTCGCGACTATTCTTAAAAATTATCCTCATTTCGTAAGAAATGATATGCAAAAAAAGCGTTTGGATCATATCAAGTTTCGCCCCGCCAATTCTGATACTTTCCATGTGGTGGAAGGAAAGAAAAGCAATGAATTTATAATTAGCCTGAAAAGCAACGACGAATATTTTTCCGAAAAGTCTGCCATGAATCGCATTCCAGCAAAATTTGCACAATATAGCAGTTCAATTAAGAGATCCAGCGGCGTCGTGAAATTTTTTGCAGACAATGGGCAACACCATGAACTTGTCCTCCAATATTATGACACAAAGCCCGCGTTAGCTAAGATAGACAATCATAATTCGAATGAAAGAGTTATCTCTAAAAAACAATCTAATAGAGTTGATCATGATTGGGAAATTGTGCGCGACAATAGCAGCAACAGAACGTCGCCATACAACCATAGCGCTAACAAGTACAATGGAGGCAATCGGGGCGTTATTGATTATTATCAAATTGGCCATGTGACGCCTAACAGTGGCGGGCCAGCCTACACCCATGTGGTATTATTCAAGCTCAGAAGATATAAAGAATATTATAGAGCCATGTCCGACATAGAAAATTTTGTACTTTCGACAAGTGATTCGTTGTATGCACTTGCCGTGTTGAACGACTCAATTATTGCATCGATAGAGACCGAAGATCCATATTCCGCTATAGCCACAAAGTATTCAAGAGCATCCAAACTAACAAGGGTGTGCAGCGTATACGAAAGAAAAAAGTGGGACATCTCGGATCGCGTCGAGGATGTTGTGTTCGGGCGCAGACCAATTTCTTCAATATGCAGATGAAATATGGGACCGACTTTTGACTGGTTCTGCATTCAACCCTCGACGTAGGGCAAATAAAAGGAGACATTCATAATGAGTAAAGCAAGTCTGGGCATGCTGCCGATATTGGTCCTTGCTGCACTGTTAGTGCCGTCAGTTCAGGCAAAAGACATAAAGGGTTTTGGGGCAACCCTCTATTTTAGTGATGGTTCGACCAGCAAATTTATCTCTGTTACTTCTGCCCCGGGATACAACGTCGCTAAAAACAGAGACCTCCTTGAGGTTCATCTCAAAGGTGAAAAATTGAAAGTGCCGGTCAGTGATATTCAGGAAATGACAATTGTAAAAGTTCACCATCGTGATGGCTGTTCAACCAGTGTGTATTACGGATGCAAGGAATATCACTTTGATATCAAGCTCAGGAATGGAAAAAATTTTATTGTGATTGTCAAAAATGGCATGGAAGAAATTGCCGGAGATAAAATAAATCCACTTACCAATGAAATTACAAGCCTTAAGTTTCATTGGCATACCCGGGAGGGTAAGTATGTTAATAAAGTGGTTTTTTCGGATGACGTAGGCGAAGTAAGACTCAACCCCACGACCAAACGTGTTTGGCCCAGTTACTATAACTATGATCCGCAAACAGGCGAAGAGCTTAAATGGGCAACAATCGAATAATTACCTAACAAGATAAATGCACTCGAGCGGTGAAAAGCGGCGCCCGTTCCTCGCTCTGCTTTTCACCGCGGGTGTTTTATAGCCTTAGCAGAATCCGATCTCGATCCCTGCCTTCCATTCAGATGCCAAAGACCCCTGTCAACCTTATAAAACCCTAAATATCCCTAAATAACCCTAAATAGGGCACAAAAAACCCTAAATACCCCTAAACACCCCGACCCCCCAAAACCCCATGTTACCGTGGCCCTGTAACATCCACCACACCACACATGGGGTTTTTAAATGGCATACACCCAGGAAGACCTGACCACCCTCCACGCGATGAAGATGTCTTTGCTCCAGGGCAAGCGCGTGGTCCGTTCGGAAGTGGCGGGAAAGACCCTTGAGTTCCAAGCCGTCAAGATCGCCGACCTGGATGCGGCCATCGCCGCGGCCGAGACCGAGCTGGGCACGGCGTGCCTGCGCACCTACGCCAAAAACGCGGGAGCCGCCTCGTGATCACGTCCCTGCCACGGGGCATCGACGCCCTGATCGGGCTCATTTCGCCCGAGCGCGGCGTTCGGCGCATGCTGGCCCGGGAGGTGATGGGCCGTGCCCGGCGCCTTGACCGGATCCGGCGCGAGACCTATGCCGCGGCCAAAAGCAACCGCCTGGTCGGGCCCTGGTCGCCCGGCAACACCAATGTCAACGACATCATCGGGGCATCTTCTTCCACCGTACGGGCGCGGGTGCGCCAGCTGGTGCGCGACTTTCCCTACTTTGCCCGGGCCGTGAACATCATCGTGGACTATGTGGTGGGCGCCGGCATCGTCTACCAGGCCCGGGTCCAGGACGGATCGGGCAAGCTCGACCGCAAGACCAACCAGCGCATCGAAGACGTCTTTGCCCGCTGGGCCGACGAGGCGGACATCTCAGGCAAGCTGCACTTTTACGAGCTGATGCGCCTTGCCAAGCGCCAGGACGTGGAAAGCGGCGAGTTTCTGCTGGTCAAGACCCGCTCGGACGACCGCAGGCGATTTCTTCCCTTTTGCCTGCAGGCCTACGAGGCCGACTGGCTCTCTTCCAACACCCTGCGCGACGTTTCCGCCGGCAACGAAGTGGAGCAAGGCATCGAGTTCAACGCCGCCACCGGCCGGGTGGCGGCCTTTCATTTCACCGATCCGGACAGCTGGGGCAAAACCCGGCGCATCCCGGCCGATAAAGTGATCCACGGCTTTGACATGCTGCGGCCCGGCCAGCTGCGCGGCATCTCGCCGCTGGCCCCCGCGGTGCTCGTGGCCCACAGCCTGCGCGAGTACATGGAGGCCGAGATCGATGCCGCCAAGATGGCCTCAAAGTATCTGGCCCTGATCAAGACCCCCACCCCCATGACCTTTCAGGCCGGGGTGGGCGCGGCCCTGGACAAGGAGACCAACAAGAAGATCGAGGAGCTGGAAAACGCCATCATCCAGTACCTGCGGCCCGGAGAAGAGGTCACCTTCGCCCAGAACCCGCGGCCCGGGGACAACTTTCCGCCGTTCGTGCGCCTGGTGCTGTGCATGCTGGCCGTCACGGCCGGCATCCCCTACGAGCTTTTGTCCGGCAACTACGAGGACATCAACTACTCCACGGCCCGCACCATCAGAAACGACTTCTCCCACCAGCTGCGCCCGGTGTGCCGGCGCCACGTGCTGCAGTTCGCCCAGCCCATCGTGCGCAATGTCATCGGCGAGGCCTGGCTCGCCGGCCGCCTTGCCCTGCCCGGCTTTGCGTCCGATCCCCAGCGCTATTTTCGAAGCGAGTGGCAGCCCCCGGGCATGGAGTCGCTCGATCCCCAGCGCGAGGGCAAGGCCCAGGCCGAGGCGGTGGCAAGCCTCTTGCGCTCTCCCCAGGAGATCGTGCGCGGCCGGGGCCGGGAGCTCGAAGACGTCTACCGGGAGATCGCCGACGCCAACGCCCTGGCCGAAGAGCTCGGCCTGCCCGCCGCCGCCCAGACGGCATCCACCGCCAAGCAACCGGCCCAGACGGCCGCACAGGAGGCATCGTCATGACCCCTTCCCTCTTTTCACCGCTGACCATGCGCACCCCGCCGCAACCCCGGGACATGGCCTACCGCACCATGAGCCTGCGTCTTTCAGGCGACGGCACGCCGGCCAGCCTCGATGCCGAGAGCCGCTCGTTCGAGGTGGTCGGGGCCACCGAGGCGCCCGTCGAGGTGTTTGACTACGATCGCTACGAAGTCGTGCCCGAGATCCTTCTCATGGACGGCTGCGAGATGCCCGGCAACCGCCAGGTGCCGCTGCTGGACACGCACAACCGTTGGGATACCGCCAGCGTATTGGGGTCCTACCGACAGATGAGCGTCGATAAGGGCCAGCTTGTGGGGCGCGTATTCTTTTCCCATACGGCCGAGGCCGAAAGCCCCTTTACCAAGGCCCGCGAGGGCCACCTGACCGATTTCAGCGTCGGGTACCGCGTCATCGAAAGCCAGTGGGTGGACAAGGGCCAGAAGGCCACCATCCGGGGCCGGGTCTTCGAAGGCCCGGTGCGCGTCACCACCCGCTGGCGGGTCAAGGAGCTTTCCATCTGCCCCATCGGGGCCGACGAGGCGGCCAAGGCCAGAAGCAAACAACCCCCCAATTCTCCCAACCACAAGGAGCAAAAGACCATGGACCCTCGATTGAGAGCCTATCTGGAGTCCCGAGGACTGGCCAAGGATGCCGACGAAGCGGCGGCCTGGGCCTTTTTCGATCAACTGCGAACCGACGACGCGGCCGCTGCCCAGGCGCGCGCCGCCCAACCGCCCCCGGCCGATCCGGGCGCCGATCCCGACGTCGACGTCGACCAGCTGCGCCGCCAGGCCGTGGGCGCCGAGCGCGAGCGCATCGTGAGCATCGACGCCATCTGCCAGCGGGCCGGGTGCGAAGAGCTGGCCCGCAGCTTTATCGCCGAGGGCACCCCCGTCGACCAGGTGCGCGAAGAGGTGATAGAGCGCGTGCTGTCCTCCATCGAAAACGGCGGCGGCTACGGCCACCGCACCCCCGTGGAGCTCGGCGCCGACTCCCGCGACAAGTTCCGGTCCGCGGCCGGCCATGCTATGCTGCTGCGCGGCGGGGTGATCATCTCCGAACCCGCCCCGGGCACCGACGAGCTGCGCGGCTATTCGCTTCGCGAGCTCGCCCGCCACTGCCTGCGCAATGCCGGGGTATCGGACCGGGGCCATGCCATGGAGATGGTGGGCCGTGCCCTGACCACCTCGGACCTGCCCTTCATTCTGGCCAACGTGGCCAACAAATCCCTGTTTGACGGCTGGGAAGGGGCCGACGAGACCTGGCGCATCTGGTGCGACGTGGGGTCGGTGAGCGATTTTAAGACCCACCACTCCCCGCGCCTGTCCGAAGGCGACGACCTGGATCAGATCCCGGACAAAGGCAAGTACAAGTACGGCGAGCGCACCGAGACCCAGGAGACCTACTCCATCGCCACCTACGGCAAGATCGAGGCCATCACCCGCCACACCATCATCAACGACGACTTAGACGCCCTGGTGGTCATCCCCCGCAGCCACGGCGAGATGGCCGCCCGCAAGGTGGGCGACCTGCCCTATGCCGTGCTCACCGGCAACGCCGCCATGGGCGACGGCGTGGCCCTGTTCGATGCCGCCAAGCACTTCAACCAGGCGTCCGCAGCCGGGGCCCCGGCCATGGAGACCATGGCCGAGTGCGATCGGAAGATGGGCACCCAGAAGGATCTGCGCGGAAAGCGCCGCCTGAACATCAAGCCCCGCTATATCATCCAGCCAATGGCCCTTAAAGGCACCTCGGAAGTCTTTTTCCAGAGCGAGCGCTATGCGGATTCCGTGGCGGAAGCCACCGACAGTTCGCTCGCCGCCACCCGGCGCAACATCTACTCGGGCGACACCTTCCAGCGCGTCTACGACGGCCGCCTGGACGACGACAGCGAGACCGCCTGGTACGCCGCCGCCGAAAAGGGGCGCCGGCGCACGGTCACCGTCTTTTTCCTCGACGGCGTGCAGCAGCCCTACATGGAGATGCAGGCCGGCTGGACCGTGGACGGCGTGGAGTACAAGGTGCGCATCGATGCCGGCGCCAAGGCCATGGACTGGCGCGGGCTGTTCAGGAACAACGGCGCATAGGCCCTAAATCCACCGGGCGGGTCCACCCCCGGGCCCGCCCCCCTTGAAGCATACGAAGGAGACACACCATGCAAGCATCCGGACTGGAGTCATACAAAAACGTCGCCTACTTCGAATGGGACTTTGAGAAGCACGGCGGCCTCATCGGCGACATCCCCGTAGGCGGCGAGGCCCTGCCCGCCGGCGCGGTCATCACCGGTGGAATGGTCTACGTCAAAAAGGGCCTGGCCGGCTCGGGCGGCTTCATGGCCGTGCGGGCTGTTGGCGCCGGCGACATCCTGGCGGCCACCGAAGTCGCCAACCTGACCGAAAACGCTCTGCGGGCCGTGGTCCCGGTGCCCCAGACCGCCGCCACCTGGATCCGCCTGACCGCCAACCTGACCACCCTGATCTTCACTCCGTCGGTGGCGGCCATCACCGCCGGCAAGATCGTTGTGGCCCTGGAGTACGTCATCCCGGCCTAAAAGGAGCCGACCGCACATGAACCTTTACGCTCTTTATTCGGCCATCCGCGACGGCGTGGCCCAGGACGCGCAGCTTGCCGCCTGGGCCGCCGCCCGATTCTCCAAAAACGTGACCGTGTTCGCCGGCCTTTCCGGCAGCCGCATGCCCTATCCCGACGACGACGGACCCTTCGTGGTGCTCGGCGATCCGGCCGACCGCCGGGGCATGGAAGACAGCACCATCGACTACGAGCTCTCCGGTTGGATCGGCCTGTCGTGCGGCCGGATGCGCGCCGATTCGCTCCCCAACGTCATCGAGCCGGCCGGCATCGAGCAGATCGCCCAGGCCCTGACCCTGGTGCGCGACGCCATCTGCGCGGCGCTGCCCGGCGACATCGTGCTTTCAAACTTCGAGACCGCGGCCGACACCCTGGGCGCCGGCGACCAGGTGCACGGCTATTTCCAGGCCGGCCTGCTCGAGCGGCTGACCATCGGCCAGGACCCGCTCGATTAAAAACCGAGGAGCAAACCCTTTTTAAGTAAGGATACAGACCATGGCACAACAACGCGGCGCAACCGTCAAGATCGTGGTCGGCTTCGAGGAGACCTTCGCCACGCCCCCCACAGAGGGCTTCATCCTGCCGATCAACAGCACCACCTTAAAGCCCGCCCAGGCCATCAACGCGGCCGCCACCCTCACCGGCACCCGCAACCCGGTCCAGCCCTTCCGGGGCAACAAGGACGTGGGCGGCCAGATCGTTATCCCGGTCGACACCCGCGCCATGTGGTACTGGCTGCGGGCCATGTTCGGCCTGCCCGTCACCACCGGCAGTGCCGCCCCGTATCTTCACACCTTCACCGTCCCGGAGCTCCAGCCGTCGCTCACCATCGAAGAGCAGATGGGCAGCCTCGCCGCCCCGCGCTACATCCGCTACAAGGGGTGCAAGATCTCGACCGCCGCCATCACCGTGGGCGGAGACGGTGAGCTGATCATGACCCTGACCGTGGTGGGCGCGGATTTTGAGATCGCCGCCAGCTCCTTTGCGGCCTCGCCCACGCCCATTGGCCTCTCCCGGGTCCACAACTTCCAGGCCGCGGTCACCGAAGGGGGTGCAACGCTTTCCAACTCCCCCCAGATCGAGCTCAACATCGACATGGGCCTGGATGCCGACACCTTTGTCATCGGCGGGGGCGGCGTGCGCGGCGACATCAACGAAGGCATTCTTTCCGTCGGCGGATCGGTCACCACGCTCTTTAAAGACGACACCCTGCTGGTCAAGGCCATTGACAGCGCCGAGAGCGCCTTGAAAATCACCGTCACCGGCAATGCCAGCAGCATCTTCGAGCTGGAGATGCCCGAGATCAACTATGCCGTCAACGGCCCCGAGGTGCCCGGCCCCCAGGGCCTGCGCGTGACCCTCGATTTTCAGGCCTACCACGACGACGGCGCGGCCGGCTCGGCCATCGTGGCCCGGCTGACCAACGCCGACGCCCACGCCTAACAAGGAGAGATCATGCGGGAAGTAGTATTATCCACCGGAGAAATGGTCACCGTGCGCGGCCTGCGCCGCAGCGAGATCAAATCGCTTTCCAAGTATGGCATCGGATACATGCGCTGCAATATCTTCGATCTGCCCGAAGATCAAAAAGAAGAAGCCATCGATGCCGTGGTCGACACCCAGTTCAAGGACCAGGACCTGGAAAATGCCGACCTGCTCAAAATTTTCAATCAGATCATCAAGGAAAGCTTTTCCAGCGAGGAAGAGGAAAAAAACTCACCGCGGTCTGGTCCGAGCGATCAGACCGCACCCGAAGGGAGTACTGCCGAACATGCGTAGCATCCGCAAAACAGGAAGGCCGTCCGGTGCCGTGCTCCTCGTGTGCGTGGACGACATCCGCCACGCCGCTATGGCCGGCCAATCGGGAGGCCCTGGATTTATGGCTGCACGTCAACACGCAATGGCGGGCGGCTGGCTTTGCGCTTATCGGTCTGGACTACTGCGCCGTGCGGGCCATCGCGCGCGACCTGGGCGTCAGGTGGACCGCCGGCCTGTGGCGCAAGATGCTGGCCCTGGAACGGTTCCAGATGGAGCGGGAGGAAAAAAGCGATGATATCGGTCGAGGCGACGATCAAGGGCGCGAAAGGAGCGGTCAATGGCTTGATGAAAGCCAAGGAGCGCATGCTCAAGGCCCAAAATACCGCCGTCCGCGTTGAAGGCTTCCGCCTGATGCGTAAGCTTCGCGAAGAGATCCGGGCCGGCGCCCCGGGCGGGCAGCGCTTTGCCCCGCTGTCGATCATTCAGCGCACCATGATGGGCATTTACAAAAGATGGGATGAGGTCGGCAACCTGCGCGCGAACAATCCCCTTTACCGGTTCGGATCGAGAATCGGCTACGAGGTCCTGGACAAATCCCCCTATGTCCTGAAGATCGGATTCGTCGGCCCGGCCTCTTCTTCCACCTGGCGCAAGATGGCCCAAAAGCACCAGCGCGGCTTTACCACCAGCGCCGATGCGCCCTATTTCAGAAGAACGCGGCGCAACGTGACCATCCGCGAGCTTTTCGCGCGCGAGGGCGCCAAGGTCAACTACAAGATCTACGGCGGCACAAAGACCCTGCGGCGCAAGGTGTTTTTCCTGCGGGCAAGCACCACGACGCTGCGCACCCCGGCCCGGCCCATGATCGAGCCGTTCTGGCGGGCGAACCGGGCGGCCGCCATTCGCAACATACTGGTCAACACCCGGCGCAAGATGCGCGGAGAATATATCTGACCCATGGCCGACGCCAAGCTTGAAATCCTGCTCGCCGCAAAGAACATGGCCGACGCGGCCTTCAACCAGGTCAAAAGCCAGATCAGCGGCCTGACCAAGGCCTCCACCCTGCTCAAGGGGGCCCTGGCCGGCGCCTTGGCCGGCGCCTCCATCGCCGGCATCGTGCGGGGATTCAACAGTCTGACCGATTCGGCCAGCGACCTTGAAGAGACGGCCAACAAGGTGCGCGAAGTGTTCGGGCAGGATCTATCCGTCACCCTCGACCGCTGGGCCGAAGGGGCGGCCGACGCCATGGGCCTGGCCAAGCGGCAGGCCCTGGAGGCCGCCGGCACCCTGGGCTACATGTTCCAGCAGATCGGGGCCAACAGCGGCCAGGCCGTGGGCACCAGCCAGCGCCTGGTGCAGCTGTCCGCCGACATCGCCTCGTTCAACAACGTGGCCGGCGGCGCCAACCAGGTGCTCGCCGACATGCATAGCGCCTTCCGGGGAGAATACGACCCCATCCAGAAGTACATCGGCACCATCAACGCGGCGGCCGTCGAGCTCGAGGCCCTGGCCCGCACAGGCAAAAAGAGCAAGGACGAGCTGACACAACTGGACAAAACCATGGCCGCCGTGGCCGTGATCACCCGCGAGGCGGGAGTGGCCGCCGGCGACTACGCCCGCACCAGCGGGGGGCTCGCCAACCAGCAGCGCGAGCTCGGGGGCCGCATGGAAGACCTGCGGGCCAAGATCGGCAAGCACCTGATCCCCGCCAAGACCGCCCTGATCACCAAGATCAACGAGTGGATCGAGCGCAACGGCGATCTACTGGCTCAGGACATGGCCGCCTGGGTATCCAACTTTGCGGAAAATTTAAACGCCCTCGCCGGCGCCGCCGTGGCCGTGCTCGATGCCCTGGCCGGCATTGCCAAATACGCCGGCCTGCGCAGCGTGCTCACCACTTGGGACCAGGGCGTTGGACTTGCAAAGAAGGGCCTGATCGATCTGAAGGCCTTTGCCGACGCAAGCTTTTTGGAACGCCAGCGCATGGTCGACGACATCCTGGCCAAGCAGGCCAGGATCAACGCCATCCCGGGCTATTCGGCCGAGGATTTTGCCAGCGCCGAAGCCGGCAGGGCCAAAGCCGCCCCGGCGCCAAGCCCAACCCCCACGCCGCCACCCGCACCGGTCCCCTTCGACAACAGCGCCCGGATCTTCCAGGCCGAGCTGGATGCCGCCATCGAAAACTACCGCCAGATGATCGCAGCTCAAATCCGCATCTCCGACAAGGACTTGGGCATCGACATCGCCGACATGGTCAGTCTCAACCTGCCCGACGATACAGCCGAACGCAGCTACCGCGACATCGAGGAGATGATCAAGAAGCGCAACGCCCTGATGCAAAAGGGCAACGACGAGCTGCTCAAGATCACCCAGTACACCGCCGAGCAGATGCAAAGCGCCTTGAGCGACTTTTTCTTCGACGCCATCACCGGCGAGTTAAAGAGCTTCGAGGACTACTGGGCCGCCTTCTGGAAATCCATGGCGAAGATGGCCGCAGAAGCCCTCTCCCAGATCCTGATCCAGCAGGCCATCGGCCAGGCGGCCAGCAGTTCCGGCAGTTCGGGGGGTGGCGGCGGTGGGGGCAACTACGGCTGGGTCGGGTCCCTGGTCAACCTGGTGGTGGCCGCAGCCTCGCGCGATTCCGGCGGGCCCGTCGCCCCCGGCGGCTTGTACGAGATCGGCGTGCCCGAAATCCTGCGCACCGGCGGCAAGCAGTATTTGATGATGGGCGGCAACCAGGGCGGGTACGTCGAACCGCTAAAGGAGGGCGGCCAGGGCGTGGCGGTCCACCTGCGCAACATCAACGTGCTGGACCCGTCCGTCGTCGAGGAGTGGGCCAACTCGCCGTCCGGCGAGCGAGTGATCTTAAAACGTCATGAGAAGGAACCAGTGACATGGCCGTTTCCATCGGCACCGCCACCGACTACCTCGATCTGCTCGACCGGCTGCGCACCTTCATGCTGGCCAACGGCTGGGCGTCGTTGCGCTTCGACGGCGGGTCCGAGCTGATCGCCGAGGGCGAGGGCCTGGGCGGAACGGATTCGATCTTTGTCGGCATCAAGGCCGAAGCGGATGCCGGCGCGGACTGGTTCAACTGGCAGTTAAACGGTATGACCGGGTTCGAGGCGGGCCAGGCCTTCGCCGCCCAGCCGGGCAACATCGGTTACAGCGCGGCGCCCCATTTTCCCCGGCTGCACCTGTGGAACAGCGCGATCCCCTACTGGTTCGTGGTCAATCCCCGGCGTGTGGTCGTGGTGGCCAAGATCTCCACCATCTATCAACTGGCCTACCTGGGGTGGATCAACCCGTACCTTCCGGCCACCAACATGCCCTATCCCCTGCTCGTCGCGGGCACCTCCACGGCATCCAACGGCAGCCGCTGGAGCACGGTGCACGACACCCACTCGTTCGGCGTCATGCAGCCGGTGTGCGCCAACGGATCGAGCACGGAGAACACCATTTTGACCAACCCCCGATCGTCCGCCCGGTTCTGGTTCGGCGAGTGGCACGGCGTTCAGAACTACTACAACAGCTCGCTGTCCAATGCCACGCGCTGGAAGCACATCTGGCCCTATGCCACCAACGGCGGCTACCACTACTCGCAAATGCGCACCAACCCCAACGACGACGGCTACGTGCTCACCCCGGTGATCATCGACTTCACTTCGCCGTCCAGGTGTGTGTTCGGCGAGCTGGCCGGGATCCATCACGTGTCCGGGTTTTCTAACGCGGTGGAGAACATCGTCACCATCGGCGCGGACAGCTACCTGGTGGTGCAAAACGTCTACCGCAACACCATCGGCGACTACTGCGCCGTCAAACTCGCATAGGAAGCAAAGATGGACTACGAGATCGGATCGGCCACGGACGCCCACGACATGCTGGAAAAGATCCGGCTTTTCCTGGTCGCAAACGGCTGGACCCAGAACGGCTTTGTCACCGAGACCTACGGCCACCGCCTGCATCTTTCAATGGGCGCGATCTGCGTGAACCTTTTCTCCACCATCGAGTCCGACCCCATCACCACCAACGCGTGGACCAGCACCACCTACCGCATGAGCGGCATCGCCTTTTCGCCCTCCACGGGCTATAGCGCATCGCCCACGGGCGCCAAGGCCTGGAAGAACATGCCCGGCGCGTTTTCGCGCGGCAGCACGGGCCTGATGGCCTATGCCGACAACATCTTTGCCTGCGCCGTGGCGGACATGACCGGCGCGGTGGCCAGCTACCACATGGCGGCCGACGGCGACAACTTCATCTGCGCCATGGAGATAGCGGCGGGCGATTTCCGGTGGGTCGCCTTCGGCACGCTTGCCCCCTATGGCGCGATCGGCGCGGCCCCCAACGGCTTTTATTTATGCGCGAGCCTCGGCGTGGGCGGCAACGGCCTGGGCCCGGCCGACATGCGGCGGATTTTTGCCCACAACCAGATCAACTCCTACTACCCCAACTGCACCGTGCGGTTCGCCGACGCCTGGGCCTACAGCGGCGGATCGCCGGTCGGCCTCGTGATCCACCCCATCTCGTCGCTGGGGCAGGGATACGCGATATCCTCCGAAAGCTCTTCCTATTGGGGTTACATGCACGGGCTGCTGTCATCCATGCCGGCCGATATCGGCGGGCTCGCCCCGCTGCTGCCCGCCCAGATCGGCGTGGAGTACTCCGGCTACCGGCTGCCCATCGGCCATTTTGCCCTGGCGCGCGTCACGCACATGGGCGGCTTTGCCGTGGGCCAGCAGATCGCCGTGGGCGGCGAGGACTTCGTGGTGCTGCCGTGCAACCGGGCCGACGCGGCCTACCCATACGGCATCGCCATCAGGGTGACCGGCGCATGAGCCTTTTAGCCGAACCCATACTCGCGTACTACCGCGACTTTCCGGCCTGGGAGGCGATTGCCCCCCTGCCGCAGTCGGCCCCTGCGGCCGCATCCCCCGGCGCCGGGGCAAAGACCGACACCCAGCCGGTCACCGAACCCGGATTGAGCAAGACCGGCCTGCGGGCCGCCTCCTGGGGCGATCTGTACTTCGGATGGGTGCACCTGGTGCCAGACGCCCTGGACTTCGGTTTTCTGCTCGCCCGTCGCGAGGACACGATCCTGGTCTGCAATGCCCATCTGACCGATGAGCGCACGCTTTTGTCCGTCGATCCGGTCAACGCAGCGGGCATGCTGCTGACCGCCGGCGCACTGCCCCTTGCCATCGAACCGATGAAAGACGCCGTGGCCACCCTGGTCACCGAAATGGCCGGCCCGCCCGGCATCGATGCCCGGTTCGATCTGGTGTTCGACAGCGCCCAGGTTCCAAATCTTACCTGCACGGGCACCCGCTCCATCCCCTTTCCCTTTAGGCCCCGGTCCGGCCTAAAAGAGGTCCTCGCCTGGCTCACCGACGTCAACGAGGCCTACGACGGCCCCGAGACGCGCGAACAGCTTCGCATCGCCCCCCGCCAGTCCTTTCACGCCCAGTATCGCATCGGCACCGCCGCCGGCCGGGCGACACTCAAGGCCATCGCCACCGGCTGGCAGATGCGCTACTTCGGCTACCCGGTGTGGATCGAGGCCGCCTACATCGGGGCCATCGCCGCCGGCCAGCAGTGGATCGGCTTCGATACCGACCATGCCTCGTACAAGGCGGGCGGCTACTGCTACATCGCGGGCGGCGCCTGGGGCCAGGGCGAACTGCGGGCGATCCTGGACATCCAGCCGGATGGGATCACCCTCATGCTGCCCGTGGACAACGCCTACCCCCGGGCCTCGATCATGCCCGTGCGCATCGCCCGCATGGACGGCACGCCCAAATACACCGAGGCCGCCGCCTACACCGAGGCGGACCTGGGCTTTGCCGTGGAGGACAACGACCCGCTCGAGGCCGAACCGTCGGCCACCCAGTACCTGGGGTTCGATACGTGGCTTACCCCCTACGGCGCCCCGGGCCAGCTTTCCGCCCGCCAGGTGATCCGGCCGGCCGAGACCATCGACGGCCAGACCGGCAAGGTCCTGGTCGATCCCCGGGGTGACTGGGGCCGCCTGGCCTTTGAGGAGGCCCATTTTAAAACTCGGTCCAAGGCCGGGGCCTGGCAGTACCGCCAATGGCTCCACCGCCGGGCCGGCCGCCTGCGGCCCGTATGGGTGCCCACCTTCGAGCGGGACATCGAGATCATCGAGCCCTTTGCCGCCGCCGACACCGTGCTGGTCATATCCCCCATCCGTTACACCCAGATGCTCTTTGTCAATCCCCAGTTCCGGCACCTGGCGCTGTTCCGGACCACCGGCGAGGTCCTCTTGCGGCAGATCGCAAACGCCCAGGAGGTGACCGCCGCCGAATGGCTCACCCTCGACGCGGCCCTGGGGTTCGACGGCACGGGCGCCGACTTTGACCGCATCAGCTTCATGCCCCTGTGCCGCCTGTCCGCCGACCGCGTGGAGATCGAGTGGGCCCGCGTGGGGTGCGGCGCATCTTCCATCGGATTGACCGGATTGGACCCGGACCATGAAAGTTGAACTCTACCATTTTCAGTCCGCATCCGAGAACTGGCGCTACACGTCGGCGGACCGCAACATCGTCCACGGCCCCAACACCTACATCGCCGTGCCGGGCCTGTCGCGGGGCAATCTGCGCTCCATGGGATCGATCCACAAGGCGGATCTCGAGATCACCGCCCCGCGCGACAACGACCTGGTGGCGTTGTTTATGGGCACGCGGCCCGAGTCCATCGTATCGGCGTCGATCTTCGAAGCAGATTATCCGGTAACGGAAGTCAACCTGATCTGGAAGGGCCGCATCGTGGGCGTGGGGCTGAAGGACAGCACGGCCGCCATCGCCTGCGAGTCGATCTTCACTTCTCTTGGCCGGCCCGGCCTGCGGGCCATGTACCAGATCATCTGCCGCCACGGCCTATATCAGCCGGGGTGCAATCTGTCCGCCGAGGCTTGGCGCGTCACCGCCGCCATCACCGCCTACGACGGCCACACGCTCACCGTCCCGGCCGCGGCCGGCTTTGCCGACGGCTACTTCGACAACGGCTATCTCGTCTACCAGGGCCAATATATAATGATCGCCACCCACGCGGCAGAGACGCTCGTCACCGACCGGCGCGTCACCGGCTACGGCCAGGCGTACCTCTATCCGGGCTGCGATCATTGGATGGCAACGTGCCATGCCAAGTTCGACAACATCTTAAACTACGGCGGCTTTCCCATGACACCGGGAAGGACACCCTTTTCCGGCGGCCAGGCGTTCATCTCCGGCCCCAATGCTTCGCCCCATGCGCAATTTTGATCCAAAAATGCTTCGCATCGTGTTCCTGGTGGCCATCGTGGCCATCGGCTGGGCCTTTTCCGGCATCATGGCCGCCGGCAATCCCGATATCCACCTGGCCGGGGTCCTGGGCCTGGCCGCCGAGATCATCATCTTCCTTGTGATCGCCATCTTGAGCTACGTGCTCATCCCCAAGCCCAAGCCCACCACCCCCGAGGCGCCGGACCCCTACGGCATCGACGAGTTCAAGGTGCCCACGGCCTCCGCCGGCCGGGAGATCCCCGTGGTGTTCGGCACCCGCTGGATCGATTCGCCCAACGTGGTGTGGTACGGCCACCTGCGGGTGGAAGAAAAGAAGGAAAAGACATGCACATGATCGACCGTTCGGCCGACAGAATCTATCTGAGCGACATCCGCCGCATGCGCTACTGCCACGGCGGGGTGCGGCGCTGGGCCGCGGCCCGGGGCATCGATTGGAACGATTTTGTCAAAAACGGCATCGAGGCCGCCCGGCTGGAAGGCATCGACGACGCCATGTGCCGGCGGTTATTGAAGGCGGTGCGCCATGGGTAGCAAGAGCGAGTGCGTCACCTATGTCGTCGGCTACAAGTACTCCCTGGGCATCCAGATGGTGGCCTGCCACGGCCCGGTGGACGCGGTGCTGGGCATGCGCACCGACGACTACATCGTATGGAGCGGCGCCGTTTCTTCTACTTCCCAAATCCACGTCAACCAGCCCGAGCTGTACGGCGGATCGAGCAAGGAGGGCGGCGTGGTCGGAGACATCGACATCGAGTTCGGCGACGCGGACCAGGGCCAGAACAGCTACCTGACTTCCCGGTTCGGACCGGTGACGCCCGCCTTCCGGGGCGTGCTCCAGTTCGTGCTGCGCCGCTGCTACCTGGGCGACAGCCATTATCTTAAGCCCTGGTCGTTTCGGGTGAGAAACTGCGCCCGCCTGGCCCCGGGCTGGAACCCGGGCAACGCCAATATCTCGGGCGACGCCAACCCGGCCCACATGATCCGGGCCTGCATCGTTAACACGGTATGGGGCATGGGGTACTTAGAAAGCGACGTGGACGACGCGTCGTTTTCCGCCGCGGCCCAAACCCTGTATGCCGAGGGCTTCGGCCTGTCGATGATCTGGGACCGGGCGATCTCCATCGAGGACTTCATCGACGAGATCAAGCGCCACATCGATGCCGTGCTGTATGTCGAGCGCACCACCGGCAAATGGGAGCTTCACCTGCTTCGAGACGACTACGACATCGAAAACCTGCCCGTGCTCGATCCGTCCAACATCGTATCGGTGGAGAGCTACAAGCGCCTCACCCAGGCCGAGATGATCAACGCCGTGGTGTTAAAATACCAGAAGCACACGGCGACCGGCGACCGGGAAGAGTCGATCACCGTGCACCACACGGCCATGATCCAGAGGTTGGGCCAGACCATCCACAAGGCGATCAACTACCACGGCATTTCCCGCGCGGCCCTGGCCGCCAAGGTCGCCGCAAGGGAGCTTAAAAGCGCGTCGAGCGATCTGTCGTCGGCCACCCTCGTGGCCCTGCCCGTGGGCGCCGTGCAGGGCCTGCGCGAGGGCTCGCCCTTTGTCTTTTCCTGGCCCAAGTACGGCATACAGCAAGAAGTCATGCGAGTGGTCACCATCGACTGGGGCACGCTGTCTTCCGGCAAGGTGCGCGTCACCGCCATGCAGGACATCTACGCCACCCCGGAGGCCAGCTACGTGGAGGTTCCCCAAAGCGGCTGGGTCGATCCGGTCAACCTGCCCGCCCCGTCGCCCTACCGCCGCCTGGTCGAGATTCCCTATTATTCTTTGGTGCGCCTCTATGGCGAGAGCACCACGTTCTGGGACGGGTTCGAGGAGACGTCCGGCATCGTGGGTACGCTCTATGTCAAGCCCACGGACGATGCCTTTTCCTACCGCCTGTGGACCCTTCAGCCCTATGGCCGGTCGCTCATCCCCACCTACATGGACCGGGGCACCTTCGCCTTTGCCCCCTCGGCCCTGCTGGTCGATCCCATCGGCAAGACGGACGGCGAGATCCGGCTCGAGAACATGCTCGACGTGGACCTGGTGGCAGAAGACTCTTACGCCTATATCGGAGACGAGCTCGTCAAGATGCTCACCGTCAACCCGGTCTCCGGCGTGTGCGCCATCGCCCGGGGCGTGCTCGACACCGTGCCCGCCGATCACGCGGCCGGCACGCGGATCTGGTTCGCCGACGGCCGCCACGGCACCGACGCCCGGGTGCTCGAATCGGGTGATGTGGCCACGACCCGGGGGTGCCCGATCACCGGCAAGGGCGAGCTTGACATCGCCGCCGCCCCCACGGACACCATGACCTACGGCGCCCGGGCCATCCGCCCCTATCCGCCGGGAAACGTCCAGGTCAACGCCGAGCCCTATCCGGTTGCCATCGCCGGGGCCCTGTCCCTCACCTGGGCCCACCGCGACCGCATCCAGCAGACCGCCTACATCGTGGAGCAGGACGAGGGCAACATCGGCCCCGAGCCGGGGGTCACCTACCGCTTAAGGATCTATGGCGAGACCGGCGCCCTGCTTCGCACCTATACCGGGATCGTCGGCACCTCCCAGCTTTATACCATCGCCCAGGAGATCGCCGACAGCGGCGCCCTGGGCCGTCCCAACGAATCGCTTCGCTTCGTGCTCGACGCCCAGCGCGGGGGCTGGAACAGCTGGCAGACCCACGACCACACCATCGCCGAGTGCCGGGGCTACGGCATGTTCTACGGCGACCACTACGGAGAGTAAAAACCATGGCCGCACAAAACGACCCGAACCTGAACCTTTTTTACGGCTGGGACTTCCGCGAATCCGGCTGGAAGGCCGGCATGGACGCCAATCTAAAGAAACTCGGCGCCGTCGTCCACCTGTCGGTGATCAGCATGGAGACCGCCGCCCCGCCGGCCTCGCCCGCCAACGGCGACCGCTACATCATCCCCGCAGGCGCCACCGGCGACTGGTCCGCCCACGCGGGAGAGATCGCCGTGCGCGTGGCGGGCGCCTGGGAGTACCACACGCCCTCTTTCGGCTGGCGGGCCTGGGTGCAGGATCAAAACGCCGAGGCCGTGCGCGGCCCATCCTCCTGGGAACTGGTCAGCCGGCCCCAATGGGTGGACCCGCCCGCGTCGGCCGCCGATCCGGGCATCCCGGGCCAGATGGCCTTTGACGCCGGCTATCTTTACCTCTGCGTGGCCGCCGATACCTGGGTGCGGGCGGCCGTCGCCGCCTGGAGCTGAGGCGCCCGCCATGATCACGCGGGTGCGCCTGGCGCTGCTGATCCTGGTGCTGGTCGACCTGGCCATGGCGCTTGCCATCGCCGTCTATGGCGGATGATCCATCTATAAGCAGAAGCGAGGAGTAAAGGCCCATGGCCTTGTCCGATGACGACAAAAAAGAGATCGCGCGGATCATCGAAAAGACCATGCAGGGAAGCTGCATGTGCGGCCTGGCCGCATCCTCCCAGGCCGAGATGGGCCACCTCGTCGGCCGGTTCCGCGACATGGGCGACGGCAACCTGAACAAGGGCATCGAGGAGGCCAGCGACGCGATCAAGGCCTGGATCAAAATCCGGCGCCGGGGAGAAAAGATCGGCGGGGCGGTGGCGTGCTTCATCGCCGTCTCCATCGCCGGGGGCTTCGGCACCCTCCTGTGGATCGGCATCCGCTTCGCCTTGAAGATGCTCAACGTCGATGCCGGGGTGAAACAATGAGACCCGTCCCGGACAGCGCCATGAAAGGCCCCCGGGGCGAGTCTATCACCGGCATCTGCCCCTACTGCGGCGTCCGCATCCAGGCCAAGACCTGCCTGTGCGCCCGGTGCCACATCGCCTTCGACATGGACCCGGCCGTCCTGCGCAAGATCGCATCGGCCAAGGACAGGGCCCTGCGGCGGGCCCGGGCAGGTTCGCCCCAGGAAAAATAACGAACTTTACCCGGCCGGGCCCCCAGGTGTTAACGGCCGGTCAAACCCTTCAACCCGCAGCCCGTCAAAGGAGAAGCCCAAGCCATGAAAACCGCACCGCTGAAATCCAATCTTGCCCAACCAGATCCCGTAAAAACAGATCTCCCAAAAACCGATCCCCCTAAAACAGACCCCCAAAAAACTGACCCATGGATCGGCAGCGTGCTGTGGGGCCGCATCGGCGGCACCGCCCTGGTGCTCACCGCCTTCATCCTCCAGGGCCGGGGCATCGAGTTCGGCCCCGACGACCAGCAGGCCGCCTTCGGCGCCGTGGAATCCGTCCTGGCCGCCGCCGGCGTGCTCATGGCCATCGTGAGCAAGTACCGCCAGAAGGCCAAAGCCAAAAAAACCGGCCAGGCCGGAGCGATCGCCCTGCCCCTGGTGCTCGCCCTGCTCGTGGCCGGCGCCGTGGCCCTCTCGTTTTGCGGTTGCGCCCCCAACCAGACCGCAACCTCCCAGATCATGAGCGAAACCTCCCACCCCCACGCTATAGCCAAAGCCGTCTACCTGGATGCGCGCACCTGGTACAACCAGGCCCAGCAAGGCTTCATCGACAGCCAGGCGTCCCTTGCCATCGATCAGCGCCGCCGGTTCAACGCCCTGCTCGACGACGTGGGCCGGGCGCTGGATCTTTGGGGCGCCACCCTGGCCCTGAGCCGCGTCGACACGTTCGAACGGGAAGCGTTCCGCAAGGCCAAAAACCAGCTCATCGACGCGGGCTTCGTGCTGCTGACCCAAAACTAACCCCATCGAAAGGAGAACCCCCATGGCAATGACCAAGGAAGAGGCCGCCCTGTGGGCCGCGGGCCTCAAACTGCTCACCGACGTGCTCGCCCTGGCCACCGGCCGCAGGGTCACCGTGGCCGACCTGGACGCGGCCATCGCCGATGAGGAAGTGCGATCGAAGATCCTGGAGGAGGAGCGGCGGGCGGCTTTGAATGAGGTGGAGACAGGTTAATCGGCGGGATTTGAAATACGCGGAATACTCCTGGGCGGCATGATCTTGCCGCCCTTTTATAATTTCTTTTGGAGCTCTTCTCCATCCAGGTCGCAATCGCGCAATATTTGCGCAAGAAGTCCACGCCCGATGGTCTCGCCTTTATGGATGGGAACGACCGTGCACCGGCCGTCTGCGTGTTGAAGGAAATGCTGGCTGCCCTTGGCGCGCACCACTTCAAATCCGAATTTGCGCAAGTCCCGGACAAGCCGGCTGCCGGTACTCGATGGGACTGTGGTCACGAATTGACCGCCACCTTTTGAACGCCGATGAACTCGTTTGAAACCGGTTCTTGCAGCTCCAGGCAAAGCTCGATCGCCTCCTTGATCCGCTTCATCAGGACATCCAGCGACCTTGCCTGGGTGTGGCAACCCCGGAGCGCCGGAACGGTGCCTACAAAGTAGCCATCCTCGTCCTTTTCGATGATCACGCTGAACTCTCTCATCGTTTATCTTCCCGAAACACATGAAAATGGGCTGCGAATGATTGAATCATTTAGAATCATCATGCCTGAATTGCAAGCGGTTCAAGTAAAAAGTGGTTGGAACGGCGGGCCATCGCGCTAAAACCCGAACTCCATCTGCACCGGCGCAAGGTTGGAAGGATCGTTGTGCCCGACCGAGTTCACCTCCCGGGTCACGGGGTGAAACGTCAATTCGGTCAGCGCCTTTTCTTCCAGCAACCGGCCCAGCAGCGCCGCATCCTGGTTGCCGGGATCGAGCCAGGGATCGTAGGCCTGGGCAGACAGTATCACCGGCATGCGGTCATGCAGCCGCTCTATGCCCCCCGCGGCCGGCCGGGTGATGATCGTGCACGATCGATAGGCTTCCCCATCTTTTTCCCTGTCGTGCCAGATCTCCCACAGCCCGGCAAAGGCAAACGGCGTTTCATCCGGCAGGGTGATGTACATCGGCTGCCGGCTGCCCTTCTTGCCCGCCCACTCGTAAAAGCCGTCGGCCACGATCAGGCAGCGCCGTTTTTTAAAGGCCTCCCGGAAGCTGGGCTTGGAGGCCACGGTTTCCACCCGCGCGTTGATCATCTTGTAACCGATGGACTTGTCCTTGGCCCAGAAGGGCACCAGGCCCCAGTGGTACCGGTCCAGGATGTTGCGTCCGTCGTGCCTGACGATAGCCAGGATCTCCTGGGTGGGCGCCACATTGTAGTTGGCCACCGCCTCCCCGCCGATGGCTTCATCGATGGGGAAATATGGCTTGAGCTGCTCAAGGTTCCGAAATCCTACGAAACGGCCGCACATGGTGTGTCACCTCTGATAAAACAAATCCCCCTCTTTGTCCCATCGATAGCCTGATTGGCACCGGCCCGTCAATCCAGCCTTCATTGTCCTTCTAACATTTTGTTATAATGTCTTTTTCAATAATTTCATTGACATAAGAAAGCCATGGCGATAGGTACCAGGCGATCCCTGCTCCATATTCATGGCAATATAATAGATGATAAAGGATGAAGCGGCGTCTTTTTTTTCATTGGCCTATGTCTTTTTTGATACTGGGTTATTAAATCAAAGGATTAGGGGCGTGCTGATAAGGCCCAGGTAAGGCCCCAATTCTATTTCATCAGGTCTATCGGGCCAAACAATTATGCTCTGCGATAAAAATTCTAGCTGTCCACTATACAGTGAATGTTTACGATTTCTTTTCATTTGGAGGCGGGGGCCATCACAGATCGACAATCGAACCTAAGTGCATCGAAATGGTTTTAGGCGATATTTTTATAATGTTTGCTTTTGTTTCAATCAATTTGCTGAATAATTGTCATTCGCCCAGACCACAGGCATGCCTGATGGATAATATATGATTGTATTATAAACGATCGTGACGACTAATATTAAAGTTGGGCAGCCGGAGAGATACGTATGAATTTACGCTGGACTGCTATAGACAATCGAGGGTGTGTGCTTTGATATATATAAGGTCGGGAATCTAAAGATAAGGAGGCACGGAAAGATGAAAACAATATTTATAATCTCCATAATATTAGGGGTAGGTGGAAGTCTTCTATATTTTATTTTGCTCAAGTATCGTGTTAAATTTTTAACTGACAAAAACAATGAGAATAAATAATGGATATGGCATGCCGCCGAGCGAAAAAAGGACTTCCGACCTTATCGCTTTAGCAGAACTATTGCACCGCTGCCCTTACTTAACAGTTGGTAAGCTTGGCTCTGGGCTTGTGAACTAATGTAATGAGAGGCCCAACCACCTGCTGTTGGGGACGGCAAGGGGCATGCCGCCCCAAAGCAGCACGTTGGGACGTGAAGCAACGTCCTTCACATTTATACATTACCCGAACGATTTTGCAGAAAATGAATCGCAAATTTACAAATATACAGGGCGTCCCGGTACCGCCCGTCCCCTAAAGCCCCTACCACAAATCAGTTCGTGCTGGTCAAGGAGACATAAAAATGGTCGCAAGTCCGCAAAATATTTCTCAAGATCTACAAACTCAATGGCAGGATCACTTCCACATGCGTGACCAAACATGGAAAGTCCTTCAGTACTCAATCCTTTTTTTCATCGGTGTTGTTGGCTTAGAGATCAAAGGGGTTGACTCTTTTGTCCTTGTTGTAGGTTATATCGGCGTATCTTGCACTGCAATTACAGGTCTGATTATAGCCCTGCATCACAGACGACGACAAAAAGAAAAGTTTGAAATAATTAAAGCTTACGAGAAAGAGCTCGGTCTTTATGAATTAATAGAGCCTTTGCTTAAGAAATCCAAAGAAGGTATTACTGGTCGATTTAACACTACCAATTATATCGTTACGATGCAATTCGCGGTTGCGCTTGTTTCACTCATTTTGCTGGTTAAGCGGATAACTGGGTGACATAAGTCATCCCGAACAACCAATTAAACTTGACCGGAGGATTAAAGGGCCGAATTAAAATTAGGGGTTCAGGGGACGTGGTTTAGGGCACGCCGTTCATATTACTAAAATAATATGTCCGAAAATATATTACAAATATACAAATATGAAGGGCGTCCCGTATCCCGTCCGTATCCCGTCCCCAACTTAGCCAAATTGAAGAATATACATAAGCGAAAGCCGGTACACCAACAACTCGCTGGTGTGGGACGGCGAGGGCCATGCCGCCCCACAGCTCATCTTTCGATTTTAATATAATGGAGAGCATCAATGGTCGTATCTAAGTATTGCGAATACAAGAAAGGCCAATGTGAGGATTTACTACCTAAGAATCAGACATTAAACGGTTTCTTTATCTATCCAAGCACCCCAGCTCACTTATCCCAAACAGTTTTATCAGCTGTGCGAGATTTACAAAAGCATTCATCAGCTGCTTCTTGGAAATCCTGGGAAGACCTCCTAACGACTGGACAAATAATTTTTTGCAAGATCTGTGATGCAATCAATAGCTCAGATTTTGTCGTAGCAAACATAACGACTTTAAATTTTAATGTCTTATTTGAAATTGGCTATGCAATTGGCATGGGTAAGCCCGTAGTTCCAGTTAGAGATACTTCTTTTAATAAGGATAAAGAGATATTTGAAGAATTAGGAATTTTTGACGTACTAGGATATGAAGATTTTCAAAACAGTCAACAATTACGGAAAATTGTAACTAGAAAAGATTCATTTACGCCCATAAAAGAATCCACTCACGCAATTGATGATAGCCAACCTACTTTCCTTCTAAGGAGCCCCTATAATTCTGATGGAAGTGTAAAACTGATTTCTTCCCTAAAAAAATCTGCTTTATTTAGATTCCGAACTTATGACCCAAATGAGACAACGCGATTATCTTTATATGAAGCCATAAGACAGGTTAGCCATTCAAAAGCTGTAATTGCGCATCTAATTGACGTAAATCGAGACGGAGCTCAGACACACAACGCTTTGTGCGCCTTTGTTAGCGGACTGGCGATGGCAAAAGGTAAACATGTACTTATGTTGCAGGAAGGGTATACGATTCAGCCAATTGATTATCGTGATGTTATGGTGATTTATCAGGATCATAATGCCATTCCTAATATTATCAACAAATTTGTCAGAGAAGTTTCAGAATCACTTTATTATAAACCTGAATTGACGGGTACTCCAATAAAAGGACTCTTAGAAAAAATAAATATAGGAAATATTGCAGCTGAAAATGAAATAAGGTCGCTAAGGCAGTATTTCGTAAAAACTCCACAGTTTCTTCAAACTAGGTCAGGAAATACAAGATTAGTTGTAGGACGAAAAGGATCTGGCAAAACAGCCATATTTTATGGCGTTAGAAATGATGTCCTTAACAATAAAAATGCAATAGTTCTGGATTTAAAACCAGAAGGACACCATTTTACGAAACTCAAAGAGTTTGTAATTGATAATTTGAGCGAAGGATTGCAGTTGCACACATTGACATCGTTCTGGAACTATCTGATCCTTTTGGAGCTTTCAAAAAAGATTCTTGAAAACAAACGCGGTAGTGCATGGCAGGATCCGCGAAGTTTAAAAAATTACGATAACTTGAAATTTGAATTTGAAAAGCATCAGTATGATTCTGGTGGGGATTTCTCTGAACGCATTCTCGCACTTGTCGAAAAAATTGTTAATGCATATCCTAAAGAACTGCAGGGAAAACTTAAGTCCCCAGACATAACCCGTATGATATATCAATCTGAGGTAAAAGAATTAAATGACTTGGTGATTGGGCACATAAAAGACAAAGAAGAAGTTTGGCTATTATTTGATAATATTGATAAGGGCTGGTCTATGAAGGGGGCAACAGAAGCAGATATAGCCATAGTTAGAAGCTTATTAAATGCCACTAGAAAAATACAACGTCAATTAGAATCAAACGATGTGAATTTTAATAGTGTAGTTTTTCTGCGGAAAGATATTTGTGATCTTTTGGTTGAGCATACGCCAGATAGAGGTAAGGAATCAATTGCGAACCTCGATTGGTCTGATCAGATATTACTTGAGGAGCTGGTACGAAAAAGGTTTGTTGCAACGGAAGGAATAATAGATACAAATTTTAGGGATATTTGGCAAAAATTATTTGAGGTTCATGTTGGAGGAATGGAATCTTTTAGATATATTCTGGAAAGGTCATTTTACCATCCAAGGTCTGTTCTTAATTTCATAACAAAATGTATTCAAACGGCAATTAGCAGAGAGCATAATCGGGTTACTGAAGATGATATATTATTTGCGGAGAAAGGCTACTCTGAAGATGAATTTAATAACTTGAAGTATGAAATCAGAGACGTTTTCCCAAAATATCCTAAATTAATTCAGCTGTTCATTGGAAAAGAACCGAGTATTTCTAGAGATGACATAGAGTTAATTTTTCTGGACTCGAATGTGCAGTCTGAAAATATAGATGAGATTATAGATATTTTGCTATGGTTTTCGTTTTTAGGCGTGAAATTTGGTGATGAAGTTAAATATTCATTCGAATTGGCATATGATATTGAAAAATTAAAAATTTATTTACCAAATATAGAAAGTTCAAAGAAAGCATTTTATGTGCATCCTGCATTCCATCGTGCACTTGATATAGCTCCATAGGAATCATCGAACCAAAATGTCAACGGGAAGGCAGCGGCGCATGCCGCCCGTGACAATGCCGTTATACTTTTTAACGAAGATTTAAATTAAAAAATTTTAAAAATCTCTGGCTTTATAATTTTGGGGGATTTAAGGGACGTGGATTTAAGGGACGCCCTTCGGATTTTTACATTACCCGAGCTATATTGCAGAAAATGGATTGCAAATGTACAAATCTGAAGGCGTCCCTGTACACCCTGTACACCGTCCATGTTTTTTTATACTTTCATGTATGTCCCCTAATGCACTAATGCATGTGAAATTAGAGTAATACAATGATTCTTAGTAAGAAGACATTAGAAAAACTCAGACAGCTAATAAATGAGGAGACGGAATACAGATCTGGACCTAAGATTGTTCAATTTTTTAATGAATTGGGTTTTAATGATTCTTATGGACAAGGTTTTCCCTCGCGTTGGTATTTCACGGATCAAAAATTAGAGGTGATTAATGGCACTCCAGAATTAGATAAATGTATAAAGAATGTATTTGCACCAGTCAATTTTATCGGCCAGTATGGTGCGCTGGACTCATATATAAAAGATTTTAACCAATTCTTGGCCTTTGATAAATGGAAGGTTGTACGGAATGGCGCAGATATCATATTTCAAAAACTGGATAAAGTTGAAATTGATGATTGCGACATTGCTGAAGAAACAGAGAATGATTTTCTCAATCGAGAATTCAATGACGTGAATGTTAAAGGTATAGGGCTTGAAGGTGTTGTTTCAGATGTTTTGCAATATAGAATAAAAGAGATTGAAAAATGCTTCTCATCTGGATCGCCTTTAGCAGTTATTCTTCTTGCAGGTAGTACCCTTGAAGGTATTTTTTTGGGTCTTGCCATTCAGTATCCAAAAAATTTCAATATGGCCAAATCATCACCCAAAGATGGAAACGGAAAAGTTAAGCAGTTCCATGATTGGAGCCTTAGCGCTTTTATCGATGTAGCAAGAGATCTTGGCCTTATACAACATGATACTCAAAAATTTAGTCACTCATTAAGGGATTTCAGGAATTATATACATCCGTTCGAGCAGATGAGTTCAGGTTTTAATCCAAGAGAGCATACAGCTAAGATATGTTTGCAGGTCCTTAAGGCAGCGATCTTTGAAATTAATGAAAACCTTTATAAAATGCGCACATAGCATTTTTCTGTTGGGGACGGCGAGGATCATGCCGCCCCAAAGAAAGACGTTAAAGGAGAGCATATGCGTATTGTAAAGATGGTTACGATTACGTTTGTTCTATTGTTTACGCTCTGTCAAACCACTATAGCTGGGGTATTTACAATCCCAGAATGGGTAAGAAATTCCTGCGTCTTCGTTATGAAAAATAGGAAACCTGTAGGTACAGGTTTCTTGCTCTTTATGAAGCAAGACAATAACTATTTCTGCTACTTAATATCTGCCAAACATGTAATCAAACCAGTTCTTGAAAATCCATCGACCCCTCTTTCAATTAGATTCAATTTGAAAGAAAAAATAGGGGCAGAAATAATCAATTTCCCCACCTATACTATTAAGGGAAAAAGATGGATAGAGCACCCAAACGAGTCGATCGATCTTGCGGTTGCCCTATTAAATATTTTTAATATTATGGATAGATTAGATATTGGGGTAAAGCCCATTGAAACATCTGATGATGAGTTTATTGCATCTTCTGAGTGGCTAAAGAAATACAAAGTGGCACAAGGAGACCAGGTATTTACCTTAGGATTGGTTCCATACATATTTGCTGAGGAAGGACCAAATATGGTTCTTTCTAGATTCGGGACTATATCATTAATTCCTGAAAGCGAGATAATGCTTCCTGGAGGAAAGCAAAAAGCATATTTCATTGACTGTCAGGCATTTGGTGGTAACAGCGGCGGTCCAGCGTATGTTCTTATAGAGCGTTCGGAAAAAGGGCCATTGCTTGCAGGGTGGAGATTTGGATTGTTAGGAATTGTTACTGAATTTGTACCAAGCCCATTAAGAATGGACAAAGTAAAAACTGATCAGGAGCAACAGCACGAAAAGCTTCTGTTGATTGAAAATACAGGCATCACCAAAATTGTTCCAATCGATTATGTGATGGACATTATTTTTTCCGAAGATCAAAAGGACTTTAGAAGCATGGTTGTAGAAATACAGCGAAAAGTAAAATCGAACGAGAACCTCTAACCATATCTTTCAGTCGGACTGCTGATAGGCCGTTGCAGCCCCTGAAGACGACGTTAGGCAGTGGACGCGATGAAGATAAATTTACCGAAAGAATTAAGATATCGATCTAGATGGTTTTGCTATTTAGATTTACTTGGATTCGCACGACAAGTCGAAACTAAAAGCATTAACCAGATACTTCCTCTATACGAGAAAGCGCTCGATAGCATAGATATTTCGCGTAACGATAAAGGAAAACATGGTATTTCGTTTTCGTGGTTTTCTGACACTTTTATAATCTTTTCACAGTCGAATTCCGCACAAGAATTCGCTTTAGTTGAGCAAGCCGGTCGCCTTTTCTTTCAAAAATTGATTATGAATCAAATCCCAGTTCGTGGAGCCATCTCTTGCGGTGATTTGTACACTCAACTTGAACGCAACGTATTTATAGGCCCAGCACTCATTGAGGCCTACCGATATGGAGAAGGCCAAAATTGGTTAGGGTTCGTTCTTACTCCGTCCGCAATCAAGCAACTAGATCGAATAGGCTTGCCAGCTCATGAACGCTTAGTCTACAGGATGATACCTGGCGATGGGATTATTAATTCAGAATTGAGCGGCCCAGTCTATGCCTTTGCTTTCAACAACGGGCAAATAAACGGACAAAGTGTATTCATCAGGCCACTAGAGGCAATGAAGCGTAAGGCTGACGAAAAAAATAGAACGAAATATAACAATACGTTAGAGTTCCTTCATGCTAATCAGCTAAACTGGATACCAAAAAATGCCTAACCTGACGCTGGTCGGTACGGCGAGGGCCATGCCGCCCGACAGCTTGTCGTTAGCTCCAAAAGAAAAATGAGCGCTATGAATGAATGGAGGATTAAACATGAGCTTCGATGAAAAAATTGCAGCATTGATCCAGAGGCTTCCAAAATTGACAGACCACCTACAGACTGAAGAAGCCACCAAGAACGCTCTTGTCATGCCCTTCATTGCTGCCCTTGGCTATGATGTTTTTAATCCCAAGGAGGTCGTTCCAGAATTCACTGCTGATATTGGTACTAAAAGGGGGGAAAAAGTTGATTATGCAATAATGCGAGATGGAGAGACCATCATATTATTCGAATGCAAAAAGGCAAATAGTGACCTTTCCCAAGAATGCATGAGCCAGCTTTATCGTTACTTTAGCGTAACAAAAGCGCGCATTGCCATTTTAACGAATGGAATCCAATACAAATTTTTTTCTGATCTAGAAGAAACTAATAGGATGGATAACAAGCCATTTTTAGAACTTGACCTTTCCAACCCAAAATCTAATGCCCTGTTCGAGGTCAAAAAAATGGCAAAAGAGGATTTTGACCTTGATCGCATGCTCAGTACTGCAAGTGAGCTCAAATATACCTCCGAGATTAAAAAGGTTATTCAAATTCAATCAGAGTCCCCCGATGAAGAGTTTGTAAGGTTCTTTTTTCAGCGGGTAATTCCAAGCAGCAGATTTACATCCACTTACAGAGAACTATTTACCCCGTTGGTGGCAAAGGCTTTTCATCAGTTTCTTAGCGATAAGGTAAGCGACCGACTCCGTTACGCTCTGGAAAATGAAAATGTAACAACTGAAAACGTTCCAGAGGTAGCTTCTGAATCAGGCCAGGAATCGACACGAAATGACATAGTTACTACTGATGAAGAACTGGATGGCTGGAATATAGTGAGGGCAATCTGCGCAAAAAAAGTTGTTCCCTCACGAATCATGCACAGAGACACCAAATCCTATATGGGCATTCTGCTTGACGATAATAACAGGAAGCCAATTTGTCGATTGTGGTTTAACAGCAAAAACAAATATCTCGGCGTTTTCGATGTTAACAAAGTTGAAACAAGAATCCCGATCGAGTCAACCGTTGATATTTATCAACATGCTGACAAAATTCTTGAAATTTTAACAACATATATAAAATAATTAAAAAAGGGGTCTTCTGTTCCCAGATCGCATAGCACCCCCCGCTTAGATCCCAAAATACGGCGGCACGCGGAATTGCACCGGCATCCTGAGCTGCCGGAGGGTTCGCTGCAATCCGTTGAAAATCCGGATACGGCTGTGGCACAGCCGTAGCGCCTTGTCCTCCTCGATGTCACCGTCCCTGAATTTGACGTAACGGTAGAGCTCCTCGATATTGAGCCGCCCCTTGTCGTACATCCGGCAAAGCTCGGCGGTCGGCGCCCACATGAGAAATCCGATGATGCCGGCATCTTTTTCTTCTATGGTTTTGCTGAATATGCGCGATAGTATCGGCAGGCGGGTGGATTTGATGTGGCCGAGAGCGAAGTGGCCGAGCTCATGCCCGATGTTCAGCACAAGGTCGCTGTCGCTCAGATGGGGATTGTAGATCACGAAGGCCTTTTTTTGGTACCACAAGGCCATCGCTTCCGGCACCTGCCTGTCCTCAAGCGCGATGACGCCCATCTCTTCGAGCAATTTGAGGCAGTGCGCTTTTGTGAGAGGTTCCCGGTTGAACAGTGGCCAGCGCTTTTCAAGCGTTTTGATAGCAGTGTAGATCATTCCCACCCCTAAGAATGATTACCGGCTTGCATCTTAAACGTCCCTACTTCAGACCATGTTCCTTGAGCAGTTTATCCGCTTTTTCCCTGATTCTTTTAAAGAATTGGTAGGACTCGTCATATAGTTCTTGTTCGGTGATTTCGCCATCCCAATAGCGTTTCAGGGGGCCGAAATACTTGTCGCTGCGTTCGCGGTCGCCATGCGACACCTGGACGTCCGTGATCATGTTGCTGGCGGCGGCGAGCATGACGATTTCGATCCCCCTCTTCTTTGGGGGCAATTTCATCAATTCAGCCATCGATTCATCGACGGTCTTTTCGTTTTGTTCAGATGGGCAGGTGCTTTCCGTTGGGCAGGGCGTCTGATCGTTGCCTCCGGCTTTCAGGCCGATCATTTCTTCGTAGGGGATGCCGATTTTTTGGGCGATTTCACGGCGCTTAGTTTCCTCCCCACACCATTTTTCGCCAGCCAGAATAAGCGACATCAGAGGCTGGCTTATTTCTAAATATTCCGCAGCCGCAGTTACATCGCCTCTTTTAACTGGGTTATATTTGGTAAAAAACCAGTTCTTAACGGCTAAGCAGAAGTTTTTCTTATATTTTTTGATATCAGTATTCATTCCAAGGTGAAATATCACAGTTAATCATTTCATGGTGTAATTTTTCGCTTGACTTGCATTACGTCACGTAATATTTCAACGAGGTATGAAAACACAAAACCAAGTAGCCCAGGCCGCAGGCACCACACAGCCGTACATTTCAAACATTCTGAATGGGCGTCGCCGACCATCCTGGAAGCTTGCCAAACGCCTGGCCCAGGTGACCTGCACTGAACCGCAGCTCTGGCTCGACGGCACGCCCGATGAGATCAGGGCCGCTCTTTCAGATCTTTACCGGGGGGCTTGTTGCCCAGAAAAGTTCGAAACAGGCGCAAAACGAACCCCAGGCCAAGGGGGATGAGATGCGGTACCGGTACCAATACCAGAGCCATCAGATTTTCCACATCGCCCGCAAAACCCTTTCCGACGGCCGGATGCACGAGATTTTCGGCCGAACGACCCGCTACATGCAGATGTGGGCGGCCGATCCGCGCCACTGCGGGGTGACGCGCCGAAACGTGCTCGACCAGGTGGCGCTGTTTTTAGACGCCCTGGACGATCACGGCCGCAGGGACGTGGCCCACGCGGCCCTGGATCTTCTGGCCGCCCCCCTGGGCCTGGCGGTGGTGGAAAAAGACGGCACGGCCACGTCGGACAAGGGGTGCCCGGACCTGGAGCTGGCCGACCTGGCCGTGGCCATCGGCGAGCTGGGCGCCCGGATCCGCGAGGCGCGAAAGGACGGCCGGCTGGAGACGACCGAGCTGATCCGCATTCGAAACGCCCACGACAAGGCCCGCCACGAGCTCGATCAGCTCCTGGACGCGGGCACGCGGAGGGAGCCATGACGCCGTGCACAGGTCCGGACAGGCACTTGTGCGTGCTCTACCGCATGGGCCGCAGCGGCGAGGGCCCGCTGGCCTACCTGCAAATGACCTACGACGAGCAGAACGCGTTCAACCGGCGGCTCGGCGACCGCGCGTCGTTCGGCATCTGGGTCAATTATGATTTTTTCCAGGAATTAAGGAGGCGGTGCCATGGCAAGGGTTGAGGCCATCGTCCGGCAGGCCGCCGTTCTCATCCTCGTTCTGGGCTGCATCGCCTATCTGCTGTTCTCCATCGCCAATCTTCCACCGGCCGCCAGGCGCGAGACCGCCACCCTCTCGTGCTTTGCCGCCGCCCCAGCGCCCGGGTCCGAGGCGCCAGTATCGGCCCCTCCTTATCCCCCGCCCGGGCGGGCCTCCATGGCCGCCCGGGTCCACCCTTTAAAGGAGATGGCGCCATGAGACACGTTCTGTTCCCCGAGGAAGTGGCCGAGCTCGCCCGGAAAAGGGCCCTGCACGCGGCCTTTTGCGCAGCGTGCGTGGAGTCGGGCTCGCGCTGGTGCCGGGACAGTTGCGATCTTCGGCCCGATGCGCCGCCCCGCTGCCCGGCCCGGACAAACGCGGCCAAGGCGATCCCCCCTGCGAAAGGAGCCCGGCCATGGACGTGAAGACGGTGGAGTTTTGCGGCGAGCTGCAGGGCGAAACGGATGCGTGCTGGTTCGTCTACGACGGGGAGAGCACGGTGAGGATCCCCAAGAGCCTGGTCAAGGACCTGCGCATGCTGCCAAACAATGTGGACTGCATCATGCAAATCCCCGAGTGGCTGGCCCGGGACAGGGGCATCTGGCCATGAGAATCTTCCCGCTCGCTTGGTTCGGGTGTGCGCCGGGCGCGCCGGCGCCGGTGGCCGCTGCGTTATTCGTAGCGGTTGGACCAGATGTCGTCGTGGTTGCCGTCGGCGGTTTGTTGCCATACGGCAATGGCGTTGCCGTCGGCGGTCATGGCGATTTGCGGATCATATGCGTTTTCGGTGTCGTCGTCTTCGATCATTTCGGCCCCGGTCCAGGTTGCGCCATCGAAGCGGTTGGCCTGGATGTTGTGCCAGAGGCCGTCATACTGATACCAAACGGCGATGGCGCACCCGTCGGCATCCATGGCGACCTGCGGAAAAGTCGCGTGGCCGGTGTCGTCGTCTTCGATCAGCACGGCAGTGCCCCAGGCGCCGCCGTCGAACCGGTTGGACCGGATGCTGAACCGGAAGCCGTCGTATTGATGCCAGACGGCGATGGCGTCGCCGTCGGTGCTCATGGCGATCTGGGGGTCTCTCGCATGGCCCAGGTCTTCGTCCTCGATCTTTTCGGCCGTGCCCCAGGCGCTGCCGTTGAACCGGTTGGCCCAGATGTTGTCCCGGAACCCGTCGTTCTGGTCCCACACGGCGATGGCCCGGCCGTCGGCGCTCATGGCGATTTGGGGACTGTTCACACTGCCCAGATTTTCGTCCTCGATCATTGCGGCGGTGTCCCAGGTGCTGCCGTTGAACCGGCTGGCCCAGATGTTGTTCCGGGTGCCGTCGGATTGCTTCCACACGGCCATGGCCTGGCCGCTTTCGTTCATGGCGACCTGAGGCTTAGATGCGTCGCCGGCATTGTCGGTTTCGATCAGCCCGGCCCCTTCCCAGGCGCTGCCATCGAAGCGGTTGGCCCAGATGCTGAAGCGCGTGCCGTCGTATTGCTCCCATACGGCGATGGCGCCACCGTCGGCGTCCACGGCGACCTGCGGAAATGCCGCGTTGTTGGTGTCGTCGTGCTCGATCAGCTCGGCGGTGCCCCAGGCGCTGCCGTCGAACCGGTTGGCCCAGATGTTGGTAAGCGTGCCGTCGAATTGGCCCCACACGGCGATAGCGCCGCCGTCAACGTCCATGGCGACCTGCGGAAATTCCGCGTCGCCTGTGTCATCGCTTTCGATCAGTTCGGCCGTGCCCCAGGAGCTGCCGTCATAGCGGTTGGCCCAGATGTCGTATTGCGTGCCGTCGAACTGGCGCCACACGGCGATGGCCGTGCCGTCGTCGCTCATGGCGATCTGCGGAGCTTCCGCGTCCTGGCTGCTGGTTTCAAGCGTCTCGGCCGTTCCCCAGGAACGGACAATGTCGCCACCGTTTTCGTTCCCGTCATCACTTCCGCCGCCCGAACAGGCACACAGCACGGCCACCAGTACCAGGATCAACAGGTTGGACCAGGAGAACTTTCGCATGACACCTCCGCGCTTGAAGTGGAAAGATTTTCTAACGTGCCGTTTTAATATGGAAACAAATGTGGCTATGTACATGAAGTGGGAAAAAATGTCCAACGTTTATCGCCGCAGGGGAAAGGCTGTCGTTTCCGGTGGCTTGCTGGCGATGAGTTGCCGGGCGCCGGCCGGGGCTGAACACCTGCCCGGCACGCCGGTGGCGAAAGGATAGATGGCCATGCTGCGATCGAGCAGGTCCTCGGGCGATATCCCCGGTCAGTTCCATGCGGCGCCCTTGCTGGACGATGCGGGCTGCGCGCGGCGGGTCAATCCCCTGGAGCCGGGCATCCTGGCCAGCCCTTGCAAGTGCCGGCCGGACACGGGCCGCCCCTGTCCCCTGGCGGGCAAGGACAAGGGCAACGCGTTGTGCGACGCCTGCCGCCTGATGTACGGCGGCCGCGGGCCGGACGAGGCGGCCGCCAGGGCCCTTGCCGCCGGCCGATCCAAGCCGGGCAACGCGGCGATCCGGACCAGGGTAAGAGGCCGGTTCCCGTTCGATCTGCCGCCCCGGGGCGCGGTGTGCGCCGTGCCGGGATGCAACCGGCCGCCGGTGGGCCTGAAATCGCCGTTTTGCGCCACGTGCAAGTCGCGGGTCGTCTCCCGCGCGCGCCGCTGGTACGCGGCCCGGCCCCATGCCGGCAAACCGCCCCTGGCCTATCTTCTGGCGAAAAAGCGGCCGGGACGCAAGCCGGTGGGATGGTGACGCAAATGGCCGATTACTGGCACGAGCTGAGCAACTATTGCCCGAAGCACAACCAGCGCTACATGCGCTTTCTCAGGTATTGCCCGGTCTGCATGGGCGAGGTGATGGCGAAAAACCCGCGGCTCAACATCAACCCGCCGCCAATTTCGCCGGAATACATCCCCAACAAGACCGGGTTGTTCACCAGGTCGGCGGACCGGCCGGCGCAGGCGCCGCCAAAGCCCGCGCGCCCGGTGCAGATGAGTTTATTTTAGCTGGTGGGTGACCGCCGGCTTTGAACAGGATCAAAAAATAGCGAACTTGATTTGCCAATGAACGCCGCGTTGATTCATAATCACCTCCATGACAGTCAACAGATGGGGGTGAACTATATGGGCGGATCAATCTATTTCGAGGCCGACCGGGGCCGGTGGGTGGTCTCCTGGAGGGCCGGCCAGGTCGGCAAGGCGGTGAAAATCAGGCGCTACAAGCGCGAGTTCATGGCATGCACCCACTACGACAAGGATGGCCGGCCGGACCTGCGGCGATGCAATGGCTACAAGACGGCCGTCAAACTCCGATCGCTGATCCAGGCCCGCTGGGAGCAATACCTCGACGGCAAGTGCGAGTTCCGCCTCGAGGAGTTCACCGGCGAGCTGTGGTCCGACGTGATCGAGTTCTACAAGGAGTGGATGCGCGACGATGTCATGCCGAAACGAAAACCGGCCACGATCCACTGCTACGAGAGCTATTTCCGCAACTGGATCGAACCCTTTTTCAAGGCGAATCCAATGCGTCTGCACGAGATCAAGCACGACACGCTCAACAAGCTCATGGCCACCATCGAGCTCGAGCCCAAGGGCCGGCTCAACGTGATGATGGCCGTTCGCGCCATGCTCGGCTACGCCTGGCGCTGCGAGCGCATTCCGCGCATCCCGCCCTTTCCCAGGCGCGAGCAATACGGCATCGTTCAGAGGATCCCGGAATGGCTGACGCACCAGGAGCGCGACAAGGTCCTGGCCGAGATACCGCCCGAGCACCTTCCGGTGTTCCAGTGGCTCAACATGCACTATCGCCGGCCGGGGGAGGCCTGCGCGCTGTACAAGACCGATTACGATCAGATCAACAATGCCTTCTGGATCCGGCGCACCCTGTCCAAGCGCCAGGTCGTGCAGGCCACCAAGACCTGGAAGGAGCACTACGTGCCCTGCGACAGCGATTTCACGGACATTGCCAGGCACCTGTTAAAGCAGGACACCGATAGCCCCTACCTGTTCGTCAACGCCCGGGCGCGCCGGGATCACCGGCGCTATACGCTCGAGTCGTTACGCAAGGTCTGGTACGCGGCCTGCGATGCCGCCGGAGTGAGAAGGATATGGGTCTATCGCGGATGCAAGCACACCAGCTGCACCCACTTCCTGGAGGCGGGGGGAACGATCGACGAACTGCAGATGCTGACGGGTCACGCCAGGCGCGATTCATTGCGGCATTATGCCGAAATTACCTTGGCGAGAAAACGTGAATTGATGGAGCGCAACAAACGAATGAGGCAGGGATGAAATCCCATAACGAGTCCAAAAGAAAAAAAGTGGAAAAAATGTCTTTTAATTGCTGCGGGATAGAAACCGGAAAATGGTTTCGATTCCCATGCACTTCCGCCACTTTTCTTGCTATCACTCCCAACTTTTTCAACCCCTTATAGCACATCATCCGCTTCATCACCATCTAAAATAGTGCCCCAAAAGTGCCCCAATTTGGCCCCACTGCGGGTGGCCAGAAAGCACACCGAGTTTACCGGCAGGCAACATCAAATCGACAGCATTCCTTATCATTCTTTTTCCTTGATGCATAGCCTCGTTGACGGTCGCACGAGACGGCCGCCCGAGGCTTTTTTTGTGCCCGGCCGCCGCAGGCCCCGTGCCCCTGGAAGTCACCCGGCCGCCCAAAAGCGGACCCTCCAGTCCCTTCCGGGGGGAGCAGTGCGGGTCCTTTCCGGAGGGTGCCCCCAGTTACGGTTTCAGCAGGCCCGGGTGGCTTTCGCACGCAAAAACACCATTTGGATTTGATTTTGGAATGAGGCTTTTTTGCACCATGGCTTGCGGTTTTATATGTGTTTGTTTTTTATTATTTATTTAATATGGGTGGCAAATGGGCAAGGCGCTGAGTTTATCGTACCAGCAGCGGGAAGAGATCGCCCGCAAGCTCTTCCAGGTCCGGTCGGTGCGCGGACCGGAGCTCCACGGCCTATGCCCCTATCATGAAGATTCCAATCCGTCGTTTTCGTACAACGTCGAAAAGGATGTCTTTAACTGCCTGGCCTGCGGGGTCGGCGGGGATCTGATCAAGCTGTGGTCCAAGGCGGCCGGCACCGGGAACTTGACCGACGACTTCAAGGCGTTTTGCCGGCAGTACGGCATCGCGCTCGAGGGCCGCGGCAGGCGTCAAGACGGCGACGCCCCCCTCAAGAAGAAAGCCCCCCGGTCCTCCGGGGACAAGCCGGTCGCGCCGGCCGACCTGGCCCGGGCCTGGGAGGGCATGGGGACCCGCAAGGTGCAGACCATGCTCTGGGGCGAGGCGAACGGCGATGAAGCTTTTTGAACAATCCGATATTCCATGCCGATTTGACCTATGCTTCTATTCTGTTCGATTGGGACATCAACATCTTCATAGCCGATGTTTATGGTGGGCGACGAGCCGCTTATCCGTCATGGCCTGCAATTGCTAAATAAGCATAAACTGCGGTCAACATCCAACGGGGTTTACATCCTTATCGGATACAACACGACAGAAGAAGAGGACCTGCACAGGTGCCAAATCGTGCATGATTACGGGTTGACGTCCTAATACCGTTCGATAAAAGCAAAACGGCATCAGGAGGGCGATCCTGATGCCGTTTTGCGTCCGGATTTTACGTCCGGCTTGGCTAGAACGTGGGTCGTGTAGCATAACCCACTGTATTTAAAATGGCGTCCCCAAGGGGATTCGAACCCCTGTCGCCGGCGTGAAAGGCCGTGCGAACGCGTATCCTGCCTGATTTTATTACCTTTTTTGACCGTTAAAATCCGTTTAGGGGAACCAAAAGCCGTCAAAAAAGCCGTCAACTTTGAGGGCAGATTTACGGCGTGGTTGAGCTGTTTTCATCGTTCGAGACCCATGAAAATAGCGCGTTTCACCACTCAATAAACGGCGTACCCGACACCGATCTCAAGCGCCGGCTGGATTGATTTATAAATTTAGACCGCATTTAAACGCGCTCTTATCTCATTGATTTATAGATTAAAAAAAATTTCTTAGGAAAATCGCATTACAGCCGATACACAAACTATCACGCAATAATTATGGAGGTGAAATGTGCAAATCAAAGTTTTTGATTTTAAAAAGGATTGGAAACTTGTCGAGCCCCACCTTAAAGATTCTGAGGTAAAAAAACTTCTTGATAAGGGAATGCTCCGATTCTCGAAGCGTCATGATAAATGGAAACATTTGCCACTATGGGATGCAAAGAATGGACACGGTCCATGGCAATATACGAAATTTGATACTCATGGTGAATATGCATCTGAAAAACTGATGAAAGATCCAGAGTATTCTAAATTATCTAATGATTACTTTAACAAATTAAGTAACATGGGTGTTGATCTCGATAATGCTGATTTTGACGGTGATCTTTTTCAAGATACAAAAGATAAAAAATTAAAGAAAATTAACCTACTATATCAAAAAGAATATAACCGTATTGAGTCCAAATATTACCCACAAAAAAATACTTATAGGTGGTATCAATGTTTCGGTGGTTGTTTTTATCTTGCTGAATGGCAGGAAGCGTTGGCAAGGAAGGCATTTCCAGAATATGACTGGATAACATATCAAAAACACAAAAAGAACCCTACGTTTCACGACGCTGGCCATTCAACCACGATTGGTTTTTCCCCCCAAGGAGATTGCTTGTTATTTGACGTATTACTTTTCGAGACAGAAACCACTGATGAGATACTAAAAGCAGTTGGTTTAAATCGTAGAAAGATTGAAGAAATTGCAATTCAACTTCAACTGCAACCGCATATCGCTTCGATTTATTCCTCTATTCAATCTATAGAAATAAATATCAGTAGGTTAAATCACAATGTAAGAAATTCTAAGAGAACAAATAGCATGTCAAAAATAGCAAAATGATTTTCAATTCCGAGTTCTTAGATTGGTTGTTTTTTAAGATAAGCACAGACTATTTATTGGTTTTCAATTTAGAGATCGATCTAAGCCCTTTTTTTGGCTGATTTTTAATACCCAACACTATACCCAACACGCAAACTATACCCCAAGTGAGTAGGGATTGGCATTTTCAGACCATCCATCTCACCACCCAATAAGCGGCGTAACCGGCGCCGATGCCAAAGTGAAACATGATTCAATCTGTTAGCTGGCACAGACGAAACTGAAGGGGGCTCATTGATCACAGCTGTCTATTTTCCTTTGAAACTGGGGGATCTCTTTTCCAGGAATGCCTTGAACCCTTCTTTCGAGTCGTCCGTCCTTCCTGCCCTTATCATGCCTTCCCTTTCAAGCTCTAACTGTCTTTCTAACAAACCATACATTGCATGGTTCAGATTGCCCTTTGTAATTGCATAAGAAACAGAAGGCCCCTTAGCCAGCTTTTGAGCCACAGCATAGACTTCCTCATCCAGCCGTTCGTTAGGCACCACTATGTTCACAAAACCATACTCAAGTGCCTTCTCGGCGTCAAACGGGGAATCAAGCAAAACCAACTCAGTAGCTTTGCTGAAGCCGATAAGTTGCGGCACCAAAAGAGTCCACCCCCCATCTGGGATTAAGCCAATCGAGGTATAGCCTATTTTAAATTTTACGGACGACGCGCAAATCCTCAAATCACAGGCAGCGGCAATACTGACGCCTGCGCCACCCGTCACTCCATTGATGGCCGCTATCACAGGTTTCGGCATCCTGCGAATTCCGATTATAATCAGATTAACTATTTTCAATCCTTGCCTGAGCCTGTCTGACACATTCGAAGAGTCCTTAAACAGGTTTATATCTCCTCCGGCACAAAATGCCTTTCCTGAGCCGGTAATGACTACCACTTTGGTGTCGTCGTCATCGGCGCATAGCTCTATCGCCCGTAAAAGATCGGCCTTCAGTTCGTCTGTAAGTGTGTTGAACGACCCAGGCATATTCAACTTAATTGTGGCAATATGGTTTGATGTTTCTAATTGGACATTTTCAAAATTCATTTTCTACTCCGTTACGAGCCAAGTTGCTTATTGAAATTTTTATTATTAAACAATCCCAGAAGGTTAATATGATATTGACAGATGGTTTTAATTAATTCACGGATCATATAATCGTACCTAACAACAACCGCGATTCGGAGGAATTCTTGCTTGTTTTTTGTTGACCTTCCAAGTCTGTTGCTCTGGCTGAACCGAATCGCATCTGACCAAATTACACAGATTATGGAGTAATACCTAAAGAAAACTTCCCCTCCACTTGCTCATGGAGGGGAAGTTTCAGGAGTATATCAAAGGGATTTCTCTATAAAAAAAGGCGCTCTTTTTTCTGCTGTGCTGGTGGCAGCAATATTTTGTAGATTAACCCATTAGTTATTTTTTTAATGCTGCCTGTTCTCGGTATTTATTGATAATATCGAGCTGTTTGGCGCACAATTCTGACTTTTTCCCATGCTCTTCATAAACGGGCTCAACAGCTTTTCTGAAACGCTGAAATTCATCGTCACTAAGAATAATGTTTTCAACGTTGTGAGCTTTGCAAAATTCCAGCGCTTTTTCATCCGATTCATCGTTTAACTTCTTTGAGTTGTGAAACATCTCAATACCGGCAGTATCAATGGCTTTTTGTTGCTCCGGGGTGAGTTTTTCCCATACTTTCCTGTTCATTATCAGATCGCACACACCAGGAGTAAAAAAGCCAGGAGTACTAATATAACTCGCCACTTCGTAAAATTTATAATCTTCAATAGTATACCAGGGATAAGTGGTTCCATCAACTGTGCCTCTTTGAAGTGCGGTATATATTTCGGCTGGGGGTAGATTTACAGGAGCGGCTCCGAAAGCATTGACCGTATAGCCAGCCATGCCCGCCGCCCGTATTTTTTTCCCTTTGACATCTTCCAGTTTTCTTACCGGGAATTTGGTAATTAATCCCTGAGTTCCGACGCACATTGGAGCCACATAGTGAACTTCATGTTGATCGAATGCTTGCTTTAATAAATCAAGATATCCATAGTTGAACATGATATCAAACAATTCGTTAGTATTACCCCACCCATAGGGAAGCCACACACCAGCCGCTTCTGGAATTATCCCTGAAAAATAGAGCCCCATACCAGCAAAAAAGGCATCTATCATTCCTCGCTGTACTGCAGACAGTCCCTCTTTTGCACCGACCATTTGTCCAGGCCAGAAAATTTTGATTTCCACTTCTCCATTGGTCAACAAATCGACTCTCTCGGCGAAAAATTTGAGATTCGTAGCAGTCTGGCTCAATGCTGGATATACTGTCTGTAGCTTTATGGTCGTTTTTTTAGCCGCATGCAAATGATTTACATTTGCCAACATAAAAAAAGACAATGACACTATCACGATTAGCAAACTGACCATCCAATTTTTGCGCATCACATTTTTCTCCTTTCCTTTGGTTATTGCGTTTTATTCTCTCGTATTCCGATTTTATATACAATGAAGTAGAGCTCTAACTGGCCCCACCTTCAGTCATCATACTCGGCAACCACAACGCAATCTGTGGGAAAATCATTAGTACTATCAATCCAAGCAAAAGAATGGCTATAAAAGGTGTTATCGCACGATAGATGTCCTTCATTGTGATTTCGGGCGGTGCGACTCCCTTCATATAAAATAAGTTAAATCCAAAGGGTGGGGTTAAATAACCGATTTCCATATTGACAACGAAAAGTATACCGAACCAAAGGGGATCAAATCCCAAATTAATGACAATCGGCACGAAAAGTGGTCCTAACAAAGTGACAATACCTGCTGGATCAAGGAACATACCTAAGATGAAAAAGGCCATTTGCATAAAAATGATAATCCACCACCGTGATATATCCAAATTGACCATTAACTCGAAGATGCTGTCTTGAAGTCCAGATACAGCAACAAATTTTGCAAAACACGCTGCACCGATAATGATCCACATGATCATAGCGTTTGTCTTTGTGACATCCAAAATCGCACTTTTTAAAGTGTCCCACGTCAGGCGTCGATAGATTATCACACATAAAAATGCACCAAACGCACCGATGCCGGCTGCTTCCGTAGGTGTGCATATACCAAGATAGATTGTGCCTAAGACTAACATAACCAGAAGAACCGGAAGGATAACCCCTTTTAATATCACGAGTTTTTCTTTAAAGGTAAAATTCGTTTCAACCGGAGGCCCCATGCTGGGATTAATCCAACATCTTATTAAAACATAGAGAATAAGAAAAAGCGATATCAGGATACCTGGGAGGACGCCACCCATGAAGAGTTGACCAACTGATACTTCAGCAACTCCGCCATAAATAATCATGATAATGCTAGGCGGAATAAGGATACCTAATGTGCCTCCCCCCATGATACTTCCCAAGGCCAACGACTTATCATAGCCTCTCTTTAGCATCGAAGGCAGGGCGATCAATCCCATTGTGACGGTTGCCACCGAACTGATACCAGCCATTGCCGCAAATATTGCACAAATAATAATTGTTCCGGCGGCCAACCCTCCCCTTAAATGGCCCGACCAGCGGTACATGGTTTCGTACAAGTCCTCTGCTAATCCGCTGGATTTAAGAAAATGGGCCATTAGAAGAAAAAGGGGGATGGCAATATAAGTAAAATGAGTCCCGCTTCCGAATGCGCTGGCAGCAACCATATAGAGTCCAGCTGGCCCCCACACATAAAGGGTTCCGAAAATCGCAAGTCCCGCCATTGTAAATGATATAGGAAAACCAAAAATAAGTAGTACAGCAAGGCTGGTGATGGTTATAATAGAAAGGATCCATATTTCCATTATTAATTACCTTCCCTTTTGAAATCCAATATGCGATTGACCTTAACAGATGCGCAAACGGCACTATTAAGATCAGCCCTGCTCCGCTGCATCCGTAGACATCAGGTTGTCTATATGGCCAAGTAATCTCGATATAATTTGGATGCCCATCAAGAAGCCTGCCAAAGGGACAGTGAGCCATGCTGGCCAAAGAGGCATTGCCATTACCGAATCGGACAAATGATGTCCTACAAAAGCACCCCAGGTTTCCTGCCAACCATGCCAAACCAGCAGCACACAAAATAGTAGTGCTAACGGGAATGTGCAGAAATCCACAACAGCCTGTCCCTTTGCTGATAGCCTTGGGTACAGTAGGTCAACCCGAACATGACCATCTTTCAGCAGGCAGTACCCTCCGCCCATAAGAGAAACCGCACAAAAAAGGTACTCGTTGATCTCCATGGACCAGAGCGTCGGCGCATTAAAAAAATAGCGACACGTCACCTCATAGACGACAAGTGCAGCTATTAAGAGAATCGTAAGCCCTAGTAAAAGCCCCACAATGTAATTTATTCGGTTGATTACATTTATGAGAAGTTTTAACATAAGCTCTTCCTCCGGCCTTTTTTCTAAGTGGCTACAAGTGCATGAACCGCTTTCTCAAATGAGATTTTCCGCTAATTTTTTGGTATCAGTAAGATGTTTGGAATCGCAATCCAACCATTCCTATAGGCTAACCTTTGCCTCAGCTAAGACTTCGGTTCCTATATAACGCTCCCTTTCCAGATCAGCATACTCCTTCTCGGAAAGCCCCAAGAGATCCTTAAAAACATACTCGTTATGTTCTCCGAGCCAGCAAGGCGGCATCTCCGCGCGGCTCTTTCGCGGTGTTTTGTTATATTTTCCAGTGTACCCTGTATACAGGTGAGTCCCGCACCACTTCTGGGTCTCTTCAATAAAAAAGTCACGGTCCTTCAAGTGGCCGTCCTCGAAAATATTCTTTTCCGTCGTCACTGGACCAGCAGCCACCCCATGTGCTTGCAAAATATACATAACATCATAATTTGTGCGCTTACGTGTCCATTTGCTAATTTGAGCATCAAGATCATCCTGGTTTTTAAGTCTTTCCACCAGATCGCTAAAGCGGTATTCCTTCGTCCATGGTGGATTCCCTATGGCTTTGCAAAAGCCTTTCCATTGCTCATCGTTGCCAATTGAAATAACTACCCACTGGTCGTCCCCCAAAGTCGGATAACAACCCTGCACAGCCGTATCAAGACGGTTACCTTTTGCTGAACGCACTTTTCCGTTAGCAAAATAGTCGATCCAGGGAGCTGGTAAAGCACCCATTGCAGCCTCCGCCTGTGCCACTTCAACGTGGGAACCGACCCCTGTTTTATCTCTGTCCAGCAGCGCCATCATTGCGGCCGTGGCGACCGTATGGGCCCCCATATTGTCCATGAGATATGTCTGCCTATTACTGATTAAATGCTCAGGTGCCTCGGAATACCGGCACAACCAAGCGTGACCAATTGCCCCTTCAACGTTCCTTCCAAATCCCTTCCAGTTCGTATGTGGACCACTTAGACCGAATGCAGGCGAACGAATTACAATAAGTTTTGGATTAATCTCATGAAGAAAATCCCATGTGAATCCCAACTTTGGTGCTGTGGTGGGGGTATTGTTTTCTATGAAAATATCGCTTAGTTTGATTATTTTTTTAAGTAAATCCCACCCCTTAGGTCGGGAAAAATCGAGCGTGAAGCTGTATGTATTCTGCAGGTGGCAATTGCCGAAACTGAATCGATTCCAAGGGTACTCGCCGTTTGGCCCCCACGGCTTTCGATCCACATATTGCATGATCCCCCCACCCTTGTCGTTTAACCACCTTTCCTCGTTGGGCCTGGCTTCTACACCCCGTGTCAATCCGCCGATATATTGGATTTGTTCTAACCTTAATACTTCTGCACCTAAATCGCCCAACAACATGCTTCCGAATGGACCAGTCCACGATTGTGTCAAACTCAACACCCTAATACCTTCCAAGGGAAATCTTTTCGCTTTCATCTCTTCTTTGCTGTGCCTAATCCGCAAGCACCACCTCCAACATTTTGATATAATTTCAAAGATTAGATTATTCCTTGCGCTTCCAGTGCAACCAATTCCTCAATGCTATAACCCAATTCGCCATAAATTTCCTTATTGTGTTGTCCAAGCGAAGGGGCTGGCCTCCTTATCTTCCACCATTCGGACTCTGCACGAACAAAACCGCGGGGAATTTTTACCATTTCTTTCGAAGAATATGGAACTTCCACAAAAAAATTCCGTGATTTCCAATGCTCATCAGTACAAACGTCTTCTGGTGTGCTCAACGGAGTACAAATCAAACCCTCCTTTTGAAACATCTCAGACCATTCCATCTTTGTCTTTTTTAGAAAACAATCGTGGTAAACTTTCAACACCTCAGACGATACTTCCATATTGTTAGCGTCCCATTTTGGATCATTGGCAAGGTCTGGTCGCCCCATCAAAGTAAGAAATTTTGAAAAATTCTTAGGTCCAATCGAGACAGTTACATAACCATCCTTACAGGGCAACAATGGGGGAACCGTCGAAAAGAGGCCTGCAATAGGAGTGGTGCGTCGGGTAAAATCGCCAGTATATTGATAAGTGAGCAAATTAGCCGTCCTTCGCTCACATCCGGCTAGTTGTGCTTCCATTATGGAAATGTCGATGTGGTCGCCGACACCATCATGGCGCGCTGCCATGTAGGCTCCTAAAACAGCATAACAACTCTGTAATCCTGTCTCGAATAGCAGGGCATTGGGCCCCTTGGTTAAGGGCTCCATCTCTGGAAGGCCCGTAGAGTACATCGCACCTCCCATGGCATAATGAACCAAATCCGACGCCCTAAAGTCACGATAAGGCCCTGTTTGCCCAAAATTTGTAACAGAGGCCATGATCAAACTTGGATTCAATTTCTCTATCACGTCATACGTTAGTCCTAATCGCGACGCTGTATCTGGGCAAAAACTTTCCAACAAAATGTCAGCGTCCTGTATGAGTTGACCAAAAATCTTTTTCCCAGAATCTGTTTTCAGATTAAGAGTGACACTCCTTTTGTTTGTATTGAGGTATAAAAAATAAACGCTTTTGTTGATATCTGGTAAGTCTCCGATATATGGAGGCATGTGACGGGTCAATGTCCCCCTGCCCGGCTTTTCAATCTTAATGACATCAGCCCCGTAATCTGCAAAAAGCTTGGAGCAAAATGAACCACTTATATAATTGGACAGATCAAGAACCCTGATGCCTTCGAACGGTTGCTTCCCCATACTTTGAACATCCTCCTTATCGCGCAATATGAAATTATGCGTGATTACCTGATCGGTAGACCGACAGCGCTTCATTGATACTGTAGGCAAGCAGTAACTTGATTTTTATGTGTACAAATTAACAGAAAGGCAGGGAGATGCAATAACCAAAGAATAATCTAATAATGACTATATCGTTGGATCATTCCTCAAAAGACAATAGGTGTGAACGAAGATTTGATTTTTTATTTCTCAGTCCCATTTTTTCACGAAGCCGTCGTCGATGATTGTTGACAGTCGTCTCTCCAATGCACAGCAGCTGTGCGATTTCTTTTGTAGTTTTACCGTCTTTCACGAGCGCGACTATCTCTATTTCCCTCGGTGTAAGTCCAGTCTTGCCCCGTTCCATTTTTATCAGGAAGGGTGACAAAACCTCTGAAAGGTGTAGTTCCGCTATCGATAGATAGTTTGTTTGATTGGTACTCAAACCGGTTGTCTTCAGCTTCTCTAAGTAGGGCATTACAAGGTTTTTAATGTTGCTGACAAACTTTTGCTCTATTTCATTTCTGTCCTCCTCACGATGCCTCAACAACACCTTAAGGGCCGTGTTGGCCTCCTCCAGATGCACCGTCTGTTCCTTCAACTCTTTCTGTGCATTTCGCAAATTCGTTATGTTTTGGATTGATTCAATTGCTCCGAGAACATTTCCCTCGTGATCATGTATCAGACTGGTTTCGATCTGTAACCAAAGAGGATTTCCATTATTTTCAATGAACTTTTCAGCATGCAGAAAATTTTTCCCTCTATTTATGGATAAATAGTCCTTATCAGCGGAAATATCCGGCCTTGTAATTAGGTCTATTAGGATCGGTTTTCTCTGCCCATAAAACGGAAGGGCATATTCAAAATTGCCCTTACCGATCATATCGGACGACTTGATTCCAGATAATTCTTCCATCCGCATGTTCCAAGCAATCACCTTGCCTTCTCTATCTATCGCGAATAGAGCTTGTGGCATAAAATTAACAATATCGGAAAGCTGACGTTCCGACTTTTTAAGTGCTTCCTCGGCAATAACTCTACGCGTTATCTCGGTTATAAAATTTAAAGCAGCCGGTTTTCCCTTCCATAATATCTCCACACCACTTAGTTCCATCCATTTAATGTTCCCTGATTTATCAATAATTCTGTATGGATACTTTTCAACTTGTTCCCCTTTAAGGCGTCTGTAGTAGTTACTACGGACTCTTTCGTAGTCTTCTGGATGAACAATATCCTTTATACTCTTTCTATACATCTCTTCCGGCGAATAACCGTATACGTTGGCAAAATTTTGATTTATGAATTTATATTTTTCATCTTGTATGATCATGATGGCTTCATGTGTATTTTCGAGGACTAACCTCATGTAGTCAGCTGGTAGGTCAAGGTTGCTCTGCAATGATAATTTTTTCTTTTTCAACGATGATTGCTTATTCAGCCTGTGATGTTGATTATGTTCAGGTTTATAATCCATTTTCCCGTTTTTCATTTTTGAACCCCGTTCTAAAAAATATTTCCGACACTATAAAATGTGCCTACCTACAAAACCAAGGTATTGAAAAGGGGATATTTTAAGAAATCATAATTTCCCCATTTTTCGCTGATGATCGCCAGTTCAGCAAATATTTAAAGAAATATCATATCATTAAATAGAATCGGCATCATTCAAATTCTGAGGTTTCCGTACCTTGTTAGCTTTTTCAAGGAACACGGGTTTCTGAAAGAGTTCAACGAACAAAATGCCAGATACGATGCCGATGATTTTGGGGAGCGGGGTGTTAATGCTTCTTTTGGCAGCAGTCATTAATAATTTCTCAACTTTCGGTTATCGATTGAGAGGATGAAATATGGTCTATGATATTGTTTTCATACTAATATAATTGATGAACCATACTTATTGATTTATGGTGGATTTACGAAAATTCGCAATAAATACGAAAAGAAGGGCTCAAATGGACCAAACCACCATCCCCTCTCAGTCGCAAGATTCTGTTCATTTTCAAAGCAAAAACGATGACTTCTTTGGCAGTTTTAAAATCGCGCCGCTCATGCATCGATATGGGATGGCCGACATCTCATTTATCGAGGCGCTATGTCGCATTTTGATGCTGGCCACCGATAGGCTCAGGCAGTTGGGCACTTTCTGCGAAAAGACGGCGATTGCCTTCTTCGACGCGATCATGGACGCAGCGTTGCAGTGTGTTGGCTTGTCAAAGAACAAATTGTTGACCGGTTAAAAACCTATCCCGAAAGTTGAATGATCATCTTATGGAGACTGGGGAAAATAGGATCACTGGCCAAAAAACTCCCAACCAATCCATCGAATCAAATTTCAATGTGCAGCTCGATCACCTATAGCCATAGTCTTATCTGCTATGTAAAATTGAATCATCGCGTTTAATAACAATAAGTTACCTTTCCATTCAATCGTCACACAAATTGGGGGCGGACAATAGGCACAATAGTTGCGATAGGTGACGGCTTGAGGTGCTCTTCATTTTCAGGACTTTTAATCATAAGGATTTAGGGCTGGAAAATTTTCAATAATTCAAACGCGTTGTAAATATTGCAAGCGCAAAACAAAAAGAGGAGTGTGATAGGCCGTGGACGTGATTCTGAAGCCCAAGGATTCGCAAAAGCTTTACCCAACTGACATCCTTTTCCAAAGTATTTATTGGGAGACGGTAAAGAGGCAATTGGGGTGGAAGACCTATGCGTTCGATTTGGACGGTGCAAAGTCGGGAAGAGACCTGCTCGTGTTGGCCAAATCGATTGGCCGCAACACGGTTGGTCTGTACGTCCCACAGGGACCGGAGTTCGCACCGGAGCCGGAAGATTATGGACGCTTTCTGGAATCCATGTCAGAGTCCTTGATCACTCAGATGCAGAAGGATGTTGCCTTCATTCGCTATGATCTGCCTTGGGAATCGTCATACGCACGTGAAATCGAAAAATGCCAGCGGTACGATTACCCCGACCCCAGAATTCGAGAAATACGCATGAATTTTGGCACAAGAAACTGGAAGTTGAAAAAAGCGCCGGTGGACATGACGGTTGCCCACAGCTGCATTGTAGACATTGAGGGTGATGAAGCGCACGTGCTTTCTCGAATGAAGCCCAAGACTCGATACAATATAGGACTTGCGCATCGAAAAGGTGTGCGGGTAAGTGCATTCTCGGTAGAAAAGCTGCCGATTTTTTACGACCTGTATCGCCAAACAGCGCAGCGCAACGGTTTTCAGATGAGTGAATACCGCTTTTTTGAGGCTTTATTTTCGGCCCACAAAGAACACCAGGGTAACTCTGAGATATTTTTGCTTATGGCAACCCATGGCCGCGACGTATTGGCGGGTGCCATTATCGTTATTTCCCAAAACGGAGCGCTGTTTCTTCACGGTGCTTCTGCCAATATCAAGAGAAATTACATGGGCTCTTATGCACTTCACTGGAAAGCGATTCAGTGTGCCAGAGCATATAATTGTCGAGTGTACGATATGGGCGCCGTCTCTCCCGTAGCCGATCCGCAATTCACCTTTTATGGCTTATACCTCTTCAAATCTGGATTCGGCGGCCAAATTGTGCATCACAGCGGTACCTGGGATTATCCAGTAGACGAAACCGCCTATCTTGCATTTCGGAACTGGGAAACCACCTGTGCAGAAAACTAAGAGAGCATCATGATCAGAATATTGAAAGACAGCCTACTTCAAACCTTATTGCTGACGCTGGGCAGCAGCATATGCGCATTTGCCGTCAAAGCCTTTTTGATCCCTCGAGGTTTCTTATCGGGGGGACTGACGGGAGCGGCCTTGATCTTATATTATCTTCATCCTGCGCTATCATTAACCACCATCTACCTATTGCTGAATATCCCGATTTTTTTATTGGGGTTATACTTTGTCAGCATTAGATTTTTTTTGTATTCGTTGTGGGGCATGTTGATTTATTCTGCAATGCTTTACCTGGTCGATTTTCAGATAGAAGTCCCCGATCAAATGCTTAATGCCGTGATTGCAGGCGGCATAACCGGTCTGGGCATGGCGATTATATTACGCTCCCGTGGCTCGACCGGAGGCAGCGACATCATCGGTGTCATATTTCACAAGCTCTTCTCGCTTTCGATAGGAACTGGTGCCGTGGTGATCAATATTGGCGTATTGGCAGTTTCTGCACTTCTTTTTCCCGTCGACAAGGTCTTATATTCGCTCATATACGCGATAGTTGCGATGCAGGCGACAAATGCCATCTATCATGGCATGAAAAAACGGAAGGCTGCTATCATCATTTCCAATCACTGCGATGCGATTGCAGATATTCTGACGCACAATTATCAGGTGGGCATTACAAAACTGAATGGAAAGGGTGGCTATCACGGAACCGAAAAGACGATCCTGTTTTCGGTCATCCATCGAAAGGACATAGCTTCGTTAAAAAAGATCGTATTGGAAAAGGATCCTGATGCATTCATAGCGATGATGACGGCCGGCGACGTCACCGGCTTGAGGATCGGTAATCAACCCCAATGGTAGCGCAGAGATTTGTATGGTTGCCCGACGGTTCGCCTGTCGAGCGCCGACCTTGCCTTCAGACACTGTCTCGATTGAAATGTTTGGTCGATGTAATCGCGAATCGGCGGACCCCCGTGGTGGTCTGACATTCGACGATATCACCTACCCTGCGTCCCAAAAGCGCGGCCCCGATAGCTGTCAATATTGAAACTCGGCCGAAGCCTTGCTTCATCTCGTCTGGAAACACCAAATAAAGGGCGACCTCCGTGTCGCCCTTTATTTCTTCCAACTTAATGCGCGAATGGGTGGTTACCACATTGCTCGGAATCTGGTCCGCACTGACCACTAGGCCCTGGGAAACCTCATAATACAGACGTCGAATCCTTTTCTGTTCCTCCTCCGTGAAAAGGTCGTAAAACAGCATCAACCACTCCACGCGTGCCCTGTCTTCCGCAGTAATATAGATGGGACTGTAACTCACGCGTCACCTCCAGCTGCACGTCTTTTCTTGAATGGTATTGATTGGATCGAGCCCCCTAAAGTCGAGCGGGTGCGAATATGAGCCCTGGTGGCCCGGGCGATAGTCGCACCCATATGGTCATTACACCGTTTCGGCCGTAGCCTCACCAACAGGCGCCAGTCGCATGGCTTCTTTAATTTTTCGATAGACATCCGAGAATCGGATCAGGCCGACAATTTCCCCACCGTCTCGCACAAATAGCGAACCATGGCGTCCTTCCACAAAACGGTGAAAGGCAGTGTCCATGGTATCATCTGCGTGAACCATCTGGTCGGGTTGCGGCCTATTGATGAAATCACGAATCCTGATACTGGTAGCCTTCTGCCAGAGGTCGAGCAGGGGATTATGCCAAACCCGATAGAGTTCTTTCATGGAATCCAGTGACGCCTGCACCAAATGCTTGTGGAACCCGATTTTCAGATCATTGATATAGCTGAAATTGGGTTCGAGGGCTTTGACCACATCGATCGGAGACAGTTTGCCGATGATCCTTCCCCGCTCGTCAGAAACCAGCACGATGCGTTCGGGGGCCTTGCCGGCCCTGAAGGCCAAATCCGCGCTGTCCAGGCTCTCCACCGCCTCCATAAATGTGGCGCGGCTGGAAATGCGGGGGAACTCATCGATGGGACGCATCAGTTCTCTTACTTTCATCTTTTCCATTTTCACTCTCCATGAATCGACCAAAAAATTGCGGGAAAGGCGCGAAACAAGCATTGGGCGCCGGGATGCCTTTCATGAGAGCAGTTATCATGCCATCGTAAAGGAGAGTAAAATGGGTTGATCCATCTGCGGATAGCCCCGACGGGGGGACTATGGGTGCTTGTGGGATGGACGACTACGGAGAGACACTGGAGGGTGCAGATGGGAAAAAAGCGGCCAGTGGGAGAATTTGCCCCATCTGTGCGTTGCCGGTAGTCGCTTTATCTTATCTTAGCTTATCGCGCACCGTCTTTCGGTCTATTTTTAGGATCTCGGCAGCTTTTGATTTGTTGCCATGGACGCTTTCCAATACCTGCCGAATGTACTCGGCTTCCATTTCGGCCAGGCTGCGGTCCAATCGCCAGGACGGTTCGACCCAGCTTTTCATGGCAGGCGGCAAATCTGCCACATCGATTTTCGGGCCGTCGGCCATCAACACCAGTTTCTGCACCAGGTTCTCCAGCTCCCGCACGTTGCCCGGCCATCGATATGCCTTCAAGCGGCGCAGCACCTCATCGCTGAACCGCGGCGCATCCGCCCCCATCTCTTTGGTGAACTTGGCGTGGAAGTGTTTTATCAGCAAAAAAAGATCATCGCCGCGGTCGCGCAAGGGCGGCAGGGGGATATCGATCACGTTGATGCGATAGTACAAATCTTCACGAAAAAGCCCATTGCCTATCAATTGGAGCAGATCCTTATTGGTCGCGCAGATCAAACGGGTATCCACATGAATGGCCCGGCTGGATCCCACCCTGTAAATGGTTTTTTCCTGGATGGCGCGCAACAGTTTGGCCTGCATGGCCAGGCTGGCGTCACCGATCTCGTCCAGGAATAGGGTTCCGCCATTGGCGATTTCGAAAAAACCGGTGCGGGCATTGCCGGCGCCGGTGAATGCGCCTTTGACGTAGCCAAACAACTCACTTTCGATCAGGCTTTCCGGCACTGCGGTGCAGTTGACCGACACAAATGGCTCAGTGCGGCGGGCTCCGGCGTAATGGATGGCCCGTGCCACCATCTCCTTGCCCGTGCCGCTCTCCCCGCTGATATGGACATTCGCATCGGTGAGTCCGGCCTTGCTGATCAACCGGAAAACCCTTTGCATGGGTAACGATTGGCCCACGATGCCGTAGGTTTCTGCAGGCGTAACCTTGTCGTGCGCCAATCGCTTGCGGAGCACCTTCCTTGCGATGGCACCCACTGCTTCGATCAGTTCCGAATCGGTGAAAGGTTTGGCCAGATAGTGCTCGGCGCCACTTTTGACCGCCTCGACGGCGCCCTCGATAGAGGGATACCCGGTGATCATCATGATCTCCACGGCCGGCAGGTGTTGCCTGACGTGGCGGATCAGCGCCAAACCACTGACTCTGGGCATTCTCAGATCGGTGACAATGATATCGAAGTCGGATTGGGACAACATCTGTAACGCTTGATCCACACTGGAACAGGTGTGCACGGCATAACCCTCGTCTTCCAGATTGGCCTGGATCACCTCGCGGGCATCGACCGAATCATCCACCACCAGGATGCTGAAATCTTGCGCATTAAAATCGTCCGCGCCACTCATATTCCTCCTCCATGGTCCCTAAAAAATGCCGCGCAGGATTATCCGGAAAACCTGGTACGCTGCAAACGTAAATGTATGTCTGTGTCAAGGATCGCCGCCTTTGCCGCAATCACCTCCTTCGATAGCCGGAAAAGCGATGGTAAAAACAGTACCTCGACCGAATTGACTTTGAACATCGATGGTCGCGTCATGAGCGGATAGAATACCGTGGACGACAGACAGTCCCAAGCCAGTGCCATGGTCCACATCCTTAGTGGAGAAAAACGGCAAAAAAATCTGCTCCAGGGTTTTGGTATCCATTCCGACGCCGGTATCTTGCACGATTAAGCAGGATTTGCCCTCAATACAAACGGTTTTCACCGTCAAGACGCCACCATCGGGCATGGCGTGGATCGCGTTGATCACCAAGTTGACCAATACCTGGGTGATCTGGGACGCATCCGCGGAGATGTTCGGCAAAGCGGGATCAAAATCAGCATCAAACCGAATCCCGGATCCCTCGAAGCGGGGAACAATGAATGACATTCCATCAGTCAGCAACTGATTCAAATCCACCCGCACCATGTGCTGGGGCATGGGACTGCTGAACAGCATCATTTTTTTGATGATTTCGCGGGCATGCAGGCACGACTGCACGATGCGATCCAGATAACGGGCAGCCTGCTCTGGGGTATCGATCTTTTTCAATGCCAACTGCGCAAAACCCAGAATGCCCGACAACGGCTCATTGAGCTCATGGGCCACGCCGGCCGTCAATTGCCCGATTTTGGCCAAACGATCCGCATGACGCAACTGACTTTCCAGCCGGGCCTGTTTTTCATTGGCCAGCTTTATCTCGATCATCAAGGAGACTTGGCGTGCAATGGTTTGCAGCAGGTTGGTTTCTTCCGTCAAAAAATGGCCTTGCCCATCACCATCCGCATCCTCTTTAAACTGCTTGTAAAAGACCTCGATCATTCCCTTGGGGCGCCCCTCAATCGTCAGTGTGGCGTTTATTCTGCTGGTGGTTGGACTAAAACCGTCTGTCGTGAATACTTGGTCGTCTACCCGGATGCTAGCCCCCACTCTTCCAGGATAGTGAAAGGCCGATGGCAATATGGAAACTATTGCCTGTAATACGTCTGAGAAGGACCTGTCCGAAGGGGCGATGATCTTGGCGATCTCGTATAGACAGGAGAGCTCCTTGTTGCGCTCGATCAGCTCTAACTGCTCTTCTACAACACTCCGGTCCACCATTGTCCATACTCCTTTTTCCCTTCCGCAATGGGTCCGTCCATTGGGGAAGGGCTTGCCGGTAAAAATTATGGTTTGATCCCTGTCCAGGTCACCGGCAATTTTAATTATACCGCAATGAAGTTACCCTGTTTCGCATTTGGTTTCAAATTTCATTAGCCATCGCTCCTTCAATACCTTTGAGACCGATTTCCCATTCGATTTTCAGACGATGATTTTTGATTGATATCAGATGTGCATATGGTTGGTACCCCCGGGTCATCGATGGGGTATTCCAGGCCTTACGGATTGTGTAATGTTTTCGAGCAATGCGGCATAATGAAATGATCCTCTTAAACCATTTTCCCATTATATTCTTGACCGTTAGCCCATATGGCAATACAAATCCGGAATCCTACCAATGACCATTACCCATGGAGTATCCATGAACAAACTCGAATTGATAACGAAGTTGGCAGAGGAGCAAGGACTTTCCAGGGCGCAATCCAAAAACGTGGTCAACCTGTTTTTCAACCACTTATCAGATGCACTCATCAACGGCGACCGCGTGGAGATCCGGGGGCTGTGTTCCTTCAAAGTCAAAGAGTACGATAGCTACACGGGGCGCAACCCCAAAAGCGGAGAAATTGTAACGGTCAAGCCCAAACGCCTGCCGTTTTTCAAGGTGGGAACGGAACTGAAGGAGCGGGTGGATCGGGGTGAATGAAAAATGGTAAATCAAAATTGGGTCGTCTAGTGATATGATGCCGATGATTTTGGGGAGCATCTGAGTAAATCATCTGGTTGTCCGGCCTCCCAGTAGCGCATCCAGGGCCTCGATGATCACACCTGTGACGCTGTTGCCGTGCTCATCGGCATATTTCTGCGCTCTTTCGATCAGCCGGCAAGGAAGGTTTATAACGATTTGCTCGGTATCGTCTGAACATTTGCTCGATTCAGGTTTACTGAGCATGTGGGTCCTTCCTGTTGCAATTTTTATATGAAGAGAATCACACGCGGACCAAATTCTGCCATGCCTCACTGATTAAAGCCATTGGCTTCAGGCTGTATATGCCAGTGGTTGCATAATGCCGTCATTGTTGCTCTCAACATACCCAGGGCGACACCGACCGAATCCCGGTACTGATTGATGTTTGCGCAATTGAGAAACTTGTTTGCAAACAACAATAAGGTGCAACAATTGCCCTCAGCATCTCTTCAATCGGAAGGGCAATAAGGTGCCTGAAGTCTCATAATGGGACTCGGACCGCCTTCCGCCAAGTCCGAAAATCTTTTAAAATCGTCTTGAGAATTAAGTTTGGGCTAATTCGGGCCAGCAGCCAGAAGAATTTCGCTAAAAAGGTGACAGGGATAATGGCTTTGTCCTTTGCAACCCCGGTCAATATAAGCTTGGCGCATTTTTCGGGGGAGATTCCAAACCGTTCCCATTTTGCATTAGCCGCCAGCCATTTCGTCACATCCACTCCAATCATTGGAGAAACATCGAAAATATCGGTTTTAATGAAACCAGGGCATACCACGCTTACTTTGATTCCAAGATCATGACCTTCGACCCACATGGCCTGTGAAAGCCCCATCACGCCAAACTTGCTTGTCACATAGGGAGATGCCAGGGGAAATGGTATCAGCCCTTCAACCGAGCTCATGTTCACAATGTGGCCAAAACCCTGTTTTTCCATTATTTTGTAGGCGATCAAAGATCCATATATCACCCCGTAGAGGTTTACATCCAGCACTTGTTTCCAATGTTCAACCTCACTTACATGACATTCAGCACAGATGCCAACACCGGCATTGTTGAAAATATAATCTAATCGTCCCTCGCGTGCTGCCGTGTCTTCAATGCACTTTTTAAAGGCATCATAGTCTGTCGAGCTAAATGTCACTGCCGAACACCTGCCATAGGTATCGCATATTTTTTTCACTGTTTTTTTCAATTTGTTGTCGTTGATATCGGTAGCGATCACTATGGCGTCATGCTTGCAGAGTTCTTCACATAAACCTTTTCCGATACCACCCGCCCCTCCTGTCACGATAGCCACTTTGTCTTTAAAAATACTCATCATGGTGCTCTAATCCTTCAAGGGGCCTGCCTGTTCGCGCAGATATTTGCTTTGGTGTTTCAAAATCCAGCCTCAAATCACAAAAGAGTTCGGCATCTTCCGGTCGGAAAATCCTTTTCAATAAGCGGATTTCCACACCCGAATCGGTTGCTGGAAATCCATTCGGGAGTGTATTAAGGACATGTGCGAGTTCAATATGTTTTTATTCATTCATGGTTTGGCTCCTATTTTATCGTCAGACTAAATTCTTGCTGACAACTGGGTAGCATTTTATCTTCCAGGTGCCTGTTGGTCGATTACCCCCATTGCCTCCTCTATTGTCAGCCAGGTTGAAAATTCATAACTAAAGCCTTCAATATCCCAATATTCTTTCATAAAATTGACCCAATAGGAAGACGCACCATCATATTTTCCAGGATTGATCAGATACGCCGCCAAGACCTTAACGCCCTTTTTGTCGACCCTAACAACATTGTCCAGCAACGTAGTAAAAAGACCTTCTGGCTGCGGATATTTTTCTATGGCCCTGAACCATGCAGCCACGACTTCTGTGTTTTTGTTTAATGGGTATTGGATATCAATCGCTAAAACAGTCATAGAGTCCTCCTTATTATTTGCCGGGTTTTGAAGATTCTTTCTGAAAAATATACTCTTAAGACCGCTACCGTAATACAGTTTCAAATCAATGCGGAATAACGATCTACACCCTGCCTCCAAGAGACGATCAGTTCCCTGAAGGCTTAATCAGGTAATTTGAGTCGCTCCAACTTTACGTAGGGACCGATAAATTGAATTGAAAGGGCGCGCCAAACCTTTGAGGCACCAAAACAGGTATCCTGTGGCAGTTGTCCGGCCATATTCGACTCCGGAAAGCCAAGGTTATGGAACTGTTCAATGAAAGGTGGGATTAAAGGAACTATTTGGACAATGCTTGTTATGGGATATTATGTCAAGCTGTTTTGAAAATGCCGCCCCGTGATTCAAAACCGGAGGACACGCCGCCAGAACTTCGTTGATGATTTTAGGACGGAGGGTGTTAATGCCTCTTTCGGCAGCAGTCATCAATAATTTGCAAAAAATCATCAAGATTAAACGGTTTATTCATAAAGGCCGCTGCACCGAGCCTGCAGGCGATTGGCCTGACTTCTTCAGATTGGTATCCAGTCATGACGACAACTGGGGGACCATCACAACATTTTACAAGGTTTGTAAATTCCAAACCATTTAAGCCGGGTTGATTGATCCCGGTAACGATACAGTCAAAACCCTTCCATTGCCAGTCCGACAGCCAAATGACATCCTCGGCGCCCAGAGCGACGGCCACTTCATAACCGTTGGTTTCCAGCCATTCTTTTAGTACATCACGAATGGCCTGCTCGTCATCGACTATGAGAATACGATACTTGTTCACCTCAACAGCCTCAGCAATCTTTCAATCTTCCACACTGCCTTGCACTTCCTTAATCAACCCATCCTCCAGTCGATACTCGTCCATCACCTCGATCAGCACGCCGTGGGCGTATTCCGGATGTATCCAGACAAGTTGTAGCTTCGGGTTGCTGCCGTCCTTGAGAAAATTATCACCGTGCAGCTGCACCCCCTGCTCTTTGAGTTCTCGAAAGGTATCCTCAAGATGGCCCGTGGTAAAAGCAATGTGGTGCACGCCCTCTCCATGTTTAGCCAACCGCCGCGCGATAGCCGAATCGGCATTTACCGGCTGCAGCAATTGGATATCGCAGGCCTCTCCGATTGCGGGAAAGAAGGCCGTCAGATAGTGGTCATTACCCATGCGCCCTTCCTGCTTGACGACTTTCTCCGCGAGCATCTGCGGCGCCACCGCCTTTAAGATGCGTGTATAGTGCTCAATGGCCGTATCGATATCCTTTACCAATATGCAGACGTGCGCGAACCGGTGTTTTGTTCCTTTGGGCATATGTTTTATCCTCTCGATTTTTTTAAACCAATCTTCTCGAACATGTAATTTTTCGGGAGCTCGGGGCACAGGCCATGGCTGAAATCAACTTCAGCATTTTCTTGATCGATGTGAAATTAGAATTGGATGATGCCGCGTTGAAGACCAACCGCTACGGCCTGCGCGCGATTCATGACGTTGAGCTTCTGTTTTATGTTGTTTGCATGGTAATCGACCACCCGCTTGCTGCACTTTAAAATAACGGACATCTCCCAGGAGCTTTTACCCTCCCTTATCCACCTGAGGACCTCAATTTCTCTTTGGGTTAGACTTTGGATGGGCTTTATCGTGGTGTCGAAAGCCCTTTTGAAGGCCTCCGCGTAAAAAGGGATGATATAGGATAAAACGGCTTGGGACCGGATGTCAGCATCCGCTTTTGGGCCGCCCAGGAAAAAGACGGTGCTGGTCATCGTGGACGGGTCGATGATGCCATGGGTCCACCCATCCCGCATATTGTAGTCAATTGCCCGCACCGAGGCAGCATAGTCAAACCCATAGTCTCGGTTCAAACTCCCCCAGTTCACCGGTGACAGGTGGTTCAAAAATTCACACAAAACGGCATCGGTCAGTTGGAACTTCTTTTCCAAGTAAAGATCCATGTAGCCGCCCGGATAACTCACATCCAGATACTCTATCCGCGCGTCAGGATCGAGGAAGGCATCGGGGATTTTGGCTTGGGCACAGACCGCGTTTTCGAATCCAATGAGGCCTTTCAAATCCAGTACAAGCCTGCTCAATTGGTCTTTGGTCTGACATTTAAGAGACTGATGACTCAGCATCATCAGTTCGGTACGATCGCAGGAGGACAGGTGTTCCAGCAGATCACTTCGCATCATCTTTACCCCTTCCTCGTTTGAAGTGGGCAGATCAATGTGAGGCCGCCATAAGATCGAATTGTGATATCAGAATTGATTGGACAAATTTATGATATGTTAATTTCAAGGCTCTGTAAATCCCCATCGGATATTTTTTATCTTATGGATACGGCACGTTAAGCCGGCACCTGTCACTTGTGACAGTTGATCTGAAAACATTTTTAGTCAACACGTAAATGATCACAATCTGGCCTTGTCACCTACTCTAACAATTTAAAAATGAAACAAAAACGCCTTCTTGTTCCCCAACCATCAATTGAGGGATCATGGATGACAAACTGTTTTCGTGCAGGCTCAAAAAAGTGGCCCTTGTCGGTCCGAGCAGCGGTCAAAGTTTTTTAGATAAATGGTATGTGCACCCGGAAAATTTGAGGCGCATCGGGGATTGCATCGGAATGCAGCTTACATGCATCGAGCCAAAGGTTCGCGCGGGACACATCAAAAGCGGCACCCTTTGCAAGGATATACGAACCGACGCATACGTGCTCTTCCTGATTGGCCCCCCGCAAAACAAATTTACCAGTCTCACTGAATTAAATATTAGTGCCGGCGGATTTAAAATTCTGAAAATCGCATGGCTCTCCGAGTATTTCGAGCAAAAGCACCGAGCGGCGTTGAGTTGGCTCAATAGTATGAATTTAGAAGGAATCCACTTTTTCGGAATTGAAATCGAATCAGAGGAAGCGGATGTAGATACAGATACGGTGTTGTTCGCTGAACAAGAAGAGCAAGTTGATTAAAATACTGATCGTCCGGTTGAAAAATGATACATCAGCGCACTAAGCCATATCCTGTTTTTTTCTACCCTCGCCGTTAAAATCCACTCCGACATGATTCACGGCCGGCATAGGCATAGACGCCGACTGCGAGGATTCCGGATATGATGCCGATAATTTTGGGGAGAATATAATTCTAACTCCTATTTCCGTTGTTCATTGTAGCAAAGATGGTGGATATTCTGCCCAAATCTTACCTTCAAGCAATGCCGGTTTTGAATTATGCTTATATCCAGACCAATGCTTGAACATGAAAGGAAGGCCTTCTGCCTTAACCTGATCCCTGATGTCTATAACCCATTTTTCATCCATGCGCCGGAATTTCCCTTTTGAGTTAGTTTCACCTCCTGCAACAACCCAGTGAATTCCAGAAAGATCAATTTTTGGCATCGGACTCAACAGTGGTTCCATCATGACGAATTTATTGACCTCGGGTGGAAGTTTTTTGAGATCATCAATTCTTTCCAAATATTTATCGGATTCAACTGTAACACCAGCCCACATCCAGGGTCTCCATGGAAGTTGCGGCGCTAATTGACCGAATCGCTCCGCCCGTTTGGTCAAGACGTAAAATCTGTGTTGGGGAACTTGAAGCATCACATCGAAAACCTCTTTAATGAAGCTATCAGGGACATTAACGTGAAATAAATCCCCCATCTCAGTTACGAAGCTCTTAGCGGGTTTCTTTGGTTTCTTGGCGAATTTGGTTAATGGCCAATTCAATCTGTCGTGGTGCAATGTAAGATTGAACCCATTTTGAATGTAGACGTCCTGACCTAATCTCGCTAACCATTTAACCTGATCTACAGCATAACAATTCAGACAACCATCACTGTATTTGTCGCAACCGGTCACGACATTCCAGCTCTTGCCGGAGTCTCCCATTTCTGGATTTCGAATTTTCTGTTTTGCCATTGGTTTGATTCCTTGAAAATTTAGGATCAAGTTTGAATCGGGAATATCGTTTTGCTTTATATATCAAAGTTATTATCGGCAAAATTGACTTAGACTAAAGGCATGCTCATTGAGATTAATTTTGGAATAATCAAGGATGATGAAATCGAAAAACGTCAAAAACGCTGAAATCAAGTGCATGGACTCGGATGGCATCAATAATTTTGTCCTGTGTGTGTATTGACGGTCTGTATCCGTCAATTTGAACAGTAATCGAAATGCGGATTTTTTTAAGGGAGGTGAGGGTGGTGGTGATTCTCTCGGATATGATTCTGGCCTTTACTCTATATCAGGCCATTCATCTCACCACCCAATAAATAGCGTACCCGACGCCCAGGCCATTTTCCTAAACCCACCCTATGTAACAGATGGCAATCGAATGCTGTAAAAAAGTTATTGGATGCCTGTCGTCTCACGAACATTTTTTTGACAACTCAAGTAATTACCGTGCAGGGCCGATGAAAAATCCAGGATTATAAATACGCCGGAATCGTTGTGGTGTTTTAAACTAAAACTTTTCAATTTGCTTATAACTTACTGTATTCGATTTAGAAAAATATTTTAAGCAGAGACAACACCCATGACGGGAGCCATTTTTGAAGATCATCAAAGCGCACCAATAACGAAATAACTCCAAAAATATCAGGTTAGGAAGACTTTTTTGGGCATTGTTGCTTTGGATAAATTGGGCTCCGGATGCATCTTGAGTCAAGATGTGCGGGACATCAACGGCCGTTTGTTATTGACCAAAGGCAAAGCGGTCGATCGTGAACAGATACGTTTGCTCAAAATGTGGGGGGTGGCTGAAGTTGACGTGCAGGGGCCGATAGAATCGGCTGCCGCTCCATTGGATGGGCAAAATCCTAAACGGAAAGCCATCGAGGGGGCTCTTGTCAGGATGCTGCAAAACGTCGATACCGAGCATCCTGCTATCGTTACCATTATCAAGTCGGCAATAGAATATCGATTCCAGCATAATTTCATGCTGGGATTTGAGGATCCGAAGCGACTTTCACCTGATTTTAGATTTGACCTTCACAGGGCCGTTCAAACCCAAATCCGGTTTTCCGAGATACAACTGCCCGAGTCACCTCAAATAGTGACGCAATTCAATGAGGTGGCTGCGAATCCCAGATCCTCGGGCAACGACCTTGCCGAGGTGGTCAACACGAGTCCGAGTCTGGCAGCGATACTGCTGAAAATCGCCAACTCGGCCATCTTTGGCTTTCCTTCCAGGATCGACACCGTCTCCCGTGCCGTAGCGCTTTTGGGCACACGGGAAGTCGGTTCATTGATCATGGGTATCAGTGTCATGCGTTTGTTTAGCAACATACCCAAAGACCTGGTCGATATGTCCACCTTTATGCGCCACAGCCTGGCATGCGGGCTGCTTTCCAGAATAATGGCAGCGCGGCTTAATCGGCCCAATACGGAGCAGATGTTCGTTGCCGGCCTGCTTCATGATATCGGCCGCCTGGTGTGGTACCGTTATTTTCCCGAACAGGCAGGATTGTGTCTGGAGCTCGCCAGAAAGACCGGGTTATCTTTATATGAGATCGAAACCGAGTGTTCGGGCATCAATCACGAACAAATCGCTGCCCAGCTTTTAGACAAGTGGAAATTGCCCGAGACCCTGACCGATTGCATCGTGTACCATCATCGTCCCTCCCGCTGTCCGGATCCAACCGGCCCCGGCATCGTGCAAATGGCGGATCTTGCCGTCAACGCACTGGGTCTGGGTCATAGCGGCGAGCATGCGGTCCCGCATTTCGATGCAAGGGTCTGGAACCGATTGAACCTGTCACCAAACGCGTTGAAGATATCCATCGGTCAGACCATCGAGCAGATGGACATCATGGGGACGCCTCACTGGGGACTTGCCGAATGAATGATAGGCGAAAGACACCTGCCGATGGCCATGATCTGCTGCTCTTTGCACAGGAAGAAAAGAACCGCTGTATGTTAAGCGCCATGGAGCAGGTGCTTGAGGTAGGTGATTTTCAAAAACATGTCGATAATCGCATAGGCGCCGAGGAGCTCATCAAACTGACAGCGCAGCAAAGCAGTCAGCTGATGCGATTTGACACCAGTGCCATCTATAAAGTTGACCAGCTAACATCCAATCTCAGCATTGCATGCTGCATCCCACCGGAGAGCCAGGGGGTGCTTGAAAATCAGTTCGAGTCCCTGGTCAGCCATGATCACGTCTCCTGGGCACTTAGAGAGCGGCGCGGGATCATGATCTACTCTCAAGACCGGCGCTACCGGGTTGTGCTGCATGTCATGGCGACGTATTGCCGGATTCGCGGGTTGTTCGTTGGCTTGTTGCCGATTGAAAACTGCAGCGTTCCAGAAGGATCCATGCAAGCCCTTTCCCTGTTGCTGAGAAATGCCGCAAATACCCTGGAAAGTCTCGAATACTTGGACATGTTCCAGCGCCAGAATGCGGAGCTGCACACAAAGGTGGCAGAAAAAGTCGATCAGTTGCGCCAGCGTGATCTTCAACTGCTCAACGCGCGGAAAATGGATGCCATTGGAACGTTGGCAGGAGGTGTCGCGCATCAGTTTAATAACGCGCTGGCGGTTTTGATCGGCAGCGTGGATTTGATTAAACTGCAAATGTCCCAGGGCCAGGACCCTGGCAGCAATTTAAAGCGCCTGGAAACTGTCGCCAAGAGAATGCAAGATCTGACCTTCAAATTGGTTGCCTATGCACGTGGCGGAAAGTACCTGACCGAAAAGACCTTGGTCGACATGTTGGTCAGGAGTGCTTTGGGTGGCGCCAAAAAGTCATTGGATAGTCCCATCGAGTTTGTATCTACGGTTCAGGAAAATACGTTTTATGTCAAGGTCGATTGCACCCAAATGGAATCAGCGCTTTCAGGTATCATCACAAATGCCATTGAAGCGATGGAAAGCGATGGTCAGGTGGTCATTAGCGCGGAAAAAATTTCAATCGATGAATTGACAGATGATCCGAAGCTGATAGAGCTGGCACCGGGTGAATATGTTAAGATTAAGGTTAAAGACAACGGGAAAGGAATGGATCAGCGCACGATGGAGCATATTTTCGATCCATTTTTCAGCACTAAATTCACCGGACGCGGTCTGAGCATGGCAGCCGCTTACGGAATTGTGAAAAACCACGCCGGTGAGATCACCATCGAGTCGCAAGTGGGCAAAGGAACAACCGTAACCATTTATCTGCCGCTGGCCCGTTGATTGGACACGTGCATATATATCGCAAATAGAGCCCTGTCATAAAGCCCTTTGAGGATTGGTTATCAACTATTTGACGACCACACAGTCCCTGCCTGACACCTTTGCGGCATACATGGCTTTATCGGCACGCTGAGGCTACTCGCCTGACTCAAAAAATGATCATAGGGTAGAAGTAAAGATCGGCCAGATTTCGAACCGGGAAATCCGACACCTATCATGTCAACGAACGATACCGATGATTTCTGGAACCGTTCCACTTTTTACCTTTTTATTTTCTGTTACGGCAAATTTAACCGCCCCGCCAGCAATTCAAATCATCGGACGGAGTGCAGGGTCTCACAGTTCTTCGGAATTCAAGCTAAAGAAATAATTTTACATGCCGATATTCACTACGCCATCGCCCAGACTAAATAACAAGTAAAGTTTTAGATCCTTGTAACGTACCGTTAAATATAATTAATTATAGTATCAAAGCATTTTAAAGGAAGGTGCGAAAATGGCAGAGTGCGAATGTGTAGCAGGTTGTGTATTTTTCAATGACAAAATGGCAAATATGCCTCAACTTGCTGAATCGATGAAGAAAAAATACTGTAAGGGCGACAATACCCAATGTGCCAGATTTGTGGTTTTTAAAAAACTTGGCAAGCCTAAGGTCCCGGCAGATTTGTTTCCGAATCAAATGGAAAAAGCAAAATCGATCATAGTAACTGGTTGATGTTCTAAAAGTCTCGTGCCCAAAGAGCGACATCGTATTGGAGAACTATCATGGCAAGTATTTCAAATAAGAATTGATTGGAATAAAGAGGCCAATTCAGCTATTGGCTCATTGATACCGATCATTTGGTATCCAGGTAAATAATTAAGGCTCAAATCCACCTAACTCATAGAATAAGTTGCATATATGGATTATTTGCCGATCAAAAAATCCCAAACCTATAATTATTTTGAAACCCCCCTCTTTATTAAGAACGAAACCGGAGATTTTATCCTGTATAAGGCCGAAAGAATCGAGATCGATTCAAAACGCCTTTTGGAGGATTCATTTCCTCAGTTGTATATTCCTTCAGAGATGAAGGAGTTTGCTCTGAATGAAGTCCGAGAAAGATTAATCAAGAAGCTCAAAGATAGAATAAAATCAGGTGATTTGTTGAGTATAAAGTCGGCTTTATGTGAAATTGTGAACGAAGTGTTTCAAAAACCGTTGGGTAAAGAAATTGAAATATTACCAGAAACCATCGATATTATCTATAGTGAGTATGCAAACACATCCGAGTTATTGCGGAAAATCGAAGGCCTTCAATTCGGTGGTACAACCCTGGTCGAACACTCTGCAAATGTTATGGTTATTGTATTAAATTTTTGTATTTACAATAAATTCCATGATGAAATTGCCAAAAAGCTTAGCCTTAGCGCGCTTTTACACGACATCGGCTTAACCAAGGTTCCCAAGATGGTAGCTGAATCGAATAGAAAGCTTTCAGATACCGAGTTCAATATTTACAAAACCCATCCGGCTATAGGCCATGACATCATTATCGAAAACAAGCAGATCGATCCATCGATTGCAGCAGCAGTATTTGAACATCATGAACGCTTAGACGGTAGTGGCTATCCCCGAGGAATAACCAATATTACATTCGATGGGCGTTTACTCGGGTTGATAGACAGTTTTGACAATTTAACGAACACCGAAAGGACACATAGGAAAAAGGAAGGTTCTTTTAGTGCCTTGAGGGTAATTCAAGATGAGATGCAAAAAGATGGAAAATTCGACAAAGCAATCTTTAGGGATTTATGTTTGAGCTTAATAGGACAACGGAAATATAATTATTCTTAATGTATGCGATCGGCTATGAGAATACGATACTTGTTCATGTCAACAGTTCGCTCAATCCTTCAACCCCCCTGGTGCCGCAATTTATCGATCCACCCGCCTCTTCAAATCCGTTCCCGCTTTTAGAATCGGCAGCGATTTTGGTTTAACAATCCGTTGTGAGCTAATTGTCAGACGCTAATACCACACGGTTCCTGCCTGACACCTTTGCGGCATACATGGCTTTATCGGAACGCTGCACAAAGGATTCTGCTGTTTCACCTGCCCTGTATCGTGCACCACCTATGGATACCGTTATCCTGCCCAACTTTTTATCGCCCCCTGAAGTTTTAAGCGTCGCTGTTGAAAAGAAACTCCTTATGTTTTCAGCAACTGCTTGGGCCCCAGCCAGTGACGTCTCAGGCAAAAGAATGGCAAATTCTTCTCCACCGGTTCTGGCCACAAAATCGTTGCCCCTGACCCGGCTCTTCAATTTCTGGGCTGTAAATCTCAACACTTCATCGCCCACGGCATGCCCATGCTGGTCATTAAATTGCTTAAAATGATCGATATCCAAAACCAGCAGACATAATTCTTTTGCTGATGCAGCAGCCTCGCTAATCAGTTTGATCAACTCCTCCTCAAATGCCTTTCGATTGGCGACGCCAGTCAGAAAGTCCATCAAAGCTTCGGTGCGTGTTTGTTCGAAAGTCCTTTTCAGTGCCTTCAGCTCGCTTGTGATGTTTTGTATCTTTTCCTGCGTAGCCTTTCCGAATTCTACAACCGCCTTTGTTTCTGAAATAATGCACTCAACGATGGTTCTGAGGTCTTCAACCGACACTTCCTTTGAGAGCGACTCGACGGATTTGGATAAAAACGACTCATAATGCGCGGTTTCACCGTTAATCTCGGCGATGTCATTTAAAATGGCCAACAGAACCTGTAACAATTCATCCCGAAGTTTTTTGATTTCACCCACCTCGGTAATGAATCCAAATTTTGCGCAGAGCTTCTCATTGATTTCATCGGTAAACGAAGCCTGATTTTGTATCATTGTATCAAGCATTTTTTGAAGCTCGTCGATTTCCCCGCTGACATAAGCATACCAGACGGCGTAGTTTTGGGGGGTGATCGGCACCTTATGCTTGGCCATCAAAGGCAGAACGATGCGGACCAAGCCCTTGGACTCATCATTTAAATTATTCGCCATGTTATAATACCCCGATTCAATGAGTTTTTATAATTAATAACATATAGATAGATTAATGACGCTGATGTTTAGACTTTGAATTGAGGCAAGTTGCCGCACTTTTTTTGTTCATTGTGTCTCTCGGGATCGTATGGTTTTTTCAGGCTTGAACCTCATTTTTAAAATTTAGCAATATCATGCTGCTTCTATATTGAGCAAAAAATTTCTTTAATTCTATTTTAACTAATTAGTATATCATGATAATTAAGATTTTTGGGGGTGTTTTTGACATTTATCCCAGTGGAGAAAACTTTTATGGGCGAAGATGAGAATCGACCGATTAAAACCAGGCATACAATCTTGTTAGTTGACGATGAACTCACCATAATTGAACCCATTTGTGAGTTGCTTAAAAGATTGGGCTATAAGGTCATATGTGCAGAAAGCGGCAAACAGGCAATTGATCTCTTCAAGCAGGAGTGTGATGACATAGACGTCGTTATACTTGACATGCTAATGCCGGGCATGAACGGTAAAGAAGCGTTTTTTCACATTCGTAGCATTCGACCGGACATTCCGGTGATATTCGTCAGCGGTTACAATTATAAAGATCATTTAAATGATGTCGTTTCAGGAAAGGCAAGTTCGTTCATTCAAAAGCCATACAGTTTTTCTGGACTGCACCTGGAAATCCAAAAAATTTTGACAGATAATAATTCTTCCGCAAAAATTTAGCCATCCTGCAACTTTCAATTTCATTATAAACATCGTCCAATGACCCAGGAACATAATGAAATTTTCGAGCTAATCGCAAAAACCCTCTCTCATCGAAACATTAAAACCATGCCCGGGATCAGGACCGTATCCACCCCTGCGGCCGTATTGGTGCCAATTTTGCAGGAATCTTAAAAAGAGGATCCGTATTTGATATCATGCACTAACAATCGATCTAATTGCCGATATCATTCAGACTTATAGGTTGACCTGTCATAGTGTGACTGCCGGATAAAATGCCAATGATTTTGGCGAGCATGTGTTTAAGTCCTTTTTGAGCGAGGAATCGTCAATCAACGATATAAACCGAGCCAAAGCGTGGGCCTGTTTCGCCTCAGAACTTTGTCATTTTTCGCACCTGAGCGCAATATTGATAGAAAGTCTACGATGGATAAATGCGGTATTGGTAGTAACTCGCTATCAAATACGATCTTTGGCCAGAGAGTGCACCGTAAAGATGCTTGACAATTGGAGGAGAAAATTTAAAAGTTATAAAAATCCATTTGAATTGCGTTCGTGACGTCATATCCAATCATGTTGCATGGGATTGTACGTGTCTGGACGGAATCATCATAAGGTAGAAGCATATCTAATACCCTATCCTATTGAGTCGTTTTCCCGGCCAATATTGATCGAGGATCAACAAACCTTTATCGGCAGGGATCCAACGGGTAATATTAAAATCGCAGGCAAGACTGTTTCGCGTCAGCATGCTGTGATCACCAGCGAAAATGGCAGTTTTTTTATTGAAGATCTGGATTCTCAAAACGGGACCTTCCTCAACAATAAACCCATTCAAAAAGCAGCACTCAAGAGTCATGATAAGATACGTGTCGGGAACCGATGGTTTCTTTTTTTATTGCAGCCTGAAACCGTTGACGATCTGTTGATTGATCCTTCCTTCTCGGCCACGGATACCATAATGATCAGCAATGAAGAGATAAAGCTCAGTGAGCTGTGGGCTCAAAATACAGAACATGCCGCTCGGTTTTTTTTACAAAACGCAGCCACAGAGGTCTCCAACAAAGCCATTGAGCCTGACAGATCAGATTATAAACGGCTTTCGATGCTCTATCAGCTCAGTGATCATCTTCGAACGATCAATGAGGTAGCCAAAATCTATGAAAAAGGGCTTGACCTCATCATGGAGTCCATCCCATCAGCCAATTGTGCTTTAATAGTCAGAAAGTCAGACGCTGATGGATCCTATAAAATTGTGGCCTCAAAATTGAATGGAGATCAAAATACAACTAAAAATGAAATCCCTGTAAGCCGCACGCTATTTGACTGGGTACTTTCAGAGAAAATCACCTTGGTGAGCCAAGACGTCAGCAAGGACTTGAGATTTAAGGATTCAGATTCAATAAGAATTCACAATCTGCGGTCTATCATCTGTGTGCCAATAGTTGGAAAGAACGATGTCCTTGGACTGCTTTATGCCCAATCTGACAATTTGATTGCGCCAATCACCAAGGACGATGCGACCTTCGCGTCCGCCGTAGCAAATGAGTTGGCATTAAACATAGACAACATCCGCTTCCTGGCAAAAGCACTGAAAAACGAACGCATGGCCGGGGTCGGCTTAACCATTGGAAACTTGGCACATAATATCAAAAACTTGATAGCACTTAACCAAAGCGCCTCGCAGTTAATGGATCGTCATATTGCCGCGTCCGAGGATGGCCAGATGGAAAAATGCTGGCAGTGGATGCAGCAAAGCCTTGCAGGCATCAATCAACTGTCCACCGACATCTTGGATTATGTCAAAGAAGATCAGTTTTTAAATAGGCCAACCGATATTAACAAGGCGATTATGAAATACCGTCATTCATTAGAGAGAAGGTTTTCTCATGAAGGCATCTCTTTTGATTTTGCCTTGTCCGCCGAAAATCCAGTCTGGATGATGGATGAGATCCAATTTCAACGAGCCTTGCTAAATCTTGTCATCAATGCAGCCGAAGCAATAAAGGACAAGAAAAGAGGAAAGATTCGAATCAGCACCGAAGTTAAAGCGAATCGGTGTTTAACGGTCAGTGTCGTTGACAATGGATGCGGAATCCCCTCCTCTAAAACGGACAAAGTGCTCGATTTGTTCTTTACGACCAAGGGAACAAAAGGAACCGGTCTGGGTTTGCCAATGGTACAAAAATTCGTCGAAAAATCAGGTGGCAGATTAACATTCAAATCCAGAGAAGGCATCGGTTCGAAATTTCAGATGATTTTTTTCGCCTGATCTATCTGACATAGGAGAAATGATGGCTCGCTTGTATCTGACGATGAACAACAGGGTGCTTAGCCATCATCGGGTTGCACCCGGAAAGCAAGTAACCATTGGACGTCATCCCGACAATGACATTTGTATAGACCATATGTCCGTTTCCGGACATCATGCCGCCGTCAAACTGGTAAATGAGCAGCTAACGCTTATAGATTTGGGAAGCCAAAACGGTACATTCGTCAATGATGAGCGCATAGAAAAAAGCATATTGGCTCATCAGGACTGGATCACCGTTGGTAAATATATTCTGATCGTTGACTTATACGAATCCTTGTCAATGGAGGCCACGGAAAATGAACTAAATATAAATTCTATGTCCCGCCGGGAATCGGATCAGACCATGGTATTGGAAAAAGAGGAATTCCAATCCGGTTGGAACTATTACAATTACCTTTTTTTCTTAAATGCCGCCCGTGAGGATTATGATCTGATAGAACAGGTTATAACGATCGGTAAAAACAACGAGGACAAGATAAAAATCAGCGGCCTTTGGTCATTTTTTGCCGGTAAACCCAGTGCAAGGATCAAAAAAAATCAAAACATTTATGTTATCGAACACGTTGGGGGAAGACTGAAAACCAAGGTCAACGGCATACCGATAAACAAACCGACCACACTCAAACATCAGGATACAATTAAAATCGGCCCTCTCGAAATGCAATATCGCAGCTTCAAACGTCCTTCTAAATAGATACCCAGTTGCCTTCGAATTCTCTTCTCATCTGCAGTAAGACTGAAACCCCATTTGCCCGAATGCTATTTGCGAAAGGCGTGCGTTTCTTCGATTGTTAAAACTCGTTTTGCCGAAACTCGTCCAGACATTTCTGCAAAAAACGGGCTTGCAAAGAACGTACTGTGCTAAATCGAACGCCTATTCCCCATTTGGTGGCGTGAACAATACGGGCACCCAACTTCAGATTCTGTGAACCATCAACGTTTTTAAATTCGATATTGACCGGGTCTTCAATTTTCACTGGAATGTAGCATTCCACGAAGGCACCTGTGAAGCTCAGGTTGGTAATGGTGGCATTATGGACCTCCTCACCATAGTGAAGCGCTATCGGCATGCAGCAGTTGCGGCGAGTAGCACGGAATTTGGTTTTGATCCGTTCTGCCTCGTTCAGCAGCAAACCCCGCTCATCTGGGGTCATTTGTAAAATCAAATCGATGAGTTTACGAATCGTAATATCATACCGTTCGGATTGATACATTCGTTCTCTCTCGTCTAATTCAGGTTATTGAGCATACCGAAATCATTGTGATAACTGTTTCAATACGTTCATACAATTCAGATACCAGAGCTATTCTGTGGACTTTCCCTTTTTAAACCAATCCTCACGGCCATACAACTTTTCAGCACACTCGGGGCATAGGCCGTGGGTAAAATTAACTTCAGCATGCCGTTTGATGTACGCCTCGATCCTGGTCCAATATCCCTTGTCGTCTCGAATTTTTTTGCACGATGAACAAATCGGCAATAGTCCGCTGAGCGTCCGAACGTTGGCCAGTGCTTCTTTGAGCTCAGTAATAAGGCGTTCCCGATCCTGCTCGGCGCGTTTAATTGCGGTAATGTCTCTGACGGTTTCAATTGCTCCGACCACATTGCCCTCTGCGTCATATAATTTGGCAGCTTTGCCCTCAAGGTAAGTGCCCCCTGTCCTAAACGATGGACTGAAAGAGACACTTGCGGCCAATTCCCCATCCGTTTCCCTGATCGATAGATATCGTTTTTCATATTCTTGATTCCGTTTTAATATCAAGTCGATAAGGGTTGGACGTCTTTCTCCGTAAAAAGGGATTGAGTATTCATAGTCGCCTTTTCCCAAGATCTCTTCCTTCTTAATGCCGGTCATCTTTTCGATTGCCCGGTTCCATGCCACCACGCGTCCTTCGATATCAATGACCCATGTTGAATCAGGCAAAAATTCGATGATATCGGCCAAACGACGTTCTGAATCTGCCAGCGCATGTTCGGCCCGCTTTTGTTCGGTGATGTCATGAGCAATACCCACTATGAATCTATTGCCGATATCGTCTTTAAATACAGATTTTTTGGTCAGAATAGTTTTAACGTTTCCATGGGCGTCCGCAATAAGTTCCTCGTTTACATTGAGGCTTTCCGAGAAGAGCACTTCGTTGTCCTTCTCCCAATACTCATCGGCCCGTTCTTTCGAATGAAAATCATAATCGGTTTTGCCAATCAGTTCGCCTCTCTCGTGGCCAAGAACTTCGCAGGAGGCATCGTTTAAAAGAATCCAACGGTGACTGTCGTCTTTAATGAATATGATGTCCGGAATGCTGTTCAGGATGTTGTTGTAGAAATGTTCTGTTGTCTCCAGCTTTTTTTCAAGCTCTGCGACCCTTTGCTCTAAATCTTCATAGGATGGTTTCGACGTCATTTTGGCCACCTTTCATGATTCGACAAAGGCTCACTACAACCGTTGAAATGCAGACAAATGCCGTATTGTTTTTAATGCCACGTTACTCATCGGATTCGATGAATCGATCTACTTGATTTGCCTCTCTATTTGTCCACCCGCTGCTTCAACTCCGTTCCCGCCTTGAAAAACGGCAGCTTCTTGGGTTTAACAACGACCGTCTCACCCGATCTGGGATTGCGCCCTGCATAAGAATCATATTTCTTGACATGAAAGCTGCACAATCCCCGGATTTCAACCCGGTCACCCTTTTCGAGCGCCTTGGTCATTTCACCAAAAAATATATCGACGCACTTGGTTGCTTCGATCCTGGTCAGGTTCTGGGAATCTTTCAGGGCCTGGATCAGTTCGAGTTTGTTCATTATGACTCCCTGTTATCGGCATGAATTCATTGTTGTGTGTGTAACCTGCAAAGGATGCGATGACATCTCTGGGCGCTTCCGGGATCTAAGAGCACCTGCATTTATATTGCCATTAACGACTTGAAATTTAATAGATATCTAATTTTATAAGTGCCCAACTGTCAAGCATTTATACCAAAAGCGCCCCTTCCAGAAAAAACGCAGTTCCTGCGCATCGAGTAACCGAATGTGTCACAGGCCTATACCCTGTCCTTGGACGGCCTCTTGAATATCAAGCTGCCTCAATGCACGGATGAGCCCGCCTGGTATTCAACAAAGGCTCAAAACATCCTTCGGCCGTACCTTCGGGGCCGATCGATCGCCCGGACACGGTGAACTCATGCATGACCTTTGTATCAAAAGCAAAAAGAGGAAAACCTGCAAGGTTCCTTGCCGGGCGGTTGAGCTGTACCTTGCCGAAGGGAACTCAACCCTTTATGAAAAATGGAAAGGGGACACCGTCACCCTTTATCCTCGATCGAGGGAGGAACAGGAGTCCAATCTATCAACCGGGGAAGACAAGGCTGGTGATCCCCGGCTATCATCCAAAGAGGCGCAAGCCTTCAGCACCGAAAATGAAAATCCTTTCCGGCACTACGAAAACAACCACAAACAGACCGGGATTTTCATTGATCGGTTTTTCGGGAAAATGAGCTATGCGGATCTTGCGGTAAAGTATGAGGTAAGCCAGACAGCGGCACACAAGATCTATTATGCAGGTTTCCAAAAGCTGCTTGAAATCATCATGCAGATGGACCAGGTCCGGAAGTCCATGCCCCCGGAAGAGCGCAAGCGGGCCGACGTGGCCAAGTCAAAGCGATACCTGGACCCGGGTTCGACAGTCATAGTTACACGAAAACGGGAAAACGGCAAAATATCAGTCAGATACAGACCGAATGAAATTCAGCGTAGTGCCTATGAAATTATGAGGCCAAATCGACTTTCAGGACCCGTTTGGGAGGTTTTATTTTAAGCTTATTCAATATGTTGCGTTGATTGGCGGTCAGTTCGGTGTGCTGTAGAATACGCCCATTATTGTCAAAAAATTCGATTAAATTTAGCTGCTGCATTTGCCTACGGATCCTGGGCCAGGTCTGCTCGGTTTCCACTTCGGCGATGCGGATCAGCAAAAGCGCCAGCCAGCAGATAAGAACATGGGAACGGATGCGATCGTCTTTGGAGTGATATACCGGCCTCAGGCACAAGGTGCTTTTCAGTGTTCTAAAAGCCTGTTCAACTTCCAGCAGCTGTTTGTAGCCCAAGGCGATATCTTCGGCTGACAAATGCTGATCGCTTGTGGACAGCAGATACTTGCCGTCAAGCTTTTCGTCTTGGGCAACTTTGGCTTTATCGATTTTGAGCTTGCCGCTTTTTAGCTCTTTGACATAACGGCCCATGGAGCGGTGCAGCATCAACTTGCATTGAGCCTTGGTTTTATTCTTGCGATTGAGAACTTCCAGCTCACAAGACAAGCGTTCGAGGATCTGCTCTCGATTGATGCGGTCAAGCTCTGCCTGCTGCGGATTGTAGGCAATCACATAGCGGCGCCGGCCGGTGCCTTCACCGGCAAAGACTTCTTTGATGTGAAGATTGTCGGAAACGACTTTAAAGCGTCCCGGTGTGGCCAGCGCCGCTTCATTGAGATGATTGCCGCTGAGCTTTTCACCCAGTATGTACTGGCCGCAGCCACGCTGCAGAATGCGCTGATTTTCCTCGCTGCTCATGCCGCGGTCCATCACCCAGACTACCCGGCCCAGGTTCCAGCTGTTCAGGTCTTTTTGTACCTGATCGACGCATTGGCTGTCGTGCTGATTGCCCGGCAGCACCCAGCAGCGCACTGGAATGCCCTCGCGGGTGACCGCAAGACCGATGGTTACCTGGGGCAGATCATCGCGCCTTTGCTTGGATTTGCCGTAGGCCTTCAAATCCGAAGGCCCCGGCTCATCGATCTCGAAATAGGTGTTGGTGGTATCGAAAAAAATCAGATCGACGGTCAGGTTGAGCAGATTGGCCGTGGACCAAAATACTTCTTTTTGTATGGCTTCGCCGTGCTCGAGCAAAAAATCCATGGCACGGTAAAAGTGCTGGACCTGCAGCGCTGGATGGTCGCCAAGATATACCTGTTCGGCCGCCCACTGTTCGATGGCCAGCTTTGATGACGGCGCAAGCGCCCGGTTGGCCACCATAGCAAACAGGGCATCGGCCACCGGAGCGGTAAAGGATCGCTGATCCAGGGCCTTTTTCAAGCAATCGTCGATATTGAGCCTTTGCCACAGGCCCTTCAATAGATGGGCACCACCGGCAGGCCGGCTGCTGATGAATTTTAGATCGCTGCTTTGACGTTCGAGACGGATGGCATCTTGCGGGTCGAGAAAGCGGCTGGCGCTTTTTATCAGGCGCTTTAAAGCCTCAACGTCAAGTTGGTCGCTGCGGCCGAAGGAGTGAATGACTTGCGCTTGGGCAAAGCCCTTATCCTTGTTCCAGACGTTGTTGGCCAGCTGGACATATTCTACGACCGAGCCGTCTTTGTTTTTGCGCTTTATGGTTCGCAGATACATGCCTATTCTAAAAGCATGTAATTACAGTTAAGTCAAGCTTAATATGAATTTTCGTGTGCCTATGCATTCTGAGTTCAAACTGGAACCCGAACATGAAAAAACAGGCAGTTATTGAATTTTAGAAGCAATTTTATGCCTATGACTGTCGAACCCGGGCTCAGATGTATCTGGATTATTGCCGGTCAAGCTTTTCAGCCAAAACTTATGCCGAAAAGCGCTCTCTTTTCAAACGCCTGTTCAAAACGATAGCGCCCGCAATGCCGGTTACCGATCTCAAGCCGGCAAAGATTATGACCTACATCCTTGAACAGAAGGAGCAGCGCTCCGGGTACGCTTCGAACAAGGACAGGAAAAACCTGGTAGCGGGATGGAACTGGGGAATGAAATACATGGACCCTCCCCTTCCCGGCCCCAATCCCTGTCTTGTCGAACGAATGGCTGAAATACGGCAGCCACGATACGTCCCACCGGAGGAAGATTTCTGGAAAGCTTACGCGATTGCCGAAGGACAGGACAAGGTCATGCTACTGGCCTTTCTCCATTTGGCGGCTCGTCGAGGTGAAATTTTCCGTCTGACTTGGGAGGACATCGATTTTGGTAATAGCCGAGTGAGACTATGGACCCGAAAGCGCCAAGGTGGCACCTACGAGTATGATTGGTTGCCCATGACCAGAGAACTGCGAAAATCGATGCTATGGTGGTGGGAACACCGGCCTATCAAGGACAAGCCCCATGTGTTTCTATGCCTTGATCAGATAGAGTTTTGCCGGGAATATTACGGAAAACCATTTGAACACCGAAGGCACCTGATGAACAGGCTGTGCGACAAAGCTGGCGTGACCCGTTTCGGTTTCCATGCGATTCGGCACCTGTCCGCATCGCTATTGTTCAATCTTGGATATGAAGTTTCGGTGATTCAAACAATCCTTCGGCATCAGAGCCCTAATACGACTGTGCGTTATTTGCATAGCATCGGAATTGAGAGGGTCAGAAATGCCTTGGAGGATTTGAAGTGCAGCGGCGCGGAAGTGATTTCGATGCCGGTGAATCATAAGCAATCTGGCTAATGTAAAACCCACAACGAAAAAAGCCGTCTGGGGAGCCGTCAACTCCCCAATCGGCTTATTCGCGAACTGTAACTATTTGAAATTATGGCGTCCCCAAGGGGATTCGAACCCCTGTCGCCGGCGTGAAAGGCAGTAGTGCCGATTTTGGTATTTATAATAATATCTTATATTTGTAATATTTTCGAAATGTTACTGAGTGAGTATTTGCGGGAATATGTGGGTAAAAATAGGGGAAAACCGGAATACCCTATACCATTTTCACTCAGTTTTTCACTCAGTGAATTTGCAGCCCCCACCTGCCCCACGCGATTAGATCTGGCCCCCACCCAACTCCACCACAACCCCGATCTCATCCTCCGTAAGCGCCCTTCCCTTTTTCAATCCGGTTCCATTTCCACAGACATCCCACAGCCCTGGCCAGCAAAAAGTAGCGGTCGCATGCTGGACTATGAACAGGAGGGATTACAAACGTTTGTAATCCTTTCTCCATAAAACTGGGTTTTTGATTTTGGAAAGCGCTATTTGATTTGAATTGAGTAAATTACAGGCCGGCAATAAACACCGAGTGCCCTCTCATCGGCGTCTGCTTGCCATCATTTTTCGGGTAACGCCAGCGCCGGTGCCAAGGTGCTAACCTGGTGGTGATGAAATCATCGGACAAATGCGTACGCGGTTAGTTTTTATGCGTTTTATTTTTGTTATTTTCTTCCTGAATAATTTTTGTGTTTATTTTTCGGATGTTTGAGCGCACTTATTTTGCCCATTTCCACATAGGCCCTTTCTATCGGATCGCCAATCTCGTCGAAGGTCAACACTTCAGGAATTTTTAGATCCTTCATCATACGCTGTTCCGCTTTGCGATTGTTTTCCAAATTTCCATCCGCCAAGATGTGCATGATTTCAAATTCTCCCCGAATGTGACGACATACTAAATACATCCGATGGCATCCTACGGGCTCTTTTTCTCCGCACATTAGGGCTAAGTTGTAATTATTACTCTCTATTTTTATCCAATCCAACCCGTCTCTGAAAGTTTTGGTTTTCCCTACTCGATCATACTGTACTATTCCGTCTATATAGCAGGTGGGGTCATCAATCCACGCTCCGAGTCTATTTCCCAAGTAGAAATATTCGACATCCGCGTCACCCAGACTCTGCTTAATTGAATTACGATTAAACTGAGGATTATATTTGCTGTACGGCTCTGAACGAACGTCACAAACAGCTGTTATTCCATGCATCTTTAACAGTCGGATGAAGTGTTCGGTCTCGTGATTTGAATGACCAATGGTATAGATTCTATGCATAATATTTTATCACTACCTCTGATTTGTGGTTTTATAGGCAGGAGCATTGAAATCACGCTGGAGAATGGTCAAATAGCACCAACTCCACCACAAAACCAATCTCATCATTCGCAACCGCCCTTTTTTAATCCGGTGCCATTTCCACTGTCTTGGGTGTATAGGAAGTCCTTATACTTCAATCAATAGGGAGAACGAATCAATTAACGTTTCGCATCAACGTTAACGGATATTCATCCCAAATCTTACCTTCAAGCAACGCCGGTTTTGAATTATGCTTATATCCAGACCAATGCTTGAACATGAAAGGAAGGCCTGCTGCCTTAACCTGATCCCTGATGTCTATAACCCATTTTTCATCCATGCGCCGGAATTTCCCTTTTGAGTTAGTTTCACCTCCTGCAACAACCCAGTGAATTCCAGAAAGATCAATTTTTGGCATCGGACTCAACAGTGGTTCCATCATGACGAATTTATTGACCTCGGGTGGAAGTTTTTTGAGATCATCAATTCTTTCCAAATATTTATCGGATTCAACTGTGACACCAGCCCACATCCAGGGTCTCCATGGAAGTTGCGGCGCTAATTGACCGAATCGCTCCGCCCGTTTGGTCAAGACGTAAAATCTGTGTTGGGGAACTTGAAGCATCACATCGAAAACCTCTTTAATGAAGCTATCAGGGACATTAACGTGAAATAAATCCCCCATCTCAGTTACGAAGCTCTTAGCGGGTTTCTTTGGTTTCTTGGCGAATTTGGTTAATGGCCAATTCAATCTGTCGCGGTGCAATGTAAGATTGAACCCATTTTGAATGTAGACGTCCTGACCTAATCTCGCTAACCATTTAACCTGATCTACAGCATAACAATTCAGACAACCATCACTGTATTTGTCGCAACCGGTCACGACATTCCAGCTCTTGCCGGAATCTCCCATTTCTGGATTTCGAATTTTCTGTTTTGCCATTGGTTTGATTCCTTGAAAATTTAGGATCAAGTTTGAATCGGGAATATCGTTTTGCTTTATATGCCACAGTTATTATCGGCAAAATTGACTTAGACTAAAGGCATGCTCATTGAGATCAATTTTGGAATAATCAAATATGATGAAATCGAAAAACGTCAAAAACGCTGAAATCAAGTGCATGGACTCGGATGGCATCAATGACTTTGTCCTGTGTGTATTGACGGTCCTTATCCATCGATTTGAAAAGTGATCGAAATGCGGATTTTTTTCAGGGCAGTAAGGGAGGTGGTGATTCTCTCGGACATGCTTTTGGCCTTTACTATATCAGACCATCCGTCTCACCACCCAATAAACGGCGTAGCCGACGCCGATGCCAAGGGGCAACATGATTCATCGTCGGCACAGGGGCGTCTCTCTGAATTTCCAGGCATAGATGCCGACTGCAAGTATAACCTATAGGATGCCGCTGATTTTGGGGCGCATGTGATTAAATCATCTGGTTGTTCTTCCTCCCAACAACGCATCCAAGGCTTCGATGACCACACCTGTGACGGTATTACCATGCTCATCAGCGTATTTCTGCGCTCTTTCGATCAGCCGGCATGGAACATTGATAACGATTTGCTCGGTATCGCCTGAACATATGATCGGATCAGTTTTTTCTGGCAAAGGACTGGCCTTTCTGTCGCCGTATTCACGGTTCATGGATTTTATCCAAGAGATTGAACTCTATCGGTTTCCCGCATAGGGAGCAAGTTTCAACAGAGGTCTGCCCATAGCTATTTTTTGGGTTTATCCTCTCGTTTTTTAAACCAATCCTCATGGCCATACAATTTTTCCGCACATTCGGGGCACAGACTATGGCTGAAATCAACCTCCGCATGTCTTTTTATGTACGCCTCTATCCTGGTCCAATATCCCTTGTCGTCTCGAATTTTCTTGCACGCTGAACAGATCGGGAGCAGTCCTTTCAGCGTCCGAACATTGGCCAGCGCGTCTTGGAGCTCTGATATCAATCGCTCCCGCTCCTGCTCGGCGCGTTTCATAGCGGTAATGTCTCTCACGGTTTCGATTGCCCCGACCACATTGCCTTCTGAATCGTAAAGCTTTCCAGCGGTCCCCTCAAAATATCTTCCGTCGATTCCAAGTGATGAGCTGAAGGCAACACTGGCAAACAAGTCACCGTTAATTTCCTTTATAGACAGGTATTGCTTTTCATAATCCCTATCCGGCTTTAATACCAAATCGATGAGGGTGGGACGCGGTTCTCCGTAGAATGGGACGGAATAGGCATAATCGCCCTTTCCGAGAATCTCTTCCTTCTTGATGCCGCTTAGCTTTTCCATTGCCCGGTTCCATGCCACCACACGTCCTTCGATGTCGATGACACACGTTGGATCAGGCAAAAATTCTATGATGTCAGCCAGGCGGCGTTGTGAATCTGCCAGCGCTTGCTCGGCTTGCTTTTTTTCGGTGATGTCGTGGGAGATGCCAACTATGAATTTATTTCCGTTGTCGTCCTTGAATACGGATTTTTTGGTCAGGATTGTTCGAACAACTCCTTGAGCGTTTGTAATCAATTCTTCATTTACGGTGAGAGATTCTGAATAAAGCACCTCGTTGTCTTTTTCCCAGAACACGTCCGCTTGCTCTTTTGAGTGGAAATCATAATCGGTTTTGCCAATCAATTGATCCCTTGGGTGACCAAGAAGGTTGCACGAAGCTTCATTTAACATTACCCAGCGGTGACTGTCGTCTTTGACGAAAATGATGTCAGGGATCTGATTCAGGATATTGTTGAAGAATTGCTCTTTAGTTTGAAGTTCATTTTCCAGCTCTTTGACCCTTTGCTCTAATTCTGCGTATGACGGTTTCGATTCCATATTGACACCTCTTCAGGATCAAAATCAGATCAATGCAAGTTCTCGATGCAGTTTCAAGGATGCGCCCTTTTGTTAATTTAAAGCAATTATCGATCCACCCGCTTCTTCAACTCCGTTCCCACTTTAAAAAAGGGCAGCTTCTTTGGTTTGACGACGACCTTCTCACCCGATCTCGGATTGCGCCCGGTATATGAATCATATGTTTTGATGTGAAACGAGCACAATCCCCGGATTTCAACCCGGTCACCTTTTTCAAGCGCTTTGGCCATTTCACCGAAAAATATATCGACACACTTGATTGCTTCGGTCTTGGTCAGGTTCTGGGTATCTTTCAGGGCCTGGATGAGTTCGAGTTTGTTCATGGTGTCTCCCTGGTATCGGTATTAGCTGAGATGGTTCAGTTTTCTGGCCATTTATCCACAAAATCCAAGTTCAGAAGAGACTTGATAGGCATCGAGAATAGAAAGACACAGAATGGTTATTAAATCAAACCCATATTGAAACTCCCCCCAGCTTCCTATATGCTTCAACTAATTAATCAGCAGCTCGCCTTTTTTAACCCCAAAAAGGAGAAAATAAAATGCGAGGCTCAATTCCAACCCCCGAGCAAGCACTGGTCCAGAGAGAGATGGAGTGGGCAGCTGAACAACAGAAAATATCAAATGTCCAATCAGTCAAACTTATTGATATTGATGTTCCTTTTTGGTCATTGGTAAAGTTGGCCATAATGTTTTCTTTAGCTTTGATCCCGGCTGGCATTGTGCTCTTTTTGATGTGGTCATTTTTAGGGGGAATTCTATTATCTTTAATGAGGTAATCACCAAACGGGACGACACTTCAGGGAGTATGGCTATGAAAAATTATTGTCTATTGATCTTGCTTGGTCACATTACCCTTTTTGGATGCGCAACGGCCCCTTCTCCGAATGCAGCTCAAGTTCAGGAAGCAGATCAACAAATGGTTGCCAATTGTAAATTCTTAGGAACTGTAACCGGAACATCAGGATGGGGGAATCTTGCCTCACCGATCGGGATCAATAATGCCAAAAATGAAGCTAAGGAAAAAGCGGCACAACTAAATGGGACACACATTGTTTGGCAATCAATTTACGGGGGCTATACCTCAACCGTTACCGGCAACGCATATCATTGCCCATAAACGGTTAAATTTTTCGTGTGCCTTGATCTCAACTCAATTTTCTTAATTATAGATGGACACTTGTTAAAAGTCCAACTAACATAATTTGGCTGATCTTTTGATATAAGTTTACCTATACCATTTTATCGAATAACCGTTTCCAAACACATCAAAATAGCTTGTATTTACTGCTCCAACATCACCCCAATAAATTTCCTCGCCGGATAAATCAATTTCAGTGGTTGAAGTTGAAAAAATCAAGGAAGAGCTGAAAAGCCCCTCAGCTGAGAATTCATTGTCCGCAATAGTAATTTGAATTTGTGTAATAATCGATTCTGGATCAATTGATGGCCCCAATCCGTCGGCGAGACGATATACCCATGATATTTTTTGAATAATTTCATTTTCATCAAGCGTCACTGTGGGAACAATAGTTATCATATTATCCAAAATAAGGGCTTGATCAGGCACGCTAAACGTCAGCCTTTCACCAGGATAATCGATAATATAATTTCCGTTGAAGGGGATATCGAAATCACCGGGTGTGGAATAATGAATAGTCCTGTGCGTACAATAAGAACCGATTTGAACACGATCAATTGATGTGGGATCAGAATAGGGAGATCCATTTGGACCAGTTAGTGTAACAGATTCAGGGCAATTATCGATATTGGTAAAAAAGTGAAGTTGGTAAATTTCAAGTTGGGTATTAATTGTGGGTGTTAACAGTCCATCATATCTTCCGCCAAGTACGCCATATCCTATTTCCATAAAATATGTTTTATTTTCTAAAATATCGATAGTTCCATTGCCGTCGATGTCAGGAAATTTGATTAATTCTGCAAACAATCCATTAAACTGTGATAAAGCATTTAACTCATCATCAGTCATAAGTATCTCGTTTTCAAATGGATTATTTGCCGGTTCGACAACGAGACCAGATGAAGATAGCGCTCCCAAGTCAATGGTGGCAACACTACTGTGCACTTTGCTCATCGGCAAAGAAGCGATGTTGGATGTCAGATAAAGATATCCCAGATAATCGTTATTTTGCCCAACAAATATCATCCCAACCGGATTGCTTCTGGGCACATCGACACTAAAGCTTCCATCAACAACATCTGCCGTCTGATAAGTATATGATCCTGCGGTGAAGATTAATACCTTGGAAACTTGATCCTCATCTAAAGCGATGGCATCTTTCGCAAAAATAGAAAAGAGAGAATCCAGCCAATTGTTTTTCGCGTGAAGCCCCCCTTCGAAAGTGCCTTTCAATGTTACTTCTGTGGAGCCGTCGTTAGGACTTGAGGATGTTCCGCCACCTCCGCCACCACCACCGCAATTAAACGTAATCCCCAAAAGGGCAATACAGATAAACACATAGATTATTCGTCGCGTCATGAGCATACTTTTAATCTCCAAACTATAGTTGCCGAATTTAATGATCATTTTTCATAAATTTGCAATCGACATGCCACACATGACCTTTATGCCTTTTTATATTTTTTAATGATATAATTTTTATATCTTAATGAGTTACACGATATTCTTACTCAAACATGTTTTGTCGCATGAATATCAACGGTGCAGACTTATCGCTAAAATTGCCTATTTTTTGACGGCGACCTGTCAAAAATTTTAGATCGATTTCTACAGATAAAGCCCGGTGTCCCCTCCATACCCACCGGGCCATATTCCTTCACACAGAAAACGAACTACAGTTCGTTTTTCAGTTCAACATCCCCAAAATATTTCCGCCGACACGCGACAGTCGAAAACTGGATTCGGCCGGCAAATCCTCCTTCTGTGCAGCTCTGGTATACGTGTTGACCACATGGAACATGGTCTCTCCCGCTTCCTGAGGCCATGCCCACTCCACAGCGTCCTTTTCACCACCGTTCAACGCAAACTGACGATTGAAACTGGCCAGCGTCGATTCGGGATTATCCACCCGGGATTCCAGCGACAACCGGAACTGTTCCCGCTGAGCGCCCAACTCAAATGACACCTTATCCATCACCTGGGGAAACTCATTCAGGATCTTGGTGCTGACATGCCGATACGACGCCGACACGTCCGACTTGGCCACCAGACCATTGGTGCAGACCAGTCTCAACACAAACGCCGCAATGGATAGCGATGCCAGGCCCACTTCAGAATTGGATATGGAGATGCCCGGTTTGAATTTGTCTCCGTTGATGTCAAACGCCTTTGCGCCATCGGGGATGCTCAACGACATGAACTCTGTATCCAGATGACATTGAACCGGGGTCTCGGGTTTGTATCCCAGAGAATCCAGACGCTCCATCACCTCGAAATTATCCACGGGAATATACTTGGTGGTAAACACGGCCCGTACCTCCTGGCCATCGAACCGGAACAGCAATTGGTCATTTTTCTCATGCTTGATCCAGTGGTTCAGGTTCATTGCCTGCACATCGGCAGGACATCTGGTCAAATAGGGGTATGGAATCCCCAGGCGATTGGATATGGATCGTTGCGCCACAGGTCTTAGCGGATGGGGCTCTCCTGCAATGCGAACGATGTCCAGGTTATCAAACGATATGTCCGGCACGGCGATGTTCTGATCAAAGCAGTTTGCCGACATTGCATCCACGCGATCGAACACTTTGCCAAGAGTAGTCAAATTGGGTTTCATACGATTCTCCTTTAAAGGTTGATTTCCGAAAGATGCGCCTTTCACCACCTGGCGCATTAAATTTTCCCTGACGACTCTACAGGGTGCGTATCCATACGAGCGGACGGGTGGCTTCCGGAAATTTTGAATTTATTGATTGTCGGTGATGATTACCGGCTGGATTGGTTCTCGTTGATTTTACAATGGGTGGGATTGGATCTGCGAGGATTGATGTTCGATGGGTTTGATTCTGTATGATCAAATTGATCACCATGACAACGATCCCGTTTGCATTTATCATGCATTTTACTTCTCAGCTTGCGGGTCGCCATCTTTTCAAATGGGTAGGCCATGTCATCACCTCCATCTATTCGGGCAGCTCAGGTTCTCCCAAATCAAACAGACAGATCGATACGGGCATGGATATGGTCGGATAAAGCGAATCCACATCCTCTTTGACCATGTTTACGATATCGCCATAGGGACTTTTTTCGCTGCGTTTGGCCGTCAGCATGAGAATTCCTGCTTCGATGTTGCCCTTGTCATACCCGATTTGAAGTCGCATCAGACCCTCCAGGATGTATTCGTAAGCGCTAAAATGCCCATCGATGGCAACACCGTGCTTGAACCCCTTGTATTGGTAACGGCGGCCGGCGATGACATTAAGACATCCGCTTTCACGCCATCCCATCTCATCAAGGGCAAGACGAAGCAGCTCTTTTCGATAAAGCGATCCTTGCAGGGCGGTAAACACATATTCCATGGTCATGGCCACATCCGAGACCATTGCCTTTTGCTCGATGATCCTGTCTGCGTCTCTGAAATGAATCAGCTGAAAATCCACGATTGGACCTCCTTTATATAGGTATGGATTGCTGTTTTATATGATATGCGGGGTAACGACAGAACGGGTGCTGTAGCGGTTGTGCGGGGTTTTAAGCGGCGGATTTATGCAGGTCGACGTCACGCTTGCCGAGCATTTCATCCAGAAACTGGGACTTTTTGGCCGGTTGCCCCAGATAGTTCAATGGGTATGACACAAACAACAGTTTCATGGCCCTTGAGATGGCGACAAAACATATGCGCCTTTCTTCTTCAAGGTTTCCTTTACCGCTTGGCATCAGTCCCTCAACCAGACCAATGACGAACACCACGGCAAACTCCAGACCCTTTGCCTTATGCACGGTCATTAAACTCACGCCCTCTTTATCATCGCTGACTGTCTCATCCGTGAAGCTGTCGGCATATTCGAGAAAGGCGGCAATGTTTGAATAACGGGCGGCCGCTAATTGCAATTGGTTGATGTTTGAAATCTTGATGTCATCTGGGCTTGGAATGTCTTCGTCCACGATAAAGCGATCATAGTCCCAGATGATGCGAATTTTCTGTATGACCTGCACGGGCTCTAATGTTTCGGCGCTTTCAATCAACGGATCCATGAATGCCACCATCTCTTTAACCAGCTTGCGGACGAACGGCACCGTGATGATCAGGGACTTTAATCCCGCATACAGATGAATCCCCCGCTTCCGGCAGTATTCTTTCAATTGGTCCTTGACCTGGTTGCTCACATAACGGACCGGCACATTGAGGATATTGAGTAGCGCCTCGTCTGCTTCATCGCTGTCAGGGGCATGGATCACCCGCAGATAGTCGAGCAAACACTTGACCTCGTATCGATCATAAAAGGTGCGCCCGCTTTGAATGTGATACGGGATCTTGTTTTGCAAGAAGGCCTCTTCCACATACCGGGATTGAAAATTGGCTCGATAGAGCACGGCAATATCGCTGTATTGATACCCGCGGCGCTCGATAAGATCCACGATTTCATTGACCACGCCCATGGCTTCCGTTTCCTCATTGGACGCTTCGAGCACAACGACATCATCTCCATCGGCGTTGTCGGTCTTTAATTCCTTATGGATCTGCTTGACGTTGTGACGGATCAGGTTTTGACAGGCACGCAGGATCTGAGGTGTGGAACGATAGTTCAAGTCGAGAATGAACTGACGGGAGCCGGGAAACATCGATTGAAAGTTGAGGATATTGCCAACGGATGCACCGGTAAATGAATAGATCGCTTGATGATCATCGCCAGCTACCCAGAAGCTTGCCGGATCATGACCGCTGTCTTCCCGAATCAACAGGCGCAGCAACTCGAATTGCACCGGGTTGGTGTCCTGGAATTCATCGACGAGGATCGATTGAAAGCTGCCCTGGTATTTCGCTCGTACTTCATCGTTATCCCGCAGCAGAAAGTAGGTTTCAAGAAGCAGGTCATCAAAATCCAGAAGTAGTTTGTGTTCCTTGGCTTCATCGTATGCCTGATAGATCTCGGAAATGCGCATCATGGTCTTATCCCCTTCAAAAAGCGCTTTAAACTCTAACGGGTCGATGATGTTGTTTTTGGCCAAAGAGATTTCTCTCAGCACGGTGCCCACAGTCAAATCCTTTAACTTCAGACCTTTCATGACGTTTTTGATGAACACCAGCTGCTCTTTGCCGGATAGGATTTCAAAGACTTTGCCCTCGACCTTGAGCAGATGCAGACAGAATGAATGGATGGTGGACAACCGGACCCGTGATGACATCTCCCCTAATACCGGCACCAGGCGTGATCGCATTTCGTCGGCTGCATTTCTGGTAAAGGTCAATCCCAGGATATGTTCGGGCGGTATGCCGTATTCAGTTACGAGGTATTTTATGCGCTCTAACATGGTTTTCGTTTTTCCTGATCCCGGAATGGCAATCACAGCGGCAATGCCCTCTTTAAACTGTGCCGCTTCCTGTTGTTTGGGATTCAATTCGCTCATGCTGCCTGATCCTCCTTTTCAAGGTTGCGAATCGTGTTGATGGCCATCTTGATGCGGAAGCGCTTGGCCACCAGCTCATTGATCCGGGAACTGGTCTTGTCCTCCTGAATCAGTTTGGACAGCGCTTTGCCGTAATCTTTGTGAAGCTCCTGCAAAAATGACACGACCGCCTCGGGTGGATGGCGTCTGAGCAACAGCTCCACATTCACAATCTGATAGACCCGGTCCCCGTCTGACTGCATGAACGTTAAAAACGATTGAACGTCATGGATGGCTCGCTTGGTCATATTCCTCTCCTTCCAGATAGGCGTCACATGCCTGTTTATAGGCGCACCCCTTGCACTTCCAGCTGGTGTCATTGGCCACAAAGACTCCCTTTGAGATCCCGTCCCACACCTGAGCGGCCTTTTTGATCAGGCGCCGTTCATCGAGTTCAGTTCGGGTAGTCCAGTATTGTTCGAATTTGGGCGTTTTGGTCTTGATCAGGGTGTCGAATCGAAGCAGAATTTCATGATCGGCATAACCGTTTTGTTTGGCGGCGATTTGATACATAGTCAGCTGCTGGTTTTGATCGACTTCGTCTTTGGAATAGGCCCGACCGCTGGTTTTAAAATCCGTGATGATGATGGTGCCGCAGCTGTCCTGTTCGACCAGATCCATGGCCCCGATGATGGGAATATCGATGCCCGGCAGGTTGAAACTGAACGCTTCCTCGATAGCCAATATGGTAAAATCGTCATCGGGCAACTTGGTATACCAGGCAGTCAGTAGATCTCTTCCAAACATCAAAAGGGAGTTGTAATCGTTACCGTCCGCATACCGGATGTCATCGCGGCCCCTTGCCATATCCAGCCAGGTGAACACGAAAAACTCATGCACGTCCTTTAACAGCATCCGGTCCCCCATCATCTTGGCGCTGTAATATGCTTCGAGCACCCGATGAATGCAGGTGCCAAACTCAAGGGCATCGGATTTAAATTCCATAGGCAGTTTGTCGATGCGCCCGTATTTATACAGCAACGAGCACTCCACATATTCGTTGATGCTCGATGCCGACAGGTGGGGCGTTTGCCGCAATTCACTTAAAACCATTTTAAGTCACCTCCATTAGGTTGATCCTAAAAGCGCAGTTGCTGCGTATTTGTTAAAATACAAAGGCGATAGGCATCCGGTTGGCGCGAGTTAGGATCTGCCTATCGCCTTTAAAATGGCATACGTTAAGGATCTGCTATCTTTAGGTTAGGCAGCAGTCTGCAGTTGCCGGATGAAGGCCGAGGCATCGCTGCTCGTTAGGTTGTCGAGCGTGACACCATAGGATTCTTCAACCATGCACTCGATCTCTTCCACGCTGATTCCCCGGCGTCTGGACAGATTGAATATGGCACGGCGCTGCGCCTCACTCATCCCAGCACGGGCAGGACTCTTTGAAGCAGTGTTTGAAGAAGGCTCCGGTTGATTTTGGTTTTCCACGGCAGGTGCCACCGGCTCTGTGTCTGATTTCGGTTGGTCATCTTCAGGTGCACTCTTTTTCGGCGCCTTGGAAGGAGCCTTTTTCGCCGGTCTGGATTGCGCTTTAGGATGCTCATGATTTCCCCCTTCGTTGATCGCTTCATTGATGTCGGCAAGCTCTTCCAATGCCGTCATGCCCACGTTGGTATAGGACCTCAGCGCTCTTGCAATGGCACGGGTGCTGGCCATCCTGAGTAAATGTTTCGACACCTTGCTGCTGCAATTAGAAGGATTGGCATCTCCAATGTCAGAATATGTTTCTCCCAACTTTGACATCACGGTTGCCCGGCAGACGGCAAAATGGCCATTGTCCCCGGTGGGCATCTGAACGATTTCTACTTCGATGCTCGATATGCCCTTTTGGTGTCCCAGATCGAGCAGGCCCGGATATTTGACGAACTCTTTCCCCTCGATCTTGGTGATCCAGCGTTCATCCAGTTTTGGAGCTTGTCGTTCTAAGAAAGTGGCCCCTTCGACCTGTTTTTGGGGAATGGCGTTGTACACGGCAAGGATATGCTTGCATTTAAAATCAGGTGCCTTTTTCACATTGCGGGCATAGTCGCCGCAGGTGCAGCTATCTCCGGCATCGCTGATGATCACGTTGTATAAAATCTTGCCCTCGCTGCTTTCGACAAAGTATTGTCCGTCATCGCTTTGCAGCACTTTAAGTTGTTCCGCCTTCTGGTTTCTTTTCTGTATCTCTTTTGCCGTCATGGTTCCTCCGTTTCTCCGTGAGTATGATTTTGAGCCAGTCGAGCAGCTCAAGTCCTATTGCGATGATCAGTTCAACGGTTCTTGTTTTCATCGCCCTCCTTGTGGTTCAGATAGGGACATCATCGGCTGGGTTGTCTCCAAATCCTCTGCCGTCTGTTTTGATGAATTCAATCTTGTTTACAATCATCTCGAAACTGCTTCGGTTTTCGCCATCGTTGGTTTTCCACTTTGTTTGCTGAAGATACCCGACAACACATACACGGGCGCCCGTATGGAGGTATTTTTCAGCGACCTCGGCGTTGTTGTCGAAACAGACACATTTGATCCAGCTGGTTTTGTCGCGTCCCGATTTGAATGCAAGAGGGTATGATGTGATTTGGTTCCCTTCGCTCCCGAAAAAAGATTCTGGGTCTTTCCCGAGATTACCAATCAGGATCAGTTGATTGATCATGGATTTGCCTCCTTGGTTGGGTTGATGGATTTGGGTGGATTGGGTTTGGTGGTCTATTGGGGATTAATATATATGGATAGACGAAGACATGATGGATCATGGCGTGGAAATGGCGTGGTTTCTTGCTGCGAAAGGATAGATTTATACGGTGTTTAGGGTGTTTATAGGTGTTCAGGCAGGGGGTAAACACCTATTTTTGGAAATAAATGGCATATATTCAATCGGTTGTTGGTGATCTTCGAGCAGGTGTTAAGGTGTTTAGGGTGTTTGCGTGGAATTATACAACTAAATTGTATGTTACCGGTCTGTTGAATCGATTGCGTCTCAATTTGAGCCTGGTATTGTATCTACGAATTTTCGGAAGTCCAAATTGCGTGTGATTACTCTACGTTTTTACAAGCGGCACATATGTAAAGATAATTTTTCCCACCACCTTTTAATAAATGGCTCACCACCAGATATTGTGGAGGCGGCCAAAAACAGAAAAGCGAGAAATGAACCGGACATTCCTCACATCCGTGCGCATATAGAATATCGAGTTCTGTACTTCTTTTTTAATAGGATTAAACTCTATTTTTTGATTCAGTGCTAAAGAATCATAGCACTTGTTCCACAGGATAAGATCGTTGTTCGCTGCGCTCTCATGATCTATTCTTATTCGTTAGGTTATGTTTGTATTGAGACTCACGTTTCTTCTCATCACGACCATAAATCCAAATACCAGAAGAAGTGCAAAAAGTATGATCATGCCCCATCCGGATAGGGCAGGCACACTTATAGATCCGGGTTCTCCAAACAGCTGATTGATTTCTTCTTCTGAGAGGACACGGTTGTAAATGCGTATGTCATCAATTTGGCCTCCAAAATTCTCTGTCGTCGGAGGAAACGGAGGGGTGTACCATGCACATCCAATAGTTAAGGGATAGTCAACTACTAACCCATGGGAGTGCATCGTAGTTATCGTTTTAAAATAAACTAAATCTCCATTAATGTAAATTTTTTTTAAACCAATAGGATTGTCTGCGGTTACGACAATGTGATTCCAGGCATCAACTTCTAATACTTTATCTACAGTATTGTTCCATTGATCATATTCCCACTGCAAACCGCCGCCAACGTATCTAAGAATGTAATTGGTATAATACGAATAATTCGATTTTCCTATTATCATTTTCTTTCCATCTGGAATTTCACTTGGCTTTACCCAGACTGAAATTGAAATTGCACCTGAAATATTGATACTGCTTTCACTACTGCTACCCACAAAAATGCAATCATCAATCCCATCAAAACTGAAAGCACTATAATTAGTATTGTGTCTATCCGGGCACAAACTTGCTCCAAATACCTCTCCATGATTACCATTACCACTTTCATCAATAGCATTCCCATTAAAAGGGTAGTAAGCTACCAGGCCGTCATTCAAATTAGCTGAAACAGGGCAGTAATAAAATAGTGAAAAGAGACATAATAATAAGATGCTTTTCATTTCTTTTTTCCCTTCTCACTGAGGCATATTGGATCTGGTAAACATTTCGAAAATGTTATGATCGATCTAAGGCAAATCACATAGCCAGCAAGAATAAATTGCCTTAATAATGAAAAAATTTACCCCCCTGCACCCCCAAATAACCAAATCACGCAAATCACCCAATGACCCAATGTCTCCGCCTTTGACCCCGACGAAAGACCCCCAAACCCGCAAGGCCAGTTCCCAGAAGCAGCACCGTGCCGGGCACAGGAACGGCGGAGACATCGCCCGGGCGAACCGCTAACGCGTAGGGGATGAGGTGGCCGCCCTTATTGTAGCTGCCCTGGCTGCCGACGTTGAAGTTGAAGTTCCACGCGTCGTACGGAGAAGACTCCGTACCCGACCAGTAGTTGTAGGCCTGCAAGTAATTGAAATCACCTGTGTTATTTAGCCCCCAGCCGGGTTGTGGATTCGTGCCGTCGGTTGCATAGTATCCCTTGTTGTCCAACTCTTCGTAATACAGTTGACCCATCTCTGAGTTGACCATGTTGTAACCATACATGTAATCGTGGTACCCGTTCCCGTCTGGTCCCTCATAGCCGAAACCGCCGCTCAGGTTGGCCTGGCTCTCATCGGTCTCCGGCAGCCGCCACCCCGTGCTCCAGTCAATGCTCGACTTGTAGCCGGGATTCAATTGAATATCTGCTTCTGCGAAGCTCAGCCCGGATGCCCAATTCATCTGGTTCTGCCAGTTATCACCTTCTTTCGTATAATCCAGCCAGGTGATAGGGCCGAACGGGCCGTCGTCCATATGGATAAGGTTATAGGTTTCAGGGGTACCATTACCGTCGCTGTCATAGCTGGCCGTACCTATCAGTGTCAAAGCAGCGTTAGCTATTCCAGAAAACAAGAAAACCCCTACAACTACCATCAATGCAATCCGTTTCATTTCTGTCTCCTCTGGTAAGAATAAAAAAAACCCGAATCAAGAGCACCATGCTCCTCATTCGGGCTTTCTGTTTCCAAAAGGTTCAGGGCAGCAAAGGACCCAGCTTTAGGCTATTTTATCATGCGTTAATGTCATATCATTATTAGGATATTATTAGATTGAAAAGAAAATAGTAATTTTAACGATGTTAATTTCCGCCCAATCAATTCGGGTGAGGACTTCAGGTATGTTCGAGCCTATGATGCGAGAATAATAATCCAACAGCCGAAATCGCCCTAAACACCTTAACACCTAAATAATCGAATCAAATCTTCATAAATAAAACAATGCAATAACCCATTTATTAGGTGTTAACCCTCCAGCTAAACACCTCAAAACACCCTAAACACCTAATTGGTTGTCGTTTCTGTCAACATTCTGCGAATTGCCGGAGGATTCCAAACGTTTGCAATCCCTGTTGAGCAGATATTTTTATGGTTGCCAAGTACAATCAACAATAAAAAATCATTGGGTGTGGCGGATGCCGTCTGTTTTGATAAACTCGATGGTATTAGCAATGAGCTGGATCGATGTGCGGGCGGCGTCTTCATCGGTTTCCCACTTGTTCTGTTCCAAGATGCCGGCCACGGCGATCCGGGCGCCTTTGTGCAGATGACGTTCGGTGATTTCTGCCAGCTTTTGAAAGCAGGTGATCTTGATCCAGCCGGTCTTTTTCTTGGATGACCTGAAGGCCAGGTTGAATGTGGCTACCGGGTCGCCCTCGCTGGAGTAGAAAATCTCGGGGTCGGCCAACTTGTCAAATGCACCCTTCATGGGCCACCTCCTTGTTGAAATCCAACATCATGATCTCCATGAGGGCGATCCTACGAGGGAGGCACACCGGTTGGCAACGATTGCAACGTTGCCGTTTTTCGCCGAAGATCGTCAGGCAGTGATAAGGATGCGCTGCGCTGGTCTCAATCCCCTCTAATCGGGTCAGTTCTTCAGATTTAAAGGCTATGGAGGGTAACAGATGAAACCACAAATGTGTCTCAATCCCCTCTAATCGGGTCAGTTCTTCAGATCGGCCTGGGCCTGGTTTTGGTACGAAATCTTTAAGTCTCAATCCCCTCTAATCGGGTCAGTTCTTCAGATATGCGCGGGCAGAACATGAAGCGCCGGGATGAAGAGTCTCAATCCCCTCTAATCGGGTCAGTTCTTCAGATTCTCAGCGTTGATAGCCGGGATCGCCACGGCATAAGTGTCTCAATCCCCTCTAATCGGGTCAGTTCTTCAGATCGTCCTGGTCTTACGTTTTGGAGAGCCGTGGATTGGTCTCAATCCCCTCTAATCGGGTCAGTTCTTCAGATATCGTTTGGGAAATCTTTAACGCTATGGGGAGGTAGTCTCAATCCCCTCTAATCGGGTCAGTTCTTCAGATTGCATTGTTTCAGCACTTTAAGCAGAACGCCACCACGTCTCAATCCCCTCTAATCGGGTCAGTTCTTCAGATACCGATGAGGATTTGCCAACATTTTTTGGAGGAAAGGAGTCTCAATCCCCTCTAATCGGGTCAGTTCTTCAGATGAGTAAGATTTTACTTGACATTGGCTTGCTTTTTTAGGTCTCAATCCCCTCTAATCGGGTCAGTTCTTCAGATTTCAACGGCTGCGAGAACGCCATAAAAGAAGCCCTAAAGTCTCAATCCCCTCTAATCGGGTCAGTTCTTCAGATTTCAACGGCTGCGAGAACGCCATAAAAGAAGCCCTAAAGTCTCAATCCCCTCTAATCGGGTCAGTTCTTCAGATACAATTACCACAGACTTCACCGACCATCAACTCTTTGAGTCTCAATCCCCTCTAATCGGGTCAGTTCTTCAGATCTGATATAGTAAAATTTGTTTTGTGGGCAAATAAAGAGTCTCAATCCCCTCTAATCGGGTCAGTTCTTCAGATATGTTGAAAGTGTTATTTCATCTTGTGAAAACCATGAATATGTCTCAATCCCCTCTAATCGGGTCAGTTCTTCAGATGAAAGCAAATGCAATCAACGATGCCAGTCAGCGAAAGGGTCTCAATCCCCTCTAATCGGGTCAGTTCTTCAGATGCCAACCTGCGCGGTGCCTACCTGAGCGGTGCCAACCTGTCTCAATCCCCTCTAATCGGGTCAGTTCTTCAGATATGGTAAACGTCGTGATCCTATCCGTGTGACCATATTGTCTCAATCCCCTCTAATCGGGTCAGTTCTTCAGATCGGATGAATGCAAAATCATTTGCCCGGGGAAGTTTAAAGTCTCAATCCCCTCTAATCGGGTCAGTTCTTCAGATACGAATCACGCCAGGAACAAAAGCCGCGCACCATCACGTCTCAATCCCCTCTAATCGGGTCAGTTCTTCAGATCCGTCTTCCCCGCCCGAAGCGACCGGAGATAGCTATTGAGTCTCAATCCCCTCTAATCGGGTCAGTTCTTCAGATGAAATCAAGGTTTCTGACGATCTGCGAAAACTCATCAGGTCTCAATCCCCTCTAATCGGGTCAGTTCTTCAGATAAAATCCCATCTTGAAACCGTAGATCCGAGCTGGATGTCTCAATCCCCTCTAATCGGGTCAGTTCTTCAGATAAATCGAAGACCCAATCGACATAATCAAGGGCCACCTTGTCTCAATCCCCTCTAATCGGGTCAGTTCTTCAGATTAAGCGCGAGGTGGTCGAAGACGGACCGAAGAAGGTGTCTCAATCCCCTCTAATCGGGTCAGTTCTTCAGATGCCATCATCGCAACGGCCGCCTGGGCCTGGATCATGTCTCAATCCCCTCTAATCGGGTCAGTTCTTCAGATCGGATCAATGAAACCAATCCGCGACACAATCTACATGGGTCTCAATCCCCTCTAATCGGGTCAGTTCTTCAGATTTGAGATCAAAACGGTGATCCCTTCGGTCTATGTCGAGATGTCTCAATCCCCTCTAATCGGGTCAGTTCTTCAGATTGCCCCCTCAGTTTCCACAAAGCTTCCGGTTCGTTACGATGGCAAATCCACGCACATGCCCGAAATCGGCTTCCGGGAAACGGCCGTCGCGCTGAATGCCCCTTGATATTAAATCTATCTTCTTGAAATTTTTTTTAATTTTCATTTCCACGCACCTCCTTCTATGCGTTCTGATCATCCCGCCAAACCTTGGAAATACACCTTATATGTGCCCCGGCCGGCGCGCAAGCGGTTGCCGGGGCATTGAACCGTGTCTTGAAAAGGGATACGAATTGTCAAAGAGCCCATTTCAGCGGCTATGGTAGCTGCGGAAAATCATAAGGGTCCAAAAATTCCAAAAACGCCGCAACGGTCGCGAAAACCGATTCAACGGCTTTATCGCTTACGGGTTTCAACCCGTGGGCCAGGATCGAGTGGTTGCGATTGGATTGAATTTTTTTTATCTCATTTTGGCGGGCCTGAAAGCGTTCGCCGGCCTCATGCCCGCTGTGTCTCAGAAAGCGGAAGGTGGCTTGCAGGGGCAGTTTGAGCTTTTGTGTTTTCGTATCCCTGTATTTGGCTTCGAACTCTGCCCGAATTTCAGCCGGCACGGCGGACGGTGGCACCGCGTCATTGTCCAGTCCCGTCGATTGCCGGAAGCAAATTTGACCGTATAGTTCCAGGGCGCGGTAGATGCGGGCCGCGGCGTCATCGTTGCGCTTGTCGGCCATCTGGCGCCGGGCATTGTTGAGCAGGTCCGCCACGAGCAGCGGATGGGGCTCCATGAGGTCCTTGGTCTGCGTTAGGATATCCTCCAGACGCATGCTGAGCAGGCCGAGTTCGTCCCGGAAGGCATCGAGTTCGGCGTTGGGAAAATCACGGCGGTGGGCGGCCAGCAGATCCTGTGCTTTTTGCAGTTGGCCCATGGCCTGCTTGAGTTCGAACTGGTCCCATCGCAGGAAGGCATAAGCCGCCTGACGCACGAATTTAAAATAACCGCCGATGGATGTCGGCAGATCATTCTCCAGCAGGCCATCGATGATTTCGATGACCGCCGCATAGCGGCGCCGGTTGAAAAGGGTCACGATCTGGCGCCGCTCCTCCTCGGCCCATACCGCCCAAGGGCTCATTTCGGTGAAGAGGCGCTCGTGGCCGCTGAGCACCACGCCCACGCCCTCTTTGTCCCGCCGGTCGCCGCCCACGTAGTTGTAATGGTAACGCTGATCGATGCCGGCCAGCAGGAGGGCCGCGGTCATGACCTTGGTGCCGCCAGTGTAGTCCAACATGACCCGGTCCGGTGCCAAGCCGCTTATGCGGGCGCGCTGGACACATTGCCGGGCCTTGCGAAAGCACTCCAGCAAGGAGTTGGGATCTTCGGTGATCTCGAAGGCCAGGCGGGGTTTGTAGTCCAGCGCGGCCAGGGTTTCACCGGCCAGCGCCGCCGAGTCATGTGAGGCAAAAAAGATCACCTGTTCGGGCCGGTAGCGCCCTATGCTCAAGCGGATCGGTTCGGGTGATCCGCCGAGGGAGACGATCATCAGGCGGATATCTGTGGATAGCGTCATGGATATATCAATGCCTTTCGTGCCGGTGTTCTCACCAATAAAGAGATCATATTTCACCTAAAATCGTTTTTATTGCGGCGACTTTTATAAGCTGCTTTTTAGAGCACTCTTTTTTCGTCCAGCGCTTCTGGCTGATCCAGAGCTCCTTCAAGGCTTTGGCCGCCTTGACTTGCAGCTGCGGATCGAATGAGTCGATTTTTTGAACCAGCGCTGAAATCCGCTGCTCGTCAAGATCGCCTCTTTCCAACAAGAGCACATTGCGTTCATCTTCCGGCAATGCCTCCAATTCCGCCTGCTGTCGGCGTTCGCGTTCGGCCTGGCGGTGGGCTTCTTCTTCACGATCACGGGTTTCCGCAAGCCGCTGCGTACGTTCCGCCTCCAGCGCCCGGCGCCGGACGATCCGCTCCTGCTCAGAAGCTTTGTTTGCGGCTTCGCAGGCGATGCTCCCCTTTCGGTATTCACTTTCGCTGCACGGCGTGAGCTTGATCCATCCAAAGGGGTACAGGCCGTCGGCAAGGGTCCTGGTAGTGCCATAGGGCATGGGAGTGCCCTGTTTACCTTTGCGCGTAAAAGGTTTGTTGTTGCGGACGGTGACGAATTCAACCTGTGAATAATGCCCGACCCGCAACACCATTTGTCCCGGCGCGGTATTGAATTCTTTTTCGAGGCTTTCCATTGCGGGTTTTGCCGGGGCGAAATGGGAAAGCCCATAGAATTTGGTTTTCTCCTCTTCGAAACGCAACCGGTAATAGCTGGTCACCAATTCGCACAATTCAGTCCAGGTCCAACTGACACCATTTTTCAGTGTCAGTCGGTTGTCGGCGGCTTTGAGCGGTGAACCAAGTCCGATTTTAAGAAATAGAATCGATCGCCCTTCTTCCCCAAGAAGCCGGCTGGGCAACACCTCACACATGCTTTTCGGGGTGGCGGATTTTTCTTGCTTACGCCGCAGTTCAAGGGGTTGCACCAAACATGTGCTGTCTGAATAGCCGCTGACATCACCTACTTTGAGCTGCTTAAAGGCGCTATCCGTTACCGGGCCAAGTGCGCTTTCAAGGCGTCTGATATATTCCAGGCCTTTGCGGTCCTTTTCTCTGGCCTCTTTCAGCCCCAAACGCTTCTCACGGTCCAGCCAATCGATAACGGCGGTACGCAGACTGCCTTTGAGCGAGGAGCCGGGTATCAGGGGTATCCGGTCCGCACAAGTGGTATGAGGACTGAAGAGCAATTGATGGCTGGTCCTTTGATCGGACAGCTTTTGCATGTATTCATCATAAATCTTTGGATTTTTGATCAACAATCGCCGCGTGCCAAAAAGAGCTGGCTCAATGTGATTGGCAAGAAACCCACGCATGGCCGGAACATTGGTACCTGAAAACAGGGTGCTCAGTTCCGCGGGATCGGGATATTCTCTGGCCCAGGCGTTGGTGTCGAGAACATGGCAATTTATTGCGCCGTTTTCTTTGCGCATGAGATAGCTCATGGGGTCCAACTCATCCCCGGTGCCGATGTGGACAGGTGATAGAAGATCCACCTTAAAAAAGTCAGTCCGCATGATTTTCCTCCAGGGTAACGGGGATCGTCAAAGGCCAGCAGACTTGAACGATTCCCGGGTCACTATGTATGTTTCGAAGCAGGTAGCCACTTTTCGGCATTCGTTTGAAAAGGCTGCCCTCGGCAAAAGCCATAAACGGCTTTTTGTAGGGATTGCTTTCACCGAAACCGTTCCAGGCACGTCCATGCTTGACGAACGGAATCCAATAGCCTTCGAAAGAACGCATGTCCATGGCCGCGCATACCGAAAGGGAGAGCCGATGAGTGCCTTCGGCGAGAAAGGGGGCCGGATCAAAGGTATTATCACGCTCGAATTTGAACTGCCCCTTGCCGGTGGTGCGATCAGCACCGAACCCCACGGTTTCCACGTGCCGGAAAAGGGTTTCAAAAGTATCAAGGTCAGCGGTTTCGACATACAGATCGAGGGCCAGACCCGGACGGTACCAGGTGCCGCTGGAAAAAAAGAGGCCACCCTCTTGAAGCACGCTGCCACTGAGTCGGTCGATGCTGACATGCGGTTGATAGACGGTTGTCGCATCCGGGTTAAATTTTGCTGGTTGCTTTTGTGCCTTCCGCCCGGCCTTGGCCACCAGCCATTCGGTGAACAAGCGCTCCTGACTGATGCGCCCCTCAAGGCATTGCCATTGCTCTAAATGCCAATGGGTTTGCTTGCGAAACGACTTTAATGCGCGCAACTGTTCAAACAGACTGCCCGTGTCGGCAAATTGCGCTTTGAAACGACCGCGGGCAATACCGGGGAGCACTGGAAATGGAAGTCCACCGGCCGGCAATGCGCTGGAAAAAATAAATGGCGGCGAGCCAGCGGCAAAGGCCTCGATAAGTGAGTTGACCCGCGCCTTGCCATGCAGCATGGCCGCGGCCCAGAGCAGATGACCGTAAAGGGTGTCGCTGCGCAAGGGCGTGGCGAAGGCCGAAAGCGGTGTCAGGCGATATCTGTATAGCGCCATTGGGTCCTCCTAAAGCGGATATGCCATAAGATCAATTTTGTCTTGATCGCAATGCAGATTGTCGAAGCGGACCTGCCCGCACCCTCGCGACGAATTCCCGCCCAGGGCATCGAGTTCGATGAGGTGTAACCCGCGATACACATCTTCAAGCAACGTCGGCGGATCGTCCTCAAAAACCTTGAACGACAGGTGAAAGCTGAACGCAACACCGGCCGGCACGCGCTCCAGCGGGCGGGGATGCTCGGCCACCCCCCGGACACGGTCGATGGTGTTTTCATATTTGACTTCCATGGCCAGTTCACCCCGACCGAAACGCTCCCGCCATTCTTCGGTCAGAAAAGCGTCACGCACTATCAATCGGGTAGGGCCAAGGTCAGGTCCCTTCTCGGCGGCGGAGGTGCCGAAGATGGTGCATGCCGGACATCCTTTTCGGGCGCATCCACAGGCCATGCCGCGCCCGCTCTTGTCCTTCTTGCCCATGACATAATCCCTTGTCTCCGGATTGGTTTGCATGTAGCGCGAGGTCTCCAATAGTGAGCGCATCTTGCCCTTGATGGAGGACCCCGGAATGTAGGGTTCACCCGTCAAAGGATTTTTAATGATGGGTTGGTCGAGGCCGCCGATTTCGAGGCTCTCCTTGCCGGCCCCGATATGCAAACCCGTCAACACGGTGATGGTTCCTGTGATTTTTTTGATCGCTTGAAGCTGCATATCCATTTTCCTCCTTAATCTTTTGGATTCAACCCGTAACAGAAACCGACGACGGCCTCGAAGTGCAGCAAGAAGGCCTTGAAGTCCTTTGCTGTTTCGATGGCCAGGACATTGTTCTTCAACCAGTCGACAAAGGCTTGTGGGACCACCCTGCGGGCCTTGGCATACTCCACCTTGGCATGAGTCATTTTAACCAGAGGTTTGATGGATTTGAACGCCTCTTCCTCATTGCCCTGGGTGCTGTGGAGTTGCCTTTCCAAGGTTTTGAATTCGTTAAAAAAACGCCTGAGCTGGGAGTTTTTGATGGAATCGCGCTCGTTGGGTCGGCCGTCGCGTGTCTGGACAAACCGACTGGCGACTTGCTGCGCCTCCTCATCGAGGAGTTCGGGCCGGATGTGCTTGCCGGTAGAATCGAAATAGCTCATAATCCCTCCTTCAATTGTCTTTTCGCAAACGATAGAGCGCCCATGTCAAGGGCAGGTCTATGTGATCGAGCAGGAATTCGTCCTGTTGGATTGCAGTAATGGCCGTCCTTTCTTCCGGCTTTTTAACTGTTTTCTCGTTGATATTACGGGCAAAATCATAGCGCATATGCGACAGGTAGATACCTCGCTTGATCTCACCATCCATGAAAGCTTGCCGCTCGCGCCCATAGTAGAGCAGGCGGTTGCCCAGGGCTTTGGGGACCTGACCGTCACGCATCAGTGCATGAAGCCAATCGCCCTTTTCAAGCAGCCGAGCGAAGTCGTTCCAACCGACCGTGGTAGAAAATAGATTGATGCTGTTTTTGTCTTCATTCCTTTTGGCTTTTTCAAGATGCTCCTCGGCCTGGGCGGCGATGGCGTGCATCGGCAGTCCGGGTTTTGTGACACCGATACCGGCGGAGAGCGTGACCTGGGGCCGGGCGGCCGTGAATTGTTGGAATCGCTTGTTCAATGCCATGGCAAAACGGCCCATTTGAAGCCAGGGTCCGATCAGAAAAAGATCGTCGCCGCCGGCGAAGACAATATATAGGTCCGGGTACTCGGCCTTTATCCAACGCACCAAGTCATCGCTGAAAAAGTGATTGAGCATGCGGGAAAGGCTGGCAAAACGGCTAATGGAGAGGCGGTCCTGCAATCCGATGCTGAAGAGCAGTCCGAGGTTGTCCACATCGGCCTTCAATGCGCCCAGGAACCTGCGACCGATGGGTCTACCTTCAGGTGTGGTTTCGCGCGCCGAACAAGCGAGAAGGTTGAAGGTCTTGGCTTCACCAATCTCAATGGGCTCTCCTTCCATTGACATATTGCCGTCCGGCGCAGCATCGATTTCGCCCCACGACCGCCATTGGGCTACGTCTTGATCGCTGATAAGAGGTAGGTGCGTGGCGATGGGCTGATAGGCGAAACGTCCTCTTTGATGCATGGCCACAATCTGGATGGCCGCATGGTCCCTGTGTGGATCGATAGTCTCCTTCAGGCGCAAGGTAATATTGCCGAACAACTGAACCGCATTTTTACCCTCGCGTTCAAAGAGGATAAACTCACTGCGCGGCAGGCGGGTCCCGATGAGTTCAATCTGCTCGGCACAATCCCGACAAAGGTCTACATCCACGCCATATCTTCCCCGGTGATGATTGCTTGCATCGCGATCGATGGGCCGGGCATGACAGACTGGGCAATCCCCCGCGCTGTAAGCTGCGTAATCAAGGTCCATTACGGGGTTCAGTCCGGTCGAGATAAGATGATCGAATTTATTCAGTTTGCGCGCCTCAAGGGCATCATTAAAGGCGTCCAGATGCTTTTGAAAACGTTCCTGCTGGAAATCGTGCTCCGCCAATTGCGTTGACCAGCAAAGATTGAAGCTGAGTTCACCCCTGAAGCGTTCAAAAAAGTACAGTTGAACTTTCAGTTCGAAATCGGGAAGCGCGGCGCGCAACGTTTCAGTGGCCGGCAGCAGCAGGACGAAGCGCCCGCCTGCGTCCATGATGCGCGCAACCGGGGAGAGCCGGAGGCGCGTTAGCAGTTCGACATAAACCGAACGCGTGAGCGCTTGCAGGAAAAAGGAGCGCGCCCTGAACAGCTTGGCGATGCCGCTGCCGTGAGATTTGTCCAGCTTGAAAATGTAGCTTTGAATGCCGGACAGGTCGCCGCCCACGAGCAGAAACTTGGGCGGACCGTTGCTGTTTCTCTTCGGCGTCCCGCCTTGCTCGGCATGATACACCATGAGGGCTTGGGCAATGGCTGCCGTGGTGGTTGCATGATCGAAAAGTGAAATATCCGACAGGGAGCGGTAGGTGGATGACGGGATGCACCAAGTAAACTCCTCAAGCAGCGATATTAATGAGTCCGTGTAGTGGGCTACGCCCATATCCAGGGGAAGGTTTTTCAGCGCCTCACAAAATTGCTCGAACAGGGTTGTATAGTCGGATTCACGCGCCTGCTCCAGGGAAGTGGGAAAGGCATTTTCAGTAATCGGCACCAGAGGGTAGTACTGCCCTGATTGCAGCTCTTTTAAGGGCCGCGGCCCGCTGAGGCTGAGTTGTTCAAAAATGGCAACCAGTCGGGCGCTTTTATAATCACCCTGGCTCTCTTCGCCGGACTTCCGGTCCGTCCCTGCTGAAAGTTGATCCGCGACGCTGAGTGCTTCTTCCATAAGATTGCCGGCGGCGGGTTTATGGTGGGCCGAGGCCAAGCGCGCAATCATACCGCGAACCTGCGGATCGGCGAGTTCTTTGGGCAGGGGCAGAATATGCTCGATGAAATGATCGGTATATAGCACATGCGTGTGGGTCGGCCGCCCACTTTCGACTCTGCAGTATTCACCTTCCATGTTGTTGCTTTTGGGGGCGCCCGCACGTTGGGCGAATTTGCCAATATCATGCAATAAGGCCGCGATTACCAGAATCTCTTGTTCCTGATGCTTCATATCATCTCCTTTCGATGCGCCATCCTATTTGTGGGGCATCATATTGTTCAAGGACTGCAACGTTGTCATTTCCCCCCTCACCCCCGACCCTCTCCCCCAAAAGATCGGGGGGCGGGGGGGCGCCTGTGTGCATACAATACGAAATTTCCGTAATTGACGTTTTCGCTTTTTGTCATTATGCTCACACCATATCGAACAAGGTGCCCATCTGCCGGGGGGCAATCCGGACTGGTCCGCGGATATCCTTCTGCTGCGCGTGCTTTCCCACGATGATCTTTATAAACACCCGCGTTGAACACCGGCGGCCATTCACTTCTTGCCGACCGAAATAATCTTGAATCTTCAGGCTCACATCACCAATTCGATCACCGCTTTGTCAATCAGTAGGCCGTAGCGGGTGTAGGGTTTTTTCCCGACCGAGGCGATTTCGAGCTTTTCCGCGGCCAAGGGGCCGAAGCCCTGGAGCAAGTTCCGTTTGATATGGGACTTCAGGCTTTTGAAATTGTCCAGGTTCAGGTTCAGAATACCGGTGGTGCTCATCTCCCCGGTCGGCCGGGTGCCGCACATCTGTTTGTAGAGTCTGGTGATCTCGGGCTGTCTGCGGCTGACGCCTTCGTGGTCCACAAAGCACTGGTCACAGGCTTTGCATTTTTGTTCCGGCGCGGGGCACTCTTTTTTGAGCAAGGCGAAAAAGGCATAGAGCGCCAACCGGCCGGGCGCCATGTCCATCTCCATGCCGCGATAGCGCAGCTTGCCGTCCTTTAAGTGAACCAGCAGTTGTTCGGGTGTCTCCCGAATGAGCGAAAGCATGAGCGTGGCCGGGTCTCTGGGCTGGTCCAGCACTTCGGGGGCCAGTTGGGGGCGAATGGAAATAAAGGGCATGTGGATCAGGTTGACTTTGGCGTAGCTGGTGCTTTTGAAGTAGGTCTCACCGCGCTTGTTTTTCAGTTCGATGGTTTCGGGCTGGGCCGGCGGGAAGAAAAAGCCGCGGTTGCTTTCGAACTCCGGGGAGACGAGCACGTGATAAAGCCGGTCCTGGGGTCTGGCATACATCTGGGCGGCCAGGGTCAGGCAGGCGCCCATGGTCTTGCGGCCCCCGGCGATGGAGAAAAAGACGGCGATATCGGGGTCGCGGGTGAAGTCGAAGGTCAGGCGCATGCAGGTTTCCAGCAGCGCGGCGTTGTCGTATTCGTTTTCGATGTCATCGACTTCGGCGCCGAGGTCGTCACGGACCACATGGATGTGGCCGGGACCGAAGTCGATACCGTGGCTGGGCGGACCGTACGCTTTCAAAAAGCGGTAAAAAGCCCCTTTGCCGCCGCCGAGCAACTGGGCCAATACCATCTCTTCACCGGCCCGCGTGGTGATCAGATGGATGGTGTGCACCGGGCGGTTCATCTGGTGCAAGGCATAGAGGGTTTCGGTGACCACCTGGGGCGAGAGGCCGACGACGGCCAGCAGAATGTTTTTCATGGGGCCGCCTCCACGGTGTAGCGGCCCAGGCCGAAAGTGGTCTGCTTGCCCAGGTGCACTTTGGCGCAAAAATCGATCAGCGGCTGGTATTCATCCAACGCGCCTTCATAAGTGATGCTGCCTTTCAGGCCGCCAAGCAGCATGGCCTGTTCCTGGCGCAGGGAGTAGCGGCGCCAATCTTCCCAAACAAGGGTGCTTTGGACGGTTTTCACCACTTGGGCGCGTTGGACCAGGCCGGTGTAGTCGAGTTGTGGTTCGCCGCCGTTAAAATGGGCCATCAAAGAGGAGATTCTGCGCAACATGGCCCGAACGAGCACATGAAAGGGCAAGTCGGTGCTGAGGTGGTTTTGGTGTTTGAGCCGCAAGGGCGTGTGAAAGGTCAGGGTCGTTCGGCCGGCGCTTGAATGGTCTTGCCCGGCCGGATAAGGGGCAAGCGCCGCCAATGGTGGTGATTCGCTGATCTTCTGGTCCCGTGAGGTGTAGATGGTGAGGCCGTTGCACCGGACCGATTCCAACAGATAGGCGCCCCGGGCGCCGTCGATGCGTTTGCCGATGCCGATACGTCCCATGCGGTCCATGGCGTAAATGAAATAAGGCAGTCGCATGTTGGCCTCTCCGAACAACAGCAGATTGAACTGGAAGGGGGCTTCTTTGGGATAGTCAGCATGTTCATCATCGGGGGGCTGGATCACGAAGGGGTGTGGCGGCACCGATTTTCCGTAAACGCCGGTGTCATCCAGCAACTCGGGTTCGAACACCGATGGATAAAGACACTGCTTTTTCAACAGACAGGTGGGGCACTCCTGCCGCCGCAGGGCGCAGACCACCTGTTTGAGCGCCCTTCCGAAAACGCCCCTAAGGGTCGACCCTTTAAAGACGGGTAAGCGAGCATCGTTTTGAAACCGACAGTTGAATTGGTAGCTTCCATAGTGCATAGCCAAATCCTCGCTGATTCATTGCTGTTTGGATGTGTGCATGAACGAGTCATATGGGAAAACCTATGGACATTCAAGCATTGCAACGTTGCGGCGTTTTGCCTCCGAAGGGGCGAACCAATGACTTGGTTGTTGGGAAGCCCACACATGCGAAGCTGTGCGACGGTTTAAAAGGTTGGTTTCTTGGTTTCGCTTCGACGATGGTTAATTGAAACTTGTGATACGGCCCGAAATGTATAAAAAATTATAATGCAGGGCAAGCTCAATATTGCGGGATAGCGGATTTAGTGCAATGTTCTCGTTCCATACGCTATGTCCATCCAGAAAGTGGGGAAATGTTGACATCCACGATTTTATGCCATTCCTCAATAGCGTGCCGGTGGACCTGTGATATCTTTCGCCTTCCGGGCCGTTTCTTACTGCAATTTCTCCCCAGCAACCCGAGTCTCCATGTCGTCCTATCGCTAATTTCGGAAGTATTGCTCAAAATACTGAAAATCGCCCCCTCCATCCTTTCCAAAAAACGTCCAAAAATTGTCTTAGATTGTCAATTACATAAGCGACTTGTCCTTGTCCTGCCTATTTAACCTGCCGTAATTATATCTAATACCTGAATTTTGCACCTGAATAGCGAGAAAGGGTAGAAACCATCTGGGAACCCTTGCTACAATGGGGGTTACGAAGCCAACCCATAAAAGCAGGGAGGTACCCAGATGGTAAAATCCAAGAAATCAGATTTCAGCAAAAACCGCAACCCTAAAGGATTTAGCCCAAATGGCGCGAAGGCCAAGAAAATCAATGCGTCAACCGCTTATGATACGTGCAGCGAGCAGCTGAGCGCATTTGGCGGTGTTTTGCCGCTGATCAAATTTTTTGATCTGGTTGGTTTTCGAGAAATTTTTGACTTCGCCTATAAAGCGCCGGCCCGTGAACCCAAACTGGGCCATTATTCGATGATGACAGGCTTGCTGATGCTACTGTTTATAGGGTTCAACCGAATTTGGCATTTTTCCTACCTGCGGCTGGATGCGATGCTGTGCGGATTTTTCAACCTGACGCGGCTTCCGGTGGCCAGCACATTTTGGCGCTATGTCAACAGCCTGGGTATCAACCAAGCCAATTCACTGCTGGCTGTGATGGCCCATTTACGTGAGCGGGTCTGGCGGCTTTGCGATCTATCGTACTACCGCATCTGCCTGGATATCGATACGACCGTGGAAACGGTTTTCGGCAACCAGCAGGGGGCGAAAAAAGGCCACAATCCAAGAAATCGGGGCAAAAAGGGATACCGCCCGGTGTTATGCTTCATCGAACAAAGCCGTGAGTACCTGCTGGGCAAACTTCGCAAGGGCGAAACCATCAGCGGCGAGCAAACCGCCTCGTTTATCGCCAAAATCAAACAATACCTTCCCGGCTGTGTGAGGCAGGTGTTGATCCGCGCGGATGCCGAGTTTCAAAGCTGGGAAAGCATCCATGAATGCATCAAGGCCGGTTACAATTTCATCATCGCCAACAAAGGGTGCGAACCGCCATTTGATCCACGGCGCTGGTACCGCCCGCACAAGCGCAACGCCTATGAGTTCAACAGCTGTGTTTACCAGCCAATGGGATGGCAGATGCCGGTTCGATTCGTGGCCATGCGAATCCCCAAAGATAAAAATGTTGCCAAAGATCGATGCGTGCAATACGAACTGTTTGAGGCTGATCGTTATGAGTACCGCATCTTTTGCACGGATTTACGCCGTGCGGCTCACAAGGTCATCGCCGAGTATGACAAGCGGGCCGACGTCGAAAATCTTGTGGGAGAAGCCAAGCGCGAAGGTCTGGATGCCATCCCCTCGTCTCGCTTTAAAAACAACTATGCCTATTTCCAAATCGTCATGCTGGCCTACAATATCTGGCGCTATTTGAAGATATTGGCCGAGCAGAGCGCATACCCCAGACAAGCGGCCGGAGGCCATGGATTTGAAGGCATCCAAACCAACACGGTGCGCATTGCGCGGTTGCGCCTGTTAATGATCGCGGCCAAGGTGGTTACGGCTTCAAATAGAGATAAGGTTCGTTATTCTATCCATGACAGCCGAACGCCGGCATTGATGTCTTTCCTGAAATACATTGACGAAAAAAGGTTCAAGCCCAGGCCATGGGCTGGCGGTATACTCCAGGCACCTGGCGGGTAGATCTGTTGTTAATGCACAAAATTTCTTGCATGGAAATATGATGATTCATTATAAATACATACGACGCATTCTGTCGGGCAGTTCTACTTCAGGTCGCTCTCTTTATTGGTACTGACGGCGGCCTGAGGACGAGCGCGGTAGATTTGATCCATCTCGAGAATTTAGCGGGCATGAGCCGTTACGGCCGTATGCGTGCAAAATTCAGGTAATACATCAACTATTTCTGCTGGTATCATCTTTGCAAAACCACAAACAAATGATTTTGAATAGTGAAAATCATCTAAGACAGGGGGTATCAAATGTTAGATCGATTGAGAACTGATGATGAAAGCATCGTTTCGGAAGCCTTTGAACACCTGAAAACTATATTTCGGACTCATTTCCACGATGCAATGATTGAGGCCGGTCAATACATCATCGATACCTTTTATGAGGGCGACCATCGAGCAGCACTTGCTAAAAACAAGACCAAAGATCAACCGCCAAATTTAAAGGCGCTCATTGAAAAAATCAAAGCACAACCCAGCGCCGGGGATGATGGGACTCCTTCGATTGGATGGTTTTACAATGCTGTGAACCTGGCAGCTCATGAAGCGATATGTGCACAGCAGGGATTACAAACGTTTGGAATCCTCGGTCACAGTCACAAGTTGCAACTGCTCCATGTCCCCAAACTCAAATCGGTAGCAGCCGAAGATTTCGATGCAACGATTCAATCCGCCTTTCAGCAAAAAGAACAACTTGCCCAGGCAGCAATTGAAAATAACTTGTCGGTTCGGGACTTTAAAAAATACATCGATGAGCAATATTCGCCTCATGAAATCGATTTGACGACCATACCACCCATTGCGGATCTTCGAACACGTGAACCCAAAGAGCTTGTGCAACTTTATAATAGAGTGCAAAAAAAAGTTGAAAACAGCCAAGTTCAGATTCGCGCCCACAGCAAGACGTTAGACAGCTTGGGCAAGGTTATCGAGGAAAAGACAGACGTACAGATTGAAGGCAAGGGTCGGTTTCAAGATTGGACCAAATCCGGGAATAATGTCAATATCTGCACCGGTTGTGAAAACGACTGCATTTACTGTTATGCGAAAGCTGCTGCTCTCCGGCGTCGTCAAATTGCAGACGGCCAATGGCCACAAATGCGTATTCGTCAAGATGATGTCGATCAACCACGGAAATTGCATGATGGTTTGGTTGGATTTCCGTCCACACACGATATCACACCCACCAATCTCGATGCCTACCTTACAGTATTGGGAAAGCTTTTGCGGGCCGGAAACGAAGTGTTGATCGTCACGAAACCACGGTTGGACTGCATCAAAAGGATCTGCAGCGCTTGCGAGTTTTTCAAAGACAAAATCCTGCTCAGATTTACCATTGGTGCCATGGATGACCGAATCCTTCAATTCTGGGAGCCAAACGCCCCGCGCTACCAGGAACGCAAGGAGAGTTTACAATATGCCTTTGACCATGGTTTTCGCACATCAGTGAGCATAGAGCCGATGCTCGATACCCCGAACATCGAGGCCCTGGTCAATGATGTCCAGCCCTTTATTACGGAAAATATCTGGCTCGGCACGATGAATCATCTGACCGAAATGAAAAAAGGGGCCGATTTACATTTGAAAAATGAGATCATTAAGATTGAGCACAATCAACTGCCACCCGTCCTCAATAAAATCAAAGGCACATTTGAGAGCAATGCACTCATCAAGTGGAAGAGTGATGTTCTGAAAAAAATGAAAACAGCCGGCGAAAAGGTCAAAATTCCCTGGGAAAAGGCAATAATCACTGATGCAGAAGGAGGGGAAACGGAGGTCGATGCACCATACATAATCTCAGCCACCAGAAGATCAGACATCCCAAACTATTTCAGCGATGATTTTATGAACGCCCTACGCCAGGGGCATGTCTCGTTTAAACACATGGGCAGGGATTATACGGTTTCATTCGAAAAAACCCGATTTATTGTCTTCTGGACTAAAAACCCTGAACCATTGCTGCAGCATCTCAATGAAATAGATCGGATGGGTATCGAGTATTATTTCAATTATACCCTTAATGATTATGATGCACTCAAACTCGAGCCTCATATCCCGCCGCTTGCGCAAAGAATCGCAACATTCCGCTCGCTATCTTGTTTAATCGGAAAGCAAAGAGTTGTCTGGCGATTTGATCCGTTGATTTTGGCGGATAAAATCAGCAGGCAAGACCTTGTCGATAAAGTAGCCGCCATAATGCAAAACGTTGCTGGATACACTGAAAAATTGGTGATCAGTTTTCTGGATCCTGAAAAGTATGAGGCCAAAACCAAGTTAAAAAAGGCTGGAATCAATACTCAAGAATTTTCCCAGGAAGACAAGCTTTTTATCTGCAATGCGATTGTCCAAATGGCAAATCAACACGGCATCCAGTTAGCCACATGTGCTGAAGGCTCTTCGGCACTAAGCGCAGATTATAGAATAATACAAAACAAATGCGTTGATGATGATCTGATCCGCAGTACCAGCACCAATGCGGATCTGCTTTCATTTCTCGATAAAATTAAAGGGTTGAGCGATGCGGGGCAAAGGACTCTGTGTCGCTGCATTCCGAGTTATGATGTTGGTAGTCAAGGTACCTGTAAAAACTGTTGTCTCTATTGCTACGCCTGGGAAAAAAAGAAAAATTGGAAAGATGGTTATGTCTATGTCAGTGTCGTACAAAAAGCTATTCGGCGATGTGAAATTAATCTGGCTCGATATTATGCCAAACAAATGTTGGAATTAGGTATGCCGGGTTGGCTCTGGAATCGATTGTTTATGATTTCCGCTGAGGATATTGGATTGGCGGACCCAACGATGGTTGAATACGTAAGCGAGCGCTACGATACTTTTGAAAACTTGCGAATACAGAAAAATATCAAAAAGCAAGATGCCAAAAATGATCAGCAACTCTTCGATATTATAGATCAAGTGGTGACTGCTCAGGTTATCAGTTGTAAAAGCAGACTGCTCCCCATGCTATCTTTCATCACTCTATATGACATCTATCATAATGAAACTTTTAGTAAAAATGTGTCTGAGTATCTCCAATGTTTTGTTGATGCCTTGAATAGGAAAGATGAAAGACAGGCAGTGTACTACGCAACAGTTGTTGATACATTTATGGGGCATGAAAAAGAAATTATAAGTTTGATCGAAGAGCGAAGTAAGAGTCAAAATTCAGATTTAATCTCAGGGTGGGTCAAGGAGCATGTCAGAAGTGGTGAGCGGTTAATGTTAGTCGGAAGTGTTGTTATGCTGTGCCGAGATATCAATTACACCCACGGGGAATATAAAACCAGCTTTCATCAACATTTATCAGCTCCGATAATAGAGGAACAAATACCCGATTATGCTTATGACAGGCATACCACGACAGGGAAAAGAATGGGTCGTGGGTTAAAGCATTTTTTCGAAGTGGCCGCATATGTGGCAAATGAGAGATTTGAAAATAGTTGGCAAACAGAGGGTGAACAAGCATACCTACAGGCAGAAAAAATGGGGATTGAGACTCCAAAAAAGATCATCGAGGTTGTTAAAAATCGTCAAAGCTCATTTTTAATTCAGTTACCGTTCGATTACGCGAAGGCCGTTCTCACACAATCGAGGACCTCCCAGAAAAAACCCTATGCCTTCATTGTCGAGTTCAAGGATGGAAGCCGGAAATTCATGAAAGGGCCGTTTAAAAATGCTAAAGGCGCACTGGATCATGTGATCTGTAACGAGGTCAAAAGAAAATTGGAATCCAAATATTTGCATCCCATTCAATGTGAAGTAAAGGAATATGGCCCTGATTTAATATTTCTTGAATGCGAAGAAATAGGAAAGGCAGATTTAGCTGATGTTGAGATTGTGAAAACTGAAATTGAACCACACCCGTTTATCTTGCTCAATTATGATTCGAATGACATCGTGCCCAATCCTTTCAAATATCTCACCGAAATTAATGATGAAAATATGGAAATGTGGACTGCAGTCATGGTCAATTACTGTTTCAGATGGGTTTTTGGAATTAGAGACACTGCCAGCCGAAATCTGATTCTGCAAAAATCAACTGGCAAAATATACTCTGTGGATGAAACCGGCATTCAACCTGGTCAGCATGAATTGATATGGGGGGGCAAAAAGCCTGCTAAAGACGTTTTTCAATTGATCAGTACTTTTGTAAAATCCCGCAATTTTACTGCAGTGGTCGAGGAAGTTGATAGATGGAGAGGGTATTTGGACCATATATCCGCCGAAGCTGGTCCGCTTTTAGATGAAGTTAAGGGGAGAATCGACAAGTTTTTAAATGATCCCATCGCGAGATTGGATGTTTAGATTATTGATGAAACCGACTTTCCTGATGGGGGTTCAATTTTAAAGTCGCGGAATCTGAAAACGGGTGCTTTTTCACAGCGGCCACCGGACTTCCCATCAAAACCAGGCAAACCAAGGTGTTTATGGGTGTTTAACACCATGGTAAACACCTTGAGTGGCTGCAATCCATTGATAATCAAAAGGTTACAGCACCATGACCCAAGGTGTTTAGGTGTTTACCCTGTTTTGTCGATTGAACCAAACAGTCGGTAACGGCCAAAAGTTCACTCCGGCGCCACATCCCCTTCAAAAAAAATCCGAAACCCAATTTCCTGGAATATAGGTAAACACCTTAACACCTCTACCACCTTAAATGTAAAAAACGCCATGTTTCGTGCCTTTTCATCACCAGGCAGGTGTTTACCCCCCACCTAAACACCTCAAAACACCTATAAACACCTGTCTGGCGTGATTCTCACCGGTTAAACCGACCCACCATCAGCGGTTCCTCATCCCACGCATCAGGGCAAATCAAAATTATCATCATCGTTGAAAAAGTCCTCGCAGGCCTTCCGCTTCATCCGCTTCGATGGGTTGCCGAACAGGATCGCTTTGAGGGCCGCCACAAAATTCTTGTTGCCGGTCTTATCGTACGAAGCATATGATCTTGGGATATAGAAATCGATTACCGATGAGACATTTAATCGTTCAAGTCCCGGCCCATCGGCAATCAGCCTCATGGTGCCAAACTTATCGGTTCCTTTTCGAAAATCATGGTGAATAACATACTCGACCAGCATCGTCTGACCATTTCTTGGCGGCACCTTAATCGACCGCGCCCGCCGGTAGAGCTCGTAAGCCTGTCTGGCATGTTCCCCCTTGAAGAACCCCTTCTCGTACGCATAGAAAAACCAGTCCGCGTCTTTGAAAATCATTTGGGGCATCGTTAGCCCCTTGTGCTTTCCGAAATTTACTGTTGTCCATTCCATTTGCTTTAATCCCTCCTAAAAGTGAATTGGGGAGGCCAATTTGATGGCGCTCCCCTGTTTTAAAATATAAAGAATTTCAATTGCTAATACCAATATCGTCAAAGCTAAATACTTCTACGGGCCCCTCGATCGCATCGTCCATCGTATTTTCAACAGCACCCTCATCATCGACGGTAACGTTTTCAATGGCCGGCCTTCGATCCAAGGCAAGGTCGAACAACTGGTAGAATTTTCCGCCCTCATTCCAATCCGGATCTGCGGTTAACTCAAACGGTGTTGGCAGGCCGGTCACATCGTCCACCTGGAAGTCATCGTTGATCTTCAGATAGGCCTTGCCCGAATGCTTGGCCTTTTTCAGCGCCGCATCATCGATAAATTCCACCCCGTCCTCATCACACCATGACAGGATGTTGTCGTACAACTTGCCGCGCACCCAACCGGTCAAGGCAGACTTGGACACCCCCCATTGCGATGTTAACGTGCCGTATTGCACAGGAGCGTTTTCCCGGATGAAATTGATCCGTTCGATCGCTGCTTTGCCCTGATGCCCGAGCGTCTCTTTAAAGGCCTCTCTGACGATCTGCAAGGCCATCCAGTAATCGCACATCTCGGCAATCAAACGGCTCTTGGAATCTTTGGAACGCTGGAACTGATAGGCGCAGGCCACTGTCTGAATGATGGCCATGACCCGGTTAAAGGCCCGCCGTGTGGCAATGGGCAATCTTTCTCCCCGCTGAAGATAATCCGATATACGGCCGGCATAGGGGATGACGACCTCGACCGGTTTGAGCAGGGCGTGAAAATGCTTCCATGCATCGATGGCTTGTTCGTCGATGCCTTCGAAGCTGCCTTCCTTTATTCTGGCCGTCATGGTCATGATCGACCGGGTCTGTCCCATGGACTCATCGGGATGGATCGTAAACAGGCGGTCTTCGAGCTGGGGCTCTAACTTGTCGATGATCGTGGTGGTGATGAAGCTGGTCGGCCCGTCCAGGCGTTTTTCAACGGTAATGAATTTGCCGTCTTCATCCTTTTGAGGCACCTGATACGAGACGCAACCTTCGCTGAGCAGACTGCGCACCACGTATACAAATTCGCTGTCTCCCGCGTTGTTGGCCTGGAACTGGAAGGCCTCGGCCACGATCAGGCATTTGTGTTTCAACCCTTTTGGCAGGTAATAAAGACTCTTGGCGCTGCCGCTGGTAATCAGGTGATAGGCCTCTTCGGGAGACAGCTCCAGGCATTTTTTCATCGTAAAGGATTTGCCCGAACCGTGATGCCCGGTATTTTTGATGGCAAGGGCGTTGGGGCTGGCCGTGTCCTCTGGCAAAAGACGGGAGTCGAGTGCAGCAAAATACATGGCAATGACGTTTCGCTCGCCCACGACCCCGGATCGATTGACGGCATCAATGCGTTTGCGAATCAAGGCGGGATCTTTAGCGATGGCCTCTGCCGCTGTTTGAAGGGCCGGATCAATGACTGGCTGGTCCGACTCCTTTGCCTGGGCATCAGCAATCCGTTTGACCTCATCAAGATCTGCGGTGAGGGCCGCTTTCGAGGTGGTGACCTTTTTACGGATTCGATCCAGATAGTGTTCCCGAATGCCGTCATCCATTCCAAGAAGAAGGGGTAACAGCTCTGTTTTCATCACGGGTTGCGCTTTGACATAATCTTCCGGCAGACCATCGATCAGGACGTCGGGGATCGATTTGGCCGACGCCATCAAACCGCGCAGGTCATCGGCGTTGTGATCCACAAGGTATTCGTTCAGATCGATCTTCGATTCACCCTCTGGCTTGGGCAACTCGACCAAGAAAACCTTCCGGCCTTGAGCAGTGAGGTATTTTCCAGTTTTCAGGGCGCCTTTCTGTCCCGCCGCATTATCTTCGTTGTCGTTGATGAGGTAGATGGTATCGGCACGGGCAGTGACTTGGGCGAGCTTATCCATGTCCTCTTCACGAAAGTTCGTAGTCACCGGGGATATGGCCGCAAAACCATGATCGACCGCACTGACCCAATCGGGCGCCCCCTCGGTGATCACCACTTCACGTGCGCCGCGAATGGAGTCCAGCCCCATGAAGGTTTCGGTGCCGATGAACCGGGAGATGTGCACTCGCAACTTCTTGTACTTGATGTATTCCGGATTGCCCTTCTCATCGGGTTTGAGATTACCGCCTTTGTCGGCATAGCATTCGAAGCGGTCGACAGGGGTCATCGCTGTGGCCCGGGCGATCATGTTGACCACCTTGCCGTTTCTCCAAAAGGGAAACACGATCCGACCCTTGAAGAAGTCGAAATACGGCCCTTGGGGATCCTTGGATGAGAGCAACCCCGACAGGGCCAGCTGTCCGTTGAACCGGGCAATGCTTTCCAGATGATGTGCAAGATCCGAGGTGATTTTCGGATGACTGGTGCCTGGTGGCGCAAACCCGATTTTCAGCTCATCTATGATCTCCTTGGAAAAGCCGTAATGATTTAACAGATGATCAACGATGCTTTGATGGTTCCGCAGCTGCCGATGATACCAGTCGGCCGCCTCGGTCAGCATGTCATAGACCAGCGATTCCTCTTGGGCTTCTGCTTGAATGCGGGCCTGCTCTTCGGGCGACAGCTGGGTATTCCCAGACAAGTGAGGCATACCGACCCGGTCGGCCAGATAGTTGACGGCCGTGATGTGGTCGCATCCTTTATATAAGATGACCAGATCGATGACATCGCCGCTTTCCCCGCAATGATAGCATTTAAATCCCTGGATGCCCGGCCAGATGACCAGGCATTTACCGCTTGCGCTGGGGTGCTTGGGGCACTCCCCTTGCCATGCCTTGCCCGCTTTGGTTCCGGCAAATCCGTGGGCCGTGGCAATGTTCATAATATCGTTCTTCGATTTGAGTTCACCGTAGTAGGACATGAATGGTTCCTCAACCGATGTTACTTTCCCACTTCGGCTTTACAAGCCGTCGGAGGGTTTTTTTCGGGCTCCGATGGAGACTTTGCGCCGGCCGGTTGTAGCGCTGCCTCCATCTGTTCGATCCGATCCACGTAATCGCAAACCGCCTCTTCAGCGAGCTTTTCGATCGATACGTTTTGGTTCGGTTGCCTCTGGTTGTGATCCCTGACCTGTTTGCTCAACGCGTATGCGCAGGGCATCGGTATCGAGATCATGATGAAATATCTTTGGTCGTTATCCATTTTTCTGGTCCTCCTTTGGGGTATTTTCTGCGACCCGATCCAGGTAATCGCAGATGATCTGCCGGGCGATGGTCGATGCCGAGGTGAGCAGATCCGGGTCTTTCAGATTCTGCTCGGCGGCCATGGTGCGCAGCCGGTCGCGATACTCTTTAGTGATGCTGATGGTTAATGAGACTTTTTCTTCATTCGACATGTTGCTTATCCTCCTGTTTTATTTTTTTATTTTGTTCTAATTCCGACCAAGGATCGGAAGAAAAGTGCCCAGACGAACAAGTCTGGTTTTCATCCGGGGACAATTTAGTTTGCTTCCGGGGGGCCAAAATTGGGTTGGTTGGGTTCCGTGAACGTTCAGTTGATTTCCATCTTTTTGAAATGGGGCCCAGTATAGTCGCAAGCACCTCGATATCGTCGTTTTTTAGGCAATCGACCAAAGCGAGCGTGTTGATCAGATTGTCGATTTCGACGGAGTTGGCGTTCCGATTCTTCAGAAACCTTTCGAGCTGCTGCAAATTGGAGCTGTTCTTTTCAAGGTCGGTGACAACCCTGTCAATGGCCCACCAATTGTGCTGGCGGAGCAACTCGAACTTTTGCTTTTTGGGCATACCCTGGATTTCAGTAAAGCTTTGACCTGAACAAAATGGGCAAGGACAGTCGTTGTAAACACCAGGATCGAGCTTCCTGTTCGGTCGCAGGTCTATGCGCGAAAGGTTTTTTTGGCTCAGGAAGCCGCCACGAATTGCAGCCGAGTTCCAGCTTGTGGCGTCTAACGACACCCAATCGAACAGGCTGCCCGCAAAAAAAGCGAACATAGCGATCTGTAAAAAGCTTGCCGTTCCCAGCAGGTGCACCTGGTTGAAGCCGCGCTGAAAGAAACTGGTCATGAACAGGGCGATTTCATGAAGCTTCGCTTTCCTGACCGGCATAGCGACGCCATCAAATCGAACGTTTGTTGCGCGCTTAAAAAAGGTATCGAGGTGATTGATACGGTAGGCTTGCACGGGTTGAAACAGCTTTGCTTCCGGACATAACCTTCTGTGCCACTCGGCCGACTCGTGCGCCCACTGGTCGTTGACCGGAAGCTTTCTGCTAAACTCTCGGCCTCGCTCATCGTCCGTTTTGAACTTGCCTACAGGAAAGTCGAGAGCGAACACGATATCTGGTTTTAATATGGACGCGCACTCCATGACGTGCTTGGGGGTGAGGTTGATCTCCCCTTTTCGATAGATCAGTGGCCGGTCTTGATCATGGGTGATCTTCCATCCTTTTTGTTCGGCATTGAGTAACGGGTAGCCCCCTGAATCAAGCATGAAACATTGGGGTTGGGCAGCCTGTACAAGAGACTTTGCCTTTTCGATTCGGCGGCCGCTGGAACCGTACTCCGCTGCATTCAGTAAATAGTTGTTGGCTTGTACGGGGCGTTTATTCTTATCAGCCCCGGCGCAGAAATTGACGAGCTTTCCCATCATCAGTCATCCCCATTTCCAGAATCAGGGCGGCTGAGCTGATGAAATACCTTTGCAAGCTCGCGGGTCTTGCTGTGGATGAGCTCGGCCAGATGTTTCGTTGTAAGGCCCTCATCGCGGGCAGCCTCAACGATATCCGCGCCAATTGCATTAATTTCATTTAAAATTTTGGGGGTAGGACATGGCTTACCTCTTCTGTTCATGAATCTCTCCTTTCGGAGAGAGATCGCTCAGAATAAGGTAATTATTTCAGGTATTTTGCCTTTTGTAACATGGTGGGTTTGCGTAACTGGGTAAGTGTGTCGGTCTGACGACTCTCTCTTTTTAATGATGTGTCTTTTATTGGTTGGGCATGAAGATTAGGGACAAAAATAAAATAACATATTGAAATAAATAAATAATTATTAGTTAATAAATTTTATGGGTTTAGGAGGGGACCTACTTTTTCCTTTATATTATCAATGATGGCATTGTATCTATTGCGCATCTCGACGCTTTTTATCTTTTCAAGGGCCTGTTCTGCCTCAGCCAACAATCTTGCAGCCTCAGCTTTGGCCGTCGGATCATTTTTATCAATTCTCTCGGCCGCCTCAAGAAGGGCCAAGAGCTTGTACATCTGCCTACCATTATTGACCTGCTGACCCGATGGCATTTTCCTATCGGCGACAACCGCATAGTATTGTCTGGGGGTGATGTCAAAGAGCCTTCCGCCTTCATTATAGATTTTACCCACAGGCAAACCTGAACGTTTCCTATTGATGTGGGGGGCCTTCATTCCATTCTGACGGATCTCCTCATAACTCACACCGAATTTTTTCCAATGACGCCGGAGGGTTCTTACATTCCCATAGGAAGGGAAAAGCGGTTTTCTTTTTTTAAACAAATCCGGATACTTGCTCTTCATGGCCTCCAGGTAGGTTTTTAGGGTATGTTTTGCATCGTCTGTGAGCAGAATACCTGTATCATCGCGGGCGGCCTTTTTTGCTTTTATAGCGTTCTTAATGGTGCCGTCCGGTGCAACCACATCGAGCACGCGCAAAGTGACGATCTGCTGTTGCTGGATCCCGCTTTGATAGACCAATTGGCTTATGCAGGCCAACTCCAAGGCCAGCCTACTGTTATTTTCTTTATTTTCAATATCTTGCGTCAGTTTATCGATAAAATTTAGACTCATTATATTATACCTCTATATTACAATATGTTAGAGTTCATTATGTCCTAAATCTTCATCAATTGCCAATAAAATACATATAAAAAACATAGAAAGCGATCAAGGCCCGTAGCCGGCCATGAAAGGTGGTGAGCAAGTGATGGACGAAGAAAAAAAAAGGCTGTTCCGAATCAAGTTTGGCTTCGAAAAAGTTGAGGAGCCAATCAGTATCAGTCGCAAAGCAGTTTTAAAAAAGGCAAAAAGGAGAGGAAAAAAATGTGCATGAATAATGAAGGTATCAGGTTTATAATCAGTGACTTGGCAAAGAATATGGAAATGAACATCGTCAATGTATACGATGAGAAGGATGACAAAGAGTTGGTTTTTAGTGAGCATTGGTTTATCAGGTTGCCTGAGGACCAAGCAGCATATGTCCATATTGGTTTCTGGGATGACACGAACGCGAATCTATCGGCCGACATAGCTATAAAGTTTTGCGAAATGTTTGCAAAGGCCAATATCAAGGTCTTCGTCGACTACGATTCAACATACCCATATTGGCCTGCTTTGATTTACTGATTCGTAGCTACAGGTAATAAAGAGGTTCGGGTATTGTAGACCCGGACCTCTTCTTAACCAAAATTTCAATGCAACAGGGTCCCGAACCCCGATCATGTTACGGCCACCGCCACAGTGCACCGGCCAACCCACCCCAATTACCCGCAACACCGATTTAATTACGATTATATAATATAATCAAAATATTATGTTACTCCTGGACCCGGAAACGGGGTAACAATGGAGTACAAAGCGAACGTTGACAGTCAGTGGCCAAACGCTATACTGACACCAGATCAGGTCGCCGCGGAGCTGTCCCTCAAGGTCGATACGGTTAGGGATTTGATGAGACGAGGGGTCCTGCCGGCAAGCAAGATCGGAGGTTCATGGCGGACCACACGGAGGGCATTGTATGAGCATCTGGAAAACCAAATGGGGTTACCGGGCGGAGTTCATGCTGAACGGGGAAAGAATCCGGGCGCAGGGGTTCTTCAAATACAAAGACGAGGCTCGTCAGTGGGTAAAGGACGAAAAGGAGCGGGTCAAGGAGAACCAGAAACGGTATTCTTCCCAAGATAGAGATCTTGGCGTATGGAGCCTCGCCCAGAAATACCTTGCCGATTGCAAGATCAACTTCGGCATTAAAACCTTTGACGAGAAGCGGTATTGCCTGGAACGATTTTACAAGTTTGTCGGAGATGTGAGCGTAATCGACATTAGTCCGCCGATGATCCTTGAATTTATAAATGAACGGGCAAAAAGCAAAAGCGCCAACTCGGCCAATAAGGATCGTAAAAACATCAAGGCATTTTATTCATGGATACAACAAATATATGGTGTAATGCACGACCCTACAGCCCCCATCAAAATGAAGCGCCATGAAAAACAGGTCCGCAGGTTGATCCCTATCCAAGATATTTTGAAGGTTCTGCTTATTGCTCAAGGGCATGATCGAGTATTGATTGGCGCATATTGGCATACCGGTGCTCGAAAAAGTGAGATTTTTCGATGGACGTGGGTAGACGATATTAATTTTGAAGAGCGATGGGTGCGCCTGGGCACCCAGAAAAGCCGCACAGGCGAGATGGTATATGAAAAGCTTTGGATGAATGACGACCTTCAAAAGCTGCTCTTATGGCAATGGACCAATCGCCACCCTACCAGCCCATTTGTTTTTTGCCACATGGACCCCAAAAGCAAGCTCTATGGAAAACCATTTGTTAGCCGCAGAAAATTGCTCAAATCCCTATGTGAAAACGCAGGAGTCGAACCCTTTGGGTATCATGATATTCGACACAGCGTTGCCAAGTATCTAAACGACCTTCAGAAGGTCGGGTTGAAAAAAGTCCAACAAGTATTGCGCCACCGCAGGCAATCCACGACAGAGATTTACGTTGAGGGAAATTATACAACTACGCAGGAAGCGATAAGTTTGCTTGAATTGGCCAATGTTCAAAAATGCATTTGAATTTCACTCAGTTTTTCACTCAGCAAGAATAAGAACAGGCACCCGGATTATCTCCTAAGTGCCTGTTTTTATTAGTGGCGTCCCCAAGGGGATTCGAACCCCTGTCGCCGGCGTGAAAGGCCGGTGTCCTGGGCCGGGCTAGACGATGGGGACGAAACTTAATGTTCGTCATATGGTGGGCCGTGTTGGACTCGAACCAACGACTCTCTGCTTAAAAGGCAGATACTCTACCGTCTGAGTTAACGGCCCCATCACGAAAAATGCGTTTTTATCCTCTGATTCTGGGTTTGTCAACCATTTTCGATAAGTGTAGATTTTTTTGAACCAAGACCCACGCTCCTGGCTATTTATGCCAAAACTCAGGAACGAGTAGAATGAGCACGGTGTATATTTCCAGGCGACCGAGCAGCATACACCAGATCAGCAACCATTTTCCTGCGACGGGTATCAGGGCATAATTCTCAACCGGCCCCACGGCCCCGAAACCCGGTCCAATATTGCCGATGGCCGCTGCCACGGCACCGAAGGCGGTGACGAAGTCGACGCCAAACCCGGCCAACACGATCGTCGACAGACCGAACAGGCCAACATAAAGAGCCAGAAAACCCAGGACGCTACGCATGATCTCCTCGGACACCGTTTGTCCACCGAGTTTGATCGTCGTGATGGCCCGGGGGTGAACCAGGCTGAAGAGCTCTTTGTAACAATATTTGAAGCAGAGCATGATCCTGAGGCATTTCATACCGCCACCAGTGGAGCCGGCCGATGCTCCCAGAAACATGCATGCGAGCAGAATGTGTTGGGAAAGTGCGGGCCAGGTCTCATAATCGGCGGTCGCGAACCCGGTGGTCGTCACAATGGAAACGACTTGAAAAGCGGCGTAGCGGAAGGCCCCGCCAATGGAATTGTAAATCTGTGCGCTGAAAACATCACAACTGACCACAGCGATGAGCACCAATAAAGCGGCTAAGAAAAACCGGCATTCACGATCCTTCCAAAAGGCAAGTGGTTTGCCTCGAAGTAATTGGTAGTGCAATGAAAAATTGATGCCGGCCAACACCATGAAAATAATGATGACAAAATCCAGGTATGCGCTGTCGAAATGGGCGACCGATGCGTTTCTAGTGGAAAATCCACCGGTGGGCATGGTGGTAAAGGCATGGCACAACGCATCGAAGAAAGTCATTCCGCCCAGCATGAGCAAGACCAGCTGGACGAAAGAAAACAACGCATAAACTTTCCACAGAATCTTGGCGGTATCCCGGATCCGGGGTTTCAGCTTATCGGGAACCGGACTCGGTACTTCCGCTTTGTAGAGCTGCATTCCGCCGACCCCCAGAAACGGTAGAATGGCAATGGAGAGGACGATGATCCCCATGCCGCCCAGCCACTGGATAAAGCTGCGCCATAACAAAAGCCCCTTGGGCAGAGCCTCCACATTCGCAAGAATGGATGCGCCGGTGGTGGTGAAACCGCTGACCGACTCAAAAAAAGCATCGACGAGTTCCCAGTGGCCGTCTGCGAAATAAAATGGCAGGGCACCAAAGAAACCCACCGCCGTCCACCCAACGGTGACAATGGCCATGCCTTCGCGCTGGTTGAGACTGGCGGTGCGTTCTTTTCGAAACAAAATGAATAGCATACCGCCGGCCAAAATGGTCATTCCCATGGACTTGAGCAGCGGTCGGACGCTTTGGTCCGCGTAGAACAGACCAAAGCCGAGCGGGACGGCCATCGTAAAGCCCAGGAACATGACCAGGGCGCCGACGATGTAAACGATGTATCGCCAGCGCATTAGAAATACTCCAACTTGACGGCCAGGATCTTTTCAATGCCCGGAATAGCCCTGCGATGCGCAAAAATGATGGTTCTGTCGTTCGGCTCGATGACCGTGTCGCCGGTCGGAATGATGATTTCCTTCCCACGGATGATCCCGGCCACGATGGCGCCTTTGGGAAAGGATATTTTCTTTAAAGGCTTGCCGACGATATCGGAGGTCTCCAAAGCGACGGCCTCAAGGGCCTCGGCCTGCTCGCCCTTCAAAGCGACCGCCGAAAGCACTTTTCCCCGTCGAATATGCTGGAGAATGGTATTGATTGCCGACAGCCGTGGACTGACCACCTGTTCGATGCCAATGGCGGTCATCAATGGAAGATAACTGAACTTGCTGATTTTGGTGATGGCTTTACGTGCCCCCAGACGCGTTGCCAACAGGGATGAGAGGATATTGGTTTCTTCGTCGTTGGTGAGGGTGACGACGACATCGATATCACCGATATTTTCTTCGTTGAGCAGGTTTTGATCAGATCCATCGCCATGCAGGACGATGGTCTTGTTGAGCCGTTCGGCCAGCACGGCGCAACGCCGGGCGTTTCGCTCAATTATTTTGCAGTAAATCGACTGGGCCTCCAACTGAACCGCCAACCGATATCCAATGCGCCCACCGCCGATGATCATCACCCGTCTGACGGGTTCAGCATGTTTGTCCAGTATCGAGAGGGCCCCCAGCAGGTCCTTTCCCTCACTGATAAAGTAAACCAGGTCGCCCGGGAGCAAGCGATCCCGTCCGGTGGGGATAATCAACTCATCCTCACGAACCACTGCGGCAATCAGCAAGCGCTGGTTGCCTGCGATGTTCGGCAGGTCGGACAACCGCACGCCGGCCAATCGGGCGTTCGCCTCCAAATTCACTCCAACGAATTGGATCCGGCCGTCGGCGAACTCCCCCACATCCACTGCGCCTGGCACGCGCATCAGGCGTTCGATGGTCTTCACGACTTCAATTTCCGGATTGATCACGGTGTCGATGTGGGGCACTTGTTCACGAAACATTTCGTGGTAGGGATCAAAATCCGCACCCCTGATGCGGGCCAGTTTTTTTGTACTGGGGGAGAGAATGTCGGTGACCAGGCAGGCCACCAGATTGGTCTCGTCCTGGTTGGTCACCGCCAGGAGAATTTCAGCCTGGCGAATACCGGCATCCGTCAAAACGGAGGGACTGCTGCCGCTGCCATTGATGGTCTGTACATCCATGTTTTCGGCGACCCGCCTGAGCGCATCCGCATCTCTGTCGATGACGACGACTTCTTTGTTCTCCAATGCCAAACGCCCGGCGATATGATAACCGACCTCGCCCGCGCCAACGATCAAGACTTTCAAGGCCCTTCTCCCTTTTGGCCCAAACAAACAGCCAGTTTGCCGGAATCACGACGATTTTAACTTGTCGTAGCGACTGAACTTACTATAGCTTTCCGATGGGTGTCAATTCATTGCACCCATTGAAACATATGGAATCGAATATCGAGCCGGACGATGGGAGGCACCCAGGCAAACAGCGTCAAGCCAATACCATTGCGGCGCAAATCAAAAGAATTGCCAACGCCCCAATGGTATCGTTTCGTGTGAAATGCCAGGCATGGGGTGTGCGGGAGTCACCGTAACATCTGGATGAAATGGCCGTCGCCATTCGATCCGCGGTGAGAAAAGAGCCTCTCAGAAGGGGTATGAGGGCCATTTTTATTTTATAGATGGGGTTTTTGCGATGGTCGATGGCTCTGGCGCGTTGCGCTTCGGCGATCTGTCTGGCTTGAGTCAAAATGATCTCGATGGAACGCATCAGCAGTCCGATCATGAGCCCTATTTTATCTGCCGATTTGCCGAGTAAGGGCCTCAATCCCCATTGGACGGCCGCGCTGATATCCGTCGTTTTGGTGCTGGCGCTCAAAGCGAGGCCAAGACAAACGATGAAGAGCCATCGCCAACCGATCATGGCACCGGCCACAGCACCTTCGAGGGTCAGGGCGATGCCGTGCCAGGCCACGATGGCTTGTCCAGGTGTATTGAGGCAACGAATCAACCAGACGATCAAAACCAGGGCCATAAACCATCTCAACTCGAAAACAGCCTGCCGGATCGGTATCCTGACTTGCAGCAGGACGAAGAACGCCAAGCATGTCCCGATCATCATGCCCACCGATCCGGCATGCAGGGAAGCGATACCCAGGGCCACCAGGGCCGCCAGTTTCACTCTGGCATCCATGGCATGAATCAGAGCAGCACAATAACGATAGCCAAATACGGTCAATTGAGCCATGAGGTCACCGCTTGCCCCAGGCGAAAGGCGCAGGGTAGTCGAACATCAAATTTTTCGGCCTGCGGCAAAACGGTCATGACCGGACCGTCGGCCACAATGCGTCCCTTGACCATAATCACGAGGCGCTGCGCCAGACAGCCGACTTTTTCGAGATCATGGGCCGCCACTACGATGGTATGTCCGTCCTGGTGGAGCCTGAGCAAGTGTGTGAGAACCTGCCGCACACCAGGATAATCCAGGTTCGCAAAAGGCTCGTCCAAAACGATAACATCGGGATGCATGGCCAGCACACCGGCGATGGTCAGGCGCCGCCGTTCACCTCCAGATAAAAGGTGAGGGCTCTGATCGCAAAAATCGGATAGATCCAATTCTCTTAAAACCTGCCTGACCGAGCGGTCGATGGCCTCCCGCGGCCAGCAGAGGTTCTCGGGGCCGAACGCCACGTCTTCATATACGGTCTGCCCGACAATCTGACTTTCTGAGTCCTGAAAAACCATTCCAACTTTACGTCGCGCGCGGAGAAGGTCCTTTCGCACGGAAACCCCATCGACGATCACTTCACCCTGCTGGGGAAGCAGCAATCCGTTCAAGTGCCTCAGGAGGGTGGTCTTGCCGGAGCCGTTCGCGCCGGCGATCAAAAGGAACTGACCTTTTTGGATGTTCAGCGAGACATCGGTGATGCCCCCCGTTCCTCCCTCGAAATGATGGGTTAGGTGTTTTATTTCGATGAAGTTGTGCGAGGTCTCGATAGGGGGTTTCATCGTCAATTGTCCGTGTTTCCCGTTTTGCTCAACCATCGACCGGTAGAGTTCGGCGAATAGCCTTGAATCAACGGCCTGACCGTCCGTGCAATGGGCAACGCCACGGCCATTTTAATGGCATCGCCAGGGATGAAAGGATAACAACCGACCGCCAGGGTTTGGCTCAATGTCATACCGGTGACGTGTTTGAGCCAGGCCACCCCAAAAGCATAGATGACAAAAGAGCCGACCACCATTGCCGATACTTCCAAAAAAAATCGTCCACTGGCACGTTCGGCGATCAGGCCAACTATATAAGCAGCGCCCAAAAAGCCGAACAGATATCCTCCGGTGGGGCCGATCAGACGGCCGATACCACCTGTCCCGCCTGCAAAAACGGGCAATCCGCATGCACCCGCCAGCAAATAGACGCCGACGCTGATCGCAGCCCAGCGACTGCCCAGCAACAGTCCGGCGACCAGCACGAACAGGTTCTGTAACACGATGGGGACCGGTCCGATGGGGATTGCCAGATATGCCCCGACGGAAATCATCGCCGCCATCATGGCCGCAAAGACCAGCCTGCGAATGGAAAGATCGTCGTTCATCACTGCCCCTCAATTGTTTTGGCCACGTGCATGACCTTGATGAAAGCAATCGCCGTATACGACCGTTTTGCGCTGACCGTCATCGGTCTCCAAAATCAAAGCACCCGTCTCTTCCAGATCAACGGCCCGCCCTTCGATGGTGTCATGAATGGTTTGCACCTTCACCCATCGGCCCAGGGTGATGGTTTTCTGTCGCCATTCGTCAATGACGCGATCCAATTGCTGTTGGCAAAGGCGCCGCTCGAACCTTTCCCAAAAGGCTTTCAGAATATCCGTTCTTGAAACCCGCAGTTTGGTAAGGCGCGAAATCGACACCGCCGGCGGTTGAACCTTACGGGTATCGTTGTGAACATTGACACCGATGCCGATATTGACAAACTCGACGCGGTCGGACTCCGCCGACATGACCGATAGAATCCCTGCCAGTTTGCGCTCATCGACCAGAAGATCGTTGGGCCACTTAAGCCCGCAATGAATGCCGTAAAGATTTTCGATCGCCGTGGACAGATCCACCGCCGCCGCCAGATTCAACAGCGGACTCTTTTCCGGAGATATATCTGGCCTTAATACCAATGTGAAATAGAGGCCGCCTGCGGAGGATTGCCATGTTCGGCTCAGGCGTCCCCTGCCCTTGGATTGCCTTTCGGCCACGACCACGGTAAAGGCAGGGCACCCGGATTGGGCCAGCTCCATGGCCTTATCCATGGTTGAGGTCACTTCCGGGTAGTAATGAAGCCGTTCTGCAAGCGGACCGAACGCCCATGGAAATGGGGTGTCCGGGGCGGAATACAATCGGTAGCCTTTCGGACTTGCCTGGATATCGTAGCCTGATTCTTGAAGTTGACGAATGTGTTTCCAGACAGCGACACGGGATACATCAAGCGCGGTGCTGAGTCTTTCCCCTGAAACCGGCTCTTCGGATTGACTGAGCATGTCGAGGATTTCTGCTTTCATCTGGAGTCGTCCTTCTTATATTTACGCGTCTGTCAACCTTCCCTGATCGAGAATCGTGCTTGCGACCAGGGGGCCCCTATGTTGTTAACCTTAGAGCATTGGTGGGTTAACCGTAAAAATGTGTCAATGTCAAGCGAAAGAACCGATCGATGACGGATGATCAGCCGGAGGTGATCTCGACGATGCAGATCCGACTTGCGGGCAAATGCACCTTCGACAGGTCCTGGCGAGCGGATTTACAACGATTCCAGCAACCTTTGATGGATGTTGTCGAAGCCGCCGTTGGACATGACAAGGATGACATCTCCGGGTTGGGCCTTGCTCACGACGAACGAAATGATACCGTCGGTATCCTCGAAAAAATGGGCGTCCCCACCCCGTTTCTTGATGTCTTCGACCAGGCGCATGGAGGAAAAACGCTGATCTTCAGGAATTTTTTCGAGCAACGGCGCCTGCCGGATACAAATCAGGTCGGCCGCATCGAAGCAGGAGGGATAGATCGATTGAAAAACGTTTCGCCGACTGGTGTTGGTTCGAGGTTCGAAAAGGGCCATCAGCCGCCGGGAGCCATAAAAAGATTTAACGGCCTCTAGGGTCGCCATGACTGCCGTGGGGTGGTGGGCAAAATCATCGATCACCACGATGTGGTTTTTGACGCCGCGGACTTCCTGGCGGCGGCGAACCCCCTTAAAACTCTCTACTGCTTGCGAGATGACCGCGGTATCGATGGCCATGCGCTCTCCAATGGCGATACCAGCAAGAAGATTTCCCAGATTATGCCTGCCGATCATGCGGGTCTTGAAGTCGGCGAAATGTTCTCCATGGTGATAGGTTTCGAAAAGTGTATAGGGCGGCTGGATATCCACGCGCCCCAGGCGCCATGCCGATTTCGGATCGTTGCCATATGTCACGACCTGCGCAGCGGTACCCGGCATCAGTTCGGCCACGTTGTGATCCGAATCATAAGCCACAAGGCTGCTCGTAGATGTGAGTCTCTTTAAAAATGCCTCGAAAGCCTGCTTCACATGATCCAAATCAGAATAGATATCGGCATGATCGAATTCGATGCTGGTCAGAACTGCGAATTCGGGTGTATAGTGCAAAAATTTCGGCCCCTTGTCAAAAAACGCGGTGTCGTATTCATCCCCTTCCAGAACCATCCAATCACCGCTGCCCACCTTATAATTACTTTGAAAATCAGCAAGCAGTCCACCGATGAGAAACGATGGGTCCAGGCGCGCACAATGCAGGAGCCAGGCAATAAAGGACGATGTGGTGGTCTTGCCGTGTGTCCCGGTAATGACGATCTGTTTCTTGCCGGCGGCCGCAAACCGATTGATCGCCTGGGGCATGGAGCAATAGGCCAGATTCAACTGATACATGGCCTGCACTTCCGGGTTTTCCCTGGATACGGCATTGCCCACCACGACCAGGTCCGGCCGCTGTTCAAGGTTCCGTCCGCTGAACCCCTCGAAGATGGCAATGTCCTTCGCTCTAAGAAAATCACTCATAGGTGGATAGACATGCTGGTCAGACCCGGTCACTGCATATCCCATCTCTTTGAGCATGCAGGCCAAGGCTCCCATAGCCGTACCACAAACGGCAATTAAATGAATGTGACGGATGGTTTCATACGAACGGATTGCAGGTTGCGAAGGCATTATCGCCATCCTTTTTGGGCAATTGATTTGAAGGTTTTTGGGCACACCGTTTCATCTTTCATAAAGGATAACCCTTAAAAGAACAATAGCGCTGGGGATATCGTCGTCTATCAGATTCGACATCAATATCTATTATACAGTCCATCCATGCTTCCTTAAAAAACCCGACCGTTCCCATGGACGGCTGGGACGCCCCCGCGGTGAATCAACTTTTGAAATTTTACATATAATTTCCAGAGTTTGATTTGACACTCATCCTCTTCTTGGTTATGATACGTCAAGTTTCTCAAACAATGCAGGCTGCCATATTCCGACACTGGTCTTCCCTGGTTCGACCTTACAACCTTTGGATGGACGAAACAATTTTTGGTATAAACGACCATGGCCAAAAAAATTTCATCGAGTGATGCGTCCCTTATCTCCCACCTGAAAGAAATATCCACATGGGTTTCTTCGGTGCAGGATTTGGACAAGCTATTGGAGCTTATCATTGAATCCGCAGCCCGGGTCCTGAAAGCAAAAGCGGCCTCTTTACTGCTGGTGGATCGTAAATCCAATACGCTTTTCTTTCAAGTGGCCACCGGGGAAAAGAAGAGGGAGGTCAAAGAGTACCGTGTCAAGATGGGCCAGGGGATTGCAGGGCATGTGGCCGAAACAGGAAAGCCCCTGTTAATCGCCGATGTGCGTAACGATCCGCGCTGGTTCAAGGAAATCAGCGAATCGATACGTTTTGAAACCCAGTCGATCGCGTGTGTGCCACTCAAAAGGGATAGCCATATCATTGGCGTGATGCAAATCATAGACAAGGAGGATGGTAGGCCCATCGGTGAAAACGATCTCGAACTGATTGAAGAGTTCGCCGCCTTGGCAGCCCTTGCGCTCGGGCAGGCCCAAAACCTTCAAGAAGTCAAGCGGGAGATCCAGGACCTGAAGCAGGAACTGCAGGTCCGCCATGAAATGGTCGGCAAAAGCGCTGCACTGGAAAAAGTCATCGCCGACGGTCTCAAAGTTGCCAACTCCAAGGCCAGTGCCTTGATACTCGGTGAAAGCGGCACCGGCAAAGAGCTGCTGGCCCGCCTCATCCACCGCGCAGGCCCGCGCAAGGACAAGCCTCTTGTGGTACTCAACTGCGCAGCCATGCCCGAGACCTTGTTGGAAGATGAGTTGTTCGGCCATGAAAAAGGGGCCTTCACCGGCGCTGTGGCGCGAAAAATCGGTAAATTTGAACTGGCGCACGAGGGGACCATATTCTTGGATGAAATCGGTGAAATGACGCCCGGCATGCAGGCCAAATTGCTTCGGGTGCTGCAGGAAGGAAATTTTTATCGAGTCGGCGGCAACATCCCCATCAGCGTAGATGTGCGGGTGCTTTCGGCGACCAACAAAAAGCTGGACGAAGAGGTGGCCAACGGCAAATTCCGCGAAGATTTATACTACCGCCTCAACGTCGTCCAAATCAACATGCCGACCCTGCGTGAACGCAAAGAGGACATCCCCCTGCTCGCCAACCATTTTCTTTCCATTTTCAAAGAAGAAACCGTCACCCCCAACCTCAAGATATCCAGTGCGGCCATGGATAAAATGGTTCATTACGATTGGCCCGGTAACATCCGGGAATTGCGAAATGCCATTGAGCGTGCCGTGGTCATGGGAAATGGCAAAGAGATCCTGCCCGAGGATTTGCCCATCAGTTCGACGCGAACCAACTACCCGGGCCTGCAAGTGGGCCTTACTTTAGAAGAAGCCCTGAACCAGTTCAAAAAGGAATTCATCGTCCTCAACCTGAAACATACGAGCGGCAATCGCAGCAAGGCCGCAAAATTGATGGACATACAGAGGACCTACCTCTCCCGTCTGATCTCTAAATTTGATGTGAGGGATATCTGATCCATAGCCAATTACCGCCAACCCCACCCGGAAAAATGACATCCCGGCCAACGCATTGACAATCATCGGCATTCCATTTGCCGAAAATCGTCACAGCGGGTCGCTCCGCCCACTCCCGCCTGGACCCTAAAACTTTATCGTGTGGCCTTTCCAATTCAAGTCCGCAGGTCAGTCTGAAGCCGTGTCTATGAACGATTCAGGCCTTCAAATTTCAAAACGACACTATTATCTGCCCTGCCGGATATTCGCCTGCCCCGCTCATCTCATGAGGAAGGCATTGTTATTGCATGGGTCTGAATCGGTCAAACAGGAAGGGCGTTGATGAAGTGCAAATGGCTTAACAACAAGTTCAAAATGAAATGTAGATCCAATGGGGGCGGCACCACTCCATCGAGTCATATAATTTTTAATAAAGATTTTGGCGTGAATGTCCAATAAAACATAAAGCGATTAACCAAAAGTAGACAGACAACAAACGATATGCACATGAGCAAACATTACACAGTCCTGGTAATCGACGACAAAGGCAGCCCTGTTCGCGAAAGGGTCGTTTCCAAACGCCTCATGGCCGCGCTCGTTGCAACCGTGTGTATCACCATATCGGCTATCGCTGCGGGTGGATACCACTATACCCGGCTCTATCGATCGGTTGCCGAAAAAGAGCAGATGCAATCTCAAATCATGCGACAAAGGGCTGACATCGAGAGCCAGCGCAAACAACTGCAGACATTTGCTCAAAATATCAACGAATTGAAAGCCAACCTCATTTCACTCAATGAGTTCGAAAGCAAGATTCGCATCCTGGCAAACCTCGAACACAAAGCCGATCAGGCCTCCCTTTTTGCCATCGGCGGCTCCATGCCAGACGATCTGGACACCGATTTACCCCTCAAAGAGGGTCACGACAGTCTCGTACGCGACATGCATACCCACATCAACCAGGTCAATCAAGCGTCTGCTGTTCAACAGAACAGTTTTGAAACCCTGCTCAAGTCTCTGAAAAGCAAACGCAACCTGCTGGCGTCCACACCATCGCTGCGTCCGGCCAAAGGATGGGTATCCTCGGATTTCGGCTATCGCGTATCACCATTTACCGGTCGCCGCGAATTTCACAAAGGCATTGACATCGCCAACCATCAAGACACGCCGATCATCGCCCCAGCTGATGGTGTCATCACTTACGCCCAGGAAAAATGGCTGATAGGCAACATGATCACGATCGATCACGGTTATGGCATGCTCACTCGCTATGGCCACCTGCACAAAATGTTAAAAAAGAAAGGGGAGCGCGTTAAGCGCGGAGAGACCATAGCATTGATGGGAAACACCGGCCGCAGCACCGGCCCCCACGTGCATTACGAAGTCCACTTGAATGGTGTCCCCGTGAATCCGATGCATTACATCCTGGATTGATATCGGCCTTTGAAGAAAAATGGAGAACGCCGATGAAAAAACGACTCACCGTCGTGATCGCACTCAGCCTGATATGGGCACTGGTTGGCTGTTCGTCGTTTTACTCGGTCCCTCAAATGGCTCGAATTCATGTTAGAGGACCTGGAAACCAGGCCAGGGAATTTGTCATTTCCCTGGAAGATCTGACAGCCCAGGAGAATATGGATATTCGACTATCCGATCGGTATGCGATTAATCTCGATCTACAATGGCTGTGGTACGAAAAAGAGGATCTCAATACGGATGCATTCGCCCCGGACCCCTTGAAAGTGAATCTTGCCCCTTGGATTCTTTGTAAGTATCGATTTTAATAAAAACGATCGTCAAATCGCCCCTCCCCCGAATTCAGCCGCGAACCGGCTGTGCTATTGCTGCTTATCGCTCAGCCGCTTGAATGCCGCCTCCGCGGCTCGAAGGGTCGCCTCGATATCACTCTCTTCGTGTGCAGCGGAAACAAACAATGCCTCGAACTGGGACGGTGCCAGGTAAATCCCGTTCTCCAGCATGATGCGATAGTAGGCAGAAAACCTGTCTAAATTTGACCGCTTGGCATCCTCGAAGTTCCTCACTGGGGTATCGACAAAAAACAGACCGAGCATCGATCCAACGTTCGCGATCGAGACCGCAATGTCATATTTTTTGGCGGCTGCCCCCAGCCCTTGAATCAACCGGCTGGCTTTTTCTCCCAAGGCTTCATAAAAGCCGGGTTTGCCCAACTCTCGCATCCCGGCGATACCGGCAGCCATGGCAAGCGGGTTACCCGAAAGCGTGCCGGCCTGATACACCGGGCCCTGCGGTGCCATCTGGGTCATGAGGTCGCGTCGCCCGCCGTATGCACCGACAGGCAACCCGCCACCGATAATTTTTCCAAAACAGGTCAGATCGGGTTTTATTCCGTACAGGCTTTGGGCGCCACCATAAGCGACTCGAAAACCGGTCATCACCTCGTCGAATATCAACACACTCCCACTTCGGTCGCATTCCTGCCGCAGTGTTTTAAGGAACCCTTCCACGGGTGGGACAAGGCCCATATTGCCGGCCACCGCTTCTACGATCACCGCTGCGATCTTATCCCCCTTGGCCGCCATGACTTGTCGGACCGCCTCGCTATCGTTGTAAGCGATGGAAACCGTGTGTGAAACAAAAGATTCGGGCACCCCGGGACTGCCCGCAATGGCCAGGGTCGCCACTCCCGACCCGGCTTCGACCAGCAGGCTGTCGGCATGGCCATGGTAGCAACCATCGAACTTGACGATCAAATCGCGCCCCGTGGCAGCGCGGGCCAATCGGATCGCACTCATGGTTGCCTCGGTACCGGAATTGACCATACGCACCATCTCTACCGAAGGTACGGCATCGATGATCAACTGAGCCATCTCGACTTCGAGTTCGGTCGGAGCACCATAACTGGTGCCATTGGCCAAGGCAGCAGTCAGCGCCTCGATCACCGCGGGGTGACGATGTCCAAGAATCATTGGACCCCAGGAACCGACATAATCAATGTAACCATTGCCATCCACATCGAATATTCGACTGCCTTCGGCACGGCGAATGAAAAGCGGATTGGCACCCACGGAACGACAGGCACGGACCGGGCTGTTCACCCCCCCGGGGATCAGTTCCTTTGCCCGGTCGAACAAGCGTTGTGAGGTGGTGTACTTCATTGGCGTTCCTTTCATTTATCCATTGGAAGAGTCCCAGGAATCTTGCCGCGGTTTCGAAGCATCTCCCTTGCAGGTTTGACATCCTTTACGAGAAGCGCAAAAATATCAGACCGTGTGATGGGGGTCAAGGCAACATCGCCATATGTTGGACCACTACACAGCCGCGAATAAAAAACGGCCACGAGACAATGTCCTGAGTCCGCAGGCCATCAAACCTCAACACCAACAGGGAAAGATACGCCAATGGTACCGAAGGAGATCGTCAAGCTTGAAAAATTCCTGTTGTACGTACTTTCCAGGCATCCGGACGAATTTGGCCTATTGCCCGATGCCGAAGGATATTTCAAGATCAAGTCACTGCTTCAAGCCCTGCATGAAGAGGTTGGATGGAAACACATCCGTCAATCCCATATCGACACGCTGTTGTTGCTGACACAGCCGGCCAAGCTTGAAATCAACGGCCCGCTTATCCGTGCTCGCCAAAGGGACTGCATGCCTGCTCTTATGGTACCCGATACACTGCCCAAGCTTCTTCACACGGCGATTCGGCGTCGCGCCTACCGATGGACGCATGAAAATGGCATTCTTCCTGCCGGCCAACCATTTATTTTGTTGTCAACCGACCTCTCCATGGCCATGAGAATCGGAAAAAGAATAGATAACGATCCAATCCTGCTCACCGTTCAAACAGCCAAGGCCGCAAGCGCCGGTTCGTTTTTCCGCCAATTCGGTGAAAGGCTTTATCTGGCCGACCGCATTGAACCCGCCACCTTCAGCGGCCCGCCACTGCCAAAGGAGCAGCCAGATATTGCACGGGCTCGGCCCCAGCAAGCGATGCAACGCAATGAAACGCCCGGCAGCTTTTTTATGGATCCTCAATCCGATCCGGTTGCCCAGCAGGCCAGGAAGCGGCAACAGCACCGGGATCAAATGGATCGGAAAAAACAACGGCGAATGGCTCGCAAGGAAAAAGAGCGCCATTGGCAGCAATAACCCGCAGCGCCATTGGATTCTGGAAAACCGTTGACAACAGGTGCCAGACCTGTTACCAAGCCCCGGTACGAAAAACGGGCCGTTAGCTCAACTAGGCAGAGCACCTGACTCTTAATCAGTAGGTTGTTGGTTCGATTCCAACACGGCCCACCAAAAAAATAAAACGGGGGGGATCTCAGGATCGCCCCCTTTTTTTCGAATGGACCCGACAGAAATCGGGTCGAATTCAACGGAATGCAAATATGCATGCGATACAGCGGCTTGAACCATGCGTATATTCCTTGACATCGAATATGTCATGGTGTTATCTATACCATTTTTAAAAACAGATGGCCGCTATCCTTGCTCCGACAAAAATCGGGGCTTTATTATCCGTAAGGAGGCTCTATGCGACGGTACGAAACGATTGTTATTATTGATCCAGACATCTCAGAAGAAGACCGCACCACCCTAATCACGAAAACCCGTGAAATCATTCCCCAACAAGAGGGTGTCTTCCTGCAGGAAAACCAATGGGGCGTAAAAAAACTGGCTTACGAAATCAAAAAGAAGCCTCGCGGATACTATGTCCTGATGGATTATTGCGGAACAGGAAAAGTGGTCGACGAAATTGAACGCTTTTTTCGCATCGATGACCGTGTCATGAAGTATTTGACGGTTCAAATCGACCCACATGCAGATGCCGAAAAGATATTGGCCGATCTCGCGGCCGCCAAAGAAAAGGAAGGAGCTCCCCAGGAAGCTGCAGCAAGCGATGAGGGCCAATCCGCATCCGAGCAGCAGGTGGCCGGTTCATCCAGCGGCAAGGAGAGCCCGGCGGCACAAAACGACCAGGTCAATGAACCTGCCCCTGAGAATTAAGAGGAGCGACACATGAGAAATACAACTGCAAAAAAGCCGGTAGTCAGGAGAAAACGTAGAGTATATCATCGACGCAAAGTGTGCCGCTTCTGTGCCGACAGCAAAATTGAAATCGATTACAAGGATGCCAAAACCCTGCGTTATTTCATCACCGAACGTGGAAAAATCATTCCCCGCAGGATTACCGGTACATGCGCATCGCATCAACGCAGCCTGACGTTGGCGATCAAACGCGCGCGGGCTATTGCCTTGCTGCCGTTTGTTGGTACTCTTGATTAAGGTCGGGGCAAGTATATCGGCCAATAATTCATCAAGAAATATGGTAATTGCCGCAGCAGTGGCAATGGAGGTTTTGGATGAAAGTCATATTGAAAGAAACGATAGATTCGCTCGGCATCATCGGCAGCGAAGTGAAGGTGGCGCCCGGCTATGCCCGCAACTACCTGCTGCCCCAGGGTAAAGCAGTCCCGGCGACCCCCCAATACCGGAGCATACTGGCTCATGAAAAAGCCAAATTCGAACTCCAGATCGCAAAAGAGCGGGAATTGGCCCAACAAATGGCCCAGCGCCTGGAAGGTGTGGAATGTCAGGTGGCGGCCAAGGTGCATGAAGGCGATCGCCTCTATGGGTCGGTAACTGCCAGGGACGTGATTAACGCCTTGGCAAAAGACGGCATTGTGGTTGAAAAGAGGATGATGCTACTGACCGAACCGATCAAAACGATCGGCACCTTTAAAATCCCGATTCGCGTTTACAAAGGCATCAAACCCGAAATCACAGTTCACGTAGTGCCCGAGTAATGTACGCCTTTACGCCGGTTGTTGCCGATGATTTCACAACTTTCGGCAGCGACCGGCTGTATGGTTCCCGGTCGGCACTTCAATGGTATTAAATCCTAAAAACACATCCGACGATCCAACCCTGAAAAAACTTCCGCCTCAAAGCATCGAGGCTGAAGAGTCCATTCTCAGTGCAATTTTGCTGGACAACAGCACGCTTCTGGATGTGCTCGAACTTCTTCGCCCCGAAGACTTTTATCGTACAGCGCATCAGACCATATTCGCCGCCATCGCGTCCCTGTTCTCCAAGGCCGAACCTGTAGATCTGATTACTCTGACCAACATTTTGCGGGACACCAACCAGCTTGAAAAAGTGGGTGGGGCCGCGTACCTGGCCCGGATCGTAGATACCGTGCCGTCGGCGATCAATGTCAGCCACTACGCGCGCATTGTAAGGGACAAATCGGCATTGCGCCGACTTATTGCCAAGGCCGGTGAAATCACACAGCGCTGCTACGAAGAGGCCGGCGATTTCGATCAGGTCCTCGATTTTGCCGAAGGGGCGGTGTTTGAAATATCTGAGAACAAACATCGGGCCGCTTTTCATCCGCTCAGCAAGGTCATCGAAGCCAATATCGACGCCCTGGAAGAGCGCCAGGGAAACCGTGCGCTGATCACCGGCATCCCCACCGGATTCACACGGCTGGATCATATGACATCGGGACTGCAGGGATCGGATCTCATCATCCTGGCCGCCAGACCGGCCATGGGCAAAACCGCCCTGGCCCTCAATATTGCCCGCAATGCCGCTTTTGAAAGCGATGTGCCGGTAGCCATCTTCTCTTTGGAAATGTCCAAAGAGCAATTGTCCATGCGTATGCTCTGCTCCGAAGCCCGGGTGGATTCCTCTCGCGTCCGAAGCGGCTTTCTCAACCCTGAAGACTGGCACCGTATCACCGATGCCGCCGGGTCCCTTTCCGAAGCGCCCATCTTCATCGATGACTCACCGGATATTTCAACCACCTCCATTCGCACCAAGTGCCGACGACTGAAGATGGATAAAGACCTTGGCCTGGTGGTGATCGACTACCTCCAACTGATGAGAGGCCGCCAGGATACAGAGCGACGCGATTTGGAAATATCAGAAATTTCCAGGTCCCTCAAACTTCTGGCCAAAGAGTTGAATGTTCCGGTCCTGGCTTTGTCACAGCTCAACCGGAAACTTGAAGAGCGAAGCGACAAGCGACCTCAACTTTCAGATTTGAGGGAATCCGGTGCATTGGAGCAAGATGCCGACGTGGTGGCTTTCATCTACCGTGATGAAGTCTACAATAAAGACGAAAACAATCCCAATCGCGGCACGGCCGAAGTCATTCTCTCCAAGCAGCGCAATGGCCCGACAGGTGTCGTTCCCCTCACCTTCCTGGGTGCCTATACACGCTTCGAGAACCCGGCATGAAAAAAGTATGGGGCAACGCACGGGGGCTGAAAAGCGCACAACTCAAACGTTTGGAAAACCTCTACCGCAGACGTGTCTCTCCCGAATTCTTGATCACACCCGAACTGGCGCGCGACATCGGATTGCTTTCCCATGAAATCCAGCGCCAGATCGGTTTGCTTATCAATCGAAGCGGCAAAGTCGCCTATGTGCTGGTGGGAGATGCACAGGGCATTTTTATCCCCGAACTGTCGGAATACAGGGCGAACCCGGGCCGCTTGAGGGGTGTCCGATGTATTCACACGCATTTACAAGCCGGCCCCTTGAATCAGGACGACCTCACCGATTTGGCCTTATTGCGCCTCGATGCCATGGCCGCCATCTCGCTGAATGAAGAAGGATACCCTCGTAAAATTCATTGGGCTCACATTCTTCCAGGGCAAGACCTGCAGCAAGCCCCTTACCAGATCAGAGAGGATTTGCTGCCCCACCAGCTTTCTATCGGGTGCCTGGACCTGATCCTGGCTCTGGAACATGAGATGACCACGGCGGGAGTCCGCACCCAGGCTGCAACCGGAATCGAACGGGCACTTCTTTTCAGCGTGACTTCGGCGCCGCGTAAAATCGCGGTCGACTCATTGGAAGAGCTGAAAGAGCTATGCCGTTCGGCCAATATCGAAGTGGTCGATACCATCCTGCAGCTGCGCAAACAAATCGATTCGCGCACCCTCATGGGGCAAGGCAAGTTGAAAGAGCTGGCAATACAGACCTCCCAGTTGGGTGCATCGCTGCTCATTTTCGACCAGGACTTGAATCCGTCCCAAATCAAAACCATTACTGATCAGATCGAAACTAAAGTCATCGATCGAACCCAATTGATCCTGGACATTTTCGCCCAGCGCGCACGCAGTAGAGAAGGAAAATTGCAGGTAGAATTGGCCCAATTGAAATACCTGCTGCCACGTCTGGTCACCAAAAACACCGCCATGTCGCGCCTCACCGGTGGCATAGGCGGAAGAGGACCGGGAGAAACCAAGCTGGAAATAAACCGGCGACGTGTTCGCGATCGCATCAACCAGCTGGAAAAGGCGTTGCTCGAAGTCCAAAAGCACCGTAAACAGCAGCGGCAAAAACGAGAGCAGAAAGGTGTTCCGATCATCTCCATCATCGGCTATACCAACGCAGGAAAATCAACCCTTCTCAACACCCTTACTCATAGCGACGTACTGGCCGAAAGTCGTCTCTTCGCCACGTTGGACCCCTCCAGCAGACGATTGCGTTTCCCCAAAGATGTGGAGGTGCTCATCACCGATACGGTTGGATTTATCCGCAATCTTCCAAAGGATTTGATGACCGCGTTTCGAGCCACCCTGGAGGAATTGGAAAGTGCCGACCTTCTGTTGCACGTTATCGATGTCAGCAATCCACGCCACCTCGAACAGATTCAGGCCGTGGAAAAGATTCTCAACGAGCTCGAATTGAGCCACATCCCTCAGGTGCGCGCTCTCAATAAAATGGATCTGGTTTCAGAAGCCGATCTATCCTTATGGACGCAACGCTTGAACGGAATTCCGATCTGTGCGCGCAATCGAGCGACACTTCTCCCATTGATCGATAAAATGGCCGCCATCATTAATGATGCGGACAACAGTTCGGTCCGGAACAGTTGACATTCCCTCTCTTTGCCCGCCGCATTGCGCTATGCAGTTCATGAGCCTTCTGCCCTTTGAAGCTTGACAACCAAATGTCAAAATGGATAAAGTGCCGACCTTATGGATTTAGACAAAATTAAGCGTATCGCCATACGGGCGGCTTACCGCGCCGGCAAAATACTGAACGGCCATTTCGGCCATGTCAAGCAGTTGGCTAAAAAAGGTGTTATCGACCTGGTTACCGAAGCGGATTTGGAAGCGGAACAAAGCATCATTGCAACGATTCGCGATGTTTTCCCCAATCACGACATATTAGCGGAAGAAAGCGGCAATTCTGGAAAAGGCGGACCCAACCTGTGGATCATCGACCCACTGGATGGGACTACCAATTTCGCCCACAACCTTCCTATATATGCGGTTTCCATAGCCTACGCCCAAAACGATACCATCATGCTGGGTCTCGTGTTCAATCCCAACAGGGGTGAACTGTTCCTTGCCACCCGTGGCCAGGGTGCCTCTCTAAACGGCCAACCGATCCACGTTTCATCGACATGCAAGCTCAACGATAGTCTGCTTGTCACCGGCTTCCCATATACCATTACGACGCGGGATCCCCGATTGACGCTCGCTCGTTTCGAGCGTTGCCTCAAGTCCTCCCAAGGCGTGCGACGTCTCGGGTCGGCCGCTCTGGATCTCTGCTGGGTGGCATGTGGTCGTTTTGAAGGTTTTTGGGAAGAAAACCTGAAGCCTTGGGATACAGCAGCTGGCTTGTGCATCGTCGAAGAAGCCGGTGGCAAAGTGACGAATTACGAAGGCCATCCCTATAATATTGGAGATTGGCAGATATTGGCTACAAATAGCCATGTTCACCGGGAAATGGTAGGACTTTTAGACATAAAGGGAGAGCGATGAGCAGAAGCCAACGCTTCACATCAGTTTTCGATGATCAATTCGACTGCTTCGGAGATTACGACAGAACCAATGCCCTTTGCGCCAAACATTGTGCCTTGAGGATTCGTTGCGCCATTGAACAGGAGCAGAACATTAAAATGGAGTTATTGTCTGATCTATCCATCGCCGACGATCTATTCGGCACGATTCAATAGCGCGCTTAATAATCTCCATTGTCCAGACGCTTGCAAAAATACTCCACATGCCGCTGTATCAATCCTCCTTGACGAATCCCTTTTTCTACCATTCCGATGGCATGCAGGGCCGTAGCGTGATACCGGTTGAAACTCTTTCCAATGGCCTGTAACGGCTGGTCCGTATAACGACGCGCCAAGTAGATGGCAACTTGGCGGGGACGCACCAATGCCTGCTTTCGCGAACGGGACACCAAATCTTTCTGACTGATATTGTAGTATTTGCAGATGAGCTTCTTGATTGTGTTGATCGTAATCGATTCCGATTGGCGTACGATATTCTTCACGACATCGCCTGCCATTTCAATATCGATAGGGTTGCCTAGCAAGGAAGCCTTGGCCGAAACACCCACCAAACCGCTTTTGAGCTGTCGAACGTCCTGAGTCAGTTCTGATGCTAAAAATTCCAAAACTTCGATTGGCACTTCCCATCCATTATCACGGGCATACTTTTTTAAAATCTTGACACGCACCTTATAATCGGGAGGATCGATATTGGAAATCAAACCGCATGTCAGGCGAGACCGAAGATTTTCGTTAAGTTTTGGAATATCGGAGGGTGAGCAGCAACTTGAAAAAATAATCTTTTTATTTTCGTTGTAGAGTGAATCGAGCGTGTGCGCCAGTTCGATCTGGGTACGTTCTTTTCCACTCAGATAATGGATATCCTCCAATAGCAGCACGTCACATCCGTTGTGATATTTATCTTTGAATTTGCTAACCGAATTGGTCTTGAAGGAGGATACCATTTCATTGGTAAAATCTTCGGCTGTCATATAGTACACGCGCTCAGCTTTGGATTCCGCCAAAATCTGATGACCAATGGCTTGAGACAGATGGCTCTTACCCATACCGGTCTTTGAAAGAAGAAAAAGCGAATGCTGCTGTGCGGATTTCCGCATGGCCAGTGATAATGCTGCAGAATAGGCGAATTCATTATTCTTACCAACCACGAACTGATCAAAAGTATAATCCTGTCGCAACAGCCGTCCGAAATGAGGCTGGCAATGAATGTTGGGCAATGGAAGCTGTTCGGGAAACTCCGTCAAATTGGACCTGCCATGATCTCCCTCTGTAACCGCAAATTTCAATTCCGTGGCATTGCCGGTCAATTTTTGCAGCTCCCGGCAAATCAATTCACCGAAATGCTCCTTCACCCGTCTGCGGAAAAAAGCATTGGGACAATTGAGCTGTAACACATTGGGATCAATGGTCCCGAGCGTCAGGGGCTCGATCCACATCCGGTAGGCATGATCTGGAACAAAATCAGTAAGCGCGGCCTTTACCTTCTGCCAGATATTCTCCATATCACCTTTTCCCGTTTTCCCTGTACAAAAAACAATCCGACCAAAATACGCTTCGTTTTGCTGAACACGACCTCTGTCCCAACGCAAACAGCCAGGCAAACATTAAGAAAATCAGACAGTTTTTATAAATATTCCGGATTATTCGAAAAGGTCAAATCCTTGAAAAGTATGGATTCGTAATAGGCCAGAGACCCTTCACTGTCAATCCGAAAGACCTGAAGTCTCCTCACGCCATCCTTACACGTTGCTCACATCAATCTATTTATTTGTTTATATTGTTTATTATTATAATTGACACGTGAGAGGTCTACAAATTAGCGCCCTTTTAGTTTTAGTTTTTATTTAAGCATTTTAAGCATATCCATAGTTATAAACAAACTGCCGACAAATGATGATCTTTGATTTCCTCTGTTTTACGCCGGATTTTTACATTTTTTAAAAACAGTGGTTTCCTTTCGGGACCCAGATGGGTTACCACCGAGCCCCATTTTCTTCAAAAAAACATTCGAATGGATTTCGAGCAGTTGCCCGCAAAGCCCGAATCGGCACACTTTACTGCGCACGGTTCCTGCATATATTAAAAATATTGGACTTTCGGAAAAGTTGTTTACAGCATCATTGGTCGACGTTATCAAAAGCGATGAACTCAATTATGATCCGCGGTGCGCGGCAGCACAACCTAAAGAACATCGATCTCGACCTTCCTCGGGAAAAACTGATCGTGGTTACCGGCCTTTCCGGATCCGGGAAATCCACCCTGGCCTTTGATACCCTCTATGCAGAAGGCCAACGCCGTTATGTCGAATCTCTTTCGACTTATGCCCGTCAATTTTTGGAGCGCCTGGAAAAGCCGGATGTGGATCTCATCGAAGGCTTGTCGCCGGCCATCGCCATCGAGCAAAAGACGGCCGGACACAACCCAAGGTCCACCGTCGGCACGGTAACCGAAATCTATGATTATCTGCGGTTGCTCTATGCGCGCATCGGCACACCGCATTGCCATCTGTGTGGTCGCCCTGTGCAACCCCAAAGCATCGATCAGATGGTGGACGAACTCAACACCCTCTCCGCGGGGAGCCGTGTGGTCATCATGGCGCCGCTGGTAAGTAACAAAAAGGGTTCCCATGCGGACGTTATACAACGGCTGAGAAGGGAAGGTTTTGCGCGGGTTCGTATCGATGGTGAGATGATGCCCATCGAGGACGTTGGTAAACTGTCCCCCAAAAAGGACCATTCGATCGACGCCGTTGTCGATCGTTTGGTTATTCAGAAAAACGCTTCGAATCGACTCGCAGACTCCCTCGAGCTTGCACTCTCTCTTTCCGGGGGTCGTGCCGAAGTCCTTTGTCAAAAGGGAAACGCGCATGATGATGGCCGTCTCTTTCATTTCAATGAAAGGTCGGCCTGCCATCAGTGCGGAACGACATATTCAGATTTCACCCCGGCCGATTTTTCGTTTAACTCTCCTCAGGGCGCCTGTCCGGCGTGTGATGGACTCGGGACACGCTCGGTGTTCGATCCCCAACTCATCGTGCCCAATCCGGAGCTATCGTTACGAGACGGAGCGGTCCTCGTGTGGGCGAACCGACAATCGGTCTACTTTACCGAATTCCTCGAAGCGTTTACCTGCCAGTACCACACGGATATTTACACCCCCTTCAAATATCTACCCGAAGCGTTCCGGCAAGCCTTGTTTTACGGGAGCGGAGATACCGTCATTCGCTTTTCCGTGGATCGCGACTCCGGCCAGCATTTGTACAATAATCCATTCGAAGGCCTTATCCCTCAACTGCAACGTCGCTATCACGAAACAGAGTCTGCCCAAATCCGCGAAGAACTCCAAACCTACATGGCCTTCCTGCCATGCGCCGTATGCAACGGTGCCAGATTGAAGCCGGAGAGCCTGGCGGTAAAGATTCAACACCATGCCATTCACCAGGTCACGACGCTCTCAATAGATCAAGCGATTGACTTTTTTCAATCTTTGCGACTCGAGGGAAAGAAAGCGGTCGTTGCAGAAAAAATCGTAAAGGAGATCACGGAGCGTCTGCAGTTTCTTTCCCATGTCGGCCTTTCCTACTTGACCCTGGATCGCGCTGCCCATACCCTGTCCGGTGGCGAAAGCCAGCGGATACGCTTGGCCACTCAGATCGGAGCGAAACTGACGGGGGTTCTCTATGTCCTGGATGAGCCGAGTATCGGATTGCACCAACGCGATAACGCCCGACTGCTTGAAGCGTTGAGGAGAATGCGCGATATCGGAAACACTGTTCTATTGGTAGAACATGATCAAGAGGCCATCGAATCTGCAGATTTTGTCGTCGATATGGGGCCAGGCGCCGGGGTGCAAGGCGGTCGCGTGGTGTTTGCCGGCCCACCCCAGCAGTTGTCCCAGGCCAAAGATTCACTGACGGGCCAATACCTTGCCGGTGTAAAAAAAATTCCCGTCCCCAATAACCGGAGAAAGGGGAACGGCCAGGCCATCATCATCCACGGTGCCAATCGGAATAACCTGAAGAACATCACGGTGCGCTTTCCTCTTGGTTGCTTTTCCTGTGTGACGGGCGTCTCTGGATCAGGCAAGTCCAGCCTTGTCATCGACACCTTGCATCACGCACTGGCTCAGCGATTGCGCCAGAGCCGGATCGCAGCCGGTGGGTTTCACAGCATTGCGGGAATGGAACAGATCGATAAAGTCATTAATATCGACCAATCCCCCATCGGTCGTACACCGCGATCCAATCCGGGCACCTACACGGGATTGTTCTCCTTTGTGCGTGATCTCTTCTCCAAGACCGCAGAGTCTAGAACGCGCGGTTACAAACCATCCAGATTCAGCTTTAACGTAAAAGGGGGACGTTGCGAGGCCTGCCATGGCGACGGCATCATCAAAATAGAAATGCATTTTCTACCGGACATCTATGTCCCATGTGATATTTGCCACGGCCAACGCTACAACCGCGAGACTCTGGAAATCCGCTATAAGGGCAAAAACATCGCGGAAGTCTTGAATCTCACGATCAACCAGGCGCTCGATTTCTTCAGAAATTTTGCGGCCATCCGCGAAAAGCTGCAAACGTTGGTGGATGTGGGGCTGGGATACATTCAATTGGGGCAATCCGCTACGACGCTTTCCGGAGGTGAGGCCCAACGAATCAAACTGTCGAGAGAGCTCAGCAAACGAAGCACGGGGAGAACCGTCTACATCCTTGACGAGCCTACCACCGGATTGCACATGGACGACATCAACAAGCTGCTGGTGGTGCTCAACCGGTTCGTAGGCAACGGCAACACCGTTGTCGTGATCGAACACAATCTGGATGTGATCAAATCGGCGGACCACATTATCGATTTGGGACCGGAGGGCGGCGAAGGTGGCGGCTATGTCCTGGGTACAGGAACTCCGGAAGAGATCGCCATGCTGAATGGTTCACATACGGGCCACTTCCTGAAACACGTCCTGAAAATGAAAAAGGGGCATCCCCCTTCATAGCTTCAGAGGATGCCCCTTTTTTTGGATCTTGTGCGTATGGAACGTGTGTCGAATTAGGCGCCGAAAATCTTTGCAATGGCCCCGGCCTGGGGATGTGCGTAGATCAGAATCAGGGCGACGACCAGCGAGTAAATACACAGAGACTCGATCATGGCCAGACCGATCAGCAGGGTAACGGTCACTTTACCTGAAGACTCGGGGTTGCGGGCGATGCCCTCAACGGCGGATTTCAGGCCAAGGCCCTGAGCGATGCCACAACCGAAAGCGGCGATGGCGATACCGAAACCAGCGGCGGTGACGCAAGCGATAAAGAATTGCAATGCTTGAGCTTCCATGTGTTCAACTACCTCCTTGTGAAGTGTTAGTTATAAATGGGCTTCTTCCATTAACCCAAACTTATTCAATGCCTTTACGAGGCATAGGTTCGTAGATACCCGTGCTTAATGGGCGTGCTCCATGGCACCTTGAAAGTAGATAATCGACAGCAGGAAAAAGACGAATCCCTGGACGAATGCCACGAAAATGCCCAAGGCCATGATGGGCAGCGGTGCGAAGAAGGCGCCGGCCAGGCCGAAGAGAATCGCCAGCACGATTTCATGACCCATCATATTGCCGAAGAGACGGAAAGAGAGCGACAGGATACGTGCCAGGTGGCCGATGATCTCGATAATGAAGATCAGCGGCGACATCCACCATACCGGCCCGAGGAAATGTTTGACGTAGGCCGCACCGTGATATTTGACGCCGATCACATGGGTGAAAATGACCACCGTCAGGGCGCACGACGCCGTTGTGTTCAGATTGGCGGTGGGCGGGAAAAAACCGGGAATGATACCGATCAGGTTCCCTATAAAAATGTAGATAAATACCGTGGCCGCCAGCGGGAAGAGCCAACGCCCCTCTTCTCCGATGGTTTCGACCATAAAGTCTTCGATACCCGAAACCACCAGTTCCAGGAGATTCTGCAGTTTACCGGGTATCAGTTGAACGCCCTTGCCCGCCAACCAACCCACGATAATCAAGAAGGCCATCAATACCCACGAGTAGACGACATAGGGGTATTCGTGTGCGAAATGGCCGGCGCCCTCACCGAAAAGCTCGAATAATTTCACGAAAAACAGATAGGGATGCTCCATCCTTAAATCGCCTCCTTGCAAATCAGTCGCTTAACTTCGATGAGCGTGGCCAGGGTGATACTGGCGACCACGACAGACAAACCAACAAACAGCCCCAGGGGGCTGACCCAATGCTGTCGGATGAGGATAAAAATGATAATGCCGCTGATGATGAAGCGGACATAGTATTTGGCAAGGATAACATTGTGTGACGAAAGGTGTGGCGGGGTCAACGCACTTTTCAAGGTTCTGGCCAGCAGGTGGAAGTTAATGGTGACAATGGCACCGCCTGCAATGATCCCCCACGCAAATTGCGCCGGCGCAAGCAAGATGCCAGCCAGGCTGGCAACGGCAAACAGGATCCAGTTTGTCCGTCTGATGAATCGGATGATCCGCTGCTGAATTTCCAAGGTGCTCCCTCGCCAGGGTCACATTTACAATTTGCGGCTCTTCTTTATGGCAAGGCCAAGATTCTTATAGCCTGCCGCGATCCCGAGTCCGATAAAAATGAGGGTCAGCCATGGTGATGTGTCCCAACGCCGATCAAGATAGACGCCAATGGCCAGACCGATGAAAATGGATAACGCTACAGAAAGCCCGATGGTGCTGAAATAAGCAAGCTCTTGTATGTAGCGCCGCGTTTCTTTTTTCATACGAAAGAGCGGTGTTGGGAAGCTGTTTTCACAGCGCATCTAAAGATCGAGCACCTAACACAGCCGACGGTCCAAGTCAATGCATAATTGCCTATGGGCGCCCTCCCAACGCGCGATTTTCTTTTCACATGAAAGGGGTCATTGCTAAAATGAGCCCTTAGAAGGCGGCCTACCATTTCACTTCGCCCACATCGAAGACCGGTCCGTCGACACACACGTGGCGGTACCCTTGCCCGCTCTCGGCCATCGGCACCGCGCATCCAAGACAAGCCCCCATCCCGCAGGCCATCATCGTTTCCATGGAGAGCTGGCAGGCCACATGATAACGCTTGGCCATGCCGGCAAGGCAGTGCAACATCCCGTGAGGTCCGCAGGCGAAAATCATATCCGGCGCTTTGCGTCGCACGGCTTCCTCCAATGGATCGGTGATCAAGCACTGTTCCCCACTGCTGCCATCGTCGGTGGTCACCGTCACCGGCATTCCCATGGCGACGAATTCATCTCGACACAACACATCGGCTCGCGACCGGCCGCCAAGAAAAAGTCTGTACCCGGTTGTATCGACTCCTGACTGTTTGAGATGGGTTGCCAGGAAATGAATCGGTGCCACCCCCATGCCGCCGGCGACCAGGTATATCTGCGATGACTCACCGACGTTCACCCTGAACCCCCGCCCAAGTGGACCTAGGAGATCGACGCGCTGGCCAGGTTCTATCCGGGCCATCTTGAGGGTGCCTTTCCCGACCGCCTTGTATAGCAATTCGATGCCCTTGGGACGATCCCTGTCGCCGATGAGCGCAAAGATCGAAAAGGGGCGTCTCAATAACGGGGCCAATCCCGGTTCGACCTGGAGCATGACAAATTGGCCCGGCACGGCCGCCTCGTATCCGCCGGTGCACGCCAAACCCATCCGGTAACATCCGGGGCCCACAGGCTGATTCCATAATACGGTTGCTTGCTGCTGGATCATTTGAGTTCCCTTGTGTTGGATTCTCTCAATCGACTCTCCATCAGGATCACCGATGCAAACCGGCCGGCCCTGCCCGCCTCCCCCCGATGCGAGAAAAAGGTGGATGTATTGCATCGCGTGCAGATGTTCGACAACGCAATCTGATGATCCGGTACGCCTGCGCTGACCAACTGATCGATGCTCAAACGCCAGAAGTCGAAACGATCGCCCGCCCCTCTATAGCGCCAGTAAACAGGCGGGATCTCGTCACGGTAGTTGATGAACTCGGCGCAACAAGGCCCCAGCGAAGGACCGACGCCAACCGCAATGTTCTCGGGCAGACAACCGAATTGCGAAACCATGGTGCCAACGGTGCGCCCCACGATGTCGGCGATACTCCCCCGCCATCCGGCGTGTACATTGGCGATCACGCCCCGTTCCGGATCGGCCAACAGCACGCTTTGGCAATCAGCGGTCTGAATGACCAGCGCCACCCCAGGCTGGTCGGTCACCAGGGCATCGCCTTCCAGGTAAACCACATCACGCCCCTGCCCCTTCGGATGGTCCGCCGCGGGGCATTGCCAGAGGGCCACCTGATGACCGTGGACTTGCCGTGCAAAAACGGCGGTTCGGCATCCCGAAACATCCAACATGCGATACCGATTACGATGGACCCTCGCATCCGAATCGCCGACGTTCAACCCGATATTGAAAGCAGAGGGCGAACCTTCCCGTCCATCCATGCAGAAGCGCGTGAAGATGCCGTGCCACAATCCCGGAATCGCGTCCAGTTGCGCGAATTGCAGATATCTCAAGCCATGGCGTTGGACCCAGCGCATCGCGTCCGCCTATCGTACCGCCCGGGCCGCGGCAAGCACATGCACCTCCCGCGCGCCGGCGTCTAGCAGCGCTCGGCTGCATGCTTCCACGGTGGCACCGGTCGTCATGACATCATCCGCCAGCAAGACTTTTAGGCCACGGATGGCATGCCCTTTGGCCAGTCCGAACGCATCGGAAAGATTGTCCAATCGCTGTCCCTTGTCCAAACCGGTCTGGTGCTGGGTGGGGCGACGGCGTTCCAATAGGTCAGGGGCCAACCAATCGCCGGAAAGGCGCCAATCGCCATGGGCGGCCAACCTGGGCCATTCGCGAACCAAGGCGTACGCCTGATTGAATCCCCTGTATCGCAAACGGCTGGTGTGCAGGGGCACGGGGACGACCCGGTCAATCTGATCGGGCTGCCAGTTTTCACGTAAGGTTCGCCACATCATCCGCCCCAGGGGTCTGGCCAAGTGTTCGCGACCGCCATATTTGAAATGATGGATCATGGTTTTCAATACGTCATTATACACACCGCTGGCCCGCGCCATGATGTAGGCAGGTGGTCGAACCTGGCACTCTGCACAGACATGGTCGACAGCCTGAGACGACGCAAAGGGCAACCCGCATCGCGAGCAAAGCGGCGAAATCGCCGCCTCGTAGCGGGACAAACAGGACTTGCACAAGAAGCCGCGCAACACTTCGTCGCTCGGATGGTAACGAGCGGTGTCGCCGGGGTTCGCCAGGAGATTCCCGGATGCCGGGCGAGGCAAACCAAACAGTTGGCCGCACCCATAGCAGGTCGCCGGAAAGAGCGCTTGGCCCAAGGTGAGGATCAGGTTGCGGCACACTTGGCCAAGACCTTTGCAAAGCGGCGAAAACCCGCCGTCGGGCGATGAGAACCTCGAATCGAGGTCCACATGCCCTATAGATGTTCGGTGATCGCCTTTGCAAACGCCGAGCACTTGACCTCCTTGGCCCCCTGGATCTGTCGCGCCAAATCGTATGTCACGATCCCGTCTTTTACAGTGGCCTGCAATGCCCTCCTGACCTTGTCAGCAGACTCCTTCCAGCCCATGTGATCGAGCATCATCGCGCCCGACAGGATCAGGGAGCTCGGATTGACCTTGTCCAGGCCGGCATACTTGGGGGCCGTGCCGTGGGTGGCCTCGAACACCGCACACGTATCGCCAATGTTGGCGCCCGGCGCCATACCGAGCCCACCGACCTGGGCCGCGAGCGCGTCGGAAATATAATCCCCGTTGAGATTGGGGGTGGCGATGACGTCGAACTCGTCGGGCCGCAGCAGCACTTGCTGGAACAGCATATCGGCAATGCGGTCCTTTATGACCACCTTGCCTTCCGGGCGTCGTCCGCCATGCTGGTCGTAGAGATCCGCCTCGGTAAGCGTCTGCTCGGCGAACCGTTCCCTGGCGACTTCGTAGCCCCAGCGGCTGAAAGCGCCCTCGGTGAATTTCATGATGTTGCCTTTGTGCATCAGGGTCACGCTGCTACGCCCCTGTTCGACGGCATAGGCAATCGCCATGGCCACCAGCCTTTTGGTGTTCTTTTCGCTGATCGGTTTGATCCCGATGCCGGTCATGCCCGAGAGTTCCGTTCCCATCTGGGTATTCAAAAAGTCGATGACCTTGCGCGCCTCATCGCTGCCCGCCTGCCATTCGATGCCGGCATACAGATCCTCGGTGTTCTCCCGGAACACGACCATGTCGATCTTTTCCGGTGATTTCATCGGACTCGGCACCGGATGGATATAACGGACCGGACGCACGCAGGCATAGAGATCCAGCTTTTGCCGAATGGCCACGTTCAAGCTGCGGATCCCGGTGCCGATGGGCGTCGTCATCGGTCCCTTGATGGCAACGACATGGTCCTGAATCGCCGCCAAAGCCTCCTCCGACAGCCATTCGCCGGTTTCATGAAAACCCTTCTCTCCCACGAGCAATTCATGCCACTCGATTCTGCGCCGGCCCCCGTAAGCCGCCTCGATGGCTTTGTCCAGGACGAGCCGGGTAGCGGGCCAGATGTCGCGTCCGATGCCGTCGCCTTCGATAAAGGGAATGATCGGGGTCTCGGGAACATCGAGTGCACCGTCTGCCTTCAGTTTAATTTTCTGAGGTTGCCTGTTTTCCATATTGATCGTCGACCTCCTCTGTCGCGCTGCAGTTGGTATAGTGAGAACCCATCGACAAATGGCCAATCGGCCCGATATCTGAACGGGCACTCGTCAGTGCCCATCCACAAATGGCCAATTTGCCCGATATCTGCGTTCTACTCAAAATTTTATCCTCGGAATATCAACTATATGCCTGCGGTAAAATTTTTCGCACGCCTTGATCTCAACCAAATTTGCCTATTTGTGGCCGGTCACTCGTTGGAATCTTGTGGCTAAACGAGCGCTCAGTCGCCATGCCGCGATGCGACGAGGCGCTGCCGAAAGGATTCGTAGACGATAACGGCCGCCGCCGCCGAAGCATTCAGGGAACCGACCGGACCGGTCTGCGGAATGGAGACGATGAAATCACAGTGTTTCCGGACCAGGGGACGCAATCCTTTTTCTTCACCACCAATGACGATGGCCAAAGGTCCCGCCAGATCGGCCTCGAAAATGGACTGTTCACCATCTCGATCCGCACCGGCCACCCACATGCCCTTTTCTTTCAATCTTACTATGGCATCCACCAGATTGGTCACATACGCAATGCGCATGTGCTCCAGTGCACCGGCCGAGGCCTTACTGGCCGCAGCCGATGGCGGCGCCGAACGATCCTTGGGTATGACGATCCCCTGCATGCCCGCACAGTGGGCTGTCCTTGCCATGGCACCCAGGTTCTGCGGATCGACCACCTGATCGAGCAGCAGCAGCCATGGGGGGCGGCTCGACTTGGTGATTTCGTCCATAAGAGCTTCGAGTGTGACCACCGGATAGGGCGACGCCTGGGCACAAACGTCCTGGTGGCGCGGGTGCCCCACGATGGCCGTGATCTGCTGGGCGGCGATCCATTCGACTGCGGCCCCCGCTTGACCAGCCGCATCGGCTATGGCCTGCCTCCGCGGGGCACCTTTGCCCTTCCCGAGACATACCTTGCCGATCCGGCGCCGTCGCGCCCGCAGCGCCTCCAGGACCGGATGGTATCCATAAAGCACATCCATTGAATATGAACCATTCGCCTGTCATCCGATCCCTGTATTACGATATAACGTAAGTGAATGAACTGATTTTTCAAGCTGGGGATCGGTAGCTGTCAATTAATGCAATGAGTTCGGATTTGGCCTGGTCCAAATCATCATTGACCAGGACGTGTCGATACATGTCCTTCTGATCCATTTCGGCTTGGGCGTTACGCAGCCGGAGGGCGATGGTGGCTTCGTCGTCATCGCCCCGTTGCCTCAAACGCTGTTCCAAGTCGGCCATGGAGGGGGGACAAATGAAGATAGTAACCGCATCCGGGAAATGGGTGAGCAGCCGGCGGGCCCCCTGGACGTCAATATCCAGGAGAATATCCCTGCCCTCAGACAAGGCTTGTGAGATCCATTGGGCCGATGTGCCGTATAGATTGCCGTGCACCTCGGCCCACTCCGCCCAACGGCCCTGTGCGATCCCATCTTCAAATACTTCCCGGCTCACGAAGAAATAGTCGATCCCATTACGCTCGCCTGGTCTTGGTGTGCGCGTTGTGGAGGATATGGAATACGCCAGGTCTTTAAAATGGCGCCTGACCATGCCGCACAACGTCGTCTTGCCTGCGCCGGAAGGGGCCGAGACGATGAAGAGTTTTCCTGAGCGGTTGGTCCGGGCGTGGGAATCTGTGTCGGTCCATGTGTGCATGGTCACTTACTCTTCGGCCTCTTTGAGCATTTCATAACGCTGGGAAATGGTCTCGGCCTGGATGGCCGACAGCACGATATGGTTGCTGTCCATGATGATGATCGAACGGGTGCGCCGGCCATGTGTGGCATCGATCAAGTGATGGTCATCCCGGGCCTCGTCCTTGAGCCGTTTCATGGGTGATGAGTTGGGTGAAACGATGGCCACCACCCTCTCGGCCACTACGGTGTTGCCGAATCCGATATTGAGCAGGTTTTTTTCCATCCGCCCCTCTTTTTCCCTCTCGTCCGAGGCTTATTCGATATTTTGCACCTGTTCGCGCAGTTTTTCGATCTCCGCTTTGACAGCCACTATGGAATGGGCCAAGTCGGCCTGTCCGATTTTGGATCCCATGGTATTAAATTCCCGATTGAATTCCTGCAACAGAAAATTGAGTTGCCGGCCGGCCGGCTCTGGCCCCTTCACCAGGGCCCGGAACTGCAGCATATGACTGCGCGCCCGGACGATCTCCTCGGAGATGTCACTGCGGTCCGCCATTACGGCCACCTCCTGGACGATGCGAACCGGATCCAGTTCGACCACCCCCTGGGTCAGGGATTCGATGCGGGATGTCAATTTATCACGATAAAGAGCCGGCAGCCCGGCTGACTCTTTTTCGATCGCGTCCAAGTGTGTTTCAATCAGCTCCAGACGCTGCGCGAAATCCTCCCCGATGTGATTGCCCTCCTGCAGCCGCATCTGATCCAGGGAGGCCAAAGCTTCCGACAAGGCGGCCTCGATCAGCGGCCAGGCAGCATCGGTGGCGGTGCAATCTTCCACCGGTTGGATGATCCCGCTGACATCGATGAGACGATCCAGCGACAACTCTCCGGCCAGATTCAATTCGGTTTTCAGGCGTGTTACGGCCGCATGAAAGGCCCTGGCTTTTGCGCTGTCCACTTCGAATGCACACGCCTGCTCGGAGGTATCCTTGACCCAGATGCGCACTTCGACGCGGCCGCGAACCAACGCGGTGGCAATCTTGCCCTTGACCTTTTCTTCTAATGCCGCATAGCCGTGCGGCATTCGAACGGCCAGATCCAGATGGCGGCTGTTGTAGGAACGCATTTCGACATTGGCGGTCAATTCTCCCTCGGATTTTTCGGCACCGGCATATGCGGTCATGCTTTTGAGCATTGGATCTCGCTCTCGTTTGATTAGTATTAAGGATCGAGACAGGTCGGGGTTTTATGATCCGAGCTGCAATCCCGCCCCGTTGCGGTTCAAATCGGCTCCGTATTTTTGACGGACCTTCAGAAGAAACCGGCGCATCTGGTCATCCGCATAATCCGGATAGGTCCAGGACAACGCACGGTATTGGCCCTGTTGATAGATCAGGGTCAGATCGGCATAAATATTTTCACCTATATATATGCGATGCGTGTAGTTTTTACCGGTAGCCAGGACGAATCGCTCATACAGCAGATACCCGGGATCGAGATTGACCTGTCGTTTACCGTCACGCGCGTACTGGTTTTCTATGCGGTTGGTCGTCAGCTTGATTTGGGCCAACGCATGCTGTTGCATCAATTCCTCGAAGACGAGCATGCGGCGGTGCAAGGGTTGCCCCATCTCCGATGCATAATATTTGGTATAATCGAAAGTAAACCAAGGACTCACCATGTCTATGGCGCCAAATTCAGTCTCTAGTGCCTCGGCCAGCTCCGGCACCAGGGACTGCTCTTTCAAAAGCAGGCCGACGATCAGTTTGGCCGGTTGAGGCGGCTGCGGCAGACTCATGGCAACATTGCCTCCCGCTGAAAAAGGCTTTTAAAGTACAACAAGCGGTCGGGGCCAGAGAGACCCATCAGGCAATGCATGTCATGAAGCGGTTTCGGACAATGGTTTGGCTTCTTCGATAAGCATGATCGGAATATCATCCCTGATTTCGTAAACCAACTTGCATGCATCGCAAATCAGTCCGTCCCCTTTGGCATTCAAACGGATATCCCCCTTGCACTGCGGGCAAACCAGGAGTTCCAGTAAATGTTGATCGATGGCCATGGTCCCTCCTTCTCGTGGGTTGATGGAAGCGTTATTTTCCATACTTCTATCAAAAGTGCAACCACCAAGCGATACATCCAAGTATTCTGCATTTTATTCTAAAATATACACAAGCACCAAACACCGCCGGGGGACATGGACTTCAGGGTGAAAATCGGTTACAAGGCAATCGGACCGAAATAATGATACCTCAAGCAGAAAAGGGGAAGCAGATGCATCTGTCCAAACGGATCATGGTCACCGGGGGTTGTGGATTTCTCGGGTCCCACCTGTGCGAACGGCTGCTTGAACAGGGCCATGATGTATTGTGTGTGGACAACTGCTTCACGGGCACCAAACGCAACATCCGCCATTTGCTGAATCATCCCGATTTCGAATTCATCCGGCATGATGTGACTTTTCCACTCTACCTCGAAGTGGACGAAATATACAACATGGCCTGCCCGGCCTCACCCATCCACTACCAGTTCGACCCGGTGCAGACGACCAAAACGAGTGTCCACGGCGCCATCAACATGCTCGGCTTGGCCAAGCGGGTGAGGGCCAGGATTCTCCAGGCCTCCACCAGCGAGGTCTACGGGGATCCGGAGGTACATCCCCAGCCGGAATCCTATTGGGGCCGGGTCAATCCCATTGGCATCCGTTCATGCTACGATGAGGGCAAACGCTGCGCCGAGACTCTTTTCTTCGACTATTACCGGCAGCATCGCTTGAAAATCAAAGTGGCACGCATCTTCAACACCTATGGTCCCCGCATGCACCCCAACGACGGCCGGGTGGTTTCCAACTTCATCGTGCAGGCCCTTAAAAACGAGCCGATCACCGTTTTCGGTCAGGGGCAACAGACCCGCTCATTCTGTTATGTCGACGACTTGATCGAGGGATTGATCGGGTTGATGAATTCTTCCGATGAGATGATCGGACCGGTCAACCTGGGCAACCCGGCCGAGTTCACCATCATGGAACTGGCCCGTAAGGTGATCGAGTTAACGGGCAGCGCTTCCGAGGTGATTTACAAACCCTTACCACAGGACGATCCACGCCAACGCAAACCCGACATCGCGCTGGCTCGCAAGGAGCTTCAATGGCAACCGGTGGTCGGCCTGGATGAGGGGCTGAAAAAAACCATTGCCTACTTTGAACGGCTGCTCGAAGAGGAGAACCGGTAGCCCTTGCAGGTGGATTGGTCTGGTCAACTTGCTACTTGGCGTCAATTCGGGTGCTCCGCCGCTGATATTCCAAGATCACCTTCTCGGTCAAGCGGGTGGTGCTGTAGCCCTCCACGAGATCCACCAGTTGGACCGATCCGCCATACGACTCGACCACCTCTTTACCCACCACCTGGTCGGGCTTGTAATCCGATCCTTTGACCAAAATATCCGGCTGCAAGGCTTTGATGAGTTCGATGGGCGTATCTTCGTCAAAGGCCACCACCAAATCCACACATGCCAGGGCGCCCAACATGGCCGCACGATCGTGTTCCGATAATATCGGACGGCCGCTGCCCTTCAACCGTTTGATCGAGGCATCGGTATTGAGCCCCACCACCAGGCGATCGCCCAGTGAGCGGGCTTTGTAGAGCAGGCTGATATGGCCGGGATGCAGCAGATCGAAACAGCCGTTGGTAAAAACCACGCGTTCTCCAGCGGCACGCCACTGGCCGATCTTTTCCGTGGCAGCCGGCACATCGGACAACTTGGCCGCAGAATAGGGAAAAAAGCGACGCTGGTCGTTGAAGTGCAGGGCCGTAGCCAGCTCAGACGCCAGGATGGGCTGGGTGCCCAGCTTGCCGACAACGATCCCGGCTGCTTGATTGGCGATCCGGGCGGCATCGGCCAGCGGCGTGCCGACACTCAGCGCCGCGGCCAGGGTGGCGATGACCGTATCGCCGGCACCCGACACGTCAAAAACTTCCCGTGCCTGAGCTGGAATGAGAAGCGGTGTCGTATCGGACCGGACGAGGCACATGCCTTTTGCCCCGCGGGTAACCAGCAACCATTCCAGGCCGTAACGTTCTCGGGTCTGCTCGGCCGCAGCGATCAATCCGGCTTCATCGGTCTCCAGGGCAGAACCGGCCACCATCTCCAACTCGGCCGTATTGGGGGTAACGCCCGAGGCCCCGCGGTAGCGCTGCCAATCCATGCCCTTGGGATCCACCAGTACGGGAATCGAACGGCTGCGGCAGGCCTGAATCATCTCCTGGACAAAAGAAGTCTCCGCTAATACGCCTTTGCCGTAGTCCGAAAGGACCACCGCCTTGCAGCGCTCCAATCCGGTTGAAAAGGCATTTCGAATCCCGGCGATGATCTCCGCATCCATGGGACGGACCTGCTCGTCGTCCAGGCGGAGTATCTGTTGCTTATGGGCCATGATGCGGGTCTTGGTGGTCGTCGGCCGCGCCGGATCCGCGAGCAGAAGATCGTCTATCTTCTTGGCGGTGAGCAGATCGCGCAGCGATCGAGCGGTCGGGTCCGCGCCACACACACCGATGAGGCTCACCCGGCAATTCAAAGCGGCCAGATTATATGCCACATTGCCCGCGCCGCCCAAGGTTTCCGTGGTGCGCTGGGCCTGTACCACAGGTACCGGCGCTTCGGGTGATATGCGTTTGACCTGGCCCCAGACATAGCGGTCCAGCATCACGTCGCCGACCACGAGAATATCCGCTTCTTCAAATAAGATTGGCATTTTCTGCATGAGGGTACCTGAGTCGGTTATGCCGGTTGCGCCTGAGCGTGGTTTTTACTCTGACCGTGCGGCGCAGATGCGGTTTTCGATCACCAGGGCCCAGTAGTGGAGAATAAAACTATGGGCCTCCTGGATGCGCGCAGTGGCGGGATCGTCGATGACGATGGCCGAATCCACCAGCGGCTTAATGGCGCCGCCGCACTTGCCCAGCAACCCCACGGTATACATTCCCAGTTTTCTGGCTTCCTGAACGGCCTGAATCACGTTGCCGGAATTCCCCGATGTGGAAATGCCGATAAGCGCGTCGCCGGACCGCCCCAACCCTTGCACTTGACGGGCAAATACCTGGTCAAAACCGTAATCGTTGCCAACGGCCGTCAGAATCGAGGTATCGGTGGTCAGGGCCACCGCCGGCCAGGCCGCCCGCTCATTTTCGAAACGACCGATCAGCTCGGCGGCGAAATGCTGGGCGTCGGCGGCCGATCCACCGTTTCCGCAGATGAGAACCTTATGACCGCCGGCGATCACGCCGCTCAGGCGTTTGGCGATATCGTCGACCTCTCGCTCCAGGTCCGGCAGTTGCTTAAAGCACGCCAGATGGCGTTCCAAGATTTCCGCAAACATCACCACTCCTCACCCTACCACAGCTTCCGGATTCCGGTTCAGGCATATGCGTGTATGGCCGCCGCCAGCAGGGGAATCATGATTTCATGATGGCCGGTGATCGCATATCCGTGTCCTCCGCATAGAATCGGCCGTTGAACCACATTGACCGATGGTCGGTAGTGCTGGATCATATCGAAATTGGCGGTCGTAAAATCCCTGGGCCCACCGGTCAGATTGCGCGCAATGGCCAGGGCCTTTAAAAACACCTCGGGCATGATGACGGCACTGCCCAGATTCAACGCCACCCCCCCGCCATCCAAATCCGCCACCGCAGCCGCGAAGATTCTGAAATCGCGCAGGGAGGCCGCTCCGATGGCCGCACCGTCGGCCGACGGGTGCTGATGGACGATATCCGTGCCGATCGCTACATGAAGGGTATAGGCAATTCCGATCCGCCGGCAGTGGGCGAGCAATGCCCGCTCCAAATAGGGCGCATTTTGTTCCACCAGCATGGCCCCCATCGCTTCGCCGAACCCCTCGCCGGTTCGCACGGCGCGAATTGCCGCCTGATTGATCAATTCAGCCGTATCCGATGCCATGCCAAAAGAGCCATCTGCCAGCTGAACTGCAACATCCTCGGAGGTATGCCCGCAAGTGGCCAGCTCAGTATCGTGAACCGCTGCACTGCCGTTGGACGCAAAGTGGGTAATGAAACCATGGACGGCCAAATCGGCCAGGATCGGACTGCAGCCGGTCTTGATCACATGGCCACCCAGCATGGCGATGACCGGTTTTCTTGTGTCCCTTGCCGCAACGACGGCCCGGGCCACTGATTTTAAATCCTCGGCCTTCAGCAGCCCAGGCAATTCGTCGAGAAACTGCCTGATTGTCATACCTGCCCGCGGCGGCACGCCTTCCAAGGCGGTCGTCACGCTGGACGGCCGATCAGCGGCGACATAGGTTTTTAGATGATTCAGGTCGATCTCTTTATGAGGCATAGGCTCGTTTATGATTATATTTCGGCTGCCGGGCACCACCAAAGTCATTACAGAAACTAAGCGGTAAGACGCCATTTTGGCCTTCATTTTTTGGGTTCTTATATAACGCTGCAGATAGGTTGGCAACGAATATCCCAACCCATGTTGTTTTAGGGTCTGCAATGGTTTTCCCGCATTTGTTCCTGCACTTCTGCCCTATTGGCCAAACCCGCACCATTTACAAACGAGATGGTATGGGTTAAAAACGGGGCGGTTTGACCGTCCGGATCACTCAAGAAAACATACCCAAAGGATATTTTGTTGAAATTTCCATTTAAATTCGAATTCCAACCGCGCCACAAAAAATTGCTGGCATTGATCAAACAGAACGCGGGACGTTTGATAATGGCAGGGCTGTGTAGTGTGGTCATATCGGCCACCACCAGCGCCATGGGCTATCTGACCAAACCGGTGATCGACGACATTTTCATGAACAAGAATGCCGCCGGACTTTTTTTACTGCCGTTGGCTATACTCGTGGTCTTTCTATTCAGAGGCTTTGGAGAATATGGTTACGAATATTTCATGAATTATGTCGGCGAGAACGTCATCCGTCGTCTGCGTGATGAACTTTATGACAAGATTCAGGACCTGCCGCTCTCCTATTTTCAAAAAGAGCGCACCGGTGTCCTGATGTCCAGGATCACGAACGACGTGAACCAGCTTAAAAATATGGTATCCACCGCAGTGGCCGGAGTTCTGCGCGATACGACATCGGTTCTCGGCCTTATGGGGGTGATCCTATATCTGAACTGGCGAATGGCGCTTCTGGCTTTTGTCGTGCTGCCCATCGCCTTCTACCCTGTCTTTCTGTTGGGCCGTCGGGTCAGAAAAATCAGCACGGGTTGCCAAGTGGCGATGGCCGAACTGACCGCCTTTTTGCATGAAACCCTCGCCGGAACGAAGATCGTCAAAGCGTTCGGCATGGAAACGCACGAAAAGCAGCGGTTCTTCGGCAAGACCGCCGATCTTTTCAGATTGGAAATCAAAGGCGTTAAGGTTCGCGCCATCGCCTCTCCACTGATGGAAATTATCGCCGGCATCGGCATCGCTTTGGTGATCTGGTACGGCGGGTGGGAGGTAATCAAGGATAAAACCACCCCAGGTGCATTCATCAGCTTTCTGACCTGCGTCATCTTGCTTTACGAACCGATCAAAAAACTCAGCAAGCTCAACACTAAAGTTCAGAGCGGATTGGCCGCAACCGATCGAATCTACGATGTCATCGAAACACCGAACAATATTCCCGATCCGGTAATTCCGCAGACCATTCCCGACACCGACACCCATAGCATCCATTTCAATCAGGTCGAGTTCAGTTACGAAGATAAACCAGTCCTCAAAGGCATCGACCTCAGCATGGATCCAGGCAAGGTGTTGGCTTTGGTGGGCATGAGCGGAGGCGGTAAGAGTACCATAGCCAATTTGATTCCCAGGTTTTTTGACGTAACGGACGGATCGATCACCCTGGACGGCATCGACATCCGCGAATTCAAGGCCTCCGACCTGCGCCGACAAATTGCAATTGTTACACAAGAACCAATTTTATTCAATGAAACCGTGCGGGACAACATCCGTTACGGCAATCGACAGGCCCCGGACGATGCGGTTGAAGCCGCAGCGCGGGCGGCTTACGCCCATGATTTCATCCAGCGTTTTCCCAAAGGCTACGACACGATGATCGGAGAATTGGGGGGGCGTCTTTCCGGTGGTGAAAGGCAGCGCCTCTGTATCGCCAGGGCGCTTATCAAGGATGCTCCGATACTCATCTTAGATGAAGCAACATCTGCGTTGGATTCTGAAGCGGAGGGTATCGTTCAGAAAGCGCTGGAAAACCTGATGAAGGGACGAACCACGCTGGTCATCGCCCATCGACTTTCCACCATATCAGGAGCGGACCGCATCGCCGTAGTGGTCGATGGCCGCATCGTCGAGACCGGCACCCATACCGAATTACTTGAAAGCGGTGGGGAGTACGCTAAGTTGTATGAGATTCAGTTCGCGGATAAGCAAGTCAATGGCGCGGACTCAAACATACCCTTTTTATGATACGTTTTTGATTTTGCGTTTTTTCCCTCTCTGTTTCCATCGCCGGTGCATCCAGAGCCATTGTTCTGGATATTTGCGGATGATCTCCTCCAGTGCTTGATTATAACGCTGCGTATTGATTCGAACATCATCTTCTTTTCTGCCGGTGTGAACCAGTGGGATTTCCGGACCGATATGGACTTCATAATTCAGGCCATTACGTATCAGGAATGAAGTGATCACCGGCGCCTGGGTCTTTGAGGCCAACAGCGCCAGGCCTTTGTTGGTCCACGCCGGATGGTCAAAAAACTCCAGCAAGATTCCAGCCTTCATGCCTGCTGTCTGATCTAGCAATATGCCCACGCAATCTCTCTGTGCTAAAGCTTTTAATATCCGGCGCATGGACTTCTTTTTAGGAATCGGCTGAGCCCCATGTCTGGAACGATAATTGAGTATGAACTCGTCGGCAGGTTTGAAGTCCAAGGGCCGATAAACCATACTTACATTCAAACCGCTGTCGATATAAGCCATAGGTAGCAATTCCCAATTGCCGATGTGAAGCGTAAGGATCAACACGCCTTTGCCCTTGGCGAATGCCCGGCGCAAATTCGGCAGCCCCGTGATCTTGCAGTGCCGCATGAAATCCTGCCTGTTCATTCTCAAGGCCCACCCCATTTCAAACGGAATTTGGGCAATCTGGCCAAAACTACGGCGTGTGGCGCTTCTAATTTCCACCCGACTCTTCTTGTCACCGTACACTCTGGCCATGTTTTCATGGGCTATATCTCTATGGCCTTTGTCCACAGCATACCATATAGTCCCTATTGCATTGGCAATGGCGGACGACCATCTCCGGGGGATAAGCCCCAAGGCGTATAAAAAGGTAAACAGAAGCACGTGCATTGAATTTTTATAAGTGTTCATAGCTTTTGGTTTCTATTCTGGCTTCGATCCGGAGTTTATTTTAACGCGGCGGCAAGCCGTTTTCTGGTCAGGTGTTCTATTTCTGCAATCATTCTCTTTTCCGCCTTTTTTTTAAAAGCGCCATACACGCTCTGATAGGCTCTGAAAATCCGCAACCGGTCGCTTCGGCTCAACCTGGATACGGCGTCCGTATTGATCTGCCGCAGGTTCTGAATGGCCAGTCTTTTTGGTATCTTTCTAAAATGTGATGTACGTTCGTTATCGAGAAACACGAATTCTGGAATTTCGGGTGGCCCTTGCAACAGCACATTGCCCATTCTCAGATCGCCGTGTGCAAATCCCGCCAAATGCAATGCTCCCACTTCTTCGCCCAATCGTCGTAACACCGTGCGCTTGGCTTTTGGATCATGGCGGTGTTGATTCAACCAAGTAATCATCGAGATCCCATCGATGCCTATGGAGACAGTATATTCCCTCACTTTTTGCCTCCCCCAGTAAAGCGTTTCAGGAACAGAAAAGCCCGCAGCGCGCATCATTTGCTCGTTTCTGACCGCACGTTTTCCCCGCCCCGCCCTGAACAATCGCTTCAACCCTTCCTTATTGTTTCTGGGGAGATATACTTTACAGTACAACAAGGCACCGTCTATATCCCTGCGGGCAACGATGGCGGAATTGGAACTTTCCACTTTTTCCCAGGCGGGATTGATCGAACCTTGCACAATCTGTCTCACCTGGGCCAATATTTTGTCTGCATTGTCGGTTGCCCCCGATAATCGTGATTGAACCTCATCAATTTTGAACTTCTTTCTGCTGTAAGATGCCACTTGTCTAACAAGAGCCCAATAAAGCCGTCGATCCAATCTACCTTTTGCTACCTCGTAAAAAAGCTTCCGACTGGGGTTATCGTTTCTCCAATTGTAAAAAAACACCTGCCAGTCGCGGATCATCTTTTTACGCCGGAGCCATTTCCATCTCGGGTGGCTCAATTCTTCCAGATCCACCCAAAAAATTTCATCCAGCCCTATTACGATGTTTGTGTCCTTGGTGTCGCCTATAAAGATGTTCTTTGAGTGCAGCGCAACCAGTGAATCGATGATTCTTTCCGCTACGTCACGCCGCTCACTGGAAGTTTTGCTCCTATCCCTGAAAAATGTCCTAGCGTCGTCTCCGGGAATAAATATTCCTACAAAAAAAGATTTGATGCTGAAAATTGCGATACGATCCTCTATCAATGCAACCGGCCTGATCGTTTCAACGCCCTCATTGAAAAGATAATTTGCGTTTTCCCATGTTTTTAGAGCATTTGACTTTCTAAGCATTCGGCTCAACAATTTTAGGAGGTTCTTGGGATTGTACTGCTTCACAATCAGTCTCTGTGAAAAAAAATCGGTCGCCACCACCTTGGCTGCAGCGTCATCTTTAAATACTTCAGCGGTGGCAGACGATACTTGTAATTCTAAATTGTCACACAAAGCAGTGACTTCAAGGTTACCTTTCCATGAGGGTGCTATAACAACGCGCCTTTTGACCGGCAGCATATTTTCAACCCAATATTTCTTCATAAAGAGTATAGAGTTGTTTGCTCATATTTTCTGTAGTGAAATTTTCAACAGTTTTCCGGCCTGCATCTCCTACAGTTGATCTAATAGCGGGGTTTCTCAGTAAGTGCATGTACTTAATAATAAGTTCTTTATCGAGGGAGTCGCATAAAAAACCATTTCGTTCATTCTCGATGAGATCCACAGCGCCGCACTTTAAACTTGTGATGACTGGCAACGAGGAAGCCATGGCTTCCAGAACACTATTGGCGAAGGCATCATATAATGTTGGCAAAACAAAGGCATCGGCAGCCGCATAGTATGGCACCACATCCTTTTGCATTCCTGCGAAAATAACCTTTTCAGAAAGGCCCAACTGCCTGCATCTACGATAGTATTTCCGTATACGCGATTCTTTACCAACCACGACCAAAATGCAGTCGCCCGGCATATTCGCCATGCACTCCAATAGCGTGGATAGACCCTTTCGCTCATAGCCAGACCCGACAAAAAGAAAAACGATTTTATCATCCGCTATTCCCAATTGGTCTCTAAGATTGCGCCCTCTTTCCTTATTGGCGGTTGCATCGAATTTTCGGAGATCCACTGCGTTGTAAATCACATGGATCTTTTCAACAGGTACTCCGTAATACATTTTAATCTCTTGGCTCACCATATGTGAATTACATATGACCGCCTTCAACCGTTCATCAGAATAGATTTGCTTCTCGGAATGCAATTTGTAGCCATGATATGCACTCAATATAGTCAACAACCTTCTAAAAGGGCCGGAAATCCTGTTCCTTTGACGCAGCCATTCACGATGCACCCCTCCACCTGCGCGATATATATCACAACCGGACATTCTAATTTGAGATTGAACGATATCGACTTGCAGTGTGGAAACAATTTCTTCTGCTTTCTTGGCGAATCCCAATTCACGCCATAATCTGCCGATATAAAACGGATTGCACGTTATTACCTGATTGTCTCTGTCCTTTTCTGACCAATGCCTGGAGATGATACTTACCTGTGCACCCTTAAGTCGCAGTGCATTTAAAGTATGAACAACCGCCGTCTCCGCACCACCGTCTGGACGATAGTGCGGATGAACCAAAGCCACCCTCATTCCGAGTCATCCCCCCTCTTTCAACCTAAATTCATTACTTCAGTGATGTCATCTCATAACGCACTTAAAATGATTAACTACCTGCGTATGCCTGCCTTAACAACTTCACCTTGTTAATGATGAAGTCAATCTTCGCAATATCATCATTTCGGAGCTCATGCTGCCAGCGATTATCGACTTTCAGGGTGTTTAAGTTTTTCATATAATTTGAGGTACTGCTATGAACAAAATGATGTTCTTTGTCAGAAGGGGCCATCATTCCTGGTTCGAATGTTATACCTATAAATTGACAAAGACGCATAATTTCCTGATCAGGTGTGTTGCATAAATCCTCGTATTTCAGGATAAGCACCCTGTCACCTTCGTTATCAACCAATTTCTGAAATCTGTTCATCCATTTAAGATATCTATTTAAAAATCTGTCCAGCGACTTATCTGTTCGGCGCATCGCAGAGGCGCTTATCCCTTTGGGATCTCGCAGGAGCAGAATAAAGCCTGCGTCTCTAAATCTCTTCATTCTATTGACGAAAAAACCATCCATCATACGCAACACCCTTGTTTTTGACAGATCGACAGCGACGTTTTTGCCCGAAAGTGCACACAATTTCGCATATAGTCCTTGCGTAAAGTGTTTGAAATTCAGGCCGGCCTCATTTTTTATCCATTCAATGTGTCTGTGCCAATAATCGCAATCCTCGAGCTTCTTGCCACAACTGCAAGGATAAGCCTTTTCTATTGCATCCCTTATGCGCAACAATTCCCCGACGCACAACACTTGAGAGTGCATGTCAAGCAATTTTCCCAACAAAGTCGATCCGCTGTGGGCGATACCCACCACAAATACAAGCGGGTATTTCAGCGATATTACTTCGGCGCTTTCCATTCCGCCTCCTCATCAGCTTTGGATTCTCTATTCAATTTCGCTTCGAACACGAGAGCATACTTTACAAAACAGGCTATCAGAGAGGAGTAAGCGATAATCCATCCTCGCCAACCATCCCGCCATGCCTGTTTCAATATCAGGCTTTTAGCAAACCTGATAAGAGGAGAAAAAACAAGCTTATACCATTTAAAATCCTGTCCTCGACTCACCAGGGTATGAGCCCCAATTCGCCCATAGCTGATGGTCCGGCTGATATGATCTTGGAGATCGGCATATGAATAATGCAAAATATCTCCAGTTAATTTAGCAGTCGGGCCACTGACTGACAATCTATCGTGAGGATCGGATCCCACCCAAAGGGCTTTGTTTGTTTTTACCATTCGAAGGCGCCATTCGGGATACCAAGCATGCTCTATCCATTCGCCAAGGTAAAAATTCTTCCGATTGATCCAATATCCGGATCGATCCGGTTCACCTCGACGGAATAAATTTTCAATGGAAAAACGCAAAGCTATGGACATGGCCTCATCGGCATCCAAAGATAAAGCCCATCGCTGGGTGCATTTCGATAGTGCAATATTTTTCTGAGCTACATGACCTGGCCACGGGTTGTGATAAACGTGAGCGTTGTAATCGGAGGCGATTCGGGTTGTTCCATCTGTAGAACCGGAATCTACTATGACAATCTCCGAAACCATCCCAAAAGCGCTTTCAAGGCATCGACGTATGTTTTTCTCTTCGTTATAGGTAATGATTACCAGAGATATCGGAAGTGTTTTATCAACCATGCACATTGCCTTCTATTTTGAGATACTCTCTACCCATGATTTAAAGCCAACCAGGCAATAGCGTAGAGATATCTAATAAGAAACCTGTGTTTAAAGATGGTTCGAGGATAAGCCTCTATTGATTGATGATATGTTTTGCGAAATTCAGAAAATTCCCTGTTTTTGAAATTGATTCTTGCCTTCTCCAAATATCTTTTGGCGACATAAAGCGGTTTGAACTTAAAATACTCATCCGGCAGCACAGTTGGGTCGAAAAGCAGGGCGGGCGCTTTGGTCACGGCATCGACAATAGCCTGTGTGTCACCACGTAAGCTTCCTTCCCGCTTGTATTTGAAAACCACAGGGCGCGATATCGCTCTACCTGAATACAAAGCGAACAAATGCGCAAACAGAACAAAATCCTCGTTGCATCGAATCGATTCTGGATAAGACAGTTTCTGGAAGCACCTCTTGCGTATAACTATAGCACCATGGGTCGGGCTTACACCCTTGCCCTCAATGAGCCGCTTAAATTCGCGGGGACCCTTAACCTCTCTTGATTCCGGACACAATTTTTTGGTTTTACCAGCTATATTTACAGAATAATGCCCGGCATAAACAAAATCGTATTTGAAGTTGGCTTCACACAGAGTTGATTGAAACGCCTGTAATGCGTCTGGCAACAACTCATCGTCTGCGTCAAGAAAAAGCAGATATTCGCCTTTAGATTCGGATATTCCCCTATTTCGTGCAGCGGCAGGCCCTCTGTTTTCTTGACGAATAGAGGAAATTCGATATTTATTCGTGGATACGTATGCGTGCAAGATATCATCCGTCGTATCGGTGGAGCCATCATCTACAACTATGATCTCATAGTTGCCTATCCTTTGGGCCAATGCTGAGTTGATGGCTCTATCTATGTACATGGAGGCATTGTAGCAGGGGATGATTATCGAAAAGTTGATATCGGAATTAGTCATTTCGGCAGTGTGTTTTAAGGATTTTTCCGAGACCATAGCGCGAACGAATAAAAACCGCCCCAAAAAACCGAAAAATATGGCCAAAAAAGCCAAGTCGTAAAATAGGCCTCGAACAGGTTAACGATACTGAAAAGAATGACGACACTTAAGAAAAAGGCGTAATAATGAAACGGGATTTTCTCCCTTCGGTAACATGAAGAAACTGAGAAAATTACATAGCATGGAAAAAATAGAAACAGTGCGAAACCCAACACACCTTGATTCAACAAGATTTCCAGGTAGCTGTTATGCACATGATGAAATTTTGCAACACGTTTGTCTAGACCTTCCTTTCCGAGATAGTCCCTGCTGCTGTTGTCAATTTTCCATCCGACGATCGGGTGTTGCTTGATTTTATCGACCGCCCACTTCCACAATGTCATCCTAATCCCCGAAGAGGTCGTAGGGTCGATATTTTCAAAACCTGAAGAAATCATGTTATTCACGGAATCCCAATCACGATATACTCTATTATGTAACGGCTCATGAAAAAAATGATATCCCACCCCCAAAAGCACTCCCAAAAAAATAAGCCCTAAAACCATATGCATCGATCTTTTTTTCGCTTCATTAAAAAGAACGGCGAACAGAGCGTATGTTCCTGATGAAACCAAGACAGCGATCACTGCTATCCAGGTGGCACGTACTTGGGATGCAATTATCAGCACCAATAACCACGAGACCAGCAGGCTCCATATTACAATTCTTGCGTATCGATATCTGGTTCCCCAAAAATTCTTTGCAAAAAAAAGACATCCACAGAGCGCTGTAGCTGCAAACAAGCTGAAATGTTGGGGATTCAACCCGAAACCAACCCTCATTCCTCTCATTATTTTTTGAAAAAGGTGGGGCTCATAGCCGATTAACAATAAGATGAAAAAACCAACAAGGGCGAAAGCCATTAATCTCAATATAGAGCTTTTCGTACCGCCGACCCACCAGGCGACAATAAAAAGCCAGAAAAAACGCGCACGCCAACGGATAGCATTCAAGACCTCACCCAGCTCACCTGAATATGCCACCAACGTTAAAATGGCTTTAAACAACATAAAAATGAGAAATGCCACAAAGGCGATCCATAAGGGATCGTTTTTCATGATGGGCCAGATGTGGGGAAGAGATAAGACGAAAGCGCCAAGCATCAACCACTCACCAACGTAACAGAGATCTTTGGAAAAGGGAAAAGAAAAGGCATAGATAGCGACTCCAAGAAGCCCCATGGTTTCACAAAAATGATTCTTGGAACGGCTTGCGCCGTTTATGGATGGCAGGAATTGATGTAATTCTTGAATATTTTTAATCATAACACCCTTTGACGATTTGGTTCTGCTCTAAATTCTGATAATCGACATGCGCGTTTAACCCCCTGAGGGGGGATTCAGATCAGCCTGCTGAGTATTTGCTTGTATGCACTTAAGTAAAGAGCGGCAATCTCTCGCGGATGATATTTCACTGTTGCTGCATAAGCGTTTTCGGACAACATCAAGCGCTTATCCCCACTCAGGTACAGGTTCTCGATGGCCCTGGAAAGGGCCTTGCCATCCCTTGGAGGCACTAGCAAACCTGTTTTCTCGTGTTCAATGATATCTGGAATTCCATCTACATCACTTGCCACAATAGGCAATCTGAATTGCATCGCATCCAAAAGGACCGAGCCCAGACCTTCCTGGAGAGACGGAAATACAAAGAGGTCGAAAGCAGCAAGATAATCGCCTAAGTTTTCAATAAATCCTGTAAAAGTCACATTGCTCAACCCATCTGCCAGGCCTTTCAACCAGCTCTCGTCCTCTCCTTGTCCTAAGAAAAGAAAATGGATGTTCGGATAGACATTTTCCAGGATACTTGCAGCTTCCAACAGGTACTGCTGCCCCTTGTGACGATTGACCAAGGCGCCGGCATGGCCGACCAGGAACTTGCCAGTAAAGCGACGCCTGATTTCGTCCTTTGACACCGGGTCAAACGGCAGATTGCTGACCATGCTGGGAATGATCACTGGCTTCAGCCTACTGTCATATTTCACAAGCAAATCCCTTATGGCTCCGGACAATGCCACCACCATATTTGATTTGATATAAATCCGCCTGCTTAGAGGGTTGGACTTAATGGGGTTGGGGACCCGTCGGGTAATTAAATAAGGTCGCCGATACAGCCTGCTTGACAGGTACGCAAACTGGGCGGCTTTGGCCTCATGTGCATGGATGAGGCTGCAATCACGGATTAAGAAAGCATATCGGATATATGGCTTGGATACGACATGCAGTTCAAGCCTTGGAGAACTGCCATCAAGCCGGTCGATCAACGGCGAATCCTTGCGAAGGATAACTGTCTGAGAGACATCTTCAAAAGCACCTATCGCTCTGATTAACAGTTCGGTCTGCCGTTCTCCGCCTCGAAACCCCTTGGCCAGGTTTATGTGGCAAATTCTAAACAACGCTGTTCCAATCGGTTCGTAATTGTTATAAAAATCACCAATTCGGTAAAGGCGCTAAAAAACAGTTCCCGTTATTATTGTCAACCAGAATTATGAGTATATGCAACCACCTCACACACCTGAAGCTGGATAGCAATTATTCAATTGCTCAACTTGGCGGGTTTTTTATTGTGAACACGACCATATTATGCGATCGCCTGAATTTGAGGTGTCTTTTTAAATGAAAATATTACTCGCACAGACCAGCTTTCTCGGTGACACGATCCTGTCGACGCCTGTGATCGCCGCCATCAAAGACCTATTCCCCAAGGCGGATCTCTGGATGATGACCACGCCATTGGCCGCCGATCTGGTACGCCGGGATCCGCTGTTAACTGGCGTTATCCCGCTGAACAAACGCGCCGGTGATGCCGGTCTTTCCGGTTTAATACGGATGAGCCGCAGGCTCAAATCCATGGCCTTTGACCGAGTCTATTCACTACATCGATCCTACCGCACCTCTCTTTTGCTATGGATGGCACGCATACCACTGCGAATCGGCTGTCACGATGCAAAGGGCAAATTCTTGTACCACCACTTGACATCACGCGATTTCAGCCAGCACGATGTGCTGCGAAATTTGTCTATTCTTTCAGGAGAGTGTCGAATCAACCCAGAATTTGCTCAAATGAGGCTCTATCCGCCAAAAGCAGGCGAAATTGATGCGACTTGGAAACAAGATTTACCACCATCAGGCAAATACGCCGTCCTCGTACCCGGCAGTGCCTGGCGAACCAAAATGTGGAATTGGACGGGATACCGGGAGGTCTCCCGTTATTTGCTGAAGAAAAAAATCAGTGTGGTTCTTTTAGGTGCTTCTTCTGAGAAGGAGATATGCGATAGAGTCGCACGAGACCTTGAAGTGCTCAATCTTGCAGGTCGTAGCTCCATATCCGAATCCGCCTTTGTGATGCAGCATGCACGCGTGGTGGTTTGCAATGACAGCATGGCTCTGCACATGGCATCGGCTCTCAAGATTCCCACAGTCGTAATTTTTTGCGCCACTTCGCCAAAATTTGGCTACGGGCCATGGCAGAACAAGGCTATCGTCATCGAACAAAAAGATCTTGCATGCAAACCTTGTCGTCGACATGGCTCAATGAGATGCCCCAACGGCACCGAAGCCTGTATGAGGGGGCCACAGGCGCAAGAAGTGATTCAAGCCATTGAAAAGTTAGTGAATAGAGAGCTTATTTAAGTAGTCAGGACCATATGTCCAGTGAAGCGGGTTACGCTGTTGAACGGGAGTCCTTTTTGAGTGATATCGTTTGTCATTGCATCGATCATTTCAAGATCGGGAGTTCACAACGACTGACGGCCCTTCAAACCCGGCAGATGGTCGAGGTGTTCAAAAAACCGCCCCAAAAGCCAGACGGCCTTTTGGCCGGCAGAACTGCCGTTTTAGATGCACACTTGGAAGGGTTTGGCGCAACTGTCGTCAAACATTACCACCGCGGTGGGTTGATCGCAAACCTGGTCAAGCGACACTATTTGAGGATCTCAAAAACACGAGGTCAAATCGAATACGAACAGATGGAACGCGCCAGCAAGGCCGGCATCAACGTACCCGAACCCCTGGCCTTCGGTTATCGTGGGCGGCTATTTTACGAAGGCTGGCTCATTTCAAGGAAGGTACCGAATTGCCAGACCCTGGCCCAATTGAGCCAAACATTTCCCGAGCGCATTTCAGGGATCATGGAAAGGCTCGTTGTGCAAGTCAGACTCTTGGTTGAGAATCGAATCTTACATGCCGATTTTCATCCTGGCAACGTTCTTGTAGACGACCAAGAGCAGGTCTATATCATCGATTTTGATAAGAGCACGGTATATCATGGAAGTTTAGAAAGTCTGAAGATGAGGTATTGTCGGCGATGGTGTCGGGCAGTTCTTAAACATGGCTTGCCCCACCTGCTATGCACCCCCATCCAAGCTGCAACGTATTAAAATTTATCATCTATTTCATTTACTTCCGGTTCATCGATTTCCGAAAGAACCCGATATTTTTTCAAGACAGGGAAGACATCCTCGGCCCGAATGCCGGACATGCAAATGGGCTTACGGCAGCTACGCCGGTTACAAGGTATGCAATCGACCTTGGCGCGGATGACTTTCCCACGATAGGGCCCGGTTCGCCGATGATCAGAAGGGCCGAAAAGAGCCACCACATTCTTGCCCAAAGCCACGGCCAAATGCATCGGACCGGTATCGCAGGTAACCACCATGATAGCGTCCTTGAGGAGATCGACGAGTTCGAGCAAACTCGTTTTCCCGACAAGATTGATGATGTTGCTATCAGGGGGCTGCTCGACGATTTGTGAAGCCATGGGCACATCTTCCGGTCCGCCGGTCAACACACAGGGCATACCGCACTGTTTTCGAATCATCATTGCCAGATCGGCGAATCCCTGAACCGTCCAGCGGTTGGCCGGTTTAGTGGCACCGATATTCAGCACCACGTAACGACGGGGCAGCCCTTGGACCTTATGCCCACCGGACTGGATGTGCCACTGTACCTTGCCGGCCGGGATACCGAGGTAGCGGGCAAAATCCAGGTATTGATCGACCATGTGGGCATGTGGATCGCCCGCCGGTATTCTTTCGAAGGGCAGCAGCCAGGTCATCTCCTTGCATCGTCCCTTATCGAATCCGATTTTCCGTTTGCCACGGGCAGCGGTGCAGATCAGGCCCGATTTCATTGTTCGCTGCAGATCGAGCACCAGGTCAAATTGTTGGGACCTGATTCGACGCAGCAATGAACGGATGGCGACCCCACTCTTATTGCGGTCGAACAGGATGGCCTGGTCGATATCGGGGTGTCCGGCCAGAAGCGGATAGCTCAAGGGGGCCGTGATCCAATGAATTTGGGCCTTGAAATGCTGTTTCAGTTGAATCGCGAGTGGGAGGGTGTTGATGATGTCTCCCAAGGCTCCCAGTTTTACGATCAGGATATCCATTTCAATCGACCCGCGTCGATATTTGGGAATCTTTTGATATCTGGGCGTCGCATGCTGCCAATCGTTGGCGAATGAAACCTTGCCATCGCTCCGTATCTTCCCGAAAGTCGATCTCAACCCCCAAAACGAACAAATCCAGTTTGAGCGAAATGGACCTGGGCAGCCGCACAAAATCCTTATCGGTAGTGATCAAGGCATGAGAATCCAATTGCTCGGCACGCCGGACCAGGTCGCCGATCTCCCCGCTGCTGTAGTAATGGTGATCCGGAAAGCCGGCCGTGCCTCTGACATCTCTACCCATTTTGGAAATAGAGCAGAAAAAATTGGGGTTGTTGGCCAGGCCCGAAAAGGCGAAAACCGGCCCTCCCTGCGATATCGTTGCAAGCGAATCCTTTTCGCCTGCCATGGCCATATGGTCAAGGGAGTGGCCGGCCGGAACCATGCCGCGCAAGACGGTGATGTGTCGGCAATGGAATACGTGTTTAGTGGACAGCAGATGGGCTAAATCGGAGTGCACTGTGATTTGGGAAGGCCCGCACCTGGTGAATACGATCGCGTCGGCCCGGTTTAAACCCGACAGCGGTTCCCGCAACGGCCCACGGGGCAGCAAATGACCGTTCCCCAAAGGCAGGTTGGCGTCCATCAACACGAGGTTGATGTCCCGTAGCATGGCCTGGTGTTGAAACGCGTCGTCCAGCAGAATCACATCCGGTGAGAACAGCTTCACCCCCCTGCGGGCCGTCTTGAATCGATTTTGTCCGACCATCACCGGCACCTGACGAAGCAGGCTCGCCATCAAATAGGGTTCGTCGCCTGCCGTGTGGACATCGCAAAGCAGCCTTTTGCCATCGCTGACCACGGCCCCGGCTTTTTCGCCGAGGCTCCTGTAGCCCCGGCTGACGATCAACACCTTCAAACCAAATGACTTCAGCAGTTTTGCCAGCTGCACGGTCATGGGTGTCTTGCCGGTACCGCCGGCGGTGATGTTGCCGATGGAGATGACCGGACGGTCCACCCCTCGAGTCGGCAACATCCCATGGTCGTAAAGCGCATTTCGTGACGCTGTTGCAGTGCTGTAGAGCAGCGATCCACCATGCAGGAGGGTCGCCAGTGAGAAAAAGGGATACCGGCGACGACTGCCCAGCACGTCAGCTATCTCCTTCAACAGTCTATGCATAGGGTCACGCAACTCCATATTCAACACGGTTGACCATTTATTTTTAATCTGCATTGAGAAGTAGATACCCAGCCACGCATGTGGATATGAGATTCACCCCCCAAGCTGCCAGAATCGGCGGCAGCTTGCCGGCATAACCCAGGGAGAGGCAGAAACTGAAAACGATCCAATACAAAAAAGCAATGCCCAATCCATAGGTGACACTTCCCGCCAGGGCCTCCTTAATCTTTCCGCGGGCGGCCAAACCGGCGCCGATCATGGTCAGGATCAATGCGATGACAGGGAAAGCGAACTTGGCATGCAAATCGACACGGTAGTGGGTGGCGTCGTAACCTTCTGATTCCACTTTTTGAATGTATCGATATAACTGAGCGATATTCATGGCTTCAGGTTTGGGTGCCAGCTGCACCAAATCTTCAGGAACAAACTCGAGCACGACCTCCCTCCTGTCAAATGGTTCCACCGTGTACCCATTGCTTTTACTCTGAACCAAGCCCTTCTCGAGCACCCATCGGCCGTCCTGGAATTGCCCGGTCTCGGCATCGATACGCTCCTTTAAGCCAAAGTTCCCATCGAATCGATGAATCGTGATCCCCTTGGCGATCCTATCGCCGGGATCGAAATATTTTACGTGTAAAACCGTGTCGCTCCCTTTCAACCAGATATCACTTCTTTTGACACCTGAGGTCTTTCGTCCCTTTACCTCCTCGATCCAAATCTGATCGGATTGGGGCACGGTGAGAGGCATCACCGCTTCGGCGATCAGCATGACAAACAAAAAGGCGGCCACACCGCACCACATGATCGGCCCGAGAAGTGACATCAAATTCACGCCGCTTGCCCGCAGAGCCAGCAGTTCGTTGTTCTTGGCCATCAATCCGAAGGTGATGATCACAGCCAAAAGAATACCCACGGGTGTGACCTGGACGAGGATCAAAGGTAACTTGAAGATGAAAAAAAGCAATGCGCGAATAACCGGCAAACCGGCTTCGATAAAGTTGTCCACTTTTTCGATAAAATCGACGGTCAGGTAAATACCGGTCACGACCATCAGAATGATGAGAAAGGACTTGGCAATTTCAGTGGCGATGTAACGGCCGAATAGGGTCATATGTCGTCTTATTGCAGGTGGCGGCTTGTCGTCAAAATCAGAATAATGACACTCATATCATAAAACTTACACTTCAATTGTTACTACTTAATCTGCTTATCCAATGAGATATATTAAATTGCAGTATGGGTTTCTCGTCATTGGCCCGGATCAATAAAAACACACCAATCGCCAGAATCACGATGTTGGGGGCCCACATGCCGATGGCGGGAGGATAAAATCCCGATTCCCCAAGGACCCATCCACCCGACAGCATGACATAATAGAGCAAAAAAAAGAACAATCCCAATCCAATACCATAGGCTCGTTTGGAAGTCCGCGACCGGATACCAAGCGGCATGGCCAACAGGGCCATGACCAGACTGGCTCCCGGTAACGAAAATTTTTTATGGTACTCCTTCAAGGCCTTGTAGTAGGAACTGTTTTTTTCTTTTGCGGATTGTATGGTTTCCCGCAGCCTGGACAAGCTCATCTCCTGCACATGCTCCTTGCCAATGTCGCCCGAGGACAGACTGCTGCTCATATCCAGCCGAAGGTCATAGGTTTCAAACTGTATGGCATTGGCGTGCTTTTGAACCAGGTCGACCTGGTGGATGGTACCGTTAAAGAGCCTGAGGTTGGCCACGGCCTGCTCAGGATCGTAAGTGAGCTGTCCTTTGGGGGCGAGCACGGTACTCGTGAGCTGGTTGGACCGCCGGTCCTCGATAAAGACGTCGGAAAGCGTCTTGGCCTCGTTGTCGATATCGTTGATGTAGATGACAACACCTTTAAACATATCAATGAACTGGCGTGGTTTGAGACCGACATCCACGTGGGATGACGCCACATCGTAAAGCAACTGTTTGGAATGTTTGCGCCCTGCCGGCAATGCGAAAACGGCCATGCAGCAGGTCAACAGGGCGCCGATCAAACCGAATACCAAAACCGGTGGCAGCAATCGATTGAGATGAACACCGCCGGCTTTAAGGGCAACGATTTCCATGTCTCCGGACATCCTCAAAAAGCAGAGCAGCACGGCGATCATGACCGACATGGGTATCGTAAACTGCAAAAAGAACGGCATAGTGTAAAGCATCAGAAGCCCGACAGTCGATAGGCCGATCTGGAAGTTCACCACGTAGTTGGCAATCTCGGGCAACTGCATCATCAAAAATATGAATGAGAAAAAGATGAGGCTGATCCCGAAAGGCGGCAAAAATTCCTTGAAAATGTAACGCTGAATGATCATGGACAATCTCTATCCGTATTCAATTTATGTCGCGGCTATCCTATGGGCGGGAAAGCATTATGTCAATTTTCAAATGCATACTGGCCATATGGGCAAAAAATGCCTCGATCCATCCACTGCTTTGGAACCGGTTCAGGCAGGCGGAATCGGCAACCGCAGTGCATTCGCGAAAAAACTATACCTTGACACAACCCTTCAAATAGGTTAGCAAAATCTGTTCAATCGACAGCCAAAAGGGCAGCCGATTTTTAAAATAACGGGTACGATGTTTTCACTAAAACATCGAATGACCCGTTTTCTGCATATAGAGGGAATAGCATGGGGAATACCGAAACAGTCAATGTGATGGAGCAGCGCAAAATCAAATTGGAGGCGCTGCGCAATGAAGGCATCAATCCCTTTCCAAGCGGTTTCAAGGTCGAACATACAATAGCTCAAATCCAGGCGGCCGTGGTTCAAAACGAGGCCGATGCACTCGACGGGATGCGCTTCACGACGGCCGGTCGAATGATGGCCGTCAACAGCTTCGGTAAATCGGCTTTCGTGCGTTTCCGTGATCGTAGCGGCCAGATGCAGGCCTACATTCGTAAGGACAAAGTCGGACCGGACGCCTACGCCATTTTCAAACGGCTCGATATCGGCGACTTCGTGGGCTTGACGGGGAGCCTGTTTCGAACCAAAACCGGGGAGTGGACCCTGCTGGCCACCGAGGTCTCGCTTTTGAGCAAGGCCTTGCGTCCTCTTCCGGAAAAATTTCATGGGTTGAAAGACCCTGAAAAACGGTACCGCCAGCGCTATGTCGATCTGATCATGAATGCCGACGTTCGGCGGATATTCATGACGCGCAGCAGGATTATCCAGGCCATTCGCCAGTTTTTTCTGCGGCACGATTTTCTCGAAGTCGAAACGCCGATGATGCAACCAATTGCGGGCGGGGCCGAGGCGGCACCGTTTGTGACCCATCACAATGCGCTGAACATGGATCTCTACCTGCGCATCGCCCCGGAACTCTATCTGAAGCGGCTGGTGGTCGGCGGCTTCGAACGGGTCTTTGAAATCAACCGCAACTTCCGCAACGAAGGTATTTCCACCCAGCACAACCCAGAGTTCACCATGCTCGAGTTCTACCAGGCCTATGCCACCTATCATGACTTGATGGCGTTGACCGAGTCGCTGTTTGCCGATCTGGCGACCGACATCCTGGGCTCCGACACACTGGTTTATCAAGGCCAAACAGTTCAATTGAAGGGCACGTGGCACCGGATGACCATGACCGAATCGCTGCAACAACTCGGCGGCGTCGATCCCGGACTGCTCTCAGACCGTGAGGGGCTGATCGATTTCGCCTCTGCCAAAGGGGTCCAGCTGACCAAAACCAGATCCGTCGGCAAGATCATTACCAAACTTTTCGAGGCATTGGTGGAGCCGCAACTGATTCAACCTACATTTATTACGGGATACCCGGTTGAGGTGTCTCCGTTGTCGCGAAGGAGCGATACGGAAGCGGGCCTCACCGAACGGTTCGAGCTGTTTATTGCCGGCTTTGAGATCGCCAACGGCTTCTCGGAACTCAACGATCCGGACGACCAGCGCGCCCGCTTCCTCGAACAGGTCCAAGACAGACAGGAAGGGAATGAAGAAGCCCATCTCATGGACGAAGATTACATCGAAGCGCTGGAATATGGCATGCCTCCCACGGCCGGCGAAGGAATCGGCATCGATCGGCTGGCCATGCTCTTGACCGATTCTCCGTCTATCCGGGAGGTGATCCTGTTTCCCCACATGAAGCCTAAAAGCTGACCACGCGGGCAATATTCGTCGCGAGGTTGTCGTTGTTCGTCAAGGTGTGCCGGTCCATCGATCTGGGGGATAATGCGGTTCGAACTATTTATAAGCCGACGCTACTTTAAATCCAAACCCAAGGGAACGCTCCTGTCGTTGATCACCCTGTTGTCCATCGCCGGCGTGATGATCGGCGTCACCGCTCTCATCGTCGTTATCGGCGTGATGGCCGGTTTCGAGACAGACCTTAAAACACGTATCATGGGGATCGAGCCCCACATTGTTATTGATCAGAAAGAAGGACCGATACACGACTACGCGCAGATAGTGGCCATGGCCCGACAGGTACCAGGTGTCGAAGCGGTCTGGCCACTCGAGGAGCTGCAAGTCATGCTCAAATCGGAAACGCGCGTTGCCATCGCGGTGATCAAAGGCGTCGACCCGGCAGCGGCCGGCGACGGTCTTCGACTGGCTCAGCTGAAGGCGTTGCTCTCGCAATCCCACCCCGAGACCTCCTCACCATCTGGGGTCCAATGGCCGCCACTCATCATGGGAAGGGATCTGGCTCGAAACCTTGGCCTCATTCGCGGCGATACCCTTTTCGTCGTCTCCCCTAGGGGAAAATTAGCGCCGGTGGGTTTCGTCCCATACATGAAACGCTTTGTTGTGGCGGATATTTTCCAAACCGGTATGTATGAATACGATGGAAGCCTGGCCTTTATGAGGTTAGAAGACGCACAAACACTGAACCAATCCAATGGAGCGGTGGGTGCCGTCGAAGTGCGGGTGGGTGACGTATTCAGGTCCCTGAATATCAGCGAGGAACTTGCCGCCCGTCTCGGCAACGATTTTCGCCTGCGCGACTGGTCCCAGCTCAACAAGAATCTGTTTTCAGCACTCAAGCTGGAAAAAGCCGCCATGTTTATCGCCCTAACACTCATCACACTGGTCGCGACGTTCAGTATCACCAGTTCACTGGTGATGATGGTGATGGAAAAAGTGAAGGATATCGCCATACTGAGAACGTTGGGCGCCACGAGCAAAAGCATCAGGCACATATTTGTCTTTCAAGGCATGCTCATCGGAACGATCGGGACGGTTTCGGGGGTTCTTTTAGGCGTTCTGCTCTGTTATCTGCAAAGCCGCTATGGACTGGTTCGTCTCCCCGGTGACGTGTATTACATCTCTGCCCTGCCGGTGCATCTCAATGCATGGGATGTGACCCTGGTGGCGCTTTGCGCCATGACGATCAGCTTCCTGTCCACCCTTTACCCTGCCCGCCAGGCATCGCGGCTCAACCCGCTGGAGGCGATCCGGTATGGTTGAACAGTCACGTGGCCACGCTTGCGCAAACAGCTCAGACAGAAAACGCACGACGGAGCTTCTGCGTGCTATCGGACTGAGCAAAAGCTTTCGAAGCAGCGACGCCGACCTGTGGGTGCTCGATGGACTTGACTTTGCCTTGCGTATGAGTGAGACCGTGGCGGTTGTGGGTGCATCGGGCATCGGGAAATCGACCTTGTTGCATATTTTAGGGACATTGGATTACCCGGACAGCGGCAAGCTCTATTTTAAGGGTGAAGATGTGTTCCTGTTCGACGAACATAGACTGGCACGTTTTCGCAATCAGACGATGGGGTTTGTATTCCAATTTCATCATCTCCTTCCCGAATTTTCAGCCTTGGAGAACACGTTAATGCCTGCGCTGATCCAAGGAATGGATAAAGAGCGCGCCGAGCAGTTGGCGGCATCCATTCTGGATCGCGTTGGCCTTGCCGGCCGGTTTCACCACAAGGCGACCGATCTTTCCGGTGGCGAGCAGCAGCGCGTTGCCCTGGCGCGGGCATTGGTTCTCAACCCACCGATTTTGTTCGCCGACGAGCCCACAGGCAACCTGGATAAGAAGAACAGTGAACAGATCCATGAACTTTTGCTCGAGTTGAACCGTGAAATGGGGATGGCCATGGTGGTCGTAACACACAATATGGAACTGGCCCATGTCATGGAACGTCAGGCCACCATCACCGATGGCCGGCTCGTTTATTTATGATATTCATGCGTTGCGAAGAGTGCCAGAAGATACAGGCGAAACGACGATGCCATTGAACCGACTGATTCCTCCCATGAAAACCATCTGGGTCACCTTCCTGACATTTCTCTTGATTTTTCCCCTCGATGTTATCATGGCGGCCAACGGCATATCGAAAACACCAAAAGTCATGGTTATGCCCCTAAATATCAACGCAGATCGAGACGTCGGCTATTTAAGCAGCCAGATTTCATCCGTGCTGGCGCGACAGCTCGAAAAAGAAGGGGCCATCACCGTTACGCCGCAAGATTCCGATATGGAAACGGCCGCAGCGGCCGCTCGTGCCGGGCAAGCCCAGGTTCGGCAGTTTGCCATCGGCCAGGATGCAGATCAGGTCATCTGGGGCAGCTTTACCCTTATCGGAAACGATTTCAGCATCGACGCCCAATTACTGGCCACTAAAGCGGATAGCACACCCAAGCGTTTTTTCACCCAAGGTCGGAACCTCGAAAACCTCATCACCATTACCAACGATCTCGCCAACCAGATCGGGATGGAATTGTTTGAACGTCAACTGGTCAGCGAAGTCAAGGTCATGGGGCAGCAACGCATCGAGGCCGATGCCATCATGCGCGTTCTGCAAACCCGACCCAATAGTGTATTCAAACCGCAAGCGCTTTCGGAAGATTTGCGCGCCATTTACGCCATGGGATATTTCGATGATGTGCGGGTCGAAGCCGAGCCGGATGGAGACCGCCGCCGCATCGTTTTTCATGTGAAAGAAAAACCCACCATCCGTCGCATCAACATCAAGGGCAACTCCTTCATCGAGGAAGAGGATATCCGCGATAATTTGACCATCAGCACCGGCGCGATACTCAACATCTTCAAAATCCGCAGCAACATCGACCAGATCGAAACGCTTTACAAAGAAAAAAATTATCATAAAGTTCGAGTCGATTATGAGCTCAACCCCCTGGACAACAACCAGGCCGACCTTGAATTCATCATCGACGAAGGCCCCAAGCTGTATGTCACTTCTATTGTGTTCGAGGGAAACAAGGCCTTCACGGCAAAAAGGCTCAAAAAAGAGATGGACCTCTCTGAAAAGGGGTTTTTCTACTGGCTCACCTCATCCGGCGACCTCGACCGCGTCAAGCTGGACCAGGATGTGGCCCGGCTAAATGCTTTTTACAGCAACAACGGATACATCAATGCCCGCGTCGGGGAGCCGGTGGTGGAGATCGGGGAAGAAGGCATCCAAGTCACCCTAAAAATCGAAGAAGGATCGCGCTATAAAGTCGGCCAGGTGGATATTGCGGGCGATCTCATCGTGCCTAAAGAAGAGTTGTTGCAGCAGCTTGGCATCGTTTCGGAAGCTTTCCTCAATCGGGACAAAGTTCGCAGCGATGTTCTGGCGCTCACCGATTTCTACTCAGATTACGGATATGCCTATGCCGATGTCTCACCATCTATCGATCAAAACCAGGAAACCCTGACGGCCGATATCGTCTTTCATATTAAAATGGGCGCCCAGGTCTACTTCGAAAAGATTCTGATCAACGGCAACACCATCACCCGGGACAAGGTGATTCGACGTGAACTGCACGTCCACGAACAGGGTCTGTTCAGCGGCAAGGCGCTCAAGCGAAGCATACGGAACCTTTACCGTCTCGACTATTTCGAAGATATCAAGGTCGATACGATCAAGGGCAGCTCCGAGGACAAGATGGTCCTGAAAATCGATGTCACCGAAAAGCCCACCGGCACCTTCAGTTTCGGAGCCGGGTACAGCTCCGAGGAGAACGTCTTTTTGACCGGTTCGATCAGCAAACGCAATTTCCTCGGCCGCGGCCAGGCCATGAGTTTTTCCGGGCAGATCGGGTCCCGCACCACCAACTTTGTGGCGAGCTTTTCTGAACCTTACATCATGGATACGCTTTTGAAGGGAACTGTCCGCGCTTACAATCAGGACAAGGACTACGATGAATATGACCGGGACAGCAAAGGCGGCGGCGTGACCTTCGGCTACACGGTGGCCGATTACACCAATGTGTACTGGGGATACAACCTGGACATCAGCGACATCAGCATAGAGGATGCATACCGATCGGAGGTTTCCGACAACATCAAGGAGCTGGAGGGCACCAACCTGACCAGCAGCGCGGACGTCAGCCTGGTCTATGATTCTCGCGATCGGGCATTCAATACCACCGAAGGTTCAAGACACCTGGTCTCCGTGGAATATGCCGGATTGGGCGGCGACATCGGTTTTACGAAATATGTGGGCCAAACCTCGTGGTACTTCCCGATTTGGAAACCGATCATCGGTTTTGCCAATGCCAAGGTCGGTGTCGTGCACGAGAACAGCGACGACAAGCTGCTCCCGGACTATGAAAAGTTTTATCTCGGCGGCATCAATTCCATGCGCGGTTTCGGATACCGGGGTGTCCACCTGACCGAGATTAACAGCGACGGCCGGGAGGTGGAAATCGGCGGAGAAAAGATGGCCATGTTCAACTTCGAAATCATCTTTCCTATCGTTTCCGAAGCCGGGGTCAACGGTGTGGTCTTTTACGATACCGGGAATGTTTATGACGACCGGATAGACTTGGGGGATCTGCGCCAGAGCGCTGGCGTGGGTATCCGCTGGAACTCCCCGTTTGCCCCCATTCGGCTGGAATATGGATGGATTCTCGACCGCGAGGAGGGGGAATCCGGTGGCAATTGGGAGTTTACATTGGGAGGGTCCTTCTAAACGCGGCGCATGCCGTAAGATATTGCCCGTCGCAGCCATCGTTTGCCATGGGCGATAATTTGCGTTAATAACGAACCGTGAGATCGGCCGAATCACTCGTTAATCATCATTCTAATGAGTGCCCGTCCACAAAACGGATGATTCGTCATCATCCATACCATGGAGGTGTCATGCGAATTCGAAAGACAGTGGGTGCAACCCTGACGATGTTTGCGTTTCTTTTGACTGCGGTCGTAACGACCGGATTCTGTGCGGATGTGGCTAAAATAGGAACGATCAACTTTCAAACCATTTTCGAAAACTCCACGGGTGGCAAGGCGGTAAAAGACCTCGTCAATACCGAGGGGCAGCGCATGGAGCAGGATCTCAAGCAAAAGGGTGAAGAAATCAAGACTATGGAGGGAAGGCTCGAAAAAGACTCGGGCATCATGAGTAAAGAGGCACGCGAGGAACTCAAGTGGGAACTGGATCGGAAGATTGCCGATGTCAAAGCTCTGAAGATAAAATATGACAGAAAAATTCAAGAGATGCAGGTCCGGTTGGTCAACGAAGTGCGTCAGGAAGTTCTCCAGCTGATCCAATCCTATGGCAAGAAGGAGGGCTATCTTTTGATTCTTGAGGATATCAGCGTGGTCTACGCACCGGGCAATCTGGACATCACCGACACCATCATCAAGCTGTATAATGAACAATACGCCAAACGGGGCAAGCAGAATCAAGGCCCCAAAGGATAGTGTGCGATGCAAATGACCCTGAATGAAATTGCACAGCTGGTAGACGGCCACCTTTTGGGTGACCCTGACTGTGTGATATCGGGTGCAGGCCCCATCGACCAAGCACAAGCGGGAGATATCACTTTCGCCGAAAAGGGCGCCAGCCTTAAAAAATTGGATCAAACCAAAGCGTCGGCGGTGATCGTACCATCGCATGTGACCGAGGCGGGCGTCTCCATGATTCAAGTGGACAATCCAAAGCTCGCCTTTGTAAAGGTGCTGGCCCAATTTCATCCCATGCCGAAGCCGGATCCGGGCATTCACCCGTCGGCTGTGATCGGCGACAATTGCCAGCTCGGCGAAGACGTCTGCATAGGGGCAGGAACCGTTGTCGGACTAAATGTCGTGCTCGGCGACGGGGTCATCCTCCACCCGCTGGTGTTCATCGGCGACAATGTCTCCATCGGTCCAGAAAGCATCATCTATCCACATGTGTCGATCCTGGAACGTTGCCGTGTTGGCCGTCGTGTGATCGTTCATGCCGGCAGTGTGATCGGCAGCGATGGATTCGGCTTTGTTCAAGAGGCCGGCAGGCATTTAAAAATGCCCCAAACCGGCATCGTGCAAATCGACGACGATGTCGAAATTGGTGCCGCCAATACCATCGACCGGGCCACTTTCGGCAAAACCTGGATACAGCAAGGGGTCAAAACGGACAATCAGGTCCACATTGCCCACAACGTGGTCGTGGGCGAACACGCCATTCTCGTGGCGCAAGTGGGAATTTCCGGCAGCACCACCATTGGGCATCACGCCATTCTGGCGGGGCAAGCGGGCATTGCAGACCATATCTCCATTGGAAACGGCGCGATCGTCGGGCCTCAAACAGGCGTCGGCCATAACATAGGCGACCATCAAGTCGTCTCCGGTGGCATCAATGCAATCCCCCACCGTACATGGTTGCGAGTGCAGCACGTCATACCCAATTTGCCGGACCTGTATAAGCAAATGAAACAGATGGAAAAACGGATCGCAAGATTGGAAAAAGAGGCGTCCATTACTGAATAGGACTTTTTTCGGCGCCGTACCAGAGGGGCTGGCGCCGAAACTATCAAAGGAATCGAAAAATGGATACATCGATAGATATCAGAAAAATACTGAGCTTCCTGCCCCATCGATACCCTTTTCTTTTGGTTGACCGCGTTTTGGAATGCATTCCCGGACAGAAAATCAAGGCGCTGAAAAATGTGACCTTCAACGAACCGTTCTTTCAAGGCCATTTTCCCGAAACGCCCATCATGCCGGGCGTTCTCATTGTCGAGGCCTTGGCCCAAGCCGGTGGCGTACTATTCATGGCCAACCGGGAAAAAAGGTCTGAAAGAACACTGATGTATTTCATGGGGCTGGATAAAGTTAAATTCAGAAAACCGGTCGTTCCCGGTGATCAACTCATTCTTGAAGTGGAAATCATCAAACTGCGGGCCAAGGTCATCAAATTGGCAGGTATCGCCAAGGTCGACGATCAAGTTGCGGCCGAAGCCGAGCTAATGGCAACATTCGAGGAATAAACCATGATTCATCCAACTGCAATTGTCAGCGACAAAGCCCATATCGGTGATGGTGTGTCTGTGGGGCCCTATGCCATCATCGGAGAAAATGTCAGCATCGGGCCCGGCACCCAGATCATGTCCCACGTGGTCATCGACCCCTACGTGGAAATAGGTGCCAACTGCAAAATATTTCAATTTGCCGCCCTTGGAGCCCAGCCACAGGCGGTCAAATTCAAGAACGAAGAGACGTGGGTCAAGATTGGTGATAACTGCATGATTCGCGAGTTTGTCACCATTCATCGAGGAACGGCCGAAGGCGGCGGCCTGACCCTGGTGGGCAACAATTGCCTGATCATGAATTATGCCCATATTGCCCACGACTGCAAGGTGGGCAACAATGTCATCATGTCCAACAATGCCACTCTTGCCGGCCACATTGCCGTAGGCGACCATGCGATCCTGGGAGGATTGGTGGCCATCCATCAGTTCGTTCGCGTGGGCGAACATGCCTATATCGGCGGCAAATCCGCAGTGGTGAAGGATATCCCGCCCTACGTGATCGCTTCCGGCGACCGGGCCACCCTCCATGGGTTGAACAAGGTCGGACTGCAACGCCACGGCTTTTCTCCGTCGGCGGTGGCTCAACTTAAAAAGGCCTACCGGCTGATCTTTCGTTTCGGCCTGACATTGAACGAAGCCATCGAGCGGGTGGAGGCAGAAGTGGAACCGGTGCCTGAGATAAAAACACTCATCGCGTTCATCAAGGCGTCGGAGCGCGGCATCACTCGGTAGATACCCTGATCGAGACACACATATGCCCAAAAAAATAGGCCTGATCGCCGGGAACGGTCAGTTCCCCCTGCTCTTTGCCCAAACGGCACGCCAGAAGGGGTTGGAGGTGTATGCCGTGGCGTATCAGGGCGAAACCGATCCGACCCTGGTCGAGCATGTCGTTGCCTTGGAGTGGCTCTATCTGGGCCAGATCAAAAAAATCATCAAATTTTTCCGAAGCAATGACATTAAAGACGCTGTGATGCTCGGTGGGGTTACCAAAACCAAGATGTTCACCAATGTGAGGCCGGACATCAAGGCGGTGGCCCTGCTTGCCACCATGCGGCACACCCACGATGATGCCATCTTGAGGGCCTTTGCTGAACTGTTGGCCAGTGAAGGCGTTCAAATTCAGGCTTCGACCTTTTTACTGCCCGAACTATTGGCACCGGCAGGTAATTGGACACGACGAAAGCCGTCGCGCACGGAAACCGAGGACATTCGTCTGGGGTGGGAAATTGCCAAAGAGATCGGACGCCTGGATATCGGACAGTGCGTGGTGACTGGCGGCGGCACCGTTCTGGCAGTGGAAGCGATCGAAGGTACGGACGCGGCCATCGCCCGCGGTGGTGCACTATCCAAGGGCCAGGCGGTCGTCGTAAAAGTCTGTAAGCCTAACCAGGACACCCGCTTCGACATCCCGGCGGTAGGCTTGAATACCATCGAGACCATGCAGCAGGCGAAGATCAGGACTCTGGCGATCGAATCCGGAAAAGCCGTGGTCTTCGACCGGGAGACGATGATTCGAACAGCAGATCGATATGGCATGACCATCATCGCCCTCAACGATGATGACATTAGAAATGGTCATGCCCATGAGAATGGTAGTTGATTGTCTTGATGACAACATGACCCGTTTATATCTGCATGAATGGAAGTGCCTATGACGACTGATTTATCGGGAAAGCGGCCCCTCGATGGTGCAAAGCTTCGCGTGGGTGTGGTGGGCGTCGGATACTTGGGGAAATTCCATGCCGAAAAATATGCCCGTATGCCGGATGTGGAATTGGTGGGGGTCGTAGATCAACGGCGCGAACAAGCTGATGAAATCGCCCGCAAATTTGATACCCAGGCATTTTACGACCATAAAGACTTGATCGACCGCCTGGATGCGGTCAGCATCGCCGTGCCAACGGAATATCACTACCAGATCAGCCGGGATTTTTTGAATCATCATGTGGATGTGCTCATCGAAAAGCCGATGACCACCACTCTGGACCAAGCGGAAGAGTTGATTCAAATAGCCGAACAGAAGGGATGCATCATTCAGGTGGGTCATCTTGAGCGTTACAACCCGGCAGTGATGGCACTGCGGGGCGTCGTCGACAGCCCCCGTTTTATCGAGTCGCACCGGTTGAGCATCTTCAAAGAACGTGGGTTGGATGTCAGCGTGGTGCTGGATTTGATGATCCACGATATAGACATCATCCTTAATTTCGTTCCTTCCAAGATTAAGAACATCTATGCGGCCGGTGTCCCGGTGATCTCAGACAATGCAGACATTGCCAATGCACGCCTGGAGTTTGAAAACGGTTGCGTGGCGAACGTGACAGCCAGTCGCATTTCAATGAAAAATGAGCGTAAAATCAGGATGTTTCAGAAAAATGCCTATGTCTCCGTCGATTTTTCGAAACGCGAAATCACCATCATTCACCCGGATGGTCGCAAAAGTGACAGCATCATTCCCGGAATGACCATCGATCAACGTTGTTTTACCCAGGCCGATGCATTGGAAGATGAACTGAAATCGTTTGTGAAGTCGGTAATCCATCGACAGACGCCGGAAGTGACCGGCCAAATGGGTCGCGACGCGCTGAAGATCGCTCTGAGCATTATGGATCAGATTCATCGCACCCGTGATCAGCTTGTAAAGTAATCTTTCAAATGCCCAGCCCAGAACAAACAAAAACGGTGGTAATGGTTGCCGGCGAAGCATCCGGGGATGCCCACGGCGCCCACCTGATCCAGGCGATGCAATCATATTGCGGCCCGGTCTTCGTTTGCGGCATGGGTGGACCGCGCATGCGCGATGCCGGCGCCAGGGTACTCATCGATGCGCGCGAGGTGGCGGTCGTCGGTATCACGGAGGCATTATCCAAAGCACCGCAAGTGCTCAAATCCATGTCGCGATTGAAGAAGCTGCTGGCCGGTTTGAGACCGAATCTGCTGATTCTGATCGACTTCCCCGACTTTAATTTGCATCTGGCCGCAGTAGCCAAAAAACTGGAAATTCCAGTTCTCTATTACATCAGCCCTCAAATCTGGGCCTGGCGTGCGGGTCGGGTCAAAAAAATCAAGGCGCGCGTCGACCATATGGCGGTTATTCTACCCTTTGAAGCGTCCTTTTATCAGCAGCATGACGTGCCGGTGACATTCGTAGGGCACCCGCTCATGGATTCACCCACCGGACGCGTGCCGGTGCGGAACTGTGCACCGCCAGGTCCCTCTCCGGTCGTTGCCCTGCTTGCCGGATCGCGGGATCGGGAAGTCGCCACACTTTTGCCGATCATGCTCGAGTCTGCGAGGCGCTTACAGAAAAATATTCCATCGCTACGCCTGCTGGTCTCCTGTGCATCCTCTATCGACCCTCTCATGATTGACGATATCATGGCGCGACATCCGGTCAACACCGTCGAAGTCACCAACCAAGCCGTCTGTGATCTGTTGCCACGCTGCGATTTGGCCATTGTCGCCTCGGGAACCGTAACGCTTGAGACCGCCATCTGTGGTATCCCCATGATCATTGTCTATACGGTTTCTCCCGTTAGTTATTGGCTGGGCCGGGCGCTGATAGATGTGGCGCATATTGGACTGGTCAATTTAATTGCCGGAGAACGTATCATGCCCGAACTGATTCAAAAAGACGCCTCTCCGGAAATCATATCTGAAACCGCCTTGGAAATTCTATCCGATCCCCATCGTTACATGCAAATGTGCGAAGCGCTGCTCTCTGTCCGTCAAAAACTGGGAGCACCGGGAGCATCGCATCAGGTAGCGCAAATTGCCAAAGCGTTAATGGATGACAGAGATGCTTTTTAGTAAAAACGAAACGGGGCCAGGACTCAAATGGCGTATCATTGGACGGGCGGGAAAGTCGCTGGTCGATCTGCTGTTCCTTGGATCCAGGATTAAAGTCAGAGGACGAGACGCGGTCGCGTCTCTATTGGAATCCAGGCAATACATTTTTGCCTTCTGGCACTCTCGCATCCTATTGGTGAGTTATCTGCACCAGGGCTGGAACGCGGCCATACTGGTGAGTAATTCTGCCGATGGCGAAATCATTGCCCAAATCCTTCAACGCCAGGGTCACACGACGGTAAGAGGGTCGACCGGCAAGGGCGGTACACGGGCAATGGCCAGGCTTATCAGAGAGATGCGTGACCATGACAAGGTCGGTGGGATCGTTCCCGATGGCCCACAGGGGCCGCGCTACAAAGTGCAGCCGGGGGTTGTTTTCCTGGCTCAAAAGAGCGGTTATCCGATTATACCGGTGACCTACAGTGCCAAATGGTGCAAGGTGTTCAAAAGTTGGGATCGTTTCATGCTGCCCTACCCTGCCAGCCCTTGTCTATTGGCCTACGGCAAACCTGTCATGGTGCCGGCCGATGCAAAGTTGGCTCAACTGCAGCAGTGTACGCGCAGCCTCGAAAGTGAACTGATGCGGATTACCATCCAGGCAGACGGCTATTTCGGTCACCAAACGCCCTGAGTCCTGCTACCGGATCGTGCCCTCTTCCGATCCCGGCTTCTGCCCCGACGCTTCAGACCCTCGACCACCATGATGGGCGAAGAAAAATCCGCCCACGGCCGCCAACCCACTGATAAGCAGTAGAAGAGCGATCGCGTCCCATCCAGAGGGACCCGACTCCGCCGTGATTGTCGTCGATATAAAGCACCCACCGCCCCCACCCGAACCCGAGGAAGTCGAGCCCGAGGCATCGTCGGAAACCTGGGTGCTGTAGCCTAAACCGGCGGGATCGACGATGACACCATTCTGCACGCCATCCGTGTCGCCGATACCGCCATCCTCGAGGTGCAGCGTCAGTGATCGGCGGTCACTGCTGAACTCCACATCCGAGTAGATCGACCAGCCTTGGTCAGGATCATATTTGTACCACCGGGCATTTGAAGGAGCTGGTTGTGAGAAGTAAACCACAACGGATGTCTCGGTGGCCCCATTCAAAAGGTAGAGTTTGAAATTGATGATTCCGGTCAAAAACTCCGGCTGGTTGTGGTTGGATGCCAGGGAAAGTCCCTCGCCGCTTATCGCTTCAATGCTGATCAATTGGGTGTTGGCGTCAACCCTTTTTATCGCGATATATGGGTTGAACGCATCGTTCGATTGGACAGCCAACATGCCATCTTGCTGTGCATCGTTGTTGCCGTCCTGATCGAGATCCAAATAACCATCTATCTCCTGGACATCCAATATTCCATTACCATTTTCATCACCAGTCTCCCCATAAGCGACGGTCGTAAATGAGGTGGGGTCAGACCATTCGGACATACCATTGCGGCTATCGTAGAAGCGGACACGCCAAAGATATGTCGTATCCGGATCGAGAACCAGATCGGGGAGATCCAGCTGCGTCAGGTGAACTGAGCTGGTCTTTTCGTAAACCAGGGTGGTAAAATCATCCTCAAAAGTGCTGATTTGATAGCAGCTACGGGCATGACCATCATCGTCCGGGTCTGCAAACGGTTCGGTGGCCAGAATGGGCGTCAGACCGACGGATGCTTCAGCATCGTACGGAGCCAGGTGACGCGGCTTTTCTGGTGAGAGGTTGGCAGGCGCCTGGGATGGATCACTGTTGGCAAGATACTCCTCCATGTTTGAAACGCCATCGTTGTCCAGATCGTGACCGGCGTCATCGGATAGCGGATTTAAGCCATAAAGTACTTCCCAGGCATCAGGCAGGCCGTCGCCATCGTCATCCGTGTCTGCATTATCACCGATGCCGTCAGCATCCGAATCCAACCATTCAGATGAGTCGTTAGGGAACGCATCCGATGCATCGTCGATACCGTCACCGTCACTATCCATATTAATGGCAACGGGGGTGAATTGCACCTCGTTGGAATCACCGCTCTCGTCGCTTCCGCTGTAAGCTCTCACAACATAATAATAGGTGGTTCCCTCTATCAAGCCATTCAGGGTAGCCGTCGTTAGAGTACCACTCCAGACGGGCGAATTATAATCATACGATTGGCCCGATGTGCGCTGATAGAGACGATAACCTGCTGGAGAAGGGTCGTTGGCATCCCACTGCAACGTCACTTGAGCGGCTGAAACAGCCAGCGGCAACGTCAGAATAATAAATTGGAGAGCGGCAAGACAACGTCTGACGAGATAAAACGATCTTTTTTTAAACATGGCATCCCCCGATTACCATATACCGTGCGATCGGCGGTGAATCAGGAGATGTCGCCTTCGCCCGGCAACCCTGCTACCATATCCCGATGGGTCAGGACTTAGGCCAGTGGCTTTGCGTCTCATTCTTTCGAATGATTTGCCTTTTTCGAGCTAAAAGTTAGAGAGCAATGGTGGATCGATTTATCAGCCATAAAAGCAAAAGCTATGCCATCCACAACGGAGTTTTATATTGCAATAACAGTTGAATTTTCCAGCAATTTTGAGTCTGATACAAACCATGGGTCAGAAAAGAGAAAAAGACAGCATGTGGAAAGTATAAAAATACAAACACTGAAAGTGCACAAACGAATACGTTATTTTTCAATTTTCCCTTGCTGGATATCACAACTGGAAGGGGAAGAAGTCGGAAGAATGGACCCGGTTACGGTCCTTCAGGTCACGTCCAGGTGGGTTCTGTTAATGAGGTCAATGGACCTTGCCGGATCGTTTTAGCGTAAAGGAGAAAGTTGTGCCCTTACCAAGTTCCGACTGAACCTGAAGACGGCTGTCATAGGCTTCCAGGATACGATGGACAATAGACAGCCCCAGCCCAGTCCCTTCAGATTTGGTTGTGAAAAAAGGATCGAAAATGGTCTGTATCACATTGTCCGCGATACCGCATCCATTGTCGATGACGTGGACGCTCACCTCGTTGTTCTTGATGGCCACGGCGTGAATTTCGATCCGACCATCCTCCGATACGGCTTCAGCCGCATTCAACAACAAATTCCATATAATTTGACGCAGGTGAGCGGAATCCATCAGCACCCGGATACCGGGGGATAGGGTCTGCTTGATCTCGACATGCCTGGCGTGGTGAGTGTCCTTTTCAAAGAGTTGTACGATATCGCATATGGCCTCCTCCAGGTCCAGGATCTCAGGTTTTCCTGCAGGCGGTCTGGCAAAAAACAAAAAATCGTTGACCAGGGTTCCCAACCTGTCAGTCTCACGCAGTACGATGTCCATCAGGCGTTCGTGGTCGGGATTATATCTCAAATCCTCCTTGAGAATTTGGATTGAACCCACCAGAGATGCCAACGGATTTTTGATCTCATGGGCCAAGCCGGCTGCCATCTCTCCCATGTACGCCATCTTCTCAACCCGTTTTAGATGGGCTTCCATGGTTGTCAGCTCTTTTTGTGTTTTGCGGTTTTGTTCGGTCAACATTCCACTCAAAACTGCGACTGCGAAACCGGCAGCGGTCGTGATCAAAATTTTATAGGTGACATAAAGGCCATCCAAGCGACCCGGCGAACCATCTGCCACGGCTGCGAGGCAGGGGGCTACCTCTGTAAATTGTGCTATGACAAGAGCAGCATATTGAATACTGCTGAAGATAGCGATCAATAGGCCCCCTCGCAGATAAAGGATCATGCTGGCATAAATAATGACCACCAGGTAAAGAAAAGTGAACAAGCTGAAAAATCCGCCAGTAATCAAGACGATAAGCGATACTATAAAAGAGTCGATCGCAATTTGAATGAAAGCGAACAGTTCATGTCGTGTGATCTTCGGGAATAACGCCGCATATATCAGGGAGAGCACGAAAATCGCGGCAATGAGGACATAAATCAGCCCTACCAAGGGATTGGTCGTGCTGCCAAGTCGGGACTGAAAAATGATGGTTGCGCCCAGAAGCAATGCGGTGAACAGCACCCGCGCGAGCATCAGCCATCGAAGCTTTGGATGAATATGAACGCTAATCGCTTTACTTGGCGAGTTAGCTGATTGAAATTGAACCAAAAAAATATAGATCCATTTATGAAGAAGTTAAACCCGATCCCTTTTGGAACTTTACCATGTTCCGCCAAAATCTTGATGAATTACTTTCACCTTGATCTTCGGGAGTGCCGACTCATTTTTGGTGAAACTAAACAGAAGAAGATTACCCTCCGACTGCGCCTGCCATCTTGAAGATTGGGAGATACATAGCTACAATCAAACCACCGATGACGACCCCCAGAAACACAATCATCATCGGCTCGATCATGGCAGTCAGATTTTCAACAGCCTGGTCGACCTCTTCATCATAAAAATCAGCAATTTTCTCCAACATGGCATCCAAAGCACCGGTGGATTCACCAACGGCGATCATCTGGCACACCATGGCAGGAAAAACCCCGCTGGCCTGCAACGGATCGGCCATTGTGCGACCTTCGGCAATCCCGGTCCGAACCGAATAAATGGCATTCTCAACTACTTTATTGCCCGACGTTTTTGCGACGATATCCAATGCGTCCAGAATGGCCACACCGCTGCCCAGCATGGTCCCCATGGTACGCGTAAATTTGGCGACCGCCACTTTGCGCAATAGAATCCCGAATACGGGCAATTTAAGCATCACTGCATCCACGACCAATCGCCCTTTACTGGTCTTGTAATACTGCCTGAATGCGAGGGCAAAAAGAATGACCGCGCCGATGATGTAGTGGATTTTGGATTTTACGAATTCACTGATGGCGATCACGATGAGCGTCGGCGCTGGTAGCGCCGATCCAAAATCGGCAAACATCTCCTGAAAAACGGGAATGACAAAAAACCAGAATAATGGCAACGACGATGATGGCCACGGAAATGGTGATGGCCGGGTAGACCATGGCCCCCTTTACTTTGCGCTTCAGCGCTGCCGCCTTCTCCATATAACCGGACAGCCGCTTTAAAATGATATCGAGAATACCGCCTGCCTCACCCGCGGCCACCATGTTGACGAAAAGGTTATCAAAATGCTTGGGATATCGCTTCAAAGAATCGGCCAGGGTGGCCCCGCTCTCGACCGACTCCTTGATCTCCTTTAACATTTTTTTAAACGTCGGATTTTCCTGCTGTGATTGCAGGATGTCCATGCACTGAATGATGGGCAGACCGGCATCGATCATGGTGGAAAATTGACGCGAAAAGATGATGATGTCCTTCTCTTTGACCTTGGGCTGAAGAAAAGCGACATTCTCGAATAGATCTTTGGGCTTTTTCTTGACTTTGGTCGGGGAAATTCGAATTCGATTTAAATGCGCCCGGACCGCCTCGGCACTGACGGCCTCCAGCTCCCCTTTTTGAATCTGGTTGTTTCGATTCCTTCCTTCCCACAAAAAAACCGGCATAGGACTCTCCAAAGCTATCAGTGCAGTTTCAAGCTAAAAAAGGGAAATATGGACTTGCCCTCTTAGATTCGCCACCGTCGAAAAACCGACACAACACCTAACCCAACCATTCGGCCCGCTATCCCTCTCCTGCGATTCTGCCTTGTCGGCAACTCGCATAGCCTGATTTTGTTCATAATTTTGCTACCATAAACTCGTTTAAACAACAACACATTTATTTCACAGCATTTTATACGCTTCTGCAAACCGAATTGCGAAATATCATGCAAATCCGATACCAATAAAATTATATCATCCCATAATCTAAACTGGGTAATCGTCCGGAGTGGATCGACGCACGACCGCCAGAAGACAGCATGATATATGGGTAGTGCTTGCCAAAAGGACTCGTATATGTAAATGTAAAAACTATAGAACCATTTAAAAATATGAGGAATCCATGTCGTCACCCAACCCCGTTACGAGTTTTGATCCCTTACTGGCGGATAATGACCTAACGATCATTACCACCCATATTAACGCCGACTTCGATGCCATGGCATCCATGCTGGCAGCACAAAAGCTGTACCCGGGTGCACTAGTCGTTTTTCCCGGATCCCAAGAGAAGAACTTGCGCAACTTTTTTATTCAATCCATGGTCTACCTGTACAATCTGGCAGAGATCAAAGACTTAGATTTAAAAAAGGTAAAGCGATTGGTACTGGTCGATACCCGCAGTGCCGACCGCATTGGCAAATTGGCCGAAATTCTTCACAATCCCGGGTTGGAAATTCATATCTACGACCATCACCCCATCAAAGACGAAGATATCTTCGGCCAGCACGAGGTCCATCGAATAACCGGCGCAACAGCCACAATTCTCACAGAACTGATACAGGCGCAAAATAAAAGCCTGACCGCCGAAGAGGCCACCATCATATGCCTGGGGATCTATGAAGACACGGGCGCCTTTACATTTCCTTCGACGACCGCCGAAGATTTAAAGGCCGCCGCCTTTCTCGTATCCCAGGGCGCCAATATAAACGTCATCGCCAATCTCATTGCACGTGAAATCAGCCCTGAACAGATCCAATATCTGAACGATTTGATTCAAGCCGCGACCCGCTATGTCATCAACGGCATCGAAATCGTTGTCACTACAGCGACTTTCGAACACTACCTGCCGGATTTCGCTTTTTTGATCCATAAAATGATAAAAATGGAGGATATCAACGCCGTTTTCGCTCTGGCCATGATGGAAAACAAGGTATACGTCGTTGCACGCAGTCGCACCGAGGAGGTGGATGTCGGGGACATCATCACTGCCTTGGGCGGTGGTGGCCATCCGTATGCCGCTTCAGCGGCGATAAAGGGCCAAACCTTGACTCAGGTCGAACAATCGTTGTTCAAAGAGCTCAACCAGAGGGTCAGAGCTCAACGTATGGCCAGCCACCTGATGTCTGCACCGCCCATCTCGGTGGACGTGGGGATCAGTTGCGCAGAAGCCAATACGACCCTGACAAGATACAATATCAATGCGCTGCTGGTCACTTCCGAGTCAGACGGTAAGCGCCGACTCGTGGGTTATATCACGCGACAGGTCATCGAAAAGGCCATCTTTCACCACCTCGGTCAAGTGCCGGTCCAGGATTACATGAACACTGAACTTCTCACTGTTTCCCCTCAGGCCGAATTGTCAGAGGTGCAGGAAAAGATCATCGGAAACAAACAACGTGTTTTGCCTGTCATGGAAGGAGACAAGATTGTCGGGGTGATTACCCGGACCGATCTGCTCAATATGCTGGTACAGCAACATCGCAGCGGTAAAGAACGGCATCAAGATACATTCCAGCAGGCATCCCAGCGGCATTCTCGAAACGTCGCCAATTTCATGCGGGAGCGACTGTCCCGTCGGGTCATTCAACTGCTGAAAGATATTGGACGAGTCGCCCAACAGTTAAACTATTCGGCTTATGTGGTCGGCGGCTTCGTCCGAGACCTATTTCTTTATCGTTCCAACGAGGACATCGACATTGTCGTCGAAGGCGATGGAATCGCTTTTGCGAAGGCGTTTGCCGATCAGAACAAAACGCGTATTCATGCGCACAAAGCTTTTGGTACGGCGGTGCTCATCTTTCCAGATGGATTTAAAATCGACGTGGCTACCGCCCGACTGGAATACTATCGCTCGCCGGCCGCTTTGCCTGATGTTGAGATGAGTTCGATCAAATTGGATCTGTTTCGGCGCGATTTTACGATTAACACCCTGGCGATACAGCTCACACCCGAAAAATTCGGCCAACTCATCGATTTTTTTTCGGCTCAGAAAGATCTAAAAAACAAAGCGATCCGGGTATTGCACAACCTGAGTTTCGTCGAGGACCCAACCCGGGTTTTCAGAGCGATCCGATTTGAGCAGCGTTTTGATTTCGCTATTGGAAAATTGACGGCGAGTCTGATTGAAAATGCCGTAAAAATGGATTTTTTTGAGCGCTTGAGCGGCCGCCGCGTGTTTACCGAAATTCGCTTGATCCTGGAAGAGGAAAACCCCATACCATCCCTGGTCAGGATGCAGGATTTCGACCTCCTTAAAGTCATCCATCCCACGATCGTCCTCGACAAAGAGCTTATCGACATGCTCAATGCTGTGGCGAGTGCCATTGCCTGGCACGATTTGCTATTCACCGGCAGCACCTATCTGCGATGGACCGTTTTTTTCATGGCGCTGATCCATTCATTTGACCAGGATGAATCGCAAAAGATTTGCAAGAGATTCGAACTGGCTCCGAAATATGAACGACTCGTCTGTAAAGACCGATTTGTTGCCCAAAATTGTCTGAACCAGATGGAAATGCGACTACCCGATACCGATAGCGACCTGTACCATCTCCTCAAGGGATTCAAAACAGAGTTGATTCTTTACATGATGGCCGTGACTGACATGAAACCCGTGAAGAAGGCGATTTCTCGATATTATAACCACCTGCGCAACATCGCACCCGCCGTCGGAGGAAAAGACCTCATCGACATGGGACTACGCCCCGGCCCCCTATTCAGCAAGATACTCGACAAGCTATTGGATGCGAAAATCAATAAGCAGGTTGAAACCCGCACCGATGAAATCGAATTTGTCAAACAGATCATCACAGATCACACGAATGTCCATTGAGGTGGCACCGATATCGACCAACTCATAAACAATTTTCTTGATTCCAACTCTTTGAAACAGTACAAAATTAAATTTTGATAAGTGTTCAAGCCCAGATGGATCCCCCGCTGTGGGTGGAAACGGACAACCATGGTCGAATCCGATTATAAAGTAAAACTTGAAAATGTCTTCGAAGGACCGATGGACCTTCTGGTGCATTTGATCAAGAAGAATGAAGTCGATATTTACGACATCCCGGTTGCCCTGATCACCGAACAATACTTGGCCCATCTGGAATGGATGCAGCTTTTGAATATCGATAATGTCGGTGACTTTCTGGTGATGGCCTCTACCCTTGCACAGATCAAATCACGCATGCTGCTTCCTTCTCACGGTTCCGAAGAGGAGGAGGAGGACCCACGCATGGAGATCGTCCGCCCTTTGGCGGAATATCTGCAAATCAAATCCGCAGCCGAAGAACTGGCCAACCGAAATATGCTCGGCGACAAAATTTTCACACGACGCACCAAGTCCGTTGATTTTCTCAAAGATGACCAGGATTTGATTCAAGTCGGACTCTTCGAGCTCATAGATGCATTCCAACGTATTCTCCAAAAGGTCTCAAAGGAGCATACGGTCGATCTATCGGCAGAAACGATCTCGGTAAAGGATCGCATGAACGCCATCATCACCGTTCTGGAAGAAAAAGGCTCTATTGCCTTTTTGGAGATGTTTCCCCAAGATCCCCGGAAAAGGGATATCATCGTTACCTTCCTGGCCCTTTTGGAGTTGATGAAGATGAGTTTGGTAAGGGTCGCGCAACACACTCAAAGTGGCACGATTCGAATCTTCTATCAATAGATCGAAGTATGGAACAACTCAAATACATTATCGAAAGCCTGTTGTTTGTCGCGGAAGATCCGCTCACCGTCGACAAATTGCGCACCATAATCGAAACGGCAGAGGCCAAAGACATACGAGATGCCTTGCAAGCGCTATCGCAAGAGTATGGACAACGTGGCGGTGGTTTTTGGTTGAGCGAAGTGGCCGGCGGCTGGCAAATGCGCTCCCGCCCCGAATACCACGAGTGGATCAAAAAAATGCTGCAACCGTCACCGCAGCGCTTGAGTAAAGCCGCGTTGGAAACCCTGGCCATAGTCGCTTACAAACAACCGATCATTCGTGCGGATATCGAATACATCAGGGGAGTGGACAGCGGCGGCGTGCTGCGCCAGCTGATGGAGCGTAAACTCATCCGTGTTCTGGGCAGAAAAGAGATTGCGGGGCGTCCCCTCATCTACGCCACGACCAAGCTTTTTCTCGAAATGTTTGATCTTAAAGATTTGAATGATTTACCCACTCCTGCCGAGCTTGCCGAGTTCGGGGCCAATTTGGATATTCCGCAAGCGGTCGATCTGCCTGAAGATAACCAGGAAGCGGATATGGAAGGGTCACTCGACGAAACCAAAAAAGGTCTTGACTTGGAAGAGCCGTAACCTTTATAACCTGCCATTATTGCGCCGACTGGAAAACACGTGACGATGTTGCGGTCTGCGCCGGAAAACGGGCGGTTAACTCAGCGGGAGAGTGCCACCTTCACACGGTGGAAGTCACTGGTTCAAATCCAGTACCGCCTACCAGCTATTCAATCGGTCAGCTACGCCGATTTTTCAATTTGAAAGCCGTACTATTTGGGTGCCAAAAGGTTACCAAAAAGAGTTCGGCTTTTTTTATTCACGGCTGGCTGCTTACAAGTGCGTCCGGCACAGATCACCCGTCAAGGACTTCGCGCACCTTTCGGGCCAGTTCGGGTACGGTAAACGGCTTGGAAAGAAAATTCACCCCTTCGTTCAGCACACCGTGATCGGCAATGACATCGGCCGTGTAGCCAGACATGAAAAGGCATTTGATGCCGGGTCTGATCTCCTCGATGCGCTGAGCCAGCTCACGGCCATTCATCACCGGCATGACCACATCGGTGAGCAGCAGGTCTATCTTTCCGGAAGAAGATTGCACCATGTCGACGGCCTGCCCGGGGGCTCGAGCGGCCATGACGGTGTAACCGCAATGGCTCAGAATCGCTTCCGCGACCTCCAGAATGCCCGGATCATCCTCCACGATCAACACCGTTTCCGAGCCTGTTAGTGTCGACTCCGGGGAAATCCCCGAATTGATTTTCTCCACTGGCACCTCGGTGGCTGGAAAATAGAGTTTGAATGTGGTTCCGCGGCCGATTTCGCTGGACACGTGGATAAACCCCTTGTTTTGCCTGACGATGCCGTACACCGTCGCCAGCCCCAGCCCCGTACCCCGCCCGACACCCTTGGTCGTGAAAAAAGGATCGAAAATCCGCTCCTGGGTTTGCCTATCCATGCCGCAGCCCGTATCGCTGACGGACAGCATCACATAGATGCCCGGCTTGAACCATAACCGTTTCTTTCGATACGATTCGTTGATTTCGACGCGTTTGGTCTCGATGGTCACTTTTCCGGTGCCATCGATGGCGTCCCTTGCGTTGACCATCAGGTTGGCCAGCAACTGATCTATTTGAGAAGGATCCAGCATCACCCGGCACCGTTCCGGGACGGGCACCCAGGTCAGCTCGATGTTTTCCCCGATGAGCCTGCGCAGCATGCCAAGCATCTTGGCGATCGTTTCGTTGATGTCCAGCACGACCGGTTTGATCGTCTGTTTCCTTGCGAATGCGAGCAACTGCCTGACCAAATCCGAGGATCGGCATGCCGCATCCTGAATCTGCTTGAGATAACGGTCGGCGCTGTTGCCCACCGCCGGATTGCGCATCGCCAAATCTGCATTGGCGATGATGACGGACAAAATGTTATTGAAATCGTGTGCGATGCCGCCGGCCAGGTGGCCAACCGACTCCATTCTCTGGGCCTGGAGCAGTTGCTTTTGCAAATACTCCTTTTCCTTTTCCGCGTTCTTCCGTTCCGTGATATCTTTGACAAACGAAATGGCAAATGGCGTACCGTCATATTCGAGCAGTTTGGATGAAATCTCTACTGGCATCTGGGTACCGTCCTTGCGTCTATGGACTCTCTCAAAACCGTCATTTCCCCGTTTGTTCAAGACCTTCCAGAGCTCCTTCCATATGCCGCCTTTCACGTCCGGATCGATGTCGAAGAGGGTCATGCCGCGCATCTCTTCCACCGAATAGCCAAGATTCATGGCTGCCTGTTTGTTAATATCCAGAATCCTGGCGTCCGACGCGATCCGGTAAATACCGATGGGGGCATTGTCGAAGCTGAAACGGGTCGTGCTCAAATCGATTTCCAACCGCTGGCGATCGGTGATGTCAAAATGCACCCCGACCATCCGGGTCACCCTGCCCTGCGGATCCGTTGCGGCGACCACGCCCTTGGAATGGATCCAACGCCAGTCGCCATTTTTCGCTCGCAACCGGAATTTTAAGGAAAATATGGCCTTAGGCTGTGCCACGAAATCGTGTACGGCCGCCGCGATCGCCTCTTTGTCATCGGGATGCAATAGGTTCAGAAAGGTGTCATAGGTCGATGGCAATTCATCCGTTTCATACCCCAGCATGCCGAGCCACTGCGAACTGAAGCGGGAGTCGCCTGTCAGCGGTTTGTAATCCCAAATTCCCAATTCCGCCGAGTCGATGGCCAGCTTGTAAAGATCAAGCTCCTTCAGAAGCGCCTTTTCTCTTTGCTCCAATTCGGCAACTTTTTTCTCCAGGTCCGATAGATTCAGCTCAGAGGCCACGACATCGCCCTTCCCCTTTGGAGTGTTTTTTGACCATTTTTCACAAGTATAATTTGATATTCGCTAAAGCGGCAATGTAATTTTAATACTGTCGGCTGCGAGGATGTGGCCTTGCCTTCGACCGCAAACCAAGATATGGTAGCCGCCGTAAGCTGCCAATTAAACCATTGCTCCTTGTATCTAACTGTTTTTTTAAGATGAATATTGGTATATCCGATTTACTGCTTTCACACGATGGAACTCGCTGGTTCAAATCCGGTATCGCCTGCCAGCGATCCAGGGCCAATATGCCGTGCGCTTATCGGCCCTCTATTATTTGAGATGATCGAAACGATGAAAAGCACCCTCGTCATCGGCGGCTGCCGAAGTGGCAAGAGCAGTCACGCGCTATCGCTGGCCGATGGACTCGGTGCGCGACCGAAGACCTTCGTTGCTACCTGCACAGCCCAGGACGAAGAAATGAGAAGACGCATTCAGCGGCATCAGCAGGAACGCGGTGCGGAGTGGCAAACCCTCGAAGTACCCATCGAAATTGCAGCGGCCATTACCTCGCGTGGCGACCAGGCCGGACTGATTTTGATAGATTGTCTCACTTTGTGGATCAGCAACATGATGATGGCAGAGGCGGATGACACCACCATCCTGAAAGAATGCCAAAAGCTTTGCGACGTCCTGAAGGTTCCGCCTTGTCCCATTGTTCTAGTCAGCAACGAGGTGGGGGCCGGCATTGTGCCTGAAAATGCGCTGGCGCGTCGGTACCGGGACCTGACTGGCTGGGTCAACCAGCGAATCGCCGCTGCCTGCCAGTGTGTTATCTGGATGGTGGCCGGCATCCCCTTCACCATCAAGCCTCAAGCGATCGATACTTGCGATCAGAAAGTGTGAACGTCAGCCCCATGTGGCGTGGTTTAATCGCTTCGATTCAATTTTTGACCATCATCCCCTGTGGCCCGACCGGGGTGTTCCAAGCGCATAAGACCCTTCCCTTTTTCCCATTGTGTGGATTAATCATCGGCGGCCTTTTGGTCGCAGCGGATTATCTTGGAACCTTGATCTGGCCGCCCGAAGTTGTATCGGCCGTAAGTGTTCTTTTTCTGGTGGTCATCACCGGTGCGTTGCATCTGGACGGTCTGGCGGATACCGCAGATGGATTATACGGTCGCCGCCCACCCCAACGCGCCCTGGAAATCATGAAAGACAGCCGCGTCGGCGCCATCGGCGTGATTGCCGTGATTTGTTGCCTGGGGATCAAATGGGCCGGGTTGTCGGCCATTCAGGTTTATCGCCCGCTGTGGCTTCTGATCATACCGGCCCTATCACGGGCAACCGTCATGTTCGCCGTGCACGTGTTGCCATACGGCCGTCCTGACGGCGGCACCGGGCACTCATTTTTCGAGCGCCGCCTGAAGCTCGCCGATTATTGGCCTTTAGGCGTGCCAGCCGCCATCATGGTATGGATCACGCCATGGGGATTCGTTTGGGCCGTTACCGCCACCGTTTCCATCACGGCTTCGATTTTGCTATTTTATCGTGTGAAAATCAACTGCGTTACCGGTGATATGCTGGGGGCGATGATAGAAGTGACGGAATCGGGCCTTTTTTTAGTATTCGCGGCTGTCAACCGGCTCTTGTAGTAGAAACAGCTAAAATGAACGCAGACTCAACTCGCGTATTTTCAGATCTAAGCGAACCGTATAAACGGCGTTTTCCTTTTCGACTCAGCGTACCTTCGTTCATCTATCCGGCGGGATATGCCGAAAATGTGCGAATGCTGGCCTCTTTTGTGGATGAAATAGAACTCTTGCTTTTGGAAAGCGGTGACGACCGACTGCCCTCCGAATCGGAAATTGAGGAGTTGGCAGCCCTGGGCATCGCCAATGACCTGACCTACAACATTCATCTGCCGACCGATCTGGATCTCTCGACCTCAAGCAAAACAGATCGCCGATGGGCAGTGGAACGGCTCTGCAGGGCTATCGAACGGGCCCACCCGTTGGCTCCAACCACATATACCCTGCACTTGCCTTATCATGAGACCGATCATCAGAAACCATTGATCAATAGCTGGGAGATACGCAACGCGGAAAGTCTCATCGATCTCCTGACCATGAGCCGGCTGAGTCCCAGGCAAATATCGATCGAGACACTCGATTATCCACCCGAATGGTTCGAAGCGCTGGTCCATCAAATCGATCTGGCCGTCTGCATCGATATGGGCCATGTCTTGCGTTTCGGATACGACCTCGAAAAAACATGGGAAATATACGGTGATCGCACCACGATGGTCCATCTGCATGGTGTCTGCGGCGGCCGGGATCATCTCGGCTTGGACCAAATGCCAAAGATGGCCATCAAAACCGTTCGGGATTGCCTGAACTCCTACACGGGTGCACTTTCTTTAGAGGTGTTCTCGTTCGATCGCCTGAATTCCAGCCTGCCTTGCCTGGCCCAAATGTTCCTCCGTTGACGATATAGCCGGTGACCCCATACGGTCGCCAACAACATGAGACCCGGATCTAACATCAAACCCAAAATCAAGAAGATTAACAATGAGGTTAAAAGGATCGACCCACCCATCGAAATGAATCGCCACATGACCAGCGACAGCCACCAAGGAAAAATCGAACTACTGGCTCCGGCCGGAAGCATGGAAAAGTTGGAAATCGTCCTGCATTATGGCGCGGACGCCGTTTACCTGGCCGGCCGGCAGTTCAGTCTTCGTAATTTCTCGGCCAACTTCTCAACCCCGGAAATCAGAGAAGCCGTCGCCATGGCCCACGCTTATCGCGCCAGGGCGTATATTGCCGTCAATATCTATGCGCGTAATGCAGACCTTCATGGTATAAGGAATTTTTTGGAGCAACTGTCATCCATCGAGATCGACGGCCTCATCGTGGCCGATCCGGCCGTGGTGGAATTGGCGCGCCGCATCCTTCCCCATGTATCCATTCATCTAAGCACCCAGGCCAACACCACCAACGCAGCGGCCGCCTCTTTCTGGCAATCGCAAGGTGTCGGCCGCATCAATCTGGCGCGCGAGTTGTCGCTTTCCGAAATTCGAACTATCGCACACACCTGCACCGGATTGGAAGTAGAAGTCTTCGTGCATGGCGCGATGTGTATCTCTTACTCGGGACGCTGCCTGCTGAGCAACTTCCTGGCCCAACGCCCGAGCAACCAGGGCATGTGCTGCCAGCCCTGTCGATTTAAATATGCCGTTGTAGAAGAGACACGTCCGGGACAATTTTTAGCTATCGGAGAAGATGAAAGGGGTAGCTATATTTTTAATTCACGAGATCTTTGCATGATCGAGCACCTGCCGGATCTGGTAAAAAGCGGCATCACCGCGATCAAGATCGAGGGGCGCATGAAAAGCATTCATTATGCGGCCACTACCGTAAAGATATACCGGGAAGCAATCGACAGGTACTACGATGCCCCCTCCGATTACCATGTGCGGCCTTACTGGCCGGAGGAGCTCAATAAGGTCACGAGCCGTGGATACTGCACCGGGTTTTATCTTGACGAAAACCAACAGACCCAGCCGAATTACCAGGCGCCGGGACCTTCACGTCATACCTTGGCGGCGAAAGTCATCTCGACCCCCGCCGCGCGACACGCCTGCGTAGAAGTTCGCAACCAGATTCGAACGGGCAATGCCGTGGAAATCGTCCAGCCCAAAGGGCCACCGATTCCCGATACCATCGAAGGCATCGCGGATTGGGACGGGAATGCCATCGACGTCGCCCATCCGGGTACCCGCGCAAGGCTCCGGTTTTCAAACACTCAATGCCGTCCGCTCGACCTGATCAGGCTTTGTCTGGATGATCAAGCCAATGGAACCCCTCAACATGGAGGAACGGGGGATCGCACGGACCGAGGCCTTCGGCGGCACACCTAATCGCCGTGGGATTTCAAAAGGATCGACGCCTCATTTAAAGCGTCATTGATTTTCTGGCTCAATTCGAATGCAAGGTCGAGCAGCGCCGCCACGTCTTCCAGCTTGTAGTGACGGAACTCGACGGCCCATTGCCGATAATTTTGGGCATGTTCCTCATTGTGGTGCAGCCAGTGGTGCAACAATTTTTCACCTTTTTCGTTGAAACTGAGTGATTGGCCGGATTGAGGATGTGAATCGTGATCATGGTGATGATGGCTCATTTGATATGCTCCGGAAAGAAAAAATTCAAAAAGCGGTCTCTGCAGTATGGACACTTACTATCGCCATGCGCCATAATAGTCAATCATGACAGCCAACGCTAAAAAGGCACCTTCCGAAAGGCGAAACAAACTCCGGGGCTTGATCTGGGCGGCTCTTTTTATCGGGCTCCTTTGCGGCGTCACGGCGGGTGGATTGTTGTCGCTGACCCGCGATCTTCCCCAAATCGAGTCCCTGGAAGACTTCAGGCCATCAGCCATTACAAGGGTCTACTCATCCGACCAGGTATTGCTGGCCGAGCTTTTCATCGAAAGAAGAGACCCTGTTACCCTCGAACAGATACCTGGACACCTTCAGCGTGCTTTGCTGACCACCGAAGATCGAAAATTTTATCAACATAATGGTATTGACATCAAAGGAATTTTCAGGGCTGCCGTCAAGAACATCCTTCGCCGGCGTCTCTCCGAAGGCGCCAGCACACTGACCCAGCAACTGGCCAAAACGCTGTTTTTAACCCCCCGCAAAACATTCACCCGCAAATTGAAAGAAGCGGTCCTGGCCCTGCAGCTCGAACGACGCTATACCAAAAAGGAAATTCTTGAGCTTTACCTGAACCAGATTTACTTCGGCAGCGGCGCATATGGCGTAGCATCGGCGGCAAGGATCTATTTCAATAAAGCCATAGAAGATCTAGACCTGACCGAATGCGCCCTCATTGCCGGGTTGCCCAAGGCACCATCGCGATATTCGCCGCTCGTCCATCCGGATTTGGCCACCCGCCGACGCGATATCGTCCTCAAACAGATGCTTACCACCGGTGTGATCGATGAAGCCGCATACGCACAGGCCGTATCCTCGCCAGTAGCTGTTTCCCCAAGGGACCCACAAGGTAGAAAAGCCCCGGAATTTGTGGAGTACATCAAGAATGACCTTGAAGACAACTTGGGCGACAACCTGCTCTACAAGGGAGGGCTCACGATCTACACCACGCTCATATATCGCCATCAAGAAGCCGCCGAAGCCGCCGTCGCCGCCGGATTGGAGGATTTGCGCATCAGGATGCAGCACAACGGCCTTTCCCAGGCGACACCGCAGGCGGCACTGATTTCCCTGGACGTGAAAACCGGCAGAATCATAGCCATGGTTGGCGGACTGCCAGGCACGAGAAACAGTTATAACCGGGCAACCGCGGCTTTGCGCCAGCCCGGCTCGGCTTTCAAGCCCATTGTTTACGCATTTGCTATCGAGAAAGGGTTTGGACAGAACCAGTTGCTGTTGGATGCCCCCGTCGTTTTTCGAAACACCGACGGGAAATCCGATTGGCAGCCGCAAAACTTTTCCGAAGGCTTCTCAGGGGAGGTTTCGCTGCGTTGGGCCCTTGCCCATTCGAAAAACATACCTGCCGTCAGACTGATAGAAAAAATAGGTCCCAGTTCGGTAGTGCAGTTTGCCCACACGCTGGGCCTTACCAACAACTTGAAGCCAAACTTATCACTCGCACTGGGAACCTCGGAGACGACCCTGCTCGAGATCAGCTCGGCCTTCAATGTGTTTGCCAACCAGGGGAAATACATTCGTCCCTATGCAATAATGGAGATACGAAACCACGAGGGAGATGCGATCTGGCGAACCAAACCCGAACAACGCATCGTCTTGTCCCGCGCCTCGGCGGCCATCATAACCGATATGCTGTCTGCGGTTATGAAGGAGGGCACCGGACGCAGCGCCGGATATTTTTACAACGCATTGGCCGGAAAAACCGGAACGACCAATGAATACCGAGATGCACTTTTTATCGGCTACTCTCCGAATATGGTTAGCGGCGTCTGGGTGGGCAATGACGATGCGACTTCGCTCGGTCCATACGAAACGGGTGCGCGTGCCGCCCTACCCATATGGCAAAAATTTATGCAAAGCGCCCTGACCGATCAGCCACCGGCTTATTTCGACGTCCCGGACGATACCCATTATATTTTGATGGATCCCAAAAGTGGTCGGCAGGCGACATCCGCCTCAACGACTGCGGTGAAGGCATTGGTGAGAAAGCAATAGGTTTGGATTTCGGTTTGCCAAGCGTATGGCGGACCTATTGGTCAGCCTCTTTTTTGGGCAATCTGATGTGTTGATCTCTCTCGTTCGGATTGGGCCGGTAGAGCGTCGCAATGTGACCGACCATGCCGACGAAAAAAGAGCCAGTGGCGTTTTGTAAAGTCTCCAGCATGGCGAACTTGTCCATCTTGGCCTTGTTCTCCAAGAATTTGATTTTGATCAATTCGTGTTGGCCAAGCGCCTCTTCGAGAGATGAAATGACCGATCCGGTGATTCCCTTTTGGCCCACCAGAAGAACCGGCTTCAAGGCATGCGCCAGCGATCGCAGATACTTTCGCTGGTAGCCTTTCAAACCGTCCGTCTCCCCTCTCGAACGACTATCGCCTTCTGATTCTTTCAACAATGAACCCCACCTCGGATTCCACTTTGTCCACCTTCTCAGATGTCCGCATGACAGCTGAATCGGTACTGATAACGACACTTTCCACCGAATCAAGAGTAGAAGCAATTTTAGCGGTCTTTTCGTTCAGCGCACTGATCTGGCCATTGATCTGGAACAAGAAAACAGTTATGACGACCAACCATAAGGTCACGACAACAGCTTTCCACTCTTTTTTTAAAAATGCCATATCAACTTCCTCGCTCGATGTGTGAATCCCTTAAAATCGCATGGATGAACCGGCAAACCCGTTGAAATGTTTAGGCACATGCTCGCATGCATAGCGATTTCCTGATGCGTTGACAAGCCTTTTTAACAGATTCATTGATATCTAATTGATTACATGATATTTTAATTTTTATTGCAACCATCTGCTACTTTTTTCGCAATCGCAAGCGAGGGATACGATGAGCACGAAACATTTGCACGAAAGCAGACCTGAGAGAAGAGCGGAAATGCGAGCGATGGATGGACGGTACTACAGCGTCCAGTTCACCACGGAAGGTCTCGATTCTTTTTACCAGTTCAAGTTGTGGAACATTTCCCCCAAAGGAATGTGTATTCTGGTCAAAGAGGACTCGGAAGTGCTCAATCACCTGAAGGTAGGCGACACCATCGAAATGACCTATTACCTTGCCGACTCGGCAGGTGTATCGGAGAACATCAAAACCGAGATCAAACATATAACCAAAAATGATGATGGCCGTTTCAAGGGCCATTATCTCATTGGGCTTGCGACCCAATCTTGACGACACCCTATATCTGTGTTCCGCTCATGCCGTCGTCCTTGCGGCGTACGACAAGTACGTCTCAGGACACGGAATTTCGCGCGCCTTGATCTCGAACTTTTTACGATGCCGTCCGGTAACGACTTTTACACAGGCATCAATCCTGATTTAATCGCAGAATAAAGCACATCGGCCCTGCGCACGGTGAGCACATCGCCCCTGCGCACGGTGGCCGCCTGAATTTGTCCGGCTTAACTGTATATGATTCCGACGGGCAGCGGTGGATATTTTATAACACCGGGCTTGGTCAGGATGTGTTCCTGTCCGACGGTCAGCCAATTGACATCCGGATTGATTTCGCGCAACTTTCCATCATCCGGAGGACGGGCGTGATTGGTGTAGGCATATGAAACCTGAAAAATACAGATGCTTTTTTGGCTCTCTCGCGCCACCACGTAGTTCTTTTTTAAAGTAGGCAGCGCCATGTTATTGGCGCTGGCCAACTGCTGCATCTCATCCTCTGTCAGGGGCATCAGGACGGATTTTGAGACCCCGCGCTCCGAGATGCGAATCAAGGCGCGGGACTCACTGCTGCCGACATAGACGGTTGAGATACAAGGGATCCGTTTCAAATACTGGGCGGCCACAATGGCGGCCGTCCGTCTTCCGCCCACCATGACAGGGACGCCGTAGTATTCGAAGAATTTCTTCTGAGCGGTGTCGGCATATTCGTCGCCCTTTTCATACAAGTCCTTGGAAATATAGCGCAATGTCTGCGCCATGTCTTCCGCCGCCTCGGCAATGGGCCAATCGATACGCACGTGAAAGTGCGACAGAAGATAGCGGTTTTTCAGATGGCTGCCCGGATCGCGCTGAATCAGCAAGGCATAATCGACAGGCAACAGCAGCCTCAGAAAATCATAGAAATGGGCGGATTCGATATATTTTTGATTTCGGTCGAAGCTGTCTGGCAGGGGCAATGCCTTGATCTGCAGCAGGTTGCTCTTGGTCGTTCTGTTCAGGTTAAAAAAGCGAATATACTTCTTGTAACGGACGGGGATGCTATCTTCCACAAAGACCACCAGGAAAGCATTCTGGTCTTCATGCTCGATACTCGGAATACGGGCCCTGGGCTTGAGCTCGCGTTTTTCCACAAATGGATACTGGGTGCCACTTTTTAAAAAGCGTTGATAGGATTGCACCAACGCATAGTCCAGCATGAATTGGTCCATGTCGTCCCGAAGCAATTCATAGTAAGACCTGCGCAGCCTGTTAACCAGGCTTAACTCTTCTCTGACGCTCCAAAAAGCCAATCTTCTCTCCCGGCATCATTCCAATGATAGATAAAAAAGTCTGCATGGGACAACACTGATATCAGGTCAGACGGCGTGTACATAATAGCGTGTAATGTTTAAGCCTTAACACTAAAAACACAGACCGTCAATTGGGTCATACCCTTGAGCAGAAAGATTTTGTTGAACATTCATGATGGATCATTTCTTATCCGTCAATGCTTCCACGCCTGGCAACGGCTTGCCCTCCAAAAACTCCAGCGATGCACCGCCTCCCGTGGAGATATGGGATATCCGGGATGCCACGCCGGCCTTGGCGGCCGCGGCGGCCGAATCCCCTCCGCCGATCACCGATATGGCACCACGATCGGTGAGTTCGGCCAAAAGCCGCGCGATTTTAAAGGTCCCGACGGCCGTCTCCTGAATTTCAAACACGCCCATGGGGCCATTCCAAACCACGGTCCGGGCATTTTTGAGCACATCGCCGAAAAGCACGAGGGAGGCCTCGCCAATATCCAACCCGGCGCCATCCTGCGGAATGGAGGAAACATCTACGGTCTGCAGGTGTTCCACCTCTCCCGCTTTTATGTCAAAATGGGAGCTGACACGGCAATCCACGGGCAACACCAGCTTCTCTCCAGCCGTATCCATGAGCTTGGCGGCCATCTCGACGCGATCTTCTTCGAGCAAACTGCGCCCCACGCCAATCCCCTTGGCATGCAGGAAGGTAAACATCATGCCGCCACCGATAAGCAACCGATCGACCTTGGGCAGCAGATTTTGTATGACGTCGATCTTTCCGGAAATCTTGGCGCCGCCCAGTATGGCCACAAAAGGACGCTTCGGCGAGGCCATGATACCGCCCAGGTACTCGAGCTCCTTCATCATCAAAAAACCCGCAGCACACGGCTGGAGATGATGGGTCACGCCTTCTGTGGACGCGTGGGCACGGTGGGCCGTCCCGAAAGCGTCGTTGACATAAACATCGCCCAAAGCCGCCAACTGACGAGCGAATTCAGGATCATTCTTGGTTTCAGCACTGTGGTAGCGAAGATTTTCAAGAAGCAGAACTTGTCCTTCAGCCATTCGATCGACCGCTGCACTTGCTTCCGGGCCAACGCAATCGTCAACAAAATCGACATGCATGTTCAACAGGTCCGCAAGCGCCCGGGCACAAGGCCGCAGGGAAAGCTCGGGTTTGCGCTCACCTTTGGGTCGGCCCAGGTGAGACATCAGAATCAACTTACCGCCCTGATCGATGATATGGCGAATCGTCGGCAACGCCGCTCGAATGCGGTTATCGTCAACCACCCGCCCATCCTTCAATGGTACGTTGAAATCGACCCGCATCAACACCCGCTTACTCTTCAAGGAAAGATCCCGAACACTGAGCTTGGACATACGTCACCTCCTGGGAAGGGATGAATCATGAAAAAAAATGGCACGCTTTGAAGGGGCCCGGCCACCGATCGATCTCTTGATGAGGATGGTCGTCAACCATCGTTCGTTTCTGAAGCGGGGTTCTTTTCATCCGATTGTTTCTGGCGATGAATACTCTTCTTTTGAGACCACCGTTGAAAAAACCCCATGACGCCGCCCCGGTAGGCGCGATCGATCATCTCCTCGCGAACGGTCAGCCCCTGTTTTTTCCCCATCGCTGCTCTCAAACAACGAGTCTTGTGCACGCATTGCAGACAAGTCACCGGGGTCACCCGCAATCCGTCCGATCGGAGCGGAAAGACGATGTTCAAGTCTCCGAAACAGGTTGGCGTGTCGTTCGATTTTTCCCCAGATGTGGGTTCAGGCATTTCAGCTGAGAATTTTCCAGATAGCGTCATGGCATCGCTCCATCGCGCCCGGCGTCGTGCTCACGATTATTTGAACGCACCCGATCACAAGCAATCTATCCTTCTTCGAGCTCGTTTTTCAAATCCCGGGTCATCAATTGATAGACCGCGTCTTTTGGGGAAAGGCCCTCGTAAATAATATGGTACACGGCATGACAGATCGGCATTTCAACTTTTTCCCGCCTTGACAGGTTGTAAACGGACTTTGCCGTTTTGACCCCTTCTGCGACCATGCGCATATCTTCCAATGCCTGTTCCAGGCTCATGCCCTGGCCGATCTTTTTCCCCACGGTGTGATTCCGGCTTAAATCTCCCGTGCACGTCAACACGAGATCACCAAGACCGGCCGAACCGCTGAACGTCCCTGGGTTGGCCCCCATGGCATGCCCGAGCCTCCTGATTTCGGCAAGCCCTCGCGTAATCAAAGCGGCCCGCGTGTTGAGCCCCAGACCGAGGCCATCGACCATGCCTGCGGCAATGGCGATGACATTCTTCACGGCACCGCCCAACTCGACTCCAATCACGTCGTCGCTGGTGTATACCCTGAAAAAAGGGGTCGCAAAAAGATGCTGGACAAACTCGGCCCGCGCCAAATCGCGGCCCGCCACCGTCACGACGGTCGGGACACCTTTGGCGACTTCAACAGCAAAGCTGGGGCCGGATATCGCCAGTATGCGATCGGCATCCAACCCGATTAACGCGTCCTGGATGACCGAAGACATGGTCATGAGGGTATCGTTTTCGATTCCCTTGCTGGCCGACACCAGAATGGTATCCGTCGAAAGACGATCACCGATCTGTTGCATCACATGACGCATCACGTGGGATGGGACCACCACCAGGACCAGATCTTTATGACCCACCACGTGTAACAAATCGTTTGAAGGTCGCAAATTGTTTGAAAGGGTAATGCCGGGCAAGAAGATGCTGTTCTCATGCTTCTCTTCGATCTGCCGACACAGATCCGGCTCGAAAAGCCACCAATCCACAAGGTAGCCCTTTCCGGCCAGCAAATTGGCCAGTGCCGTCCCCCAACTGCCACCGCCGACCACGCCGACACGAACTCTGGATGTCTCTTGCCAAGTATTCATCAATCAACCTGTTGTTGCATCTATTGAGCGGGTTGTGTTTTCCGTGATTCCCGTATGTATCGAGATTTGGTTCGTCCAGTCGAATCAGGGCGAGTTCAATCCGTGCCCGTCTCCTCCTCTTCCTCTTTTTCCGCCAGTCCCGCGGCGCTGACCACCCGTTCCCCAGGTTCCATGCCGATCAATCGCACGCCCTGCGTATTGCGGCTGATCACGGAAACATTACTCACCGGAATCCGGATAATCTTACCGCGATCGGTTACCATCATGATATCCTCATCGTCTTTAACCACCAGGATACCGACCACCTTACCGTTACGCTCATTGGTTTTGATGGTGATGACCCCCTTGCCGCCGCGCTTGTGGACCGGGTATTCGTCGATGGAGGTGCGCTTGCCGTATCCGTTTTCGGTTACGGCAAAGAGGGTCTGGCCATAGAGCACCACCTCCATTCCCACGATCCAATCGCCCGGGTCCAGACGCATACCGTGCACGCCCCTCGATAGCCGGCCGCTGGGCCGGATATCGGACTCGTGGAAACGAATCGATTTACCCATGGCCGATCCGAGAAAGACATTCCGGGTGCCATCGGTGATGCGCACTGCGATCAATTCATCCCCCTCGGCCAGGCCCAATGCGATGATACCGCCGGTCCTGGGGCGTGAAAAGGCCATTAAATCGGTCTTTTTCACTGTTCCGGCCTTGGTGGCCATGAGCACATAGTGGCCCGGCTCGAAAGCGGGTACCGCCAGAACCGTCGTCATGTGCTCCCCCTCTTCGAAATTGAGCAGGTTGACGATGGCCTTGCCCCGGCTCGTCCGGCCGGCTTGGGGGATATCGTAGACTTTACACCAGTATACTTTTCCACGGTTGGTGAAGAAAAGAAAATAGTGGTGGGTGGAAGCGATGAACAGATGGGATACGAAATCCTCGTCCTTCGTTCCCATACCGGTCTTGCCTTTGCCGCCGCGGCGCTGGGACTGGTAGAGCGTTATCGGGTTGCGCTTGATGTATCCCGAGCTGGAGATGGTCACCACCATATCCTCCTCGGCGATCATATCCTCAAGGCTCAGCTCCCGGGTACTTTCCACGATCTCGGTGCGGCGGGCGTCTCCGAATTGCTCCTTGAGGGCGACCAGTTCATCCTTGATCAGGTTGTAAACCAACTGCTCGCTGGCCAGTATCTCCTTGAACCAGGCGATATCTTTCAAAACGGTATTGTACTCCTCAACGATTTTGTCGCGCTCGAGCCCGGTCAGCCGCTGCAACCGCATGTCCAATATCGCCTGGGCTTGAATGGCCGAGAGTCCAAACGTCTGGATCAGGCGCTCCTTGGCCTCGCCCGGGTTGGCCGATTGGCGGATCAATTGCACGACCGTATCCAGGTTTTCAAGGGCGATTTTAAGCCCTTCCAATATGTGGGCGCGTTCTTCGGCCTTTTTCAAATCAAATTGGGTGCGACGGATGATCACCTCTTTGCGGTGACTCACAAAATTGGCGATCATCTCTTTGAGGCTCAAAATTTCCGGACGCTGCCGGACGACGGCCAGGAAGATGATCCCGAAACTGTTCTCCATCTGTGTGTGTTTGAACAGTTGATTGATCACCACTTCCGAGACGCTTCCCTTTTTCAATCCGATGGCGATACGCATGCCCCGACGATCGGATTCATCCCGGACATAACTGATGCCCTCGAGATGCTTGTCCTTGACCAATTCGGCGATCTTGGTAATCAGCCGCGCCTTGTTGACCTGATAAGGGATCTCACTGACCGCGATGGTCTCCTGGCCGGCGCGGTCTTTTTCAACCTGCATCCTGGCGCGGATTCGAATAATGCCGCGGCCGGTACGGTAAGCTTCCTTGATCCCTGCCGTACCGTAAATGATCCCGCCAGTGGGGAAATCGGGTCCCGGCAGATAGTGCATCAGCTCATCGCAGGTCAATTCCGGCTGGTTGATCAGCGCGATGGTCGCATCGACCACCTCCGAAAGATTGTGTGGTGGAATATTGGTGGCCATTCCCACGGCGATACCCGCCGACCCATTGACCATGAGTGCCGGCAGCTTGGAAGGTAAAACTGTCGGCTCAAGCAACGATTCATCGTAATTGGGGCTAAAATCGACGGTTTCTTTGTCCAAATCTTCCAACATCTCGTGGGCCAGGCGCGTCATGCGGACTTCGGTATAGCGCATGGCGGCAGGTGAATCGCCGTCGATGGAGCCGAAGTTACCCTGCCCGTCCACCAGGGTGTAGCGCATGGAAAAATCCTGGGCCATGCGTACGATGGTATCGTAGACCGCCGTGTCGCCATGGGGATGATATTTACCGATCACATCACCAACGATACGCGCGGATTTTTTGTAAGGTTTATTGTAGTCGTTTTTCAGCTCGCGCATGGCGAAGAGCACGCGTCGATGGACCGGCTTGAGTCCGTCACGCACGTCCGGCAACGCCCGGCCGATGATCACGCTCATGGCATAATCGAGATAAGACTTTTTCATCTCCTTCTCGATACTCACCACAGGCTGGGTATCCGATGTCGTCATAGTTTCCCTTTCCGAATCTCAGCAACGGCAACATGCCGTTGTAAATGCCTTATCGCTTGCATACAGGCCCCTATAAAGCCGATCAACAGGCTACCGGGAACGCTGCCCCTAAAGATCTTCTCTCTCCACAAAACGCTTGTAACTGACCCGGTAAATATCGGCCATGGTCAAAAAAGCGGTCACCACCAAAGGCCCGTATATGATGCCGAGAATACCGAACAATTTGAGGCCGCCGATAATGGCGAAGAAAATCAACAGGGGATGGATCTTGGCCTGCTTGCCGACAATCTTTGGCTTGAAGATATATTCGGTCCCACCCGAGAGGACTACATAAAACACGAGAAAAAAGATGCCCGCCGCGACATGCGCCTTGACGAAGAGATAAATCGCCGTCGGAATAAACACCGCGCCGATACCGACAATCGGAAGAAATGCCAGCAGGCCCATAATGACACCCCATAGAAAAGCCGACTGAAAGCCGAAAACCCAGAACACCAATCCGCCCAGGATCCCCTGGATCAATCCGCCTAACCCGTTACCGATCAAAACGGCAGAGGCCATCTCCTTGAACTTGTTGATCAGCATGTGTTCCTGGTCTGCCGGCAACGGAGAAAGTTCGATCAGATAATTGATCAGCCGCTCCCCATCTAACAACAAGAAATAGATCACCATCAGTATCATCAGGAAGTTGACCAGGAACGCCAGGGTATTGGAGGCAACGGCCCTGGCCTGCTCATACAGAAACAAGCCCACGAACTTACCGATTTCTGAGACGGCATTCTTGATTTCTTCGCCGGTGATCGTGTAATTGAAGTTGGCGAGGAATGCATTGACTCTGTCCAGGATGTGCGAATCGCGCAGGAGTGCGTTGACCTGCTCGCTGAGCACCGCGCTTCTTGCCATTTGATAAAGACCGAAAGCCTGCTGGGTCAGGCTGCCCACAAAAAAGACGATGGGCACAAAGAGAATCACAAAAACCAGCGAACAGGTGAGAAAGGCGGACATCGGTGCCCCGATTTTCGGGTGCCGCTGAATGGCGTTGTAAAGCGGATAGCAGATGCCGCTGACCACTGCCCCAAGCACCAAGATCGGGAAAAAAGGCTTCAATAGCCAACCGAGTGTAAAAATGGTCCCGATGAAACAGGCCAGGAAGAACCATAAAATGGGATTTCGGGCATTTAAATCACCCATGGTGCCTCCCCTGATCGAGACGGGCCAAACGGCGTATGGCACCCGACAGTCATCTGGAGTCGTCCGGTTTTACTACCTGAAGCGCACATCCAGGCCGATTGCGAAAGTGCGCTGAATACTGGGGGATGTTTATTCACATCTGCGACGGGCGTCGGCGGTTGCAAACCCCTCTACAATACGGGTGCTCACACCGTGCAGGCGCTCGGGACGGGCCTTGCCCACGATTCTGTGGGCCAGTTAGACGGACTCCCTCACTATTTCTGGACGAAACGGCCGGGATTTTCAGCGACTGACCAATGCACCGGCGGTAACAATAAGCAGCGCTTCGTAAATCCACATGGGGGTCAAGCTGCCAAAAATCGCATAGACAATGCCACCGCCGATGATGGCCGGAACACCACAAAAAACCAAGATTGCCAACCGTCTACTGATATCCATGGTTTGTTTCCCACTCGTATGTTTAACGATTCAATTCTCGCATGATGACGGACCGTTCATGTCCGATCGGTCCGCTTGCCCACCGCTTTCCGTCACACGATCAAGAAAATGGTGAGCAAACGGAAAAACCACACCATATGGTTACCACCAACCGAACCGACCACGATGAATGGTACTCGTGCTTTATCAGTAACTGTCTTAAATGTAAAGCGTTTATCGCTCGATAACCATGGCCATACCCATACCGCCGCCAATGCACATGGTGATCAGGCCGGTCTGGTATCCTTTGCGTCGCATCTGGTTCATACCGCTGACCATCTGACGCGCACCGGTGGCGCCGATGGGATGCCCCAGGGAAATTCCCGACCCCAACTCGTTGGGCTTGTCCATGGCGATGCCCAGCTCCCGCATGCAGCCGATGGCCTGGGATGCGAAGGCCTCGTTCAATTCGATCATGTCCATGTCCGCGATGGTCATTTTCGCCGCTGCCAATGCCTTGCGCACCGCCGGCACCGGCCCCAGCCCCATATATGCGGGATCGAGCCCGCCCGAAGCGAACGACTTGATGCTGACAATGGGTTCCAGCCCCATGGCCGTCGCTTTTTCGGCGCTCATCAACACCACGGCCGCCGCACCATCGTTGATACCGGAAGCATTGCCCGCCGTAACCGTCCCATCCTTTTTGAACGCCGGCCGCAGCTTGGCCATCTTCTCCATACTAGTTTCCATGGGACGCTCGTCGGTATCTATCACGATATCACCTTTGCGGCCCTTGATCGTCATCGGTACGATCTCCTCGGCGAAGATTCCGTTCTTGATGGCGGCCATGGCCCGTTGGTGGCTCAACAGACCAAGTTCATCCTGTTCCTGGCGGCTGATCTGGTACAAGGCCGCAATGTTCTCGGCCGTCATGCCCATGTGGTAGCCGTAGAAAATCTCGTAAAGACCATCAAAAACCATGAGATCGTAAATCTCACCGGTTCCGGTGAGCTCCATGCGATGGCCCCAGCGCGCCTTGGGCAGGGCCATGGGTGCCCGGCTCATGTTCTCCTGTCCACCGGCGACCACCACATCGGCCTGACCGGTCATAATGGCCTGTGCGCCCAATCCAATGGCCTTCAAGCCCGATCCGCACACCTTGTTGATGGAAAACGCCGGGGTCTCCTTGGGAAAGCCGGCTCTGACCATGGCCTGGCGGGCCGGGTTCTGTCCCTGACCGGCTTGCAGCACATTTCCCATGATCACTTCGTCGACCGCCACCGGTTGGGCATCCGCATCCCATGGGCCGGCAGCCGTTTCGATCTCGATCAAGCCCTGGCCTTTCAACTTATCCGCAGCGACCTCCCTCATCCGGTCGTCGGCGACCGGTTTGAGTCCAGCCCTTTTCATGGCCTCTCGCATGACCAATGCGCCCATCTCTACCACCGACACATCCTTGAAACCACCGCCGAAAGCTCCCACCGCAGTTCGTGCCCCGCTTACGATCACAACCTTGTGCATGATGATCCCCCTTGAGTTGATGGACACTCGTTAGTGCCCATCCACAAATGTCCAATTGGCCCGATATCGGCGTTGCGCAAAAAATTTAATCCTCGGAATATCAGCCATATGCCTGCGGTTGAATTTTTCGCGCGCCTTGATCTCGACCCAATTTGCCTATTTGTGGACAGACACTATTTAGTGCCTATTTTTTTTAAACAAGCCGTTCGCTGATGCAAAGACGCTTTTATATCATAGCCTTCGGCGTTTATAAACACTCAATCGGCCTTGTCAGCGATTCTAACTGAACGCGATTAATTAAACCCGGCGTGGGTGGAACAGGTGGCCGATGCCACACGCCAAGCAGTCAAGTGCCGGTAAAATGCACGGCGGGCGGCCCAGAAACTCGCTGCGCTCAAACAGTCTGGGCCCCTTGTCCGCCGTTTGCATTAAACCGGCACTAAGACCGCAGGCGTATGTGGCCCTGGCCACCTGCTCCACCCACGCCTGCCGTGTGCGTTGCGATGCGTATTTTTTATCAAAAAGCTTTTGGAAAGCATGTCTTTCAAGCTGAATCACATACAGTCAGGATTAGTGATGCTTTACACTTTAAACTTTACACTTTAAACTCGTTCACATGTGCCTGATCGCATTCGCCTATACTGTTCATCCCGCCTATCGCCTGGTGTTGGCGGCCAACCGGGACGAATTCTACGACCGGCCCACCGCTCCCCTCGGCCACTGGCAGGACCACACCGAAATCCTGGCCGGCAGGGATCTGCAGCAGCAGGGCACCTGGATGGGCGTCAATGCCAGGGGATGCATCGCGGCCATCACCAACTACCGCGACCCGAAAAATATAAAACCCGGGGCACCCTCAAGGGGCCATCTGGTTTCCGATTATCTGCTGGGCGATATGCCGCCGACGCAATACCTGCAATCCATTCAGGCCGCCGCGGATAAATACAACGGGTTCAACCTGATCGTCGGCGACCCCGACGGCCTGTTCTATTTCTCCAATTATGACCAAACCATCAGGAAAGTCGAAGCCGGTGTCCATGGTCTGAGCAACCACCTGTTCGACAGCCCCTGGCCCAAGGTGCAACGGTCCAAAAGCAAACTTCAGGAAGTGCTGAATAGTGGCGGCAAATTTTCCGAAGAAAAGATATGGCGTCTATTGCAGGATCAGACCCCTGCACCGGACCACCACCTGCCTGACACCGGCATCGACTTCGCCTGGGAGCGTATGCTCAGCCCGGTCTTTATCACCAGCCCGACCTACGGCACCCGGTCTTCATCGCTGCTCACCGTGGACCATCAGGGCCGCTTTCGCTTCAGCGAAATCACCTGGCAGCCGGGTCAACCCAAGCCCACTGAGGCGTTTCGGCGCAGCTTTGCCTTCCACATCCCGATGAAAGGTCCTTGAAACACCGGGGGTCATCCGGTTTTCCATGCTTTGGATCCGCCATTCCAAAGCCCCTGATCGCCCGGCGACGGATCGCCCGAGCACAGACCGACCATAGAGGAAGCTCAAGCTATAGACCCAGGTATAAAATAGTTCGACGCGTTCTTTCGATTTTCCGACTTTCAAAAAAGAGGAGTTATGTCTCTTCAGGCGGGCGGGATCGACGCGGCGAATCTGTAGCCGATCATCTTGTGGATCAGCTTGGCCACGGCGTAGGGCGAGTTGGCATCATGGGGCCGGTAGGAGAGCTCGACCACATCGCAGCCGACCACATGCTTGGTATGAAAAATCATCTTGAGCAGATCGAGGGCCTCGTACCAGCCCATTCCCCCCGGCTCGGGCGTGCCGGTGCTGGCAATCACATTCCAGTCGAACACATCCACATCCACCGTCACAAACACCTTTTCGGGAAGGGCCGCCAGAGCAGCCGGCAGATCAAAAAGACCCTGCCGCAATTGGCGCATGGTCGCCACTGCCAGTTTTTCCCGCCGAATCAGGCGCGCCTCCTCGACGTCCATACTGCGAATTCCCAACTGCAAGGTATGCGGCGTCATCTCGCGCGCGCGGGCCATCACGCAGGCGTGACTCAGCGGGCTGTCGTCGTAAGTCTCCCGCAAATCGGCGTGGGCATCGAACTGGATCACGCCCATATCAGGATACTTCTTGAAGACGCTGCGCATGGGCGCGCTGGAGATGGAATGATCGCCGCCCACGATCACCGGGAACTTTCCCTGGTTCAACAGCTCATCGGTCGTGCGCTCGAGAAGGGCCAGCATATGTCTGGCATCGGCTGGAATGGGCGGTGCGGCGATGGTGGCAATCCCGACCTTGTAAGGCTCGCCGTCCAACTCCTCGTCGTAAAACTCCACCTGCTGAGAGGCTTCCAAAACGGCTTGAGGCGCGTCCCCCGTACCCAGTCCATAGGATACGCCGCCCTCGTAAGGAAAGGGCACCACCACGGCCCGGGCTGCGTCGAAATCACCATACTCCTCAGGCGGTGCGAGAAAAGGCGTGTCATGGGGGGTCATTGAGCCGTCTCCAGACGGGCCACGCGATCGGCTATGTCGTTGCTGATCATCCGGGCGGGCCTGGGAGCGCACGTCTCTATAGCGTAAGCTGCCAGCAGGGGGAAGATAATGCTGTACTCACCCCACACCTGAACCAGGTTGGTCTCGTCGGCGTGCTGGTACTTGCCCCAGGTCACCGCCTCGCCGAACGTGCAGCTCGACAAACTGCCCTCGCGCTCCACTGCCGTCCCGATCTGGATGCCCCGGTCCGCACCTTCGAAGTCGACACCGAGAATCTGACTGATGGTCGGCCCGGTCTGCTGGATGAAATTCTTCGGTCCGCCGCCGCCCAGCTCCAGGAAACCGGTCTTCTCGGAAGTAAACGCGATGGCCGCCGAATGGGAGATATCTTTTTGCGCCGACACGTGAATCGGAAATCCCTCGCGGTCGGTCCGCACCAGGTTCATGGCGATCGAGTGGTTGGAAAGTGAATCCCAGAAAATCGGCACCCCCAATCGCGCCGCCGTCGCGGTAAAGCTTCGCTCCGGGTGCGGAGCCTGTTGATTGACCCAAAGGCCCAGATGGTGATTGAACTCCCAGGAAGAGATGGGTCTTTCGCCCAGCACCGGGTGCTGCTCCTTCACGAACCGCCGGATCACCGCATCCTGGGCTTCCAGGGTCTCTTTCTCGCGGATGCCGATATCATAGATGCGCGTATCGCCGTGGCGGCGCAAAAGATCATCGTCGTAATGGGGATGAATCGATTTAACCGGCAGGTCGAACGCAAAGTGCAAATCATGATACACCTGCGCCCCGGTGGAGCAGATCACATCTACAAAGCCCGCCTCGAGCAGGGAGATGACCATTCCCCCCATGCCACCGGCGATCCCGGCGCCGGCAATTCCCAGCCAGATCGTATCGCCCTGATCGATCATGCGGGCGTACAACCGGGCCGCGCGTCGCACGTTGCGCGCCTCGAAGCAGGTGCGCCCCATGATTTCGATCAGCTCGGCAACGCCCATCCCCTTTTGCAACCGCTGCGGTACGATATCCGGTGCATCCTTGAACAATGACTTCATGACGTCTCTTTCTCGATGAATCCGGGACCCGCTGGGTCAGCTGCCGTGATCCGAAGTAGTTTCACGAAACAGTCGCACGGTTAGACCAGCAGCATAACCGCACAGGCCAGTACCGTCGTCCACAAACCGTCCTTGTGGCCATGGGCCGCCTTGGCGATGCTGCGGCTCACGAACAGGCGATCCTTGCCGGCCACATAGTGCTGCTTGCGCTCGTCCCAGGCCTGATCCGGGTCCAGCTCGATGCCCAGGGTGGACGCCAGCATGGTGGCCGCCAGGTCTTCTGCAAAATCACCGGATTGGCGGGCATTCTGGCCGAAGCCATGATGTTCGGAAATATAACCGTACTGATTTTTATCCTTGGGTTGCGCCAGACCCACTGCTGCTGTGATCAGCCGGCTCGGTTCGTTGGTCGACTCGCGCGCCAGCACTACAAACGTGATCTGCCCGGGCACCAGGCACTTGAGCCCCTCGCTTTTGGATAGAATCTTGCAATCCGGCGGCATGATGCTCGAAATGGTCACCAGGTTGCACTTTTCGATGCCTGCGTCGCGCAGGGCCAGCTCGAAGCTTTGCAATTTGTTGCGATGGTAGCCCACCCCCTTGGTAAAAAACATTCTTTTAGGTACGATTTTTTCCACTTCGCTTTCCTTTCCACGGCGTATTTCAAAGCTTGCAACGGGCGCGACTATAGGCGAAGCGGACTAAGATTTCAACCGTATGATCATAAAAAAACAGTGGGGCGAAGGAGGATCCACCCCACCTGTCATCACACGCTCGTCGTCATGTTTCAATCAGGGCCGATCGGTTAGTACACCGGTTTGAACTCCACCCGCCGGTTTTCGGCGCGGCCCGCGGCCGTGGCATTGGTCGCAACCGGCCGGTCGGGACCGTAGCCCCTGGTCGTCATGCGCTCGGCGGAAATCCCCTTGGAGATCAGATACGCCTTGACCGCATCGGCCCGGCGCTTGGAAAGACCCATGTTGTAGGCATGCGCACCTGAAATGTCCGTGTGGCCCTGGATCTCCACATTCAGGCTGGGCTGATCCTTCATCCCCTGCACGATCTCATCGAGCACCCCGTAGGACGAGGCCTTGAGCACCGCGCTGTTGTTATCGAACTGGATCCCCTTGAAAATCCAGGTCCCGGCCGCCGTCACGATCGCGCTCTTGGTCGCCGTGGGCACCGGACAACCGTACTGATCGACCTTCACACCCGCACCCGTGTTCGGGCAGCGATCCAGGTAGTCGTACACCCCGTCGCCATCGGTATCCTTCGGACACCCCTGGCTGTCCACAGCCACGTTGCGCGGCGTTCCCGGGCAGCGGTCGCTCGCATCCGGCACCCCGTCCCCGTCGCTGTCCTTGACCTCGCCCAGCAACACCTCTTTCACAAAACCGGCCATCTGGCCGCCGGTGGCCACATCGCCCGCCTTGATCGCACGGCCGCAGCCGCTCACCGCAGCCAGCTTGCCCATCAGCGCCGCACCGGCCGGATCGTTGCCCACCAGCACCGTGTAGATGCACAGCCGATCCTTGAACTGCGCCTTCAATCCGTTGGCCACGGCCAGGGGCGCATCGCCCATCTCTTCGCCGTCGCTCACCACCACCAGCGCCACATCGCCCTCAGCTCCCTTGAAATCGGCGCCCACCTGCTGCAGGGCCTTGTACATGGGACTCGGGCCGCCCGCCTTGGCCGCCCGCTTCAGACCGGAAGCCACCCCGTCACGTGAATAATCGGCCGGTCCGAACAGCGCCATGGTAGAGGCCGGCGACACACCGGGATCGTGACCAAAGGACCGCACCAGCGTCTGGACCTTCAAGTCCGGCATGCCCTGATTGAAATTGGCCACCACGCTGCGCGCCAGAGCGAATTTCTCCACCCCGTTGTACCCTTCCAGCATGGACGACGATCCATCCAGCACAAACGCCAGGTGCTCCACCTTCTGCGTCCACATCCCCTTTTGAATCGGCTCCGGGGTAAATTGCGGCGGCGGCGACAACGCCTGGGTCGCACATCCCGCCACGGCCACCGCCAGCACCATTGCCAACACCATCCATCCCCATCCTCTTTCCTGCATAAACCGCTCCTTTCTTTTGCGCCTTCAATTTAAATACATACACCCTATTCAATCGCCGACGAACACGACCGATCCACGACACACCGTGTTTCGGACGGAAAACCGACGCATCTCCCTTCAATTCAGAAAGAACCGGATGGCGCCCGTGGTATCGTTGTCCAAGGATGAACTATCGTCCATGCAGCTATCGGCATGGCAAGAACGGCAAGCGGAATTTAAAGCACGAACAATATAGCCTCGAAAAATGAAATGGCAAGGGACGGCGGCGCTGGGACCATGCCGGCGAGCGTCGCTATCCGGTGGGGTCAATGGAAGTGAAATCTGTACGAACCGCTAGGATACCGTCAATCCCAGCGCCGCGATCATCTCCAGGTCCGTCTCGATGCCGCGACCCCGGGTGGTCAGGTAATTGCCCACCATCAGGCCGTTGGCGCCGGCCAAAAAGACCCAGGACTGAAAATCCTTGAGGGTCAACTCGCGTCCGCCGCACACCGTGATGTCCCTGTGGGGGTGAATAAAGCGAAACAAGGCGATGCAGGCCAGGGCTTCCAGAGGCGGCAGGGGCGATCGCCCCTCCATGCGCGTGCCCGGGATGGGATTGAGAAAATTGACGGGCACCGAATCCACCTCCAGCTCCCTGAGTTGAAACGCCAGCTCGACGCGCTGGGGCCAGGACTCGCCCATCCCGAAAATCCCTCCGCTGCACACCTCCAACCCGGCCGCCCGGGCGGTCCGAATGGTGGCGATCATCTCATCGTAGGAATGGGTGGTGCAGATCTGGTCGAAATAGCTGCGGGCCGTCTCCAGATTGTGGTGATACCGATCGATTCCGGCGGCTTTGAGCTTGCGTGCCGCCGAATCGGAAAGCAGGCCCAATGAAGCACACAGGTGCAACCCGCTGCCAGCCCGCAACCGCTCCGCAACCCGGCACACCGTATCGATCTCCGATTCGTTCAACGCCGTCCCGCTGGTCACGATCCCGTAGTGCGTGGCACCGGCTGCCGCCAACCGTAACCCTTCATCGACCAGCTCATCTGCCGAACGCAGTCCGTAGATATCCACCGCGCTGCGATGGTGCGCCGACTGCGCACAGAACGCGCAATTCTCCGCGCACCGGCCGCTTTTGGCATTGACGATGCCGCACCTGAATACCGGCTGCACCTTGAACCGCTGCCGGATCTTGTTGGCGCAACCGATCAAATCCAATATCGTCTCCTCAGTATTGGGAATCAGCGCAAGGGCCTGCTCATGAGATGTTTTCCAATCATCGAACGAGATGATTTTTTCAGCAATGTCGGCGATTTTGCAATTAATCATGAATTTTTAGCCTCCATTTCGTTAACCGGTTTTGTTTTACTGGTTTACCACACGTGCCCGGCTTCTTATCAGGGGGCCTTTGTCCAGTCAATGCAGTTCATTGAAGAATGTCCGATTTTAATGATTGTCAAGCCGGATGGGGCAGATAGATCTTTTGTCGAAAAGGAGAATAATGGGCGGTAGACTGAAAGCCTTAAGCACAAAATCGACCCTGGTTACGCAAATAGTGCCGAATCCGACTTTCTTGTTGTTCGGCAGAAATCCGTTTGTCATAGATTTTTTATGTCATTCAGAAGTCTTGCGAGTTCAGCATGACGGATCGGCTCCGGCATGCAAGTTCTGCGGGTTTTTGAGTTTTCTTTCGAGTGCAGAATTTAGAATTTCGAAAAATCCGGTTCACGCTTGGCGGCGAAAGCTTCGAAGGCTTCGCGGGCCTGGGGACCGGACATCAGCTTCGCGAACATGGCCCCGTCGGTCTGGATAGCCTCGCGGACGTTTTGAGCCGTGTAACCCTTAATGAGTTGCTTGGTGGCCATGAGGCCGGCCGGGGATTTGCGGGCCAGTCTGCGGGCGATCTCCATCACCTCGTCCATGAGGGTATCGTCGGCGATGACCCGGTTGACGATACCCAGTTCGCAGGCCTTTTCCGAAGATATGCGTTCGCCGAGCAGGAAGAGCTCCGAGGCGCGCTGGCGGCCGACCAGGCGCGGCAAAACGTAGGACGAACCGAATTCAGGGCATAGGCCGAGGTTGACGAAAGGGGTACTGAAGAGGGCGCTTTTGCCGGCGAAGACCATATCGCAGTGCAGCAACATGGTGGTGCCGATGCCGATGGCAAAACCCTGCACCGCTGCAATCAGGGGTTTGCGCAGGGAGATGACCGCTTCGAAAAAGTCGGCACTGGCCGAGGGCACCTCGTCACTCGGATTGGAGGCGCGAGCCATGAAGTCTCCGATGTCGTTGCCGGAAGTAAAGATGCCCTGGGTGCCGCACAACACCACGACCCGCACGGCATCTTCCTGGTCGGCCCGCTTGAAGCCTTCGGCCATCAGGGTATACATGTTCTGGGTGATGGCGTTTTTCTTTTCGGGCCGGTTCATCTGTATGGTAAACACCCCGTTTTCCTGGCGGGTGATTATTTCCTGGGTCATGTCGAATCGCTCCTTGGTCGAAGGTTTTACCGCTTTAATAGCGGCTTTGGTGTTGGATTTCAATACACCCGACGCAAAAAGGGCAGCCGTTTCCGGCTGCCCTTTAGATCTGGTGCGTTTGCGTCCATGGGACGGGACGCTGCTATTCTTCTTTTTTGGGTGCCAGGGCTTCGCGATCACCGCCGCTCATGCCGGCGATGTATTTGACCACCTTCTTGCGGGATTCGATGTCGTATTGGGTCGTGATGGCGATCTGCTCCATGATGGGCGAGCCGCCGCCGTGGAAACCGCCCACGTTGTGGATGCCGCCCTTGGCCGAGCAGAGCACGTCGCCCAGGTAGCGCCAGAACTGGGCCTGGTCTTCCACCGGCATATTGGGATTGCGCTGGGTGTATTTGAGCAACAGGTCCCGGGTCTCCGGATTCACGAAATCCTTTTCGTGGGGGAAGGTGGCCACGACGCCCCCGGCGATGTCGCACAGGATTTCGGCCTCTCTGTAGACCGCTTCGCCGGTCAGGCAGCGTCCCACGTTGCAGTAGATGGAGTGGGGGATGTAGGAACCGGGGCCGTAGGGCACCAGCCCCTTGCCGGGCATGTACACTTTAGGCCCGCCCAGGTCCGAGGCGGTGTAACCGGCCGCGTAGCCCAGTTCCGTGACCATGATCAGTTCGGCCAGCTTTTCGCGCACGTGAGAAGTCTTGTGCACGTTGTTGACCTCGGCGGCCAGGGCCGCGGCCCCCATGATCACGTCGCCGATGGCCGGCTTGCAGCCGGAATAGGAGTGGCGGTGGAACAGGGCGAAGAGCAGGGCCAGGATGCCGCCGTGCTGATATTCCCCGGCCAGAAAGACGCGTTCCCAGGGGATGAAGCAGTTGTCGAAGATCATGTAGGAATCGGTCGAGGCCGGCACCCAGCCGCGCTTGAAGTGCTTGCGCTCCCGGAACCGATGGATGGTGGCCACCTGTTTCAGACCGTCCCAGTCGCCGGGAACGGCGAAAGAAACCGCGTAATCCTTGTCTTCGGGGCGCAGGGCGCGGGTGGGCACCACCAGCACTTCGTCGGACACCGAAGCTTCGGAGATGTGCAGCTTGCAGCCTTCCACCACGATGCCGTCCTTGAGCCGCTCTTTGATGTAAACGTAGGATCCGGCGTTGGGCTGGTCGGCCGGACGGCGCAAACGGTCTCCCTTGACATCGGTCTGGGCGCAGCAGGCGATGAGGTCTTCCTTCTGGAAGCGGGTCAGCCACTTTTTGAAATTTTCATGGTAGCTGGTTTCGCCGTTGTTCATCTTGTCCGCCTCGTAGGAGACGTTGTAAATGGCGTTGGTGGCGTCGATGCCCATGCAGCGCTGAATGCAACCGCCCACTTTCTGACACAGCATGCGGGTCATGTCCTGCTTTTTGTGCAGGTCATCCCTGTTCTGATGGATGTGGGTAAAACGGTTGATGCGCTCGCCGGTCAGATGGGAGATGGCGGTCATCAGCTCCTGGTTTTCGGGCCTGGCTGCTTCGTCGTAAGTGGTGCCGATGTTGTTGATGCATTCCATCTGCAATTCGTCGGTGCGGTCGATCAACTGGCCGTCGAAATAGATGTTGCGTTTCATTTTAGACAGCGCGTTGATGTAATCCTGTTTTGTCCTCATGGGGTCCTCCTGCCCGGATATACCGGTACTGATTGGATTTAAGATTCAGGTGCAATTCCTTTCCTAACAAGCGGGTTGAGGCGCTGTCAACAAAAAGAATCGAACGCTCGTTCTATTTTTTCGGTTTTGGAACGTGGGATATCAGATCGTTGTGCGATCTAGGGGGTTTATTTTTCCCCCAAACGAGTTAATTTGTTTTGGATTGCCTTGGTACGAATGTTCAAAAGGAGTAGATAATGGCTGAATTCGACAATGTCATGGCGGTGTTCAAACTGTTGCCCAAAACCAATTGCCGCAAATGCAACGAGGCCACCTGCCTCGCTTTCGCCGCCGGGGTGTTCCAGGGAAAACGCCCGTTGTCCGACTGTCCTTTTGTGTCGCCCGAAGATCTCGAAAGCTTCGGGGACCAGGCGCCGGGCCGTAAAGACCCTCGTGAAGAACTGGCAAAGACCCTGGCCGGACTGAAGCAACGGCTTGCGGGCGTCGATCTGGCCGAGACGGCGAAAAAAATCGGCGCCGATTTTTCCAACGGACGTCTCACATTGCGCACGCTGGGCAAAAATTTCAGCGTCGACGCCAGGGGCAATTTTTATGGGGAGATTCACATCCACCATTGGATCGCGGTGCCGGTTCTCAACTACATCATCCAAGCCGGCGGCGTGACCCCGTCGGGCAACTGGGTGCCCATGCGCGAGCTGCCCAAAGGCAAGGATTACTACCGTCTGTTCGGCCAACGCTGTGAAAAGCCGCTCAAGCGTCTGGCCGATACCTATACCGATCTTTTCGAAGACCTGGTTCAGCTGTTCAACGGCCGCCGGGTGGAGAACCATTACGAGTCGGATATCTCCCTGGTGCTCGACCCCCTGCCCTTGCTGCCGGTCCTGATCTGCTACTGGAAGCCGGAGGAAGGCATCTCCTCGACGCTCAACATCTTCTTCGACGACACGGCCGAACAAAATCTGAGTATCGGATCGATCTATACGCTGACGGCCGGTCTGGTGGTGATGTTTGAGAAGATCGCACTGCGCCACGGTGTGAATTAGTCAGTTCCCATCCATAAATGGCCAATTGGCCCGATATCGGCCCCATTTGCCTAATTGTGGACGGACACTGTTATACGGCGGTTCAGCCAGCTGCGACCAGGGTTACCTGCCGGGCCAGGGCCGGCGCCTCGAGATTGACGCCGACTCTCAAGGCCTTCAATCCCTTGACGCTGGGCAGGTCTTCCAGTTCGAGCGGCTCGATGTCTTCGAGCAGATGTTCGTTGGATTGCAGATAGTGCAGATGTTGTCGCATCTCTTCGGCTTCGTGCGCGTGGGCATAGACGATGGCGATACGCCCGGGCTGAGTGAGACGCTCGCCCGAGCCTTTGACCACCGCCTTGTCCAACCTGGACTTGACGATTTCGTGGCGGACGTCGTAGGCGCCGTCCACATCGAAACGTTTTTCATCATAGCGGAACCGGATGGACAGCGGCGTGGTGCTGTAAAAAACCAGGTGACAGGTATCCAGAGGCACCGACAGTTCGGGCTTGGTCTGCTCGGTGTGCCAGGCCATACCGCAGGCCAGAATCAACTGCCACAGGATCAGGTTCTGGAGGTGAAAGGCGGTGAAGTGACCGTCTTCACGCATGGCCTGCCCCAGATAGATCACATAATCCAGCCCGTCGGTCTGATGCTTTTCGAAGTAGTGGGGATACTCTTTCTGCGCCGCAGCTTCGGCCTGCTCCAGGTAGGCGGACAGACGGGCGTTGAGCAGAGACACGCTGGTTTCGTAAGCCTGGCGCTCACGGTAGACAAAACCGTGCCGGGGATCGAGGGCGCGTCGGTAATTCTCCACGGCCTGGGCCACCCGCGGCCCGATGCGCAGCAATTCTTCGAAGGTCGGTTCCGCCTCCTGCTTGAGAAAGGCGATCATTTCACTTTCGGCGCCGGTGGGCAGGCCCTGGCGCAACTGGTCGATGCGTTGCGCGATGCGATAGTCGAATTGCCGGATCAACGGCCACGACTTGATCTGGCCGGCTCGTTCAAACACCTCGCGGGCCAGGCGCAGCTGCTCGGTCAGATCGGCCTGGATGCTGCGGCTGCGCGCCTCGGAAGAGCCACGAATGTCGGTCTGGCCATAGAGAGGGATCACATCCTTGAAGACGATGGGTTCGAGCTCGGAGGCTTCCCCCATGTGGCGACGCTCCAGGTGGCTGAAGGCGGCTTGGCGGAAGCGCCACTCCACCGATGGGTGCAGGGCGGTGCACTTCTCCTTGATGATGGCCTGCACCTCGTTGTGGATATCGTCCACGCCGCGTTTCAGGGCCATGGAAAAGAGGGGGACCGTGGGTTTGATCAGCAGCTTGTCCATGGCATCGAAGTCGTTGGGCCGGGGCGAAAGAATGAAAAAGGTGCCGATGATGCTCCCCTGGTAGATCAGCGGCACGATCAGGGCAGAACGGAAGCCGAGATCGAGCAGCTCCTGTTCGGCCGGGGACAGCCGTTGCCCGTCGGCCAGATCGGGCACGATGAGCATGTCTCTCTGATTGACCGCCCGCAGCCACATGGAGCCCTGAAGATCGGCCACGCGGACATGATTGGAGTTTTTGAAGATGCAGTTGGCGGGGGAGTGCTCTTGGTCGTTGACGACCCACACCTGATCGCCGTGCAGGGCGCCCAGGCCGGCCCGCAGGTCCGGTCGGCCGAACAGGATACGCAGCCGCTGCTGGAGCCGACCGAAGCCGTCCGAGCAGAAGATGGTCTCCTGGTCGATCAGTCCTCTTTCCAGGTCGGCCAGCACTTCCGACTGAGTGATGTCCACGGCCCGGATGACGATAAACCCTTGAAACTCGAACCGCTGGGCCGGGACCAGGCGGGCCAGCACCTCGGGATCATCGATGTTCTCCAGAATCGCCGCACGGTCCTTGTCGCTCAGGGGTTCGGGCCGGCCCTGGGTGGCCACCCGCAGGAACTGCCAGTCTGGCAGCATGCGGTAATGGCGATCCAGGCCGGTCTCCGGGTCCACGATGGTGCGAACCACGGGAATGCTGCGGCCCTGGACGATGCCGTACACCTTGTCCAGGATGAGCCAGAAGGCGCGCAAGCGCTGGAAAACGGCGGTGTCCACCTGGGGCTGTTTGAGGGTGCCGCGCATGCGCCCATCGTCGGGCAAAAAATAGCGCTCGAACAGGGGCGTGTAGAAAAACGGCCGATTGTCCAGCGGTGTCACGGCGGTGGCCAGGTCGCTTTCCCAGGTCGAGGAGGGAAAAACGGCGGTCATCAGAGGCACCAGATGCGCCAGGTGCTGCCGCATCTTGGCCGGATCCAGTTCCTGCCCGCCGATCGCGCCGTCCGCTTCCAGGCGGCCGACGGCCGCCTCGAACATCGACGCGGTATGCGGGCACATGGGCACCACTTGGTTTCGCCAGAAGTCGAGCAAGGGGTCCAGGCTCAACACCGATCGGAAATCATGGGCCGTCGCTCGCTCGTTTTTCATGGCGTGCCTCCTGTTGGCGGATCATCGGGACCTGCGAATGATCATTTGGGCGTTTTGGTGTGATCTTCGATCTGGCATGTGTTTTTTTGCGACATGCCGCAACAGGCGCAATCCCCGGAACACCCCTCGGTGTTGCTTTTCTGGACGTTCTTGTAAAAGCGCCGCACCAGGTAATACCCAGCCAGTGCGACGATGAGGATGACGATCGCGGTCTGCATGGGCACCTCCTCTAAAAACCGGCCAGCCGGCCGACCTGGAACACGGCCACGGATAGCGTGAAAGCCAATATCGTGTTGAAGACCATGGAGAAAAGGCCCCACTTCCAGGAACCGGCCTCCCGGACGATGCATACCACGGAGACAAAGCAAGGGGCATAGAACATGACGAAAACGATCAGGCTCAACGCGGTCAATGGCCGCCATTGGGGCGAGCGGGCCAGGATCTCGGAAAGCGAGCGGCTATCTTCGGGATCGACCTCTCCCAAGGAGTAGGCGGTACCCAGTGTGGCCACGATCACCTCCTTGGCCGCAAAGCCACCCACCAGGGCGATGTTGGTGCGCCAATCCAGACCGGCCCACCGGCTCAGGGTCTCCAATCCCGTCCCGAACCGGCCGGCAATGGAGTGTCTCAGGGCCGCCTCGGCCTCGGCCGCATCGATCTGCAGCAGCTGCAGATGAACGGCGCGGGCGGCCGCCGAGAGGTCGGTACCGTCCTCCGCGGCTTCGAGTTCGCCGTCGACATCGTCCGACAGGGTTGCCCGCAAGTCCTCACGCTGGGCCTCGAATACAGCGGTCTGATCGGCCGGCAGGCCGGGAAAGGTCATCAGGGCGAACAAGATGATGGAAATGCCCAGGATCACGGTGCCGGCCTTTTTGATATACTGCCAGGTGCGCTCCCAGGTGTGGATCAGCAGCCCTTTGAAGGTGGGCAGCCGATAGGGCGGCAGTTCCATGACGAACGGCGTCGATGCGCCTCTGATCACCGTGGTGCGCAGCAGCTTGGCCACCAGCAGGGCCCCGATCCAGGAGACGATGGTGATGGCGAACATCATGAGCGCCTCTTTTTCCGCGAAAAAGGCGGCCACCAGCAATGCGAACACCGGCAGCTTGGCGCCGCAGTTCATGAACGGCACCGTGAGCAGGGTCGCCAGACGCTCACGGGGGGATTTAAGGGTGCGTGTGGCCATCACACCCGGCACTGCGCATCCGCCGGCAATGCCCCCGGAAACGATGAAGGCCATCACCGAACTGCCGTGGAGTCCGAAAATGCGGAACACCCGGTCGAGCATGAAGGCGACCCGGGCCAGGTAGCCCGAGTCCTCCAGAATGGCGATGCCGAAAAACATGAACATGATCAGGGGCACGAACCCGAGCACGCCGCCCACCCCGTCGATGACCCCCGATATGATCATCGATTTGAGCAGGCCGTCGGGCATGTAACGGTCCACCATCTCGCCCATCCAGCCGAACATCGCCTCGGTCCAGGCCACGGGTATTTCACTGTAGGTAAATGTAAAATGGTAAAGACCCAATAGCACGGCCAGCATAATCAGTGGACCGGCGAAACGGTTCACGACCACCTTGTCGATCTTGTCGGAAACGAACAGGCGATTGCGGTCGCCGCTGTAGCTGATCACCCCCTGTTTGAGCACGGATCGGATGTATCCATAACGGTAATCGGCGATGATGGCCTCTGGAAAGCTGTCGACGGTCAACTGGAGATGATTGGCGACCTCCTCAACGATGCTTTCCAACTTCTCTGCCGTCTGGGCATCGCGCTGCTTGCCCAGGCAACGAATCTGTTCGTCGCTTTCCATATACTTGAGGGCGAGCCAGCGGGAGGGATAGGTATCGGTCATGAAACCGACCTCACGGATGATGGCTTCCATTCGATCCAATCCGACGTCGATATCCGGTCCATAGGAAATCTTCAGTTCGGTTCGCCCGCCTTCCTTTTCGAGTACCTGGCGCGCGGCCCGGATCAGATCCTCCTTGCCCTGTCCGCTGCGGGCCATGGTCGGCACCACCGGAACGCCCAGCAAACGCGAAAGGGCCTCGTGGTCGATCTTGATCCCGCGGCTGTAAGCCATGTCGATCATGTTCAAGGCGATGCACACCGGCATGCCCATCTCGATGAACTGCAGCGTCAGGTACAAGTTGCGCTCCAGGTTGGAGGCATCCACGATATTGATCACCACACCGGGCTTCTCATTGATCAAAAAGTCACGGGCCACCACCTCCTCGAGAGAATAGGCGGTCAGGGAGTAGGTTCCGGGCAGGTCGACGATGTTGAACCTGTGGCCGTTGAGACGGTAGATGCCCTCTTTCTTCTCGACGGTCACCCCCGGATAGTTGCCCACGTGCTGGCGTGCCCCGGTGAGGCTGTTGAACAAGGTGGTTTTACCGCAGTTCGGATTGCCGGCCAGGGCGATCATGGCTTCCATGTTAATCGTCTACCTCCACATCGATATAATCGGCTTCGCTGTTCCGTAAGGTTAAGGTGAATCCCATCAAGCGCAAGGCCACCGGGTCATACAGGGGCGCCCGACCCTGGACGGTGATGCGGGTGCCCGGCACCAGGCCCATGTCGCGAATGCGGCGCCCCAATTCACCGGCCGCGGTGATGGCGGCGATGGTCCCGGACTGTTTGGATCTCATCTGTCTCATATTCACTCTCGGCATGTCGCGCCTCCCGAAGATCTGCCTGGTTGTGGAAAGTTTGGGAATGTTAGCTACACCTAACTTTTAATGTTGTCAATACGTTTTTATTGCACAACCTATTTTTTTAATTTTGACTAATAAAGACAGGGATGTTATTTTCAGGCCAAATTGAAAGGAGACAGAATGTCCACCCGCGACGATCTTTCCGATAGCCTGGAAAACTACCTCGAGGCAATCCTTGAACTCGAAGAGACCCAGAAAGTCGCCAGAGCCAAAGAGATTGCCGATCGATTGCAAATCCAAAGGGGCTCGGTCACCGGCGGTCTGAAGGCCCTCTCGGAAAAAGGGTACATCAACTACCAGCCCTACAGTTACATTACCCTGACGGCCAAGGGAAAGCGCATCGCCCGCGACATCGCCCATCGTCATGCAGTGATCAAGGAGTTCCTGTTGAAGGTGCTTCAAATCGACCCGCTGACGGCTGAAACCTCGGCCTGCAAGATGGAGCATGCCATCGATCCCAAGACCATCGAACGTTTGGTCTGCTTCATCGAATATATTTTTACCTGTCCACGGGCGGGTCAAGATTGGATTCAATCTTTTCTGAACTACTGCGCCGGTGGCAATCGACGACAGAACAACTGCGACGAGTGCATCGAAGCGCTCAGGAAAAGCCTTTCCAACCCGGAGTGATGCTCATCCAATCTTTCTTGAGCCAAACGATTTCAACAAACAACCCTATATACGATTCGTCGTCAAGAAACCCGACATGTACCTTGCCCGAGTCAAAAAGCAGGGGAAGACCCATTACCTGATCCGCCACTCCTATCCCGAAGATGGCCGGATGAAAAGTCGCGACCTGTTCGACCTGGGACCGGACCCTTCGCGCTATATCGTCTACGTGGGCGGCAACGGCTACTATTATGATGAAGCCTTGCAAGACGCCCTTGAAAATGCCGGCATGGCGGTCGACTCCGAAGACCTGGACAGGATTTTGTTCGACTTTATCGAGCCCCACATCCAGCGGGTCATCATCGGGTTCGATCGCAGCCGCCGGCAGACACGTCCACCGGCGGCCCTGAACTCTTCCCAGACCCCGCCGAAACCGATCCATCTGTTCGACAAGCGCCGCTACCACTACCTGCGGTTCGGGCACAGCGAACAGCGCCACATCCACCGCGTGCCGGAAAAGGTCTTCCGGCCGCTGCACGCCAGATCCCGGGACGAGTTGGAACAGTACTTTCTGGCCGAGGAGCGCACCCTTCGAACCCACCAGCGCGCCCTTTACGTTTCGGTAATATTCGAACTGAAACGGTTCGTCCCCGACGAGGCGCCGGACCAGCCCCTGATAGAACAGATGGACGCCTTTTTTATTTCCCGTCTCTGCCGCTTGAACGCCGACGCGGCGTTCTGGATCGACACACCGGAACCCAACGGCCTGCGCGAGGACCTGGTCAAGTACGCCATCATGTATTTCGATTACCAGGTCCCCCACACATCGCCCTGGCAGGCCTATGTGGAGGACTTCATCCGCCGTCACCGGGTCTATCATCCGCCACGCAGCGTGCAGATCAAGGTCGAAGAGGCCGGCCGCTTGTTCGGTATGCCCTGGAAGGAGCTGAAAACCATTGACCAGGCGTCGTTGACGCGCCTGTACCGCAAGCTGGCGCTCAAATTCCATCCGGATCAGGGCGGCGACCCGGAAGTGTTCCGCAAGTTGAGCCACTATTACCAGGTCCTGTCCAAAAAACGGCGTTGACAAAGCCGCAACCGGGGTCCAAATAGGGACGGCAGTGGATGTCCTTTCAATGGCCCGTAGACCTAGTAGAATGCTTTCTTGCAGAAAGGTTCATAGATGAGTGCGAATGCAAATCTGATCCTGATGGCGTTGTTCGGCATACTGGTGGGGATCGGCGCCTCCTTTTCGGGGCTGGGGGGCGGCTTCCTGATGGTTCCCCTTCTGCTGTTCATGGGATACGCGGCTCAAAAAGCGGTAGGCACCTCTTTTCTGGCCATTCTGGTGATCTCCATCTCCGCGTTGCTGGCACACAACAAACTGGCCAATGTCGACTACCGGGCCGGGATTCTCCTGGGACTAGGCGGCATCATCGGTGCCCAGATCGGCGCGCGGCTGGTGGAACACGTCACAACGGCCAACTTCAAAAGGATTTTCGCCGTCATCCTGGTGGGATTGGCTGCCTACATGTTTTTCAAGAAGTGATCGATCAGCGCCCGATCTTTCCATCGAGGGCCCGGCGCAGATAATCCCTTTCCGCCCTGGCCTTGCGCAGAGCCTCTTTGATCTTCTCCTGATCGACCGGCGGACCGGCGGCCAATCGACGTTCGAGATCTTCCACGACCTTCTGCTGACGGTAGAGTTCCCGGGCCAGTAGTCGGATAGCCATAACGCTGACACCTCGATTCAGATGTTGCGGATCCGGTCGACCTCTTTTTCCAGGGGTTCCAACCGCTCCTCCTGGCCACGCGACTTGAACTGCTCCCTGAGCGCGTCGAGCTCTCGCTGGATGCGCGGCAACCATTCGCGTTCGATCTTTTCGCGGGCGCCCTCGCCGGCGCGCTCCATCTCCTCGGCCCAATCCTGCAGGGAACGCTTCAATTGTTGGTAAGCGTCGCTTTCCGGTATGCCTTGAACATCACGGCTGAATTTTTCAATCTGTTCCTGCAGGAACTGCAGGCCGGATTCCATCTCGCGCTTCCAGCGGGCAAACACGTCGGAACCGGCTTCACCGCTCACCGTGGCACCGTCCTCCAACCGTTTGCCACCGCCGGCGGTCAGATCGATGATGACGGCCTGGTGCCCCTGCCGGCCGGGATCACCGGCCACGTAGAATCGCGAATGCTCGGTGAGGGCATGGGCATACCCCTCGTCCACCTCGATCGCGACCCGGTAGATGCCTTCGGGCCGGTATTCGATGGCGGTGACCTTTCCGACCGGATGATCCTCGAACAGGACGCGGTCCTCTCTGGCCAACCCGAACAGCCGGCGGAAGTTCACATCGATGTGGATGGCATCCTGCCAACACCCGGTGAGAAAAAAAGCGATGGCCAACAGACCGACCCATGGTGAGGCCAGGCAAATTTTCCGGCGATGCCCCTTACCGGATTCGAACCGATGCGTTGGCAGGCGATTCATGGTTGTGTTCTCCTCGCATAAAAACGTGACGACGATCAGGTCGGCCACTGACGATTCTTCAACACTTCAAACGGGTTGCCGGCACGTTGGGCTGGACACCCGCAAGGTCCTTGATTCAAATCCGCACCGCATTGGGGGCACAGGCCCTTGCATGACTCGCTGCACAATGGCTTGTAAGGGATGGAAAGAACGATTTGCTCCTGGATCGCATCCTTGAGCTCGATGGTATCCTCCCTGAAAAAAATCAGCCCAATCTGCTCGGCGGTCAGCTCCACCTCGTCTTTTCCTCCCGAATGCACGTCCGTTGGGATTTGGCGTGAAAAACGCAATCGAAATCGATGCCGAAGGTCATGGTCGTAGGTTTCCAGGCAGCGACTGCACGCCAGCCGCACCGTGGCCGACACCACGCCGTCCACCCGGATCAATTCCCGCTCGCGCAGCACGTCCAACTCTATGGCGATGGGGGTGTTGAAGAGGCACTCCCCGTGCTCTTCCATCTCCTTGATCACCGGGAACGCTCTGGCCGGCTTGAGATAGGACAGTCTTGTCCCCTGGGAAGGGATATGTTGAACCTCGATTTTCATGGCGCCGCTCCTCGGTCTATCGTTTGGCCGGTCGCCGTCGGTCGACATGGGCCATTGCCATTGGCTGAATCTAAAACCCCCGCCCCTCAAATGCAAGAGCGTTTGAGGGGCGATCGTTGTCAGCGGGTGTCCCATTTTTGACGCCGGTACACGATGGTAGACATGTGGGAAAGCGAAAATTCGGCATCAATCGGGAACTTTTGGGAAGTCCAGGAATCCAGGATACTGGTATGCTATTTGCTTTGCCTGGCTCTGGTAGCATCAAGGCAAGCAATCCTGCCGGATTTGGTCAAAGGTGACTCTACATGATTTCAAAATTTTTCCTACGGACACTCTGCGTTCTGCTCTTTCTCGTTGCCTCCTCCATGGGGGCGGCCAACATTGGGACGGCCTGTGCATCTCCCGATCCGTTTCCCATACCCGACACCATTGTTCCCAACGTGAACTTCTGGACGCGGGTATACTCCCAATACGGCTCCGACCAGGGGATCGTGCATGACAGCCTGAATATGGACATCGTTTACGAGATCATCGAACTGATCCCCTATGACGTTCCCGGTGCCAGTCGAGTCAATCGCAAGCGCATGAAACTGGCGAGAGAGAAATATCAGCACATTCTACAACGCCTGGCCCATAATCCCCGCTCACCGGAAAAAACGTGTCGTCGGGTGGCGGCGTTGTTCGACGATCCTGACGATGCGGGTCAATTCAGATTCGCGGCCGACCGGGTCCGCTGCCAAATCGGCCAAAAAGACCGATTCCAAGCCGGACTGGTGCGTTCCGGCGCTTATATCGATCGCATCCGGGAGATCTTCGCATCCCACGGTCTGCCTGACGATCTGGCCTACCTGCCACATGTGGAATCTTCCTTCAATATCAATGCGTACAGCAAATATGGTGCGGCCGGCATGTGGCAGTTCACCCGTTCCACGGGCAGACGCTTCATGGAGGTCGGCTATGTTCTGGACGAAAGACGTGATCCGATATTGGCGACCCATGCGGCCGCTCAACTTCTCAAGGAGAACTACGACAAGCTGGAAAGCTGGCCCCTGGCCATTACCGCCTACAACCACGGCGCCGCAGGCATGCAGCGGGCCAAGGCACTGCATGGGGATTTCGAGACGATCTACCAATCGTATCGCAGCCGGTCGTTCAAGTTCGCGTCCCGGAATTTTTATGCCGAGTTCCTGGCGGCCCGCCAGGTGGCATCAAACTATGAAACTTATTTCGGTGCGCTGGATGTGGATGCACCGATACCGACCCGTGTGTTGAATCTGCAGGGCTACTCGGCTTTCGACGATCTGTGCCGCCATTTCAAGGTTTCCCCCGAAGTCCTCAAACAGTTGAATCCGGCCCTCCGCCAGCCGGTTCTCAGCGGGCAAAAGCATGTGCCCAAGGGGTATGCCCTGCGCCTGCCCCAAGTCGGTTCGCACGACCAGGCATCCATGGCCGCCATTCCCGACAACCTGTTCCAGGCTGAACAGAAACGCAGCCTGTTCTACACCGTGCAGCGGGGAGATACGGCCGGCAAGATCGCCCGCTTGCATCGCGTCCGGCTCGACGACCTGATTCTGGCCAACAATCTGAATCACAGGGCCGAGATTTACCCGCACCAGACCCTGCGCATACCAGCCGGGGGTGACCGCCGGCCGGCAACGACGGCGCCTGCAATCGCGACACCGGAGACGGTCCTGGCGGAAAACACGCCCGTACCCCCCGCCGCTGCACCCGAGGCCGTGGCGAACGTGTCCTCACCAACCGACACGGTCGAACCGGACCACTATCCGCAGCCCCTGCTCGCCTCCGTCATTCCCTTGACATCCGCCGACGCCGAATCGGATGCCGATTCAAACACAGCCGATCTGGACCGGCAGGCCCGCAATGTGGAAATCGTGACCGCTGATGTGGCCTTCGAGCGGATCATCCAGTACAAGGGCCAACTGGTGGGCATCCTTCAGGTGGAGGTCGAGGAGACGTTGGGACACTATGCCGAGTGGGCCAGGGTATCCACCCAGCGGGTCCGCCGCCTCAACGGCCTGCCGCACGGCCATGTGCTGCAGTTGCACCAGAAGATTCGAATTCCCCTCGGCCGCACGAGTGCCGAATCTTTTGAACAGAACCGCTATGAATATCACAAGCGCCTGCAGGAAGATTTTTATGCGGTCTATCGCGTCGGCGAGTTGCAGCCTTACCGGGTGCAACGCGGGGACAGCATCTGGACCCTTTGCCGGGGAAAATTCGACATCCCCATGTGGCTGCTCAAGCATTGCAACCCGGAGGTCGACCTGGCCGCCTTGAAATTTCATCAGAAACTGATCATCCCGACCATCGAACGCGCGTCCGCAGCCGATGCGGCGCCGGAGAACGAAGCGGATCCGGACATCGACGAGGCGGTGGAGGATACCGAAGCCGACCCACCCGATCAGGTCTGATCGAAAAAGGTCAGGGACCATCGCTGCGCAAATGGATCGTGGCGGAGAATGTAGCGCCCGCCGTCATCGCCCTGCACCTTGAAATAGCGATGATCGGGCGCCAGCCAGCTGTCGATCACCCGTACCACCTCAATGCACCGTTCCGAGAGCCAGAATCGCTTCGGCGTCTGCTCGCCGCGATAACCGCTGTAGCAGGCCACCCGGATATCGTCCATAACACCCCCGTTTCTTTCGCCGCTTGACACACCTGTTAACAATTATATATTTCTCACCATCTGTCGACCGCTGAAACGTCATTTTATTCAGTGTCCTCCACATGTAGCCGATTTGGATCGAAAACAAACCCTCTCACAAACGGGATGGTTCATCATGAGAGCAGTCTCCATTGGATGGATCGGAACGGGGGTCATGGGCAACGCCATGTGCGGTCATCTCATCGAGGCCGGGCACACCGTCTATGTGTACAATCGCACCCGTGACAAAACCGGAAACCTGATAAATCGGGGCGCCCGGTGGTGTCCATCCCCCAAGACAGTTGCCGGGTCTGCGGAGGTGATCTTTTCCATTGTCGGCTATCCGAGCGACGTGCAGGAGGTGATCCTATCGGCCGAGGGTGCGCTCGCCGGCGCCAAAACAGGTGCCGTGATCGTGGACATGTCCACCTCCAGTCCGGAATTGGCTTGCAGGATTCATGAGCGTGCGCTGCAGAAGGGCGTGGCGGCTCTGGATGCGCCCGTATCGGGCGGCGACATCGGCGCCAGGGAGGGGACCCTGGCGATCATGGCCGGCGGAGATAGGGCGGCCTACGATCGAGTCGTGCCGCTGTTCAATTGCATGGGGCGGCACATCGCCTACATGGGGGGCCCCGGTGCCGGCCAGCACACCAAGATGTGTAACCAGATCCTCATCGCCGGCACCATGATCGGGGTCGTGGAATCTCTGCTCTATGCCCACCGGGCCGGCATGGCACAGCATGCCATCATCGATGTGATCGGCCAGGGCGCCGCCAGCTCCTGGGCCATCAATCACATCGGCCGCCGCATTGCCGACGGCAACTTCGATCCTGGATTCTTCGTCAAGCATTTTGTGAAAGACATGGGCATTGCCCTGGACGAGGCCCGCCGCATGAACCTGAGCCTGCCCGGACTGGCCCTGGTCAACCAGTTTTACGTGGCGGCCATGGCCCAGGGCGAAGAGAACCTGGGTACCCAGGCGCTCTATCGGGTCCTGGATCGTTTGAACCGGCCGACCGCCTGACAGATAGGAAGATGGGAAACACCCGCTCCAACGACCGCGACCATCGCGATCCCCGGTCGACCAACGATGAACGCCAATTGCGAAGGTGAATCGACTCCCATGACACATGATCGGCAAGAAGAGCGCCCCCGCAGCCCCTCCACGGCAGCGCCAACCGATCTGCAGCGCATCCGGATGCGCGCCATAGCGATCTCGTTTATGGTGAGTCTCTTTCTGTTGGCCGTGAAATTCATCACCTATCGACTGACCCACTCCTCGGCGGTGCTGTCCGACGCCCTGGAATCGATCATCAATGTGGCGGCCAGCGCTTTCGCGGGCCTCAGCATATGGATTTCGGCCAAGCCGCCCGATCCCGACCACCCTTATGGCCACGGCAAGATTGAATACTTTTCGGCCGGATTCGAGGGGGCGCTGATCATGGGGGCCGCCGGCGGCATTTTCTACTCCGGGGTGCGCCACCTGATCGATCCCCATCCCCTGCCCAACCTGGAAACCGGTCTGCTCCTGCTGTTCGGCGCCACGGGAATCAACCTCCTGCTGGGCCTCTACCTGGTCCGCACCGGGCGGCGCACCGAATCCTTGGCGCTGGAAGCCGACGGCAAACATGTGCTCACCGATGTCTACTCCTCGGCCGCAGCCCTCATCGCCTTAGGCCTGGTCTACCTGACGGGGTGGCTGCGCTTCGACGGGCTCATCGCCTGCCTCATCGGGATCAACATCCTCATTACCGGCGGCCAGCTGGTATTCCAATCTTACCGGCGACTCATGGATGCCTCGGACCCGGCTCTTCTCGATCGGATCGCCACCATCCTGATAAGCAACCGGCGGCCGGAGTGGGTCGATATTCATCAGTTGCGCGCCTGGCGGGCCGGAGCCTTCGTCCACATCGACCTGCACCTGGTGCTGCCCGTAGACCTCTCCCTGGACAAGGCTCATCATGAAGCCAAAATCCTGGAATCCCTGCTGGTCGAGGCTTATGGAGGCAACGCCGATGTCCTGGTGCACATGGACCCTTGCGCACCCGACGAATGTCCGGTCTGCCGCCAAGCCTCCTGCGACCTGCGCAGCTATGACCGCGATACCACCAAGGTGTGGCGCCGCGAACGCCTGACCCGCGCATCCGCCTCCGACCCGTAGCCTCGGTTCAACGCCTGGAGACGACGGATAAGACGACTCAACCTTTCGACCAAAGGAGAGACCATGGCAACGATTTTCACCAAGATCATCAAGGGCGAAATCCCCAGCGACATCGTCTATCGGGACGAGCAGGTGACAGCCTTCCGCGACATCCATCCCCAAGCCCCAACCCATGTATTGATCGTGCCCAACAAGGAGATTGCCACTGTCAATGATGTGACTCCCGAAGACGAGCAATTGGTCGGCCACATGTTCACGGTGGCCAGACTCATCGCCGAAAAAGAGGGGGTCGCCGAAAGCGGTTACCGTCTGCTGGTCAACTGCAATCGCGACGCCAATCAGGAGGTCTTCCACCTGCACATGCACCTGTTCGGCGGGCGACCATTGGGACCCATGCTCGCTCGGCGATAGGGGCAGAGCAGATCGATGAACCGAAGACTCCGCTTTCTGGAACGCAACTGGTGATATTATGGGTTTATGAAAAGTGACGAAGATGGTCGAAGCTATGCGGGTTGAGGTTCCGCTTGGCGAGATGCTATTCTGCCGCGCCGGCCTCTCGAAACGACTTGACCCGCTCCGGTGTGGGGGGATGGGTGGCGAGATAGCCGGTCCACCCTTGCCCGTCACTCTTTCCGGTCGCCTGGGCCTTGTGCTGCTGGTCGATACGCGCAAGGATGTCGGCGAAACGCTCGGGTGACACACCGTTGGCCAACAGGTAATCGAGGGCATAACGGTCGGCCTCGCGTTCAAAAGCACGCGAGTAGGCCAGTTCGGTGAGGACCACGGGCAACCCCAGGAAAAGTTCGGAGACGCCGGACGCGTCACCGGTCAGCGCCAGAATGGCAAAGGAAAGCATGGAATCCTGAACCATGCGGCGCATGCCGTGCCGGTGCACCACGTGGCCGATTTCGTGGGCCATTACGGCCAGCAACTCTTCGTCATGGCCAGCCATCTGCACCATTTCATCGGTGAACACTATGGTGCCGCCGGGCAGGGCAAAGGCATTGGGACCCAGTTTGCCGCCTTTGCGAAACTGCAATTCGAGTCCCAGGTCAGGATGAGCGTCGATGGCCGGCCGCAGGTGCCCGCGCACCCGCTCTTCGGTTGCCTGCGGCAGCGTGGAATCAGATAAGAGCGCCTTATCCAGGAAGTCCAGGGTCTGCCGATCGGCCAGATCGTACATAGAATCGGGCAGCGCGACCGCAACCCACCCTGCTGCCGCCGGAACGCCAAATTTTACCATCCCGGTACCGATCAGCAGCACAATCACGAATGCCGTCAGCACATAAAGCTTGCGGGTCTCGAGCAGGTGCACCCAAAGGCTCCAATGATCCCGGCGGATCTGCTCGAGAATCCGGTCCACCCCTGCATTATCGTCGGTTTCCATGACCGCGCCATCCGGAAAGTTCAACAGCCTGGGCGTTTGGGCCAGACGATCCGACACCCGGAGGTCGAAGCTCTTCCTGCGACAAAGGATCTCTCCATTATCGATCCGCTCGACCTGCAGGGCATCTGTATCATACACCTTGAGCACGACATCGGTCTGCGCGGAGCTTTTACCGTCGAACCATTTTCCGCGAATGGTGATCATTCCGGGAAGGACCTTATTGTTTACAAACCAAAATCAAAATCCATGAAATCGGACAGCTCGTCACCCAGGGCGCTGGTCTGCTTCAATTCGGCCGCAACGAACTGGGACAGGTCGCCGGCCGGCAGCAAGGCCAGATGATCGATCTTGTATCGATACGCGCGCACCTGGGCAAAAGGGTGAAACAACCCCAGGGTGCAAACGATGGCCAGGGTGTTGGTCAGCAGGATCATGGCAAACGCCTTGATCTTCATGGTTGCCTTGAAACGGTGCTGACGCAGGGCGCCGGAGTTGTACAGCAGGTTGCTCGACCGAACGGTGAAATAGGCAAACGCATACAGGTACATGACGACCATGACCAGCAGGGCCACCGGTGCGGACAATGACGGCACCAGCATGGTGACCGCCGTGACAACGGCAATGGCCGCGATCACGGGAATCATGAACATATAGACGATGCGGTAGTAATCCCCTGCGGTAGCGTGAAAGGCAAAAGCGGTCGTCCCATAGGTCGAATTTTCCACGATGAATTTCTTCTGGCGGTAGTGGGCATAGGGGCCCAGGATGCCGAGGGTCAGAATCGAAAGGAGCGGAAAGAGCACGAAGGCCTTAGCCGCGCCGCCGTAAGTGCCATTGAAATTGAAACGGATATTTCTCCAGGCGCTGTTGCGTGCATTGAAGGCCAGCGACCGCACCACGAGCCAGGGCAGTATAAAAAGAAACACCAACCCAAAAGCGAAGCCCGCCGGTGGAAAAATCTGATTGACGACCATGTAAATGGCAAAGCCGAGAAAAACCACGATTCGCCCCTTCAATATCTTGGTCGGCTCGGCCAGATAGCGGAAGGTGGCGCCGACCAAGCGGGTGTTGCCGTAAAAATATTGTTTGCGGCGCACCTTGGCCCAGGCCGAATAGATCCCAAGGGTGACGAAGGACAACAGCACATTGACGATCCAGATCTTGAAATACTCCCCGCCGCTGCCCTTGAATTGGAACGGTTCCTGGGATTTGACCGATGGGATGTCCGGCATGGGGACGGAGCGCGAAGCGTCCGGCGCGGTAGGCGGCGCGGGTGGCGCCGGCGGGGAAGGGTCTGCCGACCCGGATGCCGCGGGTCGAATCATTTGTGCGAGTGGCCGCCAGGCGTCCATGGTGATATTGCGTACCATGGTCTGGCCACCGACTCGTCCGGATTTGATTAGAGCGGCCAGTTCCGCTTTGCTGATCGGTCCGATCTCCTGCCCCCCATCCTTGTAATACCAACTCATTCCGCAACTCCTTGAATTGTGGCCAATAGGTTGTCGTCATGACGATCCCTGAACCGAACGGCAAACCGGTGCCGTCCCGTCCCAGGAGCAGGAAAAATATATACAAAATCAGTGCCACAGCGGGTAATTGGAATCGTCTTCAATTCAACCCGATACATGCCATCGCACCGGGCAGACCGATTACCTGGGACGTCTCTTCTGGGGCCTGTTCTTTTTCCACTTGCCAAACTCGATTTTTCCGGTCCGCAGCCTGAAGTATATGCGCAAGGGGGTCATGTCCAACCCTGTCTGGCTGCGGATCTGGTTGAGGAGATAGCGTTGATATGAAAAATGAACCGCGTCCGGGTAATTGACGAAGGCGACGATGGTCGGCGGTCGTTCGGAGATCTGGGTGGCATAATAGAACTTGATCCGTCGACCCTTGTGCAGCGGGGGTTCGGTGCGTTCGGTGGCCTCCTTGAAGACGCGGTTCAACGCCCCGGTCCCGATGCGGGTCGCGTACTGGGCAAACACCCGTTCGATCAGGGGAAAGATCTTCTGGATACGCTGTCCGGTCTTGGCCGATACGGTCAGCAGGGGGGCATGTTGCAGAAACCGGGCCGATTCGTAGAGACGCTGGCCGAACTTGTGCGGCGTCACCGTTCGGGCGTCGACCAGATCCCACTTGTTGGCCAGGAATATGGCCCCGCATCCGCGTTCGTAAGCGTAGCCGGCCACCTTGATATCCTGATCCGTGATCCCCTGCTCGGCGTCGAGCAGGATCAGGGCCACGTCGCAGTCCTCCAAGCTTTTGAGCGACTTGATGATGGAGAATTTTTCGAGCTTCAGATCGACCTTGGCCTTGCGCCGGATGCCGGCGGTATCAATCAGGCGATAGGTGCGATGTTTCTTTTGAACGACCGTATCCACCGCATCCCGGGTGGTTCCCGGCACGTCGCTGACCAACAATCGCTCCTGGCCGGCCAGGCGGTTGATCAACGAAGATTTACCGACGTTGGGCCGCCCGACCACCGCGACACGGATTTCGTCGGATGCCGCCGGGGCGTCGGCCCGGGGCAGCACGGCCACCAGCTCGTCCATGAAATCGGGAACACCGTAACCGTGCTCCGCAGAAAGGGAAAAGAGCCGCTCCACACCCAAGGCGTGGAATTCGTAGAGGTGTGATTCCTGTCCGGGCCCGTCGATTTTGTTGACGACGTAAAAAATCGGCTGTTTGATGGTGCGCAGCCACTTCATCAGGTCGTGATCGAAGGGTGACAGCCCGTTTTTGCCGTCGAGCACCATGACCACGGCATCGGCTTCGGCCACCGCCTGCTCCACCTGGGCGCGGATGTGGGCGGCGAAGAGATCATCGTCTCCGGTCACGAATCCACCCGTATCCACGACGATGAAAAGCTGGTCATCCCATTGCGCATCACCATAATGGCGGTCTCGCGTCACACCGGGCAGGTCGTCGACGATGGCGTCGCGGCGGCGGGTCATGCGGTTGAACAGAGTGGACTTGCCCACGTTGGGGCGTCCGATGATGGCGACAACAGGTTTCATGCGTATATTTTAAGATACTTTCCTTATAAAATTGTGGCCAATGCAAGCGCGACCCTGCTATACGGAAAGGCCGCACCAAAGTCAAACCATTACACTGGAGGGGGGGGGAGAACATCATGCCCGAATTAGCCTACTTGAACGGCGACATCATGCCCATCGATCAGGCCCGCGTACCGGTGGAGGATCGGGGCTACCAGTTCGGCGATGCGGTCTACGAATATCTGGCCAGCTACAAAGGGCGGCTGTTCGCGGTGGAGGCCCACCTGGACCGGCTGGAAAACTCCCTGTCAGGCCTCTCTTTCCCACCGATCGCCCGCGACCGAATACGCGAAGCGATCCTCACGACCTTTGAAAGAGCAGCCATCCCCCGCGCAGGCGTCTATGTCCAAATTTCCCGGGGGGTGGCACCGCGCAACCATGCGTTTCCGGCCCAACCCCACCCCCAGATCGTGATTACGGTTCGGCAAGCGCCCGAGACCCCGGAAAGGTATATCAAGGAAGGCATTCGGGCTATTACAGTGACCGATATCCGCTGGGGACGCTGCGACATCAAAACCGTGCTGCTGCTACCCAATGTGCTGGCCAAGCAGCAGGCCTTGGATGCCGGTGTCCAGGACGCTATTTTCGTAAGCCCCGAAGGCGTGGTGCGCGAAGCGACGGCCTCCAATCTGTTCATCTGCAAGGATGGCCGGCTGATGACCCATCCGCTGACCCCCAACATCCTGCCTGGGATCACCCGCGCCGTCCTCATCGACATATGTCACGAGCACGGCATGGAGGTCGTTGAAGCCTTTTTCGACCGCCAGGCTATGATGGAGGCCGAAGAAGTGTTTCTCACCGGTACGGTCACCGAGGTGCTGTCGGTGGTGGCCATCGACGACCAGACCATCGGCACCGGAGGCCCTGGGCATTGGGCAAGCCGGCTGCGCGCCCTTTTGGAGGCACGGGCCGGCGACGGGCAATAAGCTTGCCGGGTCTCACGCCTTCCGGTGGAGCAATTCGATCGAAACGCCGTCGGGCGCCTGGATGAATGCGATCCGCAGCTCGGGACCGAAGTCCACCGGGTCCATGGAAAAGGCGACGCCGTTGCGTCTCAGCCGGTCGCAGTAGCCGTCAAAATCGCTGCTGACTCGAAACCCGAAGTGATCCACCCCCCATTGCAGGCCTGATTTATCTCCTGCGGACTCGCCGGTGCGCTGACCGCGGATGATGATCGTGGCGCCCTGGAACCGAACGAGCACCTGGGGTGCACCGCGAACCTCCGTGGTGGCCATGATCTCTCCCCCCAGTTTTTCGGCGTACCATTTGGCGGCCGCTATAGGATCCTGGCTGAGCAGGTGGACGTGGTCGAAGGTGAGCACGGGGTTTGCCATTGAATTTCCTTTCTTCAGAAATGAATGTGGGTGCTATCCGCGTTAGACGGCCGTCCCGGCCATGGGTGGTCTGCGGTTCCACCAGGGTCGCGCCTGCTCCAACTGGCCGGCGAGGCGAAACAAGAGGGCTTCCTCGCCGAAACGAGCCGAAAAGAGTGTGCCGATGGGCAAATTCTCTTTGCTCCAGAACAGCGGCACCGACATGGAAGGCTGGCCGGTGCCGTTGAACAGGCCCGTAAAACCAAAATAAGAAAGCAGACGGGTAAGATACCCGCGCACATCATGGTTGCGGGTGTCAAGATAGCCCAACGGCACCGGTGGCTTGAGCAGCACCGGACTCAGGAGGATATCGTAAGATTGAAAAAAGCGGGCGACCTGCCGTCCGGTTTGGTGAATGAATTGAATCGCCTGGATCAAACCCGATGCGCTGCTTTTAGCGCCGCTTCCCGCGGCGCGCTGGGTGATGTATTCCAGGTCCTCTTCGGCCAGCTCTCGCCCAAGTTCTTTGAGGCGGGCATCCACGGCAGCCGCCGTGTTGGCGTTCATGATGGCGGACGCCGCATCCTGATACCGCTCGCCGTCAATTTCCGGTGCGGCCTCGCTCACCTTGTGTCCCAGCGATTCACACAACCTGGCGGCATCCTCGACGGCGGCGATGCATTCCGGATCGGCCTTGATGCCGTTGAGGGAGGTCACCGTCATGGCGATGCGCAGGCTGCCGGGCGCCTTGGCCACTTCGGATAAAAAGGGCCCTTGGACAGCGGGTGCCGAATAGGGATCACCCAGGGCGGGGCCGGACGAGATGTCCAGAAAAATGGCGCTGTCCCGGACCGATCGCGAGATGACGTGATCGGTACTCATGCCGTTCCATCCTTCGCCCTGGGGAGGACCGGCCGGGATTCGACCCCGGGTTGGTTTCAGGCCGAACAGCCCGCAGCATGCCGCCGGTATGCGAATGGAGCCGCCGCCATCGGATGCGTGGGCCACAGGCACGATACCCGATGCCACGGCCGCCGCTGCACCTCCGCTCGACCCACCGGTGGATCGGGACAGGTCCCAGGGGTTGTGGCACGGGCCGTAGAGGCTCGGTTCGGTGGTGACGGTCAACCCGAATTCAGGTGTATTGGTCTTTCCGAACATCACCAGGCCCGCATTGCGGTAGCGTTCGACCAGGGTGCTGTCATAGTCGGGCACGAAATCGGCGAAGAGCCGGCTGCCGAATGATGTGGGAAACCCTTTGTAGCACAGGCCCAGATCCTTCAGCAAAAAAGGAACGCCGCGCAGCGGACCATCGGGCAGCCCGGCCTGAATCCGCCTGTGTGCCTCGTCGTACATGGGCAACACCACGGCATTGAGCTCGGGGTTGCGCGCGGTCACACGCGCGAGCGCGCTCTCGAGTAGTTCCATGGCCGTCAGGTCGCCGTTGCGCACCAATTCAGCCAGCCCCATCGCGTCGTAAGCTTCGAATTCACTCCAATTGCCCATCGTCTGCTCCTTGTTCGTCGGTTACCGATTCTGGAGACATGATAGAATTACTCCAGGGATACATAGCGCTCTTGTTGAAAAGGCGGTGAACACAATGCGTAGAAAACGAGATCGTCGCGACCCGTGTTCTCGATCCGCTGCCGCACGCCGGCAGGAATGCGCACCACGTCACCGGCCTCGACCGATACCGGTGGGGCTTCGCCGACTTGAACCCTTCCCCGGCCGCTGAAGATGATGTAACGTTCTGCAATCCCGTCTAGTTTATGCCACGCCGTGACAACCCCCGGCTCCACCCGGGCGCGGGCAATGGACAAATACTCATCTCCCGCATCGTTGGCGACCTCCTTGATATGGCATCGTTCGCCGGTCAAGAATTCCACCGCATCCCGGTCTCTTTTGATTTCCGCACGCATGGCGGTCCTTTCGGTCCAATTGTTGCATCCTGTAGCCGCGTTGGTAATCAGACTATCATAATGGCAACCGGTTTGAAAAGCAGGCTTGCTCATTTGGAAATGATTTTATATAGATATAAAGTTTTACAACGGGATTTGCATCCGGGCCGTAAACATTCAGCATCAAGGTAACACGTTGTTATCAAATCCTAAAATTCGCTCCATCGCATTAAAGATTCTCGCTTCGCCGGCCGTCCGAATCGCCCTGCTCACCGCCTTCCTCATGGCCGTCATGAGCTCTTCCCATTGCCCCTGGGCGCCGCTGGAAAACGCCCATTACGATCTATGGGCCGGTTATTTTCGTGCGCCCGACGAGCAACCCATCGAAATCGTCGCTATCGATCAAGAGAGCCTCCACAGATTCGGCGATTGGCCCTGGCCGCGTCCGCGAATCGCCGAAATCGTTCGGATTCTATCGGCCCACGGAGCGGCGGCGCAAGGCATATGCCTGCTCTATGAGCACCCGGACCAAAACCTTGGAGTGCTTGAAATCAAACAATTACGGGAAAAAGCGAGTGAACAGAAATGGCCGGGAGGCAAACGCACGGCAGAACTGGTAGACCATCTGCTGGCGGCTGCCGAGAGGGATTTGAACCAGGATTCGGATCTGATCACGGCCGTTCGCCGGGCGAAAAATGTGGTGTTGCCCATCCGCTTTTCTGCCAAAGGATCAACCGTTTCGGGAAATGAAACACTGCCGGGGCTCCTGGTGATCAATTCCCTGAAAGCGGAAACACTCCCCGTCGATGAGCGGAATCAGGCTGGTCTTTTGGGTCAAATTTTTGCCGCTGCGCCAGGCGCGCTGTCCAGCGCCCAGAGTGTGAAGCAGTCCTTCGACGATCTGGCAAAAAAAGCGGGGGCCATGGGCCATGTGAACATTCATGAAGATCCGGATGGTGCGGTCAGGCGGGTGCCCTTGCTGGTCGATTACAATGGCCGGCTTTTCCCCGCATTCGCCCTTCAGATGGCCATCAAATATCTCGATGCACAGTTGTGGGACCTGAAAATCGGCAATGATTTTTTTGGAGAACCGCAGCTGAACGTCAAGCATTTGCTGCTGCCGACCGACAGGCGCTACCAGATGCTGCTCAACCTGAACCGTGAATGGACGGAAAAACGCACTTACACGGCTGCAGAAATACTCGACGGAACGATCGATCCGTCTATTTTCAAGGGCAAAATCGTCCTTTTGGGTCTGACCGATCCGGAAACGGCCCAAACCTATCGTGTCAGGTCCCGGGTCAAGGCGTCGGCGGTTGAAATTCACGCCAACTTGCTGGCAGGAATCTTATCCAACGTGCGCCTCTCGAGACCCCCCTGGGCGCACTGGTTCGAAATGCTGGCGATGCTCTACTTCGCCTTTTTCCTGGCCTTTGTGCTCCCGCGCGTCAATGCGACCATCGGCGGGGCCATTCTGCTGATTTTTATGGCGACCTGGTATGGCATGGGAGCGATCCTGCTGGTGGGCTATGGCTACTGGGTCAAGGTCTTTGCACCCGTTGTGCTGGCCTGCCTTGGATTCGTCATCCTTCAGTGGACCAGCATATCCCGCGTCCGGCAAAACGAAAGACTCGAGGCCAACAAGGCGCTCGGACTGTCGTACCAGGGCCAGGGCATGCTCGACATGGCCTATGACAAATACATGCAGTGCCCGGTTCAGGACGATACGGTCAAGGATCTGCTGTACAACCTGGCCCTCGATTTCGAACGCAAACGCATGTTCAACAGGGCTCTGTCCATATATGAACATATCCGCGCGGACGGACCGTTCAAGGACATCGATAAACGCAGTGAGCGGCTCAAGCCGCTGGACAGCGCGATCTCCATGAACGCCGGGGGCTCCCGTAGCGAGGCGCCGTTGATGATCGACGACACCGGTATCAAGCCGACCTTCGGACGTTATGAAATCCTGCAGGAAATAGGACGGGGCTCCATGGGGACCGTTTATCTCGGCCGGGATCCGAAAATCAACCGCGAGGTGGCCATCAAGACCTTGGCTTATGCGGAGGTCGCCTCCGACGAGCTGGCAGAGGTCAAGGCACGATTTTTCAGGGAGGCGGAATCCGCAGGTAAACTCGCCCACCCCAACATCGTGTCGATTTACGATGTTGGGGAGGAGCATGACATGGCCTACATCGCCATGGAACTGCTCACCGGCACTGACCTGACCCACCATTGCAAAGTCGGCGATCTACTGCCCTTTGACAGCGTCCTCGATGTGATCGTGGATGTCACTGCCGCGGTGGCTTATGCCCATGCCCAGGGGGTGGTCCACAGGGACATCAAACCCGGTAACATCATGGTGCTGGAAGACGGCCGCGTTAAGGTGACGGATTTCGGCATCGCCCATGTCATGGACGCGTCGCAAACAAGCGAGGGCGTCATTCTCGGCACCCCCAACTACATGTCGCCGGAGCAGGTCAACGGGGAACCGCTGGACGGCCGTTCCGATCTGTTTTCCCTCGGGGTCGTCTTCTATGAACTGCTATCCGGCGCCAAACCGTTCAAGGGGGATTCGATCAGCGCCATTTTGTATGCCATCAACCACACTGCCCACGCACCCCTCGCCGAAATTGCGCCCGAAGCGCCATTCTGCTGCGAACGGATCGTCAATCGCCTGCTCGCCAAGACGGCCGACGACCGTTTTGCCACGGCAGGTGACCTGTTGGAGGCGCTGAAGGCCTGCAGGGCCGAGCTGATCGATGCGGCACCCCGGGTCGAAGCTTACGACACTCCGCAGGAACCGTGAAGAGGAGAACCGCTATGGCCATTCTCGTACTCGTACACGAAGGGTTGACCATCAAAAAAATCCCCTTGGAAAAGCCGGAAATGCAGATCGGCAGAATGGCGGATTGCGATATTTTCCTGGATGATAAGCTGGCCAGTCAAAAACATGCTCGAATCACGATGACACAGGACGCCGAGCAGCAGGAGGCGGTGACATACTACATCGAGGACTTACAAAGTACGAACCACACCTATGTGAACGGTGAGGCGGTTGCCCTGAAGCGTCTGGACCACAACGATATCATTCGAATCGGCAAACATGTTTTCAAGTTTATTGACGAAACAGAGGCGTTGGCCGATAAGACCACCAAACTGCATAAGAGCTGGATCCCGGGCGTTTACTACACAAAAGATTGACCGCCCTGGCCGGCACCGCGCCTCTTCTCCAAGCCACCACCCCACATTCGACACATCCAAAGGCCCTGCGATGCGGCATTATCCCTTGATGACCCGAGGGAGCAGCATCTGATGCTGGGGACAAATCGATTTGGGGTTCTGGTAAGCCGCACCGGCGAAGGCCTTCAGATAGCTTCTCAACTCGGTCATCTTGGCGATCTCGTCCACCATGCCTTTACGCGCGCAGTAGATCGGCCGCGAATTGTCGTAATAAGACTTGACCATCTCATTCATCTTCTCGATGACCGGCTGAAGTGGCCGGCCGGCCTCCTTTTCCTTCACCAGGCGCCGGGAAAAGCTTGCGGCCGCGGCTGTCTCCCCATGCATCACGTATATCTCGGTGGTGGCGGTTCCCAAAGTAAAGGCGGTGTGCCGATTAGCCGTCGGGCCGCCCATGACATAGTGGGCTGCGGCCGTGCCCTTGCGCAACACCACCAGCAGCATGGGCACCCCGGTCTGTTGAATGGAGTACACCAGAGACTGGCCCAGTCCGAGCAGTTCAGCTTTCTCGGCGATATCGCCGACGTCGATGCCGGAAGTGTCCTGGAACCAGATGATCGGAACGCGATCACGGCCGCAGAGGGTGACGAATTCATTCATCTTGATGAGCCCCTGGCGATAAAGCTTGCCGCCGATCCCTGGATAATCGGCATATTCGGGATAGTTTTCCCCGAGCCAGCCTTGCCGGTTGCCGATGACGCCCACGAGGAATCCGTCCACCTTGACAAGGCCGGTGTAAATTTCGGGACCATAATCGGGCTTGAACTCCAGGTGTTCGCTGCCATCGACCAGGCGCGCCAACACCTCATCGAAATTGTAGATCTGCTTCTGGTTGAATGGGACCAGCGTATATAAATCATTGGCCGAGAATCTCGGCTCCATGGGATCGGCGACCCGGAAGAACTTGGGCTTGTATGCCGGAATATCCCGCATGAACTCCTTGAGACCATCGAGCACATCGGTTTCGGTTTCGTATTTGTATCGGAAAAATCCGGTCGCATCGTAGTGAATATCGACGCTTCCCGGCGGTTTGACCTTGAATTGCTTGGCGGCGCTGATCAATTGTTCGGCGCCCTCTTCGTCGAAGTAGCCTTTTGGGGACATGCCGCTGAGAATGCCGCCGCCGCCCACGGCGATATTGCAATCCTTATGGGCGAAGAGAATCGTCGGGCTGATGCCCTGATATCCGCCGCCGGCTGGGTTTGTGCCGTAGATACCGGCCAGAATCGGTATGCCCAGCTGGTTCATCTCCGCGTGACGGAAAAAGGGTGTGCCGCCGCAGCGCCGGTTGGCGTAAAATTTTTCCTGTTCGGTCAATTTCACACCCGAGCAATTCACCAGCCACACCAACGGAATATTCAACCGCGTGGAAAGATCGGTCACCCGAAGAATATTTTCGTATTGGCCCGGCAACCAGGCGCCTGCCATCACCTTGTTGTCGAATCCAATAATCACGGCCCACTTGCCAGAAATCTTTCCCAACCCATCAATGACATTGCTCGTCCCTTCGATGTTGTCCTCGGGGTTGAACAACGTATGTAAAGGACACCACGTCCCCGGGTCCAACAGGTATTCGAGTCTCTGAAAGACGGTCAGCTGCCCCCGCGCATTGATCTTCTCAGCCGGGAAACCGGCGTTTTTCACCTTGTTCACGGCTTCATCGACATCAGCTTCGACCTGCTTGATCTTTTCCAAATTCTCCTGGCCGCTTTTGATTTGTCCGGGATTCAATGCCTGTCCGAAAGTCGTCATTTTTCTAAAATAGGGTCTCATCGCAATCGTCTCCAGCTCATCTTTGGATTGCCGGCAACATGCACGACAACCGTGGTATCCAAAATGCCAAAGACATCGGTCAGTGTTCCGATGTCTCCACTTTCACTGCGCCAAAGGCCAAAGTCCCTTATCGACAAGCACACCCCGAAGGACTTTCAGTGCCATATTCACCGTCGGAATCCCTGCATAGGTAAATGTCTGGAAAATCACTTCGGCGATGTCGCGTGGCGTGCACCCCACATTGAGAGCCGCAAGGATGTGAAGCTTCAGCTCTTCGCTTCGCCCGAGGACGGTCAACACCGCAACAGTGACCAATTGGCGGGTCTGGTGAGAAATCTTCTCCCGACCGTACATCCTGCCCGTTATGAAAAGGGACAGCTGTTTGCCCAATTCCGGGTCGAAGGCGCGCCAGAGATCAAAGGGTTTTTCCTCGCTCACACCTTCGAAGTAGAGCGCCGCAACCTCCTGAGTCCTTTTCTTGACATCTTCATCCATGCATCAAAACCTTTTAATAAAATAATTTTCGTTCAGTGGATATCCAACCGCCATTGCTGCGGATCACCGGACGCATCGAGCCTCAACGTTTCGAACTATCCACCCAAATAGGCCTCTTTGATCTGGTTGTCGTTGATCAAGTCACTGGCGGGGCCATGCAAGACAACACGGCCTGTTTCGAGCACATAGGCGAAATCGGCGATTTGCAAGGCTGCCCTGGCGTTCTGTTCGACCAGCAATATGGTCATTCCCTCATGGTTGAGACGTTCGATGGTATGGAATATCTCCTTCACGACGATCGGCGCCAATCCCATGGAGGGTTCATCCAGAAGGAGTAACCTGGGCCGCGTCATCAACGCACGGCCAATGGCCAGCATCTGCTGCTCCCCACCGGAGAGTGTACCTGAAATCTGTCTGGCCCGCTTGGATAAAATTGGAAACAACTCATAAATTCTTTCGATGCGGTCCCTTATTTCTCTCTTGTTGCCGCGCTTGTAATACAGGTAGGCTCCGAGATGGATATTATCCTCTACCGTCATATGGGCAAAAATCTGCCTTCCCTCGGCCACCTGGGACAATCCTAAGGATACAATACGGTTCGCAGGCATGTCGACGATGTTTTTTCCCTGGAACAGGACGCGACCGGAACGGTTCTTGTTCAAACCCGAAACCGCCTTGAGCAGTGTGGATTTACCGGCTCCGTTGGCCCCGATGATGGACACCACCTTGCCTTCCGGAACCTCGAGCGAGATCTCCCTGATTGCGGCAATCGCGCCATACCCGGCGTTCAGATTTTGAATATCAAGCATCATGGGTTGATGTGCCACCTTGCTGTTCGATGATTTCCCCAAGGCGTTGTCGGCTCTTATCACGTGACATGATTTTATGTGACCGCAATACTATCCCCCAGATAGGCCTGAATAACTTTGGGATTGCCCCGGATTTCCTCGGGCGTGCCTTCGGCGATCTTTTCACCGTAATTGAGCACGGTGATCTGATCCGAAATATTCATGATCACCTTCATGTCATGCTCCACCAGAAGCACCGTGATTCCCTTGTCCTTGATCGACTTGATCAATCGGGCAGCCGTTTCGGTTTCGGTTTCATTCAAGCCGGCCGCCGGCTCATCCAGGCAGACCAGCAAAGGATCGGTGGCCAACGCACGGCCAATCTCCAAAATCTTGCGTTCACCCAGGGGAAGGCTTTCGGCCATGCTGTTCGCCCTGTCGGCGAGACCAATAAAGTCCAGCAATGCCATGGCATGGGCTTCGATCGCTGTTTCCTGGGATCGAATGGCGGGCAGACCCAAACCGCAGTGTAAAAAAGAGGTGTTGATATGCAGGTGACGCCCCACCATGACGTTTTCGATCACCGTCATGTTGTCGAACAGTTCGACGGTCTGGAAGGTGCGTGAAATTCCCAGGGCCGCAATTTTATGCGGTTTCTGTCCGCTGATGACATGACCGTTGAAACGGATGGTGCCTTCGGTGGGTGAAAGCACACCTGTAATCAAATTGAAGAGGGTCGTCTTGCCGGCCCCGTTGGGTCCGATGATGGCCCTGATGGTGCCTTTGTCGACACGGAGTTGAATATTCATCAATGCCGTCAATCCACCAAAGGCCATGACCAAATCTTCGATTTCCAGCAAGTGCGAGCTATGCGGCGCAGATGCCATCGGCACCTATCTCCTTACGCGTTGTACAATCCTGCCGGGAAGCCCGACCAATCCCTCCGGCAGATAGATGGTCACCATCATCAGGACCAACCCGTAAACCACGATTTCGTACTCTCCGAATTGGTGAAGCCATTCGAAGCTGAGAAAGGCGAACAACACCGACCCCACCACGGCACCCCAGATCGTATGCATGCCTCCCAACGCAATCATGATGACGAGTTTGATTGAAAAGAGCGTATCGAAAGTCGATGGATTGATAAAATTCATGTAATGCGCATATAAACTGCCGGCTACAGAAGCGAGAATCGCCGAAAAAGCAAAAACCACGATCTTGGATCTCGAAATATCGATACCCATGGCACTCGCCGCCGCCTCGCTCGCATGAATCGCTCTGAGCGCCCTGCCGGTGGGCGATTGAATCAACCGGATCGTAAAAAAGAAAGCGATGGCTACAACGATCCATACCAGGTAGTAATATTTATGGATCGAATCGAACGAATATCCAAAGATGTCCAGCCCGGGTATCCCCCCCATACCATCCGGGCCACCGGTCCATTCCGCTTCTTCTCGAAAGACGATGTTGACAATGATGCCAAAGGCCAACGTCGCCATGGCCAGATAATGTCCACGCAACCGCAGTGACGGTGCCCCGACAACGACGGCGACCGCGGTGGCCGCTACACTGCCGAGGAGAATGCAGAGCCAGGGATTCAGATTGTATTGGGTCGTCAGAATACCCGAGGCGTAGGCGCCGATGCCATAGAATGCGGCATGTCCCAACGAGATCTGACCGGCGTAGCCCATAAGCAAACTCATCCCGATGGTCATCAGGCAGTAGATACCGGCAAACACCATCAGGTCAGGGTAGTGCTCGATGGCTGGCAATCTCCCGGCGACCCATGGAAACAAAAGAATAAAAAGCGCACCGACGCAGATGGGCGCCTTGCGTATCCTCAGCATCGCTAAAACCTTTTGAACTTCGTGACTTCGAAATTTCCCATCATACCACTGGGACGTAAAAAGAGAACAAGCAGCAGTACGATCAAAGCATAGGCGTCTTTGTAGCCGGACAGCAAAAAGCCGGCTCCCAGAGACTCGATCAAACCGATTAACAACCCGCCCAGAACGGCACCCGAAAAACTCCCCAATCCTCCGAGAATGGCCGCGCCGAAACCTTTGATGGCCAGCATGGCCCCGCGATCGTAATCCATCAAGGCGATAGGCGTCAGAGTCATGCCGGCAATCGCACCGATAGCGGCGGAAAGGGCAAAAGATAATAACACCATATACTGGACATTGATGCCCACCAGTCTTGCGGCATCGGGATTATCCGCACATGCGGCCATGGCTTTGCCTAAAATGGTGCGGTTGAAGAACAAGGTGAGGCCGATGGCCACTACGGCCAGAAAACCGATCACCCACAAATACTGCGGCTGAATGATGACACCCCCCAGTTCGATGGGCGTCCTGCCTGAAAATGCAGGCAGATCATATGGCGATTTCCCCCAGATGAGCATGGCCGTCCCCTTGATGACAATCGAGGCGGCGATGGTGGCGATGATCAAGGTCATCACCGAAGGCTGCCGAATGGGTTTGATGGCCAGGCGATCCAACATCGTACCCGTCAGCGTCACCAACAATACGGTGGCGACGAAGGCCAGGATCATCGGAAGTCCCACGGTGACGTGCATGAAGACCATGATCAATCCACCCAGCATCACGAATTCCCCTTGGGCCAGATTGATGATTTCGGTCACATTATAGATAATGTTGAAGCCGATCGCCACCATGGCGTAGATCGCCCCGACGGTGAGACCGGTGACAATGAATTGAAACAGTTGGCTGGCAGCAGATATAGTTTCCATCAGCACATGTGAATTCACGATAGCAATCAAGGGCGGCGCAATGATCGACCACCCTTGATGGTTATTGTCAGATGAGCAGGGTAATGTCCACCCAGAAGCCTTGTCTGCTCCCCTCTGATGTGGGTTCTCGCCTCCTGACCGGCATTATTCGGCCAAGGCCCAGTCGCCGTCCTTGACTACCACCATTTGAAAGGCCTCCTTGGTCAAACCGTTGTGATCTTCTGGTGAGAAGTTAAACACCCCATGCTGACCGACGAAGCCTTTCTTGTTTTCAAGGTAGTCCCGAATCTTGGCGCGATCCCCGCCAACCGCCTTGAGTGCATCGACCACGAGCTGAATGGCATCCCATGCATGGCCACCGAACGAACTCAAGGGCTCGTTATATGTCTCCGTATAACTCTTCTGATACGCCATGGTGACCTGCTTCTGGGGGTGGCCTTCGGGCAGCAGATCGGCGATGTTGCATGCTCCTAAGGGACAGAGGACACCTTCGGCGGCACCAGCGGCCAGTTCGATGTTTTTGCGACTTCCAAAACCGTGGCTCTGGAAAAATGTAATGGAGGTCATTCCAAGATCCCGCCAATTGCGCAACACCGTTACCTGTGTGGGACCGACAGACCAGTTCACGATGGCCTGGGGAGCCAGGCCCTTAATTTTGGTGAGCTGAGCGGTCATATCGGTATCTTTGGGGTCGTATTTCTCATCTGCTACGATATCCATTTTATAAGCCTGGGCCAAGCGCAGCAATTCGTGCCGACCACTGGCCCCATAGCCATCGGTAACGGTAATGACTGCGATCTTGTTGATGCCCATGGATTGCATTTTGGTGTAAATGGCCTCGACCGCCAAGCTGTCGGATTGGGGCGTTTTGAAAACCCACTTATAGGGCTTTCCAGTCTTTTCATTATAGACGATCTTGTAGCTGGCGGCACATGAAACCAATGGCGTCTTGAACTTTTCGAACACCGGGATGATGGCGAGGCTAAGCCCGCTGACCGATGGCCCGATAACCGCGACAACCTTGTCCTGGGTGATAAGTTTCTTCGCATGCAAATTGCATTTGGTAGGATCGGTTTCATCGTCATAGACGATGAGCTCTATTTTCTCACCGTTGATACCCCCGTCTCCGTTGATCTGATCCACCACCATCTGAGCGGTTTTCTTCTCTGGGTCACCTAGAAACGAGGCGCCCCCGGTGACCGAAAAAATGGCCCCCACCTTGTAAGCTGCCAATGCCGGTTGGAATGAAAACCCGATGATCACCAGACATGCGATTAAGGCTGTCGCCGACTTTTTAACCATCATCCTTCTCCTTCATTTTGAGGGTCTCTTCAAATTCTTTGAAGAATTTATTCCGCTCGTTCCAATCCGATCCGAAACGCTTGCTGAAAAGATCCCCAAGCTTTTCGAAAAGCCGCCCCCATCTGGGCTTGCTTCCGGTCAGGACAATGTCCGCCAGGTAATCATCCAGTTCACTCATCTTCTCTTTGGGCAGAAAGCTCACAGCACCCAACCGGATGGATTTTTCCAAGGCCTGGGGGGTTAGTGCGTAGGCCGTCAGCATCACCGCAGGAAAACCCCGCTTGACGGCCATCTTCAACAGCTCGAATCCATTGACGCCCATGATGTCGAAGATAACGATATCGTAGGTAAAACTCATCAAATATTGGCGGGCAGTTTCGAAATCACGCGCTTTGGTAATGTGGCAGGTATCCAGTATATCCGCTACGGTATCGAGCACGTCCGGTTCATCATCAACCACCAGCACCACTTTATCTTTAAGAATATGGGATGGATCCATTGAAATATCACTCCGTTGAACTGCCCCTGGGCGCAAGTGGTCTGATTGCATGGATCGTGATGGTTTAGCGCAAAAGGGTGGCATAATCAACATCCAATTCCCGGATCATTTCCCGCTACTTGTAACGAAGTATCCATGGCTCATGGCATGAAAACCGGTTGCCGGCAACTGGATCGCCCCGCACATCATTGTGCCGCCAGGCCCCAGAGGACCCGTCATCTTTCACATCGCAGCCGGCTCTGCACCCGACCCGTCATGGCCGTCAGATGTGTCGCCCTATGGCTCGCCAAAGAGAATCTTCAGCAAACGGCCATTCTCTCGAAGGATAACCGTGTCCTTGCCGATGCGGACAATAAAAAAGCCCTCCACACTGCCACCTTCGCGAACGATGTGGTTGTTAATCACGGCCATGCGTTCGGACGGTTCCTCGGCCCAGGCAATCGCTTGAACCTCCAGACGGCCATCGGTCATTCGCCGTGCTGTTGCGTAGGGATCCGCCCCATTTTGGGCAGGATCGGAAGGCGCCTGCTGCAGCGGTGTATTGTCCGGTTTCTCCATTTGAGTCGCGACGATCGACGCTCCCTGGCCGACATCCTCAGGGGGATCGGTGACGATGATGCGCTGTTGTGGGGTTTCCATAAACGATGGACCGGTATGCGGCGGTTGCCCAGGTGAATCCATCGAGCCGGATGGTTCCCCGGTGCTTGGGGGACCCTGCGACCTTACGGGTCGGCCCTCCAGCGCATCCTTCAAAACCACCGGATCGCTCTCTGGTGCAGGTGCCGGCGCAGATGAAGCGGAGGGGGTCGCGGATGGGTCCTTCGGAGCTTCCGCGGTGCGGAGATCAGACCGGTTATCAAAGGCTTGCCGGGCACCGTCGATCATCTGAGGGGGCTGCCGCTGGATGAACGAAACAACGATCGTGACAGTTGCCAATAAAAACAAAACAATAACGATCCATGCCCAACGGTGATTTGGGAAAACACCAAATATCTTTTTGCGGCGTAGTGATCCCTGGGTGTTGAAAGCAAGCGGCGCGGGCAACCCCTCGGCGTGTCCGAGGGCCTGTTCCGTCTCCAACCGTTTCAACGCTTTTAAAATGGTACTCACTCGACGACGGTCTCCTATTCCATGCTCAATTGCGGATATTTAACCGCTTGCGCCTGTTGAATCAGCAAAATTTTGGTCAACGGTCCAATCAGACCATCTGGTTCGATAAAATGACGCTTCTGGAAATCGAGAATCGCTTGTTTGGTATGCAAGTCAAAGACAGGACTATCACCGATCTGATCATAACCGATGTTCTTTAAAAGCGCTTTGATGGCATGAACGGCTTTCGGTGGTGCGCCCTCGGTGATCAGCGCATCGAATCCAAGGATGTTTTTCCAGAACACATAGGCACTGCCATCCAGAAGTGGCATCAGACCTTCAAGGTTGGTCTCGATGGCAGAAGGAGCGCCTTCGATCCTTAACAAGATGCCTTTCTCGTCCCACTTTTCCAAGGCAGCAAAGACGAGTTCCTCGGAGTTTTCCTTTTTTAAGGCCACAATGGCCGGCAGGTTCAATCGCCTGACCAGTGTCCAATCGGAATCAATGGCATGCAATCGCAATCCGTATTGATGGGCGGCGATATCGAAGTAGCCGGTGTCCTCGATTTGGGATGGCAGTTGCGCCTGGTTGGGGTGCGGTTGCTCCCATAAGGCCAACAGATGAGCCAGTGCAGCGAAGCGACTGTTTTGATGATCCAGCAGTGCCAAGGCATCTTGAATGGGGTTGTGCGGACGGGTAGGTGAAAGCTGTGGCTCGGCGGCGGCTGAAGCAATTGCAGGTTCTGATGTGGGTTCTGGGGTTGGCGAAATGCTCAATGGTGTGGGTTCATCTATCTTGTAAGTCTTCGTGGCCTCTCCTGTTTCACCAAAGGAGACGTCGCGCTTCACCCTCGTAGAATCAATCCGGTTCGCCGTAATATGATTCGGAACGAACAGCTTCACGATCTCTTGCCTGTTAAAATAAAACAGGCCCGCAAAAGCGCAAACGACCAAACATGCGAGAGACCAGGCCAATATTTTCTTAATAGGATGAGGACTTGGAGGGCGCCCGCGCATCGTCAGCTCTTGGATGGCCTTTCCGGCGATGGCTCGTGTGACTTTCGGCCGCTCCATGCTGAAAGCGGTTATCAAGGCTCTGTCACAGGCGATGTTGATCATCCGCGGGATGCCTTTTGAATATTTGAATATCAAGCGACAGGCAGCGGGGGTAAACAAAGTCAAGTTACGTTGGGCCGCGATATGCACCCGATGATGAATGTAACTGGCCGTTTCATCGAAACCGAGCGGTGACAGGTGGGCCGTTAAAGATATGCGTTGTGCCAATTGACGCAACTCGTAGGAATCGAGCTTATCGCTCAATTCAGGTTGCCCAACCAAGATAATCTGCAACAGTTTGCTGCGAGTGGTTTCCAGGTTCGACAGCATTCGAACCAATTCCAGATTTTCAACTCTCAGATTTTGGGCCTCATCGATGAGCAGGACGACTTTTCGGCCGTCTTGGTTTTGTTGAATCAAGAAGGCATTGATCACATCGAGCAACTGTTTAAAACTGGCTTGTGTGGTTCGAATTCCGAATTCATTGCATATGGTTGTCAACAACTCCACGGAGTCGAGAGCTGGCTGAAAGATATAAGCCGAGGAGGAATTTTCATCTAATCTTTCTAAAAAATTACGGCACAAGGTGGTTTTGCCTGTACCCACCTCACCGGTAATCACGACGAAACCCTCGCCCTGATCCATGGCGTAAGTCAAATGCGCAAGTGCAATCTCATGCTGTTTGCTCAAATAGAGATAATCAGGATTCGGCACCAGTTTGAAAGGCTTTTCTTTTAATCCGAAATAAGTCTGATACATGAAATGGTCCGTCCCCAGGAAGGCTGTCCTAAACGTATCTTTAATGTATATCTCAAACAATTCACCGGATTCAACCCCTCAAATTGGGCGACAGGATTTGTAGCCGGACCGTATCCGTCGAATTCGATGCCGCTTGGAGAGGTGTTTGAAGTCACCTGCCATCGATCGAATCATTGGGGCAGGTTCGGAAGGGGGCAGGGTAGATGAATCGGTAACGGGTCATTACCGGACGTTGCCGTCAAAACTAAAAGGGCTTTTCCCTGTCTAAATTCAGGGGAAAGCCCTCATAACACATATGCTTAGGCAATTATTCCTGCTTTTTGGTAACTTCCTCAGCATCTTTTGATTCAGCGTCAGCCTGTGGGGCTTGCTGATCGGTTTCTGCTTTTACCGGCGAGGCCTCGACTGCATCGGCGCTGCCTTCGCCAGTCGGCTCTTCTGTGTTTTCCGGCAATGTCGATGCTTGATCAGCCGAAGCGGCGGCCGATGCTTCTGCGGTATCTTCTTTTTCTTGTTTTACCGGCTCAGGTTGTTTTACTTTTTCTGGTGATTTGGACTTTTTCTTGGCTTTTGGCTTGGCTTCCTCTGTCGAAACCAGCTCTACCAATGAAACGGGTGCTGAATCACCAGGGCGGGTACCAATTTTAACAATTCGGGTATATCCGCCGTTGATTTTCCCAAACCGCTTTTCGGCGTCTTCAAACAGCTTGTGTACAATGTCTTTTTCGCGCACAATCGCCATTACTTGCCTGCGTGCATGCAGATCGCCGACTTTAGCTAAAGTAATGATATGGTCAGCCCAACGGCGCAATTCCTTGGCCTTTACGTCGGTGGTGCGTATGCGCTCATATTTGAACAAGGAGGTCACCATGTTACGAAACATGGCCTGCCTGTGGCTGGTGGTACGGCCGAGCTTGATTCCTGATTTTCTGTGTCTCATGGCAACTATAACTCCCCTTCTTCTTCTGCCGTATCTTCGGGTGGTGGTACGAATCCATCGAGCTTCATACCCAGCGTCAACCCCATCTCTGTCAAAACCTCTTTGATTTCATTTAAGGATTTTCGCCCGAAATTCTTGGTTTTAAGCATCTCGTTTTCTGTCTTTTGTACGAGTTGGTAGATTTTATTAATTTCTGCATTCTTCAAACAATTGGCACTTCTCACAGACAATTCGAGTTCGTCGACACTGCGATACAGGTTGTCATTAAATTCAACCAGTTCGTCGTCACTCATTTTCTTACTGCTATCCGCTTCGACGTCCTCGTCAAAATTGATGAATATCGATAATTGGTCCTTGAAAATCTTTGCCGCGTAGGCCACCGCATCTTCGGGTGAAACACTACCATCCGTCCACACTTCAAGGGTCAACTTGTCGTAGTCTGTACGTTGTCCAACACGTGCGTTCCCTACAACATAATTCACTCGCTTAATCGGCGAAAATACCGCATCGATGGGAATGGTGCCGATTGGCGCATCTTCTTCCTTGTTGGCTTCAGACAGCGAATAACCCTTACCGCCCTTGACCATCATCTCCATAACCAACTTCCCCTCGGGGGATAGACTGGCGATATGTAATTCAGGATTAAGAATTTCTATGGCGCCGTCCGGGCTTACGAACTGCCCGGCAGTGACAATTCCTTCTCCATTCGCTTTGCAGGTCAGCTTGCGCGGTTGGTAATCTTTTGTCTTCAAACGCACTTGCTTCAGATTCAAAATGATTTCAGATACATCTTCTAAAACGCCGGGGATAACACTGAACTCATGTTGAACGCCGTCTATCCTTACGGATGTAATTGCAGCGCCAAATAAGGAAGAGAGAATGATGCGCCGCAGCGAATTACCCAAGGTCGTTCCGAAACCACGCTCAAGCGGCTCGCAAACGAACTTGCCGTATTCATTCGTGCTGGATACCTGCACTTTTTCCGGCTTTATCATCTCTTGCCAGTTGACGTACATAAGTTCATTTGATGGCATACCCATTCTCCAGCCTGTAAAATATTAAAAATTTGATGCCGAGCTCGAAGTAAATGATAGTTGAGCATTATCTACGAGCCAATAAACTACTTGGAATAGAGCTCAACGATAAGCTGTTCCTGCATCGGCATGGTCAAATCATCGCGGACAGGCAGGTTCTTGACAACGCCTTTCATTTTGTCCTTTTCGAGATCCAGCCACTGGGGGACGCCTCGCCTGACGACAGCTTCTACCGAATCACAAATCGCCTGTACTTTCTGGCTTTTTTCCCTAACACTGACGACATCGCCGACAGCAAGCAGATAGGAGGGAATATTCACCTGTTTTCCGTTGACCAGAAAATGATTGTGCCGGACAAAATGTCTGCCTTGGCTTCTCGAGTTAGCAAAACCTAAGCGATAGACCACATTATCCAGTCGTCTTTCCAAAAGTACGAGCAAATTGGTACCCGTAATCCCTTTTTGACGATCTGCTTCGACGAAACTCAAATGAAACTGCTTCTCGGAAAGGCCATACATCCGTTTGACCTTTTGCTTCTCTCGCAGCTGAACGCCATAGTCGGATATTTTCCCACGACGACGTTGTCCCTGTTCTCCCGGGGCATAACTGCGCCTGTCGAACGCACATTTATCTGAGTAACAACGATCACCTTTCAGGAACAGCTTTAAATTTTCCCTTCGGCATATTCTACATACCGAACCAGTATATCGTGCCAATATTGCCTCCTTATAGCAATGGAGCGGATTTGGTGTTTTTCTAAATGATTTTCAGACCAAATCTCAACTTGGTGTAATTATACCCTTCTACGTTTCGGAGGGCGGCAACCATTGTGCGGAATGGGGGTCACATCCCTGATCATCGTAACGGTGAAACCCGCAGCCTGCAACGCCCTCAGCGCGGATTCGCGGCCTGCTCCTGGGCCTTTGACGTAGACTTCAACATTTCTCATGCCGTGTTCCATTGCCTTTTTGGCTGCATCTTCCGCAGTCACCTGGGCAGCAAAGGGCGTGCTTTTTCGGGAGCCCTTGAACCCCATAACGCCGGAGCTCGACCATGAAACGACATTACCGGTCGCATCCGTAATGGTAATAATGGTGTTATTGAAGGTGGATTGAATATGCACCACACCATTGGCGATATTTTTTTTCTCTTTTTTCTTTGTACGGGTTTTTCTTGGCATCTGTTACATCCCTTAACGGTTAGCGTGCTACTTCTTCTTTGCCGCGCCCTTTTTCTTGACCGCCGAGCGTTTGGGCCCTTTTCTGGTCCTTGCGTTTGTGCTGGTACGTTGTCCATTAACCGGCAACCCGCGTCGGTGTCTTAAACCTCGATAACACCCCAGATCCATGAGCCGCTTAATATTCATAGACACTTCGGTCCGCAACTCGCCTTCAACTTTGAAGTTGCCGTCAATCACCTTACGGATATCGTTGACCTCTGTATCTGTGAGATCGTCGGTAAGCGTATTGGGGTCAATGTTGAGTTGTGACAGAATAAGATTCGATCTCGACCGACCAATTCCATATATGTAGGTCAGCGCGATCTCGACCCTTTTGCGTCTCGGTAAATCTACACCCGCAATTCGTGCCAAAGCGAATCCTCCTTCAAATAAGGCTTTTAACCTTGTCTTTGCTTGTGTCTTTTGTTTACACAAATGATCCGCACAACGCCCTTGCGGCGAACAACCTTACATTTACTGCAGATCTTTTTTACTGATGCCCTGACCTTCATTGTTCTTAGCTCCTATGTTGAGTGCGCTTTAAGTCCAGCGATATTCATTTACATGTCCATCATCGGTCGATGCATGGTCTATTTCGACCGATAGGTAATTCTTCCTCGGGTGAGATCATAAGGAGAAAGTTCAACCGTCACCTTGTCTCCGGGCAGGATTTTGATAAAATGCATTCGCATTTTTCCACTGATATGGGCCAGGACCTGGTGTTTGTTCTCCAGCTCAACCTTGAACATTGCATTCGGCAATGTCTCCAGCACAACACCTTCTACCCTTATTGGTTCTTCCTTGGCCATGGTCCCCCCTTGGGTTGCCGACTTACCTATCTATAGAATTCCAAGTAGCGATTATGCACGTATCGATCACCTTCGGCCTCGCATGGTGCCTTTTTTCAAAAAGCCTTCATAGTGTCTCGTCAGCATATGCGATTCCATTTGAGCGATGGTATCGATGGCCACTCCGACAACGATCAGTAATGCGGTACCTCCGAAATAGAACGGTACATTGAATTGTGCAATCAAAACAGTCGGCAACACACACACTGCAGAGACATAAATGGCGCCACCCAATGTGATGCGGGTCAAGACGCGATCAATGTAATCCGCTGTCCGTTTCCCAGGCCTGATTCCAGGTATGAACCCGCCATTTTTTTTCATATTATCAGCCACATCTACAGGATTGAATGTAACGGCCGTGTAAAAGTAGCAAAAAAATACGATAAATCCCACGAATACGATGTTGTAATAAATCCCGCCGGGTTGAACGGCGTCCGATATGCTCTTGAGCCACCCCACCTCGGCAAACTGGGCAATGGTCGCAGGAAACATCAAAATTGAAGAGGCGAATATCGGGGGGATGACGCCGGATGAATTAATTTTTAACGGTAAATGGGTACTTTGTCCTCCATACATACGCCGTCCCACGACTCTTTTCGCATATTGCACGGGAATACGCCGCTGTCCCTGCTCGACAAAAATAATGAATCCGATAACGGCAATCATCAGTACGAGCAAAACAATGAGACCAAAAATGTTAAACTCTTCTTGTTGGACCAACCTGAAGGTATTGCCGATAGCAGCCGGCATGCGGGCCACGATGCCGGCAAAAATAATCAGAGATATTCCGTTTCCAATCCCTCTTTCTGTGATTTGCTCTCCCAGCCACATAATGAAAGCCGTTCCGGCTGTCAGGGTAATCACGGTCATCAATCTGAAGTCCCAGCCTGGATCGAATACGACCCCAACACCGGTGGGTGATGACTGCCCTTCCAACCCCACGGCGATGCCAAATCCCTGAATAATGCTGAGAAGAACTGTTCCGTAACGGGTATACTGGGTAATCTTTTTTCTACCTTGCTCACCTTCTTTTTTCAGCTCTTCCAAGTGGGGAATGACCACCGTGAGTAGCTGCAAAATGATGGACGCACTGATGTAGGGCATGATGCCAAGCGCAAATACGGATAATTGCTCCAAGGCACCTCCGGTAAACATATTGAATACCCCGAATATGGTCCCTTGCATGGACGCGAAAAGATCCTTGAGCGCACCCGCATTGATACCCGGCGTCGGCACATAGACACCGATGCGGTAAACCGATAGCAGTGCCGCAGTAAAAAAGATTCGCTGCCGCAACTCAGGAATTTTAAAAAGATTACCGAAACCGCTGCCAACCATTTAGATGACCTCTACGGACCCGCCGGCCGCCTCGATTTTATCTTTTGCGGTGCGGCTGATGGCATTCAATTTAACCGTTAGCGGAACGCGAATCTCTCCCTGCCCCAAAAGCTTGACACCATCCCACCGGCCCTTGACGAGCCCATTGCGCACCAGCGTGGCAGAATCTACCACAGAACCGGAATCGAAACCTTCCAGGTCTTTCAGATTGACGACTGCCATCTCTTTTTTGAAGATGTTGGTAAAACCTCTTTTGGGGAGTCTTCTATGAAGCGGCATTTGGCCACCTTCGAAGCCAGGCCTGGCCCCCCCGCCTGAACGGGCATTCTGGCCTTTGTTTCCACGCCCAGCGGTCTTACCTTGCCCGGACGCTACGCCTCTCCCTTTCCGCTTGCGATTTTTGGTCGCTCCTTTGGCGGGTTTCAACTCGTGCAACTTCATTATCTTGTCTCCTCAGCCGTAACCAGATGCGACACTTTTTCAATCATGCCCCGGATCGCCGGCGTATTTTCCAGCTGAACTGTTTTGTTGATCCTGGTGAGCCCCATACCACGAAGCACTTTACGATGCTTTTCAGGTCGGCCGACCATGCTTTTTTTAAGGGTGATATTGATTTTGCCAGACATGTCTTTAATCCCCTACCTTAAATCCTGTTTCTGCAACCCGCGTCTTGCGGCAACCTGCTCCTCACTTTGAAGCTGTTGCAACCCTTCAATGGTTGCCTTCACAACATTATGCGGATTGTTGGTCCCCATGCACTTGGTCAAAATATTCTGAATACCCACCGCTTCGAGCACAGCCCTTACCGCGCCACCCGCAATCACGCCGGTACCTTCGGATGCTGGCTTCAACATAACCCGACCTGCACCGAAACGTCCGACCACTTGAAAGGGTATGGTTCCTTCCTTCAAAGGGACGGTGGTCATGTTCTTCTTGGCCTTCTCGACACCCTTGCGAATGGCCTCTGGCACCTCACCGGCTTTTCCAAGTCCGCAGCCGACACTTCCCTTGCCATCACCAACGACGACGATGGCACTAAAACTGAAGCGACGTCCACCCTTAACAACCTTGGCGACTCGACTGATATGCACGACCTTGTCAATTAATTGGTTTTCATCGACATCTTGTTTATACAAGGGCTTGCCTCCTTATAACGTTATGCCCATCGGCTAAAAATTGAGTCCCGCTTCACGCGCACCGTCTGAAACGGCCTTGACCCTGCCATGGTACAGGAAGCCGTTGCGATCGAATACAACCTGCTTGATTCCCTTTTCCAAGGCGCGCTGTGCGACCATTTTGCCGACAAATACGGCAGCCGCTTTTTTGTTTTCAAATTTTGATTGTTCTTTAAACGCGCTTTCGACACTCGACGCCGCTACGAGGGTCACACCCGCAGTATCATCTACAATTTGCGCGTAGATGTGCCTCGCGCTTCGAAACACCGAAAGCCGCGGACGCTCCATAGTTCCCTTCATTTTTTTCCGAATTCGCGCCTTTCGTTTCAATCGGGCGACTTCTTTTTTACTTGTCGAGCTCATGTTGATCCCCGCTAAGATCTTAGACCATGAAGTGCGTCTAATAGATATTTGATGTTAAGTGTCCATTCATCCGAATATGACAATTATTTCGTACCCGTTTTTCCGGCCTTGCGTTGAATATATTCTTCGGCGTACTTGATGCCCTTGCCTTTGTATGGCTCAGGTGGTCGCAGTTGTCGAATTCTTGCGGCCGTTTGCCCCAGAAGATGTTTATCAATACCGGCCAGTTTGACGATATTGTTTTTCTCTACGGTTGCCGAAACGCCGTCCGGCAACGGAAAATCGATGGGGTGTGAATACCCGAGATTGAAAAGAATGCTCTTGCCTTTCGCCTCAGCCCGATAACCGATTCCATTGATCTCCAGCACGCGTTCGTATCCCTTGCTCACACCGGTGACCATGTTATCCAGCAAACTACGGGTCATGCCCTGTAAGGCACTTGCCTTCCGGTCTTCTGTCTTGGAGACCACCTCTATCCGGTCTGCCTCAATTTTGAGATCGATATCCGGATGAACCATGTGAGTCAATTTGCCATTTTTACCCTGAACCGTCACCATACCATCTTTGAAATTGATGGTGGTCTTTTCGGGCAAGGCGACTGGCTTCTTTCCTACTCGAGACATCTTTCCACCTCTATGTTCCAGCTCTATGCGTCAGAAATTTTTCTTTAACTCTCCCGACAGGGAAATATGAAATATGGCACCGATCCAATCATTTTGGGAATATGGATCAAGACCGTGTTGGCATAAACCGGATCAGAAAATTGTACAAAGAATTTCGCCGCCGATATTGTCTTTTCTCGCCTGTCGATCGGTCAGAATTCCTTTCGAGGTAGACAAAATCGCGACTCCCAGTCCATTGTAAATTGGCTTAATGTCGCTGGCACTGACATAAACCCTGCGGGAGGGTTTGCTGACACGATTCATTTCAAGAATCACATGGGACTGGTTATCCCCATACTTCAAGTAGATCCGCAGTATACCTTGCTTGCCGTCCTTGATGAATTTATAATTGCGAATATATCCTTCGCTCTTCATCACTTTTGCAAGCTCTGTCTTCAATTTCGAACCGGGGATATCCACGCTGTTCAGTTTTGCCTTCCCGGCATTACGCACCCGGGTGAGCATGTCGGCAATTGGATCGGTGATCGCCATTGTACTCTCCGTTTAACTCAAATTCGTTGCCTGATTTACGCTATAAGGAGGTAGTCATCCGCATGGGAGTCCTACCAGCTTGATTTCACCACTCCCGGCAGCTTACCTAAAGATGCCATATTACGAAAACAGATGCGGCATATGCCAAATTTGCGGATAAACGCACGCGGTCTCCCGCATAAAGGACACCGGTTATATGCTCTTACGCTGAATTTAGGCTTACGCTGCGCTTTCATGCGTAATGATGTCTTGGCCAAAACTCCCTCCTTAGAACCTTTTTATTTGCGAAAAGGCATCCCCATAAGGGTCAACAACTCACGCCCTTCTTCGTCGCTCTTGGCAGTGGTTACGATGGTAATGTTCATTCCTTTGATGTTGTCGATTTTATCGTAATCTATCTCGGGAAAAATAATGTGTTCTCTGACCCCGAGCGAATAGTTTCCAGCACCGTCGAAAGCTTTGGGCGAAATCCCCCTAAAGTCTCGAACGCGGGGCAAGGCGACGTTAATGAGCTTATCCAGAAAATCGAACATACGTTTACCACGCAGGGTAACCATGCAGCCGATCGGCATTCCCTCTCGAAGCTTGAATGCTGCTATGGATTTTTTTGCCCTGGTGACTACCGGTCGCTGTCCGGCAATGGCCATGAGCTCCTCTACTGCGGAATCCAGAATCTTGATATTCTGAATGGCCTCTCCCAGCCCCATGTTCAAAACGACCTTGTCAATCTTCGGGATCTGATGGACGTTGGTATATTCGAAATTCTCTTTAAGCTTGGGCGCTATTTGCTCTTGATATTGTTTTTGAAGCTGTGACATTCCAATCCTCCGCGAGATGACGCCACCTTTGAGGACGCTTAGGCGTCAATCTGCTCATTGCACTTGCGGCATATGCGAACTTTTTTGCCGTCATCGAGCCGTTGCATTTTCACACGAACCGGTTTTACACACTTGTTGCAAACCAACATAACATTGGACCAATGCAATGGGGCTTCACTTTCTACGATCCCGCCTTGCCGGTTTTGAGCAGTTGGACGCTGATGTCGTTTTGCAATGTTGACATGTTCAACAAGGACACGCTCATTTTTTCGGTCGACCTTAATAACCTTGCCGATTTTTCCTTTATCCTTGCCGGCAATGACCTTGACCTTATCGTCCTTTTTTAGATTACAATTATATCGCTGCATAGGGCTATACTCCGTCGCTATAAGACCTCGGGGGCCAGCGAAACAATCTTCATAAAGCGTTTTGCACGCAGTTCCCTGGCGACAGGGCCAAAAATACGCGTTCCCAAGGGTTCGCGCTGATTATTAATAAGCACCGCAGAATTGTCGTCAAAACGAATGTAGGATCCGTCCGGGCGCCTGATCTCCTTGGAGGTTCTCACTATGACAGCTTTATGGACATCCCCTTTTTTGACCTTGGCGTTTGGGATGGCGTCCTTTACCGATACGACGATCACGTCGCCAATGCTGGCGTATCGGCGACGCGACCCGCCCAACACTTTGATGCAGTACAACACGCGCGCTCCGGAGTTGTCTGCCACAGTAAGTCTAGTTTCGCTCTGAATCATTTTCTCATTCCTCTACTGTTAGACCGCCCTCTCAAGGATCCGGCTGACACGCCAACGCTTGGTTTTGCTCAAGGGTCGGGATTGGGTAATGAGCACCCGATCGCCGATTTGGCACTCGTTATCTTGGTCGTGGGCCATGTATTTATGCTGCCTGCGGATGAATTTCTTGTACAATGGATGCTTGACCAATCGCTCAACAACCACGACCACTGTTCTATCCATCTTATTGCTGACGATGGTTCCCGTTACCTGTCTTTTCATTCCACGTGTATTCATTATATGCGCCCCTAATTATCCATCTGCTTGGGGTTTCGCGCCATCTCTCCCAAAACCGTGAAGATACGCGCGATATCCTTTTGGATCAACTTGATTTTACGCGGATTCTCAAGCTGCCCGATACCATGTTGAAAACGCAGATTAAACAGCTCTTTCCTCAGATCGGTTAACTTCTGCCGCATTTCGTCCTGACTGAGCGTTCTGATATCTTCTACTTTCATATCACTTCGCTCCTCTCTACAAAACGTGTTTTGATAGTGAGCTTATGTGCGGCCAACCTCAATGCCTCTTGGGCCATTTCCCGCGATATGCCAGACATTTCGTAAAGAACCCGTCCTGGTCGAATCACCGCCACCCAACCCTCGGGAGCGCCTTTACCTTTACCCATTCGAACTTCGGCCGGTTTCTTGGTTACAGGCTTGTCCGGAAAAATCCGAATCCAAATTTTCCCGCCGCGTTTGACGTGGCGAGTCATGGCGATACGCGCGGCCTCGATCTGTTTGGAGCTAATATAACCGCAATCAACAGCCTGCAATCCAAATTCACCGAAGTTGAGAGTCGCCCCGCGTCTGGCTGTTCCTCTCATTTTGCCTTTTTGTTGTTTGCGAAATTTGACTTTTTTTGGGCTTAACATAACTCCCACTCTCCTGGTTCAGGATGCCTTGCGGTCGCCCTTACGTTGCGCCGGCATATGAACATCGATATTAAAGCGTTAGCTCTCGGGTTGCTGGTCTTCCTTCTTGAGAATTTCACCTTTAAAGATAAAGACCTTGACGCCGATGGCGCCGTAGGTCGTGCGGGCCTCGGTAAAACCGTAATCAATATCTGCTCTCAGGGTATGCAAAGGAACCCGGCCTTCACGGTACCATTCTGTACGTGCCATTTCAGCTCCCCCCAAGCGCCCGGAACAGATAATTTTAACCCCCTGCGCGCCGAACCTCAAAGCGGAGGTGACGCCACGCTTCATGGCACGCCGGAAAGCAACCCGTCTTTCGATCTGCATCGCCACGTTTTCAGCTACCAGCTGTGCATCAATCTCGGGCTTACGCACCTCTTGAATATCAATAAGTACTTCCTGGGAAACTTTCTTTTCGAGCTCTTGCTTGAGCCTTTCGATTTCGGAGCCCTTTTTGCCGATGACGATACCGGGTCTAGCCGTGTAGATTCTAAGACGGATGCGCTTGGCCGAGCGTTCAATTTCGATCCGTGAAATACCGGCATGAAACAATTTTTCTTTTACAAAATTGCGCAGTTCAAAATCCTGTTGGATGTAATCGGCGTACTTTTTGTCCGAGTACCATTTCGATTCCCATGTTTTGATGATACCCAGCCTTAATCCTATGGGGTTGACTTTTTGGCCCAAGCTGTTTCCTCCTCTGAATGACGACTATACCTCGGTCAATACGACCGTCACATGACTGGTGCGCTTGATGATGCGGGTACCGCGGCCTCGGGCTCTTGCCCTGAAGCGTTTAAGGCTCGGACCGACATCTGCGGTTACATTGCCAACGACCAAATCATCGATGTCGAGGTCCGGCACCTGATCGGCATTGGCGACAGCCGACCGCAACACTTTCTCAACGATACCGGCTGCCTTCTGAGGCATGAATTTAATCGTAGCCAGAGCCTTTTCTACCGGTTTGCCCTTGATTGCATCGCTAATGAGCCTGACTTTTTGCGGTGAGATGCGCACATATTTGGCAACTGCTCTTACCTCCATGATCCCTGCTCCTTAAACCCTTGCCTATTTCTTTTTGGATTTTTTATCTGCGGCATGCCCATAAAAGGTGCGGGTCGGGGAAAACTCACCCAATTTATGCCCGACCATGTTTTCAGTCACAAAGACGGGAAGAAATTTACGCCCGTTGTGAACCGCCAGCGTCAGTCCAACCATTTCCGGAATTATTGTAGAGCGGCGTGACCAGGTCTTAATCACCCTGTTACTCCGGCTTTCTTGTGCGATCAGGACTTTGCTCATTAGATTGTCTTCTATGAACGGACCTTTTTTCAATGACCGTGGCATATCTTCTCCTGTACATCCCGCAATTGGTCTAAACTTATTCGTGTCTTTCGTGTATTGCTTTGAAATCTCATATTTATTTGATTACTTCCGGCGCTTTACAATGTAACGATCAGTGGACTTGTTGTTTCTCGTCCGGTAACCCTTGGTCGGTATCCCCCATGGGGTACATGGATGGCGTCCGCCTGAAGAACGCCCCTCGCCGCCGCCCATGGGGTGGTCAACCGGGTTCATGGCCACACCACGCACCTTGGGTCTTCGCCCCAGCCATCTTTTCCTTCCTGCTTTTCCGATGCTGAGGTTTTCGTGCTCGACGTTCCCGAGTTGTCCGATGGTCGCCTTGCATTTCAACAGCACCATGCGAACTTCGCCGGATGGCAGTTTGACTAAGGCGTAAGGGTCTTCCTTTGCCATTAACTGTGCAAAACTGCCGGCACTTCGAACAATCTGCCCCCCTTTCCCCAACTTGAGTTCGATGTTGTGGATCTGGGTTCCCAAGGGGATGTTGGCCAGCGGCAGTGCGTTACCGGGTTTGATATCCGCCTCTGGTCCCGACATGATGAAGTCACCGACAGTGATTTTGGCAGGTGCCAGGATGTATCGCTTTTCACCATCCACATAGTGAAGCAATGCAATCCGGGCGCTGCGGTTTGGATCATATTCGATGGCGGCAACCTTTGCCGGGATTCCGTCTTTATCGCGTTTGAAATCGATAAGACGGTAATAACGTTTGTGCCCGCCGCCTCGCCATCTGGCCGTGACGCGACCGTTGCTATTCCGGCCGCCGCTCTTCTTGAGGATTCTTATGAGGCTCTTCTCCGGTGACTTCTTTGAAATCTCTTCGTAATCGGAGAAGGTTTGAAATCTTCTTCCAGCGGATGTCGGTTGAACTCGTTTGATTCCCATTTCAGTGACTCCTAGCCTTAGGCCCCTTCAAAAAACTCTATTCGCTGGCCGGGCATCAGTTTAACGACCGCTTTTTTCCAGTTACGCCGCTTTCCTAATATACGTCCACGACGCTTGAATTTTCCCTCTACATGCATAGTCCGTATATCGGCCACCTTGACGTTGAATATCTGTTCTACGGCACGTTTTACCTCAATACGGTTGGCGCGGCTGTCAACCTCGAAAGTGACCTGGTTGTATTGATCTTTCTGTATATTGGTTTTTTCGGTCAGGATCGGCCGCTTGATGATATTGTAATCAATCATTTGAGCAATCTCCCTTCGATGCTCTTTATGGCACCTTCAAGCAGAACCAACTTTTCATACTTGAGGATGTCATAGACATTTAGCCCTTCACTACGCATCACCTTCACGCCAGGGACATTTCGTGAAGAAAGCTCCAGTGTTCGATCGGGTTGATCAATGACGATCAATGCGTTGTTCGCCTTAAGTGTATTGACAGCCGCAAAAAAGTCTTTGGTCTTGACTTGTGCAAGTTCAAATTTATCAACGACCATCAGTTCGTCTTCTTTAAACTTGCATGTCAACGCCATCTTCAAGGCAAGCTTCCGAACTTTTTTTGGAACTTTTTGCTCATAAGAGCGGGCGTGCGGTCCGAAAACGACACCTCCACCACGAAGCAATGGAGACTTGATATCCCCGCGGCGGGCGCGGCCGGTCCCTTTCTGTCGGTAGAGTTTGCGCGTGCTTCCCTTGACATCATGACGGTTTTTTACTGTTGCAGTACCGGCGCGCTTCTTGGCCAATTGTGCCTTGACCACTTGATGCATGACGCAGCGCTTTACCGGTACATCAAAAATTTCGTCCGGCAAGTCGGCCTGGGATACTTTGTCACCCTGAATGTTTAGAACATCTACTGTTGCCATACGATTCCTCATTGAGGGCCTTATCACATGTTTCGGCAAACGAAATGCTTTACCGATACATTCTTCGTTCAGGCCATCCTTATTTCTTTTCGGAGAATTTTGGCTTTCGGATCATCACTAACGCTTCCCGATGACCGGGTACCGCCCCTTTGACCAAAATCAAATTCTCTTCTGGACGAACATCAAATATCTCCAGGTTACGGACAGTCTTTCCTTCTCCACCGTAGCGCCCCGGCAATTTTTTCCCTTTAAAAACTCTCGAAGGCCATGCACTGGACCCGATGGAACCAGGAATACGGTGGCACTTGCCACCATGGGTAGCACGTCCTCCACCGAAGCCATGACGCTTGATAACGCCCGAAAAACCGCGCCCCTTGCTTTTGCCAATGACGTCGACTTTTTCGCCAATCGCGAACAGATCGGGGCCAAGGCTCTGTCCCAGGGAATAGGCGGCAGGGTCGTCCACTGCGACTTCTCTCGTATAATCGAAGCATTGACCGCCGCTCTTTTTAAAATGCCCTTGCTGCGGTTTATTGGTCCTTTGAAGCTTTTTTTCTTTAAAGCCCAGTTGGAGTGCATTGTATCCGTCGGTGGCCACAGTTTTTATCTGAGTGACCACACAGGGACCCGCAAGAATCACAGTCACCGGGATGTACCGCCCGTCTTCCGTAAAGACACTGGTCATTCCCAGTTTTTTACCAATCAGTCCTTTGCTCATGGCTATTCATTTCCTAAGCTACAGTTTGATCTCCACATCGACACCCGGCGATAGGTCGAGTTTCATCAGCGCGTCCACGGTTTGCTGAGTCGGCTCCAGGATATCCAACATTCGCTTGTGGGTTCGCATCTCGAATTGTTCTCGAGATTTTTTATCGACGTGGGGTGATCGAAGCACACAAAACTTGTTGATCTTCGTCGGCAAGGGAATCGGTCCCACCACCTTGGCACCTGTTTTTCGCGCGGTGTCAAGAATATCCGTTGCAGACTGATCCAACAATTTGTGATCGTATGCTTTTAGCCGAATTCTGATTTTAGCATTCATTATCATGGGTTATTCTTTCTTACTCGATAATCTCGCTCACCACGCCGGCGCCGACCGTACGTCCACCTTCGCGGATGGCAAATCTCAACTCTTTTTCCATCGCGATCGGCGTAATCAACTCGGCCGTGATCGCCACATTGTCCCCAGGCATCACCATCTCTACGCCCTCGGGCAAATTCAATATCCCCGTCACATCCGTCGTCCGAAAATAAAACTGCGGCCGATACCCATTGAAAAACGGCGTGTGCCGCCCGCCTTCTTCCTTGCTCAATATGTACGCCTCAGCCTTGAACTTGGTGTGCGGCGTAATCGTGCCCGGTACCGCCACCACCTGGCCCCGCTCCACTTCATCCCGCTTGGTCCCGCGCAGCAACACACCAATGTTGTCACCAGCCTGACCCTCGTCCAACAGCTTGCGGAACATCTCCACGCCCGTGCACACCGTCTTGATCGTCGGACGAATCCCTACGATCTCCACGTTGTCACCCACCTTGATGATCCCTCGCTCCACACGACCCGTCACCACCGTGCCACGACCCGAGATGCTGAACACATCCTCGATCGGCATCAAAAACGGCTTGTCGATGTCTCGCTTCGGCTCCGGAATGAACGTGTCGATCGCATTCATCAACTCAAAGATGCACTTGGCCTCCGCACTGTCCGGATCATCACTCTCCAACGCCTTGAGCGCACTGCCCCGAATAATCGGCGTGTCATCCCCAGGAAACTCATACTTGGTCAAAAGCTCGCGCAGCTCCAGCTCCACCAGCTCGATCAACTCCTCATCATCGACCATGTCGCACTTGTTCAAAAATACCACAATGCGCGGCACACCCACCTGACGCGCCAGCAATATGTGCTCCCGCGTCTGCGGCATCGGTCCGTCATCGGCCGCCACCACCAATATCGCACCGTCCATCTGGGCCGCACCCGTGATCATGTTCTTGATATAGTCCGCATGACCCGGACAATCCACATGCGCATAATGACGGTTCACCGTCTCATACTCCACGTGCGCCGTCGCGATCGTTATCCCGCGCTCTTTTTCCTCCGGCGCCTTGTCGATCTGGTCAAACGGCACAAACTCCGCCATACCCTTCAAACCGTTGTGCTTCGTGATCGCTGCCGTCAACGTCGTCTTGCCATGATCAATATGGCCGATCGTCCCTACATTGACATGTGGCTTCTTTCTCTCAAACTTTGCCTTCGCCATCTCGTCCCTCCCAAATCGGGCTATCGATTAGACAAAATAATAGGTTTTAAATGGCTCCCCATATATCCGGATCGCGTGATTTAAAACCTATTGCGCGTTCGGTCGCGTTCCTCTTACCAGCGGTAGTGGGCAAATGCCTTGTTTGCCTCAGCCATTTTGTGGGTATCTTCTCGCTTTTTGACTGCGCCGCCGCGATTGTTGGCGGCGTCCATCAACTCACCGGCAAGCTTGGCCGCGAACCCCAGTTCGGAGCGGTTCCTGGCATAGCTGATCAACCAACGAATCGCCAATGCCGTTCGCCTGGATGGCCGAATCTCGGTCGGTACCTGGTATGTCGATCCCCCTACCCGGCGGGATTTGACTTCAATCATGGGACGGACATTATCCAGCGCCTGCTCGAAAACCTTCACAGGCTGCCCCTTGGTCTTTTGCTCAACGATGTCGAAAGCATCGTACATCAGCGATTCGGCGACACTCTTTTTACCGTCACGCATCAAGGAAGCCATGAACTTGGCAACCAGTTTGCTGCTGTACTTGGCATCGGGGATAATAGTTCTTACGGGTACTTCTCTTCGTCTTGGCATTTGCTACACCATCATTCGGCTGTCATTAGCTGGTTATCGACTATTTAGGCTTCTTGGCGCCATACTTGGAGCGCCCCTGCCGACGGTCTTCCACGCCCAGAGTATCCAGTGTGCCGCGCACGATGTGATACCGCACACCAGGCAAGTCCTTTACGCGGCCGCCTCGCACCAACACCACCGAGTGCTCTTGTAGATTGTGGCCGATTCCAGGGATGTATGCGGTTACCTCGATACCGGTGGTCAGCCTGACACGGGCGACCTTACGCAACGCCGAGTTCGGCTTCTTGGGGGTGGATGTATACACACGCGTACAAACACCTCTTTTTTGAGGCGCCCCCTTCAAGGCCGGAGTATTGGTCTTTTTCTTGACCCGCTTGCGCCCGCTTTTAACTAATTGGTTGATCGTCGGCATAATCTTTTTTAACCCCTATTTTTTAATGATTTTCAACACGGGATAAGCGCCTACGGAAAAAGCGGATTAGTATACAGATATCCCTATATTGTCAAGAGATTTTCCTAAGCGCTGTTTCTTTTTTGGCCGGATTCATTCCACCGTGCCGAAATTTCCTTCCTTTATGGTCATAACCTCATCTGGCAATCTTATGAACGCTCCAGAGCCATTTCGCTTTGCTGGACCTCCAGCCCCAGGTAATCCAGAAGGCCTGTACCCGCCGGAATCAAGCGCCCCATAATGACGTTCTCCTTCAAACCGCGCAAATAATCCACCGTGCCGGCGATCGATGCGTCCGTAAGCACCTTCGTCGTCTCCTGGAATGACGCTGCCGATATAAAGCTGTCGGTACTCAACGACGCCTTAGTGATGCCTAGGATCAAGGGTTCGGCAGTAGCGGGCTTGCCGCCCTGTTCGATCACCGCCTTATTGGCGTCGTCGAAAACGGTTCGGTCCACCTGCTCTTCCACGATAAAATCGGTGTCGCCCACATCGATGACCTTAACCCGGCGCATCATCTGGCGCACGATCACCTCGATGTGCTTGTCGTTGATACGGACACCCTGGAGACGATAAACCTCTTGTACCTCGTCCACCAGATAACGGGCCAGGGCAACTTCGCCCTTGATTCTCAGGATGTCCTGAGGGATTGCGGACCCCCCGACGAGTGCCTCACCTGCTTTTACATAATCACCTTCGTATACGTTGATATGTTTGCCGCGGGGAATCAGATATTCCTTCTTGTCCCCCACGTCCACCGGTGAAATCGTTACCTTCTGCTTTCCTTTTTTGGTGGATTTGGCAATGCTGACGTAACCTTCGATCTCGCTGAGCACCGCGATTTCTTTGGGCTTTCGCACCTCGAAAAGCTCGGCGACCCTCGGTAGACCACCGGTGATGTCCTTGGTTTTGGTCGTGGCCCGCGGCAGCTTGGCAACCACGTCTCCGGCCTTGACCTCATCGCCCTCTTCGATCATCAGAATGGCGTCCACCGGGAGTATGTATCGCGCCATGCCGCTGCCGCCTTTCAATTTGGCGGTTTTGCCGTCCTCGCCCTTGATCGAGATGCGCGGGCGCTCCTCACCGGTCTTGGATTCGATGACCGTGCGGCTCGATTTGCCGGTCACGGGATCCACCTTCTCCTGCATGGTTTTGCCCGGCACCAGGTCACCGAATTTGACCGTCCCGGCCACCTCGGTGATGATCGGCGTGGTAAACGGGTCCCACGAAGCCAGCAACTGGCCAGGTTCGACTGCTTCGCCGTCTTTGACCAGGATATGGGCGCCGTAGATGACCGGAAAACGTTCACGCTCACGACCGGCTTTGCCCAAAATGGCGCACTCGCCACCACGCCGGTTCATGACCACATTGTGGCCATCGGCATTTTGGACGATGTTCAGGTCCAGATATTTGATGTTACCGGCCGTACGCGCCCGGATGTCGGCCTGCTCGACCCGCCGACTGGCCGTACCACCGATGTGGAATGTACGCATGGTCAACTGGGTACCCGGCTCGCCGATGGACTGCGCAGCGAGGATACCGATGGATTGTCCGATTTCCACCCGCTTTCCATGGGCGAGATCACGGCCATAACAGGCGGCACAAACGCCGAATTTGGTCTGACAGGTCAGCACGCTCCGAATCTTGGCACGCGTGATGCCAGCCTCCTCGATAATTTTGACCGCACGCTCGTCAATCTCATGGTTGGCCGGAATCAACACTTCATCGGTAAAGGGATCGAGTATGTCTTCAACGGTAACGCGCCCTAAAATGCGCTCTCCAAGACGCTGGATCACCTCACCACCTTCCATGAGCGGCTCGACTTCCACTCCCATCATCGTACCGCAATCGGGTTCGGTGATGGTTGCGTCCTGGGCCACATCGGCCAAACGGCGAGTCAGATATCCCGAGTTGGCGGTCTTTAATGCTGTGTCGGCCAAACCTTTACGGGCACCGTGGGTTGAGATGAAGTACTGCAGCACCGACAATCCCTCTCGGAAGTTGGCCTGAATCGGTGTTTCGATGATTTCACCCGAAGGCTTGGCCATCAAACCGCGCATACCGGCCAGCTGCCGCATCTGGTCCTTACTGCCGCGGGCACCCGAATCCGCCATCATATAAATCGGGTTCAGGCTCTCGGCGATTATCGGCTTGCCGTCTTCATCTAGAACAGGCTTGCCCCTCTCATCATAGACGGGCGCATTTTTCATGGATTCCATCATCTCGTTGGCCACATCGTCGGTCGCTTTGGCCCAGATATCGACGACCTTGTTGTACTTCTCGCCCTGGGTTATGAGACCTTCGGTGTATTGACGACCAATTTCGGTGACCTGCTGTTCGGCCTGCTTGAGGATCTCCCACTTGGCTTCCGGGATGATCATGTCATCGATGGAAATGGAGAGCCCGCCCTTGGTCGAATATTTGTACCCCGTGTCCTTGATGCGGTCAGACAAGATGACCGTCGCTTTGGGCCCGAGGTTACGGTAGGCAAAGTCCACCAGATCACGCAGAGCCCCTTTGTCCATAGCCTTGTTGACGGCTTCGAACGGCATTTCCTGGCGCTTTTCGACTATCTGAAAGATGTGAAAACCGTCCCCGCATTTAATCACGGAGGTGACATCACCCTCTTCGAGGCCATAGACCTTGTCCACGATGTCCTGTTTGATATCGAAAATGCGTTGAAACTCATCGCGTCTGAGTTGACCGATAAATCCATCCTGCTCTCGATCATCGCTGTGTGACCGCGTTTGAATCAACGCGATGAAATCTTTACCCTCGTTGATCTCACCAAGGATCGACTCGGCTTCGTCGCGGGTGCCAACCATCAGATGACGCATCACCATTAGGTTGTCCTTGGGCATGATTTCCCAAAAGAGGACTCTTCCGACCGTCGTTTCGTGACGTTTGCCCGACACACGAACCACGATTTTGGCATGCAGGTCGACTTCGCGCGCATCGTAAGAGATACGCACCTCCTCGGGATTTGAAAAAATCTTCCCTTCGCCCTTGCGGCCGTCGATTGCGCGGGTCATGTAATAGGTGCCCAACACGATGTCCTGGCTGGGAACGATGATCGGGCTCCCATTGGCCGGAGACAGAATATTGTTGGAGGAGAGCATCAACACACGCGCTTCGATTTGAGACTCGACCGACAGGGGAACGTGAACGGCCATTTGGTCGCCGTCAAAGTCTGCGTTAAAGGCGGTACAGACCAATGGATGCAGTTGTATGGCCTTACCCTCGATCAGGGTCGGCTCAAAGGCCTGAATACCGAGTCGGTGCAGTGTCGGTGCGCGGTTGAGCATGACGGGGTATTCACGCACCACCTCGTCGAGGGTATCCCACACTTCCGGAACTTCGCGCTCGACCATCTTCTTGGCGCTCTTGACCGTTGAAACGAGCCCCTTTTGTTCCAGTCGGTAGTAAACAAACGGCTTGAAAAGCTCCAAGGCCATTTTCTTGGGCAAGCCGCATTGATGCAATCTCAGGTTGGGGCCCACGGTGATGACGGTACGACCTGAATAGTCGACACGCTTCCCGAGCAGGTTCTGTCGGAATCGCCCCTGCTTTCCTTTGAGGGTGTCGCTCAACGATTTAAGGGGCCGTTTGTTGGTTCCCGTTATGACACGGCCATGGCGGCCGTTGTCGAACAGGACATCCACCGACTCCTGCAGCATACGCTTTTCGTTGCGAACGATGATGTCCGGGGCCTTCAGATCGACCAACCGTTTCAGGCGGTTGTTGCGGTTGATCACACGCCGATAGAGATCGTTGAGATCCGAAGTCGCGAAACGGCCGCCTTCCAATGGGACCAGCGGACGCAGGTCCGGCGGCAGCACGGGAATGACATCCATGATCATCCAGACCGGATCGAGGCCGCTTTTTCGGAAGGCATCGACGATTCGCAGCCGCTTGGAGAGCTTCTGGCGCTTGGCCACCGAATTGGTACTGCGAACCTCTTCGCGCAGAGTGGTGTAGAGCTGATTCAGATCCATGCCCTGCAACAACTGCTTCACGGCCTCGGCACCGATACCGGCCTCAAACTTGCTGCCATACAGCTCCAGCGCTTCCCTGTATTTTTCTTCGGTGAGAAGCTGGCCGCGCTGCAAAGCGGTATCCTTGGGGTCAGTCACGATATAGGAGTCGAAATAGAGGACCTTCTCCATGCTTTTAAGCGTCAGATCGAGCAGGTTGCCGATCTTGCTCGGCAGGCTTTTGAGAAACCAGATATGCGACACAGGGGTGGCCAGTTCGATATGCCCCATGCGCTCCCGGCGAACCTTGGATTGAATCACTTCGACGCCGCACTTTTCACATATCACGCCTCGATGTTTCATCCGCTTGTACTTGCCGCAGTTGCACTCATAGTCCTTGGTCGGTCCAAAAATCTTGGCACAAAACAGACCGTCTCGCTCGGGCTTGAAGGTCCGATAGTTGATTGTTTCCGGCTTTTTAATTTCCCCGTGAGACCATTGCCGAATCTGCTCAGGAGAAGCCAGAGCGACCCGAACTCCCCGGTACTGACGTGGATCAGTCGGTTTGGCAAAAAAGTCGTACAAAGTTTCCATAAATATTTCCTCTGGTTGGGAAATTATTAAAATATATCAAACGCGTTTCCGCGATCTTGCATCGACGGTGCGTTCCTATTCCTTGGGTAGATCTTTCTCTTCCAGGAGGGAAACATCCAGCCCCAGAGCCTGCAGCTCCTTGGTCAACACCTTGAAGGATTCCGGCAACCCCGGCTCAAGGATGTTCTGCCCCTTGACGATCTTCTCGTACATACGCGTACGGCCGGCCATGTCATCGGATTTTACGGTCAAGAATTCCTGCAGTGCATGCGCCGCACCATAAGCCTCCATGGCCCAAACTTCCATCTCACCCAGGCGCTGACCGCCGAATTGGGCCTTTCCGCCCAGGGGCTGTTGCGTCACCAGAGAGTAAGGACCGATGGAACGGGCATGAATCTTGTCGTCGACCAGATGGTGCAATTTGAGCATGTACATGGTGCCGACCGTGACCCTTTCCTTGAAAGGTTCACCGGTATGACCATCGTAGAGCGTCGCTTGACCGGTCGGAGAGACACCCGCCTCTGATAGCAAAGATTTGATCTCTTCCTCTTTGGCACCGTCGAAAACAGGGGTGGCCATAAAAACACCATTCCTATAATTTTGTGCCATGGCCATGACGCCGTCTTCATTGAGCTCCTCTATGGCGGAGACCGTCTCCTTGTCATCGAATATGCGCTTCATCTTTTCACGCATATCGGCGACCCGCTTTTCCTCGATCATTTGAGTGATCTGATTTCCCAGCCCTTTGGCCGCGCGCCCGAGGTGGATCTCGAGAATCTGGCCGACGTTCATACGCGACGGAACGCCAAGGGGGTTGAGAACCATATCCACAGGCGTGCCGTCGTTGAAGTAGGGCATATCTTCCATGGGCAGAATGCGCGACACCACGCCTTTGTTGCCATGCCGACCTGCCATTTTGTCGCCGACGGACAACTTGCGCTTCATGGCCACATACACCTTGACCATTTTAATCACACCCGGCGGCAGCTCGTCGCCTCGCTCAAAACGCTCCAATGAGTGTTCGAAAGCCTCTCTGACGCGATCGCACTGCTGCCGGTATTGCTCGATCAGGTCATGGACCTTTTCGGTGGTCTCCGCGTCTTCAAGGACCAGGCTTTCCAGCTGGGCGACGGGTATATCCATCAGCAGCTCGCCTGTGACGGGGCTCCCTTTGCCTGCCAATGCCTTTTTACCCTTTTTCAGCGGGGCGGCCAAAACCTTCCCTTCCGCGGCGCTTATGATTTGCTCTCGCACGATCTCTTCGATGATTTTGAGTTCGTCGTCCCGATTGCGCTCGAGCACCGTAATCTCACTCAGCTCGATTTCCTGGGTACGCTCGTCTTTTTCCGTGCCGCGGCGGGCAAAAACCTTGGCATCGATAACGATACCTTCGACACCCGGCGGCACGCGCAACGAGGTATCCTTCACATCACCGGCCTTCTCTCCGAATATGGCGCGCAGCAATTTTTCTTCCGGAGACAGTTGGGTCTCGCCTTTGGGCGTGATTTTCCCGACCAGGATATCTCCTTGAACAACTTCGGCCCCCAGACGGATAATGCCACTGTCATCGAGATTTCGAAGGGCCTCTTCCCCCACATTGGGGATATCGCGGGTGATCTCTTCTTTGCCGAGCTTGGTGTCGCGCGCCACCACCTCGAACTCCTCAATGTGAATCGAAGTGTAAACGCCGTCCCGAACCAGTCGCTCGGAGACCAGAATCGAGTCTTCAAAGTTATACCCACCCCACGGCATGAAGGCCACGGTCACGTTTTTGCCGAGCGCCAGTTCGCCGTGGTCCGTGGCCGGACCGTCGGAAATGATATCACCGGCATGCACTCGCTGTCCCTGCTTGACGATGGGGCGGTGATTGAAACAGGTGTTTTGGTTGGAACGGATAAACTTTGACAGGTTGTAGATGGTCACCGGTTTTTTGTCCCGACCCTTTTCTCCGTCATGACGGATGACGATGCGGGAGGCGTCTACCTGCTCGACCACCCCGTCACGATCGGCCACGATGGTCACTCCAGAGTCTTTGGCCACTACCCCTTCGATGCCAGTGCCCACCAATGGCGCCTCGCTCATCATCAAAGGCACGGCTTGCCGCTGCATGTTCGATCCCATGAGCGCACGGTTGGCGTCGTCGTTTTCAAGAAAAGGAATCAACGAAGCCGAGACACTCACCAGTTGATTGGGTGAAATATCCATCAGCTCGATCTGCTCACGCTCCACCATCATGAATTCACCGGCGACCCTTGAGGTCACGAGCGGATTGATATAAGCGCCCTGATCGTCGATCGGCGCATTGGCTTGAGCGATGGGATGCTTTTTCTCCTCGAACGCACTGAGGAAATTGACATTCTTGGTGACCTTGCTGTCTTTGACGACGCGATAGGGGGTCTCGATGAAACCGTAATCGTTGACCCGCGCATAGGTGCTCAGAGAAACGATCAACCCGATATTCGGACCTTCTGGTGTTTCAATGGGGCAGATTCTGCCGTAATGGGAGGGATGAACGTCCCGGACCTCGAAACCGGCGCGTTCGCGCGTCAAGCCGCCGGGGCCCAATGCACTCAAGCGTCGTTTGTGGGTCGTCTCCGAAAGCGGGTTGGTCTGATCCATGAACTGACTCAGCTGACTCGTTCCGAAAAACTCCTTGACCACGGCCGAAACCGGTTTTGGATTGATCAGATCATGCGGCATGAGGGCATCGACTTCCTGCAGGCTCATGCGCTCCTTGATCGCCCGTTCCATGCGGACCAGTCCGATGCGGTACTGATTTTCCAAAAGCTCGCCGACTGCGCGCACGCGACGGTTTCCCAAATGATCGATATCGTCTACCACGCCTTGGGTATCCCGCAGATCAATCAAGGTCTTGGTGGTCAGCAAGATGTCTTCTTTTCGCAGTGTCCGCAGATAAACGGGCGCTTGAATTCCCAGGCGAAGATTGATTTTCAAACGACCGACGCTGGATAGATCGTAATACGCGGATTTGAAGAAGAGGTGGTCCATGAAATCCTGGGCCACTTCCGGCGTCGCCGGGTTACCGGGACGCATCAGACGATAAATTTCGATCAGCGCTTCTTCCTTGCTCGATACCTTGTCCAGAAGCAAGGTTTTGCGAATCGAATCGCTGCTGGAAACGCCGTCGGTATGCAGGATGTCAAACTCGTTTATCCCCGCGTTTTTGAGCAAAGCCAAGTTTTCGTCGTTGATCTCTTCGTTGGAGTGCACCAAAAGATCACCGCTTTTCGGATCGGCGATGGTGACCGCGAAGACTTTTCCGATCAACTCTTCCGGGGCAATTGGAAAGCGTTCGATATTCAGCATTTTCATCTGCTTGACCGCTCGCTGGGTAAACATTCGCCCCTTTTTGACCAAAACATCTCCGGTGGTCGGATCAACGACATCCCGGCTGGCCCGTTGCCCTTTTAATTGTTCTTCACTGAATATTTTAAACGCACGCCGCCCTTCGATGACGACCCGTTCGTTGGCATAGAAATAAGTCAACAAGTCTTCGGTGGTATAACCAAAAGCCTTCAACAGGGTGGTGACGGGGAATTTACGCCTGCGGTCGATGCGAATGTAAACGATGTCTTTGGGATCGATCTCCAAATCGATCCAGGAGCCGCGTACGGGGATAATCCGTGCGCTGTAAATAATTTTACCACTAGAGTGCGTTTTACCTTTGTCGTGATCGAAAAAGACACCCGACGAACGATGCAGCTGGCTGACGACCACGCGTTCTGTACCATTGATGATGAATGTCCCCTTGTCGGTCATCAGGGGGATGGTGCCAAAATAGATCTCCTGCTCTTTGATATCACGGATATTGGACAGACCTGTTTCCTTGTCGACATCGTAAACCACCAATCGCACGGTAATGCGGACCGGTAGTTCATATGTCATACCGCGTTGAATACACTCATCTTCACTATGTTTGGCCTCAGAAAAGCGATAGGAGACAAACTCCAACGATGCGCTGCCGGTAAAATCCTTGATTGGGAATACCGATTTGAATACCGCCTGAAGCCCGATGTCCTCGCGCCGTTCGGGAGGCACATCGAGCTGCAGGAAACGGCGATAGGATTCTTTTTGCATGCCAATAAGATCAGGAATTTCCACAATCTTCTTGATCTTACCGAAATTCTTACGAATACGCTTGTCCAGCGATAGCCGTGCTGCCATGGTCTCTCCACTTTTTTTCTAAGACTTTAGGAAACGCGAAAATGGGATAAAAGGTTTACGGCCTTTCCACCCCATTTTCGCATTGCAATAATTCTTTTATTATTTTCAGCGTAATTGATGACGATATCACCACATCCAATTACTTGAGTTCGACTTGAGCACCGGCTTCTTCCAATTGGGCTTTGATTTTTTCGGCCTCTTCCTTGGCAATACCTTCTTTCACGGCTTTGGGTGCAGAATCGACGAGTTCCTTGGCCTCTTTCAACCCAAGTCCGGTAATCGCGCGAACCTCTTTGATGACTGCAATCTTTTTATCACCGGCGGTGGTGAGAATAACGTCGAATTCTGTCTTCTCTTCAGCCGCGGCACCCGCATCACCAGCAGGCCCGGCAGCAGCCACCATGGCCACCGGTGCAGCAGCAGATACACCGAATTTCTCTTCAAGCTCTTTGACGAGTTCAGAGAGCTCCAATACAGACATGTTTGCTATAAAATCGATAACATCTTGTTTCGTTACGTCAGCCATTGTGTTTATTCCTCCGATATTCAGACTTTTCGCGATGAACGTACATCAGCAAATTTTAATTATAAAAGGGAATTGCAAGCCGAAATGGATCAGGCGGCCTGTTGTTCTTTCTGCTCCTTGATAGCTTGCAGCACATTGAGCATTCTTCGCGGCACATCGCTCAGGGCACGGACCAGTGAAGTGGGAACGGCAATCATTGCCGAGAGTACTGTTGCCAGCAACTCTTCGCGCGAAGGAAGCGCCGAAAGCGCCTTTATCGCCGCCAGATCCATGACCGATCCATTTAGAACGCCACATTTGATTTCAAACTTGTTATTGGTCTTGGCGAACTCGGTCAGGATTTTTGCCGGTGCGACCGGATCATCATAGCTGAGCGCAATGGCGCTCGGACCTTTGAACTGGTCTTTGATCAACGCCACTTCCGTGCCTTCCGAGGCGAGACGCAGCATGGTGTTCTTTATGACCTGGTACTCAATGTTGGCCTCGCGCAGTTTACTGCGCAGCTCGGTCATCGCACCCACGTCAAGTCCTTTATAGTCGGTCAGGATGGCCACCTTGCTTTTGCCGAGTCGTTCCTGCAGCTCTTGGACAAACTGTTTTTTATCGTCGATATTCAAGTTTACCTAACACCTCCTTCCATGGCTGTAAAAACCGGAGGATATAACGCGTACAAGTGCAATATTCCGGAATCGGCCTCGAGTGCTCACAAGTGATATTTGAAACCGATACCCTGCAACCTGTCTCGGTAGGCCGGCTTTCGCCAATTAGACACGGTCTTTCCTATGCAAAGGCAGACGTGCACCTACGGTCTTTGACAGCGTGATTAAAAGCGGATGCCGGATGATGCGTTCCTTTGGCTTTCTAAAACCGACCATCGCGCTTTATATTTTTCTGTTAAAATGGATCCGTTAACAAATGAGCCAATCTACTTGACCAAGTCCTTCACTACTGCGGCGTCAATCTTTATCCCAGGCCCCATGGTGGTTGAGATGGCAATTCCTTTGAGATAGGTACCCTTACTGGATGAGGGTTTAAGTCGTACAATAGTCTCCAAGAAGGCCGAAATGTTCTGGACGATCTTATCTGTACCGAAAGACACCTTGCCCATGGGGGCATGAACGATTCCGGCTTTCTCGACGCGGAAATCTATTTTGCCCGCCTTCAGTTCCTGAACAGCTTTTGCCACTTCGAATGTCACGGTACCGGTTTTCGCATTGGGCATCAAACCACGGGGCCCCAAAACCCGGCCGATCTTGCCGACCGCGCCCATCATGTCCGGCGTGGCGACAGCCTTGTCGAATCCAAACCAACCGCCTTGAATTTTCTCGATCAGATCTTCATTGCCGACAAAATCAGCCCCAGCCTCTTTGGCCTCGGCCTCTTTTTCACCCTTGGCAAAAACCAACACCTTGACCTCTTTGCCCAAACCATGCGGCAACACGACCGTTCCGCGAACCATTTGATCGGCATGCCGCGGATCGACACCCAGCCGCACTGAAACGTCAACGGTTTCATCGAATTTAGCGTAGGACGCCTTTATCGCCGACTCCACGGCATCTGCAAATTCATACCGCTTTTGCGTATCGATCGTGCTTTTTGCTTGTAAGTATTTTTTACCCCGTTTCGGCATTTTCTCTTTTCCCACTCCTTAGCCTGTGACATCAAGTTGGCGCCGGTGAAAGTGGCCGCCTTTGATCCGCGTTTATACGACCTCGATCCCCATGCTTCGAGCCGTTCCACTGATGATCAGGCAGGCAGCATCCAAATCGTTTGTGTTCAAGTCAGGCATTTTAAGTTTGGCAATCTCTTCAACCTGGGCACGGGTCACTTTTCCCACGCGATCCCGTTTCGGATCGGCTGCGCCTTTGGCGATTTTGGCGGCTTTTTTGAGCAATACAGCCGCAGGCGGAGTCTTTGTGATGAAAGTAAATGTTCGATCCTGGTAAACGGTGATCACGACAGGTATAATCATGCCTGCTTCGTTGGCCGTCCTTGCATTGAATGCCTTGCAAAAATCCATAATATTGACGCCATGCTGTCCCAACGCAGGCCCAATGGGGGGCGAGGGTGTGGCTTTTCCCGCCTCGACTTGCAACTTGATCTGTGCCATTACCTTTTTCGCCATGGTTGTTACTTATCTCCTAATGATTGCGATTCGGCCCGACAATCCAGCCGTTCGAAAAATAGTACGCATGGTATCATTTGTCCGAGCGCGAGATGGCGCCGGCATGCGCTAAAGCTTGGTGACTTGGACGAATTCCAGCTCAACCGGCGTGGAGCGTCCGAATATGCTCACCAGGACCTTGATCTTGCCCTTCTCCTGGTTGACTTCCTCTACTGTACCGTTGAAATTTGTGAAAGGCCCATCGACCACCCGAACCTCATCTCCTGTTTCGAAAAAGTATTTGGGTTGCGGTTTGAGCTTGCCGGCTTCCATTCGATTCAATATACGGTCCGCCTCTTCATCGGTCAGCGGAGTCGGCTTGTCCCTTCCGCCGAGGAAACCCGTCACCTTGGCGGTATCGTTGACAATGTGCCAGGTCTCATCGTCCAATTCCATGCGAACCAGCAGATAGCCCGGATAAAATTTGCGCGCGGATGTCCGACGCTTGCCTTTTACCAGCTCCACGATTTCTTCGGTCGGCACGAGAACCTCACCAAATTTATCGGGATGGGGCGAGCTAGCGATCCGTTCTTCCAGGGAGGCCTTCACCTTATTTTCGAACCCTGAATAAACATGGACGATATACCACTGCAATGCCACGATTCACCTTCTTTTTTTAAGGGAGCACTGCGCGAATCAGGTTCGACAATCCAAAGTCAACAACGCCCAAGAACAGTGAGATGACCATCACCAGAATGATCACCACCACGGTCGATCCCATTGTTTGCTTTCTGGATGGCCAGGTTACCTTCTTCAGCTCAATTTTTACTTCACGCAGAAATTGAATGCTTTTTTCGAAAAAATTCTTTTCACTTGAAACAGGCTTTTGCTTTACAAGCGTTGCAGCTTTTTTCTGAGCAACAGCGGCTTTAGAAGTTGACGCGCCTTCAGCCGAACCGCCTTCCGCTGTCTCCTGTTGCTTTTCCAAGCGCTGAGCCTTCTTTTTGCTTGGATCTTTTTTCTTGAGTATGCGTCCCATGCCACCCCTAACCGATATCAGGAAGTTTTATTGCGGCACAGCCGGCCATTCACTGCGAAGCCTTATAGCCTCTTCCGGCAAAAAGTTGGCAGGCCAGGAGGGATTCGAACCCCCAACACCCGGATTTGGAGTCCGATGCTCTACCAATTAGAGCTACTGGCCTGCACGGGTTGTATCGTCGTTCCTGCACCAGAATCCTACTTCGTTTCCTTATGAAGGGTGTGCTTCTGGCAAAATCGACAATACTTACTGAACTCCAGCTTGTCTGGCGTGGTCCGCTTGTTTTTCGTCGTGGTATAGTTTCGGCGTTTGCACTCGCCGCATGCCAACGTTACAATCACTCTCACGTGTCGACTCCTTGGTCTTTACTCGATAATCTCGCTCACCACGCCGGCGCCGACCGTACGTCCACCTTCGCGGATGGCAAATCTCAACTCTTTTTCCATCGCGATCGGCGTAATCAACTCGGCCGTGATCGCCACATTGTCCCCAGGCATCACCATCTCTACGCCCTCGGGCAAATTCAATATCCCCGTCACATCCGTCGTCCGAAAATAAAACTGCGGCCGATACCCATTGAAAAACGGCGTGTGCCGCCCGCCTTCTTCCTTGCTCAATATGTACGCCTCAGCCTTGAACTTGGTGTGCGGCGTAATCGTGCCCGGTACCGCCACCACCTGGCCCCGCTCCACTTCATCCCGCTTGGTCCCGCGCAGCAACACACCAATGTTGTCACCAGCCTGACCCTCGTCCAACAGCTTGCGGAACATCTCCACGCCCGTGCACACCGTCTTGATCGTCGGACGAATCCCTACGATCTCCACGTTGTCACCCACCTTGATGATCCCTCGCTCCACACGACCCGTCACCACCGTGCCACGACCCGAGATGCTGAACACATCCTCGATCGGCATCAAAAACGGCTTGTCGATGTCTCGCTTCGGCTCCGGAATGAACGTGTCGATCGCATTCATCAACTCAAAGATGCACTTGGCCTCCGCACTGTCCGGATCATCACTCTCCAACGCCTTGAGCGCACTGCCCCGAATAATCGGCGTGTCATCCCCAGGAAACTCATACTTGGTCAAAAGCTCGCGCAGCTCCAGCTCCACCAGCTCGATCAACTCCTCATCATCGACCATGTCGCACTTGTTCAAAAATACCACAATGCGCGGCACACCCACCTGACGCGCCAGCAATATGTGCTCCCGCGTCTGCGGCATCGGTCCGTCATCGGCCGCCACCACCAATATCGCACCGTCCATCTGGGCCGCACCCGTGATCATGTTCTTGATATAGTCCGCATGACCCGGACAATCCACATGCGCATAATGACGGTTCACCGTCTCATACTCCACGTGCGCCGTCGCGATCGTTATCCCGCGCTCTTTTTCCTCCGGCGCCTTGTCGATCTGGTCAAACGGCACAAACTCCGCCATACCCTTCAAACCGTTGTGCTTCGTGATCGCTGCCGTCAACGTCGTCTTGCCATGATCAATATGGCCGATCGTCCCTACATTGACATGTGGCTTCTTTCTCTCAAACTTTGCCTTCGCCATCTCGTCCCTCCCATGGTCGTTCAAACATTCTCGAATTTAAAATTGGGTTGCCGTCTTACAGGCGCTGTTGTTTGGCTGACCCCATCGCCATTGGCACGTTGATCTTCAATAATGGAGCCCACGATCGGAATTGAACCGATGGACCTCTTCCTTACCAAGGAAGCGCTCTACCGACTGAGCTACGTGGGCTGAGTTGCTGTTGTTCGGATTTTTCTGATCGAAGGCCGCGTGACGTTCAGAAAACTTGGAGCGGGAGACGAGGCTCGAACTCGCGACATTCAGCTTGGAAGGCTGAAGCTCTACCAACTGAGCTACTCCCGCTTAATAATATCCCAATGTTATTCAGAACCCCCGCATTCATACGATTCACTGCAGATCTGCCAATCGCCATGATGTGCACATCGCGTATGATGGAAGCCATGTAGTCAGAAACGATTCCGAAACCGGATATCTCCTACAAATAGCAATCGTGCGTGAGTGGTGGTGGGGGGAGGATTCGAACCTCCGAAGGCTTCGCCGACAGATTTACAGTCTGTTCCCTTTGGCCGCTCGGGAACCCCACCGCATTCATATCCTGAAGCCAGCGGAGGGATTCGAACCCCCGACCCACTGATTACAAATCAGTAGCTCTACCGACTGAGCTACGCTGGCGTCTAATATCTGACCAATCATTCATATTAAAGATCCTCTCGAAGCCCTTTAATAGCGTCGAGATAACTAAAAATGCATCTTTTACTCATATGGAGGGTAAAAAACAAACCTATAAATTTCCATATTTTTATCAAAAATGAGAAATATTCTCATTTATTCTTGTTAATGTTTCACTATCTCCTATTTACTCTTTTTTTCTATGTTTAACACATTTTGTGACTACGCACCCTTCCGTCTATCGATATTTTCGACCCTTGTAAAAAAAATGACTTTCGGACTCAAGATCGCAGCCGCAGGGCCGATATGCTCTATAACTTTGTTTATTTGTCGATAATTACTTGACAAAAACAGCAAGACATATGGTATCGTGCAGCCAAAAAACGCGCATAATGTGTTTCAGACCGATTAAATACGACCACTGACCCGCATTTTCAACCGCTCATTATTCAAACCAGGTGCACGAACCTGAAAACAGGGATGGAAAAGCCTTGAAACGCAACTTGATACTTTTTTCGGCAATCACGGTTATCGCTCTATCATGGGGATGCAGCAGCATGCCCTTCTCAGGCCGCAGCCAAGCAACTGATCGCCTTAACCCGTCGGTGAGAGCTCAAAACGAACAATCCGACGTTTCCCGGTTTGGCGAGGAACCCGCCGCTGGACAACAAACCCCATTAACCGAAGCTGAATCCTCCAGCGATGAGGTGGCCGCCCTCAGTGATGCCATTGAGACGCCAGCGATCGACGGTGCCGACACAACCAACACGGCTGCCGAGGCATGCGCACCTGATGATGCCGAATGCCTTGCGGACATGAAAGAGAACGCCGTCCTCGACAAGGAGGCGCAGGCCAGACTGGACGAAGCACTGGACTTTTGCGAGGTCAGTCAGTCGGCCTGGCAAAAAGGAGAGCTCGATATCGCATTTGAGGCCTTGGACAAGGCATATTCGCTGATCCTGGAGATCGATTCCAAACAGGAAGCCAAGCTTCTCCAGCAAAAAGAGGACCTTCGTTTTCTGATTTCCAAACGCATTCTTGAAATTTATGCCTCCCGTAACATCGTCGTCAATGGTCACCATGACGAGATACCGATGGAGATGAACCGCCACATCGAAGCGGAGTTGCGCTCGTTTACCACAGGCAGAGAAAAACCATATTTTATAAGCGCCTATCAGCGTTCAGGCAAATTCCGTCCTTATATATTGCAAGCTCTGAAAGCAGCGGGCCTTCCGGAAGAACTCTCATGGTTGCCTCTGATCGAGAGCAATTTCAAGGTGAAGGCCCTTTCCAAGGCGCGCGCGCTGGGGCTCTGGCAGTTCATACCTTCCACTGGCTATAAATTCGGTTTGAAGCGCGACCAGTATATAGACGAACGTATTGATTTTATTAAATCAACAGATGCGGCAATCGCTTACTTGAAAGAACTTCACAATATTTTCGGCGACTGGGCGACGGTGCTTGCTGCTTACAATTGCGGCGAGGGGCGGGTCCTGAAGGTTATCCAAACCCAAAATATCAATTATCTCGACAACTTCTGGGATTTGTACCAGCGACTACCCCTTGAAACCGCCCGTTATGTGCCCCGCTTTTTCGCGACACTGCATATTGTCAAGAATCCGGAAAAGTATGGACTGGAACAGGTTGCCTTCGACCCCCCCCTTGTGTATGAAGAGGTAGAAATCAACCGCCAGGTTCACCTTAAAGACGTGGGTCAAGCCATCGGCGCGGAGCTGGCCGACCTACAGGAGCTCAACCCCGAACTGCGCTACTCCATCCTGCCGCCCGAGCCCTACTCGCTCAGAGTCCCTACCGATCATGCTGACAAACTCCTGGCCGCGCTCGATACCATGCCGACGAGCAACGTGCCGCAAAGGGCATTTGTTTGGCACAGCGTCCGAAGGGGTGAAACCCTCGGCACCATCTCCAAACGCTACCGCACCAGTGTAACGAACATCATGCGGGCCAATAACCTGCGCAGTTCGCACTTTATTCGCGCCGGAAAGCGCCTCAAGATACCCGTCCGAGGAAGCGTGGCGGCGGTTGCCGCCCAACAGCAACTATCAAAGAAGGATTTTTCTGGTGTGCACCACGTCCACAAGGGGGATTCTCTGTGGAACATCGCCAACCGGTACCAGACTACCGTTAAACAGATTGTCGCCCTGAATAACCTGACCTCCAACAATCTTTATATCGGTCAAAAACTCAACATTCCCGGGTACAAACCTGAACCCTTGCCCGATGCCAGCCAGTTGACCACCTATTATGTCAAAAGCGGTGACAGCCCGTTCACTATCGCTCAAAAGCACAATATGGCCTTGCAGCGCTTTTTAAAAATCAACCGCTTGACGGCTCACAGCAAAATCTTCCCCGGCCAGAAGCTTTTCATCGAGTAAGCGCCCCCGACGGCCGCAAGTACAGCCTGACCGGAATCCGGAGACTCTCAGGTGGGGCCAAGAAACCATTTTGTCCGGCGTTCCGAGCAAGCTGCCTCTTTCAAATTGCCGGCTGCTATGATATCTCGCTGACCATATCAATGCCCTCGTAGCTCAGGGGATAGAGCAGCAGATTCCTAATCTGTTGGCCGCAGGTTCGATTCCTGCCGGGGGCACCATGCCATGATAAAAAAGGTCTGGCCAGCAATAGGGCACAGACCTTTTTTCAGTTTAAAGCTGTTTGAAACCGTCTTCGGTGATGTAAGCGTATGATAGCGGTTCGGACACCTCATCGTCGATTTCGGCCAACCGTTCCATCTCCTTGCGAACGACCGTAATCACGCGGTCCAACTCACCACTTTGCTGGACGATCTGGTGCAGGCGGTGCTCGAGCTTGATAATACGCGGCACGCTGAAACTGGTTCCTATCTCGTCGCTGTCCAGCAGAGGCAGTTTTCGCTTGGTCCACAGCAGGTACATGCGAAAGGGATTTTCAGGGTCATTCTTGGTGTATCCGCCCAGAATGAAGGTGACCTGGTGGATGGGGTCGATAGGTCGAATTTCACAGGTCTTGCGCATGAACCGTTCATACTCCGTCGCCAAATAAGGCAATGCCGCCTGGTAGATTTCGTCCACATACGTCAAGTTTTCACCATAGACGAATTGCTTCAGCGAATGGCACATGAATTCACCCGCGGCGGCCCCGCCATTCAAAATCGCGGCATTGTTGGACAACTGATGCAGTCGATCCACTTTGAGCTCGATCAAATTTCCATTCATATCCACATCAACCGCTTTGCCGTCCGCAGCGAGAACAATGCCGTTTTTGGATTTACAGGCAATCAATTGAGACATAAGACAATCCTCTCTTCTCAAATTGTTTACGGTTAAATGTTCCTTAAAATAACCCAAGGCCCGAGCCGATTGCCTCCTCCAGACCGAGCGGCCACCGGCACGAAAACTATTAATAAAATAAATCAATGCGCAATGATTGCCAGGGTTGTGAGGCAACTTTTATCGATTGGCATGTTGATGACGAATAAAAATACCAACCCATCGGCGCAATGGGGCAGACATCCGATAGTCAGAATTTTGAAGAAAAAGGCGGGAATGGCTCAGGTATTTTTCGTTTTCTGACCGGCCAACTGCTGCCGCCAATGGTCGACTCGCTGTTTGATCAGCTTCTCATACCCCCGTTCCTGGGGAAAGTAATAGATATTGCCCTGCAGCTGCTCGGGAAGATAGTGCTGGGGTACAAAGGCGTCCTTATGGTCGTGGGCATACTGGTAATCACGACCGTAACCCAGGGATTTCATCAGTTGCGTGGGGGCATTGCGGATATGTAGCGGCACAGGCAGGGTGCCCGTTTTCCGGATCACCTCCTGGACTCTTCCATAGGCTTTGTAAATACTGTTGCTTTTGGTCGCCGTAGCCAGATAGACGGCCGCCTGGGCCAGCGCCAGTTCGCCTTCGGGCGGACCGATGAATCGAAAAGCCTCCATGGCCGCCATGGTCAGGCGCAATGCATACGGATCGGCGTTGCCGATGTCCTCCGATGCAAACCGCACCATGCGCCTGGCCACATACAGGGGGTCTTCACCGGCCATGAGCATGCGCGCCAACCAATAGAGAGCCGCGTCCGGATCGCTGCCGCGCAGGCTCTTATGAAATGCGGAGATCAGGTTGTAGTGTTCTTCGCCGCTTTTATCGTATTGCAATGCCTTTTGCTGGACCGCTTTTTCAACGTCATCCAGATCAATTACCCTCGGCGTCTGGTCCTGGGTCGGTCCCTGTCTTGCCAGGGTCATAAATGCGGCCATCTCCAGATTGTTGAGCGCCGTCCGGGCGTCGCCGCCCGACAGACGAATCAGATGCTCTGCCGCTTCGGTGTTGAGTGCCAGTCGGTACCGTCCCAAACCGTTCTCCACATCGTCGAGTGCCCGGTTTAAAATGGCTCGCAAATCCGCCTCGGTCAATGCCGAAAGCGTCACGACGCGGCATCTGGAAAGCAGCGGCGCGATCACTTCGAAGGAGGGGTTCTCGGTGGTCGCACCAATGAGGGTCAACAGACCGCTTTCGACATGATGGAGAAAAGCATCCTGCTGTGATTTGTTGAACCGATGAATTTCGTCCACGAACAGGATCGTTCTGCGACCATGTTTGTGCAACTGTTCCCTTGCCTCCTCGATCACCGCACGTATCTCTTTGACGCCCGACAAAACAGCGGAAAAGTGAACGAAATAAGAACCCGAGGCCTGGGTGATGATGCGGGCCAGCGTGGTTTTACCTGAACCCGGGGGCCCCCAGAGGATCATGGAGAAAATCCGGTCGTTCCGAATGGCCTCGGCCAGCAGGGTGCCCGGTCCGACGACATGGGCATGGCCCACAAACGCCTGCAGGGTTCGCGGCCGCATACGCTCGGGCAAGGGCCTGGATTCGGCAGGTTGTGCACTTTTGGTTTGATCGAAGATATCCATCATCAGTAAACCAACGGTTGATAAAAAATATTCCTTTGAATTGCCCAAATCGGCATGAAAAAACAAGGAAAATTAAAACCAAAAACCTACACTCGTCCAAGGATCGACCTTCCGGTATGCATTTACATTCCAGTTAAAAGCATTAGGTTACTTGCAACTTCGAAGGGGCTTTGAGATAGTCATGCACAGATCCTGTCTTGAAACCACATTCGCATTGATTAGAACCCACCCCGGATGCGAGCCATTGTCCGGAGACAAGGACAAATCACCGTACCCTTACCGAATGGAGGTTGCATGCCAAAACCTTTAAAATGGGTGTTGATTGCCATTGTCTGTTTGATCGTCGTTGTTCTGGTGGCCGTCATGATTGCCCCCATGGTCATCAATTTCGAGAAGTACAAGCCGGCGATCGAGACCGAAGCAAGCAATGCTATGGGCCGACGTGTCGTGTTGGGCGGCAAAATCGTCCCCTCCGTGTTCCCGTGGGTGGGCCTGGCCCTTTCTGATGTATCTATTCAAAATCCTTCTGGTTTTAGTGAAAAAAACTTTATTTCCGTCGGTTTGTTCGAAGTTCGCATCAAACTGTTGCCGCTACTCACCGGCACATATGAAATCAAGCGCTTTGTGATCAAAAGCCCACATATTGTCCTGGAAACATCAAACACGGGCAAAAGCAATCTGGACGGCCTGGGAGAAGCGGCAAAATCCGCGACCGCTGCGGGCGCGAAAAGCTCGACGCCGCAAGAATCCGCTAAAAAGACCGGACTTCCAATTAAATCCCTCAAAGCCGAAGAGTTCGCCATCACCGACGGTCGGTTTCTCATTGTGGATCAAGAGGCCGGAACAAAACAAGAGATCAAGGATGTGGGCCTGATTCTTACAGATCTCTCCATGGATCAGCCGATCGGAATAGATTTCAATGCCATAGCCAACGGGCACCCGATCCGAGTGAAAGGAACGGCCGGTCCATTGGGTACCCCCATCGGTCAGAAACCGATCCAGTTGGACATCGTGGCCGTCTTGCTGAAAAAAATCGATGCACGTATTCAGGGACAAATCGAAAATGTTTTAGAGGCCCCCCGGTTTGACGCCGGCATCCAAGTCTCGCCTTTTTCGTTGCGAAAAGCGCTGGAGGAGGCCAACATAGCACTCCCCTTCAGCACCGCGGACCCGCAGGTTCTCGATCGCATCGCCCTGGACTTGACCGTTTCCGGACAACCGGATCGGGTCGCCATTTCAGATGGAAAGCTGACGCTGGACGACTCCCGAATCACCTTTCAGGGGCGTGGTCAGACATGGAGCAAGCCTGATCTGCAACTCTCCGCCGAACTCGATCGTATTGATCTGGATCGCTATCTACCACCGCCTTCTGAAAAAAAGTCTTCCAAAGAGGATAAAGCCCGGACCCCCACTCCCGAGACAGCCGAAACCGACTATGCCCCTCTGCGTAAACTCGTGTTGGATGCGCAACTGAAAGCGGGCCGCATCAAGGCCAAAAACATGATCGTGGAAGACATCATGTTAAAGGCCACGGCCCGCGACGGCATCATTCGGATCGATCCGCTTGGGATGGCGCTCTATGATGGCCATCTGGCCGCAAAAAGCACCGTCAACGTGCAATCCCGCAAACCGATGAGCAAGGCTACCGTTACACTCGCCGGTGTCCAGTCCGCCCCCTTGATCAAGGACCTGCTCGACAAAGAGATGATTCAGGGCATGATGAGTGCGGCCCTGGATCTTCAATTCAGCGGCGACACGGCCGATACGATTCGCAGGACCCTGAGCGGCAATGGCAAGCTCCAATTCAAGGACGGCGCCATCATAGGCCTCGACCTGGACGGCATGGTGCGCAATGTTCAGTCGGCCTTCGGTCTGGCTGAAAAATCCTCTGAAAAACCGCGCACCGATTTCAGCGAACTGGTGGTTCAGTTTATCGCCGACAATGGTGTAACCACCTTGGAGGTCGCCAACCTCGTATCGCCCTTACTGCGCGTCGCCGCCAGCGGATCGGCCGACCTGGCCCAGGAAACCCTGAACCTCCGCATCGATCCCAAATTCGTGGGGACTCTAAAAGGACAAGGCGACGCCAAAGAGCGTTCGGGGGTGATGGTGCCGGTCAACGTCGGGGGGACCTTCGAAAAGCCAAAATTCAAGCCGGATCTCAAAGCCCTGCTGGAACAACCGCTGCCGGACAAGGAGGCTCTTAAAAAGGCCATTCCGACCGAAAAAGAACTCAAGCAGGATCTGGAAAAAAAGGGAATGGAACTGCTTAAAGGGCTGACCCTTCCGGACCGCAAGAAGGATTAAAGGAGTCCAACATATGCGATGGCATTCCATCCGGCGGGTCATCATGCGCCTGTGCGGTTTCGTCCCGGCACTCGTGCTGTTTGGCTGCGCCACCCTGGGGGGTGGATTTGAAACCCCGCACATTGGTCTGGCCGCCATCCGGTTGCAGGAGATCAAAGGATTCGAATCCATATTCCAGGTGGATCTGCGGGTATCGAACCCCAACGACCATAGCCTGCCGATTCAAGGGATCAATTGCGACCTGTCGCTCAATGGGCGCCGGCTGGCCAATGGCGTCGCCAATCCGGACAGGGAAATCCCCGCCTACGGCAGCGATATCGTTACGGTCACGGTATTCGCCGCCATGATCGACATGGTCGGTGTCGCCCATCATCTCATCCAGGGCATGCAAAACGGCACCTCAAATGAGAAGTGGACCTATGCCGTCAAGGGGCACATGCGCTTGAACGGCGCCGTGTGGCCGGGGAAAATCCCGTTCAGCAAACGGGGCGAGATCACCATGGAAGAGCTGGTGGGCGACCAGCCGCGAAAAAAATAGTGCACAACGAATCCTACCTCGACTTCGCCACCCCGATCCGCGGACACATCCATGCCACCGGGCAGCGGCTGCAAAACGGGGATATGGGCCGGCAAATCACCTGGCCGAAGGCCACCAGCAGCTCATTGTAGCGGATCCAGTGCCTGCGCGGCAGCTTGTCGCGCAATGCCATCTCGGTCTGTTCGGGCGTGCGGGTTTGCACGTAGCCGATGCGATTGCTGATGCGATGCACATGGGTATCCACACAAATGGCGTCTTGGCCGTAGCCTTCCACCAGCACGAGATTGGCGGTTTTGCGCCCCACCCCGGGTAAGGCCAACAACCCCTCCATGGTATCGGGCACCTTGCCGCCGTGTTCGTCCCGTATGATCCGACTGATCTCCACCAGCCGTTTGGCCTTGGTCGGATAGAACCCGACCGGATAAATCAACTCGGCCACCCGGTGCTCTCCCAAGTCTAACATCTGTTCCGGCGTGCGTGCCCGGGCAAAGAGCCGGGCCGCCGCCTCCGACGTCACCTCGTCCTTGGTGCGCAGGGACAAAATAGTGGACACGAGCACCTCGAAAGGCGTCGCGCCGCGGTTGGCCAGAAAGGTGATGATCGGCGCCCGCCACTGGGCATATGCGGCGGCGAGCAAATCCACGAACCGATCGATATCAAAATTTTCCGAAGTGTCAGGCATGCATCCCCCATGGCTTGAAAACGGTCGGCGATCATATCCCACCGCCGCGAACCTGTAAAGCGGCGATCCCTCTGAATGTAACGATTAAAATCAACATGAATATTTACATTGACATTTACATATCGTCGATTATAGATTTTTAAAAACCACCAAAACGGAGTGGCCATGCAACCCCGACTGACCCCCAAACAACAGCAGCTCTTCGACTACCTGGGCCGGAGTGTCGATCGTGACGGCAAGGCGCCCAGCCTGCGGGAGGCCGCCGCCGAACTGGGCATCAGCCATGCCGCCGTGGCCCAGGGACTCAAGGCACTGGAGGAAAAAGGGTACGTGAAACGCGAAGGACGCTACAGCCGGACCCTTTTTCTGCTCAATCCAGCCCAGCAACCCATCGCACCGCATCGCTGGCGCGAAGTCCCCATCGTGGGCCGGATCACCGCGGGTCTGCCCATGTATGCCCAGCAGGAGTGGGACGGCACCGTGGTCGTGGATGCCGCCCTGTTCCAGGAGCAGCACCTGTTCGCCCTGCGGGTGCAGGGGGATTCCATGCGGGATGCCGCGATTCTCGACGGAGACCTGGCCATCTGCACGCCGCGCCAGTACGCCCGCAACGGCGAAATCGTGGTGGCCCTGGTGCACAACGAGGAGGCCACGGTCAAGCGCTTCTTTCTGCGCAAGAACCGCATCGAGCTGCGACCGGAGAACCCCGATTTTGCGTCCATGTTTTACGGTTTTGACGAGGTGTTGGTGCAGGGCAAGGTCATCGGCATTCAACGCGCGGCGGTTTCGTAGTGTTATCCGGCAAAAAGGCAAAGGCGACAAAAATCCATGATATCATCGGCGGCATCATCGGCGACACCCTCAGTCCCTCTCGACACAGCCCCTGCATGCCCGCTGCGGGTGGGCACCAGCGGATACGCCTATCCGGAATGGAGCGAGGCCGGCTTCTATCCGCCGGGCACCCCGGCACGCGAGATGCTGGCGCTCTATGCCCGGCAATTCAGCGTGACCGAGCTCAATTACACCTGGTACCAGATGCCCCGGGCCGCGGCCATGGAACGCATGCTCCCCAAAGTGCCGGCCGATTTCGGTTTTGCCGCCAAGCTGACCCGCACCATGACCCACGAAATCGATCCCCACGGCTGGCGCGGCAAAGCGGTCCAGTTCCGTGACGGCATCGCGCCGCTGATGCAGGCCGGTCGGCTCCTTTCCGTCCTGATCCAACTGCCCCCCACGTTCGAACGCAACGCGGCCAACCGCCGTTATCTGGCCCATCTGCTCGATGCCCTGGCGGGGCTGCCCCTGGCCGTGGAGTTCCGCCACCGCACCTGGGCCCTGGCACCGGTCTTCGACGAGTTGCAGCGGCGGCGGGTCACCCTCGTGGCGGTGGATGCGCCCGATCTGCCCTACCTGTTCCCCAAACTGGATGTGGTCACCAATCCGGATCTCTTCTACGTCCGTTTTCACGGCCGCAATGCCCGGGGCTGGCGCTCGGGCAACATGCAAAAGCAGTTCGACTACCTTTACAGTTCGAACGAGTTACAGCAATGGAGCCGGACGATCATCCCCAAAATGGCGGCCCGGGCGCATAGCGGTATCGCCTTTTTCAACAACCACGTGCGTGCCCAGGCGCCGCGCAATGCCAACATGCTCATGACAGAACTCTGCACCCGTTCATCCGGCAGGGCGTTCCATTGAAAACGGCGCACGAAAGCACCAGAACCCATGGACCGAAACATCATTCATATCAATGTGGCCGATTTTGCCGTGGCCGTGGAACGACGCCTGGACCGGCGCCTGGCAGGGAGACCGGTCATCATTGCGCCCGAAGGGGCGGCCCGGGCCGTGGTCTATGACATGAGCGAAGAAGCCTACCAGGCCGGTGTGCGCAAAGGCATGCCTCTGGCACGAGCCGGACGCCTGTGCCGTGACCTGGTGATCCGCCCCCCTCAACCGGCCCGCTATGAGCAGGCCATGGCCGACCTGCTGCGCCACGCCCTGCCCTACTCCCCGCGCATCGAGCCCGGCGATCGCGACGGCCACCTGTTCGTAGACGTAACCGGCACCAGTCGCCTGTTCGGACCGGCCGTGGACGTGGCCCGGCGCCTGCACAGCCAAGCCTGGAAGGAGTTGGGGCTGGACCCGATCTGGTCCCTGGCGGCCAATAAACTGATCGCCAAGGTGGCCTCGCGGCTGGTCAAACCCCAAGGCGATTGCATCGTGCCCCCGGGCGGCGAAGCGGCTTTCCTGGCGCCCCTGCCGGTCTGGCTCGTACCGGGCATCGAAGGCCCGGACCTGATCCGGCTGCGCGAATTGAACCTGACCCGTGTCCACCAGGTCGTCGGTCTTGGGGCCGCCCGACTGGCCGTGGCCCTGGGACGACCGGCCGCGGAAATCGACGCGGCCCTGCGCGGTATCGATACCTCGCCGGTGTTGGCCGTGGACCAGGCGGCGCCCCGGGTGGCCCTGAATCACACCTTCGGCACCGACGTCCACGCGCTACCGGTCATGGAGAGCCGGCTGCACACCCTGGTGGCGACGGCCGGCCGGCGCCTGCGCCAGCAGGGTCGGGTGGCCCGTCGCCTGGCCGTGGCCGCGGATTACAGCGACGGCCGGCGCTGCGTCCGCCAGGTCCGCCTGGAGCCGCCCACGGCCAACGACCTGGCCCTTTTTCCCGCGGCCCGCCGCGCCCTGCACCTGGCCGTCTCCCGGCGCACCCGGGTCCGCCATCTGCGCCTGATCTGCGACCGCCTGGTCTTTCCGCCGGCCCAACTGCCGCTCTTTGCCGAAGAGGGCCAAACGGTGCTGCGGCAAAAACGCCTGATCGCAGCGATGGATAAGATCCGCGACCGCTTCGGCGGCCAGGCGGTGCGCATGGGCAGCGCGTGGACGGGCTGAAATGATTCCGCTGACCGTCCGTTCGCACCACTCGCTCATGTGGGGCACCGCCTCGGTCCGGACGCTCTGCCAAGCGGCCCGGCGGCTGGGCTACGACCGGCTGGCCCTCACCGACACGGACAACCTCTACGGCCTGTGGCCCTTTCTGGAGGCCTGTCGCCGGGAGGGGTTGACGCCCATCGTGGGAGCCGACATCACCGACCCGCAAAGAGCGCGCCGGGCGGTGTGCCTGGTCGCCGACGGCGAGGGGTATACCGGATTGTGCCGCCTGCTCACCCGGCGCCATATGGACGCGGGATTCGACCTGGCCGGCGCCCTGCCCCCGCAGGCCCGGGGGCTGATCGTGCTCACCGCCGATCCCGATCTGCTGACCCGCTGGCACCGAGCCGGCGTGCAGGTCTACGCCGCCATGCCGCGCACGCCCCTGGCGCCCACCCACCCCTTACGGCGACGCGCCCGGGAGCTGAAGATCCCCCTGGTGGCCACCCCGGGCAGCTTTTTTCTCTCTCCCGACGACCACCGCTGCCACCGCCTGCTGCGGGCCATCGATCAGAACACCACCCTGGAACGGCTGCCCGCCGATCAGACGGCGCCGGCCAATGCCTGGCTCGCCGGACCCGAGATCTACTACCATCGGTTTGCCGCCTGCCCCGAAGCCGTGGCCCAAACCCACCTCATCGCCGCGCAGCTGAAATTCATGGGCCCCGATTTCGGCCTGGTCATGCCGCCCTGGCACGATGCCCAGGGCCGCCCGGCGAATCAGGCGCTGCGTGAGGCCGCTTACCAGGGAGCGCAGCACCGCTATGGCCGCGATCTGCCCGAACCGGTTGTGGACCGCCTGGAGCACGAATTGCAAACCATCGCCCGCATGAACTTCTGTGCCTATTTTCTCGTCGTGCGGGACATCGTCCAGCACAGCCCGCGCACCTGCGGCCGGGGATCGGGGGCGGCCTCGCTGGTGGCCTATTGCCTGGGTATCACCAATGTCTGTCCGATCAAGCACAACCTCTACTTCGGCCGTTTTCTCAATCCAGGCCGCAAGGATGCCCCCGACATCGACGTGGATTTTGCCTGGGACGAACGCGACGGGGTGATCCAGGGCGTCCTCGACCACTACGGCGCCCGGGCCGCCATGGTCTCCAGCCACATCCTGTTCCAACCCCGCATGGCCATCCGGGAAACCGCCAAGGTGTTCGGCCTGACCGATGCCGAAATCGGACGGGTAACGGGACGCTTGCCCTGGTTCTGGCACCGCCATGAAAAAGCCGACCTGCTGGCCGACCTCAAACGCCACCCTGAAACCCGGAAGCTGGGCCTGGATGATCCCTGGCCGCAAATTCTGGCCCTGGCCCGGCAGCTGCTCGGTAAACCCCGCTACCTGTCGGTTCATCCGGGCGGCGTGGTGATCACCCCGAACCCCATCCAGGACTATGTCCCCGTCCAACGCGCCGCCAAGGGGGTACCCATCATCCAGTGGGAAAAGGACGCCGCCGAAACCGCCGGTCTGGTGAAGATCGACCTGCTGGGCAACCGCAGCCTGGGCGTCATCCGGGACGCTATCCATAACGTTCGAACCAACGGAACCTCCTTCGATGAAACCCACTGGAACCCCGAAGACGACCTGGCCACCCAGGAGACCCTGGCCCAGGGCCGCACCATGGGGTGCTTTTACATCGAAAGCCCGGCCACGCGCCTGCTCCAGCAAAAATCCGGCGTCGGCGACTTCGATCATCTGGTAATCCACTCCAGCATCATCCGGCCCGCGGCCAACCGCTTCATCCAGGAGTATATCCGGCGGCTGCACGGCGGCGCCTGGGCGCCCATCCACCCCCTGCTCGCCGACGTGCTGGACGAGACCTTCGGGATCATGGTCTACCAGGAGGATGTCTCCCGGGCCGCCATGGCCCTGGCCGGTTTCGACGATGCCGCAGCCGACGGCCTGCGCAAGGTGATGTCCCAGAAAGACCGGGCGCATCGATTACAGGATTTCCGCCGGCGCTTCGCCCAGGGCGCACGGGAAAGAGGCCTGACGCCGCAACAGATCGAAGCGGTGTGGGCCATGATGATGAGTTTTTCCGTCTATTCGTTCTGCAAACCCCACAGCGCCTCCTATGCCCGGGTGTCGTTCCAGGCCGCCTATCTCAAGACCCACTTTCCGGCTGAATTCATGGCCGCGGTGATCAACAACCAGGGCGGCTTTTACAGCACCTTCGCCTACGTCTCCGAGGCGCGCCGTCTGGGCGTAACCATTAAAAGACCGGACGTGCAGTGCAGCCGCATCCAATGGACCGGGGATCGAGATGGCATTCGGGTGGGATTGATGGCGGTGAAGGGCCTTGCGGCCGAAACGGCCCGGCGGATCGTGGCGCAGCGGGAGCGGCGGCCTTTCGCGGACCCCAGCGATTTTTGGGAGCGTATCCGGCCCGACGACGCCGAGGCGCGGGCCTTGATCCTGTGTGGCGCCCTGGACCGTCTGGCTCCCGACCTCTCCCGGGCTCAGTTCCTATGGGTGCTCGCCCAGTGGCGTGCCGGCCGCAAATCCGCCGCCGGCGCACCCGACCTCTTTGGTGGCGGCCATCGCCTCGCGCCGCCGGAACTGCCGCCCGACGACCCCATGGAGCGGTTGCGCCGGGAATTTAAGGTGTTGGGGTTTCTCTGCGACCGGCATCCCATGACGCTTTTCAAAAGCACGGCGCGCCGGGCCGGCGCAGTTGACGCCCGCGAGGTCATCAGGCGGACAGGGTGCCGCGTCCGGTTCGCCGGGTGGCTGATCACCGGCAAAGTGGTTCACACCCAGCGGGGAGAGCCCATGGAGTTTCTCACCTTCGAAGACGATACCGGAGTGGTAGAGACCACTTTCTTTCCCCGGGCTTATGATCGCTTCTGTCACCTGCTCGACCACGGCCGTCCTTATCTTCTGGAGGGACGGGTCGAGCAGAACTGGGGAACGGCCACCCTGACGGTGGATCGTGTCCAACCGCTCGCGCAACCATCGTGAGAGTAAGAATCAGGCTATCCGGCGAAGTCGTTCAACAACCGGTTAGAACCGGTCGGCGTCGGTGGGCCTGAACAGAACGGTCAGGCGCAGATCGTCGATACCGAAGCGCTGCAAAGGGATCACCACGGCATGATCGGCGGCGAGTCCCGCTGGAAAATCCACGGATACAGGTATCTCCCCCGAAACGTACCCTTCGCCCCCGCATCGTACGCACATGAAAGGCCCCACGCTGCCATATCCACGGCACGTGGGACAAACGGTCCGGGCTGGAACAAGCACCCTCGCCGTGCCGCCGGCCCGCGCCTGCTGCCGGGTCAACGGGACCTCCAGAGTGAGATGCTGCAATCGACCCGATTTCAAATGTCCCCGGTCGCCGAACCCCTGCCACAACCGGTCGAAAATTTCGTCAAACGAAGGGGAGAAGGTATAGAACGATGTCACCGGCGAAATATCGCCCAGATCTGCAGGGCGCGATTCCGGAATCAGCGGTTCTGGGGCCGAATGGGAAGCCGACGGCGGCCGGCGCACCGGGCGCGGTTTGACGGCACGATCGATCGCCTGCTTGTAGTCATGGCGCCGGCGTTCGTCGCTCAGAACGGAATAGGCCTCCTGCACCTGGCGAAAAGGCTCGCTGTCTCCTGAAAAATGGTCGGGGTGATAGGTCTTGGCCAGACGGCGATAGGCCGATCTAATCTCTTCCGCAGATGCCCCGGAAGATACACCTAGGATGGCGAAGTAACTCTTGGGCATCTTGTTTCTCCTACGTGATCCAATTGATTTTAAAAAGTTTTACCGAAGGAAAAACAGGATCGTCATTTCATTATGAATTTGTTTTGTATTAAAAAGTAATATAACCTTTTATGCTGTCAAGGCACATCGGCATGAAATTTCCCTTGCCCGCAAACCATTGACGGGTTAGAACCAGCCCGATACGCGATACGCCCTTCGACTGCCGGAAAAGGTCTTCGACGATGATTCCTTTTGAACAGGTGAAACACTTTTACCAAACCCATCTTCCAGGCGGCTCGTGGAAAGGCTTTCACCTGGTTGCGCCCTGCCCTTTTTGCATTCAGAACCAACGAGAAAAACAGGGTCAGTTGACGGTGCTTCTTAACACGGACAGCTTTTTCCGGGGCATGTTCAAATGCCAATCGGGCTGCGTGCCCGGCGGCTTTCATCTTCACTTTGCCCGCCTGCTTGGCCTCGACGGCCGCCAGGTCCCGGGATTCGATCCGGACGATGACGGATTTGCTTCGGATGTCGCCTACCCGCCCCGCCACCTGGGCTCGGAAATCGAAAAATTCATCTCGCTCATGGGCAAGGATCAATACGACTTCTTTGCTCGATATCACGTTACCCAATCGACGCTCGATGCGATGCGCGTCGGGTTCAACGGCCGCTACCTGGTTCATCCTTACACCCAGGAAACCGGATTGGCCTATGCCGCGCGTTGTGTGATGCCCGGCAAGCCCCAGGAGTTCTTTTGGCACGGCAACGAACTCTTCTTCAAAGGCGAGGCGGCCGTTTACAATGCACCGGCCATCGGTCACTGCCAAGGCGGCGCCCTGTTCATCACCGAAGGAGAACTGAGTCAGCTGATTCTGCACGCCCTGGGGTATCCGGCGATCGCATTCCCATCCGCCTCCGACTTGAGCGCCGTGAATCCCGAACGTCTGAAACGTATCGAACATCTCTTTCTTCTGGTATCCAACACGCCCGAATCCCGTCAATCGGCGCGGGAGTTGGCCGTACGCATTGGATTCAAGGCCCGCATCCTGACCTGGCCGGAACAGTTCAAACGAGGGGACCACTTGCCGCAACTGGCGGCCGGTTCATTGGATGTGCTGAAGAGAACGCTTCAGGAGATGATCCGTCAATCCAAAGCGTTTTCTCCGTTCGCATCCCCCGAAAAAGAGCACCGTCAATTCATCACCTTGCTGGAAAAAGACAAGGGTAAAACGTTGCTGGGGATTCAAACCGGTTTTACCAAATTCGACCGCCACACCGACGGTCTGCGTGGGATCAATATCCTGGGCGGACCGCCCAAGGCCGGTAAATCTTGCTTTTTCATGCAGGTCTCGACCGAGGTGGCCCGCCGGAACGTCCCGGTGATCTATTATGATTTTGAGAACGGACGGCAAAAAATATACATACGCACCCTGGTGCGCCTGAGCGACGTCGCCGAAAAAAAGATCCGCAGTGGTGCTTTCTCAGCGGACGAGGCCGAGCGTCTCAAACAGGCCACCACCACATTCAAAACCTTGTTGACCTATTTCCGGGTGGTCAACGATCGCCGGTTGTCCCCGGACACCATGCGGCGCCATATCGATTTTCTCCAGCATGAAACCCGAAAGGATGAAGTGCTCGTGGTGGTCGACAGTCTGCACAAACTCCCCTTTAAGGATTTAACCGAACGGCGAACCGGCATCGATTCCTGGCTGCGCCAATTCGAGTCGATTCGGGATGACCACCAGGTCTGTTTCCTGGTGATCAGCGAATTGAGCCGCGGCAGAGGTGGGGGCTACGGAGAGACTCCGGATCTAAGTTCCTTCAAAGAATCCGGCGACATAGAGTATAGCGCGGACAACGCCCTGATCCTCATGCCCGATTGGGACCCCATGACGCCGAAGGTGTCTGAACATCGTCAAATCAATCTATGGGTCGTCGCCAGCCGCGAGGCCAATCCGGGGCGGGTGGCCACCTACGAGTTGGATTACCCGTTCTGGCGGTTCAAAGAGACCTAAGCGGATTTTACTCAGTCGGAACCTGGGGAGAATCCAGTCGCCAACCGAGCCGTAACCGAAGGTAAAAACAGTGCAAATGGATCAAGGGGTGAAGGAAGGAATTTTCCGGGCTGTTTCCAGGGAGCCTTTCGCGCAAGCCCTTCACATGTCTCTCACGGCGTTATCGCTGGGGCATTCGATCGTTGAAATGACCTACGACCCGGTCTTGATGAACAACATCTACGCCCGCGCCCATGGCGGGGCGCTCTTCGCCCTCATCGACGAGGCGTTCGAGACCGCCTCCCAAACCCACGGGGACATCGCCGTGGCGCTCAACGTCAACGTCACCTACATCAAATCCCCCGAAGCCGGTGATCGTCTGGTGGCCCAGGCCGATGAAGTGGCCGCCACGCGCAAAACCGCCACGTATGCGATCAAGGTGACCAATGGCGGCGGCGACCTGGTCGCCACCTGCCAGGCACTGGCCTATCGCACCGGGAAACCCGTGCCCTTTCATGCCGATTAAAGTTTGAGCCCCATCGGCCGATATGGTTACACATCGGCATCTATTATCACTGGTTGTATGGATCGGCGATCTGCTGGCGACAACTCTATGAAACCGAAATTACTAATTTTTTCTGGATGGTTATTCTATCTGGTGGCGCGCCGCACCTCAGATGAGATGTGGTATATCATCACAGCCTACAGTCTTGTATTAGCCATTTGCGCCTTCTTCTACCGCAAGGAAAAACAACCTGCGAAACCTCAGAAGGTCAAATCGTAACCAATCCGTTCATGACCACCGGGCCACGCGGTCCATAGACGCTACTGAATGGCCTGCAAACACTCCAAGACCGATTCGGCATTGGAAGGGGTGGTGATAATGAGGTGATCATCGATCCGGGTGCCATCCACATAATCGCCCAGAAAAAAGTCGGATCCATCGGCCCGGTAGATCTTGGCGCCGACCGATTCGACGATAATGCGCACCGCCGCCAAATCCTTGAAAGATTCATTGGCAACGATGGCTGCGTCGGCCCTTCCCATGGCCACATAACAGGCATGCACCCCGGTGCTGCCGAGCGCCCTGATTTTGCCTGGGAACTGCGAGCGATAGTGCTGGTGAAAGCGGGAAAATGTCAGCATCAGGCTCTCTTGGGAAAGATCGCCGCGGTCCACGAGTGTCAATGGCCGCTCGTTCCAGAAGGCCTGCTGCTCCGCAACGGCATAGAATAGGTCATTGGTGGCCGGCATGTAAAAACATCCGAAGACCGGCCAGTTGTTTTCGTAAAGGGCCAGGGACATACCCCAGATCGGAATCCGCGTTTGGAAGTTGTCGACGCCATCCAATGGATCGAACACCCACAAATATCTTTTGGCTCCGTGGGTATACCCTTCACCCAAGGGATCTCGGCCGTAAATCTGGTGCTGGGGGAATTGAGCAGCAATAGCTTTTTGAAAGGAGTTGTTCAGATGAAGCTCGGCCTGGGTGACGAGGTTCTGATCGAACGGGGGATGCAAACGGCCTCGACCATAAAACTGAATGGCTTCGTCACCCATTTGACGGATGGTTTGCATTGCAAACGAACTCAGTGCGCCGATGTCAGGGACAACAGCAGAATGCGCCATGTCACCTCCTTGGAAAAGGTTGAAAACAATAGACAAACGATAAGGTTGGACTCGTGCCGGGATCTGAATCAAAAATAAACGCCAGCACACCATGCCTCCAGCTCGATGCCGGTGCACTTGGTTTTGGAAGGTTGCTGCCTGCGGGTCCCGCAGTTCGTTGGGGTACTATTTCTTGGTCGAGGCGTATCCGTCTGCGTACCATCCGCCACCTTTTAGTTCAAAGGTGCAGGAACTCATAATTTTTTTAGCCATCTCGCGTTTGCAGTGAGGACACTTGGCCTCCTCTGTCCCCATGGGAACCAGATCCTCGAAAACATGGCCACATTTGCATTCGAATTCGTAAACAGGCATGACGCTCTACTCCCTGGCTGTTGGATAGACAGCGCGATTTGATTTTGAAACGACAATTTATTGAGCGAATGCTTTTCTGTCAAGACTTATATAGCGCCCATCCACAAAGGGAATAGTCATGAAGCGGGCCGGCAGCAATCTCTGGCTGCCGACCCGGATGGAAACGGGCGCCAAAAGCACGCCCGTGGAGGGGGTTATGGAACGATCTTGATGGCCTTGAGGCCCTCGTTGCGCCGCAGAACCAGCATGTGAAGAGCCTCCTTATCATCGGCCTTTTTCATGACGGCCGAATAGTCATTCAAATTTTCGACCTTTTTCCGATTGATCCCCTTGACAATATCGCCGACCCGCACACCGGCTTTATCTGCACGGCTGCCGTTTTCCACGTCCACCACCAAGACACCGCTCTCCTCTTTGTCCAAACCGAATTGCTGAGCTCTTTCAGGCGTCAGGTCAGCCACTTGCAGGCCCAGCACATCGCTGCGTTCATCCTCCCTGGCGGCCTGCAACGACTTTTCCTCGCGTTTGGCGACCTTGGCGGTGAGGGACATCTTCTCTCCTCCCCGAATCAGCGTGATACGTGTTTTCTCACCCACGGGGGTATTGGCGATAATTGCGGACAACTCTCTTCCGGTGGTGACCGGCTGATCGTTCAAGGCCACGATGATATCGTTCTTTTTGACACCTGCCTTGTCCGCCGGATCACCCTCGAATACCTGGGTCACCAGCACCCCTTTGGTACTGTCGAGGCCCCAATACTCGGCTAGTTCGGGCGTGACATCCTGTATGCCGACCCCCAGCCATCCGCGGGTCACCTCACCTTTGTCCTTGAGTTGGGCCACAATGGTCTTGGCCATGTCGATGGGGATGGCAAAACCAATGCCCTGCCCGCTCGCCACGATGGCCGTATTGATACCGACGACACGTCCCTGCAGATCAAGCAGGGGACCGCCGCTGTTACCCGGGTTGATGGAGGCATCGGTCTGGATGAAATCGTCGTAAGGCCCAGCGCCGATCACACGCTTCTTGGCGCTCACAATACCCTGGGTCACAGTTTGTTCCAGGCCGAAGGGACTGCCAATGGCCACCACCCAGGTCCCTACCTTGAGCTCGTCCGAGTTGCCAAGGGTCAAGGGCTGTAAGTCTTTGGGGGCCTCGATTTTGATCAGGGCCAGATCGGTCTTCGGATCGCGGCCCACCACCTTGGCCTCGTACTCTTTTTCGTTGTAGAGCCGTACCTTTATCTCGTCCGCGTCGTCGATGACATGGTTGTTGGTGACGATATACCCCTCTTTGTCGATGATGAAGCCGGAACCTAAGCTTTGCTGCTTGTATTCTCTTTCGGGTTCATTGTTGAACGGACCGAAGAACTCCTCGAAGGGATTGGGATGTCCCCGGAACTGATCACCGAAGAAGTGGCGGAAGACACGACCGCCGCCTTTCATTGTCCGTTCGGTCCTTATATTGACGACCCCGGGGCGGGCCATCTCGGCCAGCTCGGAAAAGTTGGCCGGCACCATGACGACATCCCGATTCTGAGCGCCGGCGGCAACGATGGTCAACGGCGCAGCCAGAGTCAGACACAAAAATACGATCAAATAAAGATACCCTTTACCTTGTTTCATACATTCCTCCTGATTCGTCCAACGCGGTTGTTTTTGAAGTTGCTTCGAATATAACGCATGCAGATGACCAAAAAATGATCTAAAGATTACCATTTGATCACATTAAGAATTTTTCAGCGGTGGGTCCGGCGGGGCAGTAAAGATGGGAATCGAGCCAACCGGCTAGCGCGAGGCTACCAGAGGCAGACGAATCCGAAAGCGCGTGTGTCGAGCAGGAATGCTCTCGAGGTCGATCGATCCGCCATGGGCGGTCACGATGGCGTAGACCAGACTCAGCCCCAAACCGGCCCCACCCTGGGAACGGCTTTCATCTCCGCGGAAAAAACGTTGGAAAACTTTCGCCTGGTCCTCTTTGGGGATGCCCGGTCCGCTGTTCTCCACAATCATCTCGCAACTGTCCCCATTGGCACGGATCCCCACATTGACCCTCCCACCCTCGGGCGTATACTTGATGGCATTGTCGATCAGGTTGGCCACCATCCGCTGCAACATCGGCGGGTCCCCCGACACCCAGCCGCCCTCTTCCATGGCACAGTGCAAGTCGATCGCCTTGTCTTCGGCCAATGGCTGAAAAAGCGCGCAGGCCTCCCGGGCGACCACGGCCATGTCCACGACCTGAAACGAGGCAGGATCCATCCCTGCTTCGGTACGGGAAATGGCCAGCATGGTATTGATCATCTGCAACAGCCGATCGCACTCTTCTATAGTGTTGCCAGCCATCTGGGCATAGTCTTCCACGCCGGCCGAATGAGTCAGCGTCACCTCGGCCAGGCCCCGTATGCGGGTGATAGGGCTGCGCAGGTCATGGGCGATGTTGTCGTTCATCTGCCGCATGCTGACGACCAGTTGTTGGATGCGGTCGAGCATCTGGTTGAAGGTGACGGCCAGTTGGTCGATTTCGTCATCCCGTCGCAGGACGGGCACCCGACTTTCCAGATCGTTTTCCGAGATCTGGCGCGCCGTACGAGTGACCATGGCCACACCCGACAGCGCCCTCCGAGCCATGAACCATCCGATGATCACCGCGACGGCCAGCAGCACGGCCATGGTCACCAGGAAGGTGCGCTCGAAGGTCTGGACCAGACGCTCCTCGTTCTCCAGCGAGTAGCCCATCTGGAGCAGGATGCTGTGGTTGATGCGTTTATAAATGACCCGGGCATCGTATGCCTCGCCCGGCACCCGTTGGGTGACGTAACGATAGGAAGCGCCGCCTTCGACGATGGCGTCCACCGCGTACCGGTCGATGCCGATATTGTTCCAATAGGTCATGTTGGACGAAGCAAAAGAGACGCCGCTCGGGTAAAATAGGCGAAAAAACATCTTCTGCTCACCGGTCGCCTGGGCCTTTAACACGGCGGCGCGGCGCATCATCTCCGGACCCTGGAGCAGATGAATGTGACTCAGCCCATTGGCCTGGGAGAGCAGTTCGGCATCGGTCTTCTGGCGGATCACCTGGGTGATCAGAAAATAAAAAAACGCGAAGGCGACAATCGAAGAAAGCACGAAAATGACCGCATACCAGACCGTCAGGCGGAAGGCCAGCGACTTCCGAAGCTTACTTATCCTTGCGAAGAACATAACCGACCCCGCGAACGGTGTGCAGCAATTTTGGGTCGAAACCTTTGTCGATTTTGTCCCGCAACCGGCAGATGCGTGCCTCGACCACGTTGGTCTGGGGATCGAAATTGTAGTGCCAGACATGCTCCATGATCATGGTCTTGGAAACCACCTTGCCTGCATTGCGCATCAGATAGGCCAGCAACGCATACTCCAGGGGTTGCAATTCGATCCGCTGCCCATTGCGGGCCACTTCCCGGGTCACCAGGTCGAGGCTGAGATCGCCGACCGTCAACCGGGTCGATTCGATGGTGCCGCTCGCCCGCCGCATCAAGGCCTGCACCCTGGCCAACAGCTCCGAAAAGGCAAATGGCTTGGTCAGATAGTCGTCGCTGCCAATCTCCAGCCCCTTGACGCGGTCGTCCACCGAGTCCTTGGCACTCAGAATGATGACCGGTGTCTTGATCTTTTCACGACGCAACCGTTCGATAAGCGACAGACCATCACGCTTGGGAAGCATGAGATCCACGATGATCACATCGTAGGGTTCCGACAACCCGAGATCCAATCCTCGTTCACCGTCCGTGGCGTGATCCACGGCGAAACCGGCCGCCGAAAGCCCTTTGACGACAAACGAAGCGATTTTCACATCGTCTTCGACGAGAAGTAAACGCATGGGTCCCTCCTGGACCAGGCACGGTGGCCTGATACCTCACGCTCTGTTCGGATGCAAAAAAAGATATAGCTAAAAACCCCAACCAAAACAAGGTGACCCACAGCAATTCTAACTGCATATGATTGACCCTGAAAGGCGCGCTTTCCAAGCGCTGGTTGATAAAAATTCGCAATGCAACGGTTTCGGCAGGTGTGGGTGGAGCAGGTGGCCCCGGCCACCTGCTCCGCCCACACCGGGTTTGCTGAATCGCATTCTGTTAGAATCGCGCCCTCGGTTGCATCTTGACAAATGAATGCCCCCCTGAAAGAGAGACACGGGGAAAGTTGAAGGATGCAAGGTCACCATTTGACCGGGAGGTAAGATGATGCTGCAGGAACAAATTAAAAAAGATCTGGCTGCGGCCATGAAGGCCAAGGATGAAGAGAAAAAAAGCATCCTGAGGGTGATCATGGGAGAATTCGGCCGCCAGGCAAACAAATCCCTGCCGGATAACGAAGTGGTCGGGATCATCAAAAAGCTGATCAAATCGGAAAAAGAGGTGCTGGCCCAGAGCGGCAAGGCAGAGGCCAATCGTTTTATCGAGGTGGCCGAAGCCTATTTGCCGAAAATGGCCGATGAAAACGACATCAAAGCCTGGATTGCCGCCAATGTCGATTTCGCACAATTCAAAAACAAAATGCAGGCCATGAAACCGATCATGGCCCATTTCGGCGCCGCTGCCGATGGCAATCTGGTCAAGCAGATCCTGCAACAGATGTAGGTTGTGCCCAACCCTGAATGGGACTTTTGCCCGATATCGGCACGGCGCGAGAGATTGAATCTTCAACCCGCCCACCTGGCATGTTGTCGGGGCGGATGATTTGCGTTGTGTCTTAACGGACGGAGACCGGCGGCATCATCGGCGTGACGGATCCGGCCGGTTCTCTTGGATCAGCTCCTTGGCCAAGGTCAGATCGTAAGCCCTTTTGGGGTCAAAGGCCCCGCCCTCGTACAGGGCCTGGGCCTTTAAGATGGCCCCATACGGGATCCATCCGTGATCGTCCCAGAGCCCTGCGTCGTCCTGATTCCATAATCGAAATTCGATTTCCTCCCCTTCCTGACGCACGTACATGCGCACGTGTTTGTTGGTGGGAAAAGGGTAGTAGTATAATCCGCGCTCGTCCTTCATTGCTGCCAGTTCCCTCTACCATTAAAAAATATGGACTCAGGTCTCAAACCGGGCCCTCCGGCCCGCGGGTGGGCATCACCTGATCCGCAACCCATTGGAGAAAGTCCGGGTTGCCGTCTGTTATCGGAAGCGCCACAATACAGGGGCAATCATAGCTGTGGCGTTGCTTGATCGCCGCGATGAGATCGGGCAAGAGCGTTTCGGTGGTCTTTGCGATCAGTACCGCTTCATGATCGTCTTGAAAGGCTCCTTCCCAATAATACATGGAATTCATATGATCGAAAATATTGACACATGCGGCCAGGCGCGACGCCACCACGTCACGCCCGATCGCCCGGGCCTCTTCCTTGTCTTTGGTGGTGACATAGATCAAGCACAGGCGCATGGGTTCACCCCTTTGAAAACCATCGGTTGGGTCGTGTCCGTCCGCAGATTGACCATTTGTGGATGAATACTAGGTGAGCAAGCCGTTTTCAATCAAGCAGGTCATGCTTTTCTGCCCGATTCTGTTGACCTGCGTCAAACCCTGGGTAAAGTGATACTCCGCCTCGGCCGCAACCCCCGAATCGATCATGATGCGGGCGTTTTTCAAACACTTGTCCACCTCCAGCCACACCCCATCCCCGGAAGCCTGGCGGGCCAACTGAACCTCATTGGAAATCATGGCCACAAGAGATCTTAGAATCTCCAAGGCACCTTTTTTGTCCTGTTCCGGCAGGTTCTGCAGGATATGAACGCACTGAGAGGCCCATATCAGTCCGCTCTTGACCTTCTCACTTTGGGAAAAAGAGATGACCGCTTGTCTGGCTTTCATTTCCACCTGTCCTCTACGACCCGGCCCGAACGCAACGCTCCGTTGCCCCGGAGATCTATAACATTTTATTACCAAAAGGTTACATTGTGGCCCGACTCAGATCACCCGCACAGATCACCCGCACAGATCACCCGCACAGATCAATCGCTCGGCGGTACCGTCCACCGCGACAGTTGGACCTAAATGACATAAAAGCGATGCCAAGTAAAGCACCGCATGGTGCATCCATTGCACCCGGTATTTAAAATTTACCTTTCCTTTCGACACCTTTCATGGCAAATTAACAAGCGCTTTTTTAAACGACACCAATTCCGGGAAGTCCATTGCCGCCGTGGCTTATAAGGGAAAAGATCCATTGATCACAGGGGACTCTCTCATGCGTCCAACCCCCGGTGCGTATCCAGCCACCGCCTGGGAACGCTTGCGGCAACTGCTGCGTAAGGGCCCGTCCGTGTCCGACATCGATGGTACGGCATCCGAAACCCTGCTGGCCATTCTCGAAGAAAACGACCGCCTCTTCACTGCTATGGTCGATGCCTTCGACGGCATGATCTACATCTGCTCGGCCGACTATCACATCGAATATCTCAACGATCGCATGATCGAACATCTGGGCCGCGATGCGACGGGCGATTATTGCTTCCGGGCCTTCGGCCGCAGTACGGCCTGCCCCTGGTGCATCAACCACCGCATCATCAAAGGAGAAACCATCCGCTGGGAGGTGATCAGTCCCATCGACAAACGCTGGTATCTGGTGGTCAACGCCCCTATCCGCCATATCGACGGGACGGTGTCCAAGTACGCGATGATGACCGATATTCACGATCGCAAGGAAAACGAACAGGAACTTAAAAACCACCGCGACCACCTGGAAGACCTGGTCAAAGCGCGTACCGCCGAATTGACCTTCGCCAACGCCCAATTCCGTTTGGAAATAGAGGAACGCAAAGAGATCGAAAAGACCCTGCGTGAGAGCCAGGAACGTTATCGAAGCCTGTTCGACGGCTCGAAGGACGGTATTATCATCAGCGATGCCAGAGGCCGAATCCTGGACGCCAACGCCGCAGCCACCCAATTGACCGGCTATGACAAGCAGGACCTGATCCATAAGCTGATTTACGACCTGGATAACACCATCGACCAATCGGCCTACCAGGAGTATTTCAAACGCATCCAGTCCGGTGAATCCTTCAACAGCGAAATCGCCCTCCAACACAAAAACGGTCCTATTATTCACGCGGAATTCAGCAGCAAAAAAATGACCTTTGCCGGGATTCCCTGCATCCACACCACGGCCAGGGACATCACCTCCCGCAGACAGGCGGAGGCTGCTCTGCGCCAAAGCGAAACCAATTTCCGCGAGTTGGTCCAAAACGCCAACAGCCTCATCATCCGATTCGACACCGAGGGAAAAATCAAGTTTGTCAACGAATACGCCCAGGAATTCTTCGGCTACTGTGAAAACGAAATCGTCGGACGGACGCTGGTCGAAACCATCCTGCCCACAGTAACCAGCAACGGCCGCAGCATCGTGGAAGAGATTTCGGATTTCATGCTTCACCCGGAGCAGTTCAAAACCAACGAGTTGGAAAACATGCGGTCCAACGGGGAGCGGGTCTGGGTCACCTGGACCAATCGTCCGATTTTGAACGAAGAGGGTGAAACCCTGGAGTTTCTATGGGTCGGTGTGGACGTCACCGAACTCAAGCAGACCCGCCGGCAGATCCACACACTGACCCACGAACTGATCAAGGCCCAGGAAAACGAGCGCTACCGCATTGCCCGTGATCTGCATGACCACATTGCCCAGGACCTCTCTTCTTTAAAAATCCGCCTGCAAACCCTATTCAGCATCAATCCTCCGAACAACGACGACTCCCGGCAACAGGTCAGCGACATTATCGCGATCCTGCAGCGATCCATTTCCGATGTGCGCAACCTGGCCTACGATCTGCGTCCCCCGGGCCTGGACCAGCTCGGACTGGTGCGGACGCTATTTCTTTACTGCGAAGATTTCGCCCAGAACAATAACCTGAAAATCGACTTCATCGCCGCCGGTCTCGACGATCTCAACTTGGACGAAGACATCCAGATCAACATCTACCGCCTGATCCAGGAGGCGCTTCATAACGTCAAAAAGCACGCCGAGGCCGAAGGGGTCACCATTCGACTGGTGGCGTCTTCGCCCAACCTCATGCTGCGCATTATCGATGATGGCAAAGGCTTCGATGCCAAGCGCTGGCGGGCAAAATCCTTCAAGGAAAAGCGAATGGGCCTGCAAAGCATGGTCGAACGAGTCAACCTCCTCGACGGCACCATCGACATTCGATCGCGAATCGGTAAAGGGGCCGGAATATTCATCACCATTCCGATCAAGGAGAATTATCTTGAAAGAGAAGCGACAAGTTCTGATTATTGACGATCACCCCCTTTTTCGAGAAGGCATCAAGACCATTATTTCGCGCAATGGGAGGTTCGAAGTGATCGACGAGGCCGGCACCGGACGTGAAGGATTTGAAAAAGCCAGCCAGTTGAAACCCGACGTGGTTTTGCTGGATATCTCCCTGCCCGACGAGACCGGCATGGAAGTGGCCCGCAAGATTCGTCATCATCTTCCCCACACGCGCATCATGATACTGAGCATGCACTCCAAAATCGATTACATCGTGGAGGCCTTCCAGTCCGGTGCCACCGGTTACGTCATCAAGGAATCCGCCGCCGAGCGCCTGGCCCAGGCCTTGGAAGCCGTTGCCTCCGGAGAATACTTCCTCGACTCCTCCATTTCCCATGAAGTGATCGCCAAGCTGATGAACTCGCCGGTAAAAGAAGCCAAGGTCAGCGATGCGGGCTACGGCAAGCTCACCTCCCGTGAACAGGAAATCATGCGCATGCTGGCCGAAGGCGCCTCCAAAGGCCAGATTGCCGAGCAACTTTGCATCAGCGTCAAGACGGTCGAGAACCACAGGGCCAACATCATGCGCAAGCTCGATATTCACAGCGCCATGGAACTGGTGCGTTATGCCGCCCGCCTGGGATTGATCGACGTGGATTTGTGGAAAGAGTAGCCGTGCCCACCCGCCTGACCATCTGGTTCCCCTGAAGGCCGGACGGAACCGGCAACCAGAAAGCCAGCCGGATTTTTCCCGGGAAATTCTCCCGGACCTCCCCAATATCCCTATAAAAATGATGCCGATGCCTTATGGACAAGGACTGCCCACCCCCATATAGTTGGAGTCAGCATTATCAAAAGCATATTTTTTCATAGTGGATTTAGACAGTTACCATTTTCACCAAAAGGAGCGCGCCATGATCTCTTCTCCCTGCAAAGACTGTCCAAAAAGACACCTTCCCAAAGACGAATGTCTGAAAACCTGTGAAATGTTGCAGAACATCCAGGGCATGCAACTGGCTCGAAGAGAGACCAATGTCTACACTGCCGTGGATTTTTCGGAGGAGAGCCGCTTCCAGATCGCATCCCCTTTCGCCAGTGCGTTGAATGTTTGCTGACAACGGGCCATAAAACCGTTGGCGCCTGTTGATCAGGACAAGTGAAAAAATTTACGAAAATCAAAATGGCATTCCGGGAAAAAATCCTTTTTAACTCGGGATTTTTTCCCGGTTAGGTCGGCATGCCGAAAGTTGCATCCTGACAAAGGAAAGGATTTCAATTTTGGTTTGGTCGGACGAAGGACTGATCAGGAAAGATTGGATCTTTGGAATGACAGATCACCTAAAAATGGATCTAGGAACCAAAGGGGAGAAAAATGGATTGAGACAATCCACACCCTGCATACCTCGGGAGGCAGGGAACACCGCTCACAACAAACGCTATGTGGACATTACCGCTATGATTCGAAGCTTGCAGCGCGCAGAAGGCCTGACCGATTGTTTCAGGCGCGGAGCCGTCGACTGCGATCAGCTTAATTGTGCTTGGCGAAAATACTGCCTGGAAAGCGTGGATGGTGTTCAGACTGACGATGTCTAGGACCAAATTTCCATAAGCTGAAGTTCAACTTTCACCCCTCTTATAACATGAACCACCTTCCCGCCAGGTGCCGGCCGGCGGAGGAGAGGTGGTTTTTGTCTTCGGTGCCCGACCCTTTGGGCATTCCACGGGTCTGCTCTCAACCGCTTACAATCTCAAATAAAAAAACTCGAATTCGCCATCGTTGATGTCGATTGTCAAATTATATCCCCTGGCCTCGGCAAACACGAGCCACGGTGGGCGGTCGCCGCCGCCGCATTCGTAGGCCGGCCAGAATTCACCCGTTTTTCCGCTGTGGTAGGATAGCATCATCGCGTTGGGGTCCATGGCACGTGCTTTTTGTTTGGCCATCGCGCTGGCTGCGGCCAGATCGAGTGCGCCGTCGGTCACCTGTATCTTGACGGTTTCGCGGGGGTATTGATTCATTTCCGATCCGATTTGCGTCATGTCGATCTCCTTTAATGCATGGGTTTGGACGTATCACCAAGATAAGCGCCAAAAGGGGATTGTAAAAGGGCCTGAACAACACCCCTCTCACTAAAGAGCGTCGGCTCACTGGCATCAGGTTCAAATCGAACCGCCACACCGGCAGAGACCTACTGTCCTGTCAGATTTCTTGCCAATCTGAATACCCCTTTTCCCCGTTCCCCCTCTTTCCGGGCATGTATCGCGACAGCCATCCCCGGCAATCCGTGCCGATGCCTCTTGGTATGTATCTCAACTTCTTGATATGTATACTTTAATCATTTGCCCAAAATAGTTCCCGCCCGACAGCAGGCTCCCCCGAATGGCATATCATTTGCTGTATTCTCTTTTTCAAACGAATCCAATGCCAAGGAGGTTCACCATGTATAAAAAGCTGCTCGTGCCCCTGGATGCATCCCAACGTGCCGAAGCGATCCTGCCCCATGCCGAGAGTCTGGCCAAAAGCTTCGACGCCAAAGTCATCCTTTTGTTCGTCGAGGAACCCCCCATGATGCTCGAACACGACGAAGTGGTCGACCAGGAAAAGCTGGCAAAGCACATGGCCCTCAAGCGCAAAGAGATCCAATCCTATTTTGATGCGATCATCGAGCGATGGCGTGCCAAGGGGATAACAGCCGAGGTGCTGTACGGGCACGGGCCCGTGGTCAACACCATCATCGACACCGCCCAACGCGAACAGGTCGACCTGGTGGCCATGGCCAGCCACGGCCGCAGCGGGCTCAGCCGTGCCTTCTATGGAAGCGTGGCGGCCGGCGTGCTGCATCAGATCGATCGTCCGTTGCTTCTGATTCGGTCACTGGGCGCATAAAAACCGGTCGACACGTCTTTCAGGCGGAATGGTCCCAAAAATCGTTCAAGAGCGTTTTGAACCGGGAAAGATCGGCAAGCGTCCGGACTTGCCAGTTGGCGGGCAGGAGGGTCCGATAGCGCCGCTGGGCATATCGCTCGTCGATCAGCAGCACCACGCCACGGTCCGTCTCCGAGCGTATGACCCGGCCGGCGGCCTGCAGCACCCGGTTGATGCCTGGATACTGGTAGGCGTATTCAAAACCCCGCCGTCCGTTCAGGTCATAGTAGGCCTTGATCAATTCGCGTTCCGTGTCGATGCCCGGCAGGCCGACGCCCACGATGGCGGCGCCTGTCAGGCACTCTCCTTTCAAATCGATCCCTTCGCCGAAAATGCCGCCCATCACCGCAAATCCCACCAGGGTGCGCTCCACCCGGTCGGTGAAGCGCGCCAGAAAGCGTTCCCGGGAGGCCTCGTCCATGTCGCTCGACTGCACGATGACGTCCACATCTGGATGGCTGTCGCAGAAGGTTTCCCGGATCATGCTCAAATATTCGTAGGAGGGGAAAAAAAAGAGATAGTGGCCCTCCCGCTGCAATACCATATCTGCGATGGCACGACTCACGGCGGACCGGGAAATTTCCCTGCGGCGGTACAGGGTCGAAATCCCGGTAGCGGCAAAAACAGCCAGATGTGCTGTCGGAAAAGGAGAAACCAGGTCGAGTCGTCCGGCATCCGGTGAGATCCCCAGAACGGATTGAAAATAGTCGACGGGTGTCAAGGTCGCGGAGAAAAAAACGGCGGCCCGGCATCGCCGCCAGCACTCGATCAGCTGATCGGAAGGATCGATACAAAAGAGCCGAACGCGAAGATCCCTGCCCCTGGCTTCGGCAACGGTCGCATAGGCCTTCGAGTAGTTCTCGGCCACACGGACAAACCGCGAGCTGTCGAAATAAAATTGCAGCAAACCGTCCCGATACGCCTTGGGTTCGTTGAGACGCAACCATCGATCGGCCATTTTGAGAAAGGCGCGCACCCGGTCGACAAGCCCCTGCGGAGGATCCGCATCCACCCGCGTGCCGCCTGCCTCCTGGCAGCGCTTCCGCAGTGCAGCCAACCAGGCGTTGACCCGTCCCAAGGCCTTGTACATGCGAGGCTGCTCTTGTTTGAGCGCCCCGCGCAGTTCGAGAACCGCCTGCTTGTTCAAATCGGCCGAGAACATCTGCCGGGAGCGATCCACCAGGTTGTGCGCCTCGTCCACCAGGAGCGTATCGTGCCGCCCACCCTCTTCGAACAGCCGCTTCAACCGCACCGTGGGGTCGAAGGCGTAGTTGTAGTCGGCGATAATGCAATCGGACCAATCGACCAGTTCCAATGAAAACTCGAACGGGCAGACCTGAAAATCACGGGCCAGATGCTCGATGGTGTCGCGCTCCAGAGCGTCGTGGTCCAGGGCCGCCAGGATGGCCGGGTTGAGGCGATCGAAAAAACCTTTGGCATAGGGGCATTCGTCCGGCGAACAGGCGCTGTCAGGCGAAAAACAGATCTTATCCTTGGCGGTCAGACACATCCATTTCAGGCGCATACCTGCGTCCGCGAGTTCGGCCAGGGCCGTTTGCGCGGCCAGTCGGCCGGTCGTGCGGGCGGTCAAGAAGATCACCTTGCGGGTCGATCCCTGGCCCAGGGCCTTGAGCGTGGGATAGAGGACCGCCATGGTCTTGCCGATCCCCGTGGCTGCCTGGCTTATGAGCTGCCCGCTGTCACGGATGGTCCTGAAGACCGCCACCGCCATGTCCCGTTGCCCGGGACGATACGCGCCATAAGGAAACGGCAGGGCCGCGAGGCTTCGATCCCGGACCCGGGACCAATCGAACCGCCATTGCACCCATTGACGGTATCGGGCGACCAGATCATCGAAGAAAATCGCCAGCGCATCGACTTCGAAGCGGCGCATCAGCGTCAGGGTGCGCTCGCTCTCCAATTGCAGGTAGGTCAATTGGATGTCGACTTCTGCCAGCCCTTCCTGGCGGGCGTACATGTAAGCGTAGCATTGAGCCTGCGCCCAGTGGATCTCGTTGGGCTCGGCCTCGATCTCTTTCAGGGAACGCAAGGTACTCTTGATCTCTTCGATCACCACCGGTTCGGCGTCGGGAAAAACACCGTCGATGCGCCCGCCGATGTCCAAGGCGACACCGGCTAATTCCACACGCACCTGCACCGGCACTTCGGCTTCGTAACCGGCCGGCCGCTGCCGTTGGATGCGTTGATGGGCGCGAATGCCCTCGATGGCGCTGGCCGATCCCCGGAATTCGGCGCTCAAATCGCCGCTGCGAAGGACAAGCTCGACCAGGTTGCGAACGGAAATGGCAAAGGAGGGGTTCAATGGACGCGCGACCGCCTTCAGTCCGCTGCACACCGAAAGGCTTGGGCCGTGGCCGAGGTGTCGGTGCGGTGCAGCCAGACGATATGCGTTGCGCCGAGCTGGACGGCGCGCTCCCTCACCCGGTTCTCCATGGACTGGCGCGCCATGTAGCTGGAGAGATGATCGGCGTTGGCGGTTTCGGCGATCACGCCCAGGCGCTGGCAATCGGCGACCAAGGGCGCCTGGGTCTCGGTCAGCTGGGGATAGACGTTGCGGAACTGGGCACATCCCGCCAGGGCGATCAGCGCGGCGAACAGGATTGGAGCGAGCGTGTACTTCATTACCATCGGTCTCCTCATGGGTGGGTGCAGCGATAAAGGCATTATGCCATTCACAGCTTTGAGATGCAATTGGTATGCATCTATGGTATGCATCTGTGGTATGCATCTGTGCTAAGCTGTCGCCGAACGCACACACACCTTGCACCACCTGTATCCGTTGTTACTGTCAATCATGCGCCGGATAGCGAACCAAACCGATCGACGCTTTCATCAAGGAGGAATCATGGAACTACGCCAATTGGGACATACCGACATCCACATGTCGCCGATCATCATGGGCACCTGGCAGGCGGGCAAGGCGATGTGGACGGGCATCGACGACAATGACACCCGAAAGGCCATGCGCGCCGCCCTGGATGCCGGCATCAACACTTTCGATACAGCCGAAGTTTACGGCAACGGCCATTCGGAGCGTATCATCGCCGAAGCCCTCGCGGATGTGCGCGATCGCGTGGTTTTGGCCTCGAAGGTCTTTTCCAACCATCTCAAATACGACCAGGTGATCGCATCCTGCAACCGCTCCCTGAAAAACCTGAAAACCGACCATATCGATCTGTATCAGATTCATTGGCCGGCAGGGACGTTCGGCCATCCGGTGGTTCCCGTGGAAGAGACCATGCGCGCGCTCAACGATCTCAAGGCGCAGGGTAAAATCCGTGCCATCGGCGTCTCCAATTTCAACCGGCAGCAGATCGAGGAGGCGTCGCAGTATGGCGCCATCGAAAGCCTTCAGCCGCCCTACTCGCTTTTCTGGCGCGCGCTCGAAAAAGACGCCGGTCCGTACTGTTCCGAAAATGGTCTGAGTGTGCTGGCCTACTCCCCCCTGGCCCAGGGACTGCTCACCGGCAAATTCGGCCCCGGCCATCAGTTCGCCAAAGGCGACCATCGTGCCGGGCATCGTCTTTTTCAACCCGACCACTACGCGCGGGTGCAGGCCGCGCTGTCACAACTGCGGCCTATCGCCGATGTTTACGGCATCAGCCTCGGCCAACTGGCCCTGGCATGGGTGACCGCCCAACCCAATTGCTTCGCCATTGCAGGGGCGCGCAACGCCGAGCAGGCGGTTCAGAATGCGGCGGCGGGCGAAATCCGGCTCAAGGCGGCCGACCTCGAAGCCATGGACCGTATCGGCCGCACGGTGACCGACCATCTCGATGACAACCCGGTGCAGTGGCAGTGGTAGAAAGGTTCGTTAAATGAATCGTCCCTCGCGAAAGTCCATCCTGTGCCCCAACTGCCGCAAGTTGATCAGCGAAGATGAAGCCCGATGCCCGTTCTGCGGTATACAAACGCCCGGCTCCCGCTGGAAAAACAACCTGCTGACGCGCGGATGGGGCTCGGGAGACAACCTCATTCGCATCATCATCTATGTCAACATCGGGATGTACGTATTGAGCTGGCTGATCCATCCACGCATGCTGGGAGCCGGTTTCAATCCGTTGCGACTCTTCTCTCCGGATCAGAATACGCTGGCCGCGCTGGGTGCCACCGGCACGCTCCTGATGAACCGAGGCGGTGGATGGTGGACGTTATTGACGGCCAACTACCTGCACGGATCGATCCTGCATATCTTCTTCAACATGATGGCCCTGTACCAGATCGGCCCGCTCATCGCACAGATGTACGGCGCCTACCGGTTCCTGGGCATTTACACCCTGAGCGGGGTGATCGGCTTCTGGATCTCTTACATCGCCGGCATTCCCCTTACCATCGGGGCCTCTGCAGCCCTGTGCGGACTGATCGGCGCCGCCCTCTATTACGGTAAAAGCCGCGGCGGCATGTTCGGCCAGGCCGTGTACAAACAGGTCGGCGGCTGGGCGCTCTTCATCCTGCTGTTCGGGTTCATGGTTCCCGGCATCAACAACTGGGCCCACATCGGCGGCATGGCCGCCGGTGCCGCAACCGGCCTGGTGTTATCTTATAATGAACGCTCCCGAGAAACCCTCGCCCACCGGATGCTGGCCGGCGGCTGTTTACTGGCCACGGTTCTGGCGCTGGCCTGGGGCCTCTTTCGGGGCGTGGTGTTCTGGCTGAGTTGATCCCCTGGCGGAAAGGATAAGACTCATGGAATCCTTGGGACGTACTCCTTTGTTTTCGAAACACGCGGCATTGGGCGCCCAGATGGTGCCCTTCGGCGGTTGGGAGATGCCGGTGCAATATCCGACGGGCATCCTCAAGGAGCATTTATCCACCCGGCGCGGCGCCGGTCTCTTCGATGTGGCCCACATGGGGCGCTTCATCGTGAGCGGCGATGGCGCCTTGCCGTTCCTCCAGCACGTGCTGACCAACAATGCAGCGGCTCTGGAGGTGGGACAGAGCCAGTACACCCTCATCCCGGCCGAGGACGGCAGCGCCGTCGACGATGCCTACCTCTATCGTTTTTTCGCGGACCACTACCTGCTTGTGGTGAATGCCGCCAACCGGGAAAAGGACTGGCGGCACCTGCAGGCCGCGGCCCGGTCTTTCGCGGCGGTCGAGTTGACAGATCAGACCGCCGACATCACCATGCTCAGCCTGCAGGGTCCAGGGTCCAAGGCGATCCTCCAGGCGATGACAGGCAGCGACGGCTTGCCGGAACCCCAGCGCAACGAACTGCGTACGACTCGCTATGAGGATCACGACCTGTGGATTGCGCGCACCGGTTATACCGGCGAACCGCTCTGCTTCGAGCTCTTCTTTCCGTCCAGATGTGCAGAGGCCGTCTGGGATCGGCTCATCGAAGGGGGCGCCCTTCCGGTCGGGCTCGGGGCCCGGGACACCCTGCGCCTCGAAGCCGGCCTGCCGCTGTACGGCCATGAACTGGGGAACGATCCCACGGGCCGCCCGATTCCGATTTTCGCCATCGCCCTGGCCCGTTTCGCGGTGAGTTTCTCGCCGCTGAAAGGCGATTTTATCGGCAAAGCAGCACTGCAGCGGCAATTCCAGGCCCTTCACGAGATGTCCCGGGGACGCTATGATCGCCTGGCCGATCTGCCCTTCCGGGTTCGACCCCTGGCGCTCATCGACAAAGGCATCGCCCGTGCCGGGGCACCGCTGTTCGTATCGATTTCGGGCAAAGAAACAGCGGCCGGGTGGGTCACCAGCGGGACGATGGTGCCCTATTGGGTGTTCGACGGGGAAGGCCTCTCGGCCCGGCTCACCGAGCGGAGCGAACGGCGGGCCATTGCCCTGGGCTATCTGGACAGCCGGATCGAAGATGGCGCCGTGGTCAGCGTCGATGTCCGCGGCAAGCGGCTCCAGGCCGGTGTCATGCCCTATTTCCTGCGCAGCGAAGCCCCGCCCTATGCCCGGGCCATCATGTGGGAAGACTACCGCCGCACCCTGCGCAACAAACGACCCGATGCGATATCGGCCGCCACCGATAAGGCGCACCAGTGGGTTCTCAAAGCCATCGACAACCATGCCTGGCGCCAGCAGCACTGCATCAACCTGATCCCGTCGGAGCAGACGCCCTCGCCGCTGGTGCGCCAGCTCTCCATCAGCGACCCGGTGGGACGCTATGCCGAGCACAAGCCGGTCAAGGCCTTTGCCGACGCCGACATCTTCTACTACCAGGGCACCGACTTCATCGCCGCCGTGGAACAGGCCCTCTCCGAAGAGATGCGCCGCTATTTCGGCTGCCGCCAGGTGGACCTGCGGCCCATCTCGGGACAGATGGCCAACATGGTGGTCTTCAGCGCCATGGTGGACCATCTCAATCGCAACGATCGCAAGAGCGAGCAACGCCGCATCCGGCGGGTGATGAACCACCACATCATCAGGGGCGGACACCTGAGCGCCCAACCCATGGGCGCCCTTCGCGACTACGTGATGCGCGATCCGACCACCGAGCGGCCGGCGGTGGTCAACTTTCCGGTGCTGGCCGACAATCCCTACAACGTGGACATCGATGCGTGCCGTGAGCTGTTGGCGCGCTACCGGCCGGAACTGATCATCCTGGGAAAAAGCATGATCCTGCACAAGGAACCTGTGGCGGACATGCGCCGGATGATCGACGAACTCGGTCTCGACACCGTGCTGCTCTATGACATGGCTCATGTATTGGGGCTCTATGGCCCGCACTTTCAGCAGCCCTTCGCCGAGGGCGCCGACCTGGTGACCGGATCGACCCACAAAACCTTTTTCGGCACCCAGCGCGGGGTGGTAGCCGCCGACATGGACCCGGCCGATCCCCTCGCCATGCCCCTGTGGGAAGCGATCCAGCGGCGCGCCTTCCCCGGATCGGTGAGCAATCACCATCTGGGTACCCTGCTCGGGCTGCTGTTGGCGACCATGGAGATGAACGCCTTCAAGGACGACTACCAATCCATGGTCATTCAAAACGCCAAGGCGTTCGCCCGCGCGCTCAAGGCCTGCGGCCTGGACGTGGCCGGGGATCCGGCCATCGACTTTACCGAAACCCACCAGGTCATCGTTCGGGTGGGATATGCCCAGGGGCCCGACGCGGCCCGACGCCTGGAATCCAATCATATCATCTGTAACTTCCAGGCCGTACCCGAAGAAGAAGGTTTTACCGCGTCCGGCGCCCTGCGCCTGGGGGTGGCTGAAATGACGCGTTTCGGCATGCAGCCAGGTGACTTCGAAAGCGTGGCCCAACTCATGGCCGATGTAATTCTGCGGCGCCGTGAGGTGGGCGAGGCGGTCAAACGGCTGAGGCAGGGTTTTACCCGCATGCAGTTTTGCTTCAGCGGGGAGCAGTTCGACGACTTGATCGAAACCCTGTGCAGCCTGAAATAGTCTTTTAGCCGTCTCAGAATGAATACCCTGGGTCGGTTATGGATGAGGTGCCATCATGCGTTTAAAAAGCCATCGCATCGCCGTCCTCGTGGCGGAAGGTGTTGAGGACCTCGAATTCTACGTCCCTTTCATGCGGCTGCAGGAAGAGGGCGCGGAGGTCGTTGCCGCCGGGCTGGATACCCGTCCCGTGCGCGGGAAGAACGGCCTGAAAATTCAACCCACCGCAACCATCGCATCGCTTGAAGCGAACAATCTGCTCGGCGTAGTGATTCCCGGTGGTTGGGCCCCGGACAAACTGCGACGCCACAAGGCGGCCACCGATCTGGTCCGAGATATGGATCATGCCGGCCGGATCGTGGCCAGCATCTGCCACGGCGGGTGGGTGCCCATTTCGGCCGGCATCGTGCGCGGCCGCCGGGCCACCGGTTCGACGGGCATCAGGGACGACCTGGTCAACGCCGGCGCCACCTGGGTGGATGTGCCGGCCTTCAGAGAGGGCAACCAGGTGTGGGGCCGCGTGGTCGCCGACATCCCGGATTTCTGCAGGGAGTTGGTGGCCGCCCTGGTCGAGGCGGCCACGCGATCATGACGACTCCCATCCGACCCCGGCTGTCATCGTCTCTGACATCATTCCGGACATCCTTATAGATAAACGGTTCAGGATTCTATGGCCCTTTCAGCTTCCCGCAGGGCCACCTGGAACGGGTCTTCGTCCCCTTGCGTGCCGGTGGATGGTGACACACCGGGTACCATAAAAAAGTAGAGCGCCTGCACCAGGAAGAAGAGCCAGACGGCCACCGCCCATGTCAACGGCGTGGTCGGCCGGCACATGGCCACCAGGGCGGCGCCACCCCCCACGGTAAGCACTTCGGCCATCAATCCCCGCAGGACATGGCGTTTGAAACAGATGCCGCTTCGGATCCAGCTGAAAATTCCCAGTCCGAGCAGAAAGAAGGCGGCCGAGACCTGCGGCCAGAGGGCTGCACCCAGCAGTATACCCAGCGGGAAAACGATGGACAGCAGACCGGTTCGGCTCCAGCGGGCCAGCAGCAGGGCATAGAGCGCGGCCTCGGCCCAAAGGGCCAACTGGAAGGCCGCAGACCAGCCCCAATGGCTCGCGTTCAGCCATGCCACCGGGAGCAGAAGCAGGCCGCTCGCCAAACCGAAAACGATGGTCGTGCGCACGGGTTTGATCATTGGGCACCTCCTTGGGGGACACCGCCCTGGGCCGCGCTCTCCTTGCAGCGCAGCAGTTCGAGTTCGACCTCTTCCTCCGAGGGATGACTATGGGCGGCAGCATCGCCCCACCTTCCGGCCGCGTCACCCCCTGCGCAGCTTTCCATCTGTTGCCAGTAGGCCGCACACTTGACCTTGAGACGCTCCAACTGCTCCTCCTGTTGCCGGATCACTTCACCCAGGCGGACGTGCTCCGCGTCCAACTGCTGCCGCCGGCGCGCCAGACGGTCATCGTCGGCCTCGAGCACCAGCCGCTTGCGGATCAATACCCGGGCGATATCGTCCTTCTCCTTGCGGACGGCCAGGTCCAGGTCGGCCGCCACTTTCTGCCGTTCCCTTTCCCGCGCCCCACGTTCAGCGTCCATCTGCCGGGAGATCCGGTTCAAGCCGTCCAACCGCTGCCGTTTCTCCTGCAGGCTGCCCTCCATCTCCCGCACACACTGTTTGAGCAGCAATGTTTTATCTTCCACCTGATCCATCACGCCGTGCAGGTCGGCTTTAAACAATCTGAAAATGCGAGTCATCACACCCATCTTCTCGTCTCCTTTCGTCTAATTTTTGGCCCGGCGCTCCCGGTAGCTTTCGTACTGCAGGGCCTTGGCGTTCTGCTTCTGTTTGGCCGCCACGGCCGCAGGCGGCCCCGCAAACGTCTCGGCCACCGTCTCCTCCAGAGCCTTGATGTCCTGATCCAGATGACGGGTCACGGCAGCGGATCCCACGGCGGCATTGATCCGGCGCTTCTCGGCCGCATAGTCGCGGATGCGCTGTTCGGCTTCCGAGGCCTCTCCCCGCCGCAGCGCATCGGCCACCGCCTCTTTGAGCTGATTGTAGGATTCCTGAACCACGTGCCCGCCCCAGGTCTCCTTGTCCACGCTGGCTGTCACCGCCTGCCGATCCATGCTGCAGGCCACAAAGAATTCCCCGGTCGGCGCCAGCGCATGTTCCTGGCCCTGGGACTGGTAGGTGAGTCGCGCACCGCCGATGGAAAAACGGCCTTCCCGATCGGTGGGCACCTGAAAGGTCAGAAACAGTTTGCGCTCGCCGCCGGCGATCAAATCGCCGGCCCGCACCACGGCATGCCCCGCTGCTCTCCGGATGGGATAACCGCCGGCGTCGATCAGACGAACCCCTTCGGCCAGAGGCACCCTGAGGGTCACGTCGGCAGCCGCCACCTGGCGCGCGGTCTGGAACTCTTTTTCAAACACCTGGGCGAACACCAGCGGGTCCTCCAGGAAATAATAACGGCCCAGACCGTGGTCGGCGATGGTAGTCATGAGCAACTCGTTGAACTCCAGGCCGACGCCCACCGTGCTGACGGCAAAGTGACCGTCCGTGGCCGCGGCCGCCATTTGCCCAAGGGCACCCGGATCGGTGATTCCCTGGTTGGCCAGCCCGTCGGAGATCAGGATCACCCGGCGCTGACGCGCCGTGTCAGGCGCCGTCTGAAGCAACTCGATGCCCTGCCGCAACCCGCCCCCCAGATTGGTGCTCCCGCCGGCCTGGATCTGGGCCATGAGTCGGGCCAATTGGGTGTGCCGGTCGGCCGACATGGCGGTCAGCGGGGCGACCACCTGTACCCCGTCGGCATAGGCCACCAGGGCCAGCCGATCCTTGGGGGTCAACCGCTCGATCAGTTGCAGGACGGCGTTGCGGGTCGCCTCGATTTTCTGCCCTTGCATGGAGCCGCTGCGATCGATGACGATGACCAGGTCAACGGGTCTTACCGGCTCGTCGTCGGACGGTGTCGCGGCCGCAGCCGCCATGGTCACTGCCATTGCAACCCGGCCATCCGATCCGACGAGAACCTTGTCCTGGGTGATGCGGGTCGCCACACTCACCCGGCCGTCGCCCCCCATATCCGGTAACGGACCGCCTTGAACCGCCCCGGGATGCACGCCCATGTAAGCCAATGCCGCCACGGTCACGGCGATCAGTCCCAAGATCACGATCATTCCTTTGTTCAGTGTGCGCATGATAGTCTCCCTCCTTCGTTGAATGTTGCGTTTTACCGGTCTTTCATGGTGCGATTCTATGCCCACCCCGGCAAAAGACAATTCAAAGAAATGCAAAAGGTTAGGCCCCGATTTTTACAAAACTTTTACTTTGCAGGGTCGCGCGATTGATGTAATCTTGGGCGAACTGCCGGCGGCCGGCCGAAGATTTGGCCACCGCCGACCGTCATCGGAGGATAGGAAATCGATGAAGCCACCCAAAGCCCGCATCCTGATCGTCGAAGACGACCCCGCGATTCTCAATGGTCTTAGAGATGTTCTGGTCTTCAACGGCTATGCCGCCGACGGGGCCGATGACGGCCGGAGCGGTTTGAATGCCGCCCTGGGCGGCGCCTACGATCTGGTGCTCCTGGATGTCATGCTGCCGACGATGGACGGTTTTTCCATCTGCCGGACACTGAGACGCCAAAAGCCGACCCAGCCGATCATCATGCTCACCGCCAAGGGGGCCGAAGAGGATGTGGTCACCGGCTTCAAGGCCGGCGCCGACGACTACATCAGCAAACCGTTCTCCCTGCGGGAATTGATGGTCCGAGTGGAGGCGGTGTTGCGGCGCAGCGGCAAGCCCACCGGAGAAGAACGAATTCAGTGCCAGGGCATCTTCTTCGACGGCCGGAACCTGCAGGCCGTGCGCGGTGCGCATAGCCAGGAACTGACCCGGCGGGAGATGGATCTCATCGTCTACCTGCACCAGAACCAGCACCGCATCGTCCCCAAGAAAGAGTTGCTCACAGAGGTGTGGCACTACGCCGACGCGGACATCGAAACCCGCACGGTGGATATCCACATTCTCAAACTGCGCAAAAAAATATCGTTGCTGGATGAACAGGTGCGTCTCATCGAGACGGTGCGCGGCGAGGGGTATCGGTGGTCCGTTTAAAACTCTACTTTCTTCTCTTTTGCCTCGCGGTTTCCGTGCCGCTCTCCTATGTAGTCTGGCGCACCTATACAGGCGTGGCCCGGGAAGAGCTGGCCCAGCTCGAATTCTTCGCCGAAGCCTTGATCGATGACATGCAAAAAGAGCTGGCCGAACTGATCCAGCGCGAAGAGCGCCGGGCCGTGGACGAATATCAGACGCCGGCATCAGAAGGCATGGCCTCGCCGCTCTCCTCGCTTCCAAAAGAGCCCTATATCCTCGGATATCTGCAAAACCAACCGGACGGCCGCATGCAAACCCCCCTGGTCGCCGACGCGGGACAGGCCCCACCCCGACACCGCGACGTCGTCGCCGCGCTCGAAGCGGTCAACCAGGCCTTCAATCAAAAAAAAAGGGCCCTTCCCCCTTCGGCACCTGAACCGCGCATGACCCGGGCGGCGAAGGCCGAACCGCCGAAAACGCAGCCATCCACATTCGCCGAACGGTATTTGGCCGCGCCCCAACGCAAGTCGTCCCAGACGCATCTCGGTCAGAAAAGCGTCCGGGTCGAAGAGCTCACGCCGCGTCAAATGTCCAACCTGGCCGGCCAGGCGGCCGACGCCGTCGCTCCGCGGCCCGAAGCAGCGGAAAGGGTCGAAGCCGAAATCGACGCCGCGGTGGAAACGCCCGAACGCCGGGAAACGCCGGCGCCGCCGGCTGCCTCAATTCGTTCCCCCGAATCCTCCATACCGCCGTCGGACCCGCAGCGGTTTCAGGTCGAGGTGGCGCCCATGCAGTCGCTCTTCATCGATTCGGACCGGGTCTTCATCTTCCGCCGGGTGGCGGTCAACGACCAGATTCTCAGGCAGGGGTTCGTGCTGGTGCTCGCGCCGTTTCTGCAGCACATGGCCGACGTCTATTTCAAGCCCCATCCCATGGCCGCCTTCTCGCGCCTGACCCTGGCGGTGACCGGCGTCGAATCGCAAAACGGGACCTTGGAAACGGGTGGCGCGGCCCGGGACGGACGGGTCGTGGCCCAACGGACGTTCCCCGCACCGTTCGATTTCATCCGCGCGGCCATCGCTTCCGATCACATCCCGGCCTCGCCGGCCAGAAAAAGCGTACACATCGCCCTGGCAGCCCTGGGTGCAGTCCTGCTGCTGGGCCTGTTCGCCATTTACCACAGCGTGAGATCGGTGGTCGATCTGTCCGAGCGCCGCTCCCGCTTCGTCTCGTCGGTGACCCACGAGTTGAAGACGCCATTGACCAATATCCGCATGTACGTGGAGATGCTCGAACAGGGGATCGCCGCCACCCCCCAGCGCGAACAGGAATACCTCGGCATCATCGGGTCGGAAAGCACCCGCCTCTCCCGACTCATCAACAACGTGCTGACCCTGGCCAAATTGGAGAAAAAGCAGCACCACGTCGAGTTGAGGCCGGGCCGCCTGGGGGATCTCTTCAATGAGGCACACGCCATCATGGCGCCCAAGCTGGCCCAGGAAGGGTTCGACTTGACCATCGGCACCGGCCGGGAGATCGAGATGGCGTGCGACCGCGAGGCCATGCTCCAGGTGTTGATCAACCTCATCGAAAACAGCATCAAGTTCGGCCGCAATGCCCCGGATCGCCGCATCCGCATCGATGCCCGAATCGAAGGTCCATGGGTGCGCATCGCCCTTGCCGACACCGGGCCGGGTATCCCCCGCCCGGCCCTCAAACGCGTATTCGACGACTTCTACCGCGCCGAAAGCGCCCTGACCCGGGGTACCAGCGGGACGGGCATCGGCCTGGCCCTGGTCAAAAAGCTGGTCGCCGCCATGGGCGGCCGGGTCGAGGCGGCCAACAACCCCCAAACCGGCTGCACCATCACCCTGCGCCTGCCGCTCAATACCAGACCAGCCACGTCAAACCCGCGCTGAAGACCACGAACAGCGCCATGGCCGCGCAGTCGATCACCCCGCCGATCAGACGCCCGGTCATCACGCGGCCTCGCAACAGGCGCAGTGATCATTGAAAAACGCCTCGGCCTCCTCGGCCGAATCGAAAAAGAGCCAGTCGCGCTGTACCCCGCCGCGGACTTTGCGGGTGCGCTCGATGGCGGTGTTGCCGTGATACTCGTAAGCTTCCTGGCCGTCCTGAATTGTGCAATGATAGGTCATGTCGTCCTCCTGGGTTGAAATGATGTTTCATCCTCTGGAGGCGACATTATCAAAGGCGTGTGACAGATCCGGTCACACCGTTTGAAAAAATTTGAATGGTTCGTAAAAAAAACGCCCTTGGGCAACCCCAAAGGCGTCAGTGTGGAGAGCGGATTGACTTAGCGCATCAACTCGGTTTCCATCGCGTCCTCGACCGCGAAATGGCCGGTCCGCCAGACGTTGTTACCATTGCTGTAACGCTCCATGTTGTGCAGGCCGATCTGGGTGGCCATGGCCGCGTCTTCGCCGGCCGCATCGTCGCGACCGGCTTTGCTGTGAACGTTGGCGCGACTGTAGTAGGCCGCCCCATATTCCGGATCGATGGCGATGGCCCGGTCCAGGTCGGCCATGGCCCCGGCATCGTCGCCATTTTCACTGCGGGCGATGGCGCGCAGGTGATAAGCGCGGGCATAGTTCGGATAAGCATCGATGGCCCGATCGAAATCAGCCAGTGCCCTGTCGATGTTGCCCTGCCGTAAGAATGCGGAACCTCGGGCCGTGAGCGCCAGTTTGTGTTTTGGTTCCCGTACCAGCACTTCGGTCAACAGGGCGATGCTTTTGAGGTAATTGGCATTCACCAGCTCGGTCATGGCTTGGGTGAAGATATCTTTAAGGTTGTCCTGGGCGTTCATGATTCGACCTCCTTTTTCTATTTGATCACAATTAAAAAATAAATCAGCGAGGTGGATTGTCCACGCCGGTTTCGGGTGACCATTGGGAGGTGAATGGTAGGGGTTTCCCCTGATATGTTAAGGAAAGGGATAGGGAGCGGCGGCGCGCTCATTCCTTGAACTTGATTTTCAGCAGACCGTCTTCGACTCTCAAATCCTCTATGCCGTCGGCCAGGGTCTTCCAGAAACCGTTGCCGGAGCCAAATTTTTCCACCAGATCGATATTCTTCAAACCGCCCAACCAGGCATTGGGAATGGGCACGCCCATGATGCTGATGCCCCTGAGGATGATGACGGGTTTTCCTTTGGAGTAGGAAAATCCCATACCGGACCTGACCCGCAGGATCTTTCCACCGAAGATGGGGAAATCGGGATCCACCGGTACGAGCAATTTGGCGCTGACCAGATCGTCGGACAAATCGATCGCCAACCGCCTGGCGAGATCGGTATTTTTAGCCAACAGGCCGTTGAGTTCCTTTTCGGTAAAGGCGATCTCCCTTTTCATTTTGCTTTCGTCGTAACGTTCGGGTTCGAGCGGCGGGCCTGGATCTGTCCGCGCGGATGGGGCCGCTCTGCCGGTATCGTACAAGCGATGCGGCACATTGGCGCCGCTGGCTGAATCGAGCTTTTCCAATTTGGCCGCCAGGATTTTTTCCTCGGCGGGGTTCAAGGTCACGGGCTTGAATTCAGAGGGGAAGAAGTAAAATTTGATGATGAAAAAGGTCAATCCCGCTGCCACCAGGGCGGCGAGCGTCATCAGTCCCAACACTTGCAGGCAGCCAAAACGTTTCCGGGTTGCTTTCAAAGCGCCGTCTGGATCGACGCCCGCCAAGTCATTCTCTCCGGTCAATCGTTCCATCCCCTTCACTCCTTGGCGTTGCCGGATGATGAAAAATCGACCTCCGGCAATTCCCGTTGGGTGGCCAGGTCGAGCGTGAAGTAGTTCCGCTTTTCAAATCCGAATCTTCTGGCCATATAAACGGCCGGGAAAGATTCGACCAGCGTGTTGAATTTACCCACGTATCGGTTGTATCGATTCCTGGCCTTCTGGACATCTTCCTCGATTTCGTTCAAGCTTTGCTGCAACGCGATGAAGTTGGCGCTGGCCTTCAGGTCCGGGTAGGCTTCGGCCAAGCCCAAAAGACCGCGCAGCGATTCGGAGATTCGGCTCTCCTCTTCGCTCCGATTCGAAACCCCGCTCGATCCGGTCAGATAGTCACCTTTGGTCCGGAAAAGAATAGCCTCGTGTTCGCTGTACCCTTCAACCGCACGGATCAGATTGGGTATCAGATTATGGCGCCGTTTCAGCGCCACATCGATACCGCTCCAGCTCTCCTCGATGCCGTTTTTGAATTTCACGAAACGGTTATAGGTCCCGACCAGCCAGGCGAGAACGACAATCAGGAAGAATATCGAAAAAACGATCAGGGGTTCCATGCCATCTCCATATATTCAGACATATTTGAAAGACGGCATCAGCATAAAATAGCAGTGGCCGGAGTGCAAAACAAAAAAATGGCTCATGGAAACGCGAGGCCATGCCAATAGGAAAAAAAATTCATAATTGAGAAGAAATAGCCGGGCACTTCCTGACGTTTCCCCCACATTAAAAAGACTGCCGTTTTATATCATGCCGTATTTATTTGATGTTTTTTATGGCACTGAATTTGCTTTGTTTGCCATAGGGACCGAAAAGTAAGGAGTTTGACGACTCAACCTAATGCAACCACGGGTCGGTCTCGATGAAGCCTGCGGTTTTGCTATACCCCATTTTAGGTGATGTGATGAAACGATGTCCGAAATGCAAGAAAATCTTGTTCAAGAGAAAAGATGGCCGACTGGTCTGCCCCAACGGATGCGACGAGCACAGCGATCGCGTGGCCTTCAATACGGTCATCGATCCGAATCTCGAGCGGCGCGAGGGAAAGGATACCTTCGATCCCTGGGCTTTCGCCAGGTAGTGTCCAGCCACAAACGACCCGTTGGCCCGATATCTGGATATCCATCAGATCGTGCCATCAGGAGACTCGGCAAGGGTCACCTCGACCCGCATCAGGCCGTCCTGCACCATTCCCAGCCGTCTGGCCGCAGCCCGGGAAACGTCGACGATGCGCCCCTTGATGAACGGCCCGCGATCGTTGACCCGCACCACGACCGTGCGATGATTTTTGAGGCTCTTGACCTTGAGCAGGGTGCCGAAAGGCAGGTGGGGATGGGCCGCAGTCAAGGCGTTATCATCGTAGGGTTCGCCGCTGGCCGTCGGGCGGCCATGAAACTTGCGCGCATAATAGCTTGCCATGCCAATCTCCAGGTAGGGTGCCGGCTCGGGCACCGGCTGCCTGGCGCCGCAGGCAACCAGCACCAGCAGTAGCGTCCACCCCCACACGAGGCGCTTGAAACGAAGTCCCAAACGGAAAAAAGAATGGATCATGACATGCTCCACCCTGTAGAAAACACCATACTCGTCTTGGAGCAGTTCAACCCCGTTTGCGGAAAAAGTCCTGCACGAACTGGATGTGCCGATGCATGGACTGCAAGGCTTCCTGGGCATCCTTCTTACGGATCGCTTCGATGATCTCACTGTGTTGGCTTAGAATCTGATCGATGTTGGCCGGATCTTCGTACAGATGGCTGAGGTTCTTTTTGATACCCACGAATAGAAAATCATAAAAATTCTTCATGATGTAGACGTGCACGGGGTTCTTCGTTGCATAGGCCAGGGCCATGTGAAAGGCGGTGTCGGCCTCGGTGCCCAGACGACCCGAAGCCACCTCGACGCGCATCTCTTCGAGGCTGGCATCCATAAAACGCAGGTCCTCTTCATTGGCTCGCTGGGCCGCCAGGGCCGCTGCGTTGCACTCGAGTCCCATGCGCACTTCCAACAGATCGGCGATGGTCGCATCCTCGACCTCCATGGCTGCGGCCAGCGGGTTGTCCAGGCGCGTATCCGGAAAACGGACGAATGTACCCTGCCCCTGTTTGTGTTCGAGGAGGCCCAGCACCACCAATTTGTTAATGGCGTTGCGCACGGTGGTCCGGCTGACCTGCATGGCCTCGGACAACTCGCGTTCGGGTAGAAGTTGTTCGCCCGCTTTGAGCTGCCCGCGAAAGATCAACTCGCGGATCTGCTCGAATACCTGGTCGGAAATCTTCTTGGGTTTAATGGGCTGAAGGGTAATTGTCATTATCTTTCCAACGCTCGGCAAGGAGTTCGACTACATGTCTGACGCGAATGGGATCGCCACCCCGGGAAAGCACATCGCTGATTTGCATCATGCAGGCCGGGCAACTGGTGGCCACCACGCTGCATCGTGACGCTTGTATCGCCTTGCGCTTCCTCTCTCCGATTTCCCGGGAAATTTCGTAGTATTTAATGTTAAAACTGCCCCCCATGCCGCAACATTGGTCGGCCCCTTCCATTTCCACGAACCGAATGCCCTCGATGGCATTGAGCACGGTACGCGGCTGGGCCGACACGCCCAGCGATTTTTTCAAATGGCAGGGATCGTGGTAAGTGACCTCCGTCGGTTTGGACGCGCGGCCAACGGAGGGCACGTCCGTCAAGAGATGCTCATCTACCAGAAATTGACTGATGTCTAAAGTCTTTTCTGCTATCCGGGCCACCCGGCGGCGTGTGCTGGTATCTTCCTTTTCCGCCATCAGGGGCCACAGCTTTCTGATGGTGGAAGTACAGGTGGCGCAGGCGGTGACCAGGTAATCGAAATCGTCGACGGGAAACCGCTCCAGATTGTGGCGCAACAGCTTCTGGAAGGTTTGGGTGTCCCCGGCGGACAAGGCCGGAATGCCGCAACACGCCTGACCCTGCGGTATCAGCTGACCCACGCCGGCTTTTTCGAGAACCGTGACCACGTCCCCGGCCACCTTGGGAAATATCTTGTCGAGCAGACACCCCACGAAAAACGCCACCTTGCGACCGGAACGGCCCGCCGGCGTGTCCAGGAACGGCACTTCGTGATGAAACGGACGATCCGCCAGGGGTTTGAAATGACGATCGCCGATCAGCGGCGACATGACACGTGCGCAGGATGTGCCCAGCATCTCGTTGATCGGACGCGTCAGCAGCTTTTGGAAGCGGCTGCTCCAGAAAGTCAACTGGTCGAACAGGGCCGGATGGGCGAGCATCCCCTTGAAGATCATTTTCTGGGAGAACGACAGGCCGCTGAAGCCGGCCAGGATGGCGCGCGCCTTGATGAAAATGTCCATCACCCGCACACCGCTCGGGCAGCCGGCCTGGCATGATCCGCATAAAAGACACCGGTCGAGGCGTTCGCGAACGCTGTCCGGCCGGTCGAACATTTCGCGCAGCAGGCCGTCGAGCAGGGCCAGTTTGCCGCGGGCCACATCGGCCTCCCGGCCGGTGGCGGCATACAGCGGGCAAACCGATTGACACATGCCGCAACGCATACAACTCGCCAGTTGATCCTCTACTTCGCGCATCAAACGAACCAGCGCGTGCATGTCGGCCATATCAGTCTCCTATGATTTTACCAGGGTTGAGAATACGATTGGGATCCAATGCGGACTTGATACGCCGGGACAGCAGGATGGCCCCCTGTCCAGTCTCCTTTTTCAGGAAACCCGCTTTGGCCAGGCCTGTGCCATGTTCGCCGGAAAGGGTTCCACCAAGCGCCAGGGCCTCGTCGAAAATGGCCTCGATGGCCGCCTCGACCCGCTGCCATTCCCCCTTGTCGCGCTTGTCAGTGAGAATAGTGGGGTGCAAATTGCCGTCGCCCGCGTGGCCGAAGGTGCCGATGGCCAGGTCGAACCGACGGGCGATTCCCTGAAGGGCATGCACCATGGCCGGAATTTTAGAACGCGGCACAGTGGCGTCTTCCAGGACCACCGTGGGTTTGAGCTTGGCCAGGGCCGACAGGGCGCTGCGCCGGGCCGCCCAGATGCGGTCGCGCTGGGCGTCGTCCCGGGCGACCTGGATGTCCTTGGCCCCCATCTGCTTTAAAATCGCCTCGACCTGCTCGCCCTCCTCGGCCACCTGGCCGGGATGGCCGTCCACCTCGACCAGCAGGATGGCAGCAGCCTCAACCGGCAAACCGGCATGGCTGAAGTCCTCAACGGCGCGGATGGTGAAATTGTCCAGAAACTCCAGGGTGGCCGGCACGATATGGTGGGCGATGATGGCGGCCACGGTCTGGGAGGCACGTTCCATCTGGTCGAAGACGGCCAACATGGATTTGCGTGCGCGCGGCGGCGGAATCAGCTTCAGGGTGATCTCGTCGAGCACACCCAGCGTGCCCTCCGATCCGATCATCAGGGCCTTGAGATTGTAACCGGTGGCACATTTGACCGTGCGCGACCCGGTTTTGATGAGATTGCCCTCGACATCGTAAAAACGCAGCCCCATGACATAGTCGGCGGTCACGCCGTATTTGAGACCGCGCAGACCACCGGCGTTTTCGGCCACATTGCCGCCCAGGGTCGATACGGCCTGGCTGCCGGGATCGGGCGGATAGAACAAGCCCTTGGCTTCGACGGCCGCGGCCAGCTGGGCTGTGATCACGCCCGGCTGGACCACGGCGTACATATCCTCGCTGTTAATCTCCAGGATTCGATTGAGCCCGTTGGTGAGCAAAACCACGCCACCCTGCTGGGGAATGGCGCCCCCGCTCAGGTTGGTGCCGGCGCCGCGCACCGTCAGCGGCAGCCCCTCCCGGTTGCAGAGGGCAACCACCCGGCCGAGAACCTCGGAATTCTCCGGGCGCACCACCACCGCCGGCAGCTGGGGTTCCAATACGGCCGCATCATAGGCATAGGTTACCCGATCGGCCTTGTTGTCGAAAACATTCTGACTCCCAACCAGATCTTTCAACTGTTTGACGATGGCTGCATGCACCATGGGCCCCCCTGATTTTTTTATTGGTATGACCTTTGTTGTGAATATCATTCGATATTTTTCGGATCTTCATTATCGATTTGGAATTTTATAAAAATCTGTTATCACTGTCTTTTTAATTGCGCAAGAATTTATTCTTGACAGATGCGACAGGACTGAAATAGCTAATGGTCATACCATTTCCACAATATCCATTTCGTTCTGCAGGTGTTCCATCACATTCACTGGAAGGGGGGTGTCCACTTATCACAGCCATCGCTGCAACGCGCGCTGGCGACCCATCTATGAACCTGAAATAGCCCGTTTTTAACCGCTCAGGAATCCAAGGAGGCAATTTATGCGGAGGTTTTTCCAACTTTTGATGGTGTTTTTTCTCACTGCATGTCTGGCAACGGCCGTCTCGGCAGCCGAGAAACGCGAAAAATTCGGCATGGACAAACGCCATGACTCGGCCAAACGCGTCTCTTTCAAACCGTCGACCGAAAAGATCCGCTGGAAGATGGTCATGCCCTGGGACAAGGGGCTTCTGTTCTATGACATCGCCGTGCACTTCTGCGACAGCGTCCGTCTGGCGAGCGCCGGCCGTCTGGACATCAAGCCTTTTGCCGCCGGAGAAATGGTGCCGGCCATGCAGAGTTTCGACACCGTGAGCCAGGGCGCAGCTGAAGTGGGCCACGATTGGCCCGGCTACTGGAAGGGCAAAAACGAAGCCTTCGTGGCCTTTGCATCGGTGCCGTTCGGCCTGGACGCAGAAGGGTACAACATCTGGCTCTATGAAAAAGGCGGCGCCGAAATGATGAACGAGCTCTATGGCAAGTTCAACATGGTGGCCCTGCCCGGCGGCCAGTGCGGCCAGGAGATGGGACTTTTTTCCAACAAACGCGCCTCCAAGATGGAAGACTTCAAGGGCATGCGCGTGCGCACCGTGGGCTGGTACATGGACATCTTGAACAACCTGGGCGCCTCGGTCAGCCCACTGCCCGGCGGCGAGATCTACCTGGCCCTGGAGCGCGGCGTGATCGATGCGGCCGAATTCTCCTCGCCGGCCATCAACTATCCCATGGGTTTTGACGAAATCACCAAGTACGCCATCCAGCCCGGTGTCCATCAGCCCGGCATTCAATGCGCCCTCTTCTTCAACAAGCCGGCCTATGACAAACTGCCCGAAGATCTGAAGTGGATTGTCGACATCGCTGCCAAGGAGACCCAGTTGTGGAGCTACAACTGGATCAACGGCCTCAATGCCGAAGCGATCCGAAGGTTCAAGCAGAAGATCGAGATCGTCCACATGGACAAGGATACCCTGCTCCAATTCCGCAAGACCACCTATGAGTACATGGAAGAACTGAAGAAAAAGTTCCCGGATGTCAAGAAGGTGGTGGATTCCCAGGAAGAGTTCCTGAAAAGCTATACCGACTGGCGCGAAGCGCGCGGCGGAGCGGCCGCCTGGCCTTACGAGACCTACATGGGCGGCAAAATCTTGGAATAATCCCCTCCCGAACGGACAAAAGGCCCCTTTCCATGGGCAAGGGGCCTTTTGCCGCAAGGCCTATCCAAAAAGAGGTGCGACATGCTGGAAAAAGTCAGCGCAGCGATCGATACATTCAACCGCAAGCAGGGTGAATGGACGGCGCTGCTCATTATTCCCCTGCTGGTGGTCGTGGTCTACGAAGTGTTCATGCGATATGTATTCAACGCGCCGACCATCTGGGGCTTCGAGGCCACCACCTTTCTGTACGGTATTCACTTCATGTTCGGCCTGGCCTACACCGATGTGGTGGACGGACATGTAAAGGTGGATATCTTCAGCTCGCGCGCCAGCCGGCGCGGGCAGGCAATCCTCTCCATCCTCAGCAACCTGGTCATCTTTCTCCCGGTCTTCACCTGCATGACCATCTGGTCATGGAAATTCGCCCTGCTGTCTACCACTCAACGGGAGCTCAACTCCACCAGCTGGGCACCCCCGATCTATCCGATCAAGATCCTGATGGCGCTTTGCTTCACTTTTTTACTGCTGCAGGGCATCTCCACATTGATCAAGTCCATCAACTCACTTTCGTCGGCCGATAAGCCGGCTTCCGCAGCGGAGGTATAAAGCGAATGAGCATCGAACTTATGACCTTGGCCATGTTCGCGACGCTGATCGCGGCCATTACCCTGGGCCACCAGCTGGCGTTCACGCTGGCAGGCGTGGCGACGCTTTTCGGACTTATCGACAATGGCTTCAATGTGCCGGCCCTTTTCAATCTTTTTGCCAATGTGGTCTGGGGCTTGATGAACAACTACACCCTCGTGGCGATTCCACTGTTCATCTTCATGGCCCAACTGCTCGATCAATCCAAGGTCGCCGAGGCCCTGTTCGAATCCCTGTACGTGGTGCTCGGCAAAATCAAAGGCGGCCTGGGCCTGGCCGTTGTCGCGGTCTGTACGGTCTTTGCCGCGACCACGGGCATCATCGGCGCTTCGGTGGTGGCCATGGGCCTGCTGGCCACGCCGGCCCTGATGAGCAAAGGATATCAAAAGGAGATGGCCAGCGGCATCATTTGCGCTTCGGGCACCTTGGGCATCCTGATTCCGCCGAGCATCATGATGGTGGTCTTCGCCGGCCTGACCGGCCTCAAGGAGACCTCGGTGGGCAACCTTTTCGCCGGCGCTATTTTTCCCGGCCTACTGCTTTCCGGGCTCTACTTTCTTTATATCACCATCCGCTGCAACCTCAATCCACGCCTGGGGCCGCCCATCAGCCGCGAGGAGGCCAGCAGGTGGACCAGCGCCCAGAAGTGGGGTATGACACTTAAATCGATGCTGCCGCCGCTGGGTCTGATCCTCATGGTCATGGGCACCATCCTGGCCGGCATCGCCACGGCCACCGAGGCCGCCGGCATGGGTGCGCTGGGCGCCTTCCTGCTGGCTCTTTTCAACAAGGCATTGAGCTGGACGGTGATTCGCAAGTCCAGCGTGGCCACCTTGAAAACGACCGCCATGGTCATGATGCTCTTCATCGGCGGCAACTTCTTCTCCACCGTCTTTCTGAGCATGGGCGGCGGCGACGTGGTGGCCGACCTGTTCATCGGCAGCGGCATGAACCGCTGGCTGGTACTGATCATCATGATGTTCATCGTTTTCATCCTGGGCATGTTCGTGGACTGGGCCGCCATCCTGTTCATCACAGTGCCGATTTTCATGCCCATTGCCATGGAGCTCGATTTCAATCCATTGTGGTTTGCGATCCTGATGTGCGTCAACCTGCAGACCTCGTTCCTGACGCCGCCGTTCGGGTACGCGCTCTTCTACTTCAAGGGCGTGGCGCCCGCGGATTACACCATGATGCATGTCTACAAGGGCATTTTGCCGTTTGTCGCCCTCCAGCTGGCCAGCATCCTGTTGCTGGCGTTCTTTCCGGAACTGATCACCTGGCTGCCGGGCATCTTTTTCGGAGAATAGTGCCAAGGAGAATTTCTTATGAAGGCGATGGCCGCACTGGAAGAGACCTTTCAAAAACGGGCGGAAGCGGTTTCGGCTATAGTCGCGAAGGTTGCCGGGATGGCGGAGGCTTTCGATTATGCGCTCGACTTGTGCGAACGCAAGGAAGCCTGCCAATTGCTGGCTGCCGGCTGCGGCGAGCCGCTCTCGGCAGATGCAGAGGCGCTTTGCGGGTTGAAGCAGCAGAAGGTGATCGCTGCACCGGCCCTATCGACCGAAGCCTGGACTGAGCTCAAGCAGCGATGCGATCCAAAGGGCATCCTGCTCACCGATCGACCCCTGCGTCGACACCTGGCCGGTATCGATATCGGTTTCACCATGGCCGACCTGGGCATCGCGGAAACCGGCACCCTGGTCATCGATTCCGGCAGTGAAGAGGTGCGCCTGGCCACCATGATCAGCGAGATCCACGTGGCTGTGCTGCCGATCTCCAGGCTGCGGCGCGATGCCCTGTCCGCCGAAGCGGAGCTGCGCGAGTTCATGCAGAAGCCCGCCGGCTACTTGGCCTTTATCACCGGCGCCAGCCGCACGGCCGACATCGAGCGTGTGCTGGCCATCGGTGTCCATGGGCCCCTGGAGCTTCATGTGCTCATGTTGGAGGAGGTGTAATGCAGGAAGCCAAGACACTCAAAGGCTACCGCCACGAGGTGGGCCGGGCACTGGCCAACGACTTCCTGAGGGAAGCCATGGACAAATTCGCAGTTGCGTATCGGGAGTCGCGCGCCAGGGCATTCGCCGAAATGGACATCGACGCCCTTGTGGCCGACGTGTCCACGGCAAAAGACCAGGCCCTCCATCGGCTGGATCATCTGTACAGCCAATTCAAGCACAACGCCGAGGCCATGGGGGTGAAGGTCCACCTGGCCGCGACTGCCGATGCGGCCAACCGCATCATCGCCGACATCGCCCGGGACAACGGGGTGCGCACGGTCATCAAGTCCAAATCCATGACCGCGGAAGAGACCCTCCTGAACCATCACCTGGAGCACGAGGGGTTAACAGTGACCGAAACCGATCTGGGGGAATGGATCATCCAACTGCGGCACGAAGGCCCCTCCCACATGGTGATGCCGGCCATTCACCTGTCGCGCCACCAGGTGGCCGACCTGTTCACCCAGGTTACCGGACAACACCAGGATTCGGAAATACAACGCCTGGTCAAGGTGGCCCGGCGGGAACTGCGCCAGAAGTTCGCCCAGGCCGACATGGGCATCTCGGGGGCCAATTTCGCCATCGCCGACACGGGCACCATCGGTCTGGTCACCAACGAGGGCAATGCCCGCCTGGTCACGACCCTGCCACGGGTGCATGTGGCCCTGGTCGGCCTGGACAAACTGCTGCCCGGGCTGCTCGACGCGCTCAAGATTCTGCGGGTGTTGCCGCGCAACGCCACCGGACAGGCCATTACCTCCTACGTCACCTGGATCACCGGTCCGGCCGAATACCATCCATCTGAAACAGGCACTGCCAAGCAGATGCATATCGTCTTCCTGGACAACGGACGCCGCGCCCTGGCCGGAGACCCGATCTTCTCCCAGGTGCTGCGCTGCGTACGCTGCGGCGCGTGTGCCAATGTCTGCCCGGTCTATCGCATGGTGGGCGGTCACCAGTACGGCCACATTTACATCGGCGCCATCGGACTGATCGTCACCTATTTCTTCCACGGCCGCGAAAAGGCGCGCAACCTGGTACAGAACTGCATCAACTGCGGCGCCTGCAAGGCGGTGTGCGCCGCGGGCATCGACCTGCCGCAACTGATCAAGGAGGTACACGCCCGCATCCAGGACGAAGAGGGCCACCCGTTGCAAAGCACCATGCTGGCCACTGTGCTGAAAAACCGCCGCCTGTTCCACACCCTGCTCCGTTCGGCGCAACTCGCCCAGCGTCCGGTGACCGGCGGTACGGCCTACCTGCGCCACCTGCCCCACATCTTTTCCAAACAGCACAACTTCCGGGCCCTGCCGGCCATCGCCGAACGGCCCTTCCGCGACCGCTGGCCGGCCCTGCGGTACCGCGTGGCCCAACCGCGGTGTAAAGTGGCGCTGTTTTCCGGCTGCGTGCAGGACTTCGTCTACCCGGAACAGCTCGAAGCCGGCCTCCGGCTGCTATCCGCACACGGCGTCGATGTGGATTTCCCCATGGAGCAATCGTGTTGCGGTCTGCCCGTGGCCATGATGGGCGAAAACAAGGCCGCCCGCGACGTGGCTCGCCAGAACGTAGCGGCTATCGACCCGGATCGCTTCGATTATATCGTTACCCTCTGCGCCTCGTGTGCCTCCCACTTGCGCCACGCTTACCCGCGCCTGTTGGGGGACGAATCGGATGTCGGGCCGAAAGCCGAGAAGTTCGCCGCAAAGGTACAGCCGCTCAGCGTTTTGCTCCACCATATTCTGGCGATCGACTATGCCGCATTTTCCGCCGGCGGTGAAACGACCACATACCACGCACCCTGTCATCTCTGCCGGGGGATGGACGAGCACACCGCGCCCAAGGCCCTGATGGCCACCGCCGGCTACGGCTTCATCCCTGCGGCCGAAGAGGAGACCTGCTGCGGTTTCGGCGGCACCTACTCGGCCAAGTTTCCGGAAATTTCGGCCGAAATTCTGACGACAAAGCTCTCCGACATCGATGCCACCGGCGCACGGCTGCTTGTCACCGAATGCCCGGGCTGCGTGATGCAATTGCGCGGTGGGGCAAGACAGCGGGGAATGAAGATACGGGTGGCGCACTTGGCTGAAGCGTTGGCGGAGAGATTAAAAATCTGAAGTGTAAAGTGTTAAGTTTGAAGTGGTGGAATGCTGTCTATTTTTGATAAAATCGCAGGTGTTTTCGGCGGAGTCATACCTGTAAACGCCGGCATCCAGGACTTATGGAAAATAATGGACTCCGATTCTAAGGGCTGAGGGAAAGAACGAAATTGTCCTTTGCGCGACATCCTAACCGTGAAAACGACAACCCGTACAAACCCTTTCTCGTCATATTGAAATAGCTTGCCGGGTCTTTCAAAATTGCATTAAATTCGTACGGGTGCAGGCCGGATTCGAGCAAATGAGTGGCCCGGTGCAAACAACATCGAAATCGGCAGAATTCCTTCACTTGACGCTTAAAACTTAACACTTAAAACTCTTCTTTATTTCAAAACTACTGGCTTGTTTATTGGAGCTGACTATTGAAACGCTATGTGATCCTGATCGCATCCGTAGCCATGCAGATGTGCCTCGGAGCGACCTATTCCTGGTCGGTCTATGTTCAGCCGTTGAAGGATTCCACCGGGCTGCTGCAGGGTCCGGTGCAGCTGCCATTTACCCTCTTTTACTTCGCCTTTCCCGTGACCATGATTTTCTCCGGCCAACTGCTCCCCCGCCTGGGGCCGCGAATCTGCGCCGTGGGGGGCGGGCTGCTGTTCGGCTGCGGATGGATCGTGGCCGGTTGGGGCAATGATCTTTTTCTCTTCACCATGCTGGGTATCGGGTTGATGGCAGGGGTCGGTGTCGGATTTGCCTACATCGTACCCATCGCCACGTGTATCCGCTGGTTTCCCGATCGCAAGGGGCTGGTCACCGGCGTTGCCGTGGCCGGATTCGGCGGCGGGGCTGCACTGGTCAGCCAGATCGGGGCCTGGCTGATGACCGTGCAAGAGGCGACGCCTTTTGCCACCTTTCAAATCCTGGGGATCGCCTTCATGGTCCTGGTGGGCGGCGCGGGCCTGTGCATGCAATACCCGCCGGACACACACATGGGCAAACCACCAGCTGGAAGCCTCGGCCGGATTATCTCCCAACGCGACTTTCGAAGACTTTACCTGGCCATGGGATGCGGACTGGCAGCGGGTTTCACGGTCAATGCCAATCTGAAGGAACTCTTTATCGGCGGCAGCCTGGCCGCCGGGGTCACGGCCGTAGGATTGTTCGCACTGGCCAACGCCGCCGGTCGTATCACCTGGGGATGGCTGTTCGACCGCCTTGGCGGAAGGGCCATGGTCAGCGCCAACCTGCTGTCCCAGGCCCTGGTGCTGCTGCTGGCGCCCTGGGTGCTGGTATCCTCATGGGGATTGCTGCTCTTTGCCGGGCTTACGGGGTTCAATTACGGTGGTGTCCTGGTACTCTATGCTTCCAGCGTAGCCCACCGCTGGGGCAGCGCCGCCCTGGGACAGGTGTATGGCCTGCTCTTTTCGGCCAATGTGCCGGCGGCCCTGGCCCCGTTGCTGGCCGGCCTGCTGTTCGATGCCACGGGCAGCTTCACGCCGGCGCTCTATCTTATCGCCCTTTTGATCGTCGGGGCGGCCTTTCTATTCATGCACTCTCCGAAAAACAAAGTAGATTTATCAACCGTTCAACATGCAAAGAGGTGACACCATGGAGACTTCCGCACCTGAAGATTTGAAAGAGCCCGACATTACCCGAGAGGAGATCCTCAAAATCGAGGAGGCCGATTTCCACCCCGGCCATGTCTGCATCGTCACCGGGGCCGGCACCGGCATCGGACGGGCCACGGCCCTGGCCGCGGCAGCCAACAACCTCACGGTAGTGGGACTGGACATCAACGCCCCCGAAGGCGAGCACACGGCCCGGTTGGCCGGTGAATTGGGCGGACGCATGCATTTCGTGCTCACCGATCTGACCGACGACACCCAGGTCAAAGCGGGCGTGGATCAGGCCGCCCGCCAGGGATCCATCAAGTACCTGATCAATATCGCCGGCATCCAGCATATCGATCCGGTCGATACCTTTCCCATGGAAAAGTACGACCTGATGCAACGGCTCATGCTCCGCGCTCCATTTTTTCTTTCTCAGCTGGTCATCCCGCACATGCGCCGATCCGCCGACGGCTGCGGTGTCATCGCCCACATGGCCTCGGTTCACGCCCACATCTGCACGGCCAAAAAGCCGGTCTACAACATCACTAAGTTCGGGCTGCGCGCCCTGGCGCAATCGATCAGCGCCGAGGGAGAGGGTCGTATCCGCTCGTTCACCGTCAGCACCGGTTTCGTGCGCACGCCCCTGGCGCTCAACCAGATCCCGGCCCAGGCCGCCCAGCGGGGCATCTCCCAAGAGGCGGTGGTCCGGGACGTGATGATGGGCAAATCACGCATCAAGACCATGATGGCACCGGTGGAGGTGGCCAACCTGTTTCTCTTCGGCATGTCCAGCCATGGCAAGTATCTGGTGGGCGGCGATCTGCTCTTCGACGGAGGAATGGTGCTGACCTACTAGAACGAAAAGTCAACATCGTCGAGAAAAAGGTTACGGACAAGTTTCCGTCAGGTCAGGCTTTACATTTTAAAACCTTCAAACTTGAAAATCCACTTGCGAAACTGGGATCAAAGCGCCGGCAGGTAAATCTCCACGGTGGTCCCCTGACCCGGCTTGGAATCGACCCCGATCCATCCGCCGTGGTTTTTCACGATGCCGTAAACCGCCGGCATGCCCAGACCACGCCCCGTGAATTTGTGCGTATAGAATGGCTCGAAAATCCGCCGCAGGGTCTCGGCGTCCATGCCCTTGCCGGTATCCCGCACCGTGAATCGAACATAGTGCCCCGGAATCATGCCGGGCATCTCCCTGCACTGTTCTTCATCCACCTCCACGCTGTGAAGCGCGATGTCGATGCGTCCACTCTCCTCGATGGCCTCCACCGCATTATCGACCACACTTGACACCACCATTTGCAGTTGCGTGGGATCAGCCGACACTCGCGGCAGTCCTGAAGGAAAGTCAGGGGAGAAAGCAATATCCTTGCCGGACGGCTCCGTCTGCTCCTCCAGAACATGTTGCACGAATCCCGCAACATCGATCGGTTGGCTCTGGTATCTCCCGCCCCTGGCATACGCCAGCAGCTTCTGGATCAATTCGGCAATACTCTCGCAATTGTCGAAGACTCTGGTGAATTCCTCCGCTTTCAGACGCCGCTCGCCCGCAATCATCTTCATCAGCTCAAGATGTCCAACGACGCCCATCAGCAGATTGTTAACCTTATGCGCCATGCCGCCGGCCAGGACGGCGATGGCTTCCATCTTGTTTGCCTGTTGCAGCTTTTGATGCATTCGGTTCATTTCGGTCACGTCTGTGAGGCTGGCCTGGATCGATACGGTCCGGTCCCGGTGATAGACCGTGGTGCAATTGACGATGACATCCACCAGTGCCCCATCTTTTCGTTTAAGTCGGACACTGGCGCTCTTCGCCGCATCATTGTCAGCAAATTGCGCCAACCACTGTCTGGCATCCTCCTCATCGAGTTCGTCCACGACCTGATTCAGGCGAATCCCCTGGCGGAGCTCCGCATCGTCATACCCGATGAGCCTCAACCCGGCCGGGTTGATGTAGGTGATGCGCAATTCGGGATCGATCTCACAGATGCCCGTGGGTAGTTGGGCCACCAGCTCTCTGTAGCGTGTCTCGCTTTGAGCCAGCTCCCTGAACAACAACGCGTAAGGCCGCTGCAATCCCGTTTCGATAATCGCCTTATAGATCAGCCAGAAGGATCCGAGCTTGAACAGGTGCCCGACAAAATTGGACAGACCGTAAACGCTGACGTAGAAGGTGAAGGCCAGTTCCGAGGCAATGGTAAGTACAATGGAAACCCCCAAGGCGAGGTAAACGACAGTGTTGAACTCTCTTCTGCGGCGCATGAGGTTCCACAATCCCACCAGTAAAATTGCAGCGATCGCATACTCGCTGATCTTCTTGAAGCCAGTCAGTCCTTCCCCCTCCACGAAACACGATGGAAATATCGGCCAGAAGAATATGCTGCCGATCACCAGGGCGAAAATAAACAGGTAGGCGTAGACGGCGCGATGGAGGATCACCATACGGTTTGAAAACAGCGGCACCACCAACAGGGTAAGGCTTTCGATATACCGGGCGGCGATCCAGAGCTGGGTGGCGATATTCGCGTCATCGAGTTTTAAAACCCCCATACCTTTGTAAGCGATGGTATGCAGCAAGTCGATGCCGCCGATCACCAAATAGGCGGCGCCCAACACGATAATGGCGCCGTTTTGAATATGAATTCGGGTATTCCAGGCAAAAAGAAAAATGGCGGACGCCACTACGACGCTGAACATTTCAATGATGACGTGAAACGAGAGAAAGCTGTAGTGTTGCAGGCCAAAAATGGCGATGAGACCTAATCCGCCGAGGATAAGGTAGTGTGCGAAGTTATGCACAGATCCCGGATCCCTTATTAGGTCGAAGAACGACTGGGTGTTGGTCTCTGAAGGTGGGCGCAAGCCGGCTCCTAACTGGGCAGAAGAGGTCAGCAGGTATGTGACTGAAAATAATTATATTACAATATCGGTCCGATGCAAGCCCAACTGGGCTGTCTTGGGGGGTTTAGAATAGGGTTGACATCGTCTCCGCGGGCGCTCGGAAACTGAACAAATGCTCGGTTCGAGGTTGACAGAGAAAAACCTTCCCAATAGAATTCGCCAAAAAGGAGACTATTATGACTTCAAAAACCGCTGTTCCCGCTGCCAACTTTGTGGACCTCGTAGCTCTGCCCTTCTTAAAAGGTCTGCGCACCTCTTTTACCAGCCTGGCCGAGATGATCGCCGTGCGGGCCGAGGAGATCCCCGACCGTCGCCACGTGCTGTTCGGCGATGATTGCCGCACCTATGCGCAGACCAACCAGAACGCGAATCGCGTGGCCAATTTTCTGATCGACCGGGGGGTCCGCAAGGGCGACATCGTCTCCCTGATGATCATGAATTCCCCCCAGATCTACGATGTCATGTTCGGCGCGCAGAAGATCGGGGCTGTGGCCGGACTCCTCAATTTTTCACTCAAGGGCCCCGAAATCGCCTATGCCCTCGATCATGCCCGACCGCGGGTGGTGTTTGTTGGTGATGCCTTCATGGCCGATTTTGTCAAGGGCTACCACGCCGCGACGCACAAGCCGATGGTGGTGGAGGTGGTCGGCGACGGTGTCAGACGCGAGGAGATTTCTCAGACCACCCTGGCCGACATTCTCGCTCAATACCCGGATGACGCGGCATTTGAGCCCCAGGGGTTGGAAGATCCCGCCCTGATGCTCTATTCGTCGGGTACCACGGGGCGGCCCAAAGGGATCATGATCTCCAACGGCAACCAACTCTCCATCTGTCGCGCCATGGCCCGTCTTGGCCTGGTGCAGGGCGACGACACGATGTTGATCCTGCTGCCCATGTTTCACACCAACCCCATCTGTGTGTGGACCTATCCCATGACCTTCTGCGGGCAGACCCTGTGTATCCGCCCGTCCTTTTCACCCAAGGATTTCTGGCCGGCCATCCTCGACAACGGCGTCACGATCCTGATGGGCGTGCCCGCCATGTACAACTACGTCTATTACTCAATCGATCCTTCCCAGGTCGATCGTGCCAGACTCAAACTGCGGTGGGCCTTCTGCGGTGCGGCGCCCCTTTCCATCGATTTGATCAAGGGCTTCAAGGAGCGTTTCAACGTGGAAATCGTCGAAGGATACGGCTTGACCGAAGGCACCGGCATCTCCACGGTCAATCCGCCGCTCGGCCGGCGGAAGATCGGTTCTATCGGGATCGCCCTGCCCGAGCAGGAGGTGCGCATCCTCGACGACGATCTCAATGAACTTCCGGTCGACACGCGCGGTGAAATCTGCGTCAAGGGCCCGAACACCATGCTCGCCTACCTGCACGACCAAAAGGCAACGGCCGAGACACTGCAACACGGCTGGCTGCGCACCGGCGACATCGGCACTCAGGATGCGGATGGTTTTTTCTATGTGGTCGACCGCAAGAAAGACATGATCAACCGCGGTGGTGAAAATATCTATCCCAAAGAGATCGAGATGGTGCTCGAAAGCCATCCCCTGATCGTGGCGGCCGCGGTGATCGGCTATCCCGATGCGGCGCTGGGCGAAAGAGTCAAGGCAGTGATCGAACTGTCCGAACCGAATGCACTTTCGGCCGAAGCGGTCCAATCCTACCTGGCCGACAAGCTGGCGCGCTACAAGATACCTGAAATCGTGGAGTTCATCGACCAGATCCCGAGAAATCCGACAGGGAAGATATTGAAGAAGGAGTTGAAACGCGCCCAGAGCGCCGAGGGGATTTGACCTTTTTACTTCCCCCGCCCCGCCCGGCGGGGTTGTGCATATCGCAGGTAGTGTCCGTAAAGCCGGGGATGCACCCGAGAGAAGCGGTCGAAATCCCCCGTCATCTCCATGCCTGGGATAATGGCCCGCACCACCGGCAATCCGAGGTCGGACCGGGTCAGGTCGACGTATATCGGCTCGAAGCCGTTCACCTGCAGCAGCCGTTCCAACAGCATGAGATTCTGCTCCGCATCACCGCGGTCGTAATCGGGAAGCGCCTCCAGGGGCACCCGCACCGCGGCCGGCGGCAGGGGCCGGGAGGGCGGCCCATTGGGAAAGGGATAGGGCGTTTCCGTGAGGGCCGAAACCAAGGCTTTCCGGGCGTCAAGCGCGGCAGCAGTGCCGGCGGCCACCTGCCCTTGCCCGTCCACCACGAAACACTTGCAACACGGCACACCCAGCGGACCGGTCAGATCGAGAAAGCCCACCTGAATGCCTCGCTCGGCATAGCTGCGGAGCAGGTTGGCGATGCGATCCTCGCTGGTTTCCACATCAAAGCATAGCTCCGGCACATGAGGGATGGTGGCCGCGCTGTCACGTTCAATAAGCTCGAGCAGCGCCTGGCACTTGGCCTGAGAGTGGGTGGACCCGGCGCCCAGGCCGTTGGAGCCCAGCGCCGAAAAGAGTTTGATCTCATCCAGATTGCAAAACAAAAACACGCATTGAGACGGCACCAGGATGGGATAGCGCCCGTCCTTTCCGGCCGCCTGACCCTCGACCCAGTACAATGGCTCATCCCGGTAAGGGGCTTCCAGGCCCAATCGGTTCGGATCAAGGGCGGCCCTGCCCCTGCAGGTCAGATCGGAAAGCCGGGCATGCACCAGGGTGCGGGTTGTCCGATATCCCACCACTTCATCACCGGCGATACCGGCATAGGCGCTGACCCGCTCGACGACCTCCATTACGCAGGCCACCCGGGCCGCTTCCAGTTCCAAACCTCTGCCAAAGGCAATCTGCTCGCCCTGGAGGCGGTAACGATGCCGGCCGCAATCGACGCTCACCGCCAATTGCCAGTTGCGCAGCAGGGCGATGGGACTCAGGGAGGCCTCGTGGCGCATCTCCCCACCCACTTGAATGCCCGCTGCGGTCAAACGTTCCAGTGCCAATGCGGTGATTTCCCCGGGATCGAGCGGCGCTGCGATGTCTTGACCGATCCGGCCTTTCCCGATCTGGTCTTCAATGGATAAGGCCAGTCGCTCCAATGGTTCCTCTACGACCAGGGCACGGGCCACGCTTTGCGCATCCGCCGGCGATGGCAGACCGATCTCCTCGGGTGCGGGCAGTGCCTCGTGTTCCAGAAAGTTGGGCCGCAGGCGATCGATCCAACGCCGGTGCAACCGATGATCGGCCTGTCGGTGCGCTTTGATGAATACCAGGGGTGAAGCCTTGGCCAGGCGGCCGCGCTCTCTTTCAGGAAACAGCCCGCGCAGGGCGGCCAACGGCTCAATGAGCAGGCATGCCTCGAAAAAAAGCGCTTTTAAAAACAGGTCGTCATCGGAAACTTGAAGAACAGCGCGTTTGAGGTCCTGCGGCGTCCAGGCGCCGACCAGACGCAACACGTGCTTGCGAATGAACTCGTCGTTGGGGTGGCGGCGGGCCTCGTCCAGCGCCTCTTCGAAGCCATAAGGCTCGGCGGGAACACAATCAAAATACCCGGTCGCCGCCTCGGTCTTGATGCGGGTCAGTTGGTAGTTCAGCAATTCGGGTGGGTCTGAATCCATATGGCGCCTTCGGTGTGCCCCTTGGTCCATTTTTTCCTTTTTGATGGCCCTCATCCCACAGACGCTCGTCCGGGTCAAGCGCCGCTTGACCCGAATCCCACCGCGATGCCATTACGGGCAATCCATGCCGGCCGATACGATCGGTTTCAAAAACGCAAACCGGCATCTGGATGAGGCTCCCAGGCAAAAAGCCGAGGGCGGCCCCAGTGGTGGCCGCCCTGTTAACTTGTGTTGGGTTCTTGAAGGGTCAAAGTATCAATCGATCAGAAACTCCGCCCGGCGGTTCTGGGCCCAGGCCGATTCGTCGTTTCCTGAAACTGCCGGCCGCTCTTCACCATAGCTGATCGTCTCCACCCGTTCGGAGCGGATACCCAAATCCAACAAAAAACGCTTCACCGCTTCGGCCCGCCGTTGCCCCAAGGCCATGTTGTAGGCTTCGGTACCGCGAGCATCGCAGTGTCCTTCCACCGTTACCGTCACGTCCGCGTGTCGACGGAGATAATCCGCCTTGCCGATGAGCCGCTGGGTGGCCGGGCCGGTCAGAAGGGCACTGTCGAAATCGAAGTAGATCTGCTCTTCCAACAATTCCGACGTGGCGGCTGCCCCGGAATCGGCAGCCGCCTGGGGTGTTTGAGACGCTTGTCGCGCTTCGACCGAATCGGTTTTGGCGTCGACACTTGCCGATGCTGCCTCTTGGGACGGTTCGGTTTGCGTTGCCTGCGTGGCGCACGAAACCGTAAGCATCGCCATCGAAACGATCATCAGAGCCAGAGCCAACCATTTGATTCTTTTCATTTTCTCTCCTTTTTTGGGTTACGAGCGAACCGTGTGAAGGCAAGGCCTTCATTTGCCTTCCAAGGCTGTTTGCATCTTCGGCTTTTTTGCACCGGCCGCCCTTTGACCTTCCGAATATTCCAGTTTCTCCTCAAACCGCTGCCTGCTGAGATGGGCGATGCTGTTCAGGGCCTTGACCGATGCCATCTCCAGGCTGTCGACGATCTGGCCGGTGGTGGAGGTCAGCTTGGCGTGAAACAGCAACAGCGGGATGGCCGCCATCAGGCCGAAGGCCGTGGTATTCATGGCCACCGAGATGCTGGCCGACAGCAGGTCGGCCTTTTCCGCCGGGTTGGCGTTGGCCACTGCCGTAAAGGCTTCGATCAGCCCCATGATGGTCCCCAAAAGACCCAGCAAAGTGGCGATGTTGGACAGCAACGCCACGTAAGGCGTGCGCTTTTCCAACTGCGGGATGATCTCCATCATGCTCTCTTCCATGGCGATCTCGATGTCTTCGCGGCGCCGCACCGCTCCCTGACGCGCCAGTCCCATGCCCAGCATGCGCGAAATGGTGGATGTATCCTTGTCGACAATGGCCCGGACCTTGTCGAAATCCCCTTTGACCAGCATGGGATGGAGGGTATTCCACATCTTGCGATTCACGCTCTGGATATGCGCCAACCGGGCCCAGCGCTCCAGCGCAATGGCCATGCCGGCCGCAAACACGAACAGAATGGGATACATGAACAACCCACCCTTCTGAAAAAATGCCACCATTGTAGTGATTCCCATGGTTTTCCTCCTGATAACAGGCAAAGCGCCAAATTAAGATGTCCCGCCTATCCGGCGGGCAGAAAATCGATCGGATAAAGTATGGTCATTTTGGGTACCCCTTCCTTGGGGCCAAAATTGAACCGCCGGATACGCTCGACGATCATCGCCACCAATTCCGGCGATCCCAGATCGGTGGATTCCACTTTGCACATTGACACCTCCCCACTGGTTTCGATGCTGAGGCGCAGCAGGATCTTGCCCCGCAGGGTCGGGTCCTTGCGCAATTCACGGTTATAAATCCGATACAACGTCGCTTTGTAGCGGTCGAAGACGATCTGAATCTCTTCGTCGGTCCGGCCTGCGCCCGGGCCGTCGCTCAAAGGCCGCGCCGATTCGGCGATATCGGCAATGGCGCTTTCGACCGGACCGGAACCGTAACCGATGCCGTTGCCAGTGCCACCGCCGCCACCCTTGCCGATGCCGCCGCCCCCCAGCCGGTCGACATTTCCATAGCCGACATTGCGGCTGACCGCGGCGTAGGCGATACCGCCGCTGGATCCGCCCTTGGCCTGCATGGCGACCAGTGATCGCTGGGCCACGGCCTGGCCTGCCACCCGAGGACTCCCCTTGGTCACCCGGGCCTCGGTGCCCAGCTTCGCCACGGGCGTCTCCGCCATGAGATCCTTGAAGGTGTTTTTGAATGCCAGCACCCCGACCCGCTCGGCCTTTTTACGGGCCGCGGCCTTTCCGCCGCCACCGCCTCCCGCCTTGGCCACCTGGGCTGGTTTGGGTGACCCGCCGGCCTCTTTGGACGGTTTTTCGGGCTTGGCCGGCTCGGGTTTGGGCTGGGTCGTCTCCTGGGCCGTTTTTATCTCTTCCTGAGGCGGCTTGTTCACGGGTTTGGGTTGCGCCACCGGTTTGGGCGGCTCATTCTTCACCAGCTTGGCGAGCCGCTCGGGAATCTCGACCACGGCCACCGAACGGTCCGGGACCGGCACGCTGACCATCTGGAACACGGCGCCGCAGATGAAACAGACCAGCAAGGCGACCAGTACGGCACGGCGGAAACGCTTTTCGCTTTCGGCCTCCCTGGTCCAGGGCATGATCATGGCGCGGTGGGGAACGGAAGAGACATCTCTTTCGATGACGAATTCTTCCTTGCGCCGCTCCTCCCGGTCGTATGCGTCGCGCACCTCTTCGTAGAGGAAATCCAGCTCGCTGGTGTGCCGTTCGATCTGCTCGCGCAGCGACGCTTGCTTTTCGAGGAAGCCGCTGATCTCCCCTTCGAACCGCGCCACGCGATCGCGCACCCGCTGAAGGTGTGCGGCGGTATCTTCGGCAGGTGCCATACCGTCCCAGAAAAGTGTTTCCGCCTGCAGTTCCCCCAGCCGATCGAAGGCCTTGCAAACGTCCCGCAACGCGTCGAATCGCTGGCGCTCCGCGGCAAATCCTTCGAGCTCCGTTTCGACGGCGCGCAACTGACCCGCCAGGGCTTCGCATTGCCCCTCGATACGCTGGATCTCGGCATTCAGCGGCATCAATTCTTCTGCTAACATGGATGTGGATGTATTCACGGCGTTCACGCTAAGTTTGGGCGGCCTTCTGGATAACGGCGAGTGAAATACGACCGTATCCAGAACCCGTGCAGGTTGACATGATTTTTTTAAGCGCGCTGAACGGTATGCTTTTGTCCGCAAGGATGGTGACCTCCTTGCTGTCCACCACCGTTCGGGTGCTGATCCCGATGATGTTGCGTTCCAACTGCTCGAGCCGCGCCGTAATTTCCCCTATCGTTTCCTTGCCCGAGGTCAGCAACTCGGCCGTTTCGATCACGGCCTCCCCCTGGACCAGCACCACGTCGGGACTGACCATGATGACCACCGTTTCTCTCGGCTTGGCCTCGGCAATGGAGTCCGGCAATTTGATCTGTTTGGGCGCCTCCACCGCTTCCCCCCCAGACGAGTGAAACAGAAGAAAAAAGACAAGGATGGTAAACACATCCATCAGGGAGGTCAGGTTCAGTCCCGATACCTTTTTTTTGTTGCGCGCCATGCGCTTCAGACGTCTGCTGTTCTTCATGGTGCATCTCCTATGGATATATCCGGGAAAAGGACCACTTTGCGAACCTCTTCACCCTCTTCCGCCATGATCTCCGTGCCCCTCACGGCATCCATGATCTGGATCAGGTAGTCATATTCGATATCCGGCTCCATCAGGACCGTGGCGTCCTCCTTCTCAGGATATTGGGCCTTGAGGCGCAGCAGCATTTCGCCCAGCATCTCCATATCGTACTGCCCCTCCTTTTTTGGGATGGCCGCCTCCACGCTCGATCCGTTGGCGATTTCGAAGCCGGCCTTGCGAACGATCACCTCGATGGCGAAGTTGGGTGTGTCGATGGCCGAACCGCCCGAACTGGTCGGCACGCTCAACTCCATGATCGTCACGCGCGAAAAGACGGCGCTGATGAGCAAAAATGGAATCAGTACCACCATCAGGTTGAGGAAGGTGGTGATGTCCAGGGCGGGTGTCTCCTGCATTCGTATTTTTTTCATTTCTCGTCGGCTCATAATCAACTCGCCTCAAATTGACGTTTGGCGTAATTGGAGATGCTGTTCAGGGCCTTGACCGATGCCATCTCCAGGCTGTCGACGATCTGGCCGGTGGTGGAGGTCAGCTTGGCGTGAAACAGCAACAGCGGGATGGCCGCCATCAGGCCGAAGGCCGTGGTATTCATGGCCACCGAGATGCTGGCCGACAGCAGGTCGGCCTTTTCCGCCGGGTTGGCGTTGGCCACTGCCGTAAAGGCTTCGATCAGCCCCATGATGGTCCCCAAAAGACCCAGCAAAGTGGCGATGTTGGACAGCAACGCCACGTAAGGCGTGCGCTTTTCCAACTGCGGGATGATCTCCATCATGCTCTCTTCCATGGCGATCTCGATGTCTTCGCGGCGCCGTACCGCTCCCTGACGCGCCAGTCCCATGCCCAGCATCTGCGCCATACTGGATTTGTCCTTGTTGGCCATTTGGCGCGCCTTTTCAAATTCACCCTTGGCCAGTAAGGGGTGCAGCTGCAGCCACATCTTTCCATTGGCATTCCGGATGCGGTACAGCTGGATCCAGCGCTCGAAAGCGATCGCCACACCCACGGCAAACACCAGCATGATCGGGTACATGAACATGCCGCCTTTCTGAAAAAAGGCCACCATTGTATAGAATCCCATTTTTTCCTCCTCATCAGAACAACTTCACTATTTCGCGGTACTCACGCGGTAGAACTCAAGCTGCCGCATGAAGACATCACGATCCACGGGTCGCTCGCCCTCGTTGAGCATCGAGTCCAGGCTGGTCTCCATGCCGATCTGAGAGCTTTTCCAGGGCACGATATAAAGCGATTTGGGCGCTTCGTCGTTGCCGACGATGGACATGCCGGAAAGTTCCTTGGTCTCTTCGTCCGTCTGTTTCGCCTTCTCCTCCGCCAGCGCCGATCCGAAAGAAATCAACACCATGCACAAACAGATCATCCAGCAACGATACATAACCCCTCCCCATCCAAATCCCTCGAAGCCTCCGACACCCTCGCCCCCGACATCTCCGCTCACCCCCCCGATAGACGCACCCGGTTCAAATAACATGGCGGACTCACTTTTGTTCCATCCGCCCTTGAAGATCCGCGATCCACAGCCTGACCTGCCCATCTTCCGGCGCTCCCTCGCTGTATCGTTGGTAGTGTTCCAGCGCGCAGGCCGGATCATTGAGATAGAGGTCGCACAGAATCGCAAGATTCTTATGCACGGGGTAGTAATCGGGATAGTGCGCGAGCGCCTTTTCATAATGCGCCCGTGCTTCGGCGAAACGCCCCGTCTCACGGCACAGCAGGCCGTATAATTGGCAGGCCACCGGATGATCGGAAATCAAGTCCAGGGCCGCTTTCAGATGCGTCTCGGCCTTGTCCGCCTGATCGATGGCCTGGTAAGCCAGCGCGAGATTGATATATGGGGCCGTGACCCCCGGCGACTGGGCAATCACCTTTTCTATCAGCACGATGGCCCCGGTATATTCCTTCCGGTTCAACAGCTGCACGGCCTGCTCGAATGCTTCGCGACCCGCTGCATCCAATTGGGGGACCTCCCGTATGACAAACCCTTCACGCCCGGCTGCGAAGCGCTCCATGGCCTGCCCCTGCGCCGTGGTCGGCGAATGCGGGCCGGATACGGCGGCCGGTCGACCGGAGATGGCACACCCCGTCAACAGGAGTGCCGCCAGTATCACCCAGGCCGAGATAGCGCCGATGGGTTCGGCGTTCCTTGTCCCTCTTCTGCATGGCATACTCTGTCTTGCTTTCATCGTCGTCATTCCCATCGTCTGCTCTACTGCTCCACGGATTCCCGTGCGGCGCTTTCCGTTGTCTCGCCGGCTTCAGGCGCCACAGGGGTTTCACCTGCCTCGGCCACAGGTTCATTCATCGGCCCCGGGGATGATACAGGCGCTTGCGCTCCGCCGTCGGGATCTATTGCCGCCTCCGACCCGGACGCTTCGTTTGGCTGTCCGGCAACCGCTTCCGGAGCTTGCGGAGCCGGACGCACGATCTCGTAGACATAACCTTCCAGTGAATTCATCACCCGGCCGCGATCTTCGGGTTTGTCATAGCGTGCGGGAACCAGAGCGGCCAGTTTTTGCAGACTCTTGTCGACCCAGCGATTGTAAACGCCGATGGCGATCAGCTCCAGGTTCTTGGTATGCACGGTGATGGCTTGCTCCTCGAAAGGATAGGCCTGCTCTTCGATGGCCAGTTCGTACTCCTCCAGTTCCAGTGAATCGAGGCCCTCGGGGCGTTCCGAAGTGAGCAACGATTTGCAAAAATGAGCATATATTTCAGCCAGATAGTAGGTCGCCGCGGCGGTCGTCTCTCCGATTTCATAGGCCATGAGTGCATTGAAGGCCCGGGTCGCCGATTTCATGCGATCGCGCTTGGTGCGCAGATTCTTCTCGAAGGGCTTGACCAGCTGGACCGCCGTGAACCGCTCGTAATCCGCCTCGGCCAACACCAGGGCGGCAGATGCGGCAATGAAACGCGTCCGCGGGGTGCGTTCCGCACCGGCGTCCGCCTCGATAGCCACGATCTGTGCCAACTCCGCCATATAGGCGTCGCGATCGCTCAGGGTCTTGAGAATGTCGGCGATTTTGTTGCGCGTCTCAAGATGGATCTCCACCGGCTGCGGGAAGAACGCCACATAGCGCCGATAGACGGTTAGGGCCTGGGCGGGTTGATGATCCTCGGCATACAGCTCGGCCGCCACCAGCAGCGCCTCTCGCCGGATCTCCTCATCCGTGGCCTCGGTTTCGATGCGCTCGTATTCGGCGGCCGCCTGGGAAAGCTGGCCGTTTTCACGGTAGACATAGGCGATCTTCTTGGTCACTTCGGGTTGCAGGGGATGGTCCGGGAACGTGTCGCGGAAGCCGACGAGCACGGCCGCCGCCGCCGGCCAATCCTTGAGTTGAATCAGCGCCGCGGCACCGTCATATTCGGCATTGGCCCGCAATTTGGAAGTCGGCGCGCTGCGGCCCACCCGCAGGAAATGGTCGGCCGCCGCCCGGTAATCCTGGGCGGCATTGGCCTGCTCGCCCTGCTTGTAGATGGACGCCGCCAGGTTGTCGATCACTCCGGGACGGCTCTTGTCTTCCTGCGGCAGCAGGGCCAAAACCTCCATATATGCGGCTTCGGCATCGCCGTAGCTCAACAGTTCATAGGAGGCGTGCCCGACGACGAGATGCGCGGCGCGCAGGACTTCGGTATCGCTCTGGGGAAAGGTCGCGAGCAATTTATTCGCGGCCGCCAATGCTTCCTGGTACGCCTTCATGACGTATAGATCATCGGCTGCCGCACCCAGCACCACGGCTGCCTTCTGGTGGGCGGGAAAGGTATCCGCGAACTTCAACGAGCTGCGAACCACTTCGCGCTTGACCCCGTCCTGCGCTTCGGGAACCGCGGCGGCCAGCGCCTCTCGGTAGGCGTATACCGCCGCATAACCGGCGGCGGAGGAGTTCTCGTCGGCCGGATAGCCATAAGCCGTTTTTTCATACTCCACGGCCGCTTCGCCGAAGGACCGGTTTTCAAACAAAAGATCCGCCAGGCGATAATTGATCATCGGCGACGCCTCATCGGCAGGGAAAGAGGCCAAAAATTCCCGATACCAGTGCAGGGACTCCTCGAAATGCTCGGGCTGGTCGTCCTTCTGGCGCTTATCCTGGTAGCAGGCGTGATAATGGGTCGCCAGGTCCTTGAGGTTGGTTTTCAGGTGGTCCAGGACCTCCGGTCGGCCGGCCGGATCGAAATGCTCCCAGTAGGGGGCCTTGAGCCCGTAATTCCGGGCAAAGGCCTTTTTGGCATCGAGCACCAGGGTCGGGAAACCGCCGGAGGTGTGAATCTCGATCACCCGCATGTGAAAGTTGGGCGCCGATTTGTGGAAGGGATTGCGGTCCACGAAGGCATTGTAAGTGGCGCTGGCGTCGGCATAACGGCGCTTGTCGAAGTAAAATTCCGCCAGGTGGCTGTAAACGCGGTCTTCGTAGCTCCGCTGACCGTAGTCGCCGAAATACGCCACCACCGATTCGGCGCCGCCGAGATTGGAAAAGCCCAGGCTGATCACGCGGAAGGTGTCCTCCAGGCGCTTGCGTTCGGTTTCATCCTCGACCGTCTCGAAGTCTGTGCCCGTGGCGACTTTGTAGTCCAACAAGGCGATGAAGCGGTGCAGCGCGTCTTCGTAGAGTTCCTGTTTGTAAAAGGTCCAGCCGAGCTTGTAGAGCGCGAGTTCGTAGTAAAACGATCCCACGCCGATATCGACGATGGTGGCATAGGCCTCCTCGGCCTCCAGGAAGCGCCGGTGGGCGAAGAAGAATTCGGCGCGCCGGAACTGCACCTCGTCAACATAATGGGATTGCGGAAACTCGCGCACCAGGCGATCCATCACCGCCATGGCTTCCGGGATGCGGCCGAGCTCTTCGTAGGCGCGCGACATCTGGTACAGCACCTGGTCGTTGCGATCGTACAGGGGATATTCATCGAGCAGCCGCTGGTATAGCTCCACAGCCTCCAAGGCCCCGGCCCGCTCCAGGTCATCGGCCCCTTCGGCACCGGCCGGCAGATCGAGCTTGCGCTCCTCGTTGCCGATCGGCGTCTCACCCCGGGTGGCCCGTTTTTCAAAATCGGCCTCGGATTCCGCCTCGCCCGGTCCCTGGGCCGGGGTTGCGCCGGTCCCATTGGCGGGCGCCCCGATGGGAGACAACTTCGGGCCGGACGCTTTTTCAGGGGCGCTCAACGCGGGTGCAGGCGCCCGTCCGGTCGCAGCCGCCGTATCGGTCAGGGTCCCGTACTCTTTTTCGATCTTCAAATCGGCCAGTCGCCGAATCGCCTCGGGCGCCAGGGCCGCATCCGGCGTTTCATCCAGGAAGCGCTGATAGCTCTGCATGGCCTTGTCCAGACCGCCTTCGATCCGTTCTTCCTTGATGTCGATACGCACGTGACGCAGTTTGGCAATGGTATCCCTGTCGCCCATGGATTGGCATCCAATCAGCATGCAGGTAAGCATGCCGGCAACCCACAAGATGCATCGTCGACGCGAGATCATTGAGCCACCCTCTCCTCGGTCTGGGCCCTGGTGGCCCTGTCGTAGCTGTCCGCCAAGGCGAAGCGCGCTTTGATCTGAAACTCGGCCAAACGCTCGCGGCGCCGGGTGAGCTCGCTCACGGCCATCCCCTCGAGCATGTTTCCCTGGCGGGCCATCAGCGTGTCCACCTTCTCTCCCGCCGTCCGGATCAGGGACCTCAAGCGGCGGATCGTATCGCCGTAACCCTCGTAACTCTGGGAAGCCGCCTGCCGGGTGCGCACAAAAACCGTATACTGCCGCTGCATCAGCGCCACCTCGTCGTTCAGGTCGCGCAGATGGGTGTGAGCCTCGGTCAGCCGCCGGTCGTAATCGGTATACATGTTCCAGTCCAGAACGCCGCGCAGACGCCGGATCCTGGCGACATCCGCCGCGCTCAGGGTATCAGCGGCGCCGGCCAGATGCGCGATGCCCTCGCCCAGGATGCGTTCTGCCGATGTGGCCAGGTAGTCCGGGCGGGGCACCACCAGCATGGCCTGGAGCCGCTTCTCGATGCGGTCGCGCTGCTCCAGCCGGAGGCGCATGCGGGAGTCGAGCTGACGGAAGGCCCGGTCCAGATCCGGCAACAAGGGCTGATAGTATGCCCGGCGGTGTGCGATGATCTCCTCGAAGGCCTCGAGGTCCCCGGTCCAGCTGGACAGCCGCTTGCGCAAACCCTCCAGGTCGAGATAGTTCTTCAAGGACTCCTGGAAATCATGGGAGGCCATCAGGTCGAGCAGGTAATAAGTCTCAGGCGACTGGGGAAGCTCGCGCAGCCGCACGACCCAGTTGGCATCCTGCTTCAGTTCTTCCCGCACAAGGGCTTCGAGAAAATGGCCCTCGCGAATGCGCTTGACCGAAGCGTCGAGCTTGTCGATTTCGGTGCCGAACTTTTCCAGCGCATGGCCATACAAGATGGCTGCCTTGGCATGGACGGCCAACTTGCCGTAGGCGTATGGCAGGGCCAGCAGGGCCTCCTGAACCGATGCATCGGTGACCTCTCGCGTCACCAGGATGCTCCAGGGCACCAGCGCCCGCTGGAAATCGTCCCGATAGGCATCCGCCCAGCCCGAACCCAGCAACGCGCGGTTGGAAAAAGGCCCGCTCAAATGCACCCGGTCGAGCACCAGTTTGGCGTTTTCGTAGTTTTGCTCCGCCATCAGCTTGGAACCGAGCACCAGGTTCGATTTATCCTTGATGGCCTGGATCAGAGAGCCGGCGCCGTCCACCTGGCCCGCCCGATCGAGCTGCCGGCGCCCTTCCTGCTCGTTTCCATCGCGCAACAGGGCGATGCCCAGGTTGTAAGTGCTGAAGCCCTTGAGCGACCTGGCGTCCTGAAGTCCTTGCAGCACCTTCGCCGCATCGGCGAAACGGCCGTTGGCCATGAGGATCTGGGCGCGCAGGAAGGCCACATCCTCACGAATCGCATCGGGCACATCGCCGCCGATGCGGTCGATGGCGTAAAGGGCGTTGAGCGGCTGGTCTTTCTGGAAATAGATCCGGGCCAGGCGGTAAATGGCGGCATTGCGCACTTTTTCAGGCACATTGCCTTCGATGACGGCGGTAATGGCGCGGCCGGCCCGGCGATGCATGCGGTAGGCCAGTTCAAAATCGCCCACATCGAATCGAGCCTCGTTCAGGTGGTGGTAGAGCGTATCGAGCTCGGGCTCATCGACGCCGCCGTGCTGGGCCAATTCTGCGTCGAGCCGGGCGATGGCGTCGAACCACGACTCTTGAAATGCATGGTAGAGCGCCTCGCCGAAATAGAGATCCTTCAGCTCCGCCGGATCCGACGGATCGGCTGCGGCCGGACCAACCGCCGCCATAAGAAGAACCAGAATGAGAATCAGCCTCGTCATATGCTATCGATCCTTGAAAGTGACGCCCTGGGCGGAGAGTACGATCTCCACGAATTTGGGGCCCACGTCCTTGACCACCTTGAAATTCCCGGTTGTCTGAAGATCCCCGCCACCGGTCGATTTACCGACGACCGACACCTGCAGGTCATGCGTCCCGGACCGCAGGTTGCCGGTGTAGATGCGCTGCACGCCGCCTTTCCGCAAAGCCTCCAGCTCTTTGAAGGTGTAGATGTGGTGGGCCACCTGCTGGCCGCCCAACCGGATCTCCGCCGCGTCGAGACGGAAGCTTTCGCCCCTGGCCAGCGATACGAAGAAAGCCACCTGGGTGTTGGAGGGGTAGAGCAGCTTCTCTTCCAGCCGGTTCAACTCCGCCGCGATGCTCAAGACGTCGGTCTTGATCTCCTGTACCTGCTCGTCGAGCCCCTTGATCTGTTCACGGGAAATCTCCTGGCCATGGGCCGGAAAGCCCAACCCCAGCAGCAACATCCCCAATCCCAATGTTTTCCATAATGTCTTCATAACCGCCACCTGTCTGCGCCCCCTGCTCTAAATTTTGCCGATCAAGTTGATGAACAGCCCCTGATGCCGGTAATCCATCTGGGTCAGGTCATCTGAAAAATCGCTGAAGTTGTAACCGACCCCCACCTTGACATGCGCACCGATGTGTCGGTAGAGCCCGACCAGCGCACCGCTGCGGCTGTCCTCGGCGTCGGGCAGATCGAGCCGGCGGACCTCGAACAGCGCATCCCAGCGATGGAGGAAATGCCAGTCGGCCCGGAGCACATAGAGGTGGGCGCGGCTTTGGAAGTATTCCGGGTCCTCCCGGTCCTGAGCGACCTCGCCGTGGCGATAGGCGTACTTTCCGCCCAGGGTCCACCGTGGCGTCAGATCGTACATCACGTCCAGGGACCCGATATGGCTGCGCTGGATCACGCTGGAACCGCTGCCGGTCGTCTGATCGACCGACGGCAAATTGTAGAAGTAGGTGTATTTGAACAGGGCATTGAGCCGATCGTTGTGAACCGGCCGATAGGCGTAGCCGATCACCGCCTCGGTATAATCGCCGCTGTAATCGTCTCCCAGCGAGCTTTCGCTGATCGAATGATTGAATTTGCCGAGGACTCTCCAACTGGGCGACATCTGGTATTTGAAGCTGTTTTTAAACAGCCATGTGGTGCGCTTGGCGAAGCTGGTATCCGGCTGCTCGCTGTTGTCCACCCGGTACTCCAGGGCGCTCGCGATGCTCAGGCGTTCGATGCCGTAGCCGATCCGGACGCCCGCGGCAGTGCGCTCGATCTCGGCGGCGGTCACGGGGTCCTTGAGCGTTCCATAGTCGACATTGGCGCCAAAATTCAGATGATCCACGGGCGCCAGGTCCACGCCGGCGGAATGCATCAATCCCGTGGGCACGTCGCCGTAGGCGTACCGTTCCTCTACGAAGATGCTGGCGCTGTCCGAATAGCGGGTGCGGAATCCGGAAGCCAGGTTCCCCTTCCTGGCCCGCAGGCCGTTATCGCTGCGCTCGTTTTCAAGGGTGTAATTGACGTAGAGGGTGGTTCGATCCGAATAAAGATACTCGCTTCCCAGGGTGGCCGCCGGGCCCAGGTCGCCGTCGGAAAGTTCGCCGACGAGATTGAAGCGGTCGGTGAGGCGCCAGGTGCCGCCCGCCCCGATGCGCCCGTTCTCATCCCGGTTGCCGCTGTTCCTCAGCGTCTCCTGTACGAATCCGTATGCTGACCAGCGCGCGTGGGAATCATAGCCCAACCGCACCACCCCGTCGGTCCGATCGCCCTCCTCCTGGGTTTGGGGAACCACGGCGGAACGATCCTCCCGGCTGTCCGTGCGGACTCCGGAACTTAGCGTCCAATGGCTGGTCAGGCGGTAGTCGAGGTCAACCTCGCCGGCCTCGGTCTCGAGGCCTTCGGGTTGCACCTGCTTGTCCATTTTCATACGGGCCGACATGCGGTCCGTGAGCGGCAGATCCGCCGTGCCGCCATATTGGGTCACATCGCGGCTGGTGGATAGGCCCGGCGCCGCGTAGCCGGCTTCGAGATCCTGCAGGTAAAGGGTGATCTTGCCCCGCCCTTTTTCGAAGAGATCGCCGAAACCGAGACTGGCATCGATGCGGTAGGCCGAGGCCGTCGTGCCGCTCTCCTGCCCGGCGTCGTCCGCCGTGAACTCGTATCCGCCGTCCAGGGAGGTGGATTCGGTGACGCCGGCGCCCTTGGTCCGGCCGACCGCCATGCGGATCCAGGAGGCGGCGGACTTGCGCAGAGTCAGGTCCGCGCCGCCGATGTCGGTCTCGACGTCGGCGGCCTCATCCCGGCTGGCGGTCACGCCGACCTTCACGTGGTCGTTGAGCCAGTAGTGTGCCCGGCCGCCGAAGGCGACGGTGTCGGGATCGTCGAAACCGGGGGTGAACTCGTAGCGCACCACCAGGAAGAGCGGATGGCCGCTGATGCCATCGGTGTTGACCAGCAGATTGTCGTCCGCGGTCGAGGCCAGGGGAACGGACAACAGGATGCGGCCCTGCAGGTAATCGATGTCGTAATCGAGCACCGCGGTGAGGGTTTTGCTTCCTAAAACGATGCCCGAATCCTTGTCGCGCACCTCGATGCGCACGCGCTCGGAGCCTTCCAGGATATCCTGGCGCCGCAGGAAGAAGAGCGAACCGCCGGTGCCCCGGAACTCATCGCGCCCGGCGACCGTTCCCGGGTCCGCGGCAAACCCGTCCACCAGCAGCCGCGGCTCGCCGAACGAGGTGGCATTCCGGGGCTGGAGGTGCAGGTTGGCGCCGTACAGCCCCCGGTCCACGTGGGCCAGGTCGTTGTCGGCATAGCCGACCTTGAAGTTGCCCCACAGGCCGTAGGTGTCGTCCTTTTGCGCCTTCACATAGAACTTGCCCGAGGTCGGCGCATCTTCCACCACGGTGCTGTCGTCGCCGAAGGTCGGGTAGTGATAGTCCGGATCCATGCGCCGGAACAGGGCATCGGGCGACTTGTCCATGAAGTTGGAGAAAATTTCGTCGACCGGGCCTTCGCGGGTATCGGCGCTGGCCGTCAGGGACCACCCATTGTCGAACCGGCCGTTGGTGTAAAACGCCAGACGGCCCTGAAGACTCATGTCTTCGCTGTACTGCGGCTTGTCGGGCGCCAGCAGGTCGGCCGGCCCGTTGGTCTTGTTGCCGGAGACGGTCAGATCGGCGATGCCCACAGTGAACCAGTCGCTGGTCTTCAAGGCCAGATCGCGCAGGAACAGCTCGCCGTTGCCCTGCCGGTCGAGAACGGCCACCTCGACGGTGTGAAAACCGTCGGGGAGGATCTCTTCGGCCACGAATCGGCCCTGGGCGTCGACGGGCACCGGGTAACCGGCCATCCATACCCCGTAACCTTCCGGTATGGCCGTGCCGTGCGCCTGCACCGTGCCGCCGCTGAGCACGATGTTCTGCACGGCGATGCGGCTTTCCCCGTATCCGGCGAGCAGCTCCCGGTCGGCATCTTCCCGGGCCGCGGCCGGATCGAGGCGGTCGGCCACCCACAGCGGCTGGGGAGCGGTTTCGTCGAAACGGCCCTGGCGGTCATACACCCGCACCAGGTACTGCAATTTGCGCAACGGCCCGGCAAAGTCCTCGAACCCGGCCTGCCACTGGGCCATGCCGTCGCCATTCATGGCAATGACGGCCAGGGGCAGATCGCGGGTCGACTGGGCGTCGTTGAAAATGCGCACCTCGGCCCGCTCGATAAAGCTGCGGTAGTTGGCATAGAGCCTGAACCGCACCAGGTCGTCGGCCCCATCGGTTTCGATCCGGTCCTGATAGCAGATCGTGCGCGGCCAGGCGGTGACATTCAAGCGCGGCTCCCGCTTCAGGCTGTCGTGTTTGAACTGGATACGGGCATTGTCCAGGGCCACGTCGGTGCAGCGCTGCACATCGGCCGTGCATTTTCCGGGATCGTCCAACGGCCTGCCGTCCACCGTGATCCGCATGAGATTCAGGGCGAACGGGTCGGCCGGCGTCACTTCGCGGGTGATCGGCGTCACTTCCACCCCTTCATATTCGTCGAGGACCAACGGTTCGTCATACACCACCTGGATCTGCACGCGGGAGGTCTCGGAAGCGGTGAATCCCGCGTTGACCACGTCGTCGGCGTGCACAAATCCCCGCCCGTCGAATTCGGCCTGCTCCGGGGCGAGTTTCATCTGCGCACAGACCGCCTCCATGGTCCGGCGGGCCCGCGCCATGGAAAGTCCGATGTCGTCGCCGTACACCATGGCCGTGCGCCGCTCCAAACGCTGATTGCCTGTGTAGCCGACAAAGCGGAGGCGCACATGGGCCTTGTCGCCGACTTCGTCCATGGCGCGGCGCATTTGTTCGACCGCTTCGGCGGTAACCACCGGCTCACCGTTTTCAAAGAGGATCGGGGCGAAGTCGCCGGAAAGGGCCTGGTGCACGCGGGTGACCGTCTCCACGCCGGCGGCGTCCGGACAGAGTTGGGGTTCGTCCGGCAGGTCCTGCAGCGGATCGTCGTACCAGACCTCCACCTCCACGCGCCGGTTCAAGGCCCGGCCCCGGGGCGTATCGTTGGCCGCCATAGGACGGGACGCACCCCGCCCCTCGCTCTCCACGGCCCCATCGGGCATCCCCATCTGCTCCTGCACGGCCTGGGCGATGCGCCGTGCCACGGCCTTGGAAAGGCCCGTATGATCGCCGTAGATGCGCTGGTCCCGTTCTGCCAGGGGTGCATTGTCCGTGTATGCGATGAACTTGACGACGAGCCCGGATTTACCGCCCAGGTTGCGAATGGCCTGGTCAACCTGGCCCAGGAAAAGCGCCGGCACCTCGGACATGCCCTGGTCGTAATGGAGCGGCGCAATGAGATTCTGGACGCGCGCGCGATGGGCGTGTCCCTCCTTGTAGCGCAGCTTGCAGACCGTCTCGGTTCGGCACACTTTTATACGATGCACCTCGCGCGGGACCACCACCTCTTCTTCGACCACTGTTTCGCTCAGTTCGTCGTACCACACCTGCACCTCCACCCGCCGGTTGAGCCGACGCCCCGCTTCGGTTCCGTTGTCGGCCACCGGCTGGATGTCACCCAAACCTTCGTACGAGATGGCTTCGGGCGGCAATCCCAGAGCCCGCTGGCAATACTCGGCCACGGTACCGGCGCGCTCGCGGGACAATCCCATATTATCGCCGTAGCGGGCCTGCAGCTCGTCGCTGAGCGGCAGCGTGTCGGCATGACCGATGAAATGTAGCCGGACGTTGGCGCGGTCCCGCATGCGCTCGAGCACGCGGCGCAGCAGGTCGAGATAGTCATCGGGAATGTCGACCTCGCCCAGGCCGAAATGGATGGGGGGCACCAGGTGATCGAGCTTGACCGTGTGGGCTTGTTGTGCGACGGCCGCGCGCACCTCGGTGCGATCGCCCGCCGCTTCTTCGAATATGGCCGGATCGTGGACCCAGGGCGTGAAGGACGCGTCGGCCGGCAGATGCATCTCGGCCGAGGCGCCGGCGGCGTATGCCTTGTCGGCCCCCGTCTCTGCGCCGGAAGCCGTCGCCGCCACGACCCACCAGCAGAGCAGGGCCGCGCCGCTTCTGATCATCCATCGCATCGACTTCAATCGGATCAATCTCATACCTTCTTCCATCTCTTCACAATCACCGGCCGGTGTACGGTCCACCACGGCGCCAGAACACCTCGGTTTCCACCGCCAGGCGGTACCCACCGTCCACCTCTTCCCAGCGGCGGACGATCCGCTTCTTCAGGGCGTCGAGCCGCTCGCGCACCAGGGCTTCTTCTTCGATGTCGGCCAGGTACGAAAGCCGCAGCAGGGACGGAGACCTGCCCAGTTCTGCCACCAATTCTTCGATGCGCGGGACCCACTGCAGGCGCAATTCGCTGGTGTGGGTCTCAAACGCGCCGTCGGCCATATCCATGCGCACCACGCGATGGATGGTTGCCCCGAAATGGAAACGGAGCATCTTGCCGCGGGTGGCACGCTGGACGCGCGGATTTTCGCTGGTCAGGCGATAACCGGTGGGCAAGGACCGCTCGTCCAGCTTGAGGATGAAGTTGCTGCCACGGTCTTCATCGGGAACTGCCGCACAGGTGATATGGAAACGGCCGTGTTCATCGCTGGTGGCGATGAGCCCGCGCGCCGTCACGACCCGAACGCCAGGCAGGCCGGATTCGCCCTCGTCCGGGTAGCCGTTGAGGTTGCGGTCGTCGAACACCTTGCCGATCACATCGGTGCAATCGAAATCGGGATCGGGGATGACGCGAACGGTGGCCGTGGCTTCACCGGAAATGGTGGCCCCCATGGCGGTATTGATCACCCAGGCCCGGTTGACATACTCGCCCTCGGAAACGCCCGAGCCGACCACCAGCAGCAGTTTTATGGTGACGACCTGGTTTACCGTCAGGTCGAGATCGTCCCAGGTCAGCTGCAGGCCGTTGATTTGCGGTTCGACGGCCGCACCGTCCAGGTGGGCGCTGCCGGCCACGTACTTGAAACCGGCCGGGAAACGGTCCACGATGGCCGAGTCGTACAGCGGCACGCCGAAGACATTGGTCACCGTGATGGTATAGGGCACCATGGATCCCCGGGTCACGTTGATCAGAGAAGCGGTCTTGGTAATGGCCACGGCGCTGTCCGTTTCCGGATCCAGGGGAATGGGGTTGTAAAAAATTTGGTTGATAGGGGGAGCGCCTCCTTCCATCGACAGATGGAGGTAATATGCGGTGCCCGGATCGCCGGGGGCCACCGAGGCCGGCGGTATGGCCGCATGGGGTGTGGCCTGGCAATTGGGGATGCCGGTCAAGGCATCGTCCGGGCAACTATTCACATCATAGGCCGCTGTGCCGGCGTCGGTGGTGGGCGGTATGATGGCCGAAGGCGGGGCCACGTATCCGCTGGTCGGCGGCGTCACCTCGATCAGGTAATCACCAACCCCCGGGCAGGCGGCATTCAAGTCGAACTTGTAAAAGCCGTTGGCCGTGGTCACCTGGCCCTGCTGGGCCGGATCATCGAAGCAGGCATCGGAAACAGCTGTGCCGGAGCTTGCATCGACCAGGGTCAGGCGGGCCCTGGCAACGGGGGTGCGCGCCATGGCGTCGTAGACTGCACCGTTGGGCCACAGGGGCAGATTCAGGTCCAGGATATTGCTGCCCGAGGCCACTGTGATGGCGGTGATGCGCTGGTGCCCATCGGTGAAGGGCGAGTCGGTGGTGCCCATGGATGCCGTGTCGGCACCGGCGCCGGGGGCCAGAAAGCGCAGCTCATAGATGTCGCCGGTGACGTTGTTGGGCACCAGGCCGTTGAGCATATAGGCGCCGCCGGCATCGGTCAGGGCCGAGGCGGCCAGGCTGCCGTTGCGGTACAATTCGACGCGCCAGCCTTCCATGGGGGTTTCGGTGGCCGTGTCCGGGTTGCGGTCGAAATTCATATCATGCCAGACCGCGCCGTTGAGGGTGGCGCTGCCGGCGGTGCCGCCCACATCGATGGACACGCTGGCTGAATCGGTCTGGGTACCGCCGTTCCATGCCACCTCGCCGGTATTGGAAATGGTAGTACCGGCGGTCAGTCCGGTATCGATCTGGACCCGGAAGCGGACCACGGCCGTATCCCCGGACGCCAGATCCCCGTAGGTGGCGGCGTAGTCAGCCTCGAGCACGCCGCCGGCATAGCTCACCCCGTTGATAGCGCCGTCCAGGGTGCCCGAGCCGGTGACGTAGGCGATCTGGGTGTCCAATGGGGGCGTGGTCAATGCGTCGGTGATCACCACATCGGTGGCGGCCAGGCTGCCCGCGTTGGTCACCCGAAGCACATATTCCAGCTCGGCGCCGGGCAGGGCCGCACCGCCGCCCACCACGGCGACCTCCTTGGTAATGGTGAGCAATTGGGCATCGCCCACCACCACCAGGGTGGGCTGGTCCCCGTTGGCGGGAACCCCGTCGGCATCGGTGGGTTCGTCGGCCAGTTCGTTGGAGGTGACGGTGCCCTGGTTGCTGATCACCGTGCCCGTGGGCGTCCCCGGGTCCACGGTAACCTGGAAGGTCACCGTGGCGCTCTGGCCGGCGGAGATGATCCCGGCACCCGGGTTGTCACTGGAGTGCACGGAGAGGCCGGGGGGCAAGAGAGGCATTGCAGCGCCGGTGACGGTGGTGCCGTTTAACTGCAGGGAGTCGGCCACATAGGTGGTGTTGGCCGGCACCGTATCGGAGAGGACCACGCCGGTGGCGTCAATAGCCCCCGTGTTGCTGATGGCGATGGTGTAGGATAGGGTATCCCCTGGATCCACAATGCCGGCTGTCCCGCCGTCAACGGCAATGGCCACGGTCTTGTGGGCGTAAAGCAGGGGCAGGCTGCCCACGACGTCGAGGGTGGGATCGTCGGGGACTGTGGTGTCCGGATCATCCGAGGGCTGCTCGGGCAGGGTTGCGCCGCCGTCGCCCTCGCCGCCCGCAAAGCCCTGGTTGGAGATCACCAGGCCGTCCATGGCCGCCGGGTCCACCAGCACGTCGAAGGTCACCGTGGCCACGTTGCCGGCCGACGCATCGCTGTCGGCCCGCATGTAGCCCGGGGTGGTGTTCTCCTGGGCATGGATCGGCATGCCGCTTTCCAGGGGGTTGACCCCGGCGGCCGAGTCGGCCACGGTCGTGCCGTTGAGGGTGGTAGAGTTGGTCACATAGGTGGTGCTGGCCGGGATGCTGTCCCGCAGATTGGCGTTGACCGCATCTTCATTGCCGATGTTTTTGACGGTGATGGTATAGCGCAGCCTCTCCCCGGCCAGGAGCACGGCGGGGTCCCCGTCCAGGACAGCGGAGGTCTTGAGCACCTGGAACTCGGGGGCCGAGGTGATCAGGGTCTGGGTGGGATCGACGGTCCCGCCAAGATTAGGATCGTCGCTGAGCATCGGCGTGGGGTCGATGGCCGTCAATTGGGCCTGGTTATGGACCACGGTGCCGTTGGCAATCACCGGGGCCAGGGTGACCTCGAAGGTGATGGCCAGCGTGTCGTCGCCACTGCCGGCCGCCCCGAGGTTCAGGTTGCCCACACTCACCAGGCCGGTGCCGTTGGTGCCGCCGTTGGCGTCGGTGGCCGAGGTGCCGGCACCGGGGGGTACCGAAACCAGGGTGAGGGTGCCGGCGGCAAAGATCGGCGTGGCATGAAGCGCATCCAATTCGTCGGTGATGGTGAAATTCGAAAGGCCCGCCGGTCCGGCGTTGGTCACCGTCAGGGTGTACCTCAGGGTGTCGCCGGGGGACGCATCGCTGCCCGGATCCTGGGTCGTGGTGGCATTGATGACGGTTTTCTCAAAGTTCAGCACCGGAGCTTCGGTGGTGACGCTGTGGTCGTCCTGGTTGTCGGCGGTGCCTGGGGTGCCGTCGGTGAGGGGGCCCGTATAGGTGTGGGGCGTTCCGGCCCCGTCGGGGTCGGCGCTGTACCACCGGGTGACCCCGGCGATGTTGGTCAGGGTGACGCCGTTGGCCGTATCAGCGTCCAGTTCCAGGTCGTAAGTGATGACCAGGTGATGGTCGGCGGGCACGCCGGCTGCCGGGGACAGCAGGTCGAGCTGCCATTGACACGAGGGGTCGCCATCAAAGGCAACGGTGTAGTCGGTACCTTCCGTCAAGACCGGGGAGGCCGGCGTGCCGTCATCCTGAAAGATCTGGGCCGTAATGTTGGCGGGGCCCGCCGCACACATGCCGCCGTCGGCCGTGTTGGGAATCTGGTCGACCACGGTGGGATTCCACAGGGTACCGGAACCGGTGTTGTGCAGATCGATGGTATAGGCGCCCGGGGTGGCCAATTGCATGGTGGCCGGACCGGTCTTCGCCATCACCACGCTGTCGGCCCCCACAATGGTCATCGGATCCGTGGTGTCATCGCCGCCGGGCGTCCGGGTGGCGGCATCGTCGTTGACCTGGTTGTAGGTATAGTCGGCGGTGTTGGTGAAGGTCAGGCCGGGAATATTGGTCGCCGTATCTGCCACCAGGACGGTGATCTCGACAACGATCTGCTCGCCGGCCGGAATATCAATGCCCACCGTCGTGTCTTCGATGACCAGGTTGGTGACCGTGCCGGTGTTCACCGGGGTCCAGGGCTGGGAACCGGAGATCCTGGCAACGCTGACGAAGGACAGGTCGGCCGCCGAGGCATCCAGGTCGTCGAGGATGCGCACATCATGTAAAGCCGTGGCCATGGGTGTGCCCGGTACGGTAAGGCGGTAGACGAACAGCTCACCCACGGCCACGGTAGTCTGGGCGGGGTTCTCTTTGGTCAGGGGATCGGCGGCATCGGTGGTGAAAGTGACTCCGGCCACAGCTGTTGGTCCGTAAAGCTGAGGCTCTCCGTGCACACCGGCATAGGTGGGAATGGCATCGTCTTCCAGGGACCAGTAGTGTTGAACCTGGGCCTGGTTGGTCAGGGTCATGCCGGCGGCCAGGCCCGCATCGGTGGTGATGGTGTAGACGATGCGCAAGGTGTCGCCGGCCGGGATGGTATAGGCGTCGGGCGTGCCCGTATCCAGCTCCCAGGTGGCCTGACCGGTGGCCGCATCAAAGGCGGGGGCCAGAACCGGCAGGCTGGTGCCCGACACCAGCTCCGTGCTGACCATGGTGATACCGGCGTCACGCATGCCCACCGGGATGATGTCGGTAAGCCGGGCGTCGTAGGCCGGGGCCCCGCCGGTGTTGGCGATGTCGATGGTGTAAGTGACCGGCTCGTTGGCATCCAGCACCGTGTCCCCGCCGGAGGCAACCGCAGACTTGGCCACCGCCAGTATGGGTTGAACCAGGGTCAGGTCGGTGCTGGCCGTCAACGTGGCGGCCGGACCGGCGGCCGTGGCATAGTCCATGGCCGCGGTATTGGTCAGGGTGGTGGTGTCCACATGGGGGATGCCGGCATCCGGCAGGATGCGGGCCAGGTAGAGGATTTCCAGGGTATCGGTGGTGGGATCGCCGAAGGGATCGTTGTTCACATCGCCGATCATCCAGCTCAAGGTGCCGGTGGCACCGACTGCGGGCACGCCGGCGCTGGTGATGGGTGCATAACTGAAGTTGGAGCCTGCACCGCTGGCCGGTGGGGTATAGTTAACGGTGGGATCGCCGTTGATGCTGATGGTGCCGACAAATGCCATGCCCCCGGGCAACTGGTCCCGGACCTCGATGGCCTGGGTCAGACCGCCGGTGAGGTTCAGGGCCAGGCGGTAGGTGACGAAATCCCCGATGCGGGCCACTGCGTCGGCTGTGGTGCTCCAAGGCACGGTGTCAAAGGTGTCGGCGGTGATGTTCTTGGCAATGCTGGTGGTATCCACCGTGGCCACCGTGGCCACCACCGGGCCGAAGCAGTAGTCGTTGGGATCGCTGGCGACGCCGCAGCCTTCGCCGGTGCGCTCCAGGCTGCTGGTGCCATCCAGGCTGGTCCAGTCCCCCGTGACGCTGTTGCTGATATCGCCGCCCATGGCCAGGACTACGGTCTGGTATGTGAGCACCAGGGATTGGCCTGTCGGAATGTCCAGGCTCTCGTCCGCATTGTCCCGACCCCAGACCAATGGTCCGGCGGGTTCATTGGCCGGATTTGGAATGAAACCCGCCACGGCCGTACCGGCGATAAGCGCCGTTGGGGTAAACCCATTGTAAAATGTCAGGTTGGCCGGCAGGGTGTCGACCACATTGACGTCATAGGCCGTGGCCGTGCCGGCGTTGGTAACGGACACCACATACTCGAGCACGTCCCCGCCGCCCGGGGGATTGCCGGGATTGGTGACGTTGCTTACCGTCTTGGTGGCCGTGAGCTGGGGCTCGGCCACTGTGACCGGATCGGTATCGTCGGCAGCGGTTTCGTCGGCCCCGGTTTCGCCGTGGGTAGAGGTGACCGTGGCACCATTTTGCAGGCTGTCGCCCATGTCGGTGTCCAGGTCGTTGTTGACCCGGGCATAATACTGGATGCGGATCAGGGGATCGATGGCGCCGGCGCTCGGGTCGTTTTCAGTCTGGGTGACGACCGTGCCGATATCCCACACCACGCTGCCGCTGCTCCCGTCGACCGGGAAGGCATTCAAGGCTGCTTCGGCCGGCGCCAGGCCATTGATGGCGGCGATCCCCTCGAAGGTGTAAGTGACATCGAAACCGGTGTTGTTCTCCAGAACGTAGCTCAGTCCGGCGGCATCGAGGCTGTCGGCGACCCGTACGTTTTGAGTGACGCCTTCGGGCAGACGAATGTCGAGCCGGAACGTTTTGTGCGCGCCAATCGTCGGCACCCCCGCCGGATCGAGGTCGCTCTTGGTCAAGGACACGGCCGGGACCGTCACCTGGGCGCCGGCGACGGTTTCGTAATCGTTGACCGCGTCGCCCGCATGGGGCAGTGCGCCGACGCGCATGCCGCTTTCCGTACCGTCGGCACCGATCAGGCCGCTGCTGTTGAGTGCTGTGGTCCGGCCGGGCAGGGACGTCCAATCGGCCTGGAGGGTGTTGTCCAGTACTTCCAGGGGCTCAACAACGTCGTCCACGCGGACGTCGAAGGTAAAGCCGATGGTGCCGCCCGGGTCGATGCCATTGGGGGCGTTCCAGCTGAAGATCGGCCGGTTGGCGCCCAGGGTGGTGATATCGACATGGTCCGGTGGTTGCGTCCCGCTCACATTGCCGATGTAAGTCAGGTTCCGTCCGTCCAGATCGTCGAGCACGCGCAGGTTGTAGGCCGTCGCCGTGCCGGTGTTGGTCGCCGTTACCGTCACGGTGAGCACGTCGGCGGCATCGGCGGCGGCCACGGCAAACGCCTTGGTCATCTCGATAAGCGGTTCGCGCACCACCACGTCGACCTGGCCGAAATCGATCGTCACGGCCGTTCCGTTTTCATCCAGGTAGCGGGCGAAGGCCTGGGTGGCCGGATCGCCGTTGGACATCACGTCCCCGTCGTTGACGGCGGCCGTATTCTCGGTACGGGCGATGAAGCCGATATCCAGGTCGTATCGTTCGCCCATCGTCCCGTTGGTGACCCGCTGGTCGCCGAATTGCCACTCGACGAAATCATCGCCGCAGGTGGGCGTAATGACGCCGCCCGGATCGAAACCCGCAGCGGCATAAGGCGGTGCATCGAGATTGACGGCCGGCGCTTCGACGCAACGCATGCCTTCGGGCAGCTCGTCCCGGATGACGAAGTTGCGCAGCAGGGCCACGGGCAGCGAGGTGGTGAGGCGATATTCGATCTCCTCACCGATGGACACGCCCTGAACGGCCGGTGCCGTTGCAAGGGGCGTGTTGGACAGGCTCGCGATCCTCTTGGGTTCGGTCTCTACTGGAATGATGCGCACCGCAGCCGAAGCTGCATCCGAGGTGTAGATGCGCGCGCCACCGATGTCGCCGTTGGGCCGCTGGGGGACGCTCTGGTTGCTGAAATCGTCGACAATACCGCCTTCGAGGCTGTCGTAGGCGGCGCCCGCCGTGTTGGTGAAAGTTTGCAGCGGCGCGGCGTCATCGTCAAAATCGACTCGGTAGTACAACTGCACCGACGCACCGGGATCGATGCGCTGCAGCGCCGTGCTATGAGTATATGAAAAAATGATCTGGGCCGGTGTGCCGTTGTCCACGACGTTGTCGCCGATGCTTCCCTCGCTGCCCGCACCCGCCTCGTCCGTGGCGCCGTCCCCGTCGTTGTTCAGACCGTCGGCGCCGAACGGCAGCACATAGGCCAGGTCCATGGCATCCAGTGTATCGGTGACCGTGACATCATAGGCCGGAGCGCGCGTCACGCCGTCGGCAGCCGCCGTGTTGGTCAGGGTGATGCGGTAGACGTAGTTGTCGTAAGCGTCGCCATCGTCGGCCAGGGGAACGAAATGGCTGCACGAAGGGCCGGCGCCGTATAAGGTCTCGTTGCACACCTCTTTGACCACCGTTATCTCCGGCTCGGTGACGGTGAGCGAAAAACGGCGCACCTCCACTCTTGGGTAGCCGATCGTGCCCGGCCCCAGGTCGTAGACCTCCTCCATGCCGGTACTGTCGTTGAAGAAGACGGCCTGGAAATAGGAATTGAGCGTGTTGGTGCTCAGGGCCGCATGCCGGTTGGGGGCCGCACTGACATTCTGAGGATCGTTCAACAGCCGCGAGCGCAGATCGACCCGGAACCACTGGTCGATGACATTGATGCGCTGGGACGGCACCACCGTATTGAAGGTCCAGTTCACGTAATCCGGTGCAACGGCTTCGTCGAGCGGGGAGAGGCCGGCCGGGTTGAGGGTGACCCCCTGAATGTCCGACGTGCTGGCCGCGTAAGGATCGGTCGAGGAGATATACCCCTGGCCATCGGGCAGTTGATCCACGACCTGGATATCCTGCACGGCGATGTAGGTGAACCCGGGGGTCTGGAACCCGAACCAGCCGCCGGTGTCGATGTGATAGGCGCACTCCTCGCCGATCTGCACCAGCAGGTCCGGGGAGCCGGGCGGCGGATTGTTCTCCGAACAGGTGCCCACCTGGGATTTGAGCAGGTTGAACCCGACCACGCGCGCGCGCACGCCGTCCACCGAGTAAGTGTTGGCCGAATCGGTGATGCCGTCGGCGCGGGCCGTGGAGGTCGGAAACCAGAGCGGTGTGCCGTCGTAGAGCGTGATCTCACCGGTCACGTCTGCGCGGAAAGTCAGGTCATCGGCCGCCAGCGCTCCCGGATCGCTGCTCTTGACCACCTCGAAAGTAAACCCCACGGTCTGCCCCGGCGCGATGCTCCCGCCGTTGGAACACTGGTATACCGCGGCCGTGGAGGGAATCGACGCCGGTAGCTGCCACTCCCGGTGCGCCGGCGGATTGGCCGTCAGGCTGCATCCGGCGGGCACGGTGACCACCTGCATGGTTTCCCCGAAGCTGACGTAGGCGTAGTAATCTTCAGCCTGGTGGCCGCCGTTGTTGGTCAAATTGACGGTGAGCGGCAGACGCTGGGCCGGATCGCCGGTCAGGATAAAAACCAGCTCGCTGCCGGCGATATTGATGTCCAGGTCTTCGGGATCGGTCTGGTGGGTCGTCACGATGGGATAATTGGGTGGATGCTGCGTGACACCGGGCTGGCAAAAGTTTTCGAAATCGACATACAACCGGTTCTCCACCTCGATGGCATTGGCCGGATCGGTGCCCGGCGGATCGCTGGCCGGGTCCTCGGTGCGCACATCGAGATTGGCCGTGCGATCGTACGATTCGGGCCGCACCAGAATCACGCCAAAATTGATCACCAGCCGGTCGCCGTGGCGCAGCAGGTCGAATTGATCGGCATGATCGGGATGGGTCGTACTGCTGTAAAGCCGGAACTCCGGCGCCGTGTTGGAAAGTGCCACGGCCGGATCGGTGGTCGTGAGCGGAACCGTGCCCCCCGCCGGATTGGTCCATTCGATCCGGTCGGTCAAACCCGGATAGGTGCCATATGCGCCATAAGCCGTGATATTCGGGGTGAACGTGGGGTCGACCACATATTCGGCGGGCAGCACATCGCGAAGGTGGATCCCTTTGATCGTGCCGCCGGTGAGATTTCGGATGGTGATGCGCACCCGCCCCCTTGCCCCTGCCGGCTGAGCGGCCGAAGCGATGCCGATGTACTGGGTGACGATGCTGAGATTGGTCCCGCCGGCGTCAGAAAAAGTACTCAAGGTGGCAGAAGCAGTGCCCGGCGATGCCCCCGCGGATGTGGCCAATATGCCACCGGCCGGTGTTTGGGATTGACAGCCCCATTGCACATCCGACACCGTGTTGGTGGTGGCGGCCCCACATGAACCGTTGGGCGTGCTGGGGACCTTGCCCACCAGGAAGATGTCGGCCGAATCCATCTCCGGTACATCGACCAGGTCAGGTGAGTCGGTGGCCGGTTCCCCGAAAGGATTGTCCACATCGAAGTTATCGACGCTGTTGCCGATCACCGGCACACATCCCGTACCGCCGGGATCCACGCCGTCGTTGGCCGCCACGGTGGCGGCCGTGGCTTCTGTCGGACAGACGTAGTTTATGTCGATGTTGGTTGTTCCCATCAGATCGTCGAAACGCAGATCCTGAAGGGCGGCAGAACCGTCGTTGGTCACCCGGACGCGCCAGATCAGGTCGTCGTTGACGTTGCCGTAGACGGCGCCGGAATACTCCCCGCTGTCCTGCCCGGCATCGACGTTGCGGCCCTGCTTGAAGACTTCTGGCTCGGGTTCGCGCAACGGCAAAAGGTTCAGACCGGTGCCGACCGTTGCCAGACCGGGGAAGCACGCTTCGTCTCCTTCTGTGTCATAGGTCAGATCGGCCTGTATCAAACGGGTGGCGCCGACCAACTGCTCCTGGATCGAGGGATCGTGGTGGGCCACCGCGAAGGTGACGGTGAGGCTGTTGATATCATGAATGCCGGGCGCATACGCGAGGCTGGCTAAGGCCGGAATCTCGGCGGATGTCCAAGTGAGAATCGAATTGTTGGGGCCGCTGACGGCCGGCGCGATACCGACCATCCAAGGCCCCCCGTTCACCTGGTACCTGACGGGCGTGGGGGCGGCGGGAGCGAAGGTGAGGCCGGAGCTGGCCAGGTTCTCCACCAATGTCATCTGGGTCATGTCCACCTCCTCGTATCCGTTGGAGATGATGACCGTGACATAACCGTAACCACACAGCTCGCAATAGCTGGTGCCGAGATCGTGGCGGATGATGGCCGGCGTTCCGGGCTTGAGATCACACGGCGCCGACCATGCCGATGGTGCCGTCAGAACGATGGCCAGGAGGCATAGAGCGGCCGTGGCGACATAGGCTGCGGCGCATATCGAGCTTGATTTCTTCAGCACCATGCCAGGTCACCTGCGGCGCATGAGTAGAAATATGCCGGAAGAAAAAATTCGTCCGTCATCGACCCTATGGTAATAGAGAAGAAATCTTCCATGACATCTCCCGATGCAAAACCACCGCGCAAAAAGGTGCATCGTGAAATGTCGCGCCTCTGCCCGGCAACCCTGCTTCCATATCCTTCGGCTTGAAGGACTTAGGCCAGTGGCTTTGCGTCCCACCCTTTCAAGTGGTTTGCCTTTTTCTCAGTGCAAGCAATAATGTCTGATAATGTCTTCTGATTGGGGTTCGCCTAAAAAGTACTAAAAATCATCTTCGGCTGGCCATGAAGCAATTTCGATGCCAGTCTATCAGAACCCTCTTGAGTAGAATTAGCCCGGGCGCAGAAAAGAAGCAAAACTGCGGGCACTTATCCACTTTTCAGCAGATTGGGATCAATGTGCTGCTTTCAACCTTTGGCAGTGGCGGTAAAGAGCAGCTGGAAGGTAGCAGATGTCTATTTTTCATGACACCTATCCAAATCCGTACACAAAATCGCACACACCAGGGGCAGGGCATGCCATCCCATCTGCCATGATGAAGGCCTGCGGCGCATGGTGGTTTTTCGTCCTTATTCAGTTCATTTTTATTTCAAACCAATAGGTTGAGAATATGCCAATTGGAAAGGAAACGGCCGCCTTGGCCTGTGACCGGATCGGTGAATGGTGCGATATAATAGATGGCGCTCATATTTTTTTGGATTGATGGAAAATCAACTTGACAGAAATCGGCAAGCGCCGTAGGTTTTCTGAAGGGAAACTTTTTCATATCGTTTTTTTATATAAAATTCAATTATATATTTCATTTTCAGATTTTACAGCTCAAATTTTTCATATTTGGAAACCCTGCGCTGAGATGTCTGTTCTCTTTTGGCGATCAGCGCTCCGGGACCTGGCGGAACAGGCCTGTATGTTTGAAGAAGCCGACATCGGAAAGAACATCAAATCCCTTCGGGTCGCCCGGAGTCTCACCCTGGAGGCTCTGGCGAAACGCACCGGTTACACCAAAGGATATCTATCCAAAGTCGAAAACTCGAAAAAATCACCTCCCGTTTCAACCTTGATCGTCATTGCCAAGGCACTTGGCGTCACCCTTCCCCAAATCTTCGGAGAAGATGTGACCACCGCCCGATGTGCGGTCGTTACCAAGGAAGAGCGGCACCTGATGGCCCGCAGCGGGGACGATTTCGGATACTCGTATGAGACGTTGGCCCATAAGTATCCGAACAAGAAAATGATGCCCTCCATTTTGACCCTTCCTGGGGGATCCAAAAGCAACAAGTTTTTTCAACATGAAGGCGAGGAGATGATGCTGGTATTCGAGGGTCGCATGCGTTTTTTCCATGGAGAAGAAGTTTACATCCTGAATCCCGGAGATTGCGTCTATTTCGATTCAGGCATCCCCCATCGCGGGGTCGCCGACGGAGATCAGGAGGTCAAATGCGTCATGGTGATCTATACGCCATGACGATACCCTAAACAGAATGAAAATCTCATATTTACCGACAACCTTGAGGCAATGACCACAGGCAAAGGAGAAGTCAGACCGATGGAAAACCAAACGCCCCAAAAAGCCATCATAACCGCAGCCGTCTCCGGCGCGATCCATACCCCGTGCATGTCACCCTATCTGCCACTCACGCCGACTCAACTCGTCGAAGACATCATGAGCGTTTACGAGGCCGGCGGCGCGGTAGCCCACCTGCATGTGCGCAAACCGGAAAACGGTCAACCCGTAGCGGATCAGGAAATCTTCCGGGAGGTGGCCGCGGAGGTCAAACGCCGTTGCGACATCATCCTGTGTTTCACCACCGGCGGCAGCCTCGGCGACTCGGTCGAAAATCGGGGCAGGGTCGTTTCCACCCTGAAACCGGAACTGGCCAGTCTCAATGCCGGTTCCATGAACTTCGCCCTGTTCCATGTGGTCCCCAAATTCGAAGGACAATGGAAGTACGAGTGGGAAAAGCCATACCTCGGCGGCACCGAAGACTTCATCTTTCCCAACACCTTTCTCACGATCCGCCAGTTCGCTGAACTGATGGGACGCAACGGCACCAAACCGGAGTTCGAGATTTATGACGTGGGCATGATCAACAACCTGGCCTATTTGATCGAGGCGGGCCACGTTCAGAAACCGGTCTACCTGCAGTTCGTGCTCGGCATCCTCGGCGGCATACCGGCCACTGTGGAGAATCTGGTGTTCCTGGTGCAGACCGCACGCCAGCAGATCGGGGATTTCCAATGGTCGGTCTGCGCGGCCGGCCGCGCCCAATTCGCCATGACCACCCACGCCCTGCTCATGGGCGGCCACGCCCGGGTGGGTCTGGAAGACAATCTCTACCTGTCCAGGGGAGTTCTGGCCAAAAGCAGCGGAGAGCAGGTGGCCAAACTCAAGCGGATCGCCGGTGAACTGGGCGTGGAAACCGCCACCCCGGCCGAAGCACGAAAAATTTTAGGGCTCAAAGGTCTGCAGCACGTCGGATTCTGATTCCCCGAAATCGGGACTACCCATATTTGAAAGGGAGGCAGCATGCAAAATCCAAAACCCCTGTGGCGACCCTCTGAAGTTTTTACCCGCAATTCGAACATGGTGCGTTTCATGAACGAGGCCAACCAGCGTTACAACCTGTCCCTTTCAGACTACCACCAGCTCTGGCAATGGTCGGTGGATCATATTCCCCAGTTCTGGGAACTCTTCTGGAAATTCGCCGGCATCATCGCCAGCAAACCTTACCATACGGTGGTCGACGATCCGCTCCGCATGCCCGGCGCCAAATGGTTTATCGGCGCAGAGCTCAACTTCGCCGAAAACCTGCTGCGCTACCGTGACGATCGTACTGCCCTGATCTTCCAGGGTGAAGGGCAGCCCTTGAAAACGCTCACCTACAAGGGCCTCTATGAAGAGGTCAGCCGCATGGCCCAGGCCCTGGCCGCGGCGGGCGTCACCCGGGGCGATCGGGTGGCCGGATTCATGCCCAACATGCCCCAGACGATCGTCGCCATGCTGGCCGCGGCGAGCCTGGGGGCCATCTGGTCCTCCTCTTCCCCGGATTTCGGTATCAAGGGTGTGCTGGACCGTTTCGGTCAGATCGAGCCCAAGGTGCTCGTCACCGCCGACGGTTACTTCTACAACGGCAAAGCCTTCGACAGCCTGGAGCGGGTGGGCGGCATCCTCAAGCAACTGCCCAAGGTGGAAAAGGTGGTGGTGGTCGGCTACACGCGCAACGCACCGGACCTTTCGACCGTGCCCAACGCGGTTTCATGGGAAGCATTTCTGGCTCCCTTTGCGCCGAAACCAGTCGATTTCGTGCAGGTACCGGCCGAACATCCTCTCTACATCATGTACAGCTCCGGGACGACCGGCAAGCCCAAGTGCATGGTCCAGAGCCACGGCGGCATCCTGCTCAACCAGCTCAAGGAGCACCTGCTGCACTGCGACCTTAGGCGCGACGACGTGCTGTTCTACTTCACCACCTGTGGCTGGATGATGTGGAACTGGCTGACCTGCGGCCTGGCCGGCGGCGCGACACTGGTCCTTTACGACGGGTCGCCCTTTCATCCCGGGCCGGAAGTGCTGTGGAAACTGGCCGAGCAGGTGGGCATGACCATCTTCGGCACCAGCGCCCGCTACATCACCGCCCTGGACGAAGCCGGCTTCGAACCCGGCAAACAGTACAACCTGGAGAAGCTGCGCATGATCTGCTCCACCGGCTCGCCCCTGTCCGTTTCAGGTTTTGAATATGCCTACCGGGCCATCAAAGCCGACATGCAGTTGGCCTCGATCAGCGGCGGCACCGACCTGAACGGATGTTTTGCCCTGGGCAATCCCATGCTGCCGGTTCATGCAGGTGAACTGCAGGGACCAGCCCTGGGCCTCGACGTTCATGCCTACAGCGACGCCGGGCAGCCGGTCTACGATCAAACCGGCGAACTGGTGTGCGCCAAAGCCTTTCCCAGCATGCCGGTTTACTTCTGGAACGACCCGGACGGCGAACGCTACCGCAATGCCTACTTCACCAAGTTTCCGGGCGTCTGGACCCACGGCGACTTCATCAGCGTCAACAGCCGCACCCGCGGCATCACGATCTACGGCCGCAGCGACGCCACGCTCAACCCCGGCGGGGTGCGCATCGGCACGGCCGATATCTACACCGCCCTGGAAAATGTGCCGGAAGTGGCCGACAGCGTGGTGGTCGGGCAGAAATGGCAGGACGACGTGCGGGTGGTCCTTTTCGTCACCCTGGCCAAGGGCGCGACCTTGGACGACAACCTGACCAAGAAGATCAAGCAGACCATCCGCGAAGCCTGCAGTCCGAGGCATGTGCCGGCCAAGGTGATCCAGGTGCAGGAAATCCCCTACACCATCAACATGAAAAAGGTTGAATTGGCCGTACGCAACGTCATCCATGGAGATCCGGTAACCAACAAAGATGCGTTGGCCAATCCCAATTGTCTGAAACAGTACGAAGACCGGGAAGAGTTGAACCATTAGCGCCGCCTTGCCCTGCGGGCCACAGTCACTGCGCCGGCGATCAATCCGTGTGGAACCGTCCTTGTCTGCATGGCGCCGGGAAAGAGCGTACCAGCGGGGAAACCATATGCGGGATCGCAGCATAACTTTAACACGGTGCCGATCCACGGCGATCTATCTTGACGTTCAAATAGGCTTGGCGTTCAAATAGGGTTGTCGGACCTGCACAAACCAAAGGAGGAGACATGCTAGGACAGATTGGAAGTTTTTTTGCTGAGCGGTTCAGACGATGGTTGCCGGACTCCTTCATCTTTGCCTTGATCCTCACCCTCATCGCGGCGGTCTGGGCATTGTTCGCCATGGATGTGGGACCGGTCAAGATCGCCCAGGCCTGGTACAAGGGATTCTGGAGCCTGCTGGCATTCGCCATGCAGATGGTGCTGATCCTGGTCACCGGCTACGCCATTGCCATCAGCCCTGTCGCCACCCGGTTCATCGACTGGCTGGCCGCCCGGATCAATACGCCGATCGCAGTGTATGCCACCGTCATTTTCGTCGGTCAGATCTTTTCCCTCATCTCCTGGGGATGGATCGTATTGACCGCCGTGCTGGCCCGTGAACTGGGCACCCGGGTCAAGGGAGTGGACTACCGTCTGACGGCCGCCGCGGTGTATGCCTCCTTTTTGCCCTGGCACGGCGGGCTTTCCGGTTCGATTCCGCTGACCATCAATACGCCTGAGAACTTCCTGATCAAGGCCGGTGTTCTCTCAGAGATCATACCCACGACCCTGACCCTGACCTGCCCGATGAACATCGTGATCAACCTGGCCCTGCTCGTCACGCTGCCCATCCTTTTCGTCATGATGCGCCCATCGGATGACAAGGTGCAGTCCTTCGACGATATGCGCTCGGGCGATGCTCCCGTAAAACAGATGACCGTCGAAGAGGAGGCCGCAAGCCTCTCCTTGCCGGACAAATGCCTCAGCGACATGCTCAACTCGTCATTGATCATCAACATGCTGGTGGTGCTGATGGGACTTTACATCATCGTCGACCACTTCGCTTCCAAGGGCTTTGACATCAACCTCAACATCATGAATTTCCTGTTCATCATCCTGGGCATGCTGGCCCACAAAACCCCCATACGATACGTGGTGGCCATGAAACGGGCCTGTTCCAACGTTTCCGGCATCATCCTGCAGTTTCCCTTTTACGCCGGCATCATGGGCATCATGATGCACACCGGTCTGGGGCAAGCGGTAGCCACCTCCCTGGCGGCGGCCACCTCGCCGGGCAGCTTTCCTTTCGTGGCCTTCATCACCGGCGGTTTTATCAATATCTTCGTACCTTCGGGAGGCGGCGAATGGGCCGTGGTGGGGCAGCCCATCGTCGAAGCGGCCAAGGCTGTGGCCGCCAATGCCGGCCTGGCCACCGATGCCACCCAGGCCTTGATCGCCAAGGCGTCCATGGCCGTCGGCTACGGCGACAGCTGGACCAACATGATCCAGCCGTTCTGGACCCTGACCTTCTTCCCGGTGGTGGCGGCCGGATGCACGCTCCAGGCCCGCGACATCATGGGGTACACTTTCGTGGCCATGCTCTGGTCGTTCGTCATCTTCGGCCTGGGCGTCACCTTCCTGCCCGTGTAATCTCGCCGAAACAAACAAACGGGAGGCACATCGCTGCCTCCCGTTTGTTCTTTATGCTTCAATTCTTTGGGGTCCATTCGGTGGATCGGAGCGGCGGTGAACGCATCAAGCTTTCGGCGGTTCCCGAAATCCCGACTTGATGTGAAGATCGCGCTGGGGAAACGGAATTTCGATGCCATTGGCCTTGAACGCATCCCAGACGGCGATGCGCACGTCGCTGCTGACATTGGAAACGCCGTTTTCCGGATCGCTGATCCATAGCCGCAGCTCCATATCGATGCTGCTATCGCCGAAATTCTTCAACTGGCACAGCGGCTTGGGATTCGAGAGCACCCTGGGGATGCCGGCAGCCGCCGCCACCATGAGACGCATCACCTGGTGAATATCGGAATTGTAGGAAACCCCCACCTCCACCTTGAGACGCACCAGCTTGTCGGAAAAGGACCAGTTGATCACCTGGGTCGTGATCAGATCTTCGTTGGGGATCAGGTATTCGGTATTGTCACGGGTCGCCACCGAAACGTAGCGCGCTCCCAGCGACTCGATGCGGCCATAGGTCGAGCCGACCTCGATGACGTCGCCGGGCTTGATCGAGCGGTCCAGGAGCAGAATGACGCCGCTCACGAGATTGGAGACCACTTTCTGCAATCCGAAGCCGACCCCCACGCCAATAGCGCCGCCGAAAAAGGCGAAGGCCGAAAGATTGATGCCCAGGCTGCTCAGGGTGACGATCACCGCGACGGCCAGAAGGGTAATTTTCAGGGCCTTGGACAACAGCACCTGGATCGAAGGGGTCAATCCTTCCATGTTCCGGATGCGCTTTTCCAGCAAGCTGGAGGCCCCCAGCGACAAGCGCAACAGGATGGTGAGGAAAATGACCGCCTTGATGATCAACAGGATCGAAATGCGCACGCCACCCAGGGTGACCGCCAGACTGTCGAGCAACCCGAGAAATGCATGCAGCAGATCGAGAATATGCAGGGCCGCGAGGGTCCAGGTAAACAGCGCGATATAGCGCCGCCATGCAGGCTCGCGCAATATGGAGGTCACCAGGCGGATGATGACCCAGGCCGAAAGAAGGCTCATGGCGGTGTTGACGATCCGGCTGCTCAATTCGAACCGCTGGAAAATGACCATGGCCAGGGCCAGCAGCATCACGGAGAGGGCGAACGCAAGCACCTGTTGCAAGGCGGCGAGAAAACGCCCGATGGTCGACGTTAGCCAGTTGCGCTGCTCGACCAACCGAGCCAAACGGGGCTTGAACGGTCGGGCGACCAGCCCTCCGAGGGCGATACAGAGAAGAATGACGACGAGTTCCAACAACGTTTCGACCACCCATACGTCGCGCAGGAACCACTGCTGCAACGCGGTGGCCGATGCTTTCCAATAATCGAGTTGCAGATATTTTTCGATATCCAATCGTCTACCTCATATGATCCATTCGTATCAATGGATGAACCCGGAATGTCTGCAAAGCAAGGCGTACGGTTGGGTATATCGACCCGGGACCGCATCGGTCAAGATTTTCCGTGGCCCTTTTAACTCCCTCATCCCACCAGAAGGGCTGACGGCGAACCATCCCCCCAGGACAAGGGGGTGCGGCTCACGCAATGATCGGACAGCAAGCCATATCTTGAAGGCATGCAAACATCGTTTGGCAGGGGCGTTCGATTTGAGCGCTTGACTTACGCCCCGAGATAGGATTTTAGAGGGCGACCACCCTTACGGATCAGAACCCCACAAACCAGGAGGAGACGATGAAACGGTTACGTTCATGGATAGGTGCAGGGTTGGCGCTGGCCTGCCTGTTGATGCCGATGTCGGGGCAGGCCTATGATCTACCCTCGGTGAACCTGGGCTTCACCAGCTTCATGGACGGCGGTCCGCCGGCCGGCCCGGGGCTGTATTTCACCCAGTACCTGCAATACTGGACCGCCGACGAATTCACCAACGATAACGGCGGCAATCTTTTTGGCGGCGGTGCCGGTGAGGACCTCGACGCCTGGATCAGCCTGACACAATTCATCTATCAATCGGATCAGACCATCCTGGCCGGCGGCAAGTGGGGCCTGGATGTCATCGTCCCGTATGTGTTTCTCGATGCGTCATATGATGTCGCCGGGCCATTTCCCGAAGACAACGGCGACGGTCTGGGGGACCTGCTCGTCGGCCCCTTTCTGCAGTGGGGCCCGATCATGGGCGCCAACGGCCCGCGCTTCATGCACCGCATCGAACTGCAGTGCATCCTGCCAACCGGAAAATACGACGACGACAAGGAACTGAACCCGGGCAGCAATTTCTTCTCCTTCAACCCCTACTGGGCCGGCACCCTGTTCATTACGCCCCAGTGGACCGTCTCCACCCGCATCCACTATCTCTGGAACGCCAAGAACGACGACCCCAACCGTGCCTATGGGGCTGCCGACGACACCCAGGCCGGACAGGCCGTGCATCTCAATTTCGCCACGGCCTATCAGGTCCTGCCCATGCTGCGCGTGGGGCTCAACGGCTACTTCCTCAAGCAGATCACCGACCTCAAGGTGGACGGCGACAGCGTGGACGATACCCGGGAGAAGGTACTGGCCATCGGTCCCGGCCTGTTGTGGCACATCAGCAAGGACGCCCACCTGTTCTTCAACGCCTATTTCGAAAGCAAGGCCGAAAACCGACCGGAAGGCGAGCGCTACAACCTCCGCTTCGTCTACCACTTTTAGTCCAATGCCGTTAACTTAGAGCATCCAGATTTCCATACGGACGGGGATAAACCCCGCCCCTGCAACACCCGGCTATAAGCAACTGCTTGTATGACAAAGATCTCGTAGGGGCGGGCTTTATGCCCGCCCTGGTACTTTCTTCGACCCTATCTCCAAATTGGTTTTAAGGCATCGACGCCTTGAAACCACTTCTATTGCCCGCCATACTGCGCCTTGACCGCGGCGCGATCGACGGCGCCGTCCTTGGTTTTGGGCAGTGCCGCCACGAAGACCACGTGCTTGGGCTTTTTGTACCGGGCGATGCTCGCGGCCACGTGGTCGATCAGGGCCTGGGCCGTCAATTCGGCGCCCGGTTTGAGAACGCACACCGCCTTGATGGCTTCCCGCCACTGGGCATCGGGCACGCCGATCACGCACACCTCGCCGACCGCGCCATGGCTGAGGATCGCGCGTTCCACCTCGGCCGGGTAGACATTTTCGCCGCCCGGCTTGATCAGCTCCTTCTGGGCTTTGCGGCCCACATACCAGAGATACCCGTCCTCGTCGAAACGCCCCAGGTCTCCGGTGTGGTGCCACCCGTTGCGGAAAGTCTGGGCCGTCTCTTCCGCCAGCCCCCAATAGCCGAGAAACACGGCCGGCGAGCGCACGCAGATCTCGCCGGCCTGTCCGACCGGCACCGGCCGGTCCTCATCGTCGACCAGCAGGACCCGGGAGAGCATCGAGGGCCGGCCGGCGCTGCCCGGCTTCTCGGCGGCATTGCTGCCCGTCACGCCCATGGCCTCGGTCTGGGCAAAACCGCTGTAAAAGGCCGCATTGGGGGCGATTTTCAAAAATGCGGCCACGCTTTGGGGATCCTCCAAACCGCCGATGCTTCGCAGGCTCGACAGGTCGGCGGGCTTGAGGGCGTGCGCGTCGAGCAGCATTTTAACTATGGGCGCAAACGATCCGAACGTGGTCACCCGCTCCTGGGCGATCAGTTCCAGGGACGCGGCCGCATCGAACCGGGCGGTGATCACGTTCTTGCCGCCCTGGTGCATGACGGCCATGGTTCGAGAGAGGGCCGCGATATGAAAAAGCGGGAGCAGGCACAAATGGCACTCTTCTTCCCCCTGGTCGCTGCGGGTCATTGCCATCAGATTCCCGGCGATGATGTTGGCCTGGCTTAGAAGCGCGCCGCGCGGAAATCCTCCCACCGCGGCGGTGTGGATGACCACGAAACCGGTGTCTCCATCGACGTCGAAATGCCTGTCCGCGCCTTCGTCGCTCAGTAGGGTGTCGAATGCCTTGAACCCATCGGCCTCTCCATCGCCGCTCATGTTGTAAAAGGCCTGGATCGAATCGACCTGACCCGCCGCAAGGGTCACGTTCGCGTGGTATTCGCTGCCGGCGAAGACCACCTTGGGGCTGCAATCTGCAAGCACATATCGAATTTCATCCTGCTGGAAACGCCAGTTGACCGGCACGATAATGGCGCCGATCTTGGCTGCGGCACCATAAAGCACCAGGAACCGATCCGAATTATGGGCCACCACCGCTATCCGGTCGCCGAGACCGACGCCGGCCCGGGTCAAACCGGCCGCGCAACGGTCGCAGGCGTGCTTGTATTGCGCATGGTTCATCCGTCGTTCGCCAAAAACCACGGCATCCGCGCCGGGATACAGCATCGCGTTGCGGCAGATCACATCGTAAATGGTAAAATCCCTGAGACCCATGGCCAACCTCCTTTTCACTGAACGGAAATACACGCAACGATTCAACGCCCATGCAACTTATTGGAATGGCGTCAATATTGACATAAGGCCCCACTTTTGACATAGTTTCGGGCCACAACGCAAGCTTCTCATGCACGCCCATTCATGGCAACAAATGATAATGGATATTCAGCGGAAACACCCATGAGCTTTTCCAATCCTGAACTCCAGTTGGCCGAAGCGTTTGTCCAGGAGACCAACTGCCACATCTTCCTCACCGGGAAAGCAGGCACCGGCAAAACCACTTTTCTGCATACCATCAAGAAAAAGTGCCACAAACGAATGGTGGTGACCGCGCCGACCGGTGTGGCGGCCATCAACGCCGGCGGGGTCACCCTGCACTCCTTTTTCCAGCTGCCGTTCGGTCCGTTTATACCCGGCAGCGAACCGCATACCGGGAGTCATAGAATCAGGCGGGAGAAAAGGAACATCATCCAGAACCTCGACCTGCTGGTCATCGATGAAATCAGCATGGTTCGGGCCGACCTGCTCGATGCGGTGGACAGCGTGCTCAGGCGTTACCGCCGTTCGGACCTGCCCTTCGGCGGTGTGCAGTTGCTGATGATCGGCGACCTGCAGCAGCTCTCGCCGGTGGCCAAGTCGGCGGAATGGCAGATACTCAAAGCGCACTATGAGTCGCCCTATTTTTTCAGCTGCGCGGCCCTCGGGCGCACCGAACTGGTCCCCATCGAGCTCAAGCACATCTACCGCCAAACGGACCCGACCTTTATCGAACTGCTCAACCGGGTGCGCGACAACCGGCTCGATCCCAGAACCATAGAACAGCTCAATGCCCGCTGCATCCCTCATTATTCGCCCCGCCACGGCGAAGGGTGTATCGTGTTGTGTACGCACAACCGCGGTGCCGACGCGATCAACGAGGAACGAATGAACGCCCTGCCGGGCCGAAGCCGCCGCTTCGGGGCAGAGGTCTCCGGGGAATTTCCCGAGCAGGCCTATCCCACCGCCGCGTTTCTGGAATTGAAAATCGGGGCCCAGGTGATGTTCGTGCGCAACGACATGAGCGGCGAAAAGAGCTATTTCAACGGTAAGATCGGCGAAATCGTCGGGATTTCGGGAGACGCCGTCGAAGTCCGGTGCCCCGGCAACGCGAGCACCGTCTGGGTGGAGAAGAGCACCTGGGAAAATATCGAATATACCGTGGACCCGAAAAGCGGTGACATCTCGCAAAAGGTCGTCGGCACCTTCAGTCAGTATCCCCTGAAACCCGCCTGGGCCATCACCATCCACAAGAGCCAGGGGTTGACCTTCGACCGGGCCGTCATCGACGCCCAGGCCGCCTTTGCCCACGGTCAGGTCTATGTGGCCCTGAGCCGCTGCCGGACATTTGAAGGTATGGTCTTGAGTTCGCCGCTGACATCCTCGGCTGTCAGAACCGACCCGGCCGTCCAATCCTTTATCCGCCAGGCAGCCGACAACCATCCCAGCCCCGAAACCCTGGCGGCTGCCAAGCGGCGCTACCAGCAGCAACTCCTGTTGGCATGCTTCGATTTCGATGACCTGGGTCGCCTGCTCGGCCGTCTGGCGACACTGTTGCGCGGCAACGCCAAGCTGATCCAGGTCTCCAGCAGTACCGACATCGGCGAGGTTCACCGTCAGACCGCCGTTCATATCGGCGGGGTGGGCAAAAAATTCCGCCGCCAGTTGCAGGGGATGTTCACCGGTGAAACACAGCCCAAAGAGGATCCCGTAATAAGGGAGCGGCTGACAAAGGCCGCCGCCTATTTTGAAGAGAAATTCAGAGAGATTCTCTGCCCTTTTCTCGACACTATCGCGGTGGAGAGCGACAACAAGGAGGTCCGCAAGAAAATCAACGACGCCTTGAAGCTGCTGCGCACCGAATCCGTCCAAAAGCTGGCCGGTGTGATGTCCTGCCGCGAAGGGTTTGCCCCGGACCGTTACCTGCGGTCGCTTTCGGCTGCCGCCGTGGAAGAAAATGCGCCCCGGACGAAAACCGAAACCATCACCTACAGCCAAGCGGATGTCGGTCATCCCGAACTCTTCGAAGCGCTCCGGCAATGGCGCAAGCAGCAGGCGGAAGAGGCGGGCGTTCCTCTCTACCAGGTGATGCACCAGAAGACCCTGGTGCAGATCGCGATCCACCTGCCCGACACCCCCGCCGGTCTGAAACAGATCAAGGGCATCGGCACACGCCTGGCATCGAAATATGGCCAGGACCTGACCGCCATCGTGGCCGACTACCGCCGCCGGCACGGCATCCAGGAAGTGGTGCTGCCCGACATATCCACCTCCGCACCGTCCCACGAGTCCCAAGTGACTCCGGATAAGAAGAAAAAGAAGAAAAAAAAGAAAAACGAAACCCAGAAGATCTCTTTCGAATTATTCGACCGAGGACTGACCATTCCCGAGATCGCGGCCCAGCGGGGACTGGCCGTCACCACGATCGAAGGCCATCTGGCCTGGTTCGTATCCAGGGGTGAACTGGACATCGGCCGCCTCGTGCCGAAAGAAAAACAGCAGGCCATCCAACACATGATTGCCGACATGCCCGACGCACCGCTCAACGCATTGAAGACCGGCCTGGGGGACGACTACTCCTATGGAGAAATCAAACTGGTGCTCGCGCACCGCCAGCATGTAGAACAAAAATTGACGACACCGTAAAAAGCCCAATATCTGCGTTGCGCTTATTCCGTGGTCCTTGCGGCGTACGACCCGTACGCCTCAGGACACGGAATTTCGCGCGCCTTGATCTTGAACTTTTTACGGCGCCGTCTGGCGAAGACGGTTTGCGAATCCATTAAGAATGGAAGGATTCGTAAACAGGCATCGTCACACCAGTACGAACTGAATGTGATTGACCCTGAAAGGCCTGCTTTCCAGGCATTGTTTGAAATAAAAACTCTCATTGCAACGGTTATGGCAGGCCCGGGTGGGGCAGGTGGCCGGGCCACGTGAGCCTGCGGTCTTAGAGCCAGTTGAATGCAAACGGCGGACAAGCGGCCCAGACTGTTTGAGCGCAGCGAGTTTCTGGGTCGCCCGTCGTGCAATTTACTGGCTCTTGACCGCTTGGCGTGTGGCATCGGCCGCCTGTTCCACCCGGGCCGGATCCAATGAATGGCATTCAGTTAGAATCACTGGCACCGTCAAATTTGAGTTGATTCTCTGAAAATGAATTGATACGAACCTTCCGTCCGGGGTGACCCATTTTCCATCTATCGAAACTTCCGGCGAAACTTCCGGCGAAATTTCCGGCAAAACTTCCGGTCAGATTGTTTCCTGCCAACTCCGGAACGCATGACGAAACGGCCCATTCTTCGACCGTTGAACAAAATGTCATAAACCGACTTCAATCCATGGGGATCTTCCCACAGGTTCCCTTTGCCGGCATGGCCCTATAAGGGCCGGCGCCATTTGCACCCGCGGCAGGGCCGGCAGGAAAGCGCACAGATGATCGACAACGCCATTCTTGACCGGCTGGAGCCGCCGCGTCGGCAGCACAAATCGTCCGAATCCCATCCCGTTCGCCTGTCCAAACCATCCGCCCGCGGTTTCAAACTGGTGGTCGAAATCGCCGGCACCGGCCTCGAAAGCTTTTGCGGCGAGCGCATCACCAGTGCCGCCGTCAGACACAACCCCCTGCACACCATCGATCCCCCACGCTGCCGAACCCTGATCAACGAGGGGCAGGACAAGCACCGCAGCGAGGTGGTCATCGCCGGCATTACCCGGACACGGCGCCATGTCTATCTCGATCCGGGCTGCTGTGACACCGCGGATGCCGCCTGCCCGATCCCCCTGCAACGGGCGGCCAGACCGGTGGACCTGCCGTCCCAAGCCGTTTCATGGCCGACGGTGCTGATCCCGCTGGTCCCCCTGGCCTGCGCCGATCCCTGGCAATCTGCGCACAGCGCCGAGCCGCTGCGCAACGGCTGGCTTTACGTCTACGTGAACGGCCACCTGTGGCGGGAGCTTTATGCCTCAGGCGACCAAACCTTCCGTGATGTCAACCTGGCCCTGCCGACCCAGGCCGGCAGCGACGCACGCGAGCCCACCGGCCGCGCCGTCTCAAGCATCATCGTGCCCCGCACGATCGACGGCGAGCCGCAACGCGTCGCCCTCGCCTTATCAGAAGTCCAGTGGTCGTGGCACACCGTTTGCGCCATGGGCGGTCCGGCCGAAGACGACCCGCGTTTCACCCCCCAAATGATCGCCCGGGCGCGGCAAATCCCCGTGGATGTCCGGCGTCGGGACCGCCGCTTCACCGTGCTGGACCTCTCGGGTTACCCCGGCCGCTTCGATACGCCCGACGGCCGCCTGCGCGACATCGCCGACGCGCCATGCCGCCCGATCAACGGCACCGACCCGTTGAGGCGCTACCGCGGCCATCGCATCGCCGCCGTCTACCTGCCCGATCCCCTGCTCGTGGCCCGGCGACTGGCCGGCCAGTACCAGCAGGCATGGCGCGCCATGGAGGCGCTGCTCAAATCCCTGGTCCTCGCTCCAAAGGTGTGCGTCCAGCAACGGCGCTATGATCCCGGCCGGTGGTTCGACAGTGCGCTGCCGGCCGCCCAGTTCTTCTTCTCCCCTTTTCCCGGATACCGGCAGTGGCGCCGTCTCCATCCCAAGGCCGATCGGCGACAATGGCGACACGCCAGACAGCAACGCGACCGCATGGCCGCCCGCCTGGACAAGGCCGCCATCGAAGAGGCTCTGGGCGCGGAAAAACGACGCGAACTTCGTGCCGTGATCGAGCGTACCAAAGCCGACCTGGTCGCCTATCTGTCCGCCCGGACCCGCGACCCGCTGGATCTGCTGGTGTTGATGATCGACGACTACTTTTTACTCCCCAACCCTTGCCGCCGGCAGGATCCCGGAGGAATATCGACTTTCGGCTACCTGGACGGATGGTCGGTGGTCGAACAGCTCATCGCCCGCCTGGCCGATCACAGCCACACCCTGGACATCGGCCTGGAGACCCGGACGCCCGACACGGCCCGGCTCACCTGCAAGGATCCCGGAGCGGCCCTCCTTTTCGCCATCGCCGACCCGGTTCAGAACCACCCTCTCCACAGCCGTCTTTTCCCTGCGTCCGGCCCCGACGGCTGGACGCCCAACCTCACGCCCGCCGATCCTCACGCGGCCATTTTCAAGCCCCAGCAATTTCAAAACGCCGATACGGCGGGCATGCATCCGGTCAGCGCATTCGCCACCCACTTTGCCAAAGCCGCCCTGGCAACAAAAAGCACGGCCGTGCGCCAGAGTCTGGTGCGGCTGGCCAATGCCGCGTTCGGCCTGGGTATGATCGCCGAAACCTCTGAACTCCGGGACGCGGTACGACATGCGGCCCGGCAAGCACCCTCTCCCGATGAAGCAAGAAGGCTGATCGAGCGGTCCCTGCAGGGCACCCTGCAGCCGCATCAAATGGCGGATCTCATGCGCCCCTGGACCGTTTTGATCAACGTTGGCATGGATCGCGACGGATACCGACAAGCCGACGGCGATCGGACAACGGACGAGGAGCTGCTGCAAGGGTGCTGCATCGAACGGCGGCTCTCCAGCCGCAGCACCCTGGTCAAAAACCCCCTGCCAGGTGTCGAAAAAGGCGTAATCACCTTCCCCGAACCGGAGGCATCTGCCGGGCTCAGGGTGATGGACCCTATGGGAACCCCCGTCGGCACGCTCTCCATCGCCGACTTGCGACACGGCCGCATCGCGTACGGCCATTGGGACGAACATCGCCAGGCCGTTTACCGAACCGGGATCCGGATCGACCTGCTGGTCAGCCGCGACCCCGGCCTGCTGGACCGGTTCCGCCATCCCACGAATCAACATCATTGGGACCCGAATGCCGTCGCGACGATTCTCGCGATGTTCGAAGCGTGGAATGTTTGCCGTGCAATCCAGGCCACAAGAGATCAATTGAACGACGAGGATCAATTCAGGGTTTGGATGGATCAGGCTGGATCCCTGGTCGACCTTTCCGTGCTGGATGCCTTTCTGATCCATGCGCGAACGGCCGCGCGTGCGGCCGGAAGACCGGATGCCCGAGACGCGTCCGGCGGGCCTATCCTCCGGCACCCCTCTTCCGAGGACGGCGATGCTTTCCCATGCCTGTTGGGAGCAGACGCCGATGCCTGGAGCGCCTATCCCTCGGGCCGGGAAATGATCGCCTGTTCCCTGCGACATCCGGATGCCGCCCCTGGTCAGTCCGGCTGGCATTGGTCCTCCGATTCGGGCGTACTGTCCTTTGCAGCCTGGCGCCATGCGCTTTTCGCTCAAGGCAGCGCCTCGCCCCCTCTGACAGACATTTCCAGCGACGCCGTTTCATGGATCAGCCCGGCCAGGGTTCTGGCAGGCCTGGTCCCGCTCGTGGACCGATTCGATGACGATTCACCCCTGGCCGAGTGGCTCGCCCATGGTCCCTTCGCCAAAGACGCTGCCAAAAACGCTACCAAAAACGCTAAAGATCTGCCGGAAGGCATCGAAACATCCACGTCCCGGTTTGCCGGGCACCGGCCCGGGAACGTGCACTGGGGGCCTCCGGTCGGCGGCAACCGGAACATGTTGAAGTACCCGGGATCCTGCAAGGTAATGGAATTCTGGAAAGAGCCCGACGGATCGTTTCTCTGGATCGATGCACAGGGCACCATCGTGGATTGGCACATCAAGGACGGCGGCCGGCTCGAGCTGCGCGACGGACGACTCTATCTGCGCCTGCCCGGAGAGAAGGTGCGGCTGGGCGGCATGTTCCAGCAGATCCAAAACAGGCATCGGCTCCTCGTGGATCGCAAGGAGACCGGCGATCGTTTTCGCGCATGGTGCGAACGACCCGAAACCGCCTGCGCGTCACTCGCCGGTGCACTGTTCGCTCCGCAAATCGACGTGCGGTTGACCAAAACGAAAACCCTCCAGCACCCGTGCACCTACCGGGAGAGAACCTTTCATGCCGCCAATCCGCTCGAAGGATTCATCCATACCGCCCACATTCGGGTCGCCCTGCCCCACTTCGTGCCCGACCGGAGCCGGCTCTACATCGAAATGTGGCACCAGGGCGGCCAAGGCCCCGACACCCTGCCTCGGCTCACCTATGCCGACAACATCGTGCTGGAAATCGATCCACGGCGGCCCCTCAGGCAATTCACCCTCCATTGGCCCTTGGCATGGGAGACGGCGCAACGGGAAATCTGGATCACCATCAGATGCCGGCTGGACCTGGAGGGGGATGGTGCCACCGGCCTGCCGCTGAACCCGAACGGCATGCCCGGCGGGCCGGAGGATTGGACCATGGTAAGCCTCCTGGTCAACCGTGAAACGATGACAGAGCAGCGGTTCTAACTGAATGTGATTCACCCTTAAAGGCAGGATGTTTGATAAACAATATTCGCATGGCAGCGGAGATGGCAGGCCCGGATGGGGCAGGTGGCCAGGGCCACGTGAGCCTGCGGTCATAGAGCCAGTTAAATGCAAACGGCGGACAAGTGGCCCAGACTGTTTGAGCGCAGCGAGTTTCTGGGCCGCCCACCGTGCATGTTACTGGCTCTTGACCGCTTGGCGTGTGGCATCGGCCACCTGCCCCACCCGGGCCGGGTTTAATGAATGGCATTCAGTTAGAATCGCTGATGACAGAGCGTAAACATTGACAGGTCCCGACCGCTGACCTATTCTTTTTTTAAACGCTGGCTTTCCAGGTCGACCGTTTTGTCAATATTTTAGAAAACCCCATCGCTCTTAAAGCCACATATAGCGAGGTACGAACTTGTTTTGGACCTCCATCCAGAAGCATCCGGAATCCATGAAGAAGGTTCCGAACCTTCTGGATTATGACGCTACGTATGCTGATTTTTCCTGGCCTGCGATCCGCGCGGAACTCCAGGGGCTCCCGGAGAACGGGGGGCTCAACATCGCCCATGAAGCCGTGGACCGGCATGCCGAGGGCCCGCTTCGCGACCGCGTGGCCCTTCAATGGCTCGGCAGCGAGAGGGCGAAACTCGCCATCACCTACGCCGAGCTCAAATCCCGAACAAACCGCTTCGCCAACATTCTCCAGGCACTGGGCACCGGCAAAGGCGATACAGTGTGCGCCCTGGCCGGCCGCATCCCGGAGCTCTACGTCGCGGCACTGGGCACTCTCAAGAACACGAGCGTCTTCTGCCCCCTCTTCTCTGCTTTCGGCCCCGAACCGATCTTCCAGCGCATGAGCCGCGGTGACGCGAAAATCCTGCTGACCACCGAGCGGTACTACCGCCAGAAGGTGCATCAACTGCGCGAAAAGCTGCCCAGGCTCGGGCATGTTCTCCTTGTCGATGCCGTCGACCATCTGGCCGGCGACCTCCTCTCCCTGCCCAAACTCATGGCGGAAGCCTCCGACGCCTTCGTCATCCCCCCGACCGACCCCGAAGACATCGCGCTCCTGCACTTCACCAGCGGCACCACCGGCATGCCCAAGGGCGCCCTCCACGTCCACAATGCCGTGCTCACCCACTACATGACCGGCAAATATGTGATGGATTTCCACCCGGACGATGTCTTCTGGTGCACGGCCGATCCGGGTTGGGTCACGGGCACCTCTTACGGCATCATCGCACCGCTCCTGCACGGCATCACCAACGTGGTCGACGAGGCCGATTTCGATGCCGTGCGCTGGTGCCGCATCCTGGCCGAACAGCGTGTCACCGTCTGGTACACCGCGCCCACCGCCATCCGCAGATTCATGCGCATGGGCATCGAGCCTGCGCGGGAAAACGACCTGAGCCGCCTGCGCGTCATTCACAGCGTCGGCGAACCACTCAATCCCGAGGCTGTGGTCTGGGGCGAAAAGGCCATGGGACTGCCGATCCACGACAACTGGTGGCAGACGGAAACCGGCGGCATCATGATCGCCAACTTTCCGGCCATGGAGATCCGGCCCGGCTCCATGGGCCGCCCGTTGCCCGGCATCGAGGCCGCCATCGTCCAACGGGTGGACAACGACACGGTCGAGGTGATCGAGGCGCCGGGCGTCCAGGGAGACCTGGCCCTGAGGCCGGGATGGCCCTCCATGTTTCGAAATTATCTGCACGATGACGAACGCTACCGCAAATGCTTCGTCAGCGGATGGTATCTCACCGGTGACCTGGCCAGGCGCGACGAGGACGGTTACTTCTGGTTCGTGGGCCGCGCCGACGACATCATAAAGACGTCCGGCCACATGGTGGGCCCCTTCGAAGTCGAAAGCATGCTAATGGCGCATCCGGCCGTGGCCGAAGCGGGCGTCATCGGAAAACCCGACCCGCTCATCGGGGAGATGGTGAAGGCCTTTGTGGCCCTGAAGCCGGGCTTTGCGCCCAGCGACGAGTTGCGCCTGGAGCTCATCGGCTTCGCCCGTAAAAAACTGGGTTCGGCCGTGGCTCCCAAGGAGATCGATTTCAAGTCGAACCTTCCCAAAAACAAGGCCGGCAAGATCATGCGGCGGCTGCTCAAGGCCCGGGAGCTCGGATGGCCCGAAGGTGACCTCTCGACCCTGGAGGATTCGGAATGACGACCCAACGCAAGGGGAAAAAGAAGGCGGCGACGGTGGACCGCGATCATGCGCTGCATCTGCTGCACGCCATGATCCGCATCCGGCGCCTGGAGGAGAAATGCGCCGAACTTTATAGTGCCATGAAGATACGGGGATTCTTACACCTCTATGACGGCGAAGAGGCGGTGGCCGTAGGCGTCCTGCAGGCGCTGACACCGGACGATGCCGTCGTAGCCACTTATCGCGAGCATGCCCATGCGCTCACCCGGGGCGTTGGCGCGGGCAGTATCCTGGCGGAGATGTACGGCAAGCAGGAGGGGTGCAGCCGCGGCCGCGGCGGCTCCATGCATCTGTTCGACGGCAAGACCCGGTTTTACGGCGGCAACGCCATCGTGGGCGGTGGCCTGCCCATCGCCGTCGGCCTGGCGCTGGCGGACAAGATGCAGCAGAAAGGGCGCGTCACCTGCTGTTTTTTCGGCGAAGGCGCCGTTGCCGAAGGCGAATTCCACGAAAGCCTGAACCTGGCGGCGTTGTGGCAACTGCCGGTGTTGTTCGTCTGCGAAAACAACCTCTATGCCATGGGCACGGCGTTGAAACTCGAGCACGCCGTCCAGGATATCGCCCGCAAGGCGGCCTCCTACGATGTAGCCTCGGCGGCGGTGGACGGCATGGACGTGCTGGCGGTCGAGGCGGCCGCAAAAACGGCGGCCGAGGCGATCCGGTCGAGCGGCACGCCCTATTTCCTGGAGTGCCGTACCTATCGCTTCCGGGCCCACTCCATGTACGACCCGGAGCTCTACCGGGAAAAAGTGGAAGTCGCAGAGTGGAAAAAGCGCTGCCCGATTGCGAACTTCATCGCAAAAATGAAGGGCGTAGGGATATTGAGCGATGGCGATGTGGCAGCCATCGAAGCCGAGGTGGCGCAAGAAATCGGCGAAGCCGTTGCCTTCGCCGAGGCGTGCACCTGGGAACCCCTCGAAGACCTGACGCGCTTCGTCTATTCGGAACGGAGGGAGCGATGACCAGTGACGACAAGGCGCCGCGAAAGATCACCTATCGCGAAGCCGTGCGCGAAGCCATTCGTGAGGCTCTGCAGAAGGACGAGCGCGTTTTTCTCATGGGCGAAGACGTGGGACGATACGGCGGCTGCTTCGCAGTGAGCAAGGGCTTGCTGGCCGAATTCGGCCCGGAACGGATACGAGACACCCCGCTGTCCGAATCGGGTTTCGTTGGCGCGGGCATCGGTGCGGCCCTGGGCGGCATGCGGCCCATCGTTGAGGTGATGACGGTCAACTTCAGCCTGCTGGCCGCCGACCAGATCATCAACAACGCCTCCCTCTATCTGTACATGTCCGGCGGGCAGTTCAATGTTCCCATCGTCATCCGCATGGCCACCGGCGGCGGCCGGCAGCTGGCGGCTCAGCACTCGCGCTCGCTGGAGGGGTGGTATGCCCACATCCCCGGCATCAAGGTGTTGAGCCCGGCCACCATCGAGGACGCGCGCGGCATGCTCTGGACCGCCTTGGAGGATCCGGACCCGGTGCTGATCTTCGAAAACAGCGGGCTTTACAACATGGAGGGCACCCTGGCCCCCGATGCCGGCCCGGTGGATATCGACCGGGCGTACGTGCGCAGGGAGGGAAAAGACCTGACGATCCTCACGCACTCGGCCAGTCTCTTCAAATCCCTGGACGCGGCGGAAATCCTCGCCAGGCAGGGCATCGACGTCGAGGTCATCGATCTGCGCACCCTGCGCCCCCTGGATGAGCGGACGTTCCTCACTTCGATCGCCAGGACGCACCGTGCGCTCATCGTGGACGAAGGCTGGCGCAGCGGCGGCATCTCGGCCGAAATCGCCGCACGGATCATGGAAGGCGTTTTTTACGAGCTGGACGCCCCGGTTCAGCGCCTGTGCAGCGTCGAAGCGCCCATGCCCTATGCCAAACACATGGAGGATGCCGTGCTGCCGCAAACCGATAAGATAGTGGACCTGGTCCGGAAGATGGTGGGTGCCGATGGCTGAATTTCGCATGCCCAGCCTGGGCTCGGATATGCAATCGGGTACGCTCCTCGAGTGGCGCGTCAAACCCGGGGACCACGTTAAGAAAAGAGACATCATCGCCGTGGTGGACACGGACAAGGCCGCCATCGAGATCGAAGTGTACGAAGACGGCATCGTCGAAGCGCTTCTCGTCGAACCGGGTCAGAAGGTGGCCATCGGCACGGTCATGGCCGTCATCCGATCCGATACCGGCGCCGTCCCCCCGTCGCGGCCGCTGGCGAAAACGCCCCGACACGAGGTGGTGGACAAAACTGCGCGGATTGCGCCGGCAGCCACCGATGAACGAGAAATCACCCCGCCAATCATTCCCGCGCCCGGGATCGAGCGGGCCAAGGCTTCCCCCTATGCCCGCAAACTGGCCGCCGAACGCGGTATCGATCTGGCCGGCCTCGAGGGCACGGGACCGGACGGCGTCATAAGCGCGGCCGATGTGAAGAAAGCATCGGCCAAGGCGCCATCGCCGCCCCCATCCACACGACCCGATCAGAAGGGCGCGGCGCCGCCTTCCGAAAAGCCGGTCGCCAAGGACTACACGGCGGCCATGCGGCGGGCCATCGCCAACGCCATGGCGCGCTCCAAGCGGGAAATCCCCCACTACTATCTCCAGACGCGTATCGATATGCAGCGCACCCTGGATTGGCTGGCCGCCGAGAATCTCAAACGCCCCATCAAGGAGCGGATCCTGCCCGTTGTGCCGCTGATTCGCGCGGTGGTGCTCGCCCTGGGCGATGTACCCGAACTCAACGGCCACTGGATCGACGACCACCAACGGATATCGGAGGCGGTCCACGTGGGCTTCGTGATCGCCCTGCGCCAGGGCGGCATCATCGCACCGGCCATTCTCGATGCGGACGGCAAGTCCCTGGACGAACTGATCGCCGGATTGCGGGATCTCATCGAGCGGGCCCGATCCGGCGGCCTGCGCAGTTCCGAAATGACCGATGCCACCATCACCATCACCAACCTGGGCGACCTCGGCGTGGAGACGGTTTTCGGGGTCATCTACCCGCCCCAGGTAGCCCTTGTGGGATTCGGCAAGACCATGGCGCAGCCCTGGGCGGAAAACGGCATGCTCGGGGTACGCCCGGTCCTGACCGCTACCCTTTCGGCCGACCACCGCGCCACAGACGGCCATCGCGGCGCCCAGTTTCTCGATGCCTTGAACCATTATCTTCAGGAGCCTGCGAAGTTATGAACCCGGAAGAGGTTAAAACGGTCATATTCGGCATTCTCCAGCGTATCGCTCCGGAGTCGGACCCAACGACCCTTGGGCCGGACGAAAATATCCGCAAGGCGCTCGATATCGACTCGTTCGATGCATTGAATTTCTTCATCCGCATCGATGAAGCGCTCGGTGTCACCGTGCCCGAATCCGATTACGGCAAGCTCAACACCCTGTCGGAAATGCTCGGCTACTTCTCTTCCCGTACCAGTTGAGCCACGCTTCTGCTTGTCCGCGACCTCCGGGTGACAGATCGGAAACGGTCTGTGTCATCGATCGGCCCCAATCCCAATGGAGATGCACACCATGAAACACGACTACCCAGAACGCCATAAGCACCTGCAACAGATGACGGCCAGACTGGCCCGGGATCTGCGCGGTCCCATGTCGGCATTCGCCCAACTCAACGGCGCGACCACCGCGCCGGGTGCCCTGGACGCCAAGACCAAGCAGCTCATGGCACTGGCGATCGGCATTACGACGCACTGCGAAGGTTGCATCGTCTATCATTTGCGCGACGCCATGCGGGCCGGCGCCACCCGCGAGGAGATTTTGGAGACCCTGGGCGTCGCCATCATGATGGGCGGCGGGCCGGCCGTCGTCTATGCGTGCGAGGCCCTGGAAGCAATGGAACAGGTCGCATCATCCGGGAAGGAACCCGCTTCTCCGGACGTTCCAAAACGATGAGTCTGAATCAGCAAGATTGAGAAGAGTACGTTGGGGCCTCGCTTTCACTTTCCGCCGGCGCCCTCGTCTATGTCGGCGCGACCCATCTGCTGCCCCGCGACGAGCCGGAGCAAAAGAACTTCCGCCTGGTAGCCCTGGCCGGCGGCGTACTGGTCGCAGTGATCATCGTGATGCCCAAAACCTGAGGCGAATGGATAAACACCATGACTTCGATGTCATTAACTTAAGCAGGCGTTGCGGGCGGGTATAAAGCCCGCCCCTACGAGATCTTATGATAATAGAAGCAGTTGCCATGATCGGGCGTTGTAGGGGCGGGGTTTAGCCCCGCCCGGATGAAAACCAAACGCCTTAGGTTAACGGCATTGACTATAACTTCATCACCTCAATGCAGCCAAAAGATTCGATTAACCCGATAACCACAGGAGGCGGCGTATGGGAGAGGAACCCAAACAATGGACGTGCGCGCGTTGTGGATACACGTCCTCGAACCAGTTTGTAGGCGACATTTGCCCGAACTGCGGGTTGACCTATTGGAAGTGCAGCAAATGCGGTTTTTTACTCACCGCCCCGAAACCACCCGAGGTCTGCCCCGAATGCAAGAGCAAATGCGAATTCATCAACGTGACCTGTTATCTTCCCGAGTGCGGCGGCCCCGGTCAGGTGGATCCCCGGCTTTGATCCCCATGGCCCAACCCTCGGAGTTGTAAATCAGGGAAAGGAGAATAAAAATGGATTTTTCGGCCATCATCCAAAGCAGCCAGAGCGAAGGCAAGGAGAAGCATGTTCCGACCGTCACCGTGGACAAGGGGTACAAGGAAGGCCATGACATCGTCCGCGTCGTGGTCGGCCACGAAACGCCCCACCCGAACACCCAGGAACACCACATTTCATGGATCGAGCTGTATGGCGTCAAAAAGGACAACAACCAGGTGATCAACCTGGGCCGGGCGGCCTGGGCGCCGGTCTACTCCAATCCCAACGTCCGCTTTCAGATCAACCAGATCAAGGATTTCAAGGCGTTTTACGCCCTGGCGTATTGCAATATCCATGGGCTGTGGGGCAACATGTTGACGGCATGAAAGTTGACGGCGCCGTAAGAAGCCCAATATCTGCGTTGCGCTCATCCCGTGGTCCTTGCGGCGTACGACCAGTAAGCCTCAGGACACGGAATTTCGCGCGCCTTGATCTTGAGCTTCTTACGGCGCCGTCTGGTACCGACTTTCTGGCAATCCATCCCGGTTGGACCGGCTAAAAAAATTGCCGGATGGACCCGCCGTTGGCATCGAACCTAAAGCTTTTGTCGTTGAACAGCGCCAGGCAAGCCTCCACGGCCTCGGCATCGTAGCGGATCCCTTTTTGCGCCAATAGTTTCTCCATGGCGGTCTCTATTCCCCGGGCAGGACGGTAAGGGCGAAACGAGCTGTTGGCTTCCATCACGTCGGCCACGGCAAGGATTTTGGCCTCTTTCAAAATCTCGTCCTCTTTCAACCCCTGTGGATATCCCGATCCGTCCAGCCGCTCGTGATGCTGAAGCACCATCTGGGCCACCGGCCAGGGGAAGGGTATGTCCTTGATGATCTCGAAGCTGACCTGGGGATGAATCTTGAGCATTTCGTATTCGGCATCGAGCAGCTGGCCCGCCCGGCTGAGAATCGCCACCGGTATCCGGATTTTGCCCACATCGTGAAGGATGCCGGCGATCCGGATACCGTCGATGGCCGATGTCGGCAGCCCCATCTTTTCGGCGATGGCGCAGGCCAGCTCGGCCACGCGCTGCTGGTGGCCGGCAGTGTAAGGGTCCCGGATCTCGACCATGAGGGCCATGCTGCGGATGCTGGCGTTGAGAATCTGGCGGATTTCAGCGGTCTTCTGGGCGACCTGGTCTTCCAGAATCACGTTCTGGTTCTTCAGCTGCTGCCGCATATCCTCCAGGGAGAGGTGGGTTCGAATGCGTGCCTTGACCTCCGCGGCATGAAACGGTTTGGTGATATAGTCCACCGCCCCGAGTTCGAACCCCTTGGTCTTGTTGACGGTTTCCGTCATGGCCGTGATGAAGATGATCGGTATGGGGGCGGTGTCGGGATCGGCCTTCATCCGCTCGCACACCTCGAAGCCATCCATATCCGGCATCATGATATCCAACAGCACGAGGTCCGGTTTCTGCTTTCCCACGTATTCCAGTGCCTTTGGACCGCTTTTGGCGATTCCCAGGCGATAATCGGTTTGTAAGGTATTGACCAGCAGGTCGATGTTGGTGGCATTGTCATCCACAATCAACACGAGGGGTCGCGAATCGTTCATGGTACTTTCTGTCCCTTTTTCGATAGCTTTCGAATGGTTTCCAGCGCCTCGTCATAGTCGTAGCGTGCGAGCTGAGTTTCCAGGGTCTTTAAACTGCACCGGTCCATCTGTTGACAACTGCCCGCCTGTTGTTCGATGGCAGGCATGAGTTTCATAATATGTTCCGGATCGGCCCGATCCACGGCACCGGCAAGCTCCTGTAACAGCTCTTCCAGAGACAGGCACGCTTCGGGAGACGCCGAAACCGCCTCCGGAGCGGGCTTGGCCGATTCCAGGGTTTGAATCGATGTGAGCACCTGATCCAGAGCGGCCACCACGGCATCGATCAGCTTTCCGAGATGCTGCGGCGCCGGGGATTCGCCTGAAGAGGCCTCTTCAAGCGAAGCGGCCGCGGCGCTCAAAGCCGCGGCACCGATATTCGCGCCGCTCCCCTTGAGTGCATGAGCCACCTGACGGATTTGCTCGACATCGCTGGCGGCAAAGGCTTCCCGCAATTTTTCTCCCATCGGTCGATGATGGGCTTCAAACCCTTTTAAAATGCGCATAAATGTGGGCCCGTCAATCTCGAGGGCCTTCAGGGTGCGACCGATGTCGATGCCGGGCAACGCGGCGGGAAGCATGAACGGCTGTTCGGTGGGAACCTCGGGTTCCGATAATTCCCGATCCGGCTTGACCCCGTCGCGATCGCCGCCCACCCCCGCTTCGATGTCCGTCGCAGCCGAGGCAATAGATTTCAAATCGCCACCGTGGGCCCGGATCACTCTCCAGAGGGTGTGGAAGAGCCGATCCTGGTTGACAGGTTTGGAAATGTACCCGTCCATCCCCGCCTCCAGGCACTTCTCTTCGTCTCCTTTCATGGCATGCGCCGTCATGGCGACGATGGGGAGATGGGCCAACTCCGGAATCTGCCGGATTGTCCGAGTGGCTTCGTAGCCGTTCATGCGGGGCATCTGAATATCCATGAGCACAGCGTCGAAGGGTCCAGCCTGGACGGCTTGCACGGCCTCTTCTCCGTTGTTCACGATGGTGACGGCCATACCGGCGCCTTCCAATATGGCCAAGGCCACCTGCTGGTTGGTGGGATTGTCTTCGGCGACCAGAATCCTGGCCCCCCTCAACGGCTTGCGATAAATCGATGCCTTGGTCGTAAACTCCTTCTCTCGGCCCGGGGCTTTGAAACCTTCTTTGCCGAAGCCGTCCATGATCGCATCGAAAAGCGTGGAAGGATAGATCGGCTTGGTCAGGTAGCCGTTGATACCCGCGGCCTGCGCCCTAATGCGCTGCTCCTCCTTGCCGAAGGCGGTCATCATGATGATGGGCAGGGTGAGGCCCAACTCCTCCCGGATTCTCCTGGATGTCTCGATGCCGTCCATCTCCGGCATCTTCCAGTCCATCATGATCAGTTCCACTGGATCATCGCGCATCTTGTCGGGCTGCAGCCGCCGCATGGCGTCCACCCCGGATGGCAGGGTTTCCACTTTGAAGCCCAAAGAGGTCAACATCTTGCGCATGATGGTGCGACTGTCGGCCAGATCGTCGACAACAAGCACCTTCAGCCCCCGGATATCCTGCGGGACGACCAGCCTGGGCAACGATTCGTCCGCTGGACGGCGCATGCGCACCGTAAAGTAAAACTTGCTGCCCTTGCCCAATTCGCTTTGAACGCCGATCTCTCCGCCCATCATCGTCACCAGCTGCTTGCAGATGCTCAACCCCAGGCCGGTGCCTTCGTACTTGCGCGTGGAGGAGGTATCGGCCTGGCTGAAAGGCTCGAACAGCTGGCCGATGTATTCCGGCGCGATGCCTGTACCGGTGTCGGTCACGGAAAAGTCCAGGACGATTTCATCTCCGGCGGCGGCCTCCTGGGTTTCGGGCAGTTCCATCACATCCATCCGGATCACCCCACCCGTATCGGTGAATTTGATGGCGTTGCTGACCAGATTGGTGAGAATCTGCTGCAGGCGCAGCGGGTCCCCCTGGAGGAGCTTGGGAGCGTTCACCTCCATATCCACGAGCAGCTCGATACCCTTTTCGGCCGCCTTGTTGACGAACAACTCCATCACCTGGTCGATAACCTGGCCCAGCCTGAAAACCCGCTCCTTGAGTTCGAACTTGCCGGCCTCGATCTTGGAGAAGTCGAGAATGTCGTTGATGATGCCCAGCAGGGAGTAGGCCGAGCCGTGAATGATTTTCAGATAGTGTTCGATTTTGGGAGGCACCGGTTCGCCCAGGGCCAGATCCGCGGCCGCGATGACGCCGTTCATGGGGGTTCGGATCTCGTGGCTCATGTTGGCCAGAAACTCGCTCTTGGCCCGCGTGGCACTTTCCGCCATCTCCTTGGCCAGATGCAGTTCCCGCTCCTTTTCCCTGCGCAACTCCATTTCTCCATGCAGGCGAATGTTGGCGGCTTTCATGCGCTTGTTGAGATTCATCGCCGCCATTGCGAAACCGCCCATGATGCAAAAAAGGGCCGTGGCCAAAATGATCCAGTGACCGTAGGTGTGCAGGATATCCGAGAAGGTGATCCGTCCCAGATCTTCATACGGGCCGATTTTCAAAAACTTCATGCATTCATGCACCGGCTGATAATCCGAAGGAATCGTCCATCCGGCGTAGCCCGACACCTGGGCCGCAATGGCATCCGGCGGCATTTTCAGCAGGGCCACGGAAACCTTCTCGGCCAGGGAATCGGGGGTGTGTTTGACCCTGGCCATGGGCCACCCGGGATATTGGCGCGTGGTGCACAGATAGGGCAGCACCTCGTCCGTCTCGTGGCGCATCGGAAACACATAAAAATCGGATAGATCGATGTTACCCTCGGCGCTGAGCGCCTCGAGCGTGCCGGTTCTCACGGTGCCGGCATCGACCCGCCGATCCCTGACCGCATAGACGACCTGGTCGTGGGTTTCACCAAAGCTCAGCGATTTGAAATCGGTGTACGGATCGATGCCGCTCTCCTTGAATTCCCGCCAGGCCATGATCCATCCGCCCAGGGACACCTCGGAAACCGCCATGAAAGACTTTCCCGTCAATTCGCTGAACGTGCGGATGTCCGTTCGATCGCTTCGGCAAAAAACCACCCCGCCGTACTGGGTGCTGACCCCGCCCGGATGCCGCTCTTTCAAGGTGGCGATGCGGCTGACCCGGTAGTGGTATTCCAACTCCACATAAGACGCCGAGTTGGTGAGTATAAAATCGACCTTTCCCTCACGCACATAAGGATGGATCTGTTCGTGGGTCAACGGCACGATCCTGAAGCGGCGACCGGCGACCTGCCGGTTAAGGTAGTCGGCCGTCGGCGTCCAGGCATCCAGGCATTGATCCGTGCCTCTAATGGCCAACACGCCGATCCTCAACGGCGCATCAGCGGCCCAGGCGGCGGCTGCAGCCGGGAGCGCCAGGCAAAGAACAATCCCCAGAATCAGCAATCGCAGGTGAATTTTTAAATGTCCACCTTTGAAAGCCTCGAAAAAAGTTCGAAATTCGCTTTTTCCGTCATTCCGGTGGAAGTCGGAATCCAGTATTTTCAGTAAGTTCTGGATGCCGGCGTTCGCCGGCAGGACGCTTCTGCTGTTTTTTCCGGGTTCATCGATTTCGAATGGTTTCATGGAATGGCCGTAGAACGCCTCCTCTTTCCTGTTTCCCATTCCTCGGACACCCCCCAAGGGGCTCGACGTCGGCCATATCGGGTCGATCGGCGAAGGGTTTTCGGCAGGGCGATACGATCTGCCCCGTCACAGACCGCCAGGGAAAGGCAAATGACAAATAAAACTATAAAAACAGTATGTGTCCCAAGGTGATTTGGCAAGCAAAAAGCGGGCGGAAAAGGCAGGAGAAAAACAGGTCGAGCCGCACGATCGGGCCTATGACACCTCTTTCATTTGGATGGCATCCAGGGGACAGGCCTCGATGCAGTCCCAGCATCCCATGCACAGGTCGTAAAAAATGATGGGGGGCTCGAATGGGCCGTCGATCTGTTTGATCACTTTATGGGTGCAGGCCGCTACGGCCGGGCAGACCCCTTTTTCAGGATTGCAGTCCCTGGGGTTGCATGTATCATAATCCACCATTGCAAATATCTTTTTGGCTTGGATCGTCATGTTTCGGCCACTTCCCCTGGCTGAAAGGATAAAAGGAGTCGCGCTTCCCATCCGTCGGACGGCAAGGAGCGGTCGCCACAGGTTGCCAACATAACAAAAATGCCGGAGACCGAACAGAGGTCTCCGGCATTTTTTCGAATCGAACTTCTATTTTTGAAACTTCCGGGTCAATTGCGCAAACGCTTCGTCTGCTTCCTTCATAATGTTCTGAACCATGTCGTTGACCTTGGGCATGTCCTTGATGCGCTGGGCCACTTCGCCGGCGGCCATGAGCGCCTTTTCTTCGTTTCCTTCGTAGGTGGCCTTGATGGACTCGATCTCGTATTCGATCAGCGACATGTCGAGGTTGGAATAATCATCGGGCGTGCCGAGAAAAACGCCGGGTGACTTTTTAAGGGTATTTTGGGCGTGTTCTTCACTTCGAGGAGTCCTCAGCCACCGGGCCGGGCCCACAAAACCACGGGCAATCAGTGTGCCGCGGTCTCCGGCCTTGACCACGCCCTCTTTCCAGATCTGGTGGAAATCGCTTTCCTGGGTGGCCAGAAAACGGGTGCCCATCAGGATGCCGTCGGCACCCAACGCCAGGCCCGCGACGAGGGTCTTACCGTCGGAAAACCCGCCGCCGCCGATCACCAGCGTCTTGTCATCCGCTACGGCATCGACCACGGCCGGCAGCAGCACCATGGAGTGCAGCGGCTCCCAGTGCGTATGGAAACCACCCTCGTGCCCCGAGGCGACGATCACATCGACCCCAGCCTTTTTACAACGCATCGCACCCTTGACCGAGGGCACGATGTGAATCCAGGTGAAGCCCGCTTTTTTGATCTTCTCGCCCCACCCCATGGGATCGCCTGCGGAGGTGTACATCACCTTGAGGTGGTTTTTCATGTCGGGATTTTCCTCCCGAACCTTGATGGCCGTTTCGATCATGATATTGGCCTGCTCTTTCAGCTCGGCGGAGACCATCACGTTGGGCCCGTATACGCCGCCCTTATCCTTGACCAGTCGATAGGTTCGTTTCAGGACCTTTTCGAAAGCCGTCGCCATGTCGTCATCGCGGTCCGCCTCGCCGCTGTCGCAAAATGCGTTGTAGACCCAGGGCTGGGTTTCCTTGCTGAAAAGACCGCTGGTGGACAGCAGTCCGAGTACGCCGGCATTGGCTGCGGCGACACACAGATTGTTGTTGCTGAAAGGGCCCATGCCCGCCTGGATGATGGGATACTTGATGCCGATCAGGTCGCAGAGTCTTGATTTGATCATGTTAACTACCTCGTATGATTTTAAGTGTTTATCCGCCTGGATGGTCCGTGCCGCATTTTTTAGCAAGCTGTCGGGGGCGCTGTCAACCCAAAAAATCGAACGCTCGCTCTATTTTTATCGGTTACCGCCGACCTGGAGCTGCGATTCAGCGTCTAACCGCCGGTCCGCTTCGCCGAGATCGACGCGGACAAAGCGTGGCCGGTACAGGGCGGCATCCTGGTACAAGGCGTCCGGGTTGGAGACATGATTGAGATTGTACGACAGGAGCACACGGTTTTTGTCAAGGAATTGCACATGTGCAAAGGGATTGTAGGCAATCACCTGATCGTCGGCTTCCGGGGCCTGGTAAAGGGCCAGCGGTCCCTGCCAGGGGCCTTGGGGATGAACGGCTCGGTAGACGACGATGAGATTGGAAAACACGGCGCGACCGTCCATGGTGAAGAGGTAAAAGTGACGACCGGACCGAATCACGCTGTACTGGGTGGAGACGCCGGCCAGGATACGGCACGTTGCGACCGCCTGCCCCGACCAGCAAGCACCGTTGAAATAGTCCCACGGCCCTTTCAGGCGGCCGGCCGGTACACGCGCCACATGGGCCTCTTTGGGATGGTGCCGGTCGGCCGTGCCGTAGATATACGTATAGCCGTCGGCTTCCAGAAGGCAGACGCCATAAAGGATCTGATTATCCGATGGCGCAGGCTGGATACCGGTCAGCGTCAACGAAGGCAGGGAGACATTTGCCAGATCGGTGCCGATCCAGCGCCAGGCCCACAACTTGGGAGCGGTTTGCTCGAAACGATGCAGAAAAATCTTGAGGCGATTGCCCACGACGATACCGTGGCCGGGCCAGAACCATTCTTCTGCAGAAGAAGGGGAGAAAAAGGCACCCGGCTCTCCCCGGACAGAACCGACGCGCGTCTCCAACCGAGCGCCCTCTTGCACGACCAGCGAATTATGGACAAAGGGGGTATCGACGGGCCGGGTCCCGTCTGGCCGGACCCTGCCCAGGAGCGTATCGCCGAACAGCCAGAGCGTGCGGCCGTCGGGGAGCAAAACGGACAGGGTGCCGTCGCCTCCTGTCCATCCGGGGCCCGTGCGTTCAAAAAGCCGGTTGAAATCCTCGGCCGGCACGCAGATCGGCCGATGTTCGACATCGGGTGGGACAACCTGCCGGCAGGAGATGAAGCATAAAAGCAAAAACAGGATAACCGGCAGAACCTTCAGGTTTCGAAACCGACTTCCAACAGGTGTCATTTGCGAATGCAGCATTTGACGGTGCCCTCCCCTAATACTTTCATAAGCCAAGCTTTCGCCGGCCGGCGATTGAACCCGTGTTTGAACCCGTGTTTGAAATAGATCAGGTGGGAGAGGCACCGGCAGTCCGAGCAGCCGAACCCGCGTATACCGGTTCCCGCCCCAATCCCCTTGGTCAGGGCCGAAGCCCAGTCATGCTCCCGGCAAGGCATGCCCTCGGCCGTCCAGATCTCGGTCACCCTCGCTTCGACGCGGAAATAGTCGATATGCCAGTGCGGCCGGCGCACGGGCACGAGATGATGGCGCAGACGAGCGGCCAGTCCGCCCGGCCCAAAAGCGCTGCCCGCATAGGCATACCACCCGCGCTGAAATGCGATGCAGCCCAGGCGGCCGACCTGTATTGTCTTAAGCTCGGGCAGTCTCAGGACCAGCAGGTAGCTGCCTTTCCCCCTGGGCAACAGTTCGAGGTTCATGCCTGCAGACCGCCTGGACTGAAGGTGTCCTTAAAAATGCTCATGTTGATTTCAATTCTAAAGGACTTTGCGCCTGTTGCATAGTCCCCATCCACTAAGGGCGCATGTCACCATAAAGTTTAGAACCGCTCAGTCGACGGTCCACCATCGGCGATGCCTCATATTGACGGTTGACAACTCCGCTTCACATCGTCATACTGCGCACCGATTCATTCATTCAAAATTTCCTCACATTCGGAACGGCTGCAGATCGTCATCGGATCTGCCCTGCCTCGAGGAGAAGCATCATCCACGCCGCACCCGCGGCCTGTCGGGATGACCGGAAGTAAAACCTGTATATCGTTACCCCCCATCGGAGGCGCCCATGACAGTGCCCGCGTCCGATGCCGCGCGCTTCTGCTTCACCGTCGGCGGCATCGAATTTCTGGTCGTCGATTTCACGGCCACAGAAAAGATCTCCGAACCGTTTGAAGTCCGCCTGAACCTGGCCAGCGAGGATCGGGTCCCGTGCGAGGCCGCGCTCGGTCACAGCGGATGCCTCACCGTCCAGGGGCGGGATCATGAACGCTGTTTCCACGGCCTGGTGACCGAATTTTTTTACCGGGAAGCATCCGGGCGACTGGAGCGCTACGAGGCCCGGCTTGCGCCACAGGCCGCCTTGCTGAATCTGCGTAGCGACTGCCGCATCTTTGCCGGTCTTACCGTGCCTCAAATCGTCGCGCAGGTGTTCAAAGCCGCGGGCCTGGACCCCGATGGGTGGGCATTCCGGCTGCAGGGCAAGTATCCGCCAAGGGAGCATTGCGTGCAGTACCGCGAAAGCGACCTGGCTTTCGTGCGCCGACTGCTGGCCCAGGAAGGGATCTACTTTTTCTTCGAGCACGATCGGCAGCGCCACCGCATGGTCTTTGGCGACAGCCCGGCGGCCTATGGCCGGATCGCGGGTGAACGGACCCTGGACTACCACCCCGGCGCCGGACTGGTCCCAGAACATGAAGCCATCATCGATTGGGCGCGCACCTTTACGCTGACCAGCGACCGGGTGGAATTGGGCGACTACAATTTTGAAAGACCGGCCCTGAATTTGACCACCGCATCCTCCGGCCAGGACAAGGGCCGGACGCACTACGACTATCCGGGCGGCCACCGGCTGCCCGACCAGGGCCGCCGCCTGGCCCGGGTGCGGGAAGAGCAGCAGCGCATGTACCGGGACCTGGCCGAAGGCAGGAGCACGAAGCCTGGCCTGGCCCCGGGCCTGATCTTCAAGACGGACGGCCACCTATGCGCGGCCGACGACGGCGCCTACCTGGCCGTGCAGGTCCGCCACCGGGGCGATCAGCCCCAGTCGATAGAGGAGGTGAACACGGCCCGGGGCACCATCTATGTCAACACCTTTACGGCCGTGCCGGCCGAGGCCATCATCCGGCCCGAGCCCCTGCCCAAGCCCGTGATCCGGGGCGTGCAAACCGCCATCGTGACCGGTGCGGCCGACGGGCAGATCCACACCGACCGCCACGGCCGGGTCCAGGTGCGGTTTCACTGGGAAAGAGGCACGCCGGCCGGCACCTGGGTGCGCGTTACCCAGAGCTGGGCCGGCACCGCCTGGGGCGCCGTGCATCTGCCGCGAGCAGGCCAGGAGGTGATCGTGGGCTTTGAAGAGGGCGACCCGGACCGGCCCATGATCACCGGCCGGCTCTACCACGGGCAAAACCTGCCGCCTTACCCCCTGCCCGCCCAAAAGAGCGTATCGACCATCAAAAGCCGCTCGACATCCGGAGAAGGGTTCAACGAGATCCGCTTCGAAGATCGCAAGGAGGGCGAACAGCTCTTTGTGCATGCCCAGCGGCAGATGGACCTGGTGGTCGAAAACGACCGGCGCACCTTTGTCGGCCGCAGCGCCCACACCCATATCCAGGGCTCGCGTCTGACGCACATCGGCGGCAGCCGCCATTTCCGCGTGGGCGCCGATGCTGTGGAGACAATCGACGGCGTTGCCTGCCTGACCGTGGGCAAGGACCTTGAACGCAAAAGCGGCGGCGACCATGTGCTTCAGACCGGCGGCAGCATGGACATTGCGGCCCTGGCCGACGCGGTGCTCGAGGCCGGCGCCCGCCTGACGTTGAAGGTGGGGCCCAGCTTCGTCACCATCGGATCATCGGGCATCGCCATCGGCGCGCCGCGCATCAATTTCAACAGCGGGGGCAGCGCCCTGACCGGCCGGGGCACATTTACCCAGTCGCCGCTTGCACCCCAGAGTGCGGACGGCGCATTGGCCGGCGAAACATCCGAAAGCCACCCGGTGCCATCGGCGACAATCCGGCCGGATGCCGCCATTGCACCAGGGCCCGCTTCTGCGGCAGCGCCTGTTTCTAATGCAATTCCAATTTCTTCTGCAGCGCCCGGAGCAGACGCCCGGGCCGGGACACCGGTCCAACCGCTGCGCCTCAAACAACAGCTGGTGGACATCGTGCACATCACCGGAGAGGCGCACTTTTACGTGCTGGACCAGGACGAGAGCGAGGCCTTGAAGCAGGAGATCGACGAGGTGCAGCGGCTCATCGACGAGTTCCACCACATCCTTCAGAACGCCGATGACTGTATGGCCTGTCTGAACGTCTCGGATCCGGAGGCCGAGTGCGGCTGCATCCGCTGCCAGAAACAGCGCTGGGCCCTGAAAGCAAGAGATGCCGGGCTGCTGACCCTAACCCCCACCGAGGACATCGCGCCCGATACCCATCTGACCACGGCCGAGGACCTTCAGGGCCGGTTGTACACCCTGCGCCAGGCCCGCGACTTTTACCAGGCTTATCACCCCCGGCTGCTGCGCGACGGTTTGAAAGGCAGCTACGTGGAGAGCAACTGGCAGGCCCTGCGGCAGGTCAAGTTAAACGAGCTGCACGGACAGATCGCCGCCGTGCAGCGGCAACTCGACGAGCGGCCCGCGCCGGAACCCGATGCCCGGCGACCGGCATCGGTGGCCGGCGCGCCGTCCGACGGCGCCAAAAGCAAGCGCGCCGTGGCCTACGAACGGGGCCGCCAGAGCAGCACCGGCACCCAGGTGATCGAGGTGGTCGTCTTCAGCCGGCCGGACCGGCGCTACTATATACGCGCCCGGTACCGGGAACAGGTCTCATGGCGCAGAACCGTGCACACCGACGTGCTTCGCACCCACCCGTTCAACCGGCAGTTGGCCACCCGCCTGATCGCGGATATCAAGCAAGGCATAAAGGACGATGCCGACACCAGCACCTTCGGCACCCTGGAGGCCCGGCTCAAGACCTGGTCCAGCCGCGACGACAACCTGCTCAATGCCTTGCACCGGGAATTTGCCTGGACCAGCGACCATGCCGACGCGGCCCGCTATGCGGTAAGCGCCGAAGCCCACCTGCTGCGCTTTGCCGCCTCGGCCAGCGCCGGCATCAACAGCTGGCAGATCGACAAAGGGCAGGTGGAAATCGGGGTCAAGGCCGGCGCCGCCATCTCCCTCGCCGAAGGCAAGGTCGCGTTGAACACCTTTTATCCGTCCCAGGGCGGCTATCCCCTGCACCTGTCCTACCGCAACGGGCTGGGGCAGACGATACACCATCCCTTTGGCGCGCTGCGCCTGCACGGCAGCGTCGTGCTCAGCTGTTTTACCGGGGCCCAGGCCTTTGCCGACGCAGGGATCAAAGCCACTTACAAGGCGCAGGAGGTGGCCTCGGGCGCCACGGCCCTGCTCGGCACCCCGTCCGTATCGGTCGGCCTGGGCGGCCGTTTGGGCCTTAAAGCCGAAGCCTTTGCCGGCGCCCGGGCCGGCGGCAGCCTGAGCGGCGACCTGCAGTGGCTCGCGCCGGCCCACCAAGGCCGCGGCGCCCGGCTTTACGGCCGGCAGATGAGCGGCGCGGGGAACTGGCGCGAACTGGCCACGGTCAAGACCGAAGGCAACGTGGCCGCCGGCCTGGGCGCCGGCGCCAATTTTGGTTTGAGCATATCCAAGGACCAGTTGACCTTTAACTGCAACGCCAGCCTGGTATTCGGGCCCGGTGCCGCCGGCGGGTTCGGCACCATCGTCGATTTTGAGAAAATCTACGATGTGATCAAACTGGTGTGCGAGGCGTTGGCGGATATCGATTACCGTTACTTGTATAGTGTTACGGAAGAGGCATTTAAATTCATTTCTTTTGGAATTTATCAGGCAATTTCATCTCCAGGCCGGACTGCTGCGGAGATATTTCAAAATGGCTTTCGCGAAGTCATGAGGTGGTGGCAGTTTCGCACATTCTTAAAAGCAGAGGCGGAAAGAATAGCCACGAACTTGCTTCAAGATAGAACGGTGTTGTTGGATGGCAAAAGCCTGTCCATTGGAAAGTTGCCTCCAGAAACAGTGGGGCCGATGATTTATGTCTTAAGCGAGAGTTTTATCGGCAGTTGGGAGTCTGGTCAGGAAGAGGCGATTGTTTTACTTTTGAGCTCAATTGGCAGCTGGCACCAATTTGTCAAAGTATTGGAACATATGTCTCCCAAAGCCGAAAAAGTCAATGCTGCTGGAAGTCTAAATCGGTTGAATTCAATCTTGGATGGGCGCCAGCAAGATCAATTCAATCAATTCATTCACAACCTTCCAGAAAGCTCTCTAAAGGCTGAAAACAAAAAAACAATTGCTTGGGCAACAAGAAATCCCAATCTTAAAAGGGAGATACTAATAGCAGCAAAAACCAGCGGACTTTTCGATGGCGTTGCTTAAATGCGAGATTAATCCTCCAAGGGCCTGTCCATTTGTATGGCGCAACGAAAGCTTAAGGTCGAGTAGTAATCTTTTTTGATTAGATCTTCAGCTCTGCGCAAAACGGAGTGCGCGGTCATCCAAGGTGTTTCATAGAATGGTGTTCCTCTCATCACCTTTTTATTCCCATTCTCCGGCCCCGTAGGATTGTCTACTGGGGATACCAGGTAGTAATCTTCCGCATACCAGTCATTTACCCATTCATTCACATTCCCAACCAAATCATACAGGCCGAGTGGATTTGGAGAGACGCTGCCGATTGATGATACAATTGGATTCATGTTTTCTTGCCTACGAGGGTAATTTCTTCCAAAATCGATATTACCATTATCGGTCGGATACCAAACATATTGGCCGCGATTCCGGGCTGCATACTCCCATTGGGCTTCCGTCGGCAAGTCAACCGGATACCCACTCAACTCACCCAGCCATAAGCAGTAATCCTTGGCCTCCTGCCAACCTTTTGTATGCGCAGGCTTATTGGGCAAAAAATGCACTTTAAGATCCTCTCTCTCTCGATACTCTTTATCAAACAACTCTTTTCCATGCGCCGTCCGAAACAGATCAAAATCTCTCAACGTCGTATGATACCTGGATAGGTAAAAGCTGCTCAGCCGAACCTTGTGAAGATGGTCATCGTCCGTGTACATGGTGATCGGACACATCTCCTCGGGTGCCAGGCCGCAGGGCCACTCGCACATGTTGGATGGATCGTATTCGCATGGGATGCCGAAATCACCCATCTCAAATTCCCCGCCTTCGATGAACACCATATTGTCAATGGATCGAACGACGGTTTCGAGAATGCGACGGCGCATTTCCGAAGGCAAATCACCGTGACGGCGGTCGATCCTTGCGGCGATCTCCTTGACTTTGGCGGGGGAAAGCTTTTCGCTTTGAGGCAACGGCTGGGCCGTGCTCTTGCAGGCCAGCAGGAGCATAAGCCCTAAAAAAATAAAAATTCGCTGTGTATTCATCTGATGGTCTCTGTTGATCTTCTGAAACATTCGCATCTGACGATGAAAAACAGATGCAGCCTCGGCATGCTGAAGATGCGCCGGAAAAGGTAGGTCACACTGATGGGCGTGACCATAGTCGTTCGGATCATCGGTGTCAAGACAGCAATTCTGACGACTTGTTACGAGTCCATCACCACTAACTGAACGTGATCCACCCGGAAGGGGGTGCTCTCCAAAATATTTTCAGGAAAAAATTTGCATGGCAAGGCAGATGGCAGGCGCGGGTGGAGCAGGTGGCCAGGGCCACATACGCCTGCGGTCCTAGTGCCGGTTGAATGCAAACGGCGGACAAGCGGCCCAGACTGTTTGAGCGCAGCGAGTTTCTGGGCCGCCCGCCGTGCATTTTACCGGCACTTGACCGCTTGGCGTGTGGCATCGGCCACCTGTTCCACCCGCGCCGGGTTTAATGCACACCAGCCAGACAGAATAGTTGGCCCAAAAAAGGTTACACCGGCGCCGGCATCACGACGGAATATTATTCAAGGCGAAAGCATCTCCGGCAAATCCACCACCTCCTGCTCCACTCCACCGTTGTACTGTTCGATCAGCCGGATCACCGGCCCGCATTCGGGATTGTCGGTGTCGAAGGCGGCCTTGCGCTTCTGCTTGTCGAGAAATTCCCGGCGACTGTACTGCTGAAAGAGCGTCTCCAGGTTCGTTGGAATGTAAAGCCTGGCCGAGGGCACCACCTTTTGCAGACGCTGGAAAATGTAAAGCCCCTCCCAGTCGTAATCGCCGAAGTGCAGCACGGTTTCCGGAGGGTGGCGAAAGGCATTGAGGGCGTCGAGTACCATCTCGGAGACATTGCCGCCCAGGTAGGCCGCCATCACCGGGACAGGTGCACCGGTATAGTCGGTGCGGTGAAACGGCTCCCAGTTTTCGATGGTGAGCAGCCGCCAGCGGACCGGCACGGGCAATTCGGCCAGCCGGTCGCTGCACGCGGCGGCCATGCCATAGGTGCGGGTCATGGCGCTCAATGGGCCGTCGCCGAACCACTTGAAGAGAAACGGTAGCACCGAATGGGCGCTCCTGCCGATTTTGCTCCCGCCGCTGCGCACGATATTGGCCTGGCGCGTGGGCAGGGTCTGCCAATCGACCGCATGCGGCGGGTACCTGGCGTCCGTCCATTGGCGCAACTGGGCCGGATCGGCGGCCACCACGGTCCGCCGCAGACCGGCGCTGCGAATGGCGACGATCTCCAGGGCGAGCAACTCGCCCACGACCCGGCCGTCGGCGGCCGAATGGGCCACCCTGCCCGTTTCAAGAAGCGTGGTCAGCCAGGCGGGGCGCTTCATCGGACACCGGCGGTTGGGGTTTCTTGGTGACCTTCACCATGGCGGCCAGGTAACTGCGGCTGCCGTTGCGCCGGAAAATGTAGTTGTGGGAAATATCCTTGCGGATCTCCGGGCTGGCGAAGATGGGCAGAAAGTTGTTGCGGCCGCAGTAGGCGATCAACTGGTTGAGGTTGTCCGCGTCGATGCTGCCCACCTCGTCGAGGAAGAAGGGGATGCGCGTGCCGACGATGTTCTTGCGCTCCTGCAGCAGGCCGATCAGCCCCAGGTAGATGACGATTTTGACGCCGGTCTCGGTGCCGTGGGATTCGAAGCGGTGAATCTCGTAACGCTCCACCGGCTTGTCCTGGTAGCTGAACCGCACCGAGAACTTGAGGCGGAACATGTCCTTGAGGTTGATCTCGTTGCCGTATTTTTTGATCTGGTTGAAGTAATCTTCCACGATGGCGTGGGCCGCTTCGAGGGGTGTGGCCGGCGAACTGGCGGCGAACAGGTCCAGCTGGCCCGGCGTGCTGTGGTCGATGGCGTCCAGCAGGTCGGTCTTCTCCAGGGCCACGCCGATCTGTTCGATGTTGGAGATGCGCACGTTGCGCACCGCCTTGTTCAGCGCCGCCACCTGGGCCTCGACCCCGGCGTAGGCCTGGGTGATCTTGGAGAGCTTGGCCCGCACGAGGGTGAAAACCCCATCGTACTCGCGCTGCAGCTGGGCTTCCAGCCCGCCGACCTCTTCGGCCAGGTTTGCCTTCTGGGCCAGCCAGCGCTCGAAGGAGATGTCGGCCGCGGCCCGCTCGTAGCGTGCCTCGAGCTCGGCCTTGGGCTCGTTCAAATCGTTTTGCAGGCGCCCCATGGCCTTGACGATCTCTTCCAGTTGGGCCTGCAGCTGGCGATATTCGTCACGCAAGGCCTCCAGGGTGAGCTCGTCCAATTGTTGCGGCGCGTCGCTCTCACAGAACGTCAACCGATCGTGCGCGCGGCTCACATGCTCCCACTGGGCCTGGGCGGCCTGCAGGGCGGCATGGGTCTTGAGCTGCTCCCGGCGCAGGGCCTGGTTCTCCTTCTCCTGCTCTTCCTGGGATTGGCTCATCCGCTGCACCGCCTCGCCCAACCGCTTCTCTTCGGCAGCGAGGCGATCGGCATTTTCCCAGCGGGCCGTCAACTCCTGCAGCTCGGCGAACTGGCCCAGAAGCGTCTCCTTGTCCCGGACAGCCGCATCCAGGTCCCTGAGCTCCTGCTCCTTGCGGGCCACGTTTCCGGCGATCTCGATCCGCGCGCGCACCTTGGCCATGTCGCTTTCGAGCCGCGATTTCCGAGACGCCAGGGGTTCCTGCTCCTTGTCGGGCACGAACCACGCGGACCGGGGCACATCCAGGCCGAACGCCTGGAAGCGCCCCTCCTCATCCAGGAATCCGGTGACCCGGGCCGAAGCGTCCAGAAACGCCTCCCGGTCGGTCAAGACCTCGGCCGCCCGCAGACTGGCCAGATCATGGGAGACCAGGAACCTGAGCAGCGCCCGATGGGATTCGTCGAAACCGGCCTCCTCCCAAAGCTGCTGCAGGGTGCCGGCCTGCATCAGGCGCAGCACACGCTCATGTTCGCGTTCCAGACTGCGCAACTGCCGTTGCAGATCCCCGGCATCGCCCGCCTGAACCGCCGCCAGGGCGTTCTGCAACTCCACCCGGCTGTGGGTCAATTCGTCCCGCTCCTGGCGGATCAAGGGTTCCGAGTGCCGGGAGCAGATCTCGGAAAGCTTTGCGAAACGCGCCTTCCGGGCCTCGATATCTTTCAGTTCGGTCCCGGCCTCGTGAATGCGCTGCACCAGGCGCCTGATCGATTGATCCAGCCGCACCTGCCGCTCTTCCTGGCGTTGATTCTCGCCGGCGCGCGCCTCTTTTTCCGCGGCCAGTCGGGCCAGGTAAACCGCAGACAAGTGATACAGCCGTTCGGCATGTCGCTGCCGGTTCTCCTCGGCCGCGGCGATCTGGGCCAGGATCGACTGGTAGCGGGCCATGACCGGTTTGAGCCCTTCCAGCTCGTGCAGCTCGATCCGCAGCCGGTTGATGTGCCGGTACTTCTGCTCGAAATCCTGCAGCAAGTTGAAGCTGGTCCTGACCGCCCCCTTTTCCACGATGCGGATCAAGAACTGCTGTACATCGGCCGCGTCGATGCGGTCCAGCCGCAGCAGCCCCTGCATGAGTTTCCGAAGCAGCCGGAAGTTGGTCTTGGAGAGATCGAACATGGGCACGTTGTACTCGCTGCGCGTGTGCAGCCCCAGCAGGGCCTCTTCGTAGCGCTCGAAGCGATCGAAACGGGCGAAGTCGCGGGTAAAGAAAGCGGACTGGAGCTCCTGCAACGGCAGCGGCGCTTTGTCCGGGCCGAGAAACGCCTGTAGATCGAAAGCCCCGTTGAACACGAAGTTGACCCGCGAGTCCGATTCGCCGGTGCCGTAGATGCCCACCGTGCGGATGCTGCCGGTGATGGTGCGCACCTCGAAGAGGATATAGGAACCTTCCGGCCGGAAGTAAAAGTTCAGCGATTCTCCCACCGGCTTGATGAAAGTCATCTCCTGGATGGTGGGGAAGAAGAGAAACTGGATCAGCGCGATCAGGCTGGTCTTGCCCACGTTGTTGGCGCCCACCAGGTGAACGGCCTCGACATCGAAGTTGAGGCTGAGGGTGTCGAACATGCCGCTGTTGATCAGCCCGATTCTGCGGATGCTGCTGGTGTAGTTATGCATCGCCCTGCTCTTGTGCTTCTGCCACGGTGTCGTCCGGCTCCCCGGTGTTGATCTGCTGGTGCAGCCGCCGCGCCAAGTCGATCAGCCGTTCGGCGGGCCGTCGCAGCGTCATCGTCCGCGCATTGTCGTCGTATTCCAGAAACCCCTTGTTGGCCAGGCGCCGGAAGAGCTGTTCCAGGGCGCCGTCGTTGCCGCCTTCGATGCCCACCTGGTCGAGGTACTCCTTGCCGTACCCGTCCCGGAACCAGTCCAGTTCGGCCCAGGGAACGCTCAGTTGAAACAGGTCGCCGTAGCTCTTGCCCTTTTCCAGCCACAGATCGGCCAGCAGGAAAAGCGCCACCACGGCCTGTCGCTCCTCCTGGCTGAGGGTCTTGTTCTCCTTTTCGAGAAAGATCACCTGCTTCTCACGCGACAGGGTGAACCCGCTCAGCGCCAGGTGATCCCGGAACCAGTCGAAATGCCGGTCCAGGATCGCGTACCAGCGGTCGTAGACCGCCTTGTAAAGATCCGAGTCGCTGAACTGGTACCCGCGCAGCAGCACCTGGATGATTTTCTGGGTATCCTGGGGCGCATCAACCATGGATAGACTCCCAAGTAACATCGAAATCTTCCATCTCCACCTCGAACTCATTCAAATCAATGGCAAAAGGACGATCGCCCATGCGCACCGCAAAGGGCGGATCGGTGATCACCAGCGGCAGCACCATGGCCTTGAGCCGTTCGCCGGGCGGATAGTCGCCGAATTCCCGGGCCACGAACCCCGGCCAGCCGGCGATATGGCGCTCTTTGGCGATGCACGCCAGCAGCGTCTCCTCCATGAGCAGGAGACGGTCGGCCGGTTCCTCCTTTGGCAGATGGATGGCCAGAGGCCGCGGCCGGGGAACGAACTTGCGGTGCGCCACGTCGTTGAAGAAGAGGCCCACCTTCTCCAGGTCGGCGGCCTGGTTGGACATCAACCCCGGGGCCACGATCGTCTCCGCCTGCAGTCGCGGCCAAACGGACCCCAGGTTTCCCAGGCAGCGCGCCAGGGCCTCCTTGATGCTCTTCTCCTCGAGCAGGGAGTTGAGCAGCGAGCGGCTGGTGTCGATCAGGGTCTCGAAATGGCGGATCAGGGTGTAGTCGATATACTGGATATCGATGTTGAGCCGGCGCCGGCGCATGTCCAGCTCCACCGACTCGCCCAGCAGGCGGCGGTCGGCGGCCAGGTCGGCCATGCGGCGGCGCAGCAGGGCCATCTTGCGCACCGGTTCGGACTGGGGATCGATCAGCTCGCGCAGCGGCTCGATGTAGCGGCGGTGAACGGTCCGCAACGACTCGATGCGAGCGTCGATCGGCCGGCCCGCATCGTTGCGCTTCATGTCGCCGAAGGCCCGCATGCAGGCCTGGTAATGCTGGTAACCGCTTTCGCGAACGTCGCGCACCGCCAGGTAGAGCTTGTCCACCGTATCGGCGACCTGGGCCACCACCGGTTCCTCGGCGAACAACTGCTGCTGCAGCAGGTCGGTCAGGGCGCCGATCTCGTAGATCTGGTCGCGCAGAAAATCGGCGTGGGTCAGCTTGCCGCGGCGCTCGTAAAAATTGACCAGACCGGCCACGATGGGGTTGACGGTATATTCACAGTCCGCTTCGGCGTAGAGGATCGCCGTGCGGCAATAGCGCTCGATGAGCCGGTCTTTTTCCGCCGGCGCGATGAGGTGCCGCTCCATGTAGGCCAGCAGCTGGGCGCGCGTGATCACGCCCTGTTCGGCGCACAAATCGACCAGCAGCCCGTGGTGCAGGCCGGCGGTGCTCAAAAATCCCTGGAAAGTGGTGATGGCCATGGCACGCGCCCCCATGGACGCCGGTTGAAAACTTAAAATTGGCTCACCGGCCGTGCAGCTCGGCGCGGCCTCCGCAAAAGATGCATGTCAGTTCCGGCATGGATGCCTCCCGGGATGGTCTGGATCGGATCGACCCGATTGTTCAACCCAGCTTTGAGTCTGATTATTTGCTTTGGACCTAAAGGTCAATCAGCTATTCCAATTAAATGCTATTCACTAAACCCGGCGTGGGTGGGACAGGCGGCCGATGCCACACGCCAAGCGGTCGAGTGCCGGTAAAATGCACGGCGGGCGGCCCAGAAACTCGCTGCGCTCAAACAGTCTGGGCCGCTTGTCCGCCGTCTGCATTTAACCGGCAATAGGACCGCAGGCGTATGTGGCCCTGGCCACCTGCTCCACCCACGCCTGCCATCTGCCTTGCCATACAAATTCTTGCTAAAGATAATTTGGAGGGCACTCCCTTCAGGGGGAATCAAATTCCGTTTGAATAGCTGTGGGTCAATGAAAGATCAGGCAGCCCCCACCCGTCCGCACACGATGCCCGATGTCACCGCCGCCTTCACGTCCAGCCGTTTCACATCCACCACTCCGTTTTTCTCAAGAAGGGTCAGGAGTTCCTGTTCGGAATAGGCCCGGCCGCCGGACGTGCCGAGAAGCATGTTGATAGAGAACAGGGCCGGGAACAACGGGCCCGTCTTGTCGTTGTTGAGGATGAACTCGTGAATGAACACCAGCCCTCCGGGTTTCAGAGCCGATACCGCGTGGGCCACGACCCTTTCCGCGTCTTCCGGATTTTCGCCGTGAAGGTTGTGGGAGAGCCAGGCCACGTCGTATGCCTTGTCAAAGTCCACGATATCGTGGACATAGCTGCCTTCCTGGAAGTCGATCCGTTCGGTCAGGCCGAAACGTGCGATGGTTCTTTCCGCAAAGACACGGGTGGTGGGCAGATCGAACACCGTGGCCGTCATCCCCGGGTTCTCCAGGCAGAAATGGATGGCGTAGGTTCCCGGCCCACCGCCGAAATCGAGAAACCGCTTCCGTCCCGAAAGGTCGATTTCCCTGGCGAAATGGGGCGCCAGGTCCATGGCCAGGTTGAACATGCCCATCAAAAAACTCTCCCGCTCGGTTTCCGAGGCGGTCACCGGTCTCTGACGGCAGGGTTTGCCGGTCAGGACCGATTCGCTCATCCGGTTCCACGAGTCCATCAGGTGGTGGTAGTGCATGATGATGAACCCCGTGTAATCCGGCGATGTTTTCACCAGGTACCTGAGGGAGAATTCCGTGTTTGCGTAAAGCCCCTTCTCCTTGGTGAGCAGGTCCATGGCGCACAGGGCGTTGAGCAGCGTTTCAACGCCGTGCGTGTTTCCACCGATCCGTCGGGCTGCCGCTTCGACATCTATCTTTTCGTCGCCGATGACCGTGAAGAGCTCGAGTTTCACGCCCGTATGCAGGGCGCAGGTTTTCCAGTAGCTGTTGGCGACCTCGAGCAGGGTGAATTTGGTCCAGGGGGATGGGTTCATTCTATAAGCTCCGTCATAGATAGGTGTTGTCTGTTATGTTATCTTTTCATGGGCTTCATCAGAAATTGATGAATTCGTCAACAGTCGTTGAAAACCGGCAACGATTCTAACTGAACGCCATCCACTAAACCCGGCGTGGGTGGAGCAGGTGGCCAGGGCCACATACGCCTGCGGTCCTGGTGCCGGTTTAATGCAAACGGCGGACAAGCGGTCCAGACTGTTTGAGCGCAGCGAGTTTCTGGGCCGCCCGCCGTGCATTTTACCGGCACTTGACAGCTTGGCGTGTGGCATCGGTCACCTGCTCCACCCACGCCTGCCATCACCGATGCCACGCGAATTCTTTTATCAAACTACTTCTGTAATGCAGCCCTCAGGTGAATCATATTCAATTAGAATTGCTCGAATGACGGCGCCGTCAAACGTTGAGCTTTTCCGATTTCAGTGCATAGGCCACGGCAATGCCGATCAGGAAGCCTGCGGCCAGATTCGAGGCCAGCGTGATCCCCACCATGAGGATCGGTACGAACATCTCCTTGCGCGTTTTCATGTCGAGAAGGGTCAGGCTCAGCTGCGCGCCGGCGAAAATCAGCAGGATCCCGAGGGCGGCCATGGGCAGCAGGTAGATGACGCCCATGAGATGTTCGCCCAGGAGCAGCGCCAGAACGACGAATATGGCGCCGATGATGAGGTTGGAGCCGGCGCTGCGGGCGCCGAAACGATAGCGGGACGCCAGGCCGCCGGCGCCGTGACACATGGGCATGCCGCCCAGGAAGAAACTCATCAGGTTGGCCAGGGCCATACTGATGCAAAGCGCCCGGTAGGTCACCCGTTGGCCATCCTGTGGAAAATATTGGATCGACAGGTCGGCATTGGCCATGACGGCATTGCCGAGGGTCATGGGAATCTGCGGCAGGACCAGCACCAGCAGGGCGAAGGTGAAATCGCCGGCCGAGGGAAATCCGTAGGGCAGCAGATCCGGCAGGTAGAGGCCCGGCCGGATCAGGTGCAGTCCTTCGCCGGTTCCCAGCAAGATGCCGGTCAACAGGCCGGCGCCCACGACGACAATGGCCGCGGGCAATCGTTTGTTTTCCAGCAGCAAGAGGGTGAGCACCCCCAGTATCCCGCCGATCAGCAGACCCAAAGGTATCGGCCCCAGGCTCTGGATGCTCAGGTAGGGTTCGGCCGCATCCCGCAGGGCCTGAAACGTGGCGGTGCCCAGGGTCAGCTTCACGCCCTGGGTCACCAGCAACACACCGGTGGACAGCTGGACCCCGCGAATGACCGGTCTGGGAATGTATCGGCCGATCATGGTGATGATACCGGTCCCGCCGATCACCAGCAGAAACAGGAAGATCCACAAGCTCGACGCCTGAATCTGGCTGGCCGTGATACCGGTGGCGATGGCATAGGCGCCGATCACCTTCATGGGTTCCACGGGGCTGGTGACTCTGAAATAGAGCCCGGCAAACACGTAATAGAGGCCGACGCCCAAAAACAACCCCAGGGGATTGAGACCGTTGATCAAAATCATGCCGATGGCCAGGGGCAGAATGGTTCCCAGGTCGCCCAGGCTGCCCGCCAGCTCCATGCGGTTGAAACGGAACGCCGAAACGGCGCCGGATCGTCGAGCGGTGGTTTCGTTTACATCCATGTCTCTTTCTCCTGGCGATTGCTCGCTACCGGCGGGGTCCGCCGGCATGAAATGGCAATCTCGGCCTTGACGCATAATCACGATTATTGTATTAATCGTGATACTACGGATGCGCCCCACAAATGTCAAGCTCATTGTCGGCATGGAGGCCATGAGCATGACTGGATGTTGCGGGCGGGCATAAAGCCCGCCCCTACGAGATTCGGGTGGTAATACAGGCCGTAGACCTATACCGGCGGGGCAGGGGCGGGGGTTAACCCCGCCCGTATGGAAACCGGAACGTCTTAAATATGCGACATTGGGTGTGGAGCTGCACGGCACACGACAGGGACAACGATCGCATCGTCGAGAGCCCATGAAAAAATCTGACCAGACAACCGACAGCCAATCCCCCCGGCCGCCTTCGGCGCCCGAGCGAAACTACCATGGACGCATCTTCTCCACGCCGGAAAAAGACAAATACCTCGATTCGGTCCAGCTCGACCGGTTGGAGAAATCCTTCCGTGAGTGGACCAAGGCAGCCCCGCGTCCCGACGTGCTCAGGTCGCGGCGCCGCATCTTGCTCATTTTCCTGATTATCCGCTACGCCGGCGCAAAGCTCCATGAGGCGGCGAATCTCGACCCGGGCCGGGATTTCGAGTTCGACAAGGGATTCGTCATCCTGGGCCGCGCCAGGGGAAAATCCAGCCACCGGCGCAAGGTCCAGTTGCCTGAAAAACTGTGCCATGAGATCCGATCGTTGATCAGCGATCCATCCCTGAATAAGGGGAAGCAGGGGATGTTCCAGACGGATCCCGGATTTGTCCGCCGCAAGTTTTATGAGCGCGCAGAGGCCTGCGGCATCCCCAAGCAGCTCGGCGCGCCGGAAGTTCTGCGCAAATCGCGGGCCGTGGAGCTGATGCAGAGCAACCTCCCCCTGCCTGCGGTCCAGATGCTGTTGGGGCATTCGACGCCCAACCTGACCTCCTCCTTTGTCTCCTTTTCCGAAGAGGAGATCCAGCAGGTGACCCGTCTGATCGTGGAAAAGGAATTCTCCCGCAAGACCAGCGCCCGCAATTCGTTTTTCGGCAGCATTCGAACCATCGAGCAGGGCGACATTCAAACCCGCGTGGAGATCGTGACCCTGGGCGGGCACGTGGTCACCACGGTGATCACCAACGACAGCGTGCAGCGCCTGGGTCTGAAACCGGGCAAGACCATTGCGGCCGAGGTCAAGGCCCCGTGGGTGATGTTGTCGAAAAACGGCCACGGCCTCGAGTGCAGCGCGGACAACCGGTTCAATGGCACGGTTGACAAGATCACCCGGGGCGCCATCAATACCGAATATGTGGTGCGGATTGCCGACGGCACAGAGGTGTGTGCCATAGTGACCAGCGACAGCAGCCGGCGGCTGGGCCTGGCCGAGGGAGACGAGACATGGGTCTTCTTCAGCAGCTATTCGGTGGTCCTCATGTCGGAATGAAGAAAACAGCAAGGAGCACGCCATGACCTTCCAACTTCCCGCCTATCACCCACCGGATTTTACACAGCCGCCGTTCGTGGACGCTCCGCCGGTAACGTTCAGACGGGTCGTAAAATCCGGCGTAGCCCCGGACGATTATCACGCCACCTCGATCCACCCGGAGTATTTCCAGGTGGAAAAAAACCGATGGACGCTCCTGGAACAGTCCCGGATGGACTGCGTGGTGGTGAAACGGGACGACGGATCGCTGGTCGTCAAGGCGTTCCGGAAACTCGAACGCGGCGAACGGGTGGCCTGCGGCCGGCGGGAAAACGGCGAGGACGGCATCTTCGTGCATGCCGAGCCGTTTGAATCCCAGGACCAGACGTTGCAGAAGTTTGCGTTCCGCACCCGGACGACCCGCGAGACCTCCTTTTCCATCGACTACGACGAGCTCTACGATCTTCTGGAATTCGAACGCCGCAACGGGTTCATCGTCTGGGTCCTCGGACCGGCGGTGGTATTCGACCGAGATTCCCGCGAAGCCTTTGCCAAATTGGTCGCCGAGGGCTATGTCCACGCCCTGTTGGCCGGAAACGCACTGGCCGTCCACGATGTGGAGGCGGCCCTCTTTTCGACGGCCCTGGGCCAGGGGATCTATGCCAAGAAAAGCGCTGAATTGGGACACTACAACCACCTGGACGCCATCAACCGGGTCAGGGCGATCGGTTCCATCGAAAAGGCGATCGATGCCGGCATCGTGGGCAACGGCATCATGAAGGCGGTCGTCGAAAACGACATTTCCTGCGTGCTCGCCGGCTCGATCCGCGACGACGGCCCCCTTCCCGAAACCATCACCGACGCCTGCCAGGCCCAGGACCGCATGCGAGCCATTGCGCGGCGCGCCACGACCGTCATCGGCATGGCGACCGTACTGCACACCATTGCCACGGGCAACATGGTCCCCGCCTACCAGGTGACGGAGGGCCATGGGGTCCGGCCGGTCTATTTCTACTCGGTCGACATGTCCGAGTTCGCGGTGAGCAAACTGGTCAACCGCGGCTCCCTGTCGGCGCGCGCCATTTTGACCAACGTGCAGGATTTCGTGGTGAATGTGGAACGAGGCCTGAGGAGAAGAAAAACGGGATTCAGGGGATAATCCGCGTTCCCGCCTTGCCGAGAACGGCATCGCCGATCTCTTCGATGGAGCAGATCACTGCCGTCTGCCCGCCGCTGTTTAAAAACTGCATCCCCGCCTCGATCTTGGGCCAGATGGAGCCGTCGGGGAAATGCCCCAGTTCCCGGTACACCACTGCCTCCCTGCAGGAAAGGGTTCGAAGATATCTCTCGCCCGCCTTGCCATAATCGAGGGCGACGCCTTTCACATCCGTGGCGATGACGAAAATGTCCACGCCCACCTCCCCGGCCAGTTTGGCGCTGGCCAGGTCCTTGTCGATTACCGCATCCACGCCGCAAAAGGACCTTCCCTCCCGGATCACCGGGATGCCCCCGCCGCCGCAGCAGATGACGATGAAGTCCCGTTTGATGAGTTCCCGGATCTCCCTCTTTTCCACGATGGTCAACGGTTTCGGCGAGGCGACCACCCGGCGGTAGCCTTTGGCGGTCTTGCGCGTGGGATAGGGCAATGATGCGGCCTGCGTTTCGGAATAGACCGGACCCACGGGCTTGGACGGATGTTTAAAGGCCGGATCCTGTTCGTCCACGACGACATAGCTGATCAGGCTCACGATATACTTCTGGGTCACGATGCCGAGCGCCATCAGCTCGCTGTCCAGGGTGGATTCGATCATGTATCCGATCTGCCCCTGGGTCTGGGCCACCAGGATCTCCAGCGGCATCCTGGGCACCGCGCTGCACGATTCCTGCTGCAACTGCAGATTGCCCACCTGCGGACCGTTGCCGTGCGTGATGATGATCCGGTAGGCCATGGACAGCCTGGCGATCTCCCGGATCGGCACCTTGAGATTCTCCAACTGCTCTTCCAGGGTGCCGGTCTGGTGCTTGCGGATCAGCGCGTTCCCGCCCAGTGCGACCAGCACTAGTTTTTTGGCTTTCTCCGCTCTCATGGCATGCGGCCTTTGAGTTTGTCGAGCAGGACGTCCTCCAGCAGCGGCGCCCCGTGATCCTTGTAGGTGTAACGGACCCGGATCGAGGGTTTGTCGATGTTCAAGATGCGTTTGAGCTGGATGGGTGTTGAAAACAGCACCAGGTCGCAGTCGACCCGGTCGATCGTCCGCTCCAGGTCTCGAACCTGCTCCGGGCTGTACCCCATCGCAGGCAGCGCCGGTCCGGTGCCGGCATACGCTTCAAAGGTCTTTTTCAGGCTTCCCACGGCATAGGGCCGTGGATCGACGATCTCTGCCGCCTGGTACGTCCGCGCGGCAATGACCCCGGCCCCGTAGGGCATTTCGCCGTGGGTCAGGGTGGGGCCGTCTTCGACCACCAGCACGCGCTTGCCCTTGATTCTTTCCGGCCGGCTGACCCGTATGGGCGATTCCGCCAGCACGATCTGGGCATCGGGCGCATGGCTGCGAATGTTTTCGCGGGAGCGGGCGACGTTTTGCGGATCCGCCGTGTCCACCTTGTTGATGATGGCGATGTCCGCCATGAGCAGGTTGGTTTCACCGGGGTAGTAGAGCAGTTCGTGCCCCACCCGGTGCGGATCGAGCAGCACGATGTGGACATCGGGACGATAAAAAGGCGTATCGTTGTTGCCGCCGTCCCATACGATGATGTCCGCTTCCTCTTCAGCGGCCTCGAGGATTTTGCCGTAGTCCACGCCGGCATAGACCGTGATCCCCTGGTCCACCAACGGTTCGTATTCTTCCCGCTCTTCCAGGGTGCACTGGTGGGTTTTGAAATCCTCGTAGGAAGAAAAACGCTGGATCACCTGCTTTCTCAAATCGCCGTAGGGCATGGGATGGCGAACCGCCACCACCTGCCAGCCGTGCTGCTTGAAAATGGTGCACACCTTGCGGGTGGTCTGGGACTTGCCGCAACCGGTTCGGACGGCACAGACGGAAACCACCGGTTTCCGGGACTTCAGCATGGTATAGGCGGCCCCCAGCAGGATAAAATCGGCGCCCTGGGCCGTTACGATGGCGGCCTTGTGCATGACCTGGACGTGAGGGACGTCGCTGTAGGAAAAGGCGACCAGGTCCACCCGGTGGTTTCGGATCAGCCGGGCCAGTTCCACCTCCGGGTGGATGGGGATCCCGTCCGGATAGCCTTCGCCGGCCAGCTCCGGCGGGTAGGTCCGGCCTTCGATATCCGGAATCTGGGCGGCCGTGAAGGCAATGACCCGATAGCGGGGGTTGCCTTTGAAATAGACGTTGAAATTGTGAAAATCGCGGCCGGCGGCCCCCATGATGATCACTTTTTCGATCATGCCGATTCTCCGGGCTGTGTGCAGTAGTTTACAAGTCTACCTCAAAATAGTGGGTTGGCCCAATAACTTTTTGCCGCCTTGACGGCTTTCCATCCGCGACATGATCGAGGAAAAATGGGGCTGATGAAGAGGGTGGAACATCCCATGAGACCAGGGTTTAGGGATTTCCGAAAAAGCTCTCGAAGCGCGCATTCTGGATGCCGCAGGCGACCCGGTAGTGCTTTACAACGCAAGCCCCCTATTCAGTCCGGCGGGAACCCTTGAACTCTGCAGGCAGGTATATTAAACACCATCACGATATGAGGGGGCGGGCCGACAGCATGCCCCCTCAAATTCTTCCGTCTTGACGTGCTGAAAAATAGGAGGACAATAGCGATGATCAAATTTGGTCCGCTTGCCTGTGAGGACATCAAGAGGACGCTGCTGGAAAAGGGACTGCCGCTTTCCGTGCGCATCGAGATTCGATCGACAGGATGCTGCGACGCGTCCCTCGGCCTGGCGGCGGAAGCGCCCGGAGCAAACGATCTCATCAAGGAAATAGACGGTTTGACCATCGCCATAGACCCGGCGACCCACAAAATGGTCGGTGACGTTTCAATATCCTCGACGGATGATCCCGGCAGAGAAGGATTCGTTATTGTATCGGACAGGCCGTTGAATGAGTGGGCGGGGTTCGGTGCCAGCACCATCCGGGTATGCGCCAAATCATAAGCGAGGGTGAAAAGATTTCCGGTCCGGAGCGGAAATAATGAGGTCGAAATACAAAATTTTCAGTACCCGATTCGCCCTGTGCACCTCCGCTGAGTCCCTGCCTGCGGTGGGTGACAGTTCTATGGACTGTCTGGGTGCATGTCAGATTCTTTGCGTCTTGCGCTCGTTCACCACGTCATTGACGGCACCTGATGATACGGCCACACTTTTAATAAGTGCAAATACCGGCTGGCCCGTTTTCAGATTCAAGTCCAGGAAGGATTGACGGGTAATGCGTGCCCATAGAAAACAACCGATATTCAAACGCAGATCGACATAAGATTCTCCCTGATCAATGATCTGGTCAACCTTGCCGGGGAAAATGTTCTGGAAGCTGGTTACGCTGGGTGCCTGGAGGGCCACGGCCACATTCCGGGCCGAAATGCGTACACGAATCGGAGCACCCCGCCCTGCCGGCATGGGAGGCACTTTGAGCAAGTGCTCATGGGCCGGAAAAAAAGTCTCAATCGCGACACCATCAGATACGATGTCAAGGAATTCCGGCTGAAAAAAGGTTGGTCACAGGAAGAGCTCGCCGAAAGCCTGGGCATTCGGCGCCAGGCAATATACGACATCGAATCCGGGCGGAACCTGCCCAACACGGCGATTGTCCTTCAGTTGGCCGGTTGTTCAGCTGCCGGGTGGACGATCTGTTTGTCGAGACCGCGCCGCCCGAATACACGCCGGTTCAGGTGGTCAGCGACACCGTCGAACCATCCACCCGTCTGACTTTGGGAAAGGTGCGGGACCGGGTGGTGGGCTTTCCATTGAAAGGCACGGAATCGGTCCCCTTCGGCCTGCGCGCAGCCGACGGCCTCGCCCGGGGACCGGCCCACGTCGCCGGCACCCACCTGCACAATTCGGGCAAAGCCGAATCCAATGTGGAGGCCGCGCGCCAGCGGATGAACACGCCCGTCCGGGTGTTCGGTTTTTCCCTGATGGAGGAGGGGCTGATGGTAGGCAGGGGCAACCCCCTGGGCATTCGCACCGTGGCCGATCTGGCACAGCCCATGGTGCGTTTTGTCAATCGCGAACCCGGCGCCGCACTTCGGGTGCTTCTGGACGATCAATTGAGGACGGCCGGCATAGATTCAGAAGCCATCAATGGGTATCGCAACGAAGTGTTCTCCCACCGCGAAGGCGCCTACCGCATTGCCTGCACAAAGAGTTGGACTGCCTGCCCGGCTACGACGGCTCGGTCACCGGCCAACTGATCGCGGAACTGGCATCGACAGGCGCCGCAAAAGGGTAAACACACCGGGTTGGCTTTCATCGCGTCCGATCCGGTCACACCCGTTGCCATGATCTTGACTAACCCATGCCCCCCCCGCACGGCGGGAGAGGATGCGATCAAGAACGCTTCAGTTTCGACCTTTTGATGGTCTTTTCGATCTCCACCGCCAAAAACACGACCGTGGACAGCAGCAACGTGATGACAAGCTCGCCGGCGGTCAGCGGCGCGGTCTTAAAGATCGGGTTGAGCACCGGGACATAAATCGTGGCCATCTGAAGAGCGAATGTCAGCAGCACGGCACCCAGGAGAGGCTTGTTCGAAAAGGCGCCCTGTTTGAAAAAAGAGTCCTGCTCGGAGCGAATGGCCAGCACGTGCCCCATCTGACTCAGGCACAAAACCGTAAACACCATGGTTTGCCAGTGGGTCTGGGTGCTGTTGATGAACAGGGCCTGGGTGACGATGGACACCGCGCCCATGAGCAGACCGACCCATACGATGTGGACGCCGAGCCCATTGGCGAAAATACTCTCCCTGGGGTGCCGCGGGGGGCGGCTCATGATGTTGCGCTCGCCGGGTTCGGCGGTCAGCGCCAGACCGGGCACCCCGTCGGTCACCAGGTTGATCCACAGGATGTGGATCGGCAGCAGGGGGATGGGCAGGCCGAGAAACGGCGCCAGGAAAATCGTGACGATCTCCCCGGAATTGCTGGTCATGGTGTATTTGATGAATTTGCGGATGTTGTCGAAGATGCGCCGCCCTTCCCGCACGGCCTTGACGATGGTGGCGAAATTATCGTCCAGCAGAATCATGTGGGAGGCCTCCTTGGACACATCCGTGCCGGTGATGCCCATGGCCACCCCGATGTCCGCCCGTTTCAGCGCCGGCGCATCGTTGACCCCGTCCCCGGTCATGGCCACGAAATGTCCCTTGTCCTGCAGGGCCTCGACGATCTTCAGTTTCTGCTCCGGGGCGACCCGGGCATAGACCCGGATCCGCTCCACCCGGTCCTCGAATGCTTCCAATGGCAGCCGGGAGAGTTCCCGCCCGGTCAGGACACCCTCCCCCTCGGCGCGGATGATCCCGACCCGCTCCGCGATCTTTGCAGCGGTCAGCGGATGGTCTCCGGTGATCATCACCGGCCGGATGCCCGCCGACCGGCACATGGCCACGGCCTCCGCCGCTTCGGGCCGGGGCGGATCCATCAGGCCGACCATGCCGATAAAGACCATGGCTTTTTCCGCCTGTTCCGAGGTCGGGGGATCGGGAACGGCGTCCCACACACGCATGGCAAATCCCAGGGTTCTCAGGCCGTTGCCGGCGATCTGGTCCGCCGCTTCAAGGATTTTCGGGCGGTCCACCGCCTCCTGCCCGCGGTTGCCGACAGCCGATTCGGAACGCTCCAGAATTTCCTCGACCGCTCCCTTGGTAAAGGAAACGACCCGGCCGTCTTTCCATGGATGGAACGTGGTCATGAGTTTACGGTCCGAATCAAAGGGAATCTCCGCCACCCGGGGATGGCTTTCATGCAGCTTGTCCCGGTCGTACCCTTTTGCGCGGGCCAGCTCGAACAGCGCCGTTTCGGTGGGATCGCCGATGAGGGTGTCCGAACCTTCCCGACGGGTGTCGTTGCACAGCGCCATGGCGCTGAACAACAGATCCACGGCATCCCCGCCCGATGGCGTCCCGCCTGCGCCGGTCTCCCGGGCCAGCGGCGATATCTCCCTGGACGGTTGCCGGCGGCCGTCGACATAGACCTCTTCCACGACCATGCGGTTCAGCGTCAGCGTGCCGGTTTTGTCGGAACAGATATAGGTGACCGATCCGAGGGTTTCCACGGCCGGCAGTTTTCGCACCAGCGCCTGCTGCCTGACCAGCTTCCTGGCGCCGAGCGCCAGGGAGATGGTGATCACCGCGGGCAAGGCCTCTGGAATGGCCGCCACCGCCAGCGAAATCGCAGTCAGGAGCATCAGGAGCGGCGGCTCTCCCCTGAGCAATCCGGTGACGAATACGATGAAGCAAATGGCCAGCACGGCCCAGGCGAGCTTCTGCCCGAACGTGGTGAGCCGTTTCTGCAACGGGGTCCGCCCCTCACCCTGGTCCTGGAGCATGCCGGCGATCCGCCCGAGCTCGGTTCGCATGCCGGTGCCGGTCACCAGTCCCTGTCCCCGGCCGTAGGTCACCAGGGTGCCTTTGTAGGCCATGTTCCTGCGGTCGCCGATGGGCAGGTCCGCCTCCTCGATGGACCGGCTGTCCTTTTCCACGGCCACGGACTCGCCGGTCAGGGCGGACTCCTGGATGCGGAGCCGGACCGCCTCGGTCAGCCGAAGATCGGCCGGAACCACGTTGCCGGCCTCCAGGATCACGAGATCGCCCGGCACCAATTGCGCCGCGGCGACCGACGCGGCCTGCCCGTCCCGGATCACGACGGCAGAGGGGGCCGCCAGCTTTTTCAGCGCATCCATGGCCTTTTCGGCCCGGTATTCCTGTACGAACCCCAGTACGGCGTTCAGCATGACGATCACGGCGATGGCGATACTGTCCGCCGGTTCGCCGATCACCCCCGCCACGAAGGCGGCGGCGATCAGCACGAGAATCATGAAGTCCTTGAACTGATCCAAAAACATCATCCACAACGATTTGCGCTGTTTTTCGATGAGTTCGTTGGGTCCGTATTGCGCATAGCGGCGGCGCGCCTCTTCGGCGGCAAGACCCGTTTCGGATGACTTCAGTTTCCGCGCGGCCTCATTTGAATCCAGCCGGTGCCAGTCGATCGAGGTGCCTTTCTCTTCACTCACGATTATCTCCACTCCACTTTTTAAGAGTCATTATCTCTACCAAACTGCCTGAATCATGATGCTGCGGTGGCACAAGCAGCCTGTCGCCGCCCCCTTCGTTTTGAACCACCGGGCATTTTTCCGTTATTGCTTTTGACATTTCGTTAAATATGACCCGTGTATTTACGGCCTTTTCCCTGTCTATGGCAAACAAAACCGGCAGGCTATGACTCGACCGTTTTTGAATACAACGGCCCGATACCGTCCTGTTTACGAAGACAGGATCGCCATGAAGTACAAGGTACTGTATTTATTTGCGTATTGACACAAATGGGCAGTACTGCCATACTCAGTGGTGAAAAGAAAACGTCCTATTACAAGATGGACAGGAATCACGCACGCAGGGGGAATCCATGCCCGCCAAACCCACCTATGAAGCGTTGCAGCAGCGGGTTGCCGACCTCGAAGCCCGAACCCGACACCTGGGGCAGTTGGAAGCCGAACTCAAGCGCAGCCTGAATTTTACCGAATCACTGCTGGCCTCGATCCCGACGCCGATATTTTACAAGGACACCCGCGGCCGCTATCAAGGCTGCAACAGAGCGTTTACTGATCTGATGGGCGTCACCGCCGAACAGATCCGCGGAAAAACTGTCGAGGAGCTGTGGCCCGGCGAGCACGCCCGGATCTATCATCAAAAGGACCTGGATCTTCTCAAGAACCCGCAATTGCAAGTCTATGAATTCGAGGTCAAAGACAAAATGGGCCGTATCCGGCCCGTCATTTACCATAAGCATGTGTTCCGCGACGAAAAGGGCGAGGTGGCCGGACTTGTGGGCGCTGTCGTCGATATCAGCGAGATCCGACACGCCCAGTCGGAACAGCAGACCCTGTTTAACATGTCCCTGGACATGATCTGCATCGCCGACATCGAAACCGCCACTTTCCTCAAAGTCAATCCCGCCTTTATGGCTACCCTCGGCTACAGCGAGGCGGAACTGCTCTCCGTGCCGTTCACCGAATTCGTCCATCCGGACGACGTCGATGCCACCCGCCGGAAGATCGCCGACAAGCTTCGGCGCGGTGAAAAGGTCATCAACTTCAAGAATCGCTATCGCTGCAAAAACGGCGACTACCGCTGGCTGAACTGGGTGTCCCACCCGGCCCCGGAAAAAAGGGTCACCTATGCCGTGGCCCACGATATCACCGAAGAGATTCAGGCTTACGAGACCTTGCGCAACCAGCGCGATATGCTCAACAACCTGTTCGAAAGCCTTCCCCTGGGAATCACCATCTGGGACCGCTGCGGCCGCCTGGTGGTGGCCAACAAGGGGTTCACCGACCTCACCGGATACACCCAGGTGGAGATCAACCATCTGGACGACTGGTTTCCCCGCGCCTATCCGGACCCGGATTACCGCCGACAGGTGATCGAGGATTGGGAGGCCGCCAGGCAGACCGTCCGTGCCGCGCGGGAGTTCAAGGTGACCTGCGAGGACGGCCGGATCAAGGATGTCGAGTTTCACGGGGTTTTTCTGGCCGACGGCCGGGCCCTGGTCACCTTGTCCGATATTACGGAGTTGAAGCGGCTGGAGGATGGGTTGCGCCAGGTACAGAAAATGGAGGCGGTCGGGACATTGGCCGGCGGTATCGCCCACGACTTCAACAACATGCTCAGCACCATCCTGGGCCGCACCGAACTGATGCTGCTGGGAATGGCGCCGGACGACCCCCATCGGTCGAGTTTACAGGAAATCTACCGCGCTGCCGAACGGTCGGCGGATCTGACCCAGCAGCTTTTAGCTTTTGCCCGCAAACAGGCCATCTCGCCCAAAGTGCTCGATCTCAACCACGTGGTCGAAACCTCGCTGAAGATGTTGCGCCGCTTGATCGGGGAGGATGTCGAACTGTTGTGGCATCCGGCCACGACCCTGTGGGCGGTCAAGATGGACCCGACCCAGGTGAACCAGCTCCTGACCAACCTGTGCGTGAATGCCCGAGATGCCATCGCAGGGGTGGGAACCATCACCATCGAAACCAGGAACCGGGTCCTGGATGAGGACTATTGCGCGGTTCACGCCGGCTTCAAGCCCGGGGCGTATGTGATGCTGGCGGTCAGCGATGACGGCTGCGGCATGGACAAGCTAACCCTTCAAAATGCCTTCGAACCGTTTTTCACCACCAAGGAAGTCGGCGAAGGCACCGGGTTGGGCTTGGCCACGGTCTACGGCATCGTGAAGCAAAACGAGGGGTTTATCAACGTGTACAGCGAGCCGGGCATGGGAACCACGTTCAGACTCTACCTGCCCAAGTCTGAACAGGTGCTGGAGGATACGACAAGGGCCGCTGACGCCCCCATTGCAACAGGAACCGAGACGGTCCTCGTCGTGGAGGATGAAGCAACGATTCTGGATCTGATCAAAAGTGTGCTGGAACACAATGGCTATACGGTGCTGACAGCCCAGAAACCCTCCCAGGCGTTGGAGCAGGCCCTTGGCCATCCAGGAGCCATCCATCTATTGATCACCGACGTGGTCATGCCTGAAATGAACGGCAAGGAGCTGAAAGAGCGTCTGATTCGAGTCAGACCCGCCATCAAAGTCCTGTACATGTCCGGATACACTTCAAATATCATCATGCACCGGGGCGTCCTGGAGAATAACGTCCATTTCATGCAAAAACCATTTTCCATCAGGGGGTTGACGGATAAAGTGAGATCTGTACTGGATCAGCCGGATTCGGCCGCATCTCCATAAAAATAGAGCCATAAAAATATGGAACCATCCTCGAAGAGTCCCGAATATTCTCTACCGCAGGGGTGAAAATGGCAGGGCGATCAGCCGCATCGCCCTTTCTTTCGGGGCCAGCAGCCGGACACTCCTTAAAAACTTTGTCCGCCACTCTCCTGCTGGCTCGTATTTCTGCTGGGGCTCCGGGGATTTCCAGACATCGATGACTTCATTCGGGCTTCCGCTGATGGGCCGCCAGCTGGCAATGATCGGCACGAATTTCCGGGACTCCGCAAGCCCCGCTTCCAGCTTGGCCATCTGCCCATTGGCGGCTTCCAGTATGGCAAACAAATAGCCGTGGTTCGGCGTTTCCCTGCTGTCGGCAATGGCTTGGTGCAGAACCTCGCTTGGAACGGCATGTCCAAGGGGTTCCAACAGCCGGCAGGACCTTACAGGCGCATGGTCCTCGAGCCCGGCGGCGTAGTCTCCCCAGGCTTTGCTCCGACTGCAGTTCACGCGAAACGCCTTGAGCGACGCCATGTTATCGAATTCCATGATCTGCTTGACCTGGCAGAACCACTCGACGTCGCTGCTCAACGCTGCGATCAACCTTGCCCCCAGCTCCGGCAGCACAGGCACCAATTTCTCCTGGGCAAATTCGATATAGTTGTCCAGCGCCTCGAAGCTGGCATGGGCGAGGTTCAAGGTTTCTTCGGTATAGATCATGTCATCTCCTTCTTTTCATCGTGTCAAGGGAACGGCGGCCGATGGATTCAAGTCGGCGTTGATTGAATTGGACAAACAACTGCTCTTCAGGATGCAGGCATCGTTCACATCCTCCATGACGAAATAATTGTCGAGGCGAGAGAGGACATCGCTGATATTGCGGCGGTTGGGTCGACTTCCGCCCTTGGTTTTCAGCATTGTTTTACTTCAATTGAAACGTGGTAATACAGGTATCGCTTTGGTCAAAGGTCCCAATCTGCCCCTGGGTTTTCAGTCCCAACCCTTGAATCGTCAACTGGATATTGCGGTCCCTTGGTAACCAGATCTCAAAGAAGCCATTTTTCAAGGTGGTTTTGGGTCCTTTAAAAAGTTCATTTCCTTTCTGATCGATTGCGCTCACTTCAAACGTTGTTTCAGGCAGCTCCCCCTGACAGGAGGACATGAAGTGAACACCTCAGGTGTGTGTCTGATTTATGTAAGGTGCAATGGCGATCATCATCTGATCATCAGGCAGTGGAATCCGGATGGGTTTATGTTCGGGTATTTCAAACACGACGTTGCGGCTCGTCACATGGCTCTTGATCTCTTTTTTGGACCACTTCCATTCATTTGCGATCGAAATGGCTTGCCTGGCATCGACGTTTTTCAAAATACCTTCCGGGGAATGAGGATCGGGTTGGCAGCTGGAAACTCCAAGCATCAGGCCTACCGAAAACAACAAGCCGATGAGTATCTTTTTTGGGTTCATTTTTCCCTCCTTGACCAGGGAAGATCGTTTACCGGGGTCTATTTACGAAAACGACTGTGAGTTCCTGGTTTACGTCGTACCATATTCATTCTATCCATCTGGTCAATCTCGATAAATGTACGATTGCCCAATCAGATGAATATCCATGTGGCGGTTCTGTTTGGTTCATTTGAACCGGCTGCCCGTCATCCATGCGCTGAAGCATCGTCTAAACACATTGCAATTTTGGATGGACGCCGATAGGTACAGGCATGCCTGTGGCATTCTACGCAGTATGTGCCTGATCGCGCACGACAGCAAACAGGGCCCCACGGTTGAAACTAAGGAGAAACAAAAAATGACCTCCCCTTTGAACGACCCGACGCTCGAGTCCCTCCTCGCCCGTTTGTATTCACAGAGCAAAAAGCAAAACGACGAAATTAAAGCTTACATTGCACGGCGGGTGCAGGAAGGCACCATGGATCAGAATTACCGCTTTGACGAGGACATGCATCGCTTTTTCGCGGACAAGATGGTTGCTCTTGACCAAGAGAAAGCGCAGTTTTGTTATATGCTCTGCCGTTCCCTGCGGGCGACGCGGGTCGTTGAAGCCGGCACTTCATTTGGGGTATCGACACTCCACCTTGCCGCGGCGGTGCGCGACAACCGGGTCGGACACGGTGTGGTCATTGGAACAGAGTACGAGCCTGAGAAAGCAAAAGCCGCCCGAGCCAATTTCCGGGAGGCCGGGCTCAGCGAATTCATCGAGTTGCGCGAGGGGGACCTCCGACAGACCCTGCGCGATGTAGGCGGTCCAGTAGATTTCATGCTGATTGATATCTGGGAAGTGGCACTGCCAGCTCTGGAGCTCGTTGCCCCGCACCTGCGTCCAGGGGCCATCGTGGCTTGCGACAACACCACGGCGTTCGCCAACCTCTACCGCGACTACTTTGAGTTCGTGCATGACCCTGTAAACCGATTCCGAACCATAACGGTCCCGTTTAAAGGCGGGTTCGAGGTCACGGTGCGAGACTGAGACGAATGAAGGCGAAGGGAAACAAGATATCCAACCACTATGGAGGATCAAGATGATGCACCCGCTGATCGATGCCAAAATGGTCGAAACCATTCGGACCCTCGGGCACACTTTCGACAATCTACCCAACCGCATCGAAACGATGAAAGCGATGAATCTCCCGTTTGATCGCCCGGCGGAAAATGTGGTCATCATGGGCTGTCAAAATCTGAAAATGGTTCCCAATGCAGTGGAAAAATTCGCCCGGATACTGGAACGCGCCGGCGTTGATTTCACCTTTTTGTCCAAGGAATATTGCTGCGGCAATTATCTGTATCGGCCGGCAATCAAGGCAAAAGATGAAACGGCAATGCAAGCGTGCCGCACGCTTTCAAAAGAATTTGTCGGCAACAACATCGAACAGGTGAAAAAGCTGGGGGCAAACCGAACCATTCTTTTCTGCTCGCCATGCTATCCAATTTATAAGTTTGCGTTTCCAGAGGAGAACATCATCTATTTTCCCGAGGTCCTGCTTGAGTCCATCGGCACTTTGGAATGCAATCGACAAATCGATTATTATGCCGGATGCTATAAGCTACACCGCCGCTTTGCACCTGTTCCCGTGGATTTGAAATCAACAAATCAGGTCTTCGACAAGATCAAAGGACTTTCCGTAAACAGGATCAGCGCGCCCTCCTGTTGCTTTACACCTGCCGGCCTGGCGCATATGCTCGATCATGTCCAAAGCGACACCATGGTCCATATCTGCACCGGCTGCTATTCGCAGGCCGTTGTCAAAATGCCGAAAGATCGACACGTGAATATTTTGATGCTCCCCGAATTTATTGACATGATTCAGACCGCATAAGAAAAGCGGACCTGGGAGGATGGAGGAGAGTCAAATGATCCACGGAATAAAACGAGGACTTGGAGATTTCTATAAAAATGGCAAGGAACGCATGTAGATACACACTCCCAGAACATATGCCGAAAAATTAGCAAACCGGGATGGGTAGAGGATACCGGTGAATCTTGTTATTGGCGAAGAGATTTCGGATATTGCAAACGGCCCTTGACCGGGTCGATTGCTTGTTGTATCTTTGTATCGACAATGTGTCAACGCAAATGGGAGGTCCGAGCCATGATCAAGACCCTGACTAAACACGGAAACAGCTTGGCACTAGTGATTGAAAAGCCTGTGCTGGAACTGATTGGTGCAGACGCCGATACCCCGTTCGATATTTCCACCGACGGGCAGGTCCTGATTCTCAGCCCGGTGAAAAATGCCGGTCGACGGAAAGCTTTCAAAGCCGCTCTCGACAAGGTGAACACCAGGTACCCCAAGGCCTTGAAAAAGCTGGCGGAATAAACAGTGGAGCCTATCTTCCTCCGGCTGAGCGAGGTCCTGGAAATCCACCAGGACCAGGTTACCCGCTACGGTGGCGCCGCCGGCATCCGGGATATCGAGTTGCTCAAATCCGCCCTCGGTATGCCGTCGGCTACCTATGGAGGCCAGTTCCTGCATACGGACATTTACGAGATGGCCGCAGCCTGTCTGTTCCACCTGGTCAAGAACCATCCCTTCGTCGATGGCAACAAGCGCGTCGGTGCTGTAACTGCACTCATTTTTCTCTACCTGAATGGATTTGACTTCGACGCCCCCGAGAATGACCTCGCCGAGATGGTGCTGGCCGTGGCTCGGGGCGACATTGACAAAGCCGACGTGGCTGTGTTTATCCGGCGCCACACACGACCCGCCTGATCCTTTCCCGACTTCGAAAGAGAAATTGTTCTCAATCAAAATTTCCTGGAATAAGGAGTTCCTTGCACTTTCACCAATGCTGACAGAACATTCACTTGATGAAGCCCGAATTCTGGCCCATATTAAAGATCAAAATCAGCCTAAGTTAAATAGGTGAAAACTATGAAACCGATCAATATTTCTCAAGATATCGTTTCCCTATCGGATTTTAAAAATAAAGCGTCCAGGATGCTTCATGAAGTAAAGAGTTCACACCGCCCCCTTGTCATCACCCAGAACGGCAAGGCAGCGGCAGTGCTGATATCTCCGTCCGATTTCGACCTCCTAACGGAACAGGCCCGCTTCGTCGATGCCGTGCAAAGGGGATTGACAGATGTCCAAAATGGGCGGGTGATCTCGGATGAGGATCTGGACAAAGAGTTATGAAGCTCTATTGGACCGAAACCGCCAGGCAGGATCCCCGAGCGCAACCCTCTTCATAACATTCTCCGTTTACGCCGCAGAGTCTCAACATATCGTATTTTATCTACTTTTTATTATTTTCTCAGTTTACTGGAGATGGAAACGATATTAATCGGCTATTCTTGCCCCTAAAGCTTAGATATTGAATCAATGCGCTTGAGAATGATCGGCAATCTGGATTGACTGGCTTTATCCGGAGGCAGGTGGCCAGGCAAAGCATCGGTAAAATGCCTGTTGTTCAATAGTTCTGAGAGTGCACCGGACAGGTATGATCTTAAATCGTCAGCCACCTGCTGAATTTCATCGACGATCTCCGGTCTTCCATCCAAAATGGTTACGATATCCTCCATATCCTTGCTCAAAAGAAAGTCCTGGTTACCCCGCCCTTTGAAGGCATCGAATTTAGTGGCCAAAAAGTATGGCGCTGGTAACACCCGAATCAGTTTGCCGGAAGGCAGTGGTACAGAGATTGCGGCGGTGTAGGCGGCCGTATACCATTGATTCCCAAATCCAAGGATGCCCGAATGCGTCGGCATGACATCCAAAATGGTCTCACCGCACCGCCACCGGCATATGAATGCGTCAGGACTCAGGTCTTCAGAAAAATTATGCCTTCTGAGTTTTTCAGACAACCTGTGATAATCCAACAAAGATGCTGCTTCTACGATGACGTCAACATCATAGGTTACACGGGGCGGCGGTGTGGCCGGATCGGTAAGGAGCAAGCAGGTGGCGCAGCCTCCCAAAAAGACCATTTCATCGACTAGCGGGCCAAGTTTTTGAATGGCCGATTCAAGGATTTTGATATTGGGGTGGTCTTTTTTTATAACCATTGCCTGAATCGCATCGTTAATTCTTTTATCGCCAACTCCCGCTCTCGGGCTCTACCGCCTCGAATAGCATCGACGATCACCAGGTATTCATAAAGGAGCGCATCTTTCCGTGCTGCTTTGGGTACGGATTTATACAGTGGCGAGAATGCCTGACCACGCTCAGGGCCTTCCGGGTCTGGCCAAACAGGCGCGGGTTCATCCGGCATAACAATTTTTCCGAGCAAGGGCTTAGCCGCAAAAGCGGTGGGCATTCCGCGCGTCAGCTCGCCTCTGTCCGGAACGAATACGTACTGGATGCCATGAACAAGAAATTCTTCAAGCCTGCTGATATTGGGTTTGATTTGGGACTCACCCTGGTTTGCCAATCCAGCTTTGATAGAGCGCTTTACAGCGGCATGCACTTCGGATGGACTCATGCCCAAATCAACAGCCAAGGTATTGTAAGCCCACTCATGTGGATTAATTGAAATCAATTTAATTAACACAAAAACATCTTGGGGCTTGAGAATCATCAGTCATTCTCCTTTCGCGATTCGCGAATTGAGAATAAGCTAAAAGCCAATGTTTGTCAATACGGCCCCATCACATCACACCGAGAATCCACCCCTCAACCAAGGCAACTGGGTATTCCCCCGGGACATCGAAGGCATCAGGAAATTACCGAGACTTCCATCTATGTCGCCCTGCTGCAGCCAGAAAGCGGCAAACTATCTTTGTGCCGTTACCGTCGTTTAAAAGGGTTTTCGGGTTTTTTATCATCGTCAGGCCCATCCTTATCCGTCTCCGCAGCTTGGTCGAGTATGGATGAGGGACTATGCGATAATGGATCCAGTCTATCGGCCTGCTCTTTTGCCCACTTCATCCATGTTTCATGATCTTGATCCGTGACATAAACAGGGTTACCGCCTGAGTGCTCCTTTTCGACGGCATCGATGAATTCTCGAATCAGTCTGCTTTTTTCATAATTTTCTGCGTCGGTGACCAGTTTTGCGACCCGCGCTTTTTCCTGCCGTATCATACGTTCGAGCTCAGCACGCCGTCTTTCCTGTTCCTCCCTTTGACGCGCCAATTCACGACGCTGTCGTTCACGCTCTTCTTCCTGACGCCGGTGTTCCTTTTTCTGGGCAATCCTTTTATGGAGTCCGATAATAAAAGCATCCAGGCAGTCTTCAACTTGCTTTTTTTCTTTATCTCGCCAGTTTTTACGAAAATTATCACCCCAATAATGGCCCCTATCATGGATGGTCAGGCACAGTTTGCCAGAAGGAATACGCACGTAGTCAAACCGGCTGTGGCCGAAATGGTAATATCCATCCAGCTTCGTGTCTCTGGGTTTGGTCTTTTTTGAGATGATCTCCTCGGTAATACCTATCCCCAAGTATTCTTTTTCAATCTCGACCTTAAGCGAGCCATCTTCCTGAAAAACTTCGAATCCTCTCTCGAGCAGGGCATTGATGAGCGCATTCATAATTCTGAGTGCACGCGGCAGGCTCTTTTTTGAAACGCGGATATCCAGACAATTCTTGTCCTTTGGCTCGATAATCCCGACATCATTCGGTTGACATAGTTCAAGGATCTCCTGGGATTGTTGAATAAAGGGGTGCGGATTCCGCAACGCCTTCGGTACTATTATGGGTGGGTATTTCTTATCGGCTTCGATCTTTTGGGCTAACTCAAAATTAGTAGTGCCTGTTACCTGAAACGGAGAGTTCGCGGAAAAATGTACCGGGGGTTGAAACGTAACCCCGGGGTTTACGTTCGATTCCCACGTGTAACGGTTGGAAACGGAGAATCGGACAAGTTCGGCCTGGCCGTGCAAGAGGTTGTGAATACAGGCTAAAACTACAAAACCCCGAGGAACGGGTTCCTAGGGGTTTTGCGTTAAATTAACAAGCGCTCGAAATGCGCTATTTTTGACTGGCTCCCCGGGTGCAACCCTCTTCATAACATTCTCCCATTGGCAGGTAAACGCCAACAAATTGGAATTTATCAACTTTTTAAAGAGTACGCCGTGTTCTCCAGAGGAAACGTATTTAAGGCTAATGTCCTGTTTATCAAATCGCCTGATTTTGTTCCAACGGGAAATCATCAAGCAGCTCATTGATCCAGGATTGCTGTTTGGAAATGTGCCTTCTGATCGTTGGAGTCCGAATTAGCTGCTTGATATTTTCACGGTTGCAGGCGATATACTTAGACATAATCCATACGAACTCAACATTGTAATCGTCCATCATTTTTAGAAATGCGGGACGGACTTCGCTTCAGTGCTTTCAGAATTCTTTCCACGCAATCCTCGGACGCTCGTTCAACCTTGTGCTCCCAGATGCGAATGACTCGCCACCCCAACCGACGTAGTTTCCGAAAATTTTTCTGGTCTCGCTTCCTGGTTGCGGCGATCTTTTCTCTCCATTTTTCAGATAGCTTATGTTGCCATAAGGGGAATCGCCAGCCATGCCAAAAATCTCCGTCAATAAAAACGGCTATCTTCGCCTGATGAAAAACTATATCAGGTCTACCCGGCAGTGTCTTTACGTGCCTCGAGAATGAAATGTCATGTTCTTCAAGGAGGGCAAAAATAATTTTTTCAGGTTTGGTATTTTCCCCTTTGATCCGGGACATGACCCAACTGCGCTTTTCGGCAGACATGATATCGCCACGATGTTCGCCAGGTATGGGGGCATTACCTGGAGCCCAGGAACGGTGGCCGGCCTTTGGCGTTGTCCGTTTTTTATTCTGATTTTTTTTTGCCATTTTCTGCCTTGCAGGTTTCGGAAGTTCCCAATTTTTACTTCGGGAAATTGGTCTCAAGCCAATGCCGAACGTCCTCAACCCTGTTGAGACCTGAAAGCGATAAAATCGAAACGATATCCTTCGCCGCAATTACCACAACAGGATGACCATCCTCCTTTAGTTCGCGGTACGCCTGTGAATTTATGTATGACGTCGTCACTATAACACCGAACTGGCGATGTCGCAGCCTTGAAATCAGGCGTGATAATCCTCTAACACCAACCGAATTTGCCAGGTCATAACATTTTGCCTCCAAGGCAAAATCCACATAAATCGCAGAAGCACCATGACCAATTCGATAAAGACCAATGGCATCCCGACCACCATCCCGGCTTGGCCTGGTGAGATTGAAGGAGAAAAAATTCCTATCCATCAGTTGAGCTATATTTGCGGCGCACGCTTCAAACAAAACCGGTGCATCCTTGAAATATTCATGAATAGTTCGAACAATCTCCTGGGATTCAGCAGCTTCAGGCATCTGCTCTGCCCTGCTCCGATGTTCTACTGAGCTCTCTGCTTTTAACGGGATATAGATTCCATTTTGTACCCAGCGCTTATACGGAACTGGGCAGTTAATAGACAGGGGGTCGCCAAGTTTAATGTCATTGATCCAATCACGAGAAACACAGGGCACTTTTAAGATTGTAAACGAAGCCTTATAGTTTTGAAATCGCTGTCCCCCTGCAACTTTCCATACAGCGACAAGGTCTTCCATGGCTGTTAATTCTTGTGTCCCAGGGACAGCCAACCCAAGAAAAACCATATCTCGGAAAGACCCTGCATTTCCGAATACAAGGATTGGGGCCACCTCCTCCCTGCGAGGAGGGTTGGCATGAACCGCATTATACATATTTTGCAACAACCTGTTTCCATTTCGTGGAGTTTCATGCAGTGCACGTCCAGGTCGCTTATTATCTCCGAAATAAGTCAAAATCCCTGTTTCTTTATCAAGGTTGTCCGGCCAATCCGGATCATTGAAACTTGACGTTAGTACAACTAAGCGCGGCGTTTCAACATTGCCAAGGTAACGAAACCCCCCTTGATTACTGACCCCAATTAGTGGATGCAGAGGATCATCCCCGGCATTCGCTGAGCGTCCACCCTTGTATACAGCATCAACGATGAGATCTGATTCTTCCAATTTTATAAAATCGAATTCTTTTATAGCAGCCAACGTCTCTCTATTCCTGTTCAGTGCCTGACAAAATATTGTTCACGATGTCATAGAAGAAGCCCAATGAAAGGTTATCAGGCTTTCCAACCACGGCTACACGGTCCAGGAAACGATTACCTTCTTCGCAGCTTGTTTCAGGCAACAATGCACAGGCGTGACATGCTGCGCGGTTTAACGAATCAATACCCTGCCCGTGACTTTCAATGCAAAGTGGATCGGTGGAACACCATAATGCGTCTTTTAGCGCACCCTGAAACAGGAATTCTAGCCGGCCAGGCTTCCCCTGCTCGACAAGACCGCCCATTGTTCCTTCGCTGTCGCCAGCGGCAGTATATATCAGAATACCGTTCATGGCCCGGTCATCGCCCTCCCAACAATATATCCGTTCCCTCAAGGAGGAGCTCCCATATCCGCATTCGAAACTCAAACGACGGATCAGGATGTGCGCCAGCGTATGCAGCAGAAAAAACTTGGAGGGGATTTCCCGAGGTTTTCGGCCCAGTTTGTTATAAATGCGCCGGTGGTTCGCAAAGATTTCATCATAGCGCCGGGTATCCGTATTGCTGAGCCACAGTTGAATTTTTGATGCCTTCAAAGTGAAAAAGATACCTTCGCCATAAACGCGTATACCAGGCAACCAGGGTTTTGCCTGAAGGCTCAACTGCGATTGATCCTGCTGGTCAAATTCACGGTAAGGTGGCGGGTTGATGCGTGAAAAGCCTGTTAAAACACGTGTTTCTGCGAGTTTCTTCACCAATACGACCTGATCTATGTATTCACGGATATCCTCCTCATAGGTGCCCATTTCTGGTTTTTCCGTGATGAACTCCTGATCCGTGTCACCAGGGGACTCCAACATAGCCTTGTATTCGGAGAACCGGTATTCTTCTTCGGTTTGAATACCATTTTCAAGACCAACACCAGCGAGTTTCTGAGTAACCACCTCTTTAAGGCGCTTGAAGTCGAGTTTTTTCATTTCAGCGAAGATTCGCAAACGCATTTCGTCGGGTGTCCCGCCCTCCTCGACTCCTGACGTCAAGACACTCCAGTTATGAGCATCATCAACCAGTTTTCGGATAGGATCACTGAATGGCGGAATAAGAATGGAGCTGGCAATTTTCGAAAAATGCAGGTTGGTTGCACCTCTTTGCAGCATCCGTGGCGGATCCACGGAAATACAGTTTTCCTGGCCATGCGGTCCAAGCCATGGCCGATTACCCTCGCATTTAAAGCCCTTTAGCGAATTTGGTCCAGCTGATCCCATCAATGATCGTGCTTTGGCTCCACACGCTTCGCATTTAATGAGCAGCCCCATCAATCCGGCTTTCCCAGTATAGTTGAATCGCAGCACAGGATCATTGCATGGTGTAACAGTATCCAATGACTCGCCGGGCCTGCTGTGTGCCCACAGTACCCAAGGAAAATCGTCGATGTGTCCATTCTCACAGGCCACAACAAATCGCAATGGAACCATGCGCCATCGTTTTTTCTCTGGAAGCGTTGCACAAGATGGTGCTCCCGTACGCAGCGGCAACAATTCACTGTCGCAGCGCGGCGGGGAAACGTCGTTCCAGTTGGCCCTCTTCATAGTCCTGCATCGGGGGCAAAAATGCCACAGAGGAAACCGTACAAAGGGAAGATATTCACCTGCAAACCCGGGCTGCGGTGGTGGTGGCGGAGAACGGAAATAATCCACCTCAAGCCGACGAGCCAAACGGTCATCACGGACCTGACACTCTGGCTGATCTGGCCAAACGTCCAACCCTGCAGCCATGAGACTCTGTCCCGGGAAATCAACCAGCGCACCTATGCCAAATGGGATCACTGCCTGTGATCGTCTTAACGATTTTCGTGCCATGGCTATTCCCCCGTTGTTGATTCGTTTGGATCAGGATATGTCGAGACCACTCGTGCAAGACACTCTACGTCAACATTTCGCATAGATGTTGGTGTAGGCCATGAAACGTCCCATTCCACACGCGGTTCAGTACCAGCAGGGTACATCAGAGGCTGATTTTCGGGTGGCCGGCCAAAGCCTCCCCATATCCCAGGCTTGAATTCGACCCACTGTCGCAGCAAGGCACGCAGCTTGCTTTCAATGAGGGATGAGTGCTCGGGATGCGAGTTCTCACAACGTGAACGAATAAAGTTAACAGCATTGTTTATGGCTTTTGCAGTCGGTTCAATCTTGTCCGGCGTTTCTATTCTGGCCAGATGCCGTGCAATTACGACAAGCACTGCGTGCAGTGCCCTCTCCAAGGCCGGGATGGAGAATGGAGTAACACTTGTCGGTTCGACAAATCTGTAAAAAGCTGAGTGATAGGCACGGAACTGTTCGTAATGAGACCTGTCCCGCGGCTTGCCTGGGTTGTACATTGCAACGATCAATCCTGGAGATTTGTCCGAACGACCGACGCGGCTGCTCGCCTGGATGTATTCCGATGTGGTTTTTGGCTGGCCGGCCACTACCATCAGGCCCAGGCGAGAAACATCAACACCTACTGAAATCATGTTAGTTGCCAGCAGTGTATCGAGGGGATAGGGATCATTTTCGGATTGGCGCGGATATTTCACTTCGAGTCGGTCGAGTATCTTCGGAATTTCATCAGCAGTTCGGCGACTAGTGAGCTCTTCGCTAGAGAGGAAGCGTCGGCATAGTTCTTTAGGTATGCGATCCCGACTGACAATGGCCCACATGTATTCGGGGATGTCGGCTTCGACAAGAGTGGCAGCATGGCCAAGCTCGCGCAGACTGTTGAAATATTGAAGTACTGTCCAATAGGGGTCACGGCAGCTTTCTTTTGCACCGTCAGGAAGTGCAATTGATTTACAGGACTGAAACAGCGAACTTAAGGTACGAATCATCGCCGTAACGAATGAAGGTGCTGCGGTTGCGAACACACCAGTATATATCCGACCTGGTGCATGCGCATCCTCTATGGCGAAGTAAGAATCTGAAATATCCAGTCCTTGTGGCGGGAATTGAAACAGATCCCTGTCATAAAGGGACCGGCATTGCTGTGAAGCCCGACGAATTGTTGCCGTAGATGCCACAATTTTGGGAAGTCTTCCTCGCCAGGAACAAAGCATATCGATGGCACTTTCGTACAAGCCAACTACAGAACCTAAAGGGCCTGAAATGAGGTGCAGTTCATCCTGTATTATAAGGTCGGGAGGGTCGTACTGCGTGCCATGACCAAATATGCTTCCTGAATCACCATTCCAAGCAAGCAAGGCAAACTTATCCACTGTACCAATAATTAGTGTCGGTGGTGATTCATAAATATCCTCATCCACAACCATCACAGGTAGTCGGTTGCTCCTCTTCGAAAACGGGCAGCGGGAATCAGGGCACTTAAATATAACGGTCTTAGGTCTGGGGTGTGGCAAATAGCCAAGGTGCTCGCGGTCGTCCAATTCCGTTCCGCACCAGGGACATTTCAATAGCTGAAACGGATTTTCAGCCTGTTTTTGCTTATTGGCAAGAGCGTTTGCAGCTCTGATAGCATCGCCGCGCCGAGTGGGCGTAAGGGAGAGGCCGACCCAGAGTCCGATAGTGATGGGTTCATTCCCCAGCGCCCCTGACATTTCGCGACGTATCAGTTCACAAGCACAAATCATGGAGCTTGCGCGCTGAAACTGTTGTGCCGTCAGAAGTCGCAATGTATAACGCATCAGGACAGTACAGCCAGCGTTTTCGGGATTGTTCAGACGACGAAGGAATATGTCGCATGCAGCCAGACCGAGATAGGCTTCCGTTTTTCCGCCTCCAGTCGGGAACCAGATTAAATCCACAAGACTTCTGTCAGGATGGTCGGTTCCATCCTCCTGTTTTACGAGCGACAACAAATTCATCAGAATAAAGGCAAGCTGGAATGTACGCCACCGGCCATTTCGTGTTTCTCTCGGTTCATAACTCGTTGGTAGGCCTTCCCATGGTCCCGAAATTGTACGCTTTTCTCTGCGGGAGTGGTACTGCTGCATGAGTATGGCACGGTTGGCGAGCATGAATGCAGTCAACATATTATCGTTTGTGCGGAGCAATTCAATTCCAGCCTGAATTCGTGACAGACACCGACGACAATATGCCAGATTCCGACGAGCGGCTTCCTGAAGATGCGATGGCAGGGTGTCAACTTCCTCCTCCCTGTCACGGATCCAGGCCTCGTAATCCCGTTTGAGCTGAGCAAGCAATCCGGGGATCTCTTCACGTGTCATTCTGCCTTCAGCGCCGGAAAGGACGAACATGTTCAGTTCATCGCCAGAACCTTCTCGAGGCAGGACAGGTGCTACCTTGAATGCCGGTATCGTGGATGTCGCAATCCGATTTGTACGGCCACCCGATTCCGTCCCCCAGTCGGCGGCGCACCCATGACCGACGGCAAATGCCCTGCGTTTTCTGTAGAGCAGTTCCAGGGCTGCCTCCTCTGGATCGTTCAAAACCCCAGGTGATGTACGGTACTCAAAAAACACATACTGTTTGTCCAGTGCGGTCACATCAAACTCGGTCTGAAAAAAACAGTCGGCGCCTGACGGAAAGGTATTTCCAGTGGATGTCCTTGTATTGAGCAACGATACAGTAATGAGGTACGCCCCATTTTGGCGCAGATGATAAATGGCGCGCAAACGCAGGTGTTCTGCGAGTTTGAATGATTGCAGATCACGAACGGTATTTTGCGGAATTTTCAGCCTTACCGGCTCAAGGTCCAGCACAATCCGATGCCACTCCCTCAGTTTCGAATCCGCTCCCCCAGGTTTTTGTGACTTATACACTGCTGCGCGGGGTTGAATAATCAGACCCTCAGCTGGCACTTTGGCAATGAATGTCAAGCCGATGGCTGCAGGCATAAATTCATTTGCCATCCGGACGGTTTCATCATATGCGTCACTGATTGCATCGCTTCCCCGTCCTTTCTTATCCGAATCCCTTACCTCCTCATCTGCAAAAATCTCTGGCCTCGCTTCATCAAGTTCAGGTTCATCAGTTGAGACATCGGCATCTTCTACCTCAATTATTGGCTGGCTAGGTGGGAACAGGACGCCAGCAGAGTACCGCTGGACAGGAGACTCTTGCAGTACCTCACCGGGCTGCTCGACAATTCCATTGCCGACATCTCCTCCGGTTCCTGTCGTAAGCCATGGTGGACCAATCAATTCATGCCGAAGGGCCTCTATCATCTGCTGCCTGAAGATTTCCTCATGTGTCATTCTGTTGACTCCATATTATTGTTCAGTCCCCATCTCTTGAATATTTTTCTCTGCCATCCACTGACGAAGACGTGTCTCATAAACCTCGCGCAGCGACTCATGCATAAGCAAGTATAAACCGACCCGTGCCCGTGACATCCCCACATAAATTACGGATCGCCACCAATCGGATTCAAGGTCCTCTATGTCAGTCAGAATAATAAAATCGTTTTCAAGCCCCTTGAATGCCGAAATCGTGCAATAGCTGGCCGATGGACATTTTCCGGTGACAATCTCCCATACATTGTTCCATTGCACAGGTACAAGGTTAGGATTGGATATGGATGCAGCGCAGCATTTCTCAAGGTTGCGTGCTGAAAGCACGGTGATGCGGCCGGGGGCCACTTCCTCGCGATGCAGGCATTTAAGAACAGATGAAAGTTTTCGGCCCTGCGCATCTGGTGTCTTATACCAGTTGTACTGGACCGGAATTCCAGCTATGGAAGCTGGGGCAGCAATCCTCGGGCGGGTCAGCATGGCCGTCTCCTCGGCGACCGGCTTTGTATTTCTGCGGTTAGTCGCAAGGATCGATAGTTGCCCATAAGACATCAAACGCTCCAAAGCTTCCTGGTTGAAAGCACCAAATACACTGGCTTGGTTATTGACGTCGCAGAATATGCGCCATTGACCGCTCTTGAGTCCACCTTCCACAAATGCATCAATCACATCCAGCAATCCTATTGTCATCATGTCCTGGGCTTCGTCGATGACTAGTGTTTTTGCCGGCATGGTGTTCAGTTCGATCAGAGCAAGAGAGGCATATTCGGGATATAGCTGCTGATATACAACTGATGCATCAAGATCGGAGCGCCTGCTCATGAACTCACCTGAAAACGATGAGGCGCTGATCAGATCGTTCAGAAGGCTGTAAATTGATTTGACCTGGATCTCACCTGCCAGATGGCGGGTTTTTGCATTTTCCTCTAGAAACCTTGCAAGCAAACGGTTATAGCATAGCAGCAATACCTTACCTTCTGTCTTCTGGGCTGCGCGAACAGCAGCTTCAAGGGCAAGCAGGGTTTTTCCGGTTCCTGCCCCACCCTGAACCAATACCCGGGGCTGATTATACTGCTCCCAGGCATCGATCACCGCATATTGCTCTCTTTCGAGGGACAAGAATTTGTCTGCTGCAGCATCTGCCTGGACCCCGAGAGGAGGTACAAGATCAAAATCGGGCCGCAGGAAATCTACAAGCGCCTGGATGTCTTTATCTGTGGGTGCGTAACGGTTGCGTGAATCACTCTCTCTGGCAAAGGCTGACAAACGCTCAATAAAGTCGGTTATGGGCCTGTGACGATCACGCGCATCGTAAACCAACCTGAGGTCCGCTTCACAACCTGCCTCATTGAAAATAATGTCCGGCAACATGACCCCATAGCAAAACAGCAAGCGGGATCTTCGTTGATCACTCCGAAACTCCTGCTGTACATCGCGTTCCAGAGCGAACATCGCGCTGGAAGCCTGGTCAAAAGGGCTCTCATGCTTCTCATGAGCAATGCCATAGCGATCAGTAAATTCCCACACGCCGTCACGACGTGAAACGCGACCGCCTTTAACCTCAAGAACAAAAACACCTTTGCGTGTAAGTAGTAGAAAATCGATCTCCCCGCGCCGTTTCCTGGCATGCCGGGCCAGCCCAAGCGAGTGCAGGCACACCCAATCGTCTGTTCCAGGTGTATCGCGGATTATGCCAAACAATTTTTGCTCTGCGCCGCTGCGCACGTTTGGATGAATCGACGCAGGGATCACACGTGCCATTGCTCTGATTCCTGCAAACGGTTGATCATTGAAAGGCGAACATTTGTGTCGTACTCATCTATTTCGATGATACGGGCAAGCACTATATCGGATTCAAGCTCAATCAGTTTCAACTGGCGGCGTTCTTCTTTTAAAATTTCGACAGCGCGACGTAAAACCTTCCGTGCCAGTTTGTGTGAAGCCCGTTGATGAGCGCCAAATACGGCGCTGACAGAGTCAAGCACGGTCTCAAGGTTATTGTTGAGGTAAGGATCGCCAGTAACCTTTGCAATGATGCCAATATCCCTTTCATATTGGCGGGGAGCAATCCTGTCATTATCATGAAGCCAGCCACGGATGGTCTGGATGTGAACGGCACAACCCGCGATCCTGAGATGCTTACGTATTTCCTGGGGTTTCAAGTCTTCTCGTTGCGCATAACTCACCAGCGCTTTTTGCCACGCCATGGCAGTCTCGCGAAGGCCTTCGGGCATATCTTCATCTGCGGTCATCCGAATTACGTCACGGTCAGAACGGCGATGAAACAGTAATGCATCATTGGGTTTGAGCTCCTTCGCTGTCTTGTAGCTAACATCCACGTTCTCTTTTTCCGTGTCTTCGACAATGGCATCAAGGAGATGAGTTACGACGGTGGCCTTATAGGACTCCCGCAAAAATGCATGGGCTCCGCCCTCAAACAAAACAAGGCGGGCAGGAACCTCTATTTCGCTTCCGTCGGATTTTGCGGTCTGATATGCATGCTTCCGGCGTGCTGCATGAATCCGCTCCTGGATGGATTCCAGTTCGCGTAGAAAGCTGGAATCATGTTCATCCACGGCCAAGCGTGCCCTCTCGTTATCCTGCTCGGCCCATCCTCTTACACTCGGAAACACCTTTGATCGTCTGCCGCATCTCGCTCGCCTCATCCGGGATATCTTTCGCTCATGACAGAAGTCTGCATGCCATCGGTACTCCGGGTTGTAAAGCAGCAAAGTCAATGGTTGGGTTGCAGGCGGAATGAGTATTCTTGCCATGCGGTCTTTGCGAAACCAGCCCGGGATAATAGCGCCACCGATATTCTCTTCATCATCAGGGGCATAGTCACTCAGGATTCGGAGGCCTTGGTTTCCGTATACTTGTTCCAGGTCGACGAGAAGCCGACGATCAGGACAGATGATCGCCCGCCCCGACTGAGCATCCAGAATTTCTTGAACTGCGATGGCTTTTGGATTGTCCATCTTCAGTTTTTCAAAAAGGTCCTGAAGCAACACCTTTATGTTGGTGGCTGCAGCTTGCTCCATTTCTGACAGATAACGAGACTCTCGTGCAATATCCCCAATCCTTACGATGTTATTTTTTATTGCATGGTACGACGGAATATTATCGGTCAGCAAGGTCGCCGAACGGAACATATATGATGTGACTCCAAACGCCAAAACGACGAGTTCATCAAGTTCAGCCAAGAAGTCCTCACCCCGTTGTTGCGCGACAGATTTAAGATGCCTGACCGATTCGAAAACTTCATCGGTCAATGGGCAATCTATGAGCCTTGCTTGCGGCACAACGGATGATTGAGTCTGCAACCTGTGCTCGTATCGAACGATTATGCCGTCTGCATCTGTCACCTTACCCTTTGGCCACAGTAATGCCGATAAATCTTTAGCATCCCACTCCCACATAATAATTGAATCATCGTCTTCAACAGGAAACTCGCTCGCAGACCTTTCTGGAGTAATAACGAGAGTCTGGAAATCCATGCGTTGCAGTTCGCCCAGGCTCGCGAATTTTCCTGAATTTCGACCTGTCATATCAATGATGATTGTATCTATTAGGTCTGAATGTTCTTCGGCATAGACACATGCAACATCCACATCAGATGAAAACACAAGCAGAGGTTCTTGCTGGCCAAAGCTGTTTGACCAGGGTTTGATTTCATTGTCGACGATGTTGCCCATCGGTACAACTTCTTTCAATGGGTAACCGAAAAATCGCAAACGTTTTGCCAAATCGCCTGCAACTGTCACCGGTGTCACAACGAGCATCTTTTTTCTGACGGCTGCAAGATCTGCGGACCTGCTCGCATTAAACAAGTATTCCAAGGCTGGAAGCATCGCGCCGCTCTTGCTAAGATCGCAGGTCAATTTCCCGCGGGTGGACCGCGACGAGTCAGCAAGTGTCAGTCGACGCAAGTATGATATGGGCCACCAATGCGTGCATGGCTGGTAATGGCCATTCCGATACAGGTCCTGGGTCAGACCAAACCTTCTATGCCCGTTAATCTCTTTGATACCGGCAAATTCGGCAATTGCATTGTTATCAACGAGAACCTTTTGTCCTTTAATAAATGTATTCTCCGAAACTTCGTGCTGCCCTGAATTCTGTATCAATCCAAGAGAAGCAACAAAACCAAGCAATAGCGGCATCGGACCTACAAACGGGACAACAAGGGCGGTCAAGCCACTTTGTCCTCCTCTTACCAACGGGCATGAGAGTGCAGAATTCACAATCACGTATTCAGAAATCGGGCGACCACCGCTGCCATCGTCAATCACCATGGAATTCAAAAATGGCCAAGCCCCCACTGTTGTGTCAAGGACTTCAATCCATGGATCACGTTTTGGTTCAATTAAGTCTACAGCCATCTGGGCAATAAAATTGTCGTCGAGGTATCCAACAATTCCTAATCGATCATCGATAGCGTCTTCTTCACAAATCAAATAGCTCAGGGCTGCACGAGCATAGCAACGCTGTTCCTGACTCCAGTCTGCATTCGAAACCACTGTAATGAGAAATTCAACATTTCTTTTCAGCCTTTGAAACAGGCCGCAGGCAGCAAGGTTGGCTAATCCATCACAGACGGTTCGGGATTTATCGATCAGATATTGATCATTTGATACGGGTTTTTCAGCTAGTTCCAAAAACAGGTTCTCAGCATGCTTTTGTTCATCCCGAGATAATCGAGGAGGGTTATAAACCGCCTGTTCGTCAAGCCTGACGCGGATCTCGTGGACGGCAAAACTCGTAATAAATGCGTCATCAAGAAGACCAAGCGCCCCGAGCCTGGATGGATCGTTCTGGCTCGCCCGCAACACATAAAGCAGTCCGCCACGGGCAATATCGGACAGGTCTTGGTCTGTTTTATGGGATGTTAAAAACCTGGAAAGAACTGCGATATCACGCGTCAGTGCATGCTCGAATCCACAGCTGGGTTCAAGTCTTTTTGCCCAGTCGCATGCACCTGCAAGCAGCTGTTCGTCCTCTCCGCGCCATTCAGACTTAAGTGTGTCGAATGTCTGCAGCAGAAATTCACGATCCGAGTATGTTAACTGATAAGCCACATCGGGGCCTCTTTTCTCACCCGCCAGTCAACGCTTTTACAATGGATTGCATTACTGGTGGGCAGACAGCGTTTCCAATCAGTTTGATTCGTTCCCGGCGACTTGATTGTGGCCAGACATGATAATTTGGGAAACCCATTGCAGCAGCGAGCTCAGGTGGCTGCAACATCCGCATTTCGTGACCATTACAGTTCGGCCGTACGATAGCGAATCTGTCGAGTGTTGTCACAGTCCGTAGCGGGCGATCGAGCGTTTGAAATCCCCCAGCACCGTCTGTGCCATAGTATACCATGATGAATGGAGTATCAGCACCGAGTTCTCTGATAGCACCTTCTGCACGCTCAACAGTTGCCTTGGCACGCCTTGGGCTGTTGACCGGCGAGAAGGCCCAGGGCGCATTCTTCGATTCACCACGCCCCAGGATGCTGCTATCAACTGTTTTCTTTGTGCGCCCCCCGGGATTGGGCAGAACAGGTGCGCCTTCCAGATCACCCACAATAAACAGGCGTCGACGCGATTGCGGAGTACTGAAATACTGTGCATCAAATATGGCACTCTCGGTGTGATAGCCAATGTCCATGATTTTTTCATGCCATTCGTCGAAACGACGCCATTTTTGCATCTGCATGACGTTCTCAACGACTATCCAACGCGGCCTTAAAACCTTGGCGAGGCGGATAACCTCAAAAGCAGTTTCCCTGCTTATTTCACATCGGGGTTTATTGCCTTTGGCCACGCTGTGACTCGTACACTCCGGTGATGCGAGAAGCAGGTCGATCCTGCCGACTTCATTCAGGATGCGCGCAGGAGTTAACGAACTGGCTTTCATTCGGTAAACTGTGGATTCCGGAAAATTCAGCTTATATGTTTCGGCAGCCAGTTTCCACATGTCCAGAGCAGCTGCTGGCGTCGCTCCAGCCATAACCGCCCCACGTGAGCTGCCGCCACCGCCACAAAACATGTCCAACATCCGTATTTGTATCTTTTTCATACAGTTATCTGTCATCTTGAGTTTGCAGGCTATTTGGGTTGGCAGGGGCCATTAAAGAGATTGGTAGCCGACCACATGACTCCAATTTTTCACCGAAATTATAGACAAGGTGCTTCATGTAATGGCCTGTCAGCATCAGCACGTGTAAAATGTATTTAGATTTTCTAGAATAAAAAACTATAGCAAAGAAAGATAAAAATGCAAATAAAATCTTGTGGTTAATCGATAGATTCTTGTGATTGCTCATTCTCACCATTATAATGCTGCATGATTAAACTGGTGTGCAACTCCAGATTGTGGGTCTCGTCGGTCTGCATACGCTCAAACAAATCGGCAAAAGCCTCAGCCTCCTCGAGCGGCAATCTGGCTCCGCGTTCCAGGCGCTCGATTCGTCGATGAAGGTTCTCCAACAGCCCCAGGACATGATCACCTACATCGGGCCGTTCGTTTGTGATCCTTTGGTACATGATCAACTCCTTTTGGCTTTGAAGCCGGTCCCCCGATTATGGTCGATGCCAAAAAAGAGAAACCCGTTCCACTTGGTACCGGTGACTTCCCGGGCTATGGCGGACAATGATTTATATCGCCGACCCTCGAACTCGAAGTCATGGTCGAGGACCTTGACTACGATATCACGGCCCTGAAACTCACGGGCGAGGATGGTTCCCGGAATGGGCAGCCTGGGATCGCGGCCGCCTGAGATGCGGCGGGTCGATATTCTGGATATCTCCTGTGCCATGTCGGTTTCGACCGGCTTGCGCGGGGTCCGGATTCTCAGTTCGGCGTCGTTGGCCAGCGCATCAGCCCGTCGTCTGGCGCGCTCCGACAGGTCACCTTCGGCCAGGGCCTGGATTCTCCAGGCGATGCGCTTGCGCAAAAAATCCTTGTGAAAAGAGCGTGATTCCTCGCCAAAGACCTCGATATACTTTTCCCGCAGTTCGCCCACCGTCATGCGTGAAAGGCCTTGAATCTCCTGAAATAGTCTTGCTTCCATCCGAAATCTCCTTGATCAATGGATTACCGTTCAAATCTCCCAGCCGTTAACTTTTGAGCGCATGAACGCTCTGGTAGGGCGAACAAGCAAGACGTTTCTCGACAAGTTCCTTAGATTCTTCGAATTGGCTCACATCACGTTCAAGGTTTGCCAAATCTTCGGCAGGTTGCCTATTTCTTTTGTATTCCAAAAAGCCCCGGGCCAGTATCGCAGCGATCTCCGCGACGGTCTCGTCGATTCTATGGGGAAGTTTTTCTTTTTTTGGCATCCGATCCCTCCTTGCGAAAGGCCGCAGGATTGTGTTGTGGATGCCGCAGGCAGGCGCGGAAGGGACTGGGGAAGAGCCCTTGGGGCTTGCCGGAAACCGCTTTGACGCGATGTCGACGGCACCCAAAATGGTCTCCGTTTCACGGCCGCATCCGCTGTCTGGTGATTTGCATTTGACCGGACCCATCATCCGGTTGACGCTGTTTACCTACCGGAAGGAATCATGAAGTGTCGGATCGGGGTTCGGTTGAAACCCAGGCGTTAACCAAGAAGACATGTTAAACGGAGAATTGGAGAATTCATGAAAGATTGTCTTGGGATTCGGACGCAACCCCCGGGTTTACAGTCGATGCCCGGGCAGAACGGTTGGAAGCGGAGAATCGGGAGGCGGCGATCCGACGCCGCAAAAGGCTGTGAATAAAGGCTAAAAGTGCAAAACCCCAAGGAACGACTTCCTCGGGGTTTTGCGTTAAATTAACAAGCGCTCGAAATGCGCTATTTTTGATTGGCTCCCTGAGTAGGACTTGAACCTACAACCTAGTGGTTAACAGCCATTGTTTTGGTACTTACCGCGTTTTACCTGAAAATACCATATCTGTTTTATCATCCTTTTTTGATTGGACTTTTTAATTTACTTGCCTACTTTAAAATACCTTGACATTCATTTTGGGTGGTGGGTATAGTGGTGGGTATGAAAAACTGATGGTTTTATTTCGGGGATGATCGCACCCACCAAAATACCCACCACAAAGGGGGCATGATGCCGGCACAAGAGAGATTCAAAACCGATTATCCGGGTGTCTATTTCATCATGGGCAAGGCCATTGCCACCGGCAAGCCCGAAAAGATCTATTACATCGACTATCGCAAGGACGGCAAACGTATCCAAGAGAAAGCTGGGCGCCAGTACCAAGACGACATGACCCCTGCCAAGGCGAACCGGATCCGCACCAATAAGATAGAGGGCCGGGAATTGCCGAACGTCGAAAAACGGGCGGCAGTAGAAGCAGCCAAGAGGGCCGAGGACAGCCGATATACCATCGCTAAGCTGTGGGATGCCTATTGTGAATCAAACCCCGACAATAAGGCCCTGGGCCATGACAAGCGCAAATTCGACTTGCACCTACGGGATGGCATCGGCAAAAAGGACCCGGCCGAACTGCTGCCCCTGGACGTTGACCGAGTTCGTCTGTCTCTGCAAAAATCCGGAAAGCGCACCCAGGCTGCCCGAGTGCTTGAGATATTGCGACGGACCATCAACTATGGTGTCAAGCGCGGCCTGATAGCTCCCCTGCCCTTCAAAATCGAAGTTCCCCGGCTGAACAACCAGACCACTGAGGACTTGAACCAGGATCAACTCAAGGCGCTACTAAAGGCCCTGGATGCCGATGAAGATCAGGCCGCTGCCAATGTGATGCGAATTGCCCTCTATACCGGGATGCGTCGATCAGAGATTTTCGGGCTCAAATGGGCCGATCTGGACTTCGAACGAAAGTTCATCGCCATCCGCGATCCCAAGGGTGGCCGGGACCAGACCATCCCCATGAACGAGATGGCCGAGAAGATATTCGTCGGTATCACCGCCCTGGACGGCAACCCCTATGTGTTTCCAGGCCGCAAAAAAGGCACCCATTTAACGGAGTGCCGCAAGGCATTTGACCGGATCAGAAAAGCAGCCATGCTGCCGGTCGGATTCCGGCCGCTTCATGGTCTGAGGCACGTTTACGCCTCGATGCTGGCATCATCCGGGCGCGTTGACCTCTATACCTTGCAACGACTTTTGACCCATAAGAGCCCGACTATGACGGCGAGATATGCCCATTTACGAGACGATGCACTGAGGCAGGCCAGCAACCTGGCCGGCGAGCTGGTGACGGCTGCTGTTACCGAGAAGAAAGATCAGACAGGGTGATATATGGAAATCAAACAAATTGTCTATTTGAGCAACGGGGTTGAGAAAACCGATACCGAATTGCGGTTTACGCCTGAGGAAAAGGCAAGTATTGAGGAAGAACTGAAAGCCTTTGACGATGGCCGGGTGAGGACTTTTATTTTCTTCCTTGAATCACTATGCTCAGCCCCGATAGCTATAAGCCAAAACTTGGGAGGCAAACTCGGAGAGCAGTACGATAGAAGGAAAATAGCGGAAATCCGACCAGGGGTAAATGATGCAGTAAAGTTATTACAGGACACATTGAGATTACTCCGTAAGGTCGAGAAATGCGACATAGCTCCTTTTACTCCAGATAGCATTGATGAACTATATATGGCCATGGAAAAAAATGCTGGATCCTTTAATCATGTCGCTCAATTCAATGCTGGTCGCGCAATACCACATATCCAAAAAATTCTTGACGCATTTAAGCGGGGAGCGGAATCGATTCCAGAGAACACAAAATCGAGAACCAATCGCAAGGAACTCGCCACCCGCATTGCAAAATGTTTCTATGAAAACCTTGGTGTAAAGCCAACAAGTACCGATCCAGGTCCGTTTTGCAATTTGCTGATTATTATTTTCGAGGCTATTGGCATAAATCTTTCCGACCCCAAAAAACTTGCCCGAGAGGCGATCAGGGGGATGTAACCCCAAAACTTTTTTATTGCGTCTCCTGATTAGATTTTTGCTTCATGTAATACCTGTGCATCAAGTTTGATTCGCAGGTATTTTTTTTTAGAAGGAGCAAAAATCATGAAGCAATTCGAAGCAGAACCAATCTGGCTAACGCCCGCCGAAGTGGCCCGCCGAACCGGCAAGTCCGTTCAGACCCTCGCCAATGAGCGCCATATGGGCAAGGGATTCCCGTACTCCAAGGACGGTAAATCCGTTCGCTACTTCTGGCCGACCGTCCATGAAATTCTTCAGCGGGCGACCGTGTATCCGGAAGGGGGTGGACAATGACCCCCATCGAGCAGCATCAAAACATCATCCGCGAACTGGTCAAGGTCCTGCCCGTGGCGCAGCCGTGGGAACGGGGAGAAATCCAAACCATCATCCGCCGGCGCCAACTGCGCCTGGATATGCTGGTCCTGCTGGCCGAACTCGAAAGTCAGCCGTTCGACCCCCAGAGAAGCCAACAAATCGACGCCATCAACGCTTTTCTTGAATGCTATTGAAGGGATCGGGTGCGGCCGTGAAATCAATTTTAGATCAGGCTCTATGGTATCAATCGAAAGGTTATTCCATCATCCCCGTGGGCCGCGACAAAAAGCCCCTCATCAAGTGGCAGCAATGCCAGCGTCAAGCCGCCTCTGAGCAGCAAATCCGTGCCTGGTGGCAGCAATGGCCTGAGGCCAACATCGGGATCGTTACCGGCGCCATATCGAACCTGATGGTCGTTGACGTTGATTCTCAGGCCGGCCATGACGCCCTTAACGAATTCCTGCCCGAGAACATCCTGACCCCGATATGTCGGACCCCATCAGGCGGGTGGCATTATTGGTTCAGGTATCGGTCTGGCCTGGTTAATCGTGCCAGGGTGATTACCGATTGTGACGTTCGGACCGATGGCGGATACGTTGTTGCCCCTGCGAGTATTGGCGCCAACGGCAAGCCTTACGCATGGATGGAAAACTTCGGCATCCATGAGGTGGCGATGGCCGAAATGCCATCAATGCTCTTTGACACCCTCGCCGTTGCTAGCGCGCCCTCGAGCGCGCCATATAATGATAGAATTCCTTTTGGGGATGTATGTGGGCACCCCCCCGAGAGTGCCAACATTTGCCAACATCCGACAACATTTGACAACATTTCCTTTGATGAAGGTGGCCGCGACCAGACCCTTTTTCACCTCGCCAACTGTCTGGTCAAGGGTGGCATGGATAACGCAAATATCGAAAAATACATGTATTTTTTCGGTAGAAATTGCAACCCGCCTTTCCCGGAAAAAGAGATTCAGACCAAAATTCAGTCAGCCCTGAAACGCTCAGATTCCCGTGATCGGAACCTTACGCAAGAGATTCGGGACTTCATTTTGACAACATCTGACAACATAACGACAACATTTGTCTTCCAATGCCAACATTTGACAACACGCGAGGAAAAAAAGAAGGGGCATGTCGTCCTGGGCCGACTGGAAAAGGAAGGATTGATCGAGAAGGTCAAGGGAAAAGTCGGTACATATCGCCGTGTTGAGTCCGACTGCGCGGCCGAGGATTGGCAGAACGCTCCCGTAGAGAAGGTCCAAATATGGCTGCCGTTTGAACTCGACACCATGATCGAAATTCCCCCCGGATCAATCGTCCTGGTGGCCGGCAGCCAAGATGCCGGGAAATCCGCATTCCTGATGAACATCGCAAAGGAGAACATGCGGAAGTGGAACGTCCACTATTTCAGCTCAGAACTGAATGCCAGCGCCTTCAAAATGCGCGTCTCCAAATTTCCAGGCATGACCCCCGATATGTGGCCGATCAAGTTTTACTCCCGTTCGGATGGCTTTCAAGATGTGATCCGAACCGGCCGCGATGACCTGAACCTTATCGATTACCTGGAAGTCCACAATGAATTCTATCGGGTGGCCGAGTACTTGGCAGCCCTGCATCATAAGATCGGTCAAGGGATCGCTGTTGTTGCTCTCCAGAAGGACCCAAACGCCCAATATGGCCGTGGTGGATCGTTCGGCAACGAGAAGCCGATCCTCTCCCTGCTGCTGGATTACGGTGTTTGCACCATTTCCAAATTCAAAGGGCAATTCAAGGGGAGCAACCCCAGAGGCATGAAGTATGAGTATAAACTGGTTGACGGCTGCCGATTCGTGAAACAAAAAGGATGGTATCAACCAGCAAAAAACTAAACGAAAGGAAAATGAAATGACCACAAAACCAAAATTTAACATGATCGAGCCGAGAGTCAGACCTCTTTGTGAACATTTACGCTGTCAAAATCCATCCATACCCGGATCGAAGTTCTGTGAGGAACATCAACCGAAAAAGAAGACGTCTGCTTATGATGATTTAACAAAGGAACAGATCAAGGAACGCATGACGATGGGGGAAATCGATGGCGATGAAACCCCGTAGATACTGCGCCTGTTTCCCATGCAACAACCTGGCCGAACCCAACTCGAACTACTGTGCCGAGCATCAGCCCATTAAGGCGGTCAAGGTCCGGGACCAGTTCTATGGTACGGGTGCATGGCGCCGTTTCCGAGATTGGTACATTCGGAAGCAACCGCTTTGTGAGCAATGCCTCGCTGAAGGACGCATCGAGCCTGCTGTTATTGTCGATCACATTGTTGAACTGAAGGACGGTGGAGCGCCTCTGAGTGAAGATAACGCTCAAAGCCTATGCAGACGGTGCCATCAGCGGAAAACAGCGCGTGAGGCCGCTCTCCGGCGGGAAAATCATCGCGTAGGCAACGCCATCGACCGGGCTGGCAACACGGCGCGGAGTTAATTTTGAGAGAAAGTTCGTAATGGGCAAACGAGGACCAAAAAGTGCAGCTAAACGATATGCCGAGCAGGCCGGCCGGGAACCATATTACCCGGACGGTTACCCCTGGGACAAGCCAGGTCAGACCCGATCCGCTCGGGTGATCGCCTTTATCGAGTCCCTGCCGATCACCTCAGGCATCCATGCCGGCCGGAAGTTCAAACTCCGTCCATGGCAACGTAAGATCGTCCGGGCCCTCTATCGGACCCGGCGCGGGAAGCGCATTGTGAGGACCGCCCTTCTAAGTTTCCCGAGAAAAAATGGCAAGACCGCCCTGGCTGCCGCCCTCGCCCTATGTCACCTTTTGGGACCCGAGGCCGAGGCCCGCGGTCAAGCCTATTCCGCGGCATCCGACCGGGAACAGGCGGCGATCACCTTCCGAGAAATGGAAGCCATGATCCTGGCCATCCCCGAATTTGAAGCCCGATGCCATATCCAGAGTTTCCACAAGACGATCACCGACATGGTGACCGGCACCGTCTACAAGGCATTGACGGCCGATGGCCGCAAAGCCCATGGTCTGTCACCGTCCTTCATGATCTACGATGAACTCGCTCAGTCTCGGACCCGTGAACTGTACGACAACCTGGTCACCGGCACCGGCGCCCGTGCCGAACCCTTGATGATCGTCATATCAACCCAAAGCCCGGATCCGCATCATGTCATGTCCGAACTTGTGGACTATGCCATCGGTCTGGATGACGGCAGCCTGCCCCCAGACCCTTCATTTTTCGGGTGCGTCTATGCGGCACCGGATGACGCGGACCCCTGGGACCTGGTCGTCTGGAAGTCCTGCAACCCTGCCCTGGGTGATTTTCGGTCCCTGGAGGAAATGAAGCAATTTGCCGAGCAGGCCAAACGGATTCCGACCAAGGAAGCGACATTTCGCAACCTGTACCTGAATCAGCGCGTCGATGCCGAGGCGCGATGGATGTCAACCGGCGACATCGATGCCTGTGCCCTTGTGGACTTCCCGGACCTCTCCGGCCGTCCATGTTACGGCGGACTCGATCTATCATCTACGCAGGACCTCACCGCCTTTGTCTTATGCTTTCCGCCTCAGGTCGAGGATGAACCGTTTTACGTCCTGCCGTTCGCCTGGGTGCCGTCTGAGGCCATCAGAGAACGCTCTCGGGCGGATCGGGTGCCCTATGACGTATGGCAGCGGCAAGGCCATATCGAGGCCGTGGCGGGATCGGTGATCGACTACGGACCGATCCTTGCCCGGATCGATGAACTTGCCAAAAAATATGACCTGAGGGCCATCGCCTTTGACCGATGGGGAGCATCCCGAGTTGTGAACGATCTGACCGAGGCCGGCATGACCGTGCTCGAGTTCGGGCAGGGTTTTGCCAGCATGAGCCCACCCTGCAAGGAACTGGAAAAGTTGATCCTGGAACGCAAGATCGCCTATCCGGATCATCCGGTCCTCAAATGGTGCCTGGGTAATGTGATTGCCGAGGTGGACCCGGCCGGGAACGTGAAATTTTCCAAGTCCAAAAGCAGGGAAAAGATCGATCTGTCCGTGGCCCTGGCCATGGCCTTGGACGGCGCCATCCGCAACCAGGTCAAAAAGGTAGAACCGACAATTATGTGGATGTGAATAATTCACTTGACAAATATGTAATATTTATTTTATGGAATGACATAAATGTAATTTTTCGTTGACCGGATGGCTGGCCGGTTTGCGAAGCGGAGAGGGGGGCAGGGAGCGATGCCGCACCATCGTTACCTGTCCCTCTTTTTTTTGAAAGGATGCCACATGGAGAAACGTACGTTTCAAATCGAGGTCGGATCGATTCGTGATGCCGATCAAAGAACCGTAGAAGCCACACTATCCACCACCTACCCCGTAAGACGCTATGACGGCGAAGAAGTCCTCTCCCATGATCCTGATGCCATCGACCTGACCCGTGCCCCCCTGCCGCTCATATCCGCTCACAATGAGCGATCCTTGCCCGTGGGCATTGTCGAAAGTCTCCAGGTCATAGGCGGCAAGCTGCGCGGTCTGCTTCGCATCAGCAAATCACAAGACCGCATATGGGGAGACATCCAGGACGGAATACTTCGGAACCTGTCCATCGGATATTTCATCAAAGAGAAGAAAAGGACCGCCAAAGGTTACCTGGTGACCAAGTGGCAGCCCTATGAGTGCAGCCTGGTGGCGGCCGGCGCCGATCCGGCGGCCGGTATTGGCCGTTCAATTACTACTATCATCAAAAAGGAAAAGACTACCATGGATTACAACGACATTTTGAAGGCGAAGAAAAGGGCCGTCGATGAACTCACCGAGCTGGCCATGACCGAGAACCTGGACGATGCCGCGACCGCTCGTTTCGATGAGCTGAAGGGCGAAATCCGCACCCTTGACGGCCGCATCGAGGCCATCGAACTGGCCAAGGCCGGCAAGGAAGACCTCGCCAAACGCTCGGGCACATTCAAGCCCGAACTGGAGAAAAAGCAGGACCGGACCATCCGGTTCGAGGGCGGACCGGCGGCGGACCGCTCCTACAAGGGCATGTTCGGTGAAGTGCGCGATGCCGACGATGCCGAGATGGAGAAGTTCAAGCGCGTCATGATCGAGGGCACCGGATCGGCCGGCGGTTTTTCCGTGCCCGATCCCCTGGCAGCGCAATGGCTGGACGAGTCTCTCCAGAACGAGATCATCAGACCGAGGGCAACCGTATGGCCGATGACCAGTTCGACCCGCACCGTGCCCGGATGGGATGGCAAGGATCAGTCCGGCGGCCTGCTGTATGGCGGTTTCGCCATGGAGTTTTTGGCGGAAAATGCCGAGGGCACCGCTCAAGACGGCAAGCTGCGATCCATTACCTTTAAAGCCCACAAAGGCGCCATCTTTTGCAACATCAGCAACGAATTGCGCGAAGACGGCCAGGGTTTCGAGTCTCAACTCGAAATGGCCATGAAGAAGTCCATCAGCCTGGGCCTGGATTACCACTTCATTAACGGCACCGGGGCCGGTATGCCTCAAGGCATTTTGCAGAACCCTGCCAAGATCGAAGTGGCGAAAGAGTCCGGTCAATCGGCCGATACCGTCATTTTTGAAAACGCGGTCAACATGTTCGCCAGAATGTACCCCGCCGGCCGCTCCAAGGCTGTCTGGCTGGCCAACGAAACGACGATTCCGCAACTTCTCACCATGAGCATTGCCATCGGCACCGGCGGCAGCCGTGTCGAAGTGTTCAAAGAATCCAACGGGCAATTCACCCTTTTGGGCCGACCTCTGATTTTTACCCCGAACTTGCCCGTCCTGGGTGATGCCGGCGATCTGGTGTTTGTTGACCTCTCTCAATACGCCATCGGCCTCCGCAAAGACTTGCGCCTGGAGAAATCCAACATCCCCGGCTGGACCAACGATTTGATGTCCTATCGCGTGATCGTTCGTGTTGACGGCATGGGCACCTGGAACACCTACATCAGCCCCCGCAACGGCGATTCCCTGTCCTGGTGTGTGACCCTGGCCGAACGTGCTGAAGGATAACCCAATGGGGCGGGTGACCGCCCCTTTTCTTCTGAGGTAATGATATGGGTCTATTTGACTTCCTGAAGCGCCGTTCGGCATCCTGGGCACGCTACGATCAGTATCATGGCGGCGAGGAAACGACTTCCGGCGCCAGGGTGACCGACGATACCGTGATGGGGATTCCGGCCGTGTTCGCATGTACCAGGGTCCTGGCCGAGTCCATCGCATCCTTGCCGTTGATCGTGTACGAGCGCCAGGAGAACGGCGACCGGCACCGGGCGAGAAACTTCTCTTTATACCGCATCCTGCATGACATCCCCAATCCGTTGATGACCGCCTCTGAGTTGTGGGAGATGATGGCCGGGCACCTGGCCCTCAGGGGCAATGCCTTTGCCTACATCGAGCGCGAGGCCGGCGAGGTCGTGGCCCTGTGGCCATTGCATCCGGGCCGGATGTCCATCGAACTGAAGGATCGGGAGTTGATCTATACCCATCAGAACGATGGCCAGGAACGCAAATATCGGTCCTCAGACATCCTGCATATCCGTGGCCTGTCCTCTGATGGGATCATCGGCTATTCGCCTCTGGCCATGTGCAGGAACACCTTTGGCAGCGCCATTGCGATCAGGGAATACAGCGCCAAATACTTCAAAAACGATGCCTCACCGGGTGGCATCCTGACCTCACCGCATAGCATCAACGTCGATCAGGCCAAAGCGATCCGGGAATACTGGAACGAGGGATTTGCAGGATCGAAGAAAAGCCACAAGGTGGCCGTGCTGGCCGGCGACCTGAAATGGCAGGCCGTGGGTGTTTCCCCGGAAGATAGCCAAATGATCGATAGCATGAAGTTTAGCGTCGTAGAGATTGCGCGCATATTCAGAGTGCCGCTGAACCTGGTCATGGATTACGAGCGATCCACATATTCGAACGTCACCGAACAGAACCGCTCTTTTTTGACCCATACCTTAAGGCCATGGTTGACCCGCATCGAGCAGGCCGTCTTTAAGTCCCTGCTGACCGAATCCGAAAAGAAACGCTACTTCGCTGAATACCTGACCCATGATCTACTGCGCGGCGATACCAAGACCCGCTTTGAGGCATACAAGATCGCCCTGGATGCCGGTTTCATGACCAAAAATGAAGTCCGGCGGGCCGAGAATATGAACGCCATGGATGGCGGCAACACTCTCGCCACCGAGTAGGCCGCCCCCGCCGGCCGCAGGAGCGAGCGGCCGGCACCCCCCTTCAAAACTTTCCAGCCGACCAAAGGAGCAACCCCATGGAACATCATGCACTTTGCGCGGATTGTAAGAAACGGGACCGATGCCGGCGACCATGCAAGGAAGTCGAGCGCATCCTACGGGCCGGGAACCGAGTCATGGAGCGCCATTTCGACGACATGATCGTCTGTTATCCAATGGGCCGTGAAGTTCATTTCAGCGAGCTGAGGGACAACCAGGTCGAAGATTTTAGCGCCGATGATATGATTCAATTCAGCTCCGAGGACCTACGCCTGAGAAAGACGGCCGTGTTCGTGGATCGTTTTTTCAATCGGATGCCGGTTTCCCTGCTGGCCGAAAAGTATGGCGTCGAGGAAAACAGCATCGTCTCCATGTACAAGCAAGCCCTGGAGCATGTGGAGCGCATCATCGAGGCCCTGGACGCCAGGCGCGAGGGCATAAAGGCCGCAAAGCCCGACAAGTTCAACGACGATCAAAAGTTTTTCCTGCTGTGCAATGTGTTCGGTTTCACTCAGATCGAGGTGGCAAAAATGTTCAACCGGGACCGAGACGTAGTGAACAAAAAGGTCAAGCGGATGGCAGACACCTACGCGGCGCTATTCGATGGCCAGGAACTCCAGGAAGAAACCCCTATCGATGATCCACCTATTGATGGCAAGCTGACCCGTGGGCAGGTCGTGAAAATGGTCGAGAACTACGTCGATCAGGGTCTATCCCATCGGCAGGCATTCATGAGGATTGCCGAACGGTATGCTCAGGTCGTAAGGCGCCCGGTATCTCACCGAGGGATCGAGTCTCGATACTATAAGGCGATGGCTTGCCCGGCATGAGCTGACCATCTCATTTAAATGACAAGGCCCTGGGCGCGATGCCTGGGGCTTTCGTTTTTGGTGGGTGGTGGGTATGATGGTGGGTATCTTGAAACCAAAAAAGAAAAAGGGCTTAGATTTTTCGTCTAAGCCCTTGATTTTGTTGGCTCCCTGAGTAGGACTTGAACCTACAACCTAGTGGTTAACAGGCAGAACCTCTGAGTTTCCTAACCTCCTAATTTTATATTATAATATTGAATTTATTAGGTATACATTTTTTACATTTTTGTATATTTTCCACGTTTTGGTCAGTTTTGAAAACTTTTTCTCACACAGATTCTCACACAGAATGAGGCAATTTTAAACTGCTCGAACCCCACTTAAGATATCATCCTCCCCACCAACCAATACCCAACTCACCCGACGCCGATGCCAAGGGGCAACATGATTCAATTGTATAGAAATCTGGCGTTGGCTTGGTCTGTTTTTACCCTGTTGATTTTTATATTGAATAAATATTCTCTCATGAAAATTGTGAATCAACCGATATACGAACAAACACGCACTTAATATGGGGGTGAAATATGCGTATTAATGTTTTTAACTTCAAAAAGAACTGGAAGCTTGTCGAGCCACACCTTAATGATTCTGAAGTAGAGGGACTCCTTAATAAGGGCATGCTTCAATTTTCGAAGCTTCCTATTAATTGGAATCATTTGCCACAGTGGGATGTAAAGAATGGACACGGTCCATGGGAATATACAAAAGCCTATATTCATCATGGATATGCATCTGATAAACAGGGGGAAGATCCAGAATATTCCGAATTATTTCATGAATACAATAAAATATTAGAAAGCTTGGGGGTCGATTTTACTGGTATTGTTGTTTATGACAATAGTCTTTATCAAGGCTCAGAAGATAAAAAAGTCAAGGAAGTGAACCTAAAATTTCAAGAAAAATTCGAACGCATTTATTCGAAATATCTACCAAAAAGAAATACTTATAGGTGGTACCAATGTTATGGTGGTTGTTTTTACCTTGCCGAATGGCAGGAGGCGTTGGCAAGAAAAGTTTTCCCTAAATATGACTGGATTACATATCAAAAACACAATAAAAACAAAGGGTGGTACAAAGGCGGTCATTCAACCACTCTTGGCTTCACCTCCCAAGGTAATTGCTTGATATTCGACATATTGCTTTTCGAAACAGAAAGCGCTGATGAAATATTGCAGGCGGTTGGTTTAAATCTTAACAAGATTGAAGAAATGGCAGTTGAATTTCAGCTAATGCCACAAATTGATTCAATTGATTCTTCTATTCGATCTATAGAATTAAATATCAGCATGTTAGAAAAAAATATAAGAAATACCCAGAGGACAAACAGGATCTCATAAAAAGCGAATATGATCATATCTCCGGTGCATAGAATAATTGTTTTAGGAAGGCTTTTATGTTGGAGAATCATAAATAAACGATTTTAATCAAATCATCCGCCTCACCAACCAATAAACGGCGTACCCGACGCCGATACCAAGGGGCAACATGATACATGGTCGGCACAGGGGCGGCTCTTTGTATTTCCAAGCATAGATGCCGACTGCCAGGATGCAGAATATGACGCCTATGATTTTGCGGGGGCATGTAAGAATTCCTCGAAAAATGATATTTTTGCTGTTAAATCTATATGTTATGTATTTTTCCACCACCTGGCGGACATCGGAAAGACATCAGCGCCCTTTGGGATTTTTAACAGCGCATTGACATCCACCCATCCGCTTTTCGGCAAGAATTTTCTCCATGATCGTGGACTTGCCGTTTTGTCGCAGATCCCGTTCAATATCTTTTTTGGTGTAATTGAAACAATAGCAGATCAGGTCTGTCATCAAGTCTTCCTCATTGATATTCGGGAGCATGTGAAAATTACCTCCTTGCTCAATTTGTGTTCAATCGTTCCAATGCAGCTATCTTGTCGGGCGTCGGAGTCCTTTTCAGACAGTATTCCAGTTTCAACGCCGCACTCTTTGTCATTTTGGAACTGACACCGACCAATTGTAAGGGCAAACGGGATCTTGTGTACTTGGTGCATTTACCTGAGGTATGCTTCAATAACCGTTTTTCCAGTTTGTTTGTAATGCCGCAGTATAGAGAATCATCCACAGACCGAAGCAAAAACACCACCCAATTATCAGCGCCCATTTTTCATTCGGACCAATCCACCCCCCGTCTTAACCATTACAGATCAAGGGTTCACCGGCACTTTTAATCAGCCTTATAAACTTTACACGGAATGGCTCCTAACTCCACTGCGCCTAACTCAGGATCATAAGGCGGATCACAAGAGGTAAGTACATTTATGTTTGATTTCCTAAATTGAAAAAGATCGTCAGACTCTTCTGGGAACCACCACCCCATCGATGGGAATACCAGATTAGGATGGAGATCCGGGTCCAGTTTAAGTACCTGTTTAACTCTTCCCTTTTTTGTTTCAATGTAAACCCATTCATCTTTCTCAACGCCTAGTTTCTCAGCCGTTTTAGGATTTAAATCCACCGTTGGATAAGGTCTTTTCGCCCTCGCCATCTTAACATGTTTATATCCGTTATTCATGAATGCAGCTTCCTTACCGTTGAACATAAGCAGAGGATATTCTTCGGAAGGATCATAAAGAAAATCGGTTAATTCCCTAAATACCGGAGTTGGCGAATAGCCCAGCAGTTTCAGCATATTAGAGTATAGCTCAATTTTTCCCGATTCGGTATGGAAAATTCCCTCATCTGGTTTTCTGAAAAGCCTTGTCGCTTCAAGACATCTCACCTCCTTTAACTTCTCATAGGTGATCCCGGCCGGTTCAAGAATTTCATCCAAACAATCTTGCCAATTCTCCCAAAAATACTTTCCGAGTCCAATTCTCTTTGCAAGCTCATTTAGCCATTCTGAATTCGGTTTGGCCTCCCCGGGAGGATCGACCAACTTTGGATAAGCCCTAATTTGTTGCTGCCATCCTGGCCAATACCCCACCGATTCATGCTCCCCACCCCAAGCCGCTGGAAGAACAATATCGGCAACCGCTGATGTTGGAGTGGGAAATAATTCTGACACAACTAAAAAATCGAGTTTCAAAAACGCATTGTAAGTAGCCTCCGTATCCGGATAGCTCACAAGGGGATTGGTCAAGATATTTATGCCAGCCTTTATCGGATATGGCTTCTCGTCCAAGATTGCCCTCACTAGCGACTGTGGCGGAACATAGAGGTGTGGGGCACCTATACGAAAGGGACTACAAAGGCCTCTATCTGTTCTTCTTTGAACTCCTTTCGGGAAATAAAAACGCCCCATTCTTGCGAAAGGTTGGGGTGTCAATTCAGAATTTCCACCCGGGGTGTTCACGTCACCGAGAAGAGCTCTCAAGACATTTATTGCACGGCATGCTTGAAAACTATGAATGCTCCTCTCTATGCCATTTCCTTCAAAGTAACAAACAGGCTGGTTTTTTGAATCTGCAAGTAATCTAGCTGCCTGTTCAATTTTTTTCTTCGGTATCCAGGTAGCATTTTCCACATCTTCTAATGAAAATGATTTAATTTCTTTTTCAAGTTCTTCTAACCCAATTGTCCAATTGGATACAAAATCTGCATTATATAGCTTTTCTTCGATTATTATTTTAATAATACCCATCGCTAAAGCCCCATCGCTTTGGGGTCTAGGTGCAAGCCAAAGATCGGCTTTCCTCGCAAGTTGGATTCTTTTCGGATCGACGACCACCAATTTGGCGCCTGCTGAGAGTGCTGCTTCTATATTCTCTCTCATCTCACCACCCATCAGGCCTATCGGGTTAAATGCCCATAGCAATAGGAGCCCAGTTTTGGGACCAGGGTCTGCAAAAAAAATATTTCCGAAAACAGAACTGGCACCTGCCAGTCTAGGCACTCCTCAATAATTCCCTGGCGTAACAGTGTTTGCGGTACCAAATGCAGACGCAAATCTTTGTGCGAATGCGAATTCCATCTCTTTAGGCTCTCCCAAAATCATAGCAAGACTATCCGGACCGAAATCAGCCTTATATTTCAAGATTTTTTTGGCAATTGTATCCAAAGCTTCATCCCAAGAAATTCGTTTCCACTTGCCGCTCCCTTTTGGCCCCAATCTTTTTTGTGGAAATTTTAGGCGATCTGGATGTGTACAGACTTCTTTCATTATTTCACTTTTGTTATAAACACACTTTGCACTTGCATAGCCGCTCTCAGGGTCCGGCTCCACTGCCACAATTTTTCCATCTTCAACTGCTACCTTACGAGCGCAATGACTTGGACAGACATGGCAAAATACATGTTTCCACTCCCTTTCAACTGATTTTTTCATACGCTTCCTCCTTTAGTTGCTCTCCTTAAAAATAATAGTTTTTTTAACGTCATAGTTGTCGCCTTTACCAAAAGCTGAGATTTATCTATGAATTTACTGTTGCGGGATAACTCCAAAACATGTATTTAAAGACCCACATGTATGAACGACGTGCACTGAAAAACCTCATCTTGATTTATCGCACGATTTAGCACCTTTCTTGTTTTATGTTTCGAAACTTGCAGGCGGGGCACTTGCGGTCGTTGTCAAGAAAGATGTCGCTTTTTTCCCATTCTAACTTTTGCTCAGGTAGCCCCCTGCAGCCAGTTCGTCAAGGGTCAAGATGAACGCTGAAGACCGCGCCCTTGACGACCTGTCTGCAGGGGGCTTTTGGGTAGCTATGAGATGATTGGCATCATCTCTATTTTTCAAATAGCTCTTCTCCACTGATTCATGCTGCTCGACTCAATCGCTTCAATTCATTATTCGGATTCAAACTCACTACCCGAACCGGATTCCAATCTCGGCAGATACCTGCCCAGCGTTCTGGGTGCCGGCCCTTTGCTTTACAATACAGCGCGTCCCGTCTTTTCAATATCTCAATATCTTGCCCGCGGTGGCGTTGACCGGGGGTGACAAACTTTATCGCGCTGTGGTGATGGATTTCATTGTACCAATGCACGAATTTCAATACCCACTGCCGAGCCTTGTCCATATCGTCAAATGCACTGTCCGGATACCCCGGATGGTATTTTAAGGTCTTAAACAGCGACTCTGAATAGGCATTGTCGTTACTCACCGAAGGGCGACTGAACGAAGGGACCACCCCGAGCTTTTGCAATGTGGCCAACATCGTAGCGCCTTTCATTGGCGAACCATTATCTGAATGCAGTATCAATGGTGAGCCCGTGGTTGTCTCCTTAAGGCATGTTTTGCGTATCAACAAAGCTGCATTTTCAGCTGATTCGCTGTTATATACTTCCCAGCCCACTATCTTTCTGCTGTATACGTCCATGATCATATACAGGTAGAAAAACAACCCCCTGATGGCGCTCGGCAGATAGGTTATGTCCCAACTCCACAACTGGTTGGCACCCGTCGCCTCAATGCAATCAGGACGTTTGTGCACCGGGGCTTTGGCCCGGCCCCTGAGAGCCAGTTGTCTTTCCTGTCGCAGGATCCTGTAAAAACTCGATTCCGAGGCAACGTAGCTGCCCTGATCGGCCAAGGCCGGCACAATTTGATTGGGCGCCATGTTTGCAAACTCGGCCTGGTTGCAGATCTGCAATATCTTGCTGCGTTCGGATTGAGTCAGCTTGTTTGCCGGCACCCGCTTCTCGGCAGCCATCTTTCGCCGATCGCCCTGAGCTGTTTGATGACGCCAGCGTTCAATGGTCCTTGGTGTAGTTTTCAATATGTCGCAGACAGCTGTCAAGCGTGCTCCAGAGCCCATGGCACTGTCAATTAATTTTAACGCGTTAAGCCGCTGCGACAGATCTGTCAGTCGTCCTCTGGGTCCCCCCAGAGTTCCTGGACTTTTTTTTTCAATATCAACAACGCCGCCGCTTCTGCCAGGGCTTTTTCCTTGCGCCTCAATTCGGCCTTGAGCTGCTTATTCTCTTTGGTCAACTCTCGATTCTTTTGCTTGTCGATCCGGTTGGTCAACGGCAAATTCGCGCTGCGACATGAGTCCTGCCAGGCCTTGATTTGTTCCGGGTACACACCATTGCGACGGCAATATTGGCTCAGTTCCGCCTCATTCATAGAAGCGGTCTCAACCACAATGTCGAATTTGTCGGCACTGCTGATTTTGCTGGTACTGTCAATGTGTTCCGCTCGCAGCCGCTGATTGCCTCTGCGATGCTTGATCCGCCAGGCATACAGGGTGTCCTTGGGTATTCCGGTCTCCTGGGATAAGGCCGGAACATACTCATTGTTCGGTGGCATCATTCTGGCGATAATGCTGTTTTTCAATTCGTCAGGATATTGTTTCATGAACCCTTCTTTACAGGATCGCCCCTCCTTTGTTCAAACAAAACCCGTCACCGGGAGGCGACATCTATCCTGACACAGGGGGCTTGAAACTGTGCAAATTCCTCGGAATCCTTTAAATAATAGCGCCTTTCTCGTAAAGGATGCGAAGATATTGATAGCCGTCATAGCCAAATACGAGATCAAGTATAAAGTAAACTTGTGGGCACCCGATATATACTCCTAACTTTGGTATTTTCCGCCTTGACCATAAACGCCTCCTCCACATAATAGAATTGTGCTCTTGGCAGTGCGCTTTTTTTCCTCTTTCAATATAAAGATTTTTGTTTTAAAGGCCTTTCCCAAACGCGCAGTTGGGAAACGAACACTTTGGGCACTGTCGGCACAACCCGCCGTGTCCCAGAAATGCCAACTGTGCTTTGCCGATTCGTTCACCTGCGAGAACTCGCGGCAAGACCAGATCCAGTGCCGTGGCACGATGATGCAGGCCACAGGCTGGTACGCCCAGAATCGGCGTTTCGCCAATATAGGCAACCAGAAACATGGCGCCCGGCAGCACGGCCGCACCGTAGTGAACCTCTTCGGCGCCGGCCATTTGTATGCCGTGCCGGGTGACGTCATCCGGGTCCACGCTCATACCGCCTGTGAGCAGTAAAAGATCAAATCCTTTATCCACCTGGTTTCGAATTGCCCTGGCTATACGTTCGGCATCGTCCGGTTGAAAATCGACGGTCTCGACGGATGCATCAAGGTCGGTCAGTTTCTTTTTTAAAATGGGCTCGAAGCCGTCCTGAATTAGGCCATGATAAACCTCGTTGCCGGTGATGATCAGTCCGGCACGCGCCTTTTTCATCGCTTTAACTTCCACCACGGCGCCTTTCTGGCATGCGATGGCGACCGCTCGTTCGATCGGTTCGCGCTTGACGACCAGCGGGATGGACCTTGTGGCCGCCACCAATTCTCCCTTTCTGACGCGTGTATGGTTGTGCAGGGTGGCGCACATCACTTCATCGATCATGTTCAAGGCCCCCAGTGCGGCCATATCAATCCGCAGTAGGCCGTCGTGCTGCGCAAACATTTCGATTTTGCCCTCTTTGGGATTGTCTTCCCACGTTACGCCTTCCCCGGCGATGGCCGTCGCAAGCATTCTGGCTGCCTGGTTTTCGTGGAGTTCGTCATTTTCTAGATCGATCAGGTAGAGATGGTTCTTGCCCAATCTCTGCAAACGGCAAATATCTTCATCACAGACCCGATGTCCTTTGCGAAAGGCCGGCCCCTTGAACTCACCCGGTCTCACTTCGGTGATGTCATGGGCCAGATCGGAGCCGACAGCGTCTTTCAGGGGCACTTTTTTCAACATGGTGTAACCGTTTTCCTTATTCTTTTCTCGGGTTTTGTTTCATGATAAGCGGTTGACTTCTCATCTCCCGGCGACCAGTTCATATCCGACCACGATATGGCCTGGGGACTTTTAAAGTAGGCGCTTTGGGCACAAGGCCGGCACAATGGACGTCCATTTTCGATGATCTCCCTGTGATCACGCACCACCTGCCCGCAACGGGCACAAGTGGCTTTGTTTCGTGTCGGCCCGGGAAGATCATGGGGCTCTATGAGCACGCGCACTTTCTGAACGTTGAAGAGGACGCAGTCGGGCATCCGACGGTAAGCCACGATCTGCTGCCTGCGTTTTTCGGTTATCTCGGGAGCATAGAGCGAAATCAGGTCGCGCGCCTCCTCAGTGGAAATGATCCGGAAGGCGCTCTGCGTCTCAAGGTTAACAAAGGTGGCGGCCATGATGCCGTAATCCATGAACTTAAGCGACCGGCGGCCCAATTTGACGCCGGTCACAAAGGCCACGGCGTCGGCCGTGCAGCGGTCCATCTCCACATAAACGATCAGTTTCTTGATCTGTTCGATACTGCGGGGATTGTCCAGGCCGATGAGCCGGCAGCCCAACAAGGCCATACGCACGCCCACCACCTGACCTGGGCACAGATGTCCGTGAGCCTCCGCGGACGCCTCCAAGAGATGATCAAACGTTTTCATTGGCCTTCATTGCCTCCCTTCAACTCCTTGTCTTTATTGGGCAGGATGGGGATGTCGGTGCAGGTAATCATGATAATGGCCTCCAACCTATCTTGGGGATAAAAAAAACGGATCTATAACCAATAAAAAGGCTTTAAGTTGTGTAACTCAAATTTAGGATGCCATTGCATTCTGAAACAGACCTCGTGGAGGTAGCGCGCCAAATGCTTCTTACTCATATAATGAAAAACCCCCAGTTTGGCGCGCTCCAGGTTCGCATTAAAGGACTCTGCCGTGTTATTGTGAGCTTCACCACGAACATATTCTTTCTGGCTATGGTTCACCCAATCTTGAGCGGCAAACATCTTGCCGACCTTTCGATAGATTTAAAGCAGATCGGTCATCAGATGCGCGCTCTTATCGACAAAGCGTTTTATATGCGGCAAAAGATCGGCCAGTTTGGCGCGTCCATTATTTAATGCGGTTATGCACAAAACCCAAGTGACAGATTCGATCAGTTATCCGAGGTGGCCGACGTTAGTGCCCAGATTCCCATCTTTTGCGCATTCGGAGCCATTTTCGATAATTTGTCATGGCTCCAACTCAGGTGGATGAGACCCGAGCCTTTTTAATCACTTGGGTTTTGTGGATAACCGCGTTATTATATCAAACAGGCAATTTCCCTCTATACTTAGTGTTGTAAAGACAAAAAGGAATAAGCCGTCCATCTGGAAGCAGCTCATGTACACAACAGCGTTTGGCTCTTTCTATATCAAAACTGAAAGCGTCCATCATACCGTGAAATCCTATCGAGAAAAAATCGTGAGCGCCGCTGAGGCTGTCCGAGTTGCCGATTCCTGATAGACAGGGCCGGCCGCAAGAACAATCCTCGTCCAGACATTTCAGGACTTCCTCCCAATCGCTCTGATCTGCAAGAAAGCCCGATAAAGAATCCTTCCCCACGAGCCGATTGAGCGGCGTTATCTTTCCGTTGGAGATGATCACGTAGGCCATGGCACCGCACAAAGGGCTAGGACAGGGAATCGGCTGCATATCCCCGACACACACTATCCCTCCGCTCTGTGTCTCAATCTTTTTCTGGAAATGCCCGAGCGTCAACCGAGAGGACCGTTCGGCGGGGAGATCTTGCGGATACCGTCCGCTTAAAACGACCGGCTGGAAGTTGACGCCGGTCAGTCCTTGGTGAATTCCAAACTGAACCATTTCCCAAATATAATTTGTATTTAGACCAGGCAAAAGAGTAACGGAAAGGACAACCTGCAGTCCGGAGCGCTTGCAGTTATCGATCGCTTTTAGTTTGCTTGCGGTCAAATCGCGGCCGCGTATTCTGCGAGAAATGTCGGACCTGATGCCGTCCATCTGGAGATAGATACCGGACAGCCCGGCCTCTTTCAACTTGAAACAGAGGTCCTGATTCTCCGAAAGGACACCGCCGTTTGTGTCAATTTCTATTTTTCTGAAGCCGAGCGATTGTGCCAACCGTATAATCGAACAAAGATTCGCATGCAGTGTTGGTTCACCACCGCTCAACTGAAGAGGTGCAGGTGCTCCCTCATAGTGGATGAATCGGCGTAAGGCGAATTCTACCGCCTCGATACTCAAATCACAGCCGTGTTCAACTGAATTGGCCAGACAAATGTGACACCCTGCATCGCAGCGGTTTGTAATTTCCAATATGGCCAGGCAGGTATGCTGTTTGTGGGCAGGACACAGTCCGCAATCATTCGGGCAGCCAGCATCGGTCGATTCCCTCTGAGCAGCAGGTTTTTTTACTTTTCGGGGTATGTTGCGGATCGATAGGTAGCTTTCTAAATTCGGACAAACCGGGGAAGTCTGCGGGCCATGTTCCGGGCAAACCCATTCCATCCATACCTCCCCTCGAGCATCTAACCTGATCGTTGCAGGAAGGGTTTTTAGGCAGAAAGGACAAAGGCTCAGCGTTTGGTCCAACTTCCGGTCGGTAAGCTCCATATGCATTCAAACGTCTTCCTGGGCGACAGAGATATTCAAGAAAACCAAACGTATTTTAAATGACTTATAATCGGTGATGCGCAATTCCACATATCGTTTCCCGAAATCCCTGATAACGATGTCCTCGTTATCGGAAATGACATCTTCGAGATCCTCCAAGAATTGTTCAAACTCACGGACAGAAGGAATGGGATTGAGAAAGGTCAACCGGCATAGGTTTTGTCCGATTAGCTCAATCCGTACTTTTTTCCATGGCTTTGAAGGCAAAGATAGCATGAGATTTCCTTATTTGCCGCAGCGTATCCTGTTTTAGGCCGCAATCAACTCCTCTAATTAAGGATTCGGAACTGTTGGCAAGTCCACCCCTTTTAATCGAGAATTCCTACAACCGATCTCATCATCACCAGCCGGACCAATTTAATCGCATCACATCAGGACCTTCGGTAGCCACAGTACGATGGAGGGAAAAAGTATGAGCAACAAGGTCCCGAGGATGAAAACACCGATAAATGGCAAGACCGATGTGTAAATATCCGAATCGCTCACATCGGGTGGGACGATGCCCTTGATATAAAAGAGCGAAAGCCCGAAAGGAGGCGACAGATATCCAACCATTAGGGAAATGATGAAAATCACGGAAAACCACAGAGGATCAAAACCCAGCTGCGTTATCAGAGGAACAAGGGTCGGCACGAAGAGAATCACTATAGCGGATGCATCTAAAAACATACCAACGATGAAAAGAATGGCGATAATGATGGCCATGATGAACCATCGATTGACCGAGAGGTCTCCCGAAACCGCAATTTTCTGCACGAGCTGTGAGGCACCCAGAGCCTGGTAAACTGCGGCAAAGACAGCAGCTCCCATCATCACCCATATTACCATCGTAGTGATATGGACGGTCTGAAAAGTAGATTCTCTGATGAGCCTGAAATCTACCTTTCGTTTGATGAGTGCAATGATGAATGATCCGACAACTCCGACGCTGGCGGACTCCGTTGGAGTGGCGATGCCTGAAAAGATGGATCCCAGAACCAGAATGATTAGGATGATTGAGGGCAATACCTCGGGAAGGGCCGCAAATTTTTCTCGAAGCGAAGCCCTCTCCTCAAATGGAATGGAGGGACAAGTGTTCGGACTGCACTTTCCCTTTATGAGAATATAGATGCCTAGTAGCAAGGCAAAGAGCACCCCTGGCAAAATCCCGGCCAGAAAAAGTTGTCCAATGGACATCCTAGCAAAAAGGGCATAAAAAATCATCGGCACACTCGGGGGTATGAGAATCCCTAGCGTTCCTCCGGCCGCGATGGTACCGATGGATAGTCGTGTATCGTATCCGCGCTTGCGCATGGCCGGTAAGGCGATCAGGCCAAGAGAAACCGTGGCCGCACCGGCAATGCCAGCCATGGCCGCAAATAGGGCGCAGATGACAATCGTGCCCGCCCCTAGTCCTCCATTGATGGATCCCGCCCATTTGTAGGCGACATCGTACAGATCGTCGGCAATACCGGACCGTTGCAAGATGGCACCCATCAAAACGAAAAGGGGCACGGCAATCAAAACCTCCGAACCCATCATCTGCCAAGTCAACGATGGAACAACATACAGGCCGTTAACCCCCCACAAGCCAATGGTGAAAACGACTCCGATTGCACCGAGTACAAATGCCAGCGGGATACCGATGAACAAGCCGACAATAAAAAATAAAAACATCAGAACTGTGACTAATTCTATGTCCATTTATTAATCGCCTTTGAAGATGGTAGTAAAATCGGCTATCAGCTTGCCCAGTCCCTGAATCATTATCAGTGCCGCCGCCAAAGGAATCACCATCTTGATTGGGTAAACCGGAGGATCCCAATAGGTGCCCGAAGTCTCCATGTTTCTCAGCGATGTCATCGCCATTTCGGCTCCTTTGAAAAGCAAAACCATGCTAAACAGCCAGAATGCGGAGGAGTTCACGCACTCGAGAAAGGCCCTCGCTTTGCGGCCAATCCGGCGGACTAGTATGTCGATGCGAACGTGTCCGTTTATCTTTAACACATAGGCACCTCCGAGCATGAACGAGGCACCGAAAAGAAATTGGGAAAACTCGGGAATCCAATTTATCGGAGAATTGAAAAAATATCTGGCCACGACGCCACTGAAAACGATGAGCACCATTGCCCATGTCATGACAACCGATATCCACATGAAGCCTACACTAATCCCGTCGACGATTCGAAAAAAAACCTTCATGTATTTTCTCCTGGTGAAATCCCCGCCACATAAATCCCGAAGTTGCGCTTAAGCAAAGGAACGGAATTATACCGGGCACGACCCGACTTTTTTAATCGAAATATTCTCGATTCTTTTCGATCCACTGAACCATCATATCGACCGCTTTCTTTGCGGCGGGGCCCTTGTTGGCGATGTCCATCATCACCTTGCGATTAACAACATCCCACTTTTCCACCTCTTCCGGAGGCAGGGTAGTTATTTCGACGCCGTGCTCTTTTTTCATCTTGTCCAATGCATCGAAACTGGCGACCTTGGTGGCGGCAAAAACCCTGAAGGAAATCTCCCAGGCCGCCACTTCGATGATGGCTTGGAGGTCTTCGGGCAGAGACTTCCAAATCTTGAGGTTCATGATCAAGTTGCCTGCCGAAACCATAATGGGCGGGGCGATCTCGAATTTGGCCACCTCCATCAGCTTCATATCCCAGTGAGAATCAGGATCCGCGAAACTCATTGCGTCAATGGTACCCATCGAAAGGGCTGTGTAGACTTCAGCCAATGGTATAAAAACGGGTGAGGCTCCCAGTTCTGCGAACATTTTCGCAACCAGCCCAGTGGCCCGAATTTTCATCCCTTTGAAATCGTCCAGTTTCCGGACAGGCTTCTTGGAAATCATACCATACCATTCGTCAATTAAGGGCGCGATGAAAAAGACGCCCTGTTTGGCATATTCTTCCCTGAGCAGTTCGAGATAGCCCGTATTACGGAAGAAGGATGCAAATTCCCCGAAAGTTCTCGGCCCTCCAGGGACGCCGAATTCCAGATAGGCAGCGGGAATGGTTCCGGCCGCATAGGCTCCGGCCGAAGCCGACATCTCAAACATTCCCGCACCTACAGCCTGAAGTATTTCCGTAGGCGGGGCAAGGGCACCGGGAGGAAAATTCTCGATTTTAATCCTGCCACCCGACAGCTTGTCCACGAGCTCGATGAATTTCGGCCCTGCATAGGTCTCTATCGTGGTCCCGGGAACATATATGTTTTGTAGTTTGAATTTGTAGGTTTTTGCCGATTCAGCCATAGCAGTACCTGTCAGAAGTACGATGGTCAGGCACATCAAGTATGTGAAGCAGGATCGATAATTAAGTCTCATTTGATTCTCCTTTTCTGGTTTAAGCTACATTTTTACGCAAGGGCTGACGATGGGATGCAGGCAATCACCTCCTCTTCAAAATATTTTCTGCCGCCAATTTTCCATCTGCCAGTTGCTTTTCGGTGGCTGCGGGCAACCGAAACATCCTTCAAAGCACCTGGTCGTCCACTCTGTAAATGCGACACGGTATTCCTCTGAGTTGGACGGCCCCGGTGGAAAGTTCCTCCGGGTATCCGTTGGTCAGGATGTTAATGTTGGATTTCCGCCACTCGTATTGGGTTTCTTCAGACTCTTCGGGAAACCACCAACCAAACGCGGGCATGACGACCCGGCGGTCTAAGTCGGGGTTAAATTGCGCCTTTTGAACGATGCGGCCTTTGGCAGCTTCAATGTAAACCATGTCACCCTTTTCTATCCCGGCGTCCCGAGCAGTGTCTGGGTGAAGTTCGACCAAGGGTTCTGGATAACGCTTCCGCATCGCAGGGTCGGAGCGATAACCGGAAAGCATGTAGCCCGTTTCCTTTCTGTTAGTGAAGATGAGAGGGTAATCCTCGGATTCGGAGGCCACCTGTTTAGGCTTCATGAGTTCTTTATAGTAGGGCAGCGGGTCGATGCCCAATTGCTCCATTTGGGCCGAAAAAACTTCCATCTTCCCCGAAGGCGTCTGAAAAAACCCGTCCTCGTTTCCTTTGAGGTAGATATGATCAGGGTACAGAATCCGTTTGGTTTTGAATTCTTCGAACGTAATGCCTCCCGGCTCGAGCCAGAAATCCAGCATTTTCTCATCGGTATCCTCGAAGAAATACTCACTGAACCCAAGCCGTTTTGCCAGTTCGTTGAAAATTTTCATGTCGGGCCATGCTTCTCCAGGTGGGTCGATGAATTTCGGATCACATTTGACCTGCCCTGTCCATGCTGGCCAATAGGCAATGGTGGCATGTTCTCCAGGCAATGCAGCTGGGAGGACTATATCCGCGATAGCAGTGGTTGGAGTGTGAAAAATTTCCGCTACGGCCATGAATTCTAATTTCATCAGGGCGTCGTAGGTCGCCTTTGCGTCCGGGTAAGTGCAGAGAGGATTGGTCACCGAGAAAAAGCCGGCTTTGATGCTGTATGGCTTGTCGGTCAGGATGGTATTCACTAACGTCTGGGTTGGAACATAGGCCGACCCGATCGCAAGTACAAATTGGTTGGCAATGGAATTTTCCTTCTGTCGTGGAAATCCTTTCGGAAAGTAAAACTTGCCCGGCCTGTAAAATTTGTTCTGGGTTTTGACGATGAGTCCGCCGGGAACCCCCACGCTGCCGGTCAGTCCGTTCAATATAAATATCGCTCGGCAGGTTTGAAGCGCTGCAATAGTTCCCTCAAGGGCATTTCCCGTGCCGATGATGCAAGGTGTGTTACACGCAATCATTCGGGCCGCAGCGACGATCTGATCACGGGGCACCCAGGTTTCCCTTTCGATGTCATCAAGGGAGAACGTTGCGATGTGTTCCTTGAGTTGATCGAATCCCACCGTCCAACGCCCCACGAATTTCTTGTCGTAAAGGCCTTCTTCAATGACCACCTTGATCATGCCGAGGGCTAAAAGCCCGTCCATAGCAGGCTTAGGCTTGATCCACAGATCGGCCTTGGATGCATAATCGATAGTGCCGGGATCAATGACAATAAGCTTGCATCCGTTGTCAAGGCGTTCATCGATCTCGGTCGGCATCATGCCGTTGAAAGTCCCGCCGATATGCCTTGGGTTATTACCCCATATCACCATGCAGCGTGTCTTTTTCGTATCGTAATCAGCGTTCACCATCATTGAACCGTGCGTAAACTGATTGGCGGCCGCTGTTTGTACACCGCAGTAGCAGCCTGGCGTGATAACGTTAGGGGTCCCTATTACCGAAGCGAGACGTTGTCCGAAGGCGAAATCTAGGCCCTTGGGCTCTCCCAGGACCATGGCGATGCTTTCCGGTCCGAATTGGTCTTTGCAAGACTGAAAAGTGCTGGTAATTGCATCCAGGGCTTGGTCCCAGCTAATGCGCTCCCATTGGCCGCCGCCTTTTTTTCCCTTTCGCTTGAGTGGATATTTCAGCCGTCCCGGATGATTGTATACACCGGGAATGGTTACGGGACCCTTTGCATCCGGGCATATATCGGAAAGAATACCGCTTTCCCTGTCTTTGGTGACCTTGATAACCTTCCCATCTTGCACGTGGGCGATGAGACTACAGTGCTTCCCGCAAAAGAAACAAAAAAATCCATATTTTTTAATAGACATTTCGATCTCCTTAAATTCCTAACCAAGCTATTGTCGATTGGTTTTCTGCTGTCTTGCCCTCTCCAGATCTCTCAGTGCGAACCGCTGTATTTTGCCAGTGATGGTCCTTGGCAAATTCTCTGATTTAACGAACTCGATCGCTCGTGGATTCTTGTATACCTCGATCTTCTGCTTGACAAAATCCCTCATTTCCTCCACCAGGGACTCAGAGCCGGTATATCCATCTTTCAAAACCACATAGGCCTTTACGATGTTACCCCTTACCTCGTCGGGCACTGCAATAACGGCGCATTCGATCACCGCAGGATGCTGAAGAAGCGCTGACTCGACTTCTCCACCGGGAATTTTATAGCCCCCACTGACAATCATTTCATCGTTGCGGCCGCGATACCAAAAATAGCCGTCCTCATCCTCTAAATAGATCAACCCAGGCCTATTCCAGCCTTTCACTACACCCTCCTTTTGTTTGTCCGGGCGCCGCCAATATTGTTGTCCCCATGGCGCCCGCACCAAAAGTTCGCCTTCCGTACCGACGGGCACATCCTTGAAAAAATCGTCAACGATTTTGCATTCAACGCCTGGAAAGGGTCTGCCCGATGAATCCAGTTTGTCATCTGGGGTATCTATCGTTGTGGTAAGCCAGTAATTAAGGTCACCGGATCCAACTGAATCTATGATCGTCACGCCGAAACGCTTTTTCCACTCCCTGGTAGTTACCCCTGGTAGCCATTCGCCTGCGCTTTGGCAGATTCGCAGCGAACTGCAATTATATGTCTTTTCTGCGTTTTGGACGCCCAGCATCATCCTGAATGCCGTGGGCACACAGAACAGGACGCTAATCTTATGCTGCTGGATGGTTTCGAACATCTGCTTCGGGTCGAAACTTTCGACTAAAGACACGCTGGAGCCCTTAAAACCTGGAAAAAGGAGCAAAGAAAAGCCGAAAGCAAATGCAAATGCGGGATGGCCGCCAATGACGTCCTCAGGTCTCAAGTCCAAGATATTCGGGCAGTAACTTTCCATCAGGCAGACAATGTCTCCAACCGACGTGATGATCCCCTTGGGATTGCCTGTGGTGCCTGAACTGTAAATAATTCTAAGCAAATCGTTTTTATGGGTGTCTGCACTTTCGCAGTCCGCAGACTGGTTGGAGACAAGGGTATCATAGGATAGACAGTTTTCCATCGTGCCGTCCAACAGGATGACGTCCTTGACCGTCTTGAAGCTGGGCCTTGCTTTTTGCACGTCATCGAAGCCCTTAGCGCTTGCAATGATGGATATAGCTTCCGAATCGTTGGCCCTGAAAGCAATTTCCTCTGCTCGCAGCAAATGGTGGGTCAGCACCGGGATCGCGCCAATTCGCCAGCATGCAAAATAGGCGGCAAATATTTTCGGATTGTTTTCTGATCGCAGCATCACCCGGTCGTTTCTATCCATGCCAAGTTCGCGTAGGGCGTTTGCAAGCTTGTTGACCAATTCCTGCATCTGCCGGTAAGTAATTCTTTGGTCCTTGAAATAAATGAGAATGTGTTCACCTCTACCTGCCCGCACATGCCTGTCGATGCAGTAATCTACAATGTTCAACCGCTCAGGAAGGCGGCATTCGGGGAGTGCAAAAATCTTCTCGGGGAGACATTCTTTGGGAGGTAAATACGCTTCTGGGATGGTGGCCATTAAATTTCTCCTATTTTTGTATGTTTTGCAATAATGTAAGATAGAAAATCGTTCAATTCCATAATGATTAACTGCTTACCCAGCGACGGATCTGCTGTATTTAGGAATGCGCCAACCGAAATCGATCAGATACCCAAATTGAGCCTCATTTCCCTGATGTTGATATTACATGCCCAAAAAAAGGAAACAATCAGACAAGGCCGGAAAAATTTGTAGGAAAAAACCTATAAAGATTGTAAGGTTTCATGCTGATTGGTCTTAGAATGCGGCTTTGCGATCATTTGTATTGTGGAAACTGGTCGGCGTCGCTTGCCCAACGACCCTGCCTTGGCGAGTTCTTTGAGGCGGCCTGCGGCCGTAAATGTGTCTCAGACGAGATTATTCATGATGGTGTAGCGTATCAGTTGAGCGGTAGTCTTGATCTGCATTTTCTGCATGATCCTTGCCTTGTAAGTGCTGACCGTCTTGACACTCAGACCCAGTTCGGAGGCAACCTCCGACACTGTTTTGCCCATACCGAACATACATAGTACTGAAAATTCCCGGTCGGATAATTTTTCATGCGGGAGTTTGTCCACGTTGTCGAGCTGTAGGGCTATCTGTTCGGCAAGCGTTTCGCTAATGAATTTTCCGCCTGCAAGAATTTTTTGAATCGCCCTCAGAAGCATTCGCGGGGCGCTCTCTTTCGTCAAGTAACCTGACGCCCCTGCCTTGAGTATCCTTAAACCGAACTGATCCTCGGGATGGATTGTTAGCACCAAAATTGGCGTCTTCTGCCTCAAAGCCTTCATTCGGCTGATCAGCTCCACTCCGCTGATTCCGGGCACCGATAAGTCCGTAATGACCAGGTCCACCTCGGTTTTGCTTAGCACTCTAAGAGCCTCGGCCCCGTCGGCGGCTTCCGCCATCACCTTCAGATCTGGGGATTCCTCGATAATCCGCTTTAACCCCTCCCTTACAACCGAATGATCATCCAGTATAAAAATTCTGATCAATTCATACCTCCCGACCTTCCGATTCAGGTACAGGGATTCTTGCACTGACACTGGTTCCCCGGCCGGGGGTCCCTTTTATATGCACGGTGCCGTTCCAAAGAAGCACTCGCTCGCGTATTCCCATCAAGCCCAAAGAATTATTAATTGTAACAATCTCTTCACTGATTCCGATGCCGTTGTCACTGATCTCCAGATGAAGGATTTTGTCCTTGATGAAAAGAACGATGATCGCTTTCGTCGCCTTCGCGTGCCTACAAATGTTAGTCAATGCCTCCTGAATGATGCGAAAAACCGTGGTCGCCTGATCCGGGAATAGGAAAATGTCTTCGCAATCGACCTCGATTTTCAAACCGGTTCTGTTCTCTATGTCCTGCGCAAGCCACTCCACAGCGGCTGAAAGCCCCAGTTCCTCCAAAACGCTGGGTCGCAATTCGGTGCAAATCTTCCTCATGGACTCGATTGTTAAATCAACCATTTTTGACATGGAATAAATTTTCTCTCTGTATTCCGGTTGGCCTATTCTGTCTGCCATCCATTCCAAATCCATCTTCAAGCATGTAAGGGACTGACCGAGCATGTCATGGATTTCGCGTGCAACCCGCGCCCTTTCTTTCTCACCTTCCTGTACGATTCGAGCTGAATATTGGCGCATGCGCGTAAGCGAATTCTGGAGCTTTGTCTCAAGCGTTTTCCGCCGGGTGATGTCTTCGATAATGGCAACGCCGCCGTCCACCTCATCGTTACGGTCGAACAGGGGAGCACATCTCAGATATGCCCAGGTTTCGGGCGCCTTCTTACTCGGCCGGTGCGGGCCTTCATAGACGCCTAATTTGCCTTGAAGGGCTCTACGCATTGCCGGGAGCGTGCGTTTGTCATAAAGCATATTCATGTCCAGACCGATTATCCGCTCGCGTCTCGACCGGATCATGGATAGGAACCTCTCATTGCACTCCGTAATCACCAAGTGTTTGTCATAAAGATAGACTCCTATAGGGCTTTGATGAAAAAGCAAGTGATACAGTTCTTGGTTTTGTTCCAAAAGTTTCATATATGTAGAATTTTGGACTCTTTTAGTGAGATCGGAAATTATTTCCATTCTGCTTTGTAAGATCTATCATTGTTTGTTATTCTCTTTCCAGCACATTAATTTACCTGGCACAAACTATTACCTGAATTTTTCACCTGAATAGCGAGAAAGGGTAGAAACCATCTGGGAACCCTTGCTAATGTGGGAGTTGCAAAGACAACCCATAACAACAGGAGGTACCCAGATGGTAAAATCCAAGAAATCAGATTTCAGCAAAAACCGCAACCTTAAAGGATTTAGCCCAAATGGCACGAAAGCCAAGAAAATCAATGCGTCAACCGCTTATGATACGTGTAGCGAGCAGCTGAGCGCATTTTGCGGCGTTTTGCCGCTGATCAAATTTTTTGATCTGGTTGGTTTTCGAAAAATTTTTGACTTCGTCTATAAAGCCCCAGCTCATGAGCCCAAGCTGGGCCGCTATTCGATGATGACAGGCTTGCTGATATGGCCCGGTGCCCCCTCCCAACCTACCGGGCCAGATTTCATCCCCCAGAAAACGAACCACAGTTCGTTTCTCAGTTCAACATCCCCAATATATTCCCGCCAACCCGTGACAATCGAAAACTCGATTCGGCCGGCAAATCCTCCTTCTGTGCCGCCCTGGTATACGTGTTGACCACATTAAACATGGTCTCTCCAGCTTCCTGTGGCCAGGCCCACTCCACAGCATCTTTTTCGCCGCCATTTAACGCAAACTGACGATTGAAGCTGGCCAGGGTCGATTCTGGATTATCCACCCGTGATTCCAAAGACAACCGGAACTGTTCCCGCTGGGCGCCCAATTCCAGCGACACCTTGTCCATTACGATGGGAAACTCACCTAAAATCTTGGTGCTCACATGCCGATAGGAGGCAGACACATCGGATTTCGCCACAAGACCATTAGTGCAGACCAGTCTCAACACAAATGCTGCAATGGATAATGATGCCAGACCTACTTCCGAATTAGATATCGATATGCCCGGTTTGAATTTGTCCCCGTTGATGTCAAATGCCTTGGCACCATCCGGGATGCTCAACGACATGAACTCTGTATCCAGATGACATTGAACCGGAGTCTCGGGTTTATATCCCAGGGAATCCAAACGCTCCATCACCTCGAAATTGTCCACGGGAATATACTTGGTCGTAAACACTGCCCGCACCTCCTGTCCATCGAACCGGAACAGCAGTTGGTCATTTTTCTCATGCTTGATCCAGTGGTTTAAATTCATCGCCTGCACATCGGATGGACATCTGGTCAAATACGGATAGGGGATCCCCAGGCGATTGGATATGGACCTTTGCGCCACAGGCCTTAACGGGTGGGGCTCTCCTGCAATGCGAACGATGTCCAGGTTATCAAACGATATGTCCGGCACGGCGATGTTCTGATCAAAGCAGTTTACCGACATTGCATCCACGCGGTCGAACACTTTGCCAAGGGTTGTCAAATTGGGTTTCATACGATTCTCCTTTAAGGGTTGAATTCCGGGAGATGCGCCTTTCACCACCTGGCGCACTATATTTTCCCTGACGACTCTACAGGGTGCGTATCCATACAAGCGGACGGGTGGCTTCCGGAAAGATGCTGGTTACGGACTATTGCTGATGATTACCGGCTGGTTGGATTCTCGTTGATTTTACAATGGGTGGGATTGAATCTGCGGGAGTTGACGTTCAATGGGTTTGCTTCTGAACGGTCAAAGTTTTCACAATGAGGACGACCATCTTTGCATTTATCATGCAGTTTACTTCTCAACTTACGGGTCGTCATCTTTTCAAATGGGTAGGCCATGTCATTACCTCCATCTAATCAGGCAAATAGGGCTCTCCCAAATCAAACAGGCAGATCGATACGGGCATGGATATGGTTGGATAGAGCGAATCCACGTCCTCTTTGACCATGCTCACGATATCCCCATAAGGACTTTTTTCACTTCGCTTGGCGGTCAGCATGAGGATTCCTGCTTCGATGTTGCCCTTGTCATAGCCGATCTGAAGTCGCATCAGACCCTCCAGGATATATTCGTAGGCGCTAAAATGCCCATCGATGGCAACACCGTGCTTGAACCCCTTGTATTGGTAACGGCGGCCGGCGATGACATTGAGACATCCGCTTTCCCGCCATCCCATTTCATCCAGGGCAAGACGTAGCAGCTCTTTTCGATAAAGTGATCCTTGCAGGGCGGTAAACACATATTCCATGGTCATGGCCACATCCGAGACCATTGCCTTTTGCTCGATGATCTTGTCTGCGTCTCTGAAATGAATCAGCTGAAAATCCACGATTGGACCTCCTTTTATATAAGGTGTGATATCTATAATGGGGTATAGAGAGAACGGGTGCTGTAGCGGTTGTGTGGGGTTTTAAGCGGCGGATTTATGCAGGTCGACATTACGCTTGCCGAGCATTTCATCCAAAAACTGGGACTTTTTGGCTGGTTGCCCCAGATAGTTCAATGGGTATGACACAAACAGCAATCTCATGGCCCTTGAGATGGCGACAAAACATATGCGCCTTTCTTCTTCCAAGTTTCCTTTACCGCTGGGCATCAGCCCCTCGACCAGACCAATCACGAACACCACGGCATACTCCAGACCCTTTGCCTTATGCACGGTCATTAAACTCACGCCCTCTTTGTCGTCACCCACTGTCTCGTCCGTGAAGCTGTCGGCATATTCAAGAAAGGCGGCAATGTTTGAATAACGGGCGGCCGCTAATTGCAATTGGTTGATGTTTGAAATCTTGATGTCATCGGGACTGGGAATGTCTTCGTCCACGATAAAGCGATCATAGTCCCAGATGATGCGAATTTTCTGTATGACCTGCACGGGCTCTAATGTTTCGGCGCTTTCAATCAGCGGGTCCATGAACGCTGCAAATTCTCTGATCAGCTTTCTCACATAGGCAACGGTGATGATCATGGATTGTAATCCTGCATACAGATGAATCCCCCGCTTTCGGCAGTATTCTTTCAATTGATCCTTGACCTGGTTGCTCACATAGCGGACCGGCACATTGAGGATATTGAGTAGCGCCTCGTCTGCTTCATCGCTATCCGGGGCATGGATTACCCGCAGATAGTCCAGCAAACACTTGACCTCGTAGCGATCATAAAAGGTGCGCCCGCTTTGAATGTGATACGGGATTTTGTTTTGCAAGAAGGCCTCTTCCACATACCGGGATTGAAAATTTGCTCGATAGAGCACGGCAATATCGCTGTATTGATATCCATGGCGCTCGATAAGATCCACGATTTCATTGACCACGCCCATGGCTTCGGTTTCCTCATTGGACGCTTCGAGCACAACGACATCATCTCCATCCGGGTTGTCGGTCTTTAATTCCTTATGGATCTGCTTGACGTTGTGACGGATCAGGTTTTGACAGGCAGCAAGGATCTGGGGCGTTGATCGATAGTTTAAATCCAAAATGAACTGACGGGAGCCGGGAAACATGGACTGAAAGTTGAGGATATTGCCAACGGATGCGCCGGTAAATGAATAGATTGCCTGATGATCGTCGCCGGCCACCCAGAAACTTGAAGCGTCAGGATTGCCGTCTTCCCGAATCAGCAGGCGCAGCAACTCGAACTGCACCGGGTTGGTGTCCTGAAATTCATCTACGAGGATCGATTGAAAGCTGCCCTGGTATTTCGCTCGCACCTCATCGTTATCCCGCAGCAGGAAGTAAGTTTCAAGGAGCAGGTCATCAAAATCGAGCAGCAGCTTGTGTTCCTTGGCTTCATCGTATGCCTGGTAGATCTCAGAAATGCGCATCATGGTCTTGTCGCTTTCAAAAAGCGCTTTAAACTCTACCGGGTCGATGATGTTGTTTTTGGCCAGAGAGATTTCTCGCAGCACGGTGCCCACTGTCAGATCCTTTACCTTAAGGCCCTTCATGACGTTTTTGATGAACACCAGCTGCTCTTTGCCGGACAGGATTTCAAAAACTTTGCCCTCGACTTTGAGCAGATGCAGACAAAACGAATGGATGGTGGACAATCGGACCCGTGACGACATCTCCCCTAATACCGGCACCAGGCGTGATCGCATTTCGTCGGCGGCATTTCTGGTAAAGGTCAATCCCAGGATATGCTCGGGCGGTATGCCGTATTCGGTGACAAGGATGCCGATCCTTTCCATCATGGTTCTGGTTTTACCGCTACCCGGCACTGCTATGACGGCGGCGATGCCCTCTTTGAACTGTGCCGCTTCCTGCTGTTTGGGATTTAATTCGCTCATGCTGCCTGATCCTCCTTTTCAAGGTTGCGAATGGTGTTGATGGCCATCTTGATGCGGAAGCGCTTGGCCACCAGTTCATTGATCTGGGAACTGGTCTTGTCCTCCTGAATGAGCCTGGACAGCGCCTTGCCGTAATCTTTGTGAAGCTCCTGCAAAAATGACACGACCGCCTCGGGTGGATGGCGTCTGAGCAACAACTCCACATTGACGATCTGATAGACCCGGTCCCCGTCTGACTGCATGAACGTTAAAAACGATTGAACGTCATTGATTGCTCGCTTGGTCATACTCTTCTCCTTCCAGATAAGCGTCACATGCTTTTTTGTAGGCGCACCCCTTGCACTTCCAGCTGGTATCGTTAGCTACGAACACTCCCTTTGAGATCCCGTCCCATACCTGCCTGGCCTTTTTAATCAAACGCCGTTCATCCAATTCTGTACGGGTGGTCCAATACTGTTCAAAACGAGGTACTTTCGTTTTTATCAAGGTATCGAAGCGCAGCAGGATCTCACGATTGCCGTATCCGTTTTGCTTGGCCGCGATCTGATACATGGTCAGCTGCTGGTTCTGGTCAACTTCGTCTTTTGAATAGGCCCGACCGCTGGTTTTAAAATCCGTGATGATGATGGTGCCGCAGCTATCCTGTTCGACCAGATCCATGGCCCCGATGATGGGAATATCGATACCCGGCAGGTTGAAACTGAATGCTTCTTCTATGGCCAGGATCGTAAAATCGTCATCGGGCAACTTGGTATACCAGGCAGTCAGTAGATCTCTTCCAAACATCAAAAGCGAGTTGTAATCGTTGCCGTCCGCATACCGGATGTCATCTCTGCCCCTTGCCATATCCAACCAGGTGAACACGAAAAACTCATGGACCTCTTTTAAAAGCATCCGGTCCCCCATCATCTTGGCGCTGTAATATGCTTCAAGCACCCGATGAATGCAGGTGCCAAACTCAAGGGCATCGGATTTAAACTCCATAGGCAGTTTGTCGATGCGCCCGCATTTATACAGCAGCGAGCACTCCACATATTCGTTGATGCTCGATGCCGATAGGTGCGGCGTTTGCCGCAATTCACTTAAAACCATTATCAGTTCCTCCTCATAGGCATCCTAAAAACGCAGTTGCTGCGTATTTGTTAAAATACGAAGGCGATAGGCATCCGGTTGGCGCGAGTTAGGATCTGCCTATCGCCTTTAAAATGGCATACGTTAAGGATCTGCTTTAATTCCCTTAGGCAGCGGTCTGCAGTTGCCTGATGAAGGCCGAGGCATCGCTGCTGGTTAGGTTGTCGAGCGTGACACCATAGGATTCTTCAACCATGCACTCGATCTCCTCAACGCTGATGCCCCGGCGTCTGGACAGATTGAATATGGCACGGCGCTGTGCCTCACTCATCCCGGCACGGGCAGGACTCTTTGAAGCAGTGTTTGAAGAAGGCTCCGGCTGATTTTGGTTTTCCACGGCAGGTGCCACCGGCTCTGCGTCTGATTTCGGTTGGTCATCTTCAGCAGCACTCTTTTTTGGCGCCTTGGAAGGAGCCTTTTTCGCCGGTCTGGATTGCGCTTTAGGATGCTCATGATTTCCCCCTTCGTTGATGGCTTCATTGATGTCGGCAAGCTCTTCCAAAGCGGTCATCCCCACATTGGTATAGGACCTGAGCGCTCTTGCAATGGCACGGGTGCTGGCCATCCTGAGTAAATGTTTCGATACCTTGCTCGAACAATTGGAGGGATTGGCGTCTCCGATGTCAGAATACGTCTCACCGAGCTTTGACATTACGGTTGCCCGACACACAGCAAAATGTCCATTGTCCCCGGTGGGCATCTGGACGATCTCAACTTCGATGCTGGAAATTCCCTTTTGATGTCCCAGGTCGAGCAGGCCCGGATATTTGACAAATTCCTTTCCCTCAATCTTTGTGATCCAGCGTTCATCCAATTTGGGCGCTTGACGTTCTAAGAAAGTGGCCCCTTCGACCTGTTTTTGGGGAATGGCGTTGTATACAGCCAGGATATGTTTGCATTTAAAGTCAGGTGACTTTTTCACATTGCGGGCATAGTCTCCGCAGGTGCATGAATCGCCCGCATCGCTGATGATCACGTTGTATAAAATCTTGCCCTCGCTGCTTTCGACGAAGTATTGGCCGTCATCGCTTTGCAGCACTTTAAGTTGTTCCGCCTTCTGGTTTCTTTTCTGTATCTCTTTTGCCGTCATGGTTCCTCCGTTTCTCCGTGAGTATGATTTTGAGCCAGTCGAGCAGCTCAAGTCCAATTGCGATGATCAGTTCAGCGGTTCTTGTCTTCATCGCCCTCCTTGTGGTTCAGATAGGGACATCATCGGCTGGGTTGTCGCCAAATCCCCTGCCGTCTGTCTTTATAAACTCGATGGAATTGGCAATCAGCTGGATCGATGTGCGGGTGACGCCTTCATCGGTTTCCCACTTGTTCTGGTCCAAGATGCCGACTACAGCGATGCGGGCGCCTTTATGCAAATGGCGTTCTGTGATTTCTGCCAGTTTTTGAAAGCAGGTGATCTTGATCCAGCCGGTCTTCTTTTTCGATGACCGGAAAGCCAGGTTGAATGTGGCTACCGGGTCGCCCTCGCTGGAATAGAAAATCTCGGGGTCGGCGCCCAGGTTGCCGGTTAAAATGCATGAATTGAGCATGGATTTGCCTCCTTGGTTGGGTTGATGGATTTAGGTGGGATGGGTTTGGTGGTCTATTGGGGATTAATATATATAGATGGAGGCGGGGTGGAGGGATTTAGGGGGCAGAAAAATCTTGAGTCGCCCGATATTACAATATGATGTGGATTAATGAGGCTAAAGACATATCTATAATTGGCTATAAGCGATGATACCTACGCTTTTCCTATGGATATCTCAAAATTCAACGCCTGCCATTTCGCCTATCATCCTGAATTGAGAACAGGATATTCTAAGGGCATTAAGTGCATTATGAAATCCGCTCTGATCATAACGCTCATATGCATCGCAGTTTACGCTGTTTCGACTGGTAGTGTGGTAATTTTTTAAACCCTGAACTGTTTTCAAAGTTGTCGCTTTTCTGCGACTCCTAAAGTAATCAAATTGTAATATATAATCTCAGCAGAAAGAAGATCCAGAGATAGCACAGGCTGGATTGTCGTAAAAATGCGACATCAAGTTTCCGAGAATGTTGCTTTTTCGCGAATTAAATTCAGGCCGGGAACCTCATCGCGATGATCCTTTTAGTATTCATCCTGCAATTTCGACAATTGTCAAGAATGGCACGGATATTGTTATCAGCTTTGTTGTAAAACAGTATTGATCTTCTGATCATGTCCGCTATCGGCCGAGAAGACGCGGCCGGATGATCTATAAAAAATATCCTATTATTTCTGGCCAGGTATTTTTGGTTGTTTAAATTCGTAACTATCGGTTAGCCGATTATGAAAGTTCACCAATTACTATAGGAGATGTATTATGCTGAGGAATTATGAAAAATTCATGACCACGAGTCCTACTACTAGAGTAGAGCGTCTTCGTAATGCTTACTTGGAAAACTTTAAACATTCTCAGCCTAGCTACACCATCTATGCCGACCGCGCTATTGCCAGAGTAATGAAGGAAACTGAAGGGGAACCAATGGTGCTGCGACGGGCGAAGGCCTTTGCCGCCGTGGTGGCTGAAATGCCGATAAACATATATCCGGACGAACTGTTTGTGGGTTGGATTGCCGGAACACCGGAATCCACTGCAGCCTGTCCCGAGCAGCGTGGAGCCAAATTTGAGCTGCAACTCGAATACATTGAGAAGATTGACGAGGAAGACCGGCGTGTTTTGAAGGAGGAAATCATCCCCTACTGGAAGGGGGATGGTGGATGGAGAAAAAATTGGGGAACGCGAGCTTATCAGATGATGCCTCCCGAAACCCGTTATATTCTTTATGGGGATGCTGACCCTGACGGCGAAAAGGCCTGGATGGTCAGCCTGTCAGATCCTCATGGCAGCCCTTATATCAAGTTGAAAAAAAAGCATGAAACACTGGGACGGGGTTTGATTGACGAGTTGATGCGGAACCAGCATGTGGGCCACTGCAGTTTCGGTTATGAAAAGGTTTTGGAAAAAGGTTTTTTAGGGATAAAGCAAGATGCGGAGAATCGGCTGGCCAGGCTGGACATGAGAAACCCGGAAGATCTCAGGAAACTCCCCTTTATAAAAGCTGTAATCATAGCCATGGAAGCAGCAGCGGGGGTCGGCAAGAGGTTTGCAGATAAAGCCTGGGAAATGGCTCGAATGGAGCCTGATTCGGTTGGAAAGGCAGTATTCCAAAAAATTGCTGAAATATGTGATTGGGTTCCCGCGCACCCCGCTCGTACCTTCCATGAGGCCCTGCAATCAGTATGGTTTACTCAGATTATGAACTTTTGGGAAACGCCCTTGGTATTAGCCGTATCACCCGGCCGGGCCGATCAATATCTCTACCCTTACTATTCCAATGACCTGAAGGCAGGAAAAATTACTAAAGAAGAAGCCCAGGAATTGATTGATTGCTGGATGATGCGGTTTTCTCAGGATGCCACTCCCTACCATTCGCATTCGGGCGCCGGCTATCACCTTGATGTGGGTGGTCTTAATGCAGATGGTAGCGATGCCACCAATGAACTCTCTTTTATGTTCCTCGAAGGAATGATGCATACTCGGCTGGTTGAACCGAATATCGGGATCTTGGTGCATAGCAAGACGCCCGATGATTTACTGATCAAAGCCTGTCAATTATGTTCTTTAGGGACCGGCCATCCAACGTTTCTAAACAATGACGTATTCGTTGAAAACTTTCTATCGCGAGGAAATCTTGGGGGCCCCACCGTTCCTCTTGGATTAGCTCGTACGAGCGGAGCCATTGGATGTAACGAAAACCACGTGGCCAATTATGATTCGGAATATACCCTCGGGGCAGCCATACCGCTTCCTGCAGTCCTGGAGATGGCTCTATGGAACGGGTGGAGCCCGATGCACAACAAACAGATGACTATAAAGACAGGGGACCCCAGGGAATTTAAAAGGTTTGAGGATCTGCAAGAGGCCTTTGTCAAACAGCTGGAATATCTAGCCTGGCACTGCGCGATTATTATAGATTGCTTTGAACTGGCCATGGCTGAAATGTATCCCACAGTCTATCAGTCTGCGCTGATCGAAGATTGCATTGAAAAGGGTGTTCCAAGAGAATCAGGAGGCGCTCGCTATAACTTTGGCCCTTGCATTGCCACTTCCGGAGCCGTGGATGTGGGTAATTCTCTGGCTGCCATAAAAAAGCTGGTGTTTGATGAAAAGAAAATAGACATGGACCAATTACTATCGGCATTGAAAAACAATTTTGAGGGATACGAGAATCTTCGAACACAGCTTCTTCATGCTCCAAAATTTGGGAACGACGATGACAGCGTTGACAGCCTCGTCGCATGGGTGACAGAGGTGTTTTGCAAGGAGACTGTGAAGCATAAAAACACCAGAGGTGGGCACCTGATGCCATATCAAAATCCTCTCGCCGCATACTTTAGCCATGGAAAAATGATTGGCGCCCTCCCCTCGGGACGTAAGGCATGGGAACCGCTTTCTGATGGGATCTCCCCTACACTTGGCAGCGATATCAACGGACCGACGGCAGTTTTAAAATCAGTGGCCAAAATCGATAACCCATCAGTTTTTTTTGGTGAAACCCTGAACATGAGACTAAATTCGGAGGTTTTCAGTGACCAGGAAGGGATTTCACGTCTGGTAAGTTTTATCAGAACATTCATCGACTTAAAAATCCATCATATCCAGTTTAACCTCGTCTCTTCCGCTACCCTGAAAGCTGCCCAGGAAAGGCCTGAAGACTATCAGGATTTGATGGTTAGGGTCGCAGGATATGTTGCCTATTTTGTAAAATTGGTCAAGCCACTTCAGGACAGCATTATTGCGAGAACTGAACATGGCCATTAATAAAAGATAGGATCCTCCTATCTTGATTATGGATAAAAATTATCAAACAAGTATTTGTTATTCGATAAAATACCTCGTAAGGCATAAATTTTGGTTCATCACGTTATTCATACCTAAGGTTTATGAAGTTTATAATGCACCAAAATTTTCATAAGCAGAAATATATGGTTCAGTTTGAAATCAAAAAAATCAGTAGTCTAGTTGATCTATCACGTAACCAAAATACAAGTACTATTATTCTATAAAATCACTAAAAATGAAAGGTTGTAGGATGAATAGATTTGGGATTCCATATTTCACTCTACAAGACTGTTTTAATCACCATGGATTGCACTACGCTGACAGAGTAGCTTTGATATGCGGCGAAGATAGTATCACTTGGGGGGAACTTAACCGCCGCATGAACCGAGTTGGAAACAGTTTAATTCAACGAGGGATTGGCAAGGGCGATAAGGTCTGTACGCTTCTACCCAGCGCGATCAGCACTGTCGAGATCATGTACGGCATTACTAAGTCTGGGGCGGCAATGGTGCCCTTATCAGCTCTATCCCAACCAGAAACTCTGCGCCTTTTGATTAATGACTCTGACGCATCTGCAATCTTTGTCGGTCCAGAAATGGAAGCACTCATAGATCCTATAAGAAAGAAACTCATAAATATTAAACCCGGGTATTTCATTTCAGTAGGATTCGAGAAGGAAGGTTGGGTTTCTTATGAGGATTTCACATGGGAAGTGTCTGATAAGGATCCGGTGGTCAAATATGATAATGAAGACCATGGCCTTATCCTTTACACTTCTGGAACAACTGGGACTCCTAAAGGGGCTTTGTTTACCCACTGCGGCCGATACATATGGACCCTCGAATTAACCGCGTTTTTTGGGATCACAGACACCTCTAAAACTCTCGTCAGCACTCCCTTATATCACTCGGCAAGTATGTCAATTATGCAACCGACCCTGTTAAAAGGCGGAACAATTATTATAATACCCCAATTTGATCCTGAAGGGTGGATGAAAGTAGCCGAGAAAGAAAGGCCGACCCACTCGTTTCTGGTTCCCACTCAGTTTGGCGTTATCATGAATCATCCAAAAATAAGGGATTATGACATAGCCAACTTCAAATGCATTTTTTCCACTGGCTCGACATTAATGCCGGAGATGAAAAAGGCGATTATTAAGCGATTCGGCAATGTACTTTTTGAGATATACGGAAATACAGAGGGTATCTCAACTTGTCTGGATCCGGCCAACATGCTGAGAAAAGTAGCCTCAGTAGGCAAACCTATGCATTGCATGGATTTTCGGATTATAGACGATTCCGGGCAGGAATTGCCTTGGGGTGAATACGGTGAAATAATTGGTTTCGGAACGACCATGTTTAGAGGATATTACAAAAGACGGGATTTAGATGAAGAGTCAATGTGGATGGATAAGCGCGGCTATACATTTATAAAGACGGGAGACATGGGCAAGTACGACGAAGAAGGTTTTCTTTACATCGTGGACCGGAAGAAAGACATGATCATTTCCGGAGGGGTCAACATTTATGCCTCAGATATTGAATCGGTACTCAAGATGCACCCCGACGTGGTGGATGCGGCAGTGATTGCAATTCCTCATCAGAAATGGGGCGAGACGCCACTATCACTGGTGATTAGAAGGGAAGGATCACATGTCAGTGAAGAAGACCTCAAAGAATGGCTAAACTCAAGACTTGCTAAGTATCAGCAGGTAAGCGCCATTGAATTTAGAAAAGAGTTCCCACGGAATGCTCTTTTAAAGGTAATTAAAAAACAACTGCGTGATCCCTACTGGAATAAATAACGTGATGGAGAGAATTAGATGAATTTCTTTAGTTTAGCAATAAAGAATATCAACAAATATGGGGAATATGTTTATCTGCACATGTGTAGTTTGAATAAAAAAGATCGACAATAAAATACAACATGAGGGAGTATTAAATTGGCCGAAGCGGTCGGACTTATATCAGGTATCGAAAGATTTGCCATTCATGATGGACCCGGCATACGCACCTTGGTCTTTATGAAGGGGTGTCCGTTAAGATGTCTATGGTGCTCCTCTCCGCATACCCAGAAGTACACCCCGGAGTTGTTATATGACGCTACACAGTGTGTGGAGTGCAACACGTGCGTTGAAACATGCGCATTAAACGCTATATCGTTATCCCATGAAACGGGAGTCAGTGTTGATGCAATTTTATGTGATTACTGTGGAAAATGCGCAGAGAACTGTCCTGCCAAGGCTTTGGAGCTTGTCGGAAAAAAAGTCACGCCGGATGAACTCGTTAAAGAGGTTAGCAAAGATAGTGCATTTTTCAGACGTTCCAAAGGAGGCGTGACAGTTGGCGGCGGTGAGCCAACATTTCAGGCTGAATTTGTGGCCCAGTTTTTGGCTTTGTGCAAACGGCAATTTTATCACACGGCAATTGAAACCTGTGGGTATTGCCAACAGGCAAAATTGGAAAGCCTCCTCGAGCACTTGGATTTGGTCTATATGGACATCAAGCATATGGACGACACGCGCCACCGTGAGTTGACCGGGGTCTCAAACCACCTGATATTAAAGAATGCACAAAGGGTTGCCCAAGTTCGGCCCCTGATCCTTCGTGTCCCTGTGATCCCTGGATGTAATGATAATGTTGACAACATCAAAGCCACTGCGAAGTTTGCATCCGGCCTCGGAAAAAATCTTCTGAAGATAGAGCTGCTCCCATATCATCAATTTGGCCTGAATACGTATATTCGAATGGGTAGAGATTATTTGCTTAGAGATACTGAGCCTCCCAAACGGGATCAGATGGAACAATTAAGGCAAACTATAGAGACATATGGTGTAAAAGTTCTGGCAAGACGGGCATAGTTCAACCCTTTTGAACATTGAACAAAGATATTATCACTTGATAGAATACTTTGCCATTTTTCTATAGAGTGTAGCTCGGTTGATTCCCAGTTCCTCGGCCGCCTTGACCCGGTTATTGTTGTGCTTTAGCAGGCATGTCCTGATCAACTGATCTTCCATGTTCATCTTAGTGGTTCTAAAGTCCATACTCGCTGGGACTGCTTGTGTTTGTTTTCCTATCTCCAGAGAAAAATCGTCTGCCGTCAACAAAGTCTTCGAGGAGAGGTTGATGGCGCGTTCAATGGCGTTGCTCAGCTCCCTCACGTTACCAGGCCAGTCGTAATTCAGCAGCAAGGCCATTGCCTTATCATCAACACCAAGAACCGATTTACCCAGCTTAGGACCGATTGACTTTATGAAGTGGGTTACCAATCCTGGAATATCATCCTTTCTGTTTCTCAGGGGAGGTATTCTGATATCCATGACCCCCAGTCGATAATAGAGGTCGAGTCTAAAATTGCCGTTTTTGACTTCCTCCAATAGGTTTTTGTTGCTGGCGGCGATGATTCGCACATTAACCGGAATCACCTCTTTGCCTCCCAGTCGAACGACAGTCCCTTCCTCAAGCAATCGCAACAGCGAGGCCTGCATGTCCAACGGCATTTCTCCAATCTCATCAAGAAAGACCGTCCCTTGGTCAGCCAGCTCGAATTTACCGGGATTTCCTCCCTTTCGTGCACCGGTAAATGCTCCGTCTTCATAGCCGAACAACTCACTGGATATGAGTTCCTTGGGCAACGCAGCACAATTAATAGCAAAGAATGGTTCCTTAGAACGATCACTGGCGTTATGAATCGCCTGGGCAAACAAATCCTTACCTACTCCGCTCTCACCCAGCAAAAGCACGTTGGAGTCTGAGTCGGCAGCCTTTTGGGCATAGGATAAGGCAGATGTAAATTCACGGCTTTGGCCTATGATTTGGTCGAAAGTAACATTGGCGCGGGCTCCCGAGACTCTTTCAATCAATTGTTTGTACTGTTTCATAGGCTGGAGGATGACAACCGTGCCAAGGATCCTGCCATTTTGTCCTATTAAAGCAGTAGAACTGACGGCCAATTTTTCCAGTTTTCCCTTTTTGCGGATCAACAAAGGCTCTGCGGAAAGTCTCTTGCTACTGAATAGCTTGGAAAGAAAGTGTTCATTGCCGGGAGGCATCAGGTTCTCAAGAGCTTTACCTTCCGACTTTGCTGAATCGATCCCCAGAACTCTGCCTGCAATCATATTGATATGGGTAATTCTGTGATTGCGATCTAACGTTAAGACACCTTCAGACATGGATTCCATGATGGTTGTTTTATGAAGGTTGGCCATTTCACTTTGTTGACATGAATCCAGGAGGGCCATCTGGTGCTCGATAGCTCGTGCTGCCGCCTCCGCCATACCCAGCGTGTGAGGATTGAAAAGGTGCTGCGGTCCGGCGACAGTGAGGAATCCAAGGATCTCCCCCTCACTGTCAAAAATCGGGGATGCACAGCCGCAGCCAAAGGTAGCCACTCGACAAAATGATTCATAGCCAATAAACTGAACTGGTTTTTTTAGGATAAGGGCAATGGCTGCCGGAGTTGTTCCCATGACTTTTTCTGACCAGTCGGCTCCCTCCACGAAATTGGCGAGGTTAGCAAAATCAAGCCCACCTTGACCGCCCACCCGGGAGAGAATGACTAGGTCGCGATCGGCCAGGGCAAAAACGAAATCGGTTCCCTCGACAAACTGGTTGAGATGGGACATCATCACGGCTGCCTGTTCCATTAAAAAACTATTTCGATGTCTCCTCTCTTTAAGTTCTTCGGGAGAGACGATCACGTCGCAATAACGTTTATATGGATCAACCCCATATTTTTCGCTTCGTGACCAAGACTCTCTGATTTCCGGCGTTATGGTAATACCATCGCAATGGCCGGTTTTACGCAGAGATTTCCAAATATTTTGAACTTCACCCACGACAGATCCCAATCCTTTTATCCTAAAGTTAGCCTTTTTCTATGGTCACCGCAGTAAAGTTTGAAACAAAATTTATGCCACTATAAATACGTTTAGTCATAATATATTATGGGCATTTTTTTCTGATATATGGATATCTTGACAATTGGACCTCATAAAACAAAGGAAACTACATTTAATTTCTAACCGCCATTCTGACAAAAATCAAAAACGAATTTACCCGGTACCCTTACGAATTTCCATTTCACTTGCATCCATGGCTTTATCACGGTCTTGCCAATGGCGGATTGGTTCGAATTAGCCACTTTAAAGCCCCATCTGTCTCTCCAGTTTCGCTGGCGGCGCGGTGAAATCCTAAAAAAAGTTTAACAAAGTTGTCGCGTTATTGCGACATAATTTTTTTTATTTTAGCATAAAATTCAAATAGAAAAAATGGTTCAGAGATTAAGATATATTTATATGTCGTTAAAATGCGACATCGAAGGTCCAAAAATGTTGCTATTTTGCGACACGAATAATGGACGGATAATTCATGCCTGTAGTCCATGCAGCAGTTGTGCATCATTTTCGGAAATCATCAAGAATGGCATGGATATTGTTTTAGTGTTGTTGAATCACGATATCGATTCTCTAATCCAAAAAAAGGGGGATTGGATACGGAAATATGGATTGGTGCTGTTTAAATAATACCAGAGAGATGAGCTTTTCAACCTTGGTACCGTTACTGCCCACCAATTCGCTTCAATGAATGAATTTAGGAAAAAATTGGTTATAGGTTCCGTTTAAAGGTGGCAAGTCAAACACAAATTACAAAGGAGAATGACATGGGGACCATAAGCAAATTTGGCACAGTGTGTTTTGTTCTACTTATCGTGGGTATATCTATGTTTGCTACTATCGATACGGTTAATGCCGCGGAACCCCTAAAAATTGGATTTATAGGAGCACTTTCCACCCCATATGGAGCGAGCAACAAGGCCGCACTTGAGATCAGCATCGATGAAATCAATGAAGAGGGAGGCATTCTCGGCCATCCGGTAAAGCTTATCACTGAGGATTGGAAGCGTGAAGTCCCTCTGGCCGTCGCAGCCTATAAAAAGCTTGTGATGGAGGATAAATGCTTCCTGGTGTTTACCGAGGGCACCGAGGGGACCACGGCTTGCGCCCAGGTCGCCTCGCGGCTTTACAATTCTTACCCACACCTTCAGTTTGCTTTCTGGACCGCACACGCTGGGCTAACCGACCTTGTGGCGGATGAATACGAAAAATATAAGTTTCTCTTTCGGGTCTATTCCAGCACAGCAGATGCCTACAACAAAGCGCTGGATTCCGCCGGCTTCTTTAAAAACACGGTCGGTTCCGAAAAACTCGCCCTGCTGATAGAAGACATCGGCTGGACCGAGGTGTTCCGAAAGGGAGAAAAAGGAAAATTGCCGACCCTCAAGGAATACTTTGAAAAGGAAGGAATACCGGTGGTTTACTACGCAGAAACCGATATTAAAGAAAAAATGTTTCTGCCAATGCTGGAAAAAGCAGCCGAGAGTGGGGCCGACACTATTTACTGGCTTACCGGTTACTCGGACACGGTCACCTTGACCAAACAATGGGCCCAATCTGCAGCTAAGGATATTGATCTGATCCTGATGAGCGGAGCCAGCTGCTATGCTGCATTCTGGCAAATGACAGGTGGGCAAGCCCTGGGTGCGTCCTCCAATTGGCCCCAAATAGAAATTCCCTTCACGGCTCAATCCCGTACGTTATTCGAAAAAATGAAAGAAAAGAAGGCCGGAATGCTCGCATCCACCTACGGTGCCTATGATGGTCCTTGGATCGTAAAGGGCGCCGCCGAAAAAGCTGGTACAGTCAACGATGTGGGTAAACTCATTAGTGCGCTTGAAAAGGTTGAAATCCAGCGAGGGTTCTGGAAATGGAAATTCGACGAACGCCATGAACCGCTTAAAGGTCATCCCTACCATCCTTCACTGATTGGCCAATTTCAAGAAGACGGGAAATTCGTGCTGGTCTATCCTCCGGAGCTGGTAAAAATAACGAATCCCGAGGCGACATACATCCGGTCAAAAGAACTGAAAAAGCGCGCCGGTCAATAAAACATAAAAGTTTAGTTCACCTGCATCCGGCCGTCCGAGTGACCATGCCTCGTCGATCCGAGGCATGGTCAAAAAATCCGAGAAAAGTGAAATCAGAGACCGCCGGGTCGCCCGCACTCGCCTAATAATGAAAACTAAGGGGTGCTCATGCAAACGTTACTGGTAGTCATGATCTATGCCGTTCTCTTTGGCTCGCTTTACCTTCTGATTTCCTTAGGATTTTCACTTGTATGTGGTGTCTTGAGAATATTCAATCTAGGTTATGGCGCCACGTTCTTGGTCGCGGTGTACGGGATGTGGATGCTTAAAAGTACTTTTGGGTTGAGCTTGGCGTTATCGATTGTTGGTGTTTTCGTTCTTCAATTTATCTTTTGGATTGGCCTCGTTTACTTTCCTATTGTCAAACGCTACATGGAAAAGGAGGAGCTTCTGCTCACTTCATTGCTCCTGGTCGCTTTGATCGTGGAAGAAACGGTCAATCATTTCTACCCTGTTACCGCCGGTGTGGATATCCCAACTTCCATTTTTTCCGACACGATCCAGATAGGCACGACAACTATTCCTACCCAAATGATCGTCATGGTCTTTGTTTCCCTTTTGATCACAGCATTCTTCATCTTGTTTCTCATGAAGACACGCATTGGATACAAGATCAGGGCCGTTAGCCAGGACAGCGAGGCAGCGCGGTTGCTTGGCGTTAAGGTCGAACAAGTCTATGCCCTGGCCATGGGGTTGTCGGTTATTCCACCTACGGTCTGCATGCTGGTCATCGCTCCCATCTGGTCAATAGAACCCACACTGGGTCATTCCATGCTCCAGACGGCGATTCTCGTTACTATTTTGGGGGGGCTCGGCAATCTGCGGGGAACCCTGGCGGCGAGCTTTATTGTTGGGTTTGTTTCATCTGCAGTGGCTTTTTTCGCCAACCCGCGGCTCGTTGGGCTGTCGATCTTGGTGATCGTGTTTTTCGTGTTGCTATTTAAACCTCAAGGAATTGCGAAGAGTGAATCATTATGGTGAAAATAGAGCATAAGAGAGCGCTGCTGGTCTTCCGTCTCGGTCAAAAGAAATTTGAATGGCCTATCGAACCCCGTTACTGGCGGAATCCGCTTTTGGGGATCGCACTGCTGGCGACTCTTCCCCTCGTTTTTCATTCTAAAGCCGATTTTTTAAGCCTATTTGCGACCGCCAATATATATGCCTGCATCGCAATCCCACTGGGCTGGCAGATGACCGGTATAGGGCGAATGAACTTCGGGCCTCAATTTTTTGTTGGACTTGGTGGATACGCCGCAGGCTTGCTCAGCGTCCACTTCGGTTGGGGGCCTTGGCAGACCTTGCCCGTAGCTTTCTGCTTGGGGCTATTACTCGGACTTGCACTCAGCCCCCTTACGACCATCGCCAAGGGGCTCTACTTTTCATTAATAACATTAATCTTGCCCTTGATCTTTCTCGAGGTCACTTACTATTTTCGAATTTTCCAGGGAGAGACCGGGCTTTATGGGATTGCTCCGCTGGTCAGGCTGCAAAGCATAAAGGCGGAATATCTCGTGATGGGTTATATCTCCCTGGCAATGATGGTTCTTTACCTGGTCATTGTTCAAAAAGTGCTTTCATCCAGGATTGGCCTATATGCAGCAGCCATCAACGATGATGAAGACGTAGCAGAGAGCCTCGGTTTGAACATAAAGCTCTGGAAGGTCATTAGCTTTGTAGTTACCTCCGTAATGGTCACTTTAACTGGATGGTTTGCGGCTCATTACTTTGGAACTTTTGCCGGCGTCACTTACCTCCAGTTGCCATTTATGCTGAAGATTCTGCTTATGGTCATGATTGGTGGAAGGGGCGACATTTACGGGGCGATCTACGGCGCATATTTCGTTGTCATCCTCGAAAAATTGCTCACATTCGCGGGTACGATAAATTACATCCTTTTCCCGCTCATTCTGATGATCCTTCTTTTTTCATTGTCCGAGGGGCTCTATGGAATTTACCGCAAACACCGCTATCGGGAATATTACCCGACCATGCGTGTGCGCAAGTAACCATGAAAGGCATAAGTTATGTTGCTCCAGGCAATGGGGGTGAGTAAACGTTTCGGGGGGTTGGTGGCTGTCAACGATGTATCCTTCGGTATCGAAACCGGCGAGATCGTCGGGCTGATCGGACCGAACGGCGCCGGCAAAACGACGCTCATGAATCTCATTTCAGGCGCTTTCAAACCCGATACAGGCCGGATCGAATTCGACGGGACGTACGTCACAGGATGGGAGCCACATCGGATTTGTCGCAGCGGTATCAGCAGGACCTACCAGATTCCGCGACCTTTTCCGGATATGACAGCGCTTCTCAATGTAGCGGTGGGTGCCTTTTGCGGAAAGCCGCGGCCGAACATGAGTCTGGGGGATGCCATGCTGGACGCATCGCACTTTCTTGAGTTTGTGGGCCTTTTCGGAAAACGAAACACTCTGGCCCGCGACCTGTCTCTTTTTGAACTCAGGGCGTTAGAGATGGCACGAGCCCTTGCCACGACCCCTAAGCTTATCCTGGTCGATGAAGTAATGGCCGGATTAAACCAATACGAAAGCAAACGAGCAGTGCGCCTCATCCGAAAAATGGTGGATGAATTTCATGTAACGATTCTATGGATCGAGCACGTCATGAAGATCATTATGGAGGCGACCCAGCGTGTGATTGTGCTTCATCATGGCGAGCTCATCAGGTCGGGCATCCCCTTGGATGTCGTAAATGATCCCATGGTCATCGAGGCCTATTTAGGAGAGAAAATTGCTGAAAATTGAAAATGCAAATATCGCCTACGGTGTGATTCAAGTCATCCACGAAGTGAGTTTTTACGTGAAAGAAGGTGAATGCGTCGCATTACTCGGTTCCAACGGCGCGGGCAAGACATCAATTCTAAAGGCAGTGTCAGGGTTGATTCCGCTGATGAGCGGTCAAATCCACTTCGAAGAACAAAGCTTTAATGGCTTATCGCCCAGTGCAAGGTATGCGGTCGGCATAACTCAGGTCCCTGAGGGAGGTAAAATATTTCCACATATGACCGTGCGGGAAAACCTTCTTATGGGCGCCTCTTGCCGCGATGAAGCCTGGAAAAAGCGGACCGAGACACTAAAATGGATCTATAAGATCTTCCCCAGGCTAAATGAACGTCTGACCCAGGAGGCGCGTTTTTTGAGTGGCGGTGAACGTCAGTTGCTGGTGGTCGCCCGCGGTCTCATGGCGCTTCCGAAACTACTCATGATCGACGAGCCTTCGCTCGGCCTGTCCCCCAAAATATTGCTGGAAATATACTCAACCCTGGCCAAGCTCCGCGAGGAGGGCGTCACTATACTTTTGTCGGAACAAAATGTCACCCAAGCACTCAGGCTGGCATCCAGGGGCTATGTGCTGGAAAACGGCAGAATTGTGTTAGAAGGTTCCAATCAGGACTTGCTCAAGAATGATTTTGTAAAGCAGGCCTATCTTGGCTTGTAGGAGGGCGATGCATGCCACAGGATTACTTCGATTATACAGGGAAGCTTTTCGATGCAGCACGGATAAACGAAAAACCGGAAGCATTGGAAAACATAAAGGTTCTGGATCTGACTCGCGTGATTTTCGGCCCGATGGTCGGCAAATGGCTTGCCATTTTCGGTGCAGAAGTCATCAAGGTGGAACAGCCCGAGGAGGGTGACGACTGGCGGACGGGAACCTACTGGGGTAAATACTGGAAGGACTCGTGTCCTTATTTCCAGTCGCTGAACCCGAATAAGTACTTCATTGCGATCGATCTGAAGAAAGAGCGAGGCAAAGAGCTGGTCAAGGAGCTGGCCAAGCAGGCGGACGTCGTCATAGAAAATTTCAGGGCGGGACTCATAGAGGCCTGGGGGTTGGGGTATACGGCAATCAGTAAAATAAATCCCCGCATTATTTACATCAGTTGCAGCGGGTATGGTCAATACGGCCCGTTACGGTACTTCCCCAGCTATGACCTGATCGCACAGTCCATGTCAGGGGTGGCGCGACTAACAGGCTATTCCGAAGATAATACTTATAAACTGCCCGACTACTTCGGAGATTTTTTCCCAGCAATTCTAGGGGCTGTCGGTGTACTTTCGGCACTCTACCACAGAAACAAAACAGGAAAAGGCCAATACATCGATATGACCCAGACAGAGGCTTTGATGCGAGCCATGCCGCATTGGACCGTCCAGAGCGCCGACGGAGACCCACCAGGACCGAGCGGCAATTTCGACCCAACCATGTCGCCATCGGGAATTTTCAAAACCCGTGACGAGCGTTTTGTTGCAGTAGCGGTCGCCACAGCAGAACAGTTCAAAGCCTTATGCAAGGCCATGGGGTCGGACGAACTTGCGACCGTCCCCGAATTTGCCGAAACCAAAGATAGGTTAAAAAAGGTCAATGCCGATGTTTTGAATAAGCGCGTCGAGGAGTGGATTGAAAACCACGATGAATTGGAAATCATCGCGGCGGCACGGCAACATGGCTTCGCAGCATCGCCAGTGATGGATGACTGGCGGCTGGTCTCGGATCGGTGGCGTAAAGAACGTGGCAGCGTTATCGATTTCGAGGACCCGATGTACGGCCGCGGTACATGGGCGGGGCCAGCCGCAGCACTTAGCGAAACACCAGGAAGGATAAAACAACTAACAAGACCTATCGGATATCACAATCGCCTCATACTGAAAGAAAGACTTGGTCTGACTGAAAAAAAGATCCAGCTGTTGGAAAAAGAAGGCGTTATCGGCTACTGGGACAACCGGGTGGGTAAACGTCCGCCCAGCTATATAGATATCGCTAAAGATAGTCTGTTCAATTTTAAACGTGAAGAAGAGGAATGATCCCCGTGGAAAAAAAAGAACAAGTTTTTTCCAAACACATGACCGGGAAAAAGACCCGCGATCACCTGGACAGCTTCAACAATCTATTGAAACAAATGATGGCCCCGGATGCTGCTAAGAAAGGTCCCCTCGATGGGCTGAATGTCATCGAACTGGGAAGCGCCAATTTTCCGGGATTAATATGTGGGGCAATGCTCGGCGAAATGGGTGCCCACGTCATCAAGATCGAACCCCAGGGCGGAGATCCCGCCCGCGAGGCCACTTACAGTGGCATATACCTGAACGGCGCCGGTATCCCGTTCGTCATGGAAAGCAGAAACAAATGCCTGGTTACAGCTGATATCGAAGAAGCCGCTGGTTTGGAAAAAATTATTAGTTTAGCGTCCAAATCGGATATCGTCATCGATGCAATGCAGCCGGGCTATTTGGATTTTCACGGTGCAGGTTACCGCAGTATGTGTGAACTCAACCCCGGCCTGATCTATGCGGCACTCAGCCCTTACGGGCACTTTACCTCCAAAGCCAAAGAAGCTCGCAATATTCCGGATACCGATCTGACAGCCCAGGCCGAATCCGGATATCCGGCTTTGACAGGGAGTCCTGAGGCACCAGAGCCATACAATTTTCCTTTAAGGGCTGGAATCTGGACGGCTGCCTACACGAGCGCAGCCGTTGCCGTTGCCGGCATTCTGACCGCCCTGCTTTTTAGGATCAAAACGGGTCGTGGACAGATGGTCGATGTGGCCACCTATGATGCCCTGTCCACCTGGCAGCCTTTCTCGCTGGTATGGGGCTTTACCAATGAGGAACCGCGCAAGCGCATCGGTAATTTCGACTGGTGCCTGTTCCCTTATGGGTATTACAAGGCCAAGGACGGTTATGTGACCGTGGCGGCTTCATCAGATAGCGATTTTCGGGGATTGCTCAAAATTCTTGGAAGATGGGATCTGGAAGATGATTGGCGCTTTCTTTTCGATCGAATCGCGGATGACCCCGAAAAACTAAATGAACTCGAGCGCGAGATAAAAAAAGAAATCGCCAAGTTCACTCGTAAAGAACTCTTCGACAAGACGTTTGCTTATGGCGCGAAAGCGGCTCGAGATAAACTGCGCTCCAAAGGTTTTCCAATGGTGGTCGAAACGCGAACCCCTCAGGAAGCTGCGGCGGATAAACATTGGGAGATACGCAGAAGCTTTGTGGATATCGAGGCCCAAGGGGCAGGTATTATCACTCTTCCGGCACTGCCACCGCGAATGTCTGAAACTCCAACCAGGATTAACAGACTCATGACTGCTCTGGGGGCAGACAACGATTACATTTGGAAAGATCGGAAATGAGGATCATTAGGCTTAAAATTCATAGGCTTTTTTTTTGGCAGCCGTGATCGAAAATGCGGTTGAGCGCACAGGGCTGCTCAGCGATGTGAATAAACCGGCGCTGATGTAAACGAATGGATCTTTATAAAATGCACACTCGATTTAAAAGAGCTGAAACTTTAACTTGAGTTTTTCTTCAAAAGTAAGGGGAAAAGATGAAAGATAAACCTGCTCAACCCGATGATCTAATCCTGACAGAGGTTAACGAAAGAGTAGCAACGTTGACCCTCAATCAACCACAAAAACTGAATGCGCTCAGCCCTCAAATGGAGTTCCAAGCCATCGAAGTTTTAAAAAAGTGGAGCGTTGACCCCAATGTGGGTGCGGTTGTGGTAACAGGCGCCGGCCGAGGCTTTTGTGTGGGGGGAGACATTTCCAAGATGGGCAAGGAGAATGGGGACCTGCTTGCGGGCTCGACGCTGGAGCAGCATGTCGACGGCCTGCGGCAGGAACAGGAGCTTTCCTGGCTACTCTACAATATGCCCAAGGTGACGATTGCCGCCGTAAACGGGCCTGCCATGGGCGCGGGTCTGGGCATCTGCCTGGCATGTGATCTGCGCATTTGCTCTGATAAATCCAAATTCGGGGCTGCTTACGCAAGTGTGGGCCTCGGGGGCGATTTTGGGACCAGCTGGTTGCTGGCGCAATACGTGGGTGGCCCGAAGGCAAAAGAGTTGTTTTTTCTTTCGAGCATCATAGACGCGGCCGAAGCCCACCGGATAGGACTGGTGAACCAGGTGGTCCGGCAGGAGGACTTTCAGGCCCGCGTCACCGAAGTGGCGGCACACATCGCGCATGGGGCTCAGACGAGTTTCCGCTACATGAAGGCCAATATTAACCTCTCCGCAACAGCGGACTTCAGGACCATGCTGGATCGCGAAGCCGAGACACACCTCCGTTGCGGCATGACGGAAGACTTCAAAGAAGGTGTACAAGCCTTTCTTGAAAAACGTCCGCCGAAGTTTCCAGGACGTTGATGCCGAGGGTGCCTCGACTTGATGGGTTACGAATAATAACTCATTTTTAACCGGAGGATGTCATGTACGAATCGATAAAGCTCGAATTTGTCGGACATGCAGCCATTGTTACGCTAAACAGGCCTGAAAGCCTCAACGCCTTTACCTATCCGATGATCGATGAATTCGGATATGCTGTCCAAGAAGCCGAGGGCCTCGAGAATGTAACGGGCATTGTCGTTACGGGAGCGGGCAGAGGTTTTTGCGCTGGCGTGGACATGAATACACTTAATCAACTGCAGCAAGACGGAAAAGGAAGCCAATCAGACACGATCAAGGTCAGCCCGGGCGACAAGACGATGGGTGATAATTTTGGGCCTGGGCTTACTTACTTGCTGTCCGTTCGAAAACCGATAATTGCCGCCGTAAACGGCGCCTGCGTCGGGCTGGGCATGTCACTCTCTCTTTTTTGCGATCTGCGATTTGCCTCGGAAAATGCGAAGTTTCTGACATCCTTTTCTCCTCGTGGACTTGTAGCTGAGCATGGACAGAGCTGGATACTACCAAGGATCGTCCATCCTTCGCGGGCGCTCGATCTGCTGTGGAGCTCCCGCAAGGTGGATGCGGCAGAAGCTTTCCAGATCGGCTTGGTGGATCGGGTTTTTAAACCCGAAAGGTTGATCGAGGAATCGATCAATTATATCGAGCATCTGGCAAATACGACGGCTCCCATGTCTCTGATGGCAATGAAACGGCAAGTTTACCGGCACCTCAACATGCAGTTGGGAGAGGCAATGCAGGAGACTTCCCACTTGATGGAGGAAAGCATGGTGCGTGGTGACTTCAAAGAGGGCATCGCATCATTTATAGAAAAACGGCCACCCAAATTCAAGAAAATCTCCTTGAAGTGAACAGTGGGTCCTTTGAACCCAGCAGCCGCATATTAAGATTGAGAATATCGGGATGGAGGTCCGCGAATGGAATATAGCCAAATAATATGCTCAAAGGAGAAGCACGTCGCCACCATTACAATGAACCGCCCTGAGAAAATGAACGCCTATTCGGAAGTCATGGTTCATGAAATAATAACGGCCCTTTCGAACGCACGCGATGACGATGAGGTGCGCGCGGTCATCATTACCGGTGCCGGTCGTGGATTTTGTTCCGGGGGGGAGGTTTCAGCTGACTATCGATATCCGGAACGCTACCGAGGCCACCGTCTTGAATCAATGCTCGAAATGCGCGAAAATTTCCATCAAATAGTAAGGTTCCTTTGGCGTTTCGATAAACCCACGGTGGCTGCAATTAACGGCGCCGCTGTTGCAGGGGGATTAACGCTGGCATTGTGTTGCGATTTTCGAATTGCAGCTGAAAGCGCTAAATTGGGCGATACGAGCCTCAGATTCGCGCTTATGCCAGACGAAGGAGGTGCATGGATTTTCCCGAGGGTGATGGGCTTGGCGAATGCGCTGAAGATGTCGTTGTTTTCTGAAATTTACCCGGCCCAAAAAGCCAAAGAACTTGGCCTGGTGCATGAAGTGACGACGGTTGAAAATCTTATGTCTGTGGCCTGGGAATGGGCAAAAAGACTCGCCGCAGGCCCTCCAATCGCCATGAGGATCACAAAAAGGATGATGTACAAGCAGATGCAAATGGATCTCGAAAATGCGTTGGAAGATGCCGCTCTCGGAACACTTGTGACCAATTACTGCGATGACGTAATGGAGGGTGTGGCAGCCTTTCATGAGAAACGCAACCCGACCTTCAAGGGCCGATAACTCTATTATTTCTGGTTAGACTGGTAAATCAGCCACGCAGGATACATAGAAGGAATTATATTGTAAATCCGTTCGGTGGCAGCATCTCTACCCAGTACATTTTTTCAACACTTCTTTGTTTTCAATACCTTAAAAAAAAAGGCGCTTACTTAAAATGTCGATCTCAAGTTTATTCATTGCATCATTTATAATTACGCATCCAATAGTTACAATCTTCTTAACCAATTGATTTTTTTTGTGGCCATGCAAAGTTGCAATGGAGAATGGGTATATATTCAAATTATCGGCCGGGTACAAAAAAGGATCTAAGGAGTTGCAAATATGAAAATCATGGTTTGTTATGATGGATCCGATGGATCGAGAGCAGCGTTGGATGTGTCAATCAAGTATGCCCATGCATTTAAGGCCAAATTACATTTAGTGGCTTCTATGGAAAAAGGAACCGAAGACGAGCAAAAAGATATTCAGAATCTCGAGACCGGGTTGAAAAACGGAAAAGATAAATTGACCAGTGAAGGCATCGGATGCGAAACGCAACTACTGGTGCGCGGAATGACGCCGGGTGAGGACTTGGTCTCCTATGCGAGGGAAAAGGGGATCGATGAAATCGTAATTGGTATTCGAAAGCGATCCAAGGTGAGCAAGTTGTTTTTCGGTTCCACTGCCCAGTACCTGATTTTAAACGCCCATTGCCCGGTCATCACGGTAAAATAGGCATTGAAATAATTCTATTCATACGCTACTGGGCGATCCTTTGTCATCTGATTTATAGCTATGAATTTGGAGCAGGGATCGTGTGATACGTAGCGCTATGGCTTTGTTATGTCAATGAAATAATAGAATAGGATATTATAACAGAATGTTAGAAGGGAATAGAAAGCTGTATTGACGGGCCGGTGCCAATCATTTTGAAGATGGGACAACGAGGGAAATTTGTCTCAAAAGAGGGTACGCCATGTGTGGCCGGTTTCTCGGGTAAAAATTTCACGGCACAAGGTGTTAAGATGTAAAAGTCAAAATCTTCCCGAACAATTCACTCTCTCGGGAGGAGAATATTAAGCGGCTTTCTCCATCACTTTTTCTCGTTCCATTTTTCCGTTTTCAATGGTTTCAAATGGTCTGCGCCCCAGGTTACGATAGCCGCGGTGGGGGCGCTCATAGTTGTAATGGTGCAGCCAAGCATCCAGGTCTGTTTGAAGGGCTTGCACCGACTCATACAGTTTTTTGCGAAAGCAGGATCTAAAGAACTCATCGAGCAATGTGCGGTTAAATCGTTCTACAAAGCCGTTGGTCCTGGGGTTTCCCACTTTGGTGGTGCGGTGTTCGATGTCGTTGAACTCAAGAAAGATTTCATGCAGGTGGATCATCGGCCGGCCCTTGTACTCGGTGCCATTGTCGGTCAGGATCGCTTCGATGGGCAGCCCATGTTGCTGGTAAAAAGGCAGGACGCGATCATAGAGCACGTCCACGGCCGTCTCTGGGCGCTTGCTGGTATACAGCTTGGCAAAGCCGAAGCTGCCATAGGTATCCACCACTGCTTGCAGGTAGATGCGGCCAACGCCCTTTAAGCGGCCCACATAGAAGGTGTCCTGACACAACAATTGGCCAGGGTAGCTGCTTTCCACATGACGTTCCTTGAAACACGGATTGGCCTTTTCAATCAGCCGGATTTGCTGCTCGGTCAGTTCAAAGCCTTTTTCAGCGTGTACATCTTCAAGGCGCAGCAAACGTTTGTAGCGCGTTTCCAGATCTTGTTTGATCCATAGATTGCGCACCGAGGTGGCACACACTGAGATCCCTTCAAGGGCCAGCTGGTCGGCAATGCGCTGCTGGCCATAAGTTGGATGCTTTAAGGACAGATCGATGATCTTTTGTTTCACTTCATCGGTCAGTTCGTTTGGATGCGATCCCGGGATCGGCGGCTTGTCTATGAGGTCGTCCAGCCCGTGGAGCTGAAAGGCTCGTTTATATTCATAAAATTGGCTTCGAGAGACTTTGTGCATCTGGCACGCCTTGGATACGTTTCCGAGCTTTTCGGCAAGCTGTAGCAAGGTCAATCGTTTCTGTGCTAATTTGGATTTGGCGGTCATGGTCGGCTCCTTTCGGTTACGGTTGGTTGTTGGGCAACAACGATTATAACCGAGAGAGCGACCGGGCCGCCATAGCCGGGGGGATTTTATGGTCCCCCCGGCTATGCCGCCCCTACACCGAGTTCCAAACTATTTTTTCGGTAAGGTGTCCGGGAAGATCTTAACTAATTCAGTTAAGATGTTAAGATAGTCAGAAAGATCCTAAACCAATCTTTTATCATTTACGATCATGTTCTTCATCGCCTTCCGGTGAAATGCTTTAGTTTATGATATCCAACCGGAGAATCATCGCCGATCTTTATTTCTTCATTATCGTTTCATCGACGGATATCTGCGGCCGCAATGAGTGAAAAAAATCCGATAGAAAAGAATACAGCTACTAATGTCCATCTAAACTTTAGGAAGCATATGCATATCACAATATTCAATCAAGGGCCATTTCATCGATATAGACAACATTTGGATTCTTTTCATCGTATTTTGCTATAATTCGCCTCATAGCCAAATATCTATTGTTTAAAAAGAATTCCTTCGACAATTGATATGGATCATCTTTAGATGCGATCAGATGGAGAATCAGTGGGGTAAACGTTTTTGCAAGGAATAATGATTTTTTAAACATTCTTTCAAGATAGCTTTTTGAAATAACATCTTTTATCCTAGTTGCGTATCTCATTTCTATCTCGTTGCAGCAACTGCAAATCGCCCAAAAAGAGTCATTTCTTAAAGAATTAATAAGATTTAATAGATGGGCAATTGCCTCTCTGAGCCTCGATTCAAAGTCTAACTTCAAATAAAAACAAACTTCAATCATATTAAGCTCATGATAATATTTTGCATTGAACGTCTGCTGCCCTGCTCCGTTTACAAAAATGGAAGATGAAAATTCGGTATGGTTAATACCAGTAACAGTCTGATTTTTTTTATTTACAATTTCCAGATCAAACTTTTTGAAACATTCTTCTAACATTTTGGTATTTGCCATTAATTTATTCTGGTCCACTTTTATCTCCTAAGTATTAATTCATTTTGGCTTCTACGGCTGAAGGGATATCAGTTTTGTATCCACAAAATTTCGACATTAATTCTTTCGCACTGTAACCTGAGTCCTTCGTATTTTCAATAAATGCAAAATATCTAATTGCGTCACTATAAATAGAATTATAACATGCCTCTAAATGATTAGTATCAATTTTGCCCGGAAATAATTCAACCCCTGCCTTAAATTGAATGATAGTATTCTCTGGATCAAAAGTTGCGAACCCAACTGTAGAATATAATTTGTTATAATAGTTTGCAAATTCAACCATTATAGGTATATCGTTTTCCTCTAACTGCTTTTTATATTGTATGTTAATACCTATAATTTCTTTTTTAGTATCGATTCCAATTAAAACCTGGCAATCGACTACCGAAATCATTATAGGCGAAAAAAGAGAAATATAGTTATTTTCTTTCTTAGACTTTTCAAGTGGTACATTCATTTCTTTAAATTTTTTAATCACTGCTGCAGCAATAATTTCAACTTTTTTGTTGTTGCACTGGTTTTTCATAGAAACCTCTTACTTTTCATTTTATTTTTGGCAAATATCCGATTCCTTTTCTTAATAGTCGTCACTATTCAAAAGAACTTTAATAATAATTATAGCCCTAAGCAAGATGCCCGAATTTATTAAAAATAATTTAGGTTAGCTGAAATCTAATATTCGCAACCCATTTTAGAGATAGTTTGAAAAGCGTTGCTTTTCCCAAAGTCGCTGCTGCTTTAAAAACTTTAATCTTGAGACGATATACGAGGATAAATGAATATGTGACCAATGATTAGCTGCTGATAAACTGTAGATGCCATCTCGGTGAGATTAAAAAATGTGAAGTTATTTAAAAAACTCTTTTAATCTATTATTTGGAATAATAACAATATAGTAGTTGAAAAATTAAAAGATTAACGAAGATCTGAACTTTTATACTATATATATGCTTTTTTATATATTGTATTATTTTTATACTTTTGAGTATTTGGGATATAAAGTGAGTTAATCTTTTAATTTTCGTTGTAAGATATTGGAATCAGTTTATTTATGGGATTAAAAACATTTTAATCCGTTTTAATTTTATTAATCTAAATCTGCGGGGATTATTATTTTTAGCAGCAAGCAGCTTTGGGAAGAGCAACGCTCTTCATTTTTTTACTATAATTTTCACACATCAAAATTCTCATCGGCATAAAATCCGCTCAAATAAGCGAGAGATCATCCCAAGACTAATCGCTCAGGACAATCCCTCGTTTACTGCTGTTAATTCACGATTTCATTGTCAGGTGCAAATATCCGAAGTTGATTGGCGTGTTTACTCGAATTTTCAATCAAGAATCCCTCGGACTCAAGCGTCTTACGAAAATCAATTTTCGATGATATCCGTTTAATGCCAGCGGATTCACAAAATTCCTGGTAAAGCTTATAGACCTCTTTTAGTGGAGCTGAACTGTCATCCGAAAAAATGATGTCACAATGGGATTCGATAAACTCACAAACGCTGTTGTTTTTTTGCTTGTACTGACTTTTCGATTTTCTCATGGAATCACTGACAGCGAATATAAAATCATGATCCCTTAACCGTCTGTACCCTTCAAGCGCCCAGTTAAATATCCCGGACAGTTCATTCATCAGCTTTCCGGTCAACTCCACATCCATTTCACTTTCGGTAAATTTTTTCGGAAATTCGATCACATGAATTCTTCTCCACATGCCATAGGTATTGTCTTCGATTTCAGGCAGCGTGTTCATTCCCAAATAGTGCTTGGCATAGGGTTTGAATTTCGATGGTTTCTTATACACCTCCCGGCCTGTCACCCAATCACCAGCGACGACGGACTTGATCAGATCGGTATTCATGCACCTGGCATTGGGCGTTTCCCCCGATACGTTGATCATTTTTCCGAAAAGTTCAGGCAGGTATTTTTCATCGTTCAATCGATTCAAGCTGATGTTAGCCACATTGTCCTTCCCGCAGAGACAGCTAATCACATCGATGAATACCGATTTTCCATTGCCACCATCACCGATTAAAAAGAATATGACCGCCTTGGGAATGGCCTTATGGAATGCATAACCGACCGCCTCCTGGACAAATAGGATTGTCGCTTTATCACCCATAAAAATTTCATTCAAGTATTGGAGCCACCTGGGACATTGGGCGCTGGGGGCATAATCATAGGGCAGCAGGTTGGTCGTAAATATGTCCGGATCATGCGGGACTAACTTGTATCGGGACAGGTCATACAAGCCGTTTTGCATGGTCAGGTAACGGACCTGGTCTTCAAATGCCGTCTCGATGTCGATCAGATCATTTCCGATGGCATAATGGATAAAGTTCGCTTTCGATGCCGGTGTAAACAGTTCACGGTGCTTACCCAATTCGGCCTGACAGATATTATTCAACCGGTCATCGCTGCACTGTTCATAGCATTGGCCATTGTATCTGAAAAAAGCCCGCTCTTTTTCAAGGAATTTGAGCATATGCTTTTTATACATGAATTCTTGAAAGTTGACGATTTTAAGGGTGTATTTACCCTTGTCGTCTTTTTGCAGGGCGCCTGATATGAATAGTGGATCCTGGCGCTCTTCTTCAGTCAAATGGGAAAACTCCTTGGCCTTTTCAATGCTGTGTTTCAGGTAGGCCTCTGGCGAGGAGTGTTCCCGATATTTGGCACCGATGGCATAGTTTTCAAATATGACCCTGATTTGGCCAGCGTCAAAACCCTTATTTACCAAAGCAATAATAACCGCCTGGTCTGCCTCACTTCGGGATGCATAGGATCCATCCTTACCATGCAGGATCAGGTTTTTGATTTTATCCGATACCGGTAGTGAGGATATGTTTTTATCCCAATCCGAAGAGGGTGGATCATAGACGGTGGCTTGTGGTATCGCATTATTTTTGGGTCTGGGCTGAAAATCCATAAATGATTCGAACGCTTTCAGATCATAGGTCGGCCCCGAGTCATCAATTATAATTACAGGACGGGGATTGCCAGGGATCTTGAAGTTAAATGTCCCAGGAACGCGCAATATGCGGTTAATATTGTGCGTCCCACCATCAGCATGGATTTTACTTAAAATCGCCCTGTTGACGTTCTTAAGGTCATTTAAGCCTATTTTTAAAACCTCTGCCGGAAAGTCCAATATCCAATAGCAATGAAATCCGCCACCGCTGTGAATAACAAGTGACGCTGGCATTTCAAATGCCTTTATTGCAGTGAGCGCTTCATCATACGTATCGTATTCCGGCTTCTTTTTATGGCCATCATGTCCATAGTCGATCTCAGCATGAAAGGACGACAGGTAGTGTACATTTTCCTCTTTGCCTGCCTTCCCTACCCGTGGATTTACACCATAATAGACATCAAGACCCTGCTGACATGCTCTATAGGCTGCATCTACAGCGTCAGGTATAGTGTTGTGGTAGGATTGATATTTTGGTCCGTTGCAAAACCCGTCAATTTGGATTTCACCGCAATCGTTCTGCATAGATGCTTCGAACAAACTGCTTAAAAAATGTGTTGCCGTGTTTTTGAATTGCTCTTTGTCTGTGATCATGTTTTGTGGATTCATTACATATAATCCTCCTCTCGATTAATATTGTTCAGCGCCGATGCCACGGCATCTCTGACCCATTCAGCCATGCTGATGTGTTTTTCGTCTGTAATCCGTTTAATCAGATCGAAGTGTTCTTGTGGCAGCGCCACGCTGAGGGATTTTGAATACTGACGTGTTCTCATGGTTAACTCCTCCTATAAATGAAATGAACAGCAATGATAATTGCTTTTGTATTTATTTGTTACCGCGAATGAAGCATGAAGTATTCAGTTGCAAACTCGTCCGTGCAAAAAGAATGGGGCAACCCCCTGTTGGAGATCGCCCCACCAATATTTTTCTGCAATTTTCTGCTTAAATATCCAACCCGTTTTGCTTGGGAATTGGAATACCCACGATCTTTTTAATCTCTTTTTTCCACCGGATCATCGGGTTGTCCTTGTGGCGCCGATAAATTGCCTTGATGATGGTTTCGGTTTGCCCCTGACGCACGTTATCGATGGCCTGTAGCATAACAGGGTCTGCATGCTTCTCTAAGCGGACCAGGTGGTTCATCGTACCGATCCATATCGAATGGGTCACATATGGCAACAAATCGCTTACAAGCGCATCTATGTTGGCAGAATCGAGCATGGGCTCGACACTTACCGATGTCCTAAAACCGGCCTGGCAGGCGTGGATCAAACACTGCTTGCGGACATCATAGCTTGGGGCATTCGGCTCCCAAAATGAAAGAATGCGATTATCGCGGGCGCCGATGGAAAAGCGAAATAGGATCTGATCTCTGTAGGAGCGAAGAAAAACGCACAGTTGCTCAATGCAGTTGAAATGAGGTTTGGATACGATCAAGATCTGATTGCCCGCTTGAACAAGCCGCCAAATGACGTTTTCACAAGCATCCAAGTTACTATCGGTAATATCATGTGTAGATGGGAACATGACCTGGCCAGGATATTTCTTATGAGACTTGTACACGTCCTTTTCCCGCACTCGTTCAAGCGGCCATTGTCCCACCGTCAGTTGTTTTCGACGAACGGCCATCTCTTTGGCATAACAATACAGACAATCATGGGAACAACCGGTGCAGCAATTTACAGTCTTTACTGACCACTCTTGCGTACCTTCACATTTTATCGATTTTTTAATCATTTTTTTTTCCTTTCAAAGTAAAATTAAAAGAGCCAATCCCCTTAAACGAAGATTGGCTCCTTAGCTCTGCCATCATGGCAAGGTTTCAAGTTTTAAAAATTTATCCGCTCAAGCTGCCGAATTTTTAAAAGTTTAAATTTTTAAATCTTCTCGACTTGACCGGATAGTGGATTGACCACCAACACCTCTTTACCCTCATAGATCGGATCCTGGATCGTTTCAGGAGCCGGCAACCCAATTGCATTTTCAAGCGTTGGCGTCGTGATATAGTAGCCGTAATAGCGGCTCTTGGGGGGCTTGGCACGCTCCAGCATACCCATCGTCACAAGAGCCATAAGATCGTTGCTCATGCTCGATAACGAAAATTTGGCATCGGATCTGCCTATCTTTTCGAATATCTTTTCTCGTGTGACCCAATATCCTGAACCTTGAGCAATCGTGGACAATTTTTCGACATCATCGCCCTTGCTCAACAAGGCGGTGCTGAGTTTGGCCATATTCAAGGTTTTGACCGTATCGAAAATCATCTTCTGACGGTCAGTAAAACGTGTCGACCCGACCAGTAGCATTCCATCTAATAGCAAACGGCTGATGTGATAATCGACTTTTGTGGCAACAAGCGGCTCAGCCATAGCGTCCTGCCCCGGCGATTGAAGGCCAGATTCAATGAGCCATCGCTGCACCTCGCTTTCATCCGTATCATACATGATCGCCCCCAACTCGGCTGGATGAACCGGCGGCGGCTGATTGATAATGGTGCATATCGAAATCATATTGAGTAAGACGTCCATCTTTTCACGAAGATAGTCACAACCACTTTCTTTCATGACCTGGGTCAGTTGGGCCGCAAAGGGTATGAGGACCTTTCTTGGCTTGAGCCGCTGCAATGACTTGCGAACCTTAAATGGCGGAGCCTGCAGCAGGCCGAACTGTTCGACCAAGTTAGAATTCGGCAGATCCAAAGCGATACCCCCAGCGCGAATCGGGATCTTGAGAATCGACGGATGGGACAATCCCTTGTCTGTCCGCCCATTATCTATTCCAATGATAGATATCTTCATCCTCGCCTTGTATTCGGCCAACGAGGACTCAAATCTGCCCTTGACGATTTCCTGTCGGGCACAATGCCCACGGCCAATAATCAAGTCCAGATCCCGATGCACCGTTTTAAATCCTCCCACATCGGGGCAAATGATGCATTTGCGATCCAACAGATCACCGCCCTTGCAATAGAGATGCTCGGGTTTTAGATTCTGAATTTCGATGGTCGCGTCCTTTGGGATCAGCTTCTTGCACTGATCCAGCACGCGAACAACCTCCTGACGATCATCCGATACAATCATTGCCGAGATGGGATGCTCCAATGCCGCCGAAACCATAATGGTATGTATCAGGCTAGCTGCCTGGATGTTTTCCGGATGAACACCACTGGATATCAAATGACCGGCCGTGCGGAACTGAAAGGGTTGTCTTGTGCCATCTGGCCTGATGATGGGCCATTCGATGAAACGATTCAACGGGTCTTCACTTGGGGCCTCTGTTTTGACCACCGGCATATCGGTGATGTAGTCACCCTCTAACTCTTTTGCATGATTCTCTTCTTTTACTATTTGATTTTTTTTCATAAAATCTTCCTTTTTGAATGTTTTCAATTAAAAAAGCCGACCCAGATATTGGATCGGCCGACCAGTTTTCTCTTCGCGTGCGATCATTTAGACCCTCAATGCAACCACCCCCTTCGTGAAAGCAGAACGTGTAAATAAAAATGGCCCCCGCATGGGAGCCGCCGTTGCCGCATATAATGGTTTAACTGAAAGCTACTGCTCGATAAGCTCAATGCCGTTCCAGAAACGAACACCCCCGCTTTTGGATTGAATAAACCCCTTCTGACGCATCAGGTTGCCAAAAGTCTTTTTGCCTAAAACATCCTGACAGGCATCATCCGCCCACTTTTTGTACACATCATACAGAGCCGCCAAGGCCGTTTTGTTATCAGCGGTCAGTCTGCAGCAGTCATTTATGAACTCGGCTACGACATCCATTTCTGCACGATACCTTGCCGTGGCATTTTTTATCGACTCTGGCACATTGAGCCCTTGCACCTGCCACTGTAAACATCCTTGCACCGCCCACGCCAGGATACCGGCAAGCTCTGCCTGCAATGTGTTGGGCAGATCCCTGTCAATCTCCTCCGGTGGTATCGTCACATCAAACGGTATGAGATGGATGCGGCGCCAAATGCCATGATCGACGCCCTTGATTTCGGGCTTGTGATTGGCAGCGATGAACAGCTTGAACTGGGGCTTGTACTCGAAAAATTCGTTGTACAGGAACCGGGCGGTCACCTGATCACCACCGGTCAGTTGTTTGACCAGGGCCTCGTCCAATTTTTTACCCATGCCGACCTCAACTGCCGATACGAACCGCGACCCATTGAGGCGGGCCAAATCGTTTCTGATCGGTGACCCGTTGGAGCCCAACAAAGATGCGGTCGTCGTGTGCATGGCATAGCCGGCCAAAAGCTCACGAAAGATCTCCAAGATGGTCGATTTCCCATTGGCACCTGAACCGTAAAGAACAAACATGCATTGCTCGCTTGTCACCCCGGGCAATGCGTATCCGAAGACCCGTTTCAAAAAGCCTATTTTTTCTTCATCACCGCCCATGATCCGATCGATGGTGGCCTGCCAACCCGGACAGGTGGCATCTTTGTCATAGTTTACGGGCAACATCTTGGTGATCAAATCATTTGAGTCATGGGCTCTTAGCTGACCAGTCCGAAGATCAAGGGTGCCGTTTAAACAATTCAATAGCCACGGATCTGCGTCCATTTCTCCAACAGATACGCAGACACCTGGAAACCATTTGGTCAGGTCGAGCATGGCCCTTATTCGTCCCTTGGATGCCGATTTTTTCGCATGGATTTTCAGGTCAGCCGCCTGATCGGCCGTCAGATGGTCATCTTTCGCTTCATCGGCAATACTTCGAACGACCTTATACGCCATCCGAAATATTGTTCCTTTGGAGCCCTTAATCCACCTACCGCGTCGGTACACATACCAGAGGTTGGTTTCCTGGCAGTAGTGCATCTCACGACCGAACCTCTCAACCAATCTCTCGGCGTTGCCAAGATCGGTGCAGGGTTTTGGCTGAGGACCGTCATTGGGCACCTCATCTTCGAATGCATCCTGGGAAGGAGGGTCCTTTCCATTGTCTGTCAGGACCTGGTCCACACCAGTCTCATCGATTGCCTGTTTCGCAGCACAAAGTTGCACCTGCTGGCTCAAGCTTTCTTCCAAATTCTTCTTTTTTGTCATTTACACCTCCATGTTTTAAATTAAGGACAAGGCATGCCCCCGGTTGAAATTAAAAAGTTATTAATGAATTTGTCCCATCGGTCCCATTTGTCCCTAATGGGGTCGGTCGGCCACTTCGTCAGCTATATAAATGATGGGGCATAAAAAACCGGCTCGGAAAGAATCCGGCCGGACATAGGATAGGGTATCGAACTTTTACTTATTGATGCTAATTACTTTTCATCCAGATAATCAGGGGCCTTGCTTGTTCCGCCTCGCCCGTTTAACCCAAACAAGCTACCGTCCCGTTCAAACGTCTGCCAAATGCGTTCGGATGAGCCCATCGCATTTTTCAGCTCCGGAAACATCTCGACCAACAAAGCCTCCCGCAGTGCTTCTCCTTCAGAAAATTCACCAGGATGCCTTTCCGGGCCTTGGCAGAGCAGATCCAGCAGACCATGCACCGTTCTTTTCCGCTCCGGAAGCCATGCGTCAGGTTGAAGGGCATTGCTCGCCTTCAGATAGGCAATGAACGCGGCAGGAACAATCCCATACTTTCTGTATTTCCGAAGTTGGTTTGCTCCTACTGTCCTTGAATATGAAATAGCCAATGGATTATTCTGGAAACAACCGACCCCACAACCTTGTATGGAACAATCGATAAAATCATTTATAATACGTGACATTACCCCTCCTTGATTTAAATGTCATTTTCTGCTGGGCTTTCGTATGCACTATTCATCCCAGCCAAATTTTTTGAGTTGTTGCCGTTGCCCGACAGATCCGTGATTCTGCCCTCACAGATCCTGTTAATGGAAAAAGTCAACTCAAAGTAAGGGTAACCTATAGTTTTATTTAGTTATTTAAATTTTACGGTTTAAACGGCCGATTGTTGGCGATTAGATGGTGTTGGGAAGGGGATGACAATGTGTATGGTATTGGACTTAATAAAAGTGGGATGGTGAATTTACGCTAAAAAAAGCTGACGTTAGGCAGATGGGAAGGGGAATTCTAAAAATGAGAAACTGTTGAGATTAATAATGGGAAGGTCATAGCTAAAGTTGTCGTTCAGTCGTTTTGAAAGCTCAGCGTTAAATCTTCTGGTCATTCTATTAAGGTTATGAAATACGGCTTTTTCATTATTTACAAAGTCAAGAACAGATTGTTTAGCCCCCGAATCGCTTTCAATGTTATTAAAAAATTGGACGATTTCGCTGTCTGAGAAAACTGAGGTTGCAGAAACCAAATGTCCAATCGCATCTTTCGCGGGTTTACAAAATTCATTTTTATATACTTCCAGAATTGAGTTGCGGTTTGATTCTTTCTCAAAATCAACCATCATTATATCATTGCTGTATCTGACGGATTGGTTTATTTGAAACATTGTGCCGATTTTATTTAATGCAGTAGATTTCAAATAAAATAATGTTTCTATTAAAGTAGAAAAATCTCTATCTACTTTCTCACAAAGAGTTTCGTACTGATCGATAACAGTAAATAGTTCACGATCATCTTTCTCATCAGTTCTTTTAGTTAATTGATATTCTGTTTCTAACTTCTCTACAACTTCAAAGGCTTCGTAGGATGCTTGATCGAGATCTAATGCGACCATTTTTTCATTGAGTTTTTTTATGGCCGCGGTCCATTCTGAAAGGCCATGCGTTAGTGTCTGAATTTCAGCTAAATCGGTAATCAAAGATAAAGGTAATGAATCAATTAGATCTTTTTCTGTGACTTTACGAAATACTTCATTATTTAAAATGAAATTTTTAAAAATAACTCTTGATTCATCATCAATACCATAGCCATTCTTTATAAGTGCATTGAATTGCTTATTTAATTGATGCCAGAAAACAATTTCTAATAGTTCTCCATATTGATCCATATCGCCAACTCTCATATTGTTTAAGACAATTTCAATTTGAATTGATAGGGAGTAATCGTTGTTTTTAAGTGCCTTTTTCCAGCTGACATTCTGTAGTGAATTCTTTTTACAATGTTATAAAATTGCTTATAAATCGCCTGTTTTTTAACATTAGCCCTGGTAGCAATATCTACCATACTATTGCACCGAAGAAAGGAAAGGAAGCGACCCTTTAATTTTTTCTGGTCGGATCGTAGCACATCATCAACATATTTTCTAATTATTCGTAGTTCATCCGGCGACGGACCCATCGATCGGGGACCAACCTGAGTCTGCAAATACTCCACGTTAAGATCTTCGATATCTTCAAATTTTCGTCCTACATCGATCTTGATGTTTTTTTCAATTTCCCCTGGATCCAAAAACGTCATTCGGTCATCATTTTTTGTTGACTTAATTTCAGGATCCAACATTTTTTTTATGGCATCGCAAAGCTCCGTACAGGAAGCACTTCGTGGGCATTCGGAACAGGTTTTTATCATTTTGAAACACCACCCTTCAACATGACCGGCCATACCATCATGTGAGCTTATTGGTTATTTTTTTATCATTATATACCCAAATATTTCAATATAATATATGAATTTTTGGTTTACTTTAGGCTACGGTAGAGGGCCTGAACGGTTCAGGCCTGCATCGATGGGCTTTAGTTATATCCCGACTGGAGCCCTTGCGACTCACCAAGCAAAAGGTTTAGAAAAAATTGGGATCAGAAAGGATTGATTAAGGAATGAATGAATTAGATCTTTATGTCATCGATTTAATTAAGTAAAGCTTAAATTACATGGGTTCTGAATTCAAAGTGGACTATGCAGGCAATTTTTCAGTGGACGATGGGAAATGGGATATCATTTTGTCGAAAGAAATACCCTATACAGTTTTTGTTTTCTTCAGCCGGATTATGGATTCGAGCACCGCACGGTCTTTAATGCGGCGTTTTAAAACCCAGGCCAATTTGCTGACTTTGGCTGTCTACCCCGGTGGTTTTGCTGTTCCAAACAACACCAACTGTGTAGATTGCTGGCGGACCGTTTTATTCCAGGCATAAAAACCAATGGTTTCGGGATAAATCAGGATGGGTATCGAAACCCAACGGTTAAGTTCCATTCCCTATACCAAGAACAGTCACTCCAAAATGACTGAAAATTTTAAGCGATAATTCAATACAGGGTCCCGAACCCCGATCATGTTAAGGCCACCGCCACAGTGCACCGGCCAACCTACCCCAATTACCCGCAACACCGATTTAGTTACAGGTCATAACTGACCGAATTTAAAAGATGTTACCTCTGGACCCGGGAAGGACAGAGGTCATCATGACAGATTCCATTGACAATCCCGGCGGTCACGATATTTTGACACCCGAGGAGGTCGCCCTATACCTGCGCAAAAGCCCCAGCTGGGTGTACAAGCACTGGCAGGCGTTGGGCGGCAGGAAACTCGGAGGTTCTCTGCTCTTCCCCAGAAAGGAGGACCTCTATGAGCGTTTATTCGGTAAAGGCAAAGGGATGGAGATACGACTTCACCCTGAACGGGACCAGGCACACAAGGGGCTGGTTCAAGACAAAAGGCGCCGCTCGAAAGGCGGAAAACGAACGAAGGGAGGAGATTGTAAATCCGGCGCCGCCGCCGATACAGTCCGAGACGATCCAGACCGACATGGCCTTCTTGGACTTGGTCAATAGACGGCTGGATCATGTGAGGGCATATAATTCGGTAACGCATTATCGGGATATCAAATATCATGGCAGACGATGGGTATCTCATTGGAAAGGCTTGATAGTCGGAGAAATAACAACGGAAATGATAGAGCTATTTCTCAAAGGCAGACTGGAAGTTTCCGCTCACGTTGCCAATAAAGAACTCCAATACCTGCGAGCTTTGTTCAATTTCGGAATCAAAAAGCGTTTCATCAATAATAATCCAACAGCAGGTATCGAGTTTTTTCCAATAGAGCGACGAAAAAAATACATCCCACCCAAAGACGATGTTCTCAAGGCGATATCTTCGGGTGATCCCGAAGCGCAGCAGTATTTGTGGACCATTATTCTGACAGCTGCGCGGGTCGGAGAAATCAATGCGCTGACCTGGGATGATGTCGATTTTGATCGGAAACTTGTGACCCTTTGGACCCGAAAGCGCAAAGGTGGAAATCGGGAACCGCGCGAGGTGCCGATGATTCAAAGGCTATACGACATCTTGCGGTATCGCTTCCACACCCGAAAGGACGACCTACCGTGGGTATTTTGGCATACCTATTGGAGTAGGAAAGTCGGGCAATGGGTCAAGGGGCCCTATGGCGAGCGAAAATCGCTCATGAAAGCCCTGTGCAAAGCTTCAGGGGTAAGATATTTCCGGTTTCATGCCCTCCGCCACCTGACCGCCTCGATGCTTGATGATCTTGGCGTCCCAATAGGCGTTATTCAGAGAATCTTGGGTCATCAAAATCGGCGAACGACTGAGATCTATCTTCACACCATCGGTGAGGCCGACAGAGAGGCCATGGCCAAACTTGAAGCCACTCAACTGCTCCAAGGCGACTTAACATCGTTATCTGAAGGGCCAACGAACAAACACTTGGCCTTTTGGCACAGAAAGGTAACGAAACGCCCACAATACAATGTATTGATGCGTGAAGTCGAACAACTCGGATATAAAGGTACTGGCCGAAAGTATGGTGTCAGCGATAACGCGATTCGCAAGTGGATCCGAGCCTACGAAAGCAGCCCGAAAGTGATCCAATAGTTAATGTCAGATGAGTGCAGGCAGGACAAATGGTTCGAAAAAGTCTCACACGGATTCTCACACAAAATAATAAAGGGATTAGCCTCATTTGGCTAACCCCTTGATTTTGTTGGCTCCCTGAGTAGGACTTGAACCTACAACCTAGTGGTTAACAGCCACCCGCTCTGCCGATTGAGCTATCAGGGATCGTGGTCGGGGCAGTGTGGCACCCCTGCTGAAAATTGGTCTTTTATAGAAACCGTGGCGACTTGTCAAGGGCTATTCGCAATTTTGAGGTCGCCGGAAAACTGTTTATTTTCATATGCTTCACACCTTGGCTGTGGCCTTGATGCGCAGGGAAAGCTCGTCCAGCTGAGCCTGAGCGGCTTCCGACGGTGCGCCGGTGAGCAGGCAGGCGGCCTTCTGGGTCTTGGGGAAGGCGATCACGTCGCGGATCGAGCTTTCGCGGCAGAGCAGCATCACCAGGCGGTCGAAGCCGAAGGCCAGGCCGCCGTGGGGCGGTGCGCCCGACTGCAGGGCGTCGAGCAGGAAGCCGAACTTGCCGCGGTAGGTCTCGGGCGCCATGCCCAGGATGTTGAACACTTTGGATTGCAGATCCATGTCGTGGATACGGATGCTGCCGCCGCCGATTTCGAAGCCGTTGAGGACAAGGTCGTAGGCGCGCGACCGCACGGAGACGGGATCGGTTTCCAGGCGGCCGTAATCCTCCTCCAGGGGTGCGGTGAACGGGTGGTGCAGGGCTTCGTAGCGTTTTTCGGTCTCGTCCCACTCGAACATGGGGAAGTGGGTGACCCAGGTGAAGGCGAAGGCATTTGGGTCGATCAGGCCGAGCTTGCGGCCGAGGTGGGCGCGCAGCTGGCCGATGGCCTCGTTGGCCACGGCGGGCTGATCGGCCATGAAGAAGACCAGGTCACCGGGCTGCATGCCGATGCGTTCGGCCATGCTGGCCTTCTCGTCGTCGGTGAAAAACTTGGCGATGGGCGACTGCCACTCGGTGTCGCGCACCTTGACGTAGGCCAGCCCCTTGGCTTTGTAGACGGCCACGAACTGGGTCAGGTCGTCGATCTCCTTGCGGGTCATGTCCACGCACCCCTTGGCGTTCAGGACCTTGACGATACCGCCCTTTTTGACCACGTCGGCGAAGACCTTGAAGCCGGAATCCTTGACGATGTCGGAGATTTCGACCAGCTCCATGCCGAAGCGGGTGTCGGGTTTGTCCAGGCCGTAGCGGGCCATGGCCTCCTGGTAGGTGAGGCGGGGCAGCGGCGTGGGTATGGTCACGCCGAGCACTTCCTGGAAAATGAAGGCGATCAGCCCTTCGGAGATGGCCATGATGTCCTCTTCGCCGATGAACGACATCTCCATATCGATCTGGGTGAATTCGGGCTGGCGGTCGGCGCGCAGGTCCTCGTCGCGGAAGCAGCGCACGATCTGGTAGTAGCGTTCGAAACCGGCCACCATGAGGAGCTGCTTGAAGAGTTGGGGCGACTGGGGCAGCGCGTAGAACTGGCCGGGGTTGACGCGGCTGGGCACCAGGTAGTCGCGGGCGCCTTCGGGCGTGCTGCGGGTCAGCACCGGGGTTTCGATGTCGAGAAAGCCGTTGCCGTTGAGGTATTGGCGCACGGCGGCGGCGGCCTTGTGGCGCAGGATGATGTTGCGCTGCAGGTGCGGACGGCGAAGATCCAGGTGGCGCTGGGCCAGGCGGATCGCCTCGGAGACCTCGGCCTCCTCTTCGATGGGAAACGGCGGCGTGGCGGCCGTGTTGAAGATCCGCAGCTCGGTGATCATCACCTCGATGGCGCCGGTCTGCAGGTTGGGATTGACCATGCCTTCGGGACGGTGGTCCACGCGGCCGCGCACGCCGATGACGTACTCGCTGCGCAGGGCGTGGGCCTTGGCGTGGACATCGGCGCTGATCTCTGGATTGAAGACCACCTGGGTGATGCCCTCGCGGTCGCGCAAATCCACGAATATGACGCCGCCGTGATCCCGGCGGCGCTGAACCCAGCCCATCAACACGACTTCCGATCCCACGTCCTGCGCGCCCAGTTGGTTGCCATGGTGGGTGCGTCTCATATCGCCAAGCAAATCAGCCAATTGCCTTACTCCTTATGTCATCATGGAAATTTATGTGTCGCGCTCATGGCGCCAGGCGCTGCCGCAATGCGTCGACGATGCCGTCGATGGGCAGCTCGGTCTGTTCTTTGGTGGCCATGTCGCGCAGCACGGCCTTGCCGGCGGCCAGTTCGTTCTCGCCCACGATGAGCACATGACCGGCGTCCAGCCGGTTGGCCCGCTTCATCTGGGCTTTGAGGCTCTTGTCGCCGTGCTCCATCTCTACATACAGGCCGGCGCCGCCCAGCCGCAGGGACCAGTCGAAGGCCGCGGCCCGGGCCGCGTCGCCGATGGCGGCGATGAACAGGGCCGGTCCGGCGGCGGTGATCTGCGTCTGCTGGCCGAGGATCTCCACGAGGCGGTCGAACCCGATGGCAAAGCCGATGGCCGGGGTGGCCGGTCCGCCCAGGGCTTGGACCAGGCCGTCGTAGCGGCCGCCGCCGGCCACGGCGCTCTGGGCGCCCAGGGCCGTGGTCTGGATTTCGAAGGTGGTGCGGGTGTAGTAATCGAGCCCGCGCACCAGCCGCTTGTCCAGGACGAACGGGATGCCGTGGGCGGTGAGGGCGCCCGTGACGGTGTCGAAATGGGCCCGGCAGGCGTCGCAGAGGTAATCGATGATGGCCGGCGCGCCGGCCACGGCCTCGCGGCATCCGGGCACCTTGCAATCGAGCACGCGCAGCGGGTTGTTCGCCTTGCGGCGGCGGCAGTCGCTGCACAGTTGCTCTTCCACGCCGTCGAGCAGGTCGAGCAGGGCCTGCCTGAAACGCGGCCGGCAATCCGGGCAGCCCAGGGAGTTGATGAGCACCTGGGTATCCTGCACGCCGAGCCGCTCGAACAGGGTGTGCAGCATGTAGATCATCTGGGCGTCGACCAGGGGGCTTTCGATGCCGAAGGCTTCCGCATCGATCTGGTAAAACTGGCGGTAGCGGCCCTTCTGGGGGCGTTCGCGACGGAACATGGGGCCGATGGTGTAGAACTTGCGCACCGGGTCGTCGGCGTACATTTTGTGTTGGATATAGGCCCGCACGATGGAGGCGGTGGCTTCCGGACGCAGGGTGAGCGTGTCGCCGCCGCGGTCGACGAAGGTGTACATCTCCTTTTCGACGATGTCCGTGTCCTCGCCGATGCTGCGGGCGAACAGCTCGGTCTTCTCCATGATGGGAACGCGGATCTCCCCGTAGCCGAAATCACCCAGCAGGGATGCGGCCGTGCGCTCGATGTGCTGCCAGAGCGCCGTCTCGGCCGGCAGAATATCCTTGAATCCGCGAATGAGCTGTATCATTTAATATACCTGAATCTATTATTGACCTTGGTGTCCGATCCCGGTGTCCGAACCCGGCGGGCACGCCGTGAGGCCCGCCGTTTTTCATCCGGATGCGCCTCGCGCGGCGGCACCCGTTACATAAACTGTCTCTGATAGCCCATGTGGCGTAACAGAGTCAACAACAAAGGAAAATTTGACTTTTGGGGGCCTTTTGGATAGCGTGGTTTCATGGCTTTGGGGCGTCTTTCAGACAAACGATAACATTTTCAAATCAGGCGACGAAACAATCCATGCGTCCGTCGGACGGCGGTGGTGTTGCCATCGGGACGCAGTGACCGGTTGGGATGTTGCCGGGATAAAATCATGATCATAGGATTGGATGTCGGCGGCACCCACACGGATGTGGCCCTGATCAGCCAGAAAGGCATCGAAAAGGAAGTCAAGGTCCTCACCGACGAAAACCACCTGTTCGAAACCGTGCTCACCGGTCTTGAAAAAGTGACCGAGGGGGTCGATCCCAAAGAGATCCGCAGAGCGGTTCTCAGCACCACCCTGGCGGCCAATCTCATCGTCCAACACAAACTGCCGCCGGTGGGCATGATCGTGGCCGGCGGGCCGGGCATCGATCCCCGGGAGTTCCGCACCAACGAGGACTTTCACGTGGTGCGCGGCGCCATGGACCACCGCGGCCGGGAAATCGAAACTCTGGATGATTTCGAGATCGCCATGGTGGCCCAGAATCTCAAGAAAAAGGGGGTTCGCTATGCGGGGGTGGCCACCAAGTTTTCGGTGCACAATCCGGAGCACGAGAAGCACATCGCCAGCCTGATCTCTCCGCTGTTCGAGCGGGTCTTCATGGGCCACCAGTTGTCGGGCAGCCTCAACTTTCCCCGGCGCATCGCCACCACCTATTTGAATGCCGCCGTCTACCCGGTCCACAAGGCGTTCTTCGAAGCGGTCAAACAGTCCCTGGTCAAAAAGGGGCTCGATGTGCCGATCCGCATTCTCAAGCCGGACGGCGGGAACATGAGTTTCGATTCGTCGTTCAACGATCCGGCCCTGTCGATCCTCTCCGGCCCCTCGGCCAGCGTCATGGGGGCCCTGGCCTATGCGCCCAGCAGCGGCGCCTCGCTGGTCCTGGATATCGGCGGCACGACCACGGACATGGCCCTGCTCATCGACGGGGTTCCCCTGCTGGATCCGTTGGGAATCGAAATCAGCCCGTATAAAACCTTGATTCGCGCGCTGCACACCCAATCCATCGGTGTGGGCGGCGACAGCGTGATCCACGAGCAGGACGGGGTGCTGACGATCGGTCCGGAACGCCAGGGCCGCGCCATGGCCTACGGCGGGCCGGTGCCGACCCCGACGGACGCCTTTTGTGTTCTGGGGCTGGTCAGCGGCGGCGATCGTTCGCGCGCCGTTCAAGGCTTGCAGCCCATCGCGGACCGGCTCAAGGTCTCTGTGGAAGAGGCGTCCGTGCAGATTTTCGATCAGGCCTGCCGGCAGATTCTGGACGGCGCGCAGCAGATGATCGACCGCGTCAACAGCAAGCCGGTCTACACGGTTCACGAGCTGTGGGAAGGCAGCGAGATCAAACCGCGCCATCTGATGATTCTCGGCGGACCGGCGCCCCAGTTCGCCGAAAAGCTGATGACCCTGTTCGACGGCAGCGTCAGCGTGGTGCCCCATTGGCAGGTGGCCAACGCCGTGGGCTGCGCCCTGGCCCGCACCACCTGCGAGGTGATGCTCTTTGCCGACACGGCCCAGCAGGTGGCCGTGGCGGCCGGCGAAAAGGCGCGGCGGGACATCCCGCGCAGCTTCAGCCTGGAGGACGCGGAGCAGTTGACGCTGGACCTGCTGCGTGAAAAGGCGCTGCAGCGCGGCGCCAATCCCGATCATCTCGAAATGGAGGTGATCGAGTCGTACCAGTTCAACATGATCCGCGGGTTTCACACCATCGGCAAGAACATCCGGGTGAGGGCCCAGATCAAGCCGGGGCTCATCGCCGGGTACGACCCGATCGCGGGGAAGTTGCGGCGGGAAGATTTGTAGTAAAGTTTTAAGTGTTAAGTTTAAAGTGTTAAGCGGTTGTATGCGATCTGATTCTAATGGCTCTATTTTATCCGGACGGCTTTTGTTCTGCCGGCTCCAACGCGATATCGATTTCAAAATAGCGCCCATCCATAAACAGGTGGTCTAAAACCATGCTACTCACCAAGAAGAAAACCGGCCTCGTCTTCTTTCCGGCCTTTGACTGGGCCATCGACCCGTCGCATCCGGAGCGCGAAGAACGGCTGCTCTATACCCAGGACCAGGTGTTCGAGGAGGGGTTGCTGGATATCGACGGCATCACGGAATTCAAGCCGGACCTGGTCAACATCAAGGATGTGCAACGGGTGCACTTCTGCGTGCCGGACCCCTGGACGGTGATGACCGAGTCCCACTTCATCAGCGCCGGGGGAGCCAAGACCATCGGCATGGCGTTGATGGACGGCAAGATCGAGCGCGGATTCGCCCTGGTACGGCCGCCGGGCCATCACGCCAACCGGGTGGTGCACGGCGCCCGGGGGTTCTGCAACGTCAACATCGAAGCCATCATGATCGAGTACCTGCGGCGCGCCTACGGCGTGGACCGGGTGGCCATCGTGGACACCGACTGCCACCACGGCGACGGCACCCAGGACATCTACTGGCACGATCCGGACACCCTGTTCATCTCCCTGCACCAGGACGGCCGCACGCTCTACCCGGGATCGGGGTTTCTCGACGAGATGGGCGGCCCCAACGCCGTGGGGCTGACGGTGAACATTCCCCTGCCGCCGCAGACGTCGGACGAGGGATTTCTCTACACGATCCGTGAGGTGGTGATGCCCATCCTGGACGATTTCAAGCCCGAGTTGATCATCAACTCGGCCGGCCAGGACAACCACTACTCCGACCCGATCACCAACATGAACTTTTCGGCGCAGGGCTATGCCGAGCTGACCGAAATGCTGCAGGCCGACATCGCCGTGCTCGAGGGCGGCTACGCCATCGAGGGCGCCCTGCCCTATGTCAACACCGGCATCATTCTGGCCATGGCCGGCCTCGACTACCACCACCTGCGCGAACCGGACTTCGACCCGGAACGCTACCAGCAAAGCGCGGCCACCACCCGCTGGATCGAACAGACCGGCCTGCGGGTGCTCAAGCAGTGGCGGCAGCGCAAGGCCCTGGCCGAAAAGGTCCGGGTCGGCCCGAACATCCACCAGCGGTCCCGGCGCATCTTCTACGACACGGACAACATCTACGAGGTGCAATCCGAATCGATCCGCGTCTGCGACGAGTGCGCCGGCGCCCTGCGCATCGAATCGTCGTCGGACAGGGATGTCGCCATCCTGGCGGTGCACCTGCCGCGCAAGGCGTGTCCGGCCTGCCGGGCCCAGGCCTACGAATGGTACGAATCGGCCAACCTGGCCCGCTTCGACCATGTGTTTCTCCAGGACCGGCCCGAAGACAAGTACCTCGAGCGCAAGAAAGGCGACGCCTGATCGTCGATGGGCCTCATGGCAGCGATCCCCCCATCGGCACGGTTTCGAAACCTGGCGCAACGCGCCCGGATCATCGCCGCGTTGCGTGATTTTTTCACCGGCCAGGGCTACCTGGAGGTCGATACGCCGGTTCGCATCCCGGCGCCGGCCCCGGAGACGCACATCGACGCCGAGCCGGCCGGCGACTGGTACCTGCAGACCTCTCCTGAACTGTGCATGAAGCGCATGCTGGCCGACGGGTTCACCCGGATCTATCAAATCTGCAAATGCTTTCGCACCGGCGAGCGCGGCCGGCGCCACCTGCCGGAATTGACGATGCTGGAATGGTACACGGCCGGCGAGGATTACACCCACATGATGGCCCAGTGCGAGGCGCTGGTCCCGCACGTGGCGGCAGCGCTCGGGTCGCCGCTCCAATTGAGCTACCAGGGCCGCACCATCGACTTTCGGCCGCCGTGGCCGCGCATGAGCGTGGACGATGCCTTCCGGACCTGGGGCGGCTGCTCCGCGTCGGCGGCGCTCGACAGCGGGCGCTTCGACGAGATCATGGGCCTGGTCATCGAACCGCAACTGGGCTGGCCCCGGCCGGTGATCCTGTATGACTATCCGGCGGCCTGCGGCGCCCTGGCGCGGCTGAAGCCCGGGCAACCGGACCTGGCCGAACGCTTCGAGCTGTACATCGCGGGCATCGAGCTGTGCAACGCCTTCACCGAATTGACCGATCCCGTCGAACAGCGCCAGCGGTTCGCCGCCGAGAGCGAACGGCGCCGGGCCGCCGGAAAGGCGGTTTACCCGGCCCCCGAACGGTTCCTGCGCGACCTGGAACGGATGCCCGCGGCCACGGGCAATGCCCTGGGCGTCGACCGCCTGGCGATGCTCCTGACCGACAGCGATCGCATCGACGACGTGGTCGCCTTCGTTCCCGAAACGCTGTAGATCGGTTTCCCCCCTTTTTCGCGAGGTCCAAATGGAAGAACATCGCCACCCCGACATCATTTCAAAAGCCGTCGAGACGGCCGAAAAGTGGCTGTCGCGCGCCATTGCGTTGACGACCGAAGAAGAAAAAGAGAGCCAGGCGCAACTGGCGCGGCTGCTCGACCATCCCCAGGACAAAGTCGTCCTGATCCAGCTGCTCGACCGCTGCTTTCGAACGCGCGACAAGCGCCGGGTGGCCGACCAGATCGCCGCCATTCTCAAAACCCGCGGGGTGCCGCATTTCTTCTCGGCCAAAGAGAAGGTGCTGGCCGAGATGTTTCTGACCCTGGGACGCCACCTGCCCTTCTGGACCGTGCCCAAGATGGTCGAGAAGATGCGCCGCGACACGCGGCGGGTCATCATCGACGGCGATCCCGGCGCCCTGCGCGCGCATTTGCGGCAGCGGCGCGCGGAAGGGGTGCGCATGAACATCAACCACCTGGGCGAGGCGGTGCTGGGCGAAGCGGAAGCCGCCCGCCGCCTGCAGGCCTATCTGGCGGATCTCGAACGCCCGGACATCGAGGCGATCTCGGTGAAGATCTCCACCATCTACTCCCAGATCGAACCGCTGGCCATGCGGCACGGCGTGGAGATCCTGTCGGACCGTCTGGCGGCCTTGTACCATGCGGCCCAATCCCACGGCTTCGAGCGCAACGACGGGGCCAGCGTGCCCAAGCTGGTCTACCTGGACATGGAGGCGTTCTGCGACCTGGAGATGACCGTGGCGGCATTCACCCAGACCCTGGAGCAGGCGGACCTGATCGACTGCAACGCCGGCATCGTGCTGCAGGCCTACCTGCCGGATTCCTATTTCATCCAGCAACGGCTCACCGAATGGGCCCGCCGGCGGGTCTCCGGGGGCGGCAGCCCGATCACCCTGCGCCTCGTCAAGGGAGCCAACATGGAGATGGAACTGCTGGAAGCGGCCCACCGCAACTGGCCCCCGGCAATCTTCGACACCAAACTCGACACCGACGCCAACTACATCCGCATGGTGCGGTTCGGCCTGCGGCCCGAACATGCGCCGGCCGTGCACCTGGGCATCGCGTCGCACAACCTGTTCGACCTGGCCTATGCCTGGCACACGGCCCAGGCCAATGGGGTGGCGCCGCACTGCCATTTCGAGATGCTCGAAGGCATGGCCGATCCGATCTGGCGGGCCTTGCGCGAAGAGGACCTGGAGGTGCTGCTCTACGCGCCGGTGGCCGACCGGGACGACTTCATCAACGCCCTGGCCTACCTGGTCCGCCGCCTGGACGAAAACACGGCGCCGGACAATTTTCTGCGCCATGCGCCCGGCCTGAAGCCCGGCTCCGCCGACTGGCGCCGCCTCGGCGCCCGGTTCGAGGCGGCCTGCGCCCGCCCGGAACCTGCCGGGCCCGTCACCCACCGCGTGCAGGACCACCGGACGGAACGCTTTCCCAAAGAGATGGGCAGCTGGTTCGAAGGCGAATTCCACAACGAACCGGACACGGATTGGAGCCTGGCCGCCAACCGGCACTGGGCCGAAACCATCCGGGAGCGCTGGATGGCCGCATCGGACAGCCCGCCGATGGAGATCCCCCTGGTGGTCGACGGCCGGGAGATACACGACGACCGCGAGGTGCGTCCGTGCTTCGACCCGTCGCGGCTCCCCCAGCGCATCCCGGTCGCCCGCTTCCGCCTGGCGACGATCCAGGACGTCGATGCGGCCGTGGCTGCGGCCTCGGCGGATACCGACGGATGGCGCAACCTGCCGCTGGACGAGCGGCACTACATCCTTTCGGCCGTGGCCGCCGAACTGCGCAAGGCGCGGGGCGACCTGATCGGCGCGGCCGCCGCCGGCACCGGCAAGCTCTTCACCGAGGCGGATCCCGAGGTGTCGGAAGCCGTCGATTTCGCGGAGTACTATCCCCATTCGGCGCGCGCCTTCGCGGAGATGCCCAACTTGACCTTCCGGGGCAAAGGGGTGGGCGCAGTGATCTCGCCGTGGAATTTTGCCATCGCCATCCCGTGCGGCGGTCTGATCGCCGCGCTGGCCGCCGGCAACACGGTGGTGTTCAAGCCCTCGAGCGAGGCCGTGCCGGTGGCCTGGGTGCTGTGCCAATGCTTCTGGCGGGCGGGCGTCTCCCGGCGCGCGCTGCAGTTCGTGCCCTGCTCGGGCGAGTCGGCCGGCGCGCACCTGGCCGGCCACCCGGGCGTCGATTTCGTGATCCTCACCGGCGGCACCGCCACCGGGCTGGCCATGCTCCGCGCCAGGCCCGACCTGGCGCTGCATGCCGAAACCGGCGGCAAGAACGCCACCATCGTCACGGCCATGGCCGACCGGGACCAGGCGATCAAGCATGTCGTCCATTCGGCCTTCAGCAACGGCGGCCAGAAATGTTCGGCCACCTCCCTGCTGATCCTGGAAAAGGAGGTCTACGACGATGAAGATTTCGAACGCAAACTGGTGGACGCGGTCCGAAGCCGGCCGGTGGGCGCCTGCTGGGACTTTTCCAACCGCATGGGGCCGCTGATCCATCCCCCGGCCGGCCGCCTCGAACGGGCGTTGACGCGCCTGGAACCCCTGGAGCGCTGGGCCCTGGAGCCCCGGCAAGACCCGGACAATCCGCACCTCTGGACACCGGGCATCAAATACGGGGTGCAGCCGGGCAGCGTGACCCACACCACCGAATTCTTCGGTCCGCTGCTGGGGGTGATGTGCGCCGACGACCTGGAACATGCCGTCGAGCTGGCCAACCAGACCGGCTACGGCCTCACCGCCGGCCTGGAGAGCCTGGACGAGCGCGAGCAGGCCTATTGGAAGGCCTCCGTGCGGGCCGGCAATCTTTACATCAACCGGGGGACTACGGGAGCGGTCACCTTGCGCCAGCCGTTCGGCGGCATGGGCAAGTCGGCCCTGGGGCCGGGCATCAAAGCCGGGGGGCCCAACTACGTCCTGCAGTTCATGGCGGTTTCCGAAACCGCGCCGCCGCGCGTGGATGCGATCCGCGCAGCCCACCCCCTGCTGAGCCGGATTCAGGCCTGGCAGGCCGGCCTGCGATGGGGCCGGCTGGCGGAATGGGCCGATGACCTGCAAAAGACCAGCCGCGCCGTCAAAAGCTATCTATTTCAATGGGAGCAGGAGTTCGGGGTCGAAAAAGACTATTTCCATCTGCGAGGCCAGGACAACATCCACCGCTACCGGCCCATCGGCGCCATCGTCGTCCGCCTGCACCCCGACGACACCCTGTTCGACGCGCTGGCTCGGGTGGCGGCCGCCCGCATCGCCGGCAACACCGTGGTTGTGAGCATTCCCGGCAACATGCACAGCCCGGTGATCGAATTCCTCGAAGGTCGGGAAGGTCGGGATTTTCTGGGGCCCGCCCGGTTGGATCGGCAGTCCGACGAACAGCTCGCCGCTTCGCTCTCCCCGGATGTGCGGGTCCGATATGCCGCGCCGGAGCGGGTGCCGGCCGACATCCTCGCCGCGGCCGCCCGCGGCGGGCACTACATCGCCCGCGCCGCCGTGCTGATGGAAGGGCGCCTGGAATTGCTCCACTACGTGCGGAACCAGTCGGTCTGCGACAACTTCCACCGCTACGGCAACCTGGGGTTCAGGGCCATGGCCGACACTAGCGAGGCCGGCTGAAGCGGTCATCCGAGCGCAGCGTCTTCTCCACGCCCTGTTTGCCTTCCAGCCAACCGGTAGCCGTCACCCGGGGCGCATCGAACGAGGGCACGTAGGGCTTGAGATCGATCAGGGGGGTGCCGTCCAGCACATCGATATTGCGGACGTGCAGGATGTTGGCTTCCCGCCGGACGAGGGAAACCACGGACAGGCCGACGGGATTGGGCCGGCGCGGCGCGCGGGTGGCGAACAGACCGCGCAGCTGGTCGTCGAGAAAGGGTTTTACGCGCAGCTCGAATCCCCGGCTCCGGTGAAACAGGTAGATTAAAATGATGTGGGAAAATCCCTCGATATCCGCCAGTCCCTCGGCGTAAGCCTCGTCGATGGTGATCACGCCCGCAGTCTCGGCCGCACCACCCGGCTGGATGGGCATATCCTCGGCCTTCTGGTAGGGAGTGGAGATGATGCCGATAGGATGAATTTCAATGGCTGCCATGGGTCTCTCTTCTTTTTGGGCCACAGTGCACCGGTTCAGGCGACCGCCCGGGGTCAAGTCTCTTCGTTCGCTGCGCGGCCGGCCGTGAACATCATGAACAGGACCGTGCCGCACGCCATCAGGATCGCGCCGACCAGGAAGGCGTAGCGCAGCTGGAACCAGTCCATCAGCAGTCCGGCGCCCACCGAGCCGACAAACATACCGATGCTGTGGGCCATGGTCAATAGGGATATGATCGATCCCATGGCAGCGGTCTGCTGGCCCTTGGTCACGGCCATGGCCATGAGGGCCGGCATGGCCGTTCCGCCGCCCAGGCCGAAGAGAATGCTGACCACAAACAGGTATTCGTAGCTGTAAGCGTGCTGATAGGCCAGCATGGCCGCACCGGCCAGCACGCCGCCCACGACCACCATGGCCGTGCGACTGACTTTGTCGGCCAGCTTGCCCATGGGCAGTTGCACCGCCCCGGAGACGAGCACGCCGAGCATCACCAGCACACCGATCCTGGCGCTGCTCAGGTGCAGCTCCGTGTCGGCCAGGACCGGCAGAAAGCCCCAGATCACACCGATGCCGGCCGTGTAGGCGAGTCGGAAGATAAAAAGTCCGGCCACGGTTCGATCGGAGACGATGGCGCGCCAGGACAGCGGCGGCCGGCGGCGCAAAACGACGGCCTCTTCCCGTCGGGGGGGCAACAGCCACAGGCACAGGACGAAGCCGATCAGCGAAAGCACCCCCATGCAGACGAAGGTGGCCCGCAGGCTCCAGTGGTCGTTGATCAGCCCGCCCACCACCGGACCCAATCCCAGCCCCAGGAACAGGGACATGTTGAACAGCCCCATCATGAAGCCCTCCCGGCCCGGCGGCGTGATGTCGCCCACATAGGCCTGCACCACGGGCATGATCATGGCCGAGGCGATGCCCTGCAGGAAGCGGATGATCACGAGCTGAAGCACGCTGGTGGTCACCACGAAGGCCGCCGACACCAGCGTGTAGGCCATCAACCCCACGACGATAAAGGGTTTGCGCCCCTTGCGGTCCGAAAGTCTTCCGAAATAGGGCAGGAAGAAGGTGCGGGATATGGAAAAGGCGCCGAAGATCAGCCCGATGTAAATGCCGGCGGCCCCCATGTCGTGGGCGTAGACCGGCAGCAGCGGCACCACGATGCCCACCCCGGTGATGGTTGAAAACAGGGCGAAGAAAAGCGTCGCGAAGATGGGTTTATTCATTTGTGGCACCGGGGGGACGTCGGGTGGCAAATCTTCGAGTGTGCATGAGGGCCTTTTTTTAATCGAGTTTTAAGTGAAAGTTTTAAGTTTAAAGATTAAAGTTTAAAGTGAAGGAATTCTGTCGATTATATAATGGTGGAATCCACCGTCTAATACTTGAAAATCAGCGTCATTGTTTTAACGATGCTGCGGGCGGGGATAAATCCTGCCCCTGCAACACCCGGCTATGGCAACTGCCGGTATTGCAAGAAGACCTCGTAGGGGCGGGCTTTATGCCCGCCCTCAGTGGCCAGCTTAAGTTAACGACATTGAGTTTAAAGTTTAATGTGATGGTGCCCTGTCGATTTTATAATGACAGAATTCCACCACTTAACACTTTACACTGAACACTTTAAACTTCCTTTTTAATCTTCTCCAACACCGTCTCCACCTGGCTCCTGATCTCCGCCAAGCGCTCCTGCGACAATGCTTCGAAGCGCAATACCAGGGCCGGCTGTGTGTTGGAGGCGCGCACCAGGCCCCATCCGTTGTCGAAGAGGACGCGCACGCCGTCGATGTCGATGACCTTTTCGCGCTGGCGGAAGTATTCCGTGACGCGGGCTACCACATCGAACTTGATGTCGTCGGGACAATCCATCCGGATTTCCGGCGTGTTGCAGGTCTTGGGGACATCGGCCAGAAGTTGGGCGATGGTTTTTCTCTCGGCGGCCAGGATCTCCAGCAGGCGGCAGGCCGCATAGGTCGCGTCGTCGAATCCCATGTAGCGGTCGGCGAAGAAAAGATGCCCGCTCATCTCGCCGGCCAGTTCGGCCTTCACCTCCTTCATCTTCTTCTTGATCATGGAGTGGCCAGTTTTCCACATGATGGCCCGTCCGCCATGCTTTTCGATGTCGTCGTACATGGTCTGGGAGCATTTGACCTCGGAGACGAAGGTGGCGCCCGGCTTGCGGCCGAGTATTTCCCGGCTGAAAAGGATCATGAGCTGATCGCCGTAGACGAGGCTGCCGTCGGCATCCACCACGCCGAGGCGATCGCCGTCGCCATCGAAACCGAGGCCCACGTCCAGCCCCTTCTCCTTGACCAACGCGACCAGTTCGGCCATGTTGGCCGCCACCGTGGGATCGGCCTCGTGGTTGGGAAAGGTGCCGTCCATCTCGGTGTAGAGTTCGTGCACCTCGCAGCCCAGGTTCTCGATGATCGGTACGGCTGTGATGCCGGCGGTCCCGTTGCCCGCGTCCAGCCCTACCCGCAGCGGCCGCCGCAGCTCGATATTGTCCAACACATGCTCGATGTAGTCGGGCAGGATTTCGTAGGATTCGACGGCCCCGGCGCCTTTCTGGAACGCCCCCTCATCGATGATCGCGCGAACCTGCTGGATCTGTTCCCCGAAGACCGAATCCACCCCGCTGCAAATTTTAAAGCCGTTGTACTCGGGCGGATTGTGGCTGGCGGTGACCATCACCGCCCCTTCGGTCTCCAGGTGGCGGATGGCGAAGTAGGAGACCGGGGTGGGGCAGACGCCGATGTCCACCACCCGGCAGCCGGTGGCCACCAGCCCTTCGATGATCCGTTCGGCGTATTCATCCGAGGTCGTTCGGCAATCCCGCCCCACGGCGACGTGCCGGTTGCCCTGCTGCTGCAGATAGGTACCGATGCCCTGGCCGATGCGCATCACATCATCGGCCGTCATGTCCTTGCCGGCAATGCCGCGGATATCGTATTGACGAAATATTTCAGGATTGATCATCGATGATGGCTCCTTGTTTAGAAGAAGAGTTTAAAGTGTTAAGTTTTAAGTGTTAAGTGAAGGAATGCTGTCTATTATAGATGCAGCCATGTAATGTTCAATCTACCCCAAACACGAACTTGATTCTGGATACTTAAAGCATCCTGGTCAGCGTCAAGGTTTTACTGTGTGCTCGGCTTTCACTGGAAAGGCCCCATGCCGACAGGAACCATAAAAATCGACAGTCTCGTAACGGCCTGATTCTTGTCTTTCCCGTCATCCCGGACCTGATCCGGGATCCAGTGATCATTCCGATCAGCGCCGAAACTTCGTTGCGTACCCGGTAATCGCCCAAATGACAACAAGTAGTTACGTACTGTCAAAATCGACAAACTTCCACCACTTTATACTTTACACTTTAAACTTTAAACTTTTTCTATCCCTTCACCACCACCAACGGCCGCAACCGCGCCACCTTCCTGGAAATGCCGGCGCCGTGGACCACGTCGACGACTTCGGAGACGTTTTTATACGCCTCGGGCATCTCTTCGGCCAGGGTACTGCGGCCGGTCCAACGCACGAGGATCCCCTGGTCCTCGAGTTCCCGGGCGATGGAGCGCCCCTTGGCCTTGCGCATGGCCGCCTTGCGGCTGAGAACCCGGCCTGCGCCGTGGCAGGTGGAGCCGAAGGTCTCTTCCATGGCTCGCTGGGTGCCGACCAGGACGTAAGAGGCGGTGCCCATGTCGCCGGGGATCAAAATCGGCTGGCCCACCTCGCGATACGCCTCGCTCACGGCGCGCTGGCCGGGGCCGAAGGCGCGGGTGGCGCCCTTGCGGTGCACGCAGAGCCACTGCCGGCGGCCGTCGACCATGTGCTCTTCCTTTTTGGCCATGTTGTGGCACACGTCATAGACCAGGCGCATGTTCAAATCCCTCGGGCCGATGGCCAGGGTCTCTTCGAAAACCTCCCGGCAGCGGTGCAGCAGGATCTGGCGGTTGGCCCAGGCGTAGTTGGCGGCGCAGGCCATGGCGCCGAGGTAGCGCCGGCCCTCTTCGGATTGAATGTAGGCGCAGGCCAGCTGGCGATCGGGCAATTGGATGCCCAAGGTCAGCACATGCTTGCTCAGGAGCGCCAGAAAGTCATCGCAGATTTGATAGCCCAAGCCCCGCGAACCGGTGTGCAGCAGGACGGTGACCTGCCCCTCGCGCAAACCGAAGGCCGCGGCTGTATCGGGCAGGAAAATCTCCTCGACCACGCCAACTTCCACGAAGTGGTTGCCCGACCCGAGGGTGCCGAGCTGTTGTTTGCCCCGCTCCAGGGCGCGTTCGCTGACCTGTTCCGGATCGGCATGGGCCAGGCACCCGCCGTCCTCGGTATGGGCCAGATCGTCATCGGTGCCGAAGCCGTTCTGGACCGCCCAGCGGCTGCCCATGCGCAGCACGTTCTTCTCCTCCTTGGCCGACAGCTTGACCGAACCGGTGGACCCCACGCCCGAGGGCACGTGGCGGTAGAGGGCATCCACCAGTTCCCGCTTCCGGTCGCGGATGTCCTCGTAGTCCAGATCCGTGGCCGCCAGGCGCACCCCGCAGTTGATGTCGTAGCCGACGCCGCCGGGCGACACGATGCCGCTGTTCCAGTCGAAGGCGGCCACCCCGCCGATGGGAAAACCGTATCCCCAGTGGATGTCCGGCATGGCCAGCGAGGCCTTGACGATGCCGGGCAGGGTCGCCACGTTGGCCACCTGGTTGAGGGCCTGCTCCTCGCGCAGCTGGTCGAGCATGCCGGCGCTGGTGTAGACGATGCCGGGCACCCTCATCTGCCCAAAGGGTTCGACCCGCCAACGATAGTCGTCGATGCGATGGATGTCCATGGCGTCCTCCTGATGTCAAAACCCGAATTTCACCAGGTCATGGCCGCTAGATATCAAAGATCACCCTGGCGCGCCAGCGGCCGCCGTGCGGTCCGGCTTCGATCTGGTGGTAGGTGACCGCCTTGATCTCCTGGTCGACGGTATGCCGCCGGGGATCGAAATCACCCGCCGTGACCTGCGCGCGAACGGCGGTCTGGGACAGGGACTCGATGTGAAGGTCGATGAGAATCTTCTGATGCCCGTTCCAGAGATAGAGCAGTTCCCTGAGCCAGTTGACCATGAGGTCGGGCCAGTCCGCTCCGGTGACAGCGATCGTTTTCCGGCAGCTTTCAGCCGGCTGCTCCTCCCCGGTCGACACGAGCGATTGAAACAGCGCCCGGGCCGCATTGGCGAACAGGGCCGCCGCGTCGTCACCGTAGATCTCCATCCCCAGGTCGGCGGTATGATCGAAGAGGCGAAAATAACCGGGATCGAGTTGAGCCATGCCGCATTCCTCCCGCCCGCACCACCTTAGAGAAGTATTTCTCCGGTACGCTCGGTGTGATACCCCCCCAGGGCGTTGACCCGGCGTTTGAACGCCTCGCTGCGGATCACCCGCAGCATCGTTTGAATCGGATCGCTGTCGAAACAGGCGCCTGGAATCAACAGATCGTACTGCTCGGTGACCACTGGAATGAAATCCAGGCCCAGAGCCCTGGCCGCTGCGTAGATGCCGAGACCCACGTCGGCCGCGCCGCTGATCACGGCCGCGGCCACGGCCATGTGGGTGAACTCTTCGTTGGTGTAGCCGGCGACCTGGTCCGGGTCGATACCCAACTGCCGGAGCCGGAAGTCGAGCAGGATGCGCGTGCCCGAACCGCTCTGGCGGTTGATCAGGCGGACGTCCTCGCGCCGCAGGTCCTCGAGCCCCTGGATGCCCTTCGGGTTTCCGGCCGGCACCATGAGGCCCTGGTCGCGCATCACCAGGTGCACCAGCCGCACGTTGACATCGGGCAGGTACTTTTTGATGTCGGCCAGGTTGTAGGTGCCGGTGCGCTCGTCGAGCAGATGGGTGCCGGCCACGTGGCAAACGCCCCGCTTGACGGCCATGAGCCCGCCCAGGCTGCCCACGTGGCTCGATGACAGGCTCAGGTCGGCCCCCTGGGCGCGCAGTTCGTCGGCCAGCAGGTCCAGGGTGTTGTCGTGGCTGCCCACGACCACCACGGTCCGGCCGATGGCCGCCAGGGGCTTGAGCAGTTCGGCCGTCACCGGTTCGTCCTCGGCCACCCCTTCGAGTTGGGAGGGGATGCGGATGATGCCGTCGGCCTCGGTGATGCTGGTGATCTGGCCCGCCCCGCGCGGCAGGGTGGTGGCCACCAGGCGGTCGCCCACATGCCCGATCTTGACGCGCACGAACTCTTCGAGTCCCAGCTTGGAGGGAATCTTGCGCGTGGGGTAGACATCGACCCGCTCCCGGCGGGCCGGCGGCTGGCCCAGCATCCTGGCCAGCAGCGGCTCCACGAGCTGTTCGAAGGCGATGATGTTCGACACCGGGTATCCGGGCATGCCGAATACGGGCGTGGACCCGGCCCGGCCCACGATGGTCGGCTTGCCCGGCATCATGGTGACCCCGTGCACCAGGATCTCGCCGAGGCGCTCGATCACCGCGCGGGCATAATCCTCCGACCCCGCAGAGGAACCGCCCACGATCAGGACCGCGTCGGCCCCCTTTTCGACGGCCGCCCGCGCGGCGCCGGCGATGGCATCGAGGTCGTCGCCCAGCAATTCCAGACGCTCATACCGGGCGCCGGCCGCCTCGGCCAGTTTGCCCAGCACGTAAGCATTGGATTCGATGGCCTGGCCGGGAAGCAACTGGCACTCGCCCTGGCGCCGCCAATCGACCAGTTCGGAACCGGTCGGCTGGATGACCAGCCATGGCTTGCGCAGCACCTTGACCTGGAAGTGACCGGCAGCCAGCAGGGCGCCGACGCAGTAAGGCGTCACCCGGTGCCGACGGGCAAACAGCATTTCCGTGGCCACGATGTCCTCGCCCATTTTTCGCACGTTCTGCCATGGGAAGGCCGGCGCCTCGATCACCACCCGGCCCGCCTCGTGTTCCTGCACGTTTTCGATCATGATGACGGCATCGGTGCCGGCGGGCATCACATGGCCGGTATTGACGAAGATCGCACTCTCGCCGACGGTCAACGTCTTGGGTTTGGCTGGATGGGCGCCGAAGGTGTCGGTGGCGCGCACGGCGATCCCGTCCATGGCGGCCGCGTGGAAATGGGGAGAGGAGAGCCGCGCGGCCACGGGTTCGGCCAGGACCCGGCCCACGGCTTCGGGCGTCGGCACCGTCTCCGCATCGGGTGTCCGGTCGCCGAACGCCTCCAGCACGATGCGCCGCGCCTCTTCCAGGGATTTCATCTTCAAATAGACATTACGTTTCGGGACCACAAGGATTTCCTTTTCAATAGATTACAAGGACGAAAAACGATCATCACGCCAACAGCACCTCGACCTCGGCGCCCCGCTCCAACCCTTCGCTGTTCAGGTCCACGGCCATCAACCCGTCGGCCGCGATCATGGTGCGGATCAGCCCCGAGGCCCCCAGGATCGGCTCGGCCCACAGCTGGCCCTCCTTTTCCGCGAGCCGCACGCGCACATAATCGACCCTGCCCTGGGCCGAGGCCACGTTGCGGGCGAGACGGGCCCGCACCCGCACCGGCGTTTCGCCGGTCCCGCCGCCGATATGTATCAGAAAGGGACGTACCAATACCATAAACACGACCATGGCCGATGTCACATGCCCCGGCAGCCCCCAGAAGGCTTTGGTGCCGCAGCGGGCCAGGATGGTCGGTTTGCCCGGACTGATCGAGACCCCATGCACCAGGATGCTGCTTTCGGACAGGGCGGACAACACCGCCTCGGTCAGATCGCGCGTGCCCACCGAACTGCCGCCCGATACCAGCACCATGCGTTTTTCGGCCAGGGCCCGGCGACACACGTCGAGCAGGTCCTCGTAGCGGTCCTTGACAATGCCGTAGCGCTCCGGCGCGCCGCCGGCCTGGGCGACCAGCGCCGCCAGGGTGTAGGCGTTGACGTCGCGCACCTGGCCGGGGGCCGGCTCGGCGGTGACGGGAACCACTTCGTCGCCGGTGGAGATGATCCCCACCCGGGGCACGTCGAACACCCGCACCGATGTGTGACCGCACGCCGCCAGCAGCCCGATTTCCTGGGCCCTGAGGCGCCGGCCGGCGGGCAGCAACACCTCGCCCCTGGCCGCATCCTCGTCCCGGGCCACCATGTGCTGCCCCGGTGCCACGCTGCGGTACACCTCGAGGGTGGTGTCGTCGACGGCTTCGGCATGCTCGATCATCACCACGGCATCGGCGCCTTCGGGCAGCATGCCGCCGGTGGCGATGCGCGATGCCTGCCCGGGGCCGACCCGGTGATCGGGCGTCCGGCCCATGCCCACCGCGCCCACGAGGTTCAGATAGGCGGGATTGCCCTCGCTGGCGCCATAGGTGGAAGCGGCGCGGACCGCGTACCCGTCCATGGTGGCGCGGTCGAATCCCGGCAGGTCGCGATCGGCCACCAGATCTTCGGCCAGGAATCTTCCAAGGGCCTGTTCCAGGGCAATCCGGGCGGCGCCCACGGGCTCGAACCGCGCCTTGAGGGCCAGCACCGCATCGATATCCATCACGTCAAAAAATGGTTTCATTCATCCATTCCAATTCTTAAGGCCCCGATAGAGACGTTCGCTCTCCCGATCCGGCGCGCATCGAGGCGGCCGCAGATCCATCACGTGTTTTGGCCGGATGCAGGCCGGGCTTTCATGTCGTTCGCGTTGACCCAGTTCGGCGGTTCGCGTCCGTCGAGACCGGCCAGCAGGTTATCCACCGCCATGGCGGCCATGCGGCGGCGCGTGGCCACGGTGGCGCTGCCCACGTGGGGCAGCAGCACGACGTTGTCCAGATCCGTCAGGCCGGGGGTGAGCTCGGGTTCGTTTTCGTATACATCCAGACCGGCGCCTGCGATGCGGCCCGACCTGAGCGCGTCGACCAGGGCCGCCTCGTCCACCACCGGCCCGCGCGCCGTGTTGATCAGGAAAGCGCTCGGCTTCATGGCGGCCAGCTCGGCGGGGCCGATGAGGTGGCGGGTTTCGTCGGTCAGGGGCACGTGCAGCGAGAGGTAGTCGGACTCGGCCAGCAGGGCCGGCCATTCCACATAGTGCGCCTCCAGGCGGCCTTCCTGATCGGCCGGCAGGCGGTTGCGGTTGTGATAGATCACCCGCATGCCGAACCCTTTGGCCCGGCGGGCCACGGCCTGGCCGATGCGCCCCATGCCCGCGATGCCGAGAGTGGTGCCCGACACCTCGTGCCCCAGGAAATGAAACGGGGCCCAGAACTGAAAGCGGCCTTCCCGGGTGTGGCGGTCCGATTCAACGATGCGGCGCCCGACGGCCAGAAGCAGGGCCATGGCCAGATCGGCCGTGCTGTCGGTAAGCACGCCCGGCGTGTTGGTCACCATCACCCCATGCCGGGTGGCCGCCGCCACGTCGATGTTGTTGTAGCCCACCCCGAAGTTGGCCACGATCTTGAGGCGCGGCGCCCGGTCGAGCAATTCCGCGTCGATGCGGTCGGTGATCATGCACAGGAGTCCGTCGACCTCGGGCACGGCGGAAAGCAGCGCATCGCGGCCCATGGGGCGATCCAGATCATGGATGCGGGTCGCATAATCGGCGCGTATGCGGTCCGTGATGTCTTCCGGCAGATTGCCGGTCACCAGAATTTTCAAGGCATCTTCCCTTAGTCGTATCTGTGATTAATGTTGGACGACGCCGTCCGATACGGACTTTTTGTGGTTTCATCTCATTTCATTGGCCGTTTGTCCGCCGCTTTTTTGTAGATGAAATCGGTGGTCCCTTCAATGATAAAGATGGCGTGCAGGACAGATTGCCTTTGGCTGAAGACCGGGCCGTCCCGTTTCATTCCCATGGCCGCTATGTTATGGTGGCCGCGGACACTCACAAAAACTGCGACATCTACCCATAAGGAAAACGTCAATGTCCATCACGCAAGAAACGGAAATCGCCTTCCTGCTCGAACTGCATCGTGCTACGGAAGGCAATCCTAATGTCCAGAAATCGATGTTCGAAACGGGCGCGGCCATCGGTCTGGCCAAGGAGCAAGCCGGCAAGGTGGCCGAAGAGTTGATCGGGCGGGGTTGGGCCGAGGTCAGAACCCTGTCCGGGGGCATCGGCATCACTGCCGATGGCATCGAGGCGGCCGTTCAGCACGGCGGATCGGCAGCCAGATCGGATGATGCGAAGATCGGCAGCAATCCCTTTCTCGATGACCAGGGCCGGCAGGCCGTGGCGCAGATCCTCACCGCCGTCAAATCGGCCGTCGCCAGGATCGAGGCCGACTTCGACCGCATCGAAGAGATGGTGATCGACATCAAGACCATCGACGTGCAGATGCTCTCTCCCCGACCGAAAACCGCAGTCATCAAGGCCGTCCTGCGCGCCTTGCAGAACACGCTTTCCAAATCGGGCGCCAGGGAGATCGGCGACCGCATCGGAAAGGTGATTGCCTGAAGAAGGATCAATTTTTATGGCCGGTGCTTACGCCACGATCATTAAAGACAATCTGGAACGACTCTTCTCACTCGACCTGGACGAACGGGCCGCGGCCATGGGCGCTCGACGCGACGGCGACGCCCTGCAGTTCATGGCGTTCGGCGCCGCGTGCCGCCTGACCCCGGCAGGTATCACGCTGGACGGACAACCGGAAGACGGGCCGCGGGGCATCATCATCTCCCTCTACGGGCTGCATGCCACCGGCGAGGACTCGGTTCTTGAACCCCTGCAGTCGTTCAAAGAGGCCCCCAACAGCGCGCCTTACGTGGGCGCTTTCGCCAACCGCACCGAGCAGTCCCTGGTCCCCCTGGTCCCGCGTCTGGGCGACTTGCAAGAGACGATCCGCGCCCGGCTCGACGGTGGCGACGCGCCGGCCGCAGTGAGCGGCGACATCGCCTTCGTGGTGCGGCCGTTGCCCAAAATCGCCCTGTGCTACGTCTGCTACCTGCCGGACGACGATTTTCCGGCCGGCGTCACCTGTCTCTACAGCCACAATGCGCACTTGTTCCTGCCCACCGACGCCCTGGCCGACGTGGGGGAATATACGAGCCAGGCGATTCTGGCTTTAGCGAAGCAGGTTGGATAGAAATGGAAATGGGCAGACGCGCGGCCTGCCCATGTTCTTGAATCAATGGCTGCACGAGCGCATGGCCCGTGCGATGTCACGGGTGGGCGAAAAGCCCGCCCCTACGAAATTGGTTCTAAAGATTTTTTAACATCTCTTCGGCCTGGGCGGCCACATTTTCGGCGGTGAAGCCGAAGTTCTTCAGCACCGTTCCGCCCGGTGCGGATGCACCGAAGCCGTTCATGCCGACGACCCTGCCGGCGCTGCCCACGTAACGCTCCCACCCCATGGGCACACCGGCCTCCACGGCCAGGCGGGCGGTGACCTGGGGCGGCAGTACTTCCTGCTTATAGGCGTCGCTGTTCTTTTCGAACAATTCCCAGCTGGGCATGTTCACCACCCGGGCGGCGATCTTCTTTTCGGCCAGCAGCTTCTGGGCGGCCAATGCCTGGTGGACTTCGGCGCCGGTGGCGATGAGCAGGATGTCGGGGGTGCCGTCGCAATCCGACAGGACGTACCCGCCGCGGGACAGGCGTCCGCCGGTCTGTTTGCGGTCGAGCACCGGCAGCTTCTGGCGGCTCAGGGCCAGGACCACCGGCCTGTTGTTGGTGCGCACGGCCTGGATCCAGGCGTCCACGGTCTCATTGGCATCGCACGGCCGCAGGACCAGAACGTCGGGCATGGCCCGCAGCGAAGCGATCTGTTCCACCGGTTGATGGGTGGGACCGTCTTCACCCACGGCCACCGAATCATGGGTCATCACATAGATCACCGGCAGCTTCATCAGGGCGGCCACACGCAGGGCCGGCCGCAGGTAGTCGGCAAAGACCAGGAAGGTGCCGCCGTACGGACGGATTCCGCCGTGCAGGAAAAGACCGGACATGATCGCGCCCATGGCATGCTCGCGCACGCCGAAACGGATGTTGCGTCCCTCGTAGGCGCCCTTCTGGAACACCGGCAGCCCTTCGAGAAAGGTCTTGTTGGATGGGGCCAGGTCCGCCGATCCGCCCATCAGGGTGGGAATGCGTTTGGCCAGGGCATTGAGCGCTTTGCCCGAGGCGGCCCGCGTGGCCACCGAACCGTCTTCCGGCCGGAAAGTCAACAGATCCTCATCCCAACCCCTCGGCAAAAATCCGGTAATGGCATTGACCCACTCGTCGGCCGCCTGGGGATGTTCGCGCCTGAAAGCGTCATAACGGGTCTGCCATGCGGCCTCTGCCTCCCGCCCGCGTTCCACGGCCAGACGGTAGTGATCCAATACATTTTGCGGCACGCAAAAATGCTGGTCTTTGTCGCATCCCAGAAAACCCTTGGCCAGGCAGACCTCTTCTTCGCCGAGGGGGGCGCCGTGGGCATCGGCCGAATCCTGTTTGTTGGGGCTGCCGTAGGCGATGTGGGTTTTTAAAACGATCAGCGAAGGACGCCCGGTTTCGGCCTTGGCCGCGTTCAAGGCCTGCTCGATGGCCGCCAGGTCGTTGCCGTCGGCCACCTGGAGCACCTGCCAGTGGTACGCCTCGAAGCGCTTGGCGACATCTTCGGTAAAGGCGATATCAGTATGCCCTTCGATGGAGATGTCGTTGTCGTCGTAAATGCAGATCAGTCGGCCCAGGCCCAGATGGCCGGCCAGCGAGGCCGCCTCGGAGGCCACGCCCTCCATCAGGTCGCCATCGCCACACACGGCGTAGGTATAGTGGTCCACGATGGCATATTCCGGCCGGTTGTAGCGCGCCGCCAGATGGCGTTCGGCCATGGCCATGCCCACGGCATTGGCCAGACCCTGGCCCAGCGGTCCGGTAGTGGTTTCCACACCGGGCGTGTGGCCGTACTCGGGATGGCCGGGCGTCTTGCTGCCCCACTGCCGGAAGGCTTTCAGGTCGTCCAGGGTCACGTCATAGCCGGTCAGGTAGAGCAGGCTGTAGAGCAGCATGGAGGCATGGCCGCCCGAGAGAACGAACCGATCCCGGTTGGGCCAATCCGGATTTTTGGGGTTGTGTTGCATCACTCGGGTCCACAGCACGTAACCGAGGGGGGCCAGCCCCATGGGGGCGCCGGGGTGACCCGAGTTGGCCTTTTGAATGGCATCCATGGCCAGGGTCCGAATGGTGTTGACACAACATTGCGAAAGGATATGGTCCTGATCCGTCTTGGGGCTATCCATCTGTCGTTTCTCCTTGGGGTCCGCCGGCCTGGCGACCGGGACCATATTCATGATGACGCGGTTTCGTTCCGATGCTCTTTCTGTTTTTGCTGTCCGTCGGCATCGCTTCCGGCCGGACGGCAAGGCTTGTTACAATGGATTGAGGTTGTATGCAAGTCACGGATTGAAGGCCGCTACCCCTTACAATCCCCTGAGCCATTCCGGTTTCAAGGGCACCTGGCCGGCCAGGGCTTTGTCGATGAGATCGAGCACGGCCTCACGGTCCCGGGGCAGCCTGGCCCGGATGGGAAGATAATTCGATGCGTGGTTGGCATGAAACAGCCCCTGGGACAGATGGGTGTGGGCAAAAATGGTGCGCAGTTCCCGGAGCATCTCCTCGGGTTCGAGCAGGGGGAAGCGGCCCTCGCGGTAATCCTGGTAAAGGGGGGTGTTGGGCACCAGCATGAGGCTCAGGGCGCCCACGTAATCGGGATCGATGGCCGAAAGCACCCGGCCCGTGGCCTCGGCATGGATCTGGGAGCGTTCGCGTCCGGCAATGCCGAGAATGACCGTAATCGACAGCTTGAAACCAGCCGCCTTGGCCCGTCGGCCCATGGTGATCATCTTTTCGGCGGTGGCGCGTTTGTTGATCGCCTTCAGGGTGTCGTCATCCCCGCTCTCGAGTCCCATGTAAAGAATGCCCAATCCATTGGCGTGCAACTCCTTGAGTTCCTCATCGCTTTTCATGGCGATGCTCTTGGTGTTGGCATAGGAACCGATCCGGGTCACCCAGGGCAGCTTGCGGCGGATGGTTTGCAGGATGTTGAGCAACCGCTTTTGGGGGATGATCAAGGCATCGCCGTCGCAGAGAAACACGCGGCGCTGGCGCCGACAATGTTCAGCCGCGAAATCGATGTCCTGCATGATGATGTCGTCGGGTTTGATTCTGAAACGCTCGCCCCGATAGGTGCCGCAGAAAGTGCACTTGTTGTGCGAGCAACCGACCGTTACCTGCAGCAGAATGGAGTTGGCCTCGCTGGGCGGCCGGATGATGTTGCCTTCGTAATGCATTGTCGATCCTACCTCCTGAAATAATTTAGACCGTCGCCGGTCCAAGTCCATGCGCTTTATCAGATTTAAGGCGGTAAAAAAAGGCGTGCGTGTCAATTGCAGCGTTTCTAACTGAATGTCATTCATTAGACCCGGCGCGGATAGAACAGGTGACCGATGCCACACGCCAAGCAGTCAAGTACCGGTAAAATGCACGGCAGGCGGCCCAGAAACTCGCTGCGCTCAAACCGTCTGGGCCGCTTATCCGCCGTTTGCATTTAACTGGCTCTATGACAGCAGGCTCACGTGGCCCTGGCCACCTGCCCCACCCACGCCTGCCATCACCGTTACGATGCGAATTTTTTTTAAGACAATTTCTGAAAAGCATGCCCTTCAGGATGAATAAAGTTCAGTTAGAATCGCTGTGTCCATGGCGGCCATCGACACGCTCGAGTTTTCGCTTTCAATCCGCCGGATTCCCATTATAATGATGAAACAGCAAAGAACGCAGACAATCCAGGAAAGGAGAGACAGATGAAAACCATCGAACGCATCCTGTTCCCCGTCGATCTGACCGAAAGCTCCGAACGGCTGGTGCCCAATGTCCTGACCATGGCGGAAAAATTCAACGCGACGGTGCACGTCGTTTTTGTGGTCCGGATCTTTCAGTATTTCACCGACATCTATGTCGCCCCGCCGTCGATTTCCATCTTTGAAAACGAGCTGGTCGAAGGCGCCCGCAAAAAAATGGACGAGTTTTTAACAAAGCATTTCAATCATCTGCCCAACACCCAGGGGGAAGTGTTGCTGGGTGATCCATCGGATGTCATTATCAATTATGTCCAGGAAAAGGACATCGATATGATCGTGATGGGAACCCATGGCCGCAAGGGGCTGGATCGCGTGCTGTTCGGCAGCGTGGCCGAGCGGGTGATCAAAACGGCCCGTATTCCGGTGCTGGTGGTCAATCCCTATCACGAGAAGAACGCTTAACGCATCGGCACAACGCGCGGGCAGCCGCGGGACCGGATCGAAGGTGTGCTAGGGCTCCAGTTTACGTGCCCATTTATAGAGGCCGGGATTGGTGCACACTTCGTAGTACTTTTTAAAGGTGAAGCGAACCGGTTTCAGCGATACCGGATGGACCACGGGAATCTGGGCCTCCCGGATTATCAGACGCTGATAGCGCCCGCTTTTGGTGGGGAATTTTCCCAGGTAGAGATTGTACTTGTGGTTTTTGCCGGCGCCGGGAGCATCGGGCAGCATTTTAAGATCGATCTCTCTGGTCAGTTTTTCAAAGCCTTCCGCATTCAATTCGATGCCGTTGACGTTGTAACGCAGGGACAGATCGTCGGCCGTGGCGGCAATTTCCTCCTCCGAATGCGTCTGGAAGACATACAACCGGAAAGGCCCCTTGTGATTGGCCATGGCCCGCCGTACCGTCTTGGAGCAGCTCGACAACCGATCGGCATGATTGATGGCCGATGAAATCATGATGCGGTTGTTGCCGTCGAAAAGAAAAGTGGGGGCCTTGTTCAGGTAGCTGATGCCGATGCCCAGTTCCAGGACGGGCAAATCGTGTTTGCGGCTCTTTTCGTTGGACCGCTGGATGATGATCAGCATATTGATGGCCAACCCGCAGGCCCGGGCCACACTGTACCAATCGCCGGGCGTATCCTGGCGTTCAAAAATCGACAAGATGATGGCATCCCCCTCGATGAACACCTTTGCCGCATCGTAATCGGTCAATATCTCCGAAATCGGGTCGAAAAAATTGAGACTGAAATAGGAGGCCGGATTCAGTCCTCTTTCGTTCATGCGGTGGGTCAAATCGGTCGATCCCCTGACGTCCGCCTTGAGGACCACGTGGTTGATGATGGGCTTTTTCGAAGAATCCTGTTCGTTGGGAAGCAGGAATTCATAGAGGGTATTGTTCTCGCGGGATAGGGTGACGATCTTCTCCTCTGTCGCGATCTGCACCCGCTGGATGGCATCCTTGATGACGTCGCAGATACTCACGTCGCGGTGGTAATGGGCAAAAGCGTGCATGAAGCGAACCAGGTACGCTTTGCGCTTGGCGGTGGTGATCTGCTCCATGGACTTGATCTTCCTGTTCAGCGGCGCCAGGCTGAAGCTGCGGCCATACACGGCGGAGAGTCGTTTCAGTCGCTGCCTGACCAGCCGCCGCGACTTTGGCAGTGCCAAATACTGCATGATCTGCTGAGGGACGAGTGGGGGGCAGTATTCCAGATACTCGGGCTGCATCTCGTATGCGGCCGAAATACGTTCCACGAGACCCTTTTTCAGAAATTGCCGGTAAAAGTAATTCAACATCAACTTCTGGCTCTTTCCCAGCCGTTTGAGCCTCGCGATCTCCTCGGGATCCGTCTTTTTATTTCGAAGTGCCTGCACCTCCGCGCGGGTGCGCTGCCAGTTGAACAGATGATCCATGTTGTCCAGGTGCAGCAGCCACGCTTCGATCTTTTGCAGGTAGGTCTTATGCGCTTGTTCTTCCATTTCAGGCGTTTGCACTCCGGGAAGTGCCGCCCGTTTGTCCACGGGAAATACCTTTTTGGATCGATCCGGGCCATCGGCAGTGCTGATCAGATGCCGGACGAAGTAAAGCAGACCCTCGTAGCGATCCGGGTCCTCGATGCGGCGCCCCAAGGCGACATCGTACTCCAACAGGACAAAGAGCTCATTGTCCGCACTTTCCAGGTGCAGCAGAGAGGTACCGAGCACATCTCCGAAAAAGGAACCGCTGTTGCCGAAGATCGCCTCCCGCATCGGCTGGATCTCCTTGCGCTCGATGTCGATCCAGAAACCGCAGATCTCCTTTCCCACCCGCTCCAGTAAAGCGGCCCGATCTTGAAGGATGAGTTGCAGTTTGTTTTTGAGCTTGGGCGACTCGCCGGCATCGTTATGGACGGCCAGTTCCGATTTACGAGCCGATTTTTTCAGGCTTCCCACCAGGTGGTCGTACTGGGAACGGACCTCTTCGAGAAGCATTTTGACGACCGCCGCCTGGGCCAGACATTCGACCTGGGGTTCGCGAAGCGCCTTGGCCTTGTTGAGCGCATCGCGCATGATCTCTTTGTAGAGCTGTTTATAGCTCTCGATCTCCTTGGCCCAGCTGACGTTCTGATGATCGGGTTTGCGCTTTTCGAGGCCTGCATGCCGTTTGACCAGCTGGGTGACGATCTTGCGGGTTGCGGCGGTAAAGATGGGGCTGACGAACACATCGTGTCGGATGTTGTCCACCCCCGGCACCAGGCGATCCACGGAAAAACCGACGACATATTTTTTAAGATCGAAATGGCTGAGCGCAGGCAACTTGGGCGTGTTTGAGAAGAAAAGGCTGATCATGATTGCACCAACTCGGAAAAGCGACCTTCTTCGACCAGCTTGAGAAGGCTCGCCACCACCTCGGAATCGTAGAGTTTTCCGCTGTTTTTCTGAAGCTCGTCGATGGCGTGCTGCAGGCCCAGCGACGGGCGGTAGGGACGGTGGGAAGCAATGGTCTCGAATACATCCGCCACGGCCAGAATGCGCGCCGGCAGCAGGATATCTGACCCTTGCAAGCCCTGGGGATAACCGCTGCCATCGATCCGCTCGTGATGCTGCAGGATGATATCGGCCAAGGGCCAGGGAAACTCGATCTGCCTGAGAATGTCGTAACCGGCCTTGACGTGGTTTTTGATCAATTCGTATTCCAGGTCGGACAGTCGTCCCGGTTTGGCCAGGATCCCCGCCGGAACAGCGATCTTTCCAAGATCGTGTATCACGCTGGCCATTCGAAGCCCGTAGACATCGTCTTCCGTCATGCCCATCTCGGCCGCGACGGCGCAGGCCAAATCCGCCACCCGCTGCTGATGGCCGGCCGTATAGGGGTCGCGGATTTCCACGGCCACGGACATGGCCTGAACGATGCCCTCCATGGCGCGCCTGAACTTATCCAGGTTGATCTTGAGGTCGCCGAGCGCCTTTTTAAGCTCCTGCCGGGATGCCCTTTCGGAGAGCACGCGTTTGAGCCGCGCCACGAACTCGGCGATGCGGAAGGGTTTCTGGATGAAGTCGCTGGCACCCTGTTCGACGATGTCTTCGTAGTTGAAGTCATCGACATAGCCGGTCATGATGATCACGTCGGCGGCATATCTGGACTTGATCAGCCGGCCCAGTTCGATGCCGCTCATCTCGGGCATGCGGATATCGGCGACGACGACATCGATGTTGTGCCGGGCCATTTGATCGAGCGCAGTACTCGCCCCCTCGGCGACGAAGCATTGGTAGCCGGCCAACTGAATTCCGCTTCGCAGCATCTCACGGATGACCCGATCGTCATCGACGATCAGAATGGTGTTATGGACCATGTTCTTCACATCCTGAAAACCAGCCCGGGATCAACTCTATCCCCAATCGGTTCCGGCCGGCTGTGGGTGGCGCTGTTACTTTTCCGGTATCAGACGCAGCTCGACGGAACGGGCGTGCGCCTCCAACCCTTCGATGCGCGCGAGGCACATGATGTCGTCGGCCTCCTCTTTGAAAGCATCGGGGGTGTAGTAAATCACACTCGTGTTTTTCAGAAAGTTATTGACGCTCAGGGCCGAAGAGAACCGGGCCGTACCGGCGGTGGGCAACACATGGTTGGGACCGGCCACGTAGTCTCCCACCGGTTCCGGCGTGAAGCTGCCCATGAAGACGGCGCCGGCATGTTTGATGCGCCCCAGATAATCGAAAGGTGCCTTCACCTGAAGTTCGAAATGCTCGGGCGCGATGCTATTGGCCAGGTCGATGGCGCTATCCAGATCGGGCACGCAGATCAGCGCGCCATAAGCTTTGAGCGCCTGTTCGGCAATCTGCCTGCGCGCCAACCGGGCGGCCTGGCGTTGAAGGGATTTCTGAACCGCGACGGCCAGCGTCTTGGAGTCGGTCAACAGAACCGCCGATGCGCGGGGGTCGTGCTCGGCCTGGGCCAGAAGATCGGCGGCCACGAAATCGGCGTTGGCCGATTCATCTGCGACGACCAGCACCTCGCTCGGCCCGGCGATCATATCGATCTGCACGGTACCCGCCACCAGTTTTTTGGCCAACGTCACGTGAATGTTGCCCGGCCCGACGATCACATCGACTTTGGGAATCGTTTCCGTCCCATAGGTCAGGGCGGCGATCGCCCAGGCGCTGCCGGCCTTGCAAACCGCATCGACGCCGGCCATCTTTGCGGCCACCAGCAGATGGGGACTGACCGCACCGTCCCGGGTGGGCGGCGTGACCATGGTCACGCGCGGGACGCCCGCGATTCTGGCCGGAATGGCCCCCATCAGCACCGAGGAGACGAGCGGTGTCTCCCCGCCTTTCGCACCGGGCACATAGACGCCGGCCGCATCCACCGGATGGACCATTTGCCCCAGGAAAGTCCCCGGACGCGGGGTATCGAACCAGGAGCGCGGCAGTTGCTTGCGATGAAATTCGCTGATCTGTTCGATGGCGCGTCCGAGCGCCCGCTTGAATTTTCGATCGACCTTGCGCTCGGCCGCCGCGAACTCCTCCGGGGTGGCAGCGATCTGGTCGACCGAGAAATCGGGGGCGTCGAATTGGCGGGTATAGGCGATGAGGGCCTGATCCCCCTCTTTCCGTACGGTTTCCAGGATGCGTTGCACCGCCGCCAACTCCTTGCGGCTGAAAGCCAGATCACGGGCAACGATGCGGTCGAGCCGTTTGACGGCAGCTTCCGATGGATATTCCAATATGTTAATCACTGTCTTCCCCTTGTCGGTGTGATGGCATCCGCCAAAAAATATCGGTTTGTCAGCAAAAAATTCGAATATGGGCAATTGCCGCATGGGTGTCAAGTAGCAAAGTCGGCCCAGGGATTCTAAATGAATGCGGTTCATTAAACCCGGCCTGGATGGAACAGGTGGCCGATGCCACACGCCAAGCGGTCAAGTGCCGGTAAAATGCACGGCGGGCGGCCCAGAAACTCGCTGCGCTCAAACAGTCTGGGCCGCTTGTCCGCCGTTTGCATTAAACCGGCACTATTGACCGCAGGCGTATGTGGCCCTGGTCACCTGCTCCACCCACGCCTACCATCGCCGTTGCCATGCGATTATTTTTATCAAACAACTTCTGTAATCCATGCGCTTCAAGGTGAATCACATTCAGTTAGAACTGCTGGTGTCGGCCCGCGGCCGTGGCCAAATGCACAGGCCCCTGCCCCCTCTTTGGATCGTCCAAATTGGCATTGACTTATCCATCGGAATTTAAGATAGAAAGACGTTTTGAATGCCTCGACAGGTTAGCGTCATCACATCCTTGACTGCTGGGATCTGCCGTCATCACTCATATCAATGGAGGTCATCTCATGAGTCCGAAACGCATCTACAACTTCAACGCCGGCCCGGCTGCACTCCCCTTGAGCGTACTGGAAGAGATCCAGAGAGATTTTCTCGATTTCAAGGGCTCGGGCATGTCCATCACCGAGGTCAGTCACCGGTCGAAATGGTTCGATGATGTCATCAACGACGCCGTGGCCCGGGTGAAACGCCTGCTCAAGCTGGACGACCGCTATCAGGTGATGTTTTTGCAGGGCGGGGCCAGCATGCAGTTTTGCATGATTCCGATGAACTTTCTCGCCGACGGCCGCAGCGCAGACTATGTCAACACGGGCACCTGGTCCACCAAGGCGATCAAAGAAGCCAAGATCCTGGGGAAAAAGGTCAATGTCGTGGCCAGTTCGGAAGATCGAAACTTTGCCTACATTCCCAAAAATATCCAGTTCACCCCTGATGCGACCTACGTTCACATCACCACCAACAATACCATCAAGGGAACCCAGTGGGCCGAGATGCCCGACACCGGCAAGGTTCCCCTGGTGGCCGATATGTCCTCGGACATCTTTTCGCGGCCTTTCGACGCCAGCCGTTTCGGCCTGATCTACGCCGGTGCCCAGAAGAACATGGGGCCGGCCGGCGTCTGCCTGGTGGTAGCGCGCGATGACCTGCTCAAGCTGGAACCGGCAAATTTGCCGACCATGCTCAAGTACTCCACCCATGCCGAAAAGAACTCCATGTTCAACACGCCGCCCTGCTTTTCCGTGTACACCGTTCAATTGGTCCTCAAATGGCTGGAGGAGACAATCGGCGGTCTCGACAGCATGGCCCGGATCAACCAGCAGAAAGCCGATCTGCTCTATGGCTATATCGACCAGAGCGGCTTTTATAAAGGCACCGCGGATGCGGACAGCCGCTCCCGGATGAACGTGACCTTCCGGCTGCCCAGCGAAGAGCTGGAGAAAAAATTCGTGGCCGAAGCCCTGAAAAACGACCTGGGCGGACTCAAGGGGCACCGATCGGTGGGCGGCTGCCGGGCATCGATCTACAATCCGACCCCACTGAAAGCGGTGGAAGCCCTGGTCGATTTCATGAAACAATTCGAAAAGAGCAACGGCTGATCGTTCATCGCCTTCGCTTTTCTCACGCGCCATCACCCACTGGACAGGCGGCGTCACCTGAGCGTCTGCCCAGTGGTCTTCTCGCTCCACCCCACCTCCGCATCCGGCCAAACGCCTTTTGGGCCGTCGAACCCCCGAAAGGTGCCGAATGTCGCTTCTGGTTTTTTTGTCATCTTCTCAGGTCGTCATCCCGTCCTTTATCGAAGCCCCTTTCCATACCCGACACCCGGTTCATGACACCCGCCGAACGTTCCCTTACGCGAGATGCTGTCGCTCCCGGTTCTGCTTGACAATACCGATGATTACCCATAATTACATGTTAAATTAAACCTATTAACAGGATCACTTTTCCCAGAGACCCCTATTGTATCTTAGATGCCTTATGATTGTTCGGCTTAACCAATACCAATCTTAACGGGAGGCTTGGCATGGACAAAATCTTACGTATCAACATGAGTGGCAGCGCCGGTCCGGAGATCAAAACCGAACCCCTCGGACCCTACGCCGGGTTGGGCGGACGCGCCATGACATCGACCGTCGTGGCCAAGGAAGTGCCCCCCACCTGCCATGCGCTCAGCACCGACAACAAACTGGTCATTGCGCCCGGCCTGCTCAGCGGATCGGCAGCGGCCATGTCGGGCAGAATCTCCGTGGGCTGCAAAAGCCCCTTGACCGGTGGCATCAAAGAGGCCAATTCGGGCGGCCAGCCATCCCAGATGATTGCCCGGTTGGGCTATGCGGCGATCATCCTCGAAGGCGCCCCCAAGGACGACACGCTCTACAAAGTGGTGATCAACAAGCACGGCGCGACCATCCAGGCGGACAACAGCCTCAAGATGCTCGGCAACTACGACCTGGTCGACAAGATCAAGGCCGAGTTCGGAGAAAAGGTAAGCTGCATCTCCATCGGCCAGGCCGGCGAGATGAAACTGAGCGCCGCTTCCGTGGCCTTTACCGACATGGAGCAGCGTCCGACACGCCATGCGGGCCGGGGCGGTGTGGGTGCGGTCATGGGATCCAAGGGAATCAAGGTCATCGTCATCGATGATGCCGGCACGTCGATGCGCACCCCCAAAGACCCAGAAAAATTCAAGGCTGCCAACAAGGAATTCGTGGCCGGTCTGCGCAAACATCCGGTCACCGGCCAGGGGCTGCCGGCCTACGGCACCAACGTGCTGACCAATGTGGTCAACGAGGCCGGCGCCTACCCGACGCGCAACTTCAAAACCGGCCAGTTCGAAGGCGCCGCCAAAATCAGCGGCGAAGCCCAGGCCGAACTGGAAAACAGCCGGGGCGGCGAGGGATCGGCCACCCACGGGTGCCATCGCGGATGTGTCATCCGGTGCTCGGGAACCTTCTACGACAAAAACGGCCGCTTCGTAAGCAAGCAGCCGGAGTACGAAACCGTATGGGCCCACGGCGGCAACTGCGGCATCGACGACCTGGACGCCATCGCCAGGATCGACCGCATGGATGACGACTTCGGCCTGGACACCATCGAAATGGGGGCCACCATCGCCGTGGCGATGGACGCGGGCCTGGCCAAATTCGGCGATGCCGAGGGGGCCATCCGACTCCTGGAAGAGGTCGGCAAAGGCACTCCTTTGGGCCGAATCCTGGGCAGCGGCGCCGCGGTCACCGGCAGGGTGTTCGGCATCGAGCGCGTGCCGGTGGTCAAAGGCCAGTCCATGCCCGCTTACGATCCCCGGGCCGTCAAAGGAATGGGTGTGACCTATGCGACGACGACCATGGGTGCGGATCATACCGCCGGTTACGCGGTGACGGCCAACCTGCTGGGCGTGGGCGGCAGCGTGGATCCTCTCAGCCCCAAGGGTCAGATCGAACTGTCCCGGAATCTGCAGATTGCGACCGCCGCCATCGATGCCACCGGCATGTGTCTGTTCATCGCGTTTGCTATTCTGGATCAGCCGGAAACCTTCCAGTCCCTGATCGACCTGATCAACGGTTTCACGGGAGCGAACCTGACGGCCGACGACGTGACCGCCCTGGGCAAAACCATCCTCAAACAGGAACGGGATTTCAACGCGGCCGCCGGTTTGACCAAGGCACACGATCGCCTGCCGGATTACTTGCTCAAAGAGGCCTTGCCGCCCCACAATGTGACCTTCGATGTGAGCGACAAGGAACTCGATGAGGTATTCAACTTTTAATCCCTTCCCCGTCAACCGCCAATAACCGCGGGGCGCCGCAACCCGGCGCCCCGTTTGATTTTGCCGCCATGACAACCACCGCATCCCTCGTCATCACCACGGGCCAGCCGCAAGGCCTCTTATCCTCAGCCCTCTTTGGATCGGGTGTGGGGATACCGGCCCAGGTCGGCATGCCGCTGATCGAACTGCTCTGCGGCCGGATCGGCATTACCCCCGGTTATCTCGACCAGCGGGTGCAGACGATCTTCGTCGACGGGCGCACCGTGGATCGCCCGGAAGATATCCGTGTGACGGAACATGCCACCGTGGCCCTCTCTGCGGCCATGCCCGGCCTGATGGGCGCCACCTTGCGCAAAGGCGGCCTGCTGGCCGTCTTCCGCAAAGACATATCGCAACGGCCCACCGACCGCCTGGAAGCCGGACACCACGACACCATGGTGACCCTGAAACTGTTCAATATGGTGGCCAAAGAGTTGGGCCCAATGCTTCTGCAGCAGGGAATATGGCTCAAAGGCCCGTCCCTCGCCCGCCACTTCGCGCAGCTATCGCCTTCGGCCCTGGCCGCCATAGATAGCGTGGTCTGGAACGGCCAATCCCTTCCGCCCGATCGGCTGCCTGCTGTCGCCTGGCCCGAGGGTTGGATACGGTTGGTCGTGCTTTCCCCCTCCCCATAAAAAAACCGAAGCCACCTCTCGGCAGCTTCGGTCTTTTAAGGAAGGACTTCAGGTCAACGAAACCCTTTCGTGAGGAACGGAAGGGGTTAGTCGCAGAGTTCGAACAGGGCCGCGGCACCCATGCCGCCGCCGATGCACATGGACTCGACGCCGAACCTGGCGCCGGTGCGCTGCATATTGGCGATCAAAGTGGCACACAGCTTGGCGCCGGTGCAGCCCAACGGATGGCCCAAGGCGATGGCGCCGCCATTGAGATTGATGCGGTCCATATACTTTTCCAGGCCCAGTTCGCGGATGGAATACAGCGCCTGGGAGGCAAAGGCCTCGTTGATCTCCCAGACACCGATGTCGTCAATGGTCATGCCGGCCAATTTGAGCAGCTTGGGAATGGCATATCGGGGACCCACCCCCATTTCGTCCGACCGGCAGCCCACGGTGGTGTAGCATTTCAGTTTGGCCAGGGGTTTGATGCCCAGTTCCTTGACCTTTTCGCCGCTCATCAGCACCGTGGCGGCCGCGCCGTCGGTGGTCTGGGAGGAGTTACCGGCTGTGACCGAGCCGGTCAGCGCAAAAGCCGGACGCAACTTGGCCAGGCCTTCGAGGGTCGTTTCAGCCCGCACGCCGTCGTCGAAGTCCTGAATAAAAGTTTCGCGCTTGTAGGTCCCATCCTTCTGGAGCACGAACTTGGTGGCCGGCGTGGGGACGATCTCGGTAAAACGCCCCTCTTTCTGGGCAGCGGCGGCCTTCATCTGGGATTGATAAGCAAACTCGTCCTGCATCTGGCGGGTGATGTTGTAGCGATTGGCCACATTTTCGGCCGTGATGCCCATGGAGACGAACAGATCGATCTCTCTTTTTTCCAGATCCGGATAGGGCCTCGGCATGTTGCCGCCCATGGGCACGTAGGTCATCGATTCGATACCTCCGCCGATGGTGACATCCGACCAGCCCGCCATGATGCGCATGGCGCTGTCCGCAATGGCTTCCAGGCCGGAGGCGCAAAACCGGTTGACCGTGGCGCCGGAGACCTTATCGGGAAAACCGGCGAGCTTGGCCCCATTTCGCCCGATATTCAGTCCCTGCTCGGCTTCCGGAAAGGCGCAGCCGATCATCACGTCGTCGATATCGTTGGCATCGAGCTGCGGCACTTTTTCCACCGCGCTTTTCAGAATAAAAGAAATAAGATCCAGGGGCAGTGTATCTTTCAGAGCGCCTTTGGCCCGCTTGCATCCCGGCGTGCGGACGGCACTGACAATATATGCTTCTCTCATGATATCCCTCCACAAATAGGTTGGGTTATTTTAATGGGTATGCTTTCGCTAATGTGTTAGTTGCGCAACGGCTTGCCTGTCTTGAGCATATGTTCGATCCTGGCAATGGTCTTCTCTTGTTTCAGCAGGTCGACGAAGGTCTTCCGCTCCAGGGCCAGCATGGAATCTTCGCTCATCAGGCTCCCGGTCCGACTCTGCCCCCCGCCGATGGCGAAGGCGATGCGGCTGGCCAGATAGGCGTCATACTCGCTTGCGTAACCGGCATTGGTCATGTTGAGCAGTTCGGCGTTGGCGATGCCGAAGGCCGCTTCGCCCAACACCCGCAACGGCCGTTTCACCGGCGGGGTGTAGCCGTCGTCGGCCATGCGCAGCACTTCCTTTTTCGCCTCGCCGATCAAATGATCGCGGTTGAAGACGACGCGGTCCTTGGGACCAAGGAAGCCCCTGGCACGGGCTTCGGCCGCCGATGTGGAGACCTGGGCCATGGCGATGGCCTGGAAAACGGGAATAAAGAATTTGGTCAATTCGTAATCAGGCACCGATGCCGGAATGTTCTCGATCACCTTGCGCCACAGGGCGTGACAACCGGTGCCGCCGGGCAGCAGGCCGACGCCGACCTCGACCAATCCCATGTAAAGCTCCGAATGGGCCACGATCCGATCCGCGCCCAGGCAGATCTCGCAACCACCGCCCAAGGCCAGGCCGAACGGCGCCGCCACGACCGGATAGCAGCTGTAACGTTCGCGCTGAATCACATCCTGAAGACGCTTGACCGCCTTTTCGATGTCATCGAACAAACCCTGGGCGGCCGCCTCCTTGACCTGGACCAGGTCCGCGCCGGCCGAAAAGGCCCCGGGCATGCCGCCGGCCTGGTTGCCGATGACCATGCCGACGCCGTTGGCATCCACATAGTCGTGCGCTTGTTCCAGGAACTCCGCGATCTGGTCGTTGAGCGCATTCATCTTGGTGTGGAACTCGGCGCAAAAAACGCCGTCGCCCAGATCGATCAACGAGGCCGACGCGTTGCCCAGCACCACGCCCTTGGCCGCTTTGAGCATGGCAAGGGAGATCACGGTGTCGCTGGTGACGATGGGTTTGTAGCTCTTGGTGACAAAGTCGTAGAAGAAGCGTTGTCCCTTTTCGACCTTATAGAAAGAGGTGTTTCCGGCGGCGAGCATCTCCTTGACCTTGGCCGGCACCACCAATCCATCTTTTTCCATGCGTTCGACCACGCGGGCGACGCCGAGCAGGTCCCACACTTCGAACGGCCCGCGATCCATGCCGTAGCCCCAGCGCATGGCGTTGTCGATTTCCACGATGGTGTCGGCAATTTCGGGAATCCGGTTGGCGGCGTAAATCAACCCTTCTGCCGTCACCCGCCAGACGAACCTGGCACCCTTGTCGTCGCCGAACACCATGGCCTGGATCTTCTCTTCATCGGTCTTGGCCTTCTTGGCGGCCGTCAGGCAGGGGAAGTCGGGTTTGTCATACTCTTTGTATTCGAAGGTGTTGAGGTCCAGCACCTTGCGGATCTTTTTCCATTCCGGGGTCAGATCGGTCTTGTAGAACCCGCCCTTGGTCTTGTTGCCCAGCATCTTTTTGTCGAGCATCTTCTGGACGAATTCGGGCAGGACGAACGCGTCGCGGGCTTCGTCATCGGTCACCAGCTCGTAGGTATTTTTGGACACATGGGCGGCAATGTCCAGGCCCACGAGATCGGTGGTCTTGAAAACGCCGGTCTTGGGGCGTCCCATTGCCGGCCCGAACAGCGCGTCGACTTCGGGAATGGTCAGTCCCTCTTCGAGCATGATCTGCATGGTGCGGGTCGAGCCGTGCACACCGATGCGGTTGCCCACGAAATTGGGCGTATCCTTGGCCCAGACAATGCCCTTGCCCAATTTGCGTTCACCAAAATCGGCCATGAATGTCAAGACTTCGGGAAGCGTCTGCTCGCCGGGGATGATCTCCAGCAACTTCATGTAACGCACCGGGTTGAAAAAATGGGTTCCGAGGAAGTGCTGTTTGAAATCATCGCTCAACCCTTCGCTCATGGCCTTAAGGGGGATACCGGAGGTGTTTGAGGAAACGATGGCGCCTTTTTTGCGCACCGGCTCGATGCGCTTGAGAAGCTGTTGTTTGATTTTGAGGTTCTCGACGACCACCTCCACGATCCAGTCGCAATCGGCCAACTTGTCGAAATCATCTTCCGTGTTGCCGATCGAGATCAGATTGATGTCGCTCGGGTGCATCAGGGCCGCCGGCCTGGCCTTCTGAATACCCTGCAAACCGGCTGTGACGATGCGATTGCGTGCCTTGGGGTCCTTTTTTTCTTCCTCTTTGAGATCGAACGGAACGATATCGAGCAAAAGTGTCTTGATTCCGGCACTGGCCAAAAGGGCCGCAATGCCTCCGCCCATCACACCGGACCCGATGACCGCCGCTTTCCTGATTTTCCTTGTCATGATCCCTCCTAATACCCAAATGCGGTTTGTTCGCCGGTAAGATGCCTTTGATACCCCGGCGTCGTAGGTTATGCACATCAAGAACCACGTGCTGTCCATCCACAGAAGGTATCATGTATGGATGGACACCAATTATGAATGAACGTTCATTCAGTTAGCAGAACAGACAAATCCATGTCAAGGGATAAATGCCATCACACGGCTGTCTCTTTACAATAAAAGGGCTTTATGACATCATGCCGATCACTTATGGGATCATCCCGGACCGACCACCGCAGAGGCGCCCAATCATGACGGATGTAAATGATATCGTATTGATTTATATTGAAGATAAACCCCAGGCGTTTGCCCGCGTCGAAGCCATCGAACCGGATGTGAAACGGGGTTGGTACCATGTCAAGTTGCTGCTGCTCCAAGTTCCGTTGATGGTGGTCACCTGGATCCTCAGAGACGTCTATATCGAGGGCGAAACCTTTACCATGGAGGGCAAGCCCATGCGCCTGGAACGGGTAAAAAGTCCGGAATCGAGGGAAAAACCCGTGGGACAATCCGAAAAGGAGGCCGGGGGTGAAAAAGGCAAGGTGATCTCCCTGGCCGACCTCAAAAAGAAATAGATGCACCGGATCGTTTTATCCGCTTCGCGCCGCACAGATATTCCCGCCTTTTACATGCCCTGGTTCATGGCCCAGATCGAAAAGGGGGTGTTCGAAGTCCCCCATCCATACGGCGCCGCACCGGTGCGGGTACCGGCCGCCGCCGATCAGGTGCACAGCATCGTCTTCTGGTCCAAAAATTTCGACCCCTTTATCGACGGTGAGTATGGACAAGCATTGATCCAAAAAGGATACCATCTCTTCTTCAATTTCACGATCAACTCCCCCCACCCGATCCTGGAACCCGGGGTGCCGCCATTGAGCGACCGGTTGGCCCAGATCGAGCGCCTGGCCGATCTGTTCGGAGCCCGGACCATTCAGTGGCGTTTCGATCCCATCTGCTATTTCATAACCGACGACGGCCGGGAGGGCGATAACCTGGACCGGTTTTTCGACATCGCCGAGCGCGCCGCCGGGGCCGGTGTAAGCATCTGCATCACCAGCTTCGTGGATTTGTATCGCAAGGTCGTCCGGCGCACCTCTGCGTCAGGCCTGAGCCTGTACGACCCGCCGTTGTCCCGCAAGGTCGATCAGATCGTGTCCATGACGGGGCGCCTGGAAAAGCTGGAGATCCAGTTGATGCTCTGCTGTGAAAAAGAGGTGCTGGCCGCCATGCCGACCGGTGTCAACGTGGCGGGTGCGGCGTGCATCCCCAACCACCGCCTGGCCGACCTGTACGGTCCGGACGTGACCCTGAAACACGACACCGGCCAGCGGGTGGCGGCCGGGTGCGGGTGCCGGCATTCCCGGGATATCGGCAGCTACCGATTGCACCCCTGTTATCACGATTGTCTGTTCTGCTATGCCAATCCGGCCAGCGACACGGCCGGCGACCGGCATAAGACACTGCCGGAACCGGACAACGCCAATGGATGACCGAGCCAGAGAGGCGACCGCGGCCATGCCCCGTCCTCTCCGTCCCCGCATCGGCGGCATCGTCCTGGACAACCCCACGATTTTCGCACCCCTGGCCGGAATCTCCCACCTGCCTATGCGCCTGATGGCCAAAGCGGCCGGATGCGCCCTGGTCTGCTCGGAAATGATCAGTGCCATGGGGCTGGTGAAGGGTTCTGAAAAAACGAAGCGCATGCTCGCCAGCCGCCCGGAAGAAAAGCCGCTCTCGGTCCAGATTTTCGGCAGCGATGCGGCCATCATGGCCGAAGCCGCCCGCCAGGCGCAAGCGGCCGGGGCCGACCTGGTGGACATCAACTGCGGCTGTGCGGTCAAAAAAATACTCAAGAGCGGATCGGGCGTGGCATTGATGCGCGATCCAAACGCCACCGCATGACTCCTGCAGGCCGTGCGGGCCGCCATCGATGTACCCCTGACCATCAAGATCCGCAGCGGGTGGGAGCCTTCCGGGGATCAGGCCCTGCTTCTGGCGCAGATCGCCAGGGATTGCGGCGTGGACGCCATCACCGTACACCCCCGAACCGCCCGCCAGGGGTTTTCCGGCCGCGCCGACTGGTCTTTGATCGCCAGGATCAAGGCGGCGACCTCCCTGCCCGTGGTGGGCAACGGCGACATCACGTGCGCCGGGGACGCGGCCCGGATGATCGACGAAACCGGATGCGATGCCGTGATGATCGGCCGCGCCGCCATCGGCGATCCGTTCATCTTCACCCAGACCCGGGCATTACTCGCCGGACGGCCGCCCGCCGCCCCTGCCCTGTGGGAACGCTTCGAAGTGATGATCCGCTACGTGGAATCCACGGTGGCATGCTTCGGCGAAGCGTGGGCCTGCTTCATGCTTCGCAGCCAACTCGGCTGGTTCGCCAGAGGATTGCCCGGTGCCAGGGAATTTCGCCATGCCATCCGCCGGATCGAAAGCCGGGCACAGGCCATGCAAATCATCGCCGATTTTCAAAGCGAAGTCTTGTCGTCCGAAAATTTCTGAACTGTGGCTATTCTCATTGAATGTGATTCACCCTGAAGAGCATCCTTTCCAAAAGGTGTTTGATAAAAAATTCGCATGGCAACGGACATGGCAGGCGTGGGTGGGGCAGGTGGCCAGGGCCACATACGCCTGTGGTCAATAGTGCCGGTTGAATGCAAACGGCGGACAAGCGGCCCAGACTGTTTGAGCGCAGCGAGTTTCTGGGCCGCCCGCCGTGCATTTTACTGGCACTTGACCGCTTGGCGTGTGGCATCGGCCACCTGTTCCACCCACGCCGGGTTTAATGAACAGCATTCAATTAGAACCAATGTTTTGATAAAAGAAGTATTGCCAGGTATGAATAGATATGATATCAGGCCGACACACATCTCGCACAATAGAATCGTACGCTGTTCATTTCTTACGCTTGATTCTGCCTCATATTGTGCCTTGTAGAATTCAGCACGCCGATGACAAATCGACACCTGCAGGTGCTCGTTCCGGTCGCTGACGACATCACGCCGTTCTAAAGTACTTCAGATACTTCATCCGGTCTGACGTTGAGTATCCAACACCCGAGGAATAAAAATGGACATCCGGAATTCAGCCCAGAGTATTCTATTCATCGATGACGAAGAAGGGGTTCGCCGCTCGGTGCAACGCGCCCTGAAGCGCGAACCCTACCACATCTACACGGCCGGCGACGGACGCGAAGGCATCGGGGTGGTCGAGAATCATGTGGAAGAGATCGTGACGGTGGTCTCGGATTTCAAAATGCCGGGCATCGACGGCCTGGAGACCCTGAAGATCATCGGGGGCATCAATCCTGAGATCACCCGCATCATCCTGACCGGCTATGCCACCATGGAGGCGGCCATCGAAGCGACCAACTGCGGCATCGACGGCTTCCTGACCAAACCCTTCGATAACGTGGAGCTGCGCGCCAAGATCCGCGACATCTGGGTTCGCAAGCACCTGCGCCAGTTCGTCTCCGAGCAGATCTACGAAGAGATCAACAGGTCCCCTCTTTCGCTGACCCCCCGTCTCCAGGATGTCACCATTTTATTCTCGGACATCCGGAACTTCACGGCCATGTCCCAGCACGTGTCGCCGGAAGCACTGGTCGAATTTCTCAACGGCGACTACTTCACCCCCCTGGGCGACATCGCCTACCAGCATCAAGGTACCTTGGACAAACATATCGGAGACAGCATGATGGTCGTTTTCGGTGCGCCGGTGGCCCGGCCGGACGACGCCCGTCGGGCCGTGAGTACGGCCATCGACATGCAGCGCAAGGCCGCCGAAATCGATGGGAAGTATATCGGCCATCCCCATCTGCGCCTGCAGACCGGGATCGGCATCGCCAGCGGAAAAGTCTTTTCGGGCATCATGGGATCCATGCGCAAAAAGGAGTTCACCTGCGTGGGCATGGCCGTCAACATCGCCGCCCGCTTGCAGGGGCTGGCCCGTAGCGGCGAAATTTTGGTGGATGCCGCCACGGCCGCGCAACTGGATGGAACCAACGACATCGAGGCACTGCCCGATACCGCTGTCAAAGGCCTGGACCGACCGATCCGGGTCTTCCGCATCGGCCACGGCCTGACCAGAACAAATTCAACTCAATAGGGCTATGGTTTCGGCGATCTCTTTTTCAGATACCGATTGCCGCAACTGCTCCATGCGCGTCATGACTTCCGCGAAACGGATGCCTTCGGCGGCGCTGATCCACTCCAGTTGCAGACGATCAGTTCGCAGGCCGCGCTTTTCCATCTTCTTGCGCACCCGTTCGACCCGCTTGACCGTCCAATGGTTGGCGTCGATGTAATGACAATCGCCGATGTGGCAGCCGCTCACCAGGACCACCGGCACCCCTTTTTTGAATGCGTACCAGATGAAATCCTCGTCGACCCGCCCCGAGCACATGGTGCGGATCAGGCGCGCGTTGGGCGGATACTGCAACCTGGACACGCCGGCGTAATCGGCCCCGGCGTAAGAGCACCAGTTGCAGGCAAAGGTGAGAATTTTATCCGCCGGCCGGTCGTCGAGCAGGGCGTCGATCTGGTCGTAGATCTGGCGGTCGGTAAAGTGATTCATGACGATGGCCCCGAAGGGGCACTCGGCCGCACAGGTCCCACAGCCGGTGCAGGCGGCAGTGGCGATCTTGGCCGGAATCTTCTTCTTGGGATCCACGGTAATGGCGTTGTACGGACACACTTCGGCACATTTGCCGCACGCCTTGCACTGCTCGGTGATCACTTCCGAAGTAATGGCCTCGGCGCGGATCTGGCTGGATTGCATGAGGCGGATGGCCCGCGCCGCGGCCGCCGAAGCCTGAGTAACACTCTCCTTGATATCTTTTGGCCCTTCGGCGCATCCGGCGTAGAAAACGCCGCGCGTGGCGGCATCCACCGGCTGCAGCTTGGGGTGCGCCTCGAGGAAAAAGCCGTCCGGCGAGAGCTGAAGCCCCATCATCTCCTGAAGCCTGTGGGTTCCGGCGGCCGGTTCGATGCCCACGGCCAGCACCAGCATATCCAGGTCGTAGAAATCCAGGGACGACCCGGCCGTGTTTTCCACGGCCACGCGCAGCCGCCCGTCGGACAGTTCTTCCACATGTCCGGGCAGTCCGCGAACGTAGTGCACCCCCGCCCGCCGGCTGCGGGTGTACAGGTCCTCGAAACCTTTGCCGAAGGCACGGATATCGATGTAGAATACCTTGATGTCCATGTCCGGGTAGTGCTCCTTGAGTACCAGGGTGCTCTTGATTGTATTCATGCAGCAGATGTTGGAACAGTATGATTTGCCGCGGCGGGCCGACCGCGACCCCACGCATTGTATGAAGGCCACCGATCGCGGCCGTTTGCGATCCGAGGGCCGCACCAGGTGGCCTTGGGTGGGGCCGCCGGCATTGACCAGGCGCTCGAACTCCAGGCTGGTCAGCACGTTTTCAAAGCGCGTGTAGCCGTATTCATCCAGCGCCCGCGGGTCATGGGGTGTCAGACCGGTGGCCACCACGATGGTCCCCACGCGCTCGGCGATGGTCTCGTCGGACATGTGAAAATCGATACACTTCTTCTCGCAGGCGTCCAGGCATTTGCTGCACACCACCGGGTTGTTGCCCAGACACTCGCCGGGATTGAGGACATAGGCCGACGGTACGGCCTGGGGAAACGGCGAGTAGATGGCATGGCGCGACGATAGACCCATGTTGAACTCGTCCGGCCGCACCACCGGGCACACCTTGGCACATTCACCGCACGCGGTGCAGGCCTTTTCGTCCACGTAGCGGGCCTTTTTGACGATTTTCACCTCGAAACTGCCCACGTTGCCCTTGACGTCCACCACTTCGCTCAGCGTGTGGATCTTGATCCGGGGATGCCGACCGGCATCCGTCATCTTGGGACCGAGAATTCAGATCGAGCAATCCATGGTGGGGAAGGTCTTGTCCAGTTGGGCCATCACGCCGCCGATGGACGGTTGGCGTTCGACCATCACCACCTCGTATCCGTTGTCGGCCATGTCCAGGGCCGCCTGGATACCGGCCACGCCGCCGCCGATCACCAGCGCCCTCTGGGTCATGGGCAGCATGGGGTCGGTCAGCGATTGAAGCCTTCGGGCCCGGGCCACCGCCATCTTGACCAGATCGTGGGCCTTGGCCGTGGCGGCCTCGGGGGTCTTCATGTGCACCCAGCTGCACTGCTCGCGCAGATTGGCCATCTCCAGGAGATAGGGGTTGAGGCCGGCGGCGATCAGCATCTGCCGGAAGGTGGGCTCGTGCAATCGGGGCGAACAGGATCCCACCACGATGCGATTCAGCCCGTGGGTGGCGATGTCCTCGCGGATTTCGCGCTGTCCCGGCTCGCTGCAGGCATACCCGATGCCTTTGGCCACCACCACATCGGGCAGATTGACCATGGCCTCGGCCACCCCGTCGCAATCTACGGTCTGGGCGATGTTCATGCCGCAGTGGCAGACATACACCCCGATGCGCACCTCACTGTCAGCGGACGGCAGCACGCCTGGCACAGATAAAACAGTCGATGTTGTCATGATCATTTCCTATTTTAGAAATTCGGCAGAATACCTGAATCTTCCCTCATTCATACCGTTCTGCCTTGCTGCTCTGCCACATCCCTGCTTTCATACTTTCGTACTTTCATACTTTCCTACTTTTTTTCATGCCCAATAAATCGACCTGGCGATGGCACTCACCAGATCCATCGTCTCCACTTTCAGGTCGTCGCCGCGCAGCACGTCCTCCATGGCACAGCGCAGGTGGATCTGGCATTTCGGGCAGGCCGTGATCAGGTTGGTGGTACCGCTTTGACACACCCGTTGCAGACGCTGGACCTGGAAGTGTTTGCTGAAGGCATCACAACCGATCCAGGCGCTGTTGCCGCAGCACGGCGTCGGCGCCCCGTCGTCGTCCAGCGCATCGGTGGTATCCGCGCACAGATGTTTGAGCAATTTTCGGGGCAAATCGGCCTGGCCATCGAAACGGCTCTGGCGGCAGGCATCCTGAAAGGCCATGCGGCCCTGGGGGGCCTTGAACGCCACGGCTCCCTTGCCGATCTCCCGTTCCAGGAAAGCGTGCATGTGGGTCACCTTCACCGACAATTCGATGCCGTAACGCGCGTATTCGGTGCCGAGGGTGTGACAGCATTCGGGACAAGCCGTGATGATCTCTTCGGCGCCGGTTGCCGCGATGGCGTCGGCATTGATCCGGGCCAGGCGAAGAAAATTCTCGCGGTCGCCGGACCAGAGCAGATCGTGCCCGCAGCACCGCTCGTCGCTCATCAGGGCCGGTTCCACATCGAAGAAGTTGAGCAGCCTGAGGCTGTCTTCGACGATGCGTTCGGTCTGTACGGCGAGGAATTTATGAAAGAAGATGTCGAAGTAGGACGCGCAGCCGCCGAAGAACAGCACCCGGCTCTTCGGGTTTGTGCGAATGCTCTCCGGCAGGTGCGTCCAGCGCCTCGGCACCAGGGGTTCGGAGGTCATGGCGCGCATCATGCTCTGGAAAAAACCGCCGTGGGCCGGAGCGGCCGATACGTCGCGCTCGTGATAATAGGCGCGCATGTCCTTGATGAATTCCGGGAAATTGACGGCCGAAGGACAGCGCTCGTAGCAGACGCCGCAAGTTAAACAGGCGTTCACCGACTCCCGCACGTCGGGCCGGTCGGCATGCCCGGCGATGATCTCGGCGGCCACATAACGCGGCGAGAAAGGCTTTCCGGCCAGGGCCAGAGAGCAGGCCGACGTGCATTTGCCGCAGTCCTGACAGGCAAACACATCGTGCCGGGCCACGATGGCCTCGACCGTCTCCGGTTCGCTTGTAAACCGATCCCGGCCCGCCTGAGTCCGAACCGGGCTTTTCCCCAGTTCGCGTATGCGGGCCGCAAACGCCTTGAGAAAGGCCAGAAGATCATCCGCGGCATCGGGCTGAAAATTGCCCAGTTGCACCCTTTCGCCGTCCAACCCGATCAGGTCCAGGATCCGGCGCGTATCCTCGGTGTTCTCGGCGGCCGTCTCGGTTCCCGTGCCGTACCGGCAGGCCCCGGGCGCGCAGCCCACCAGGATGACACCGTCGGCCCCCATTTCAAACGGCTTGAACAGCAATGCCTTGCTGATTCGGCCGCTGCATGGGATGCGGACCATCTTGATCTCCGGGGGAATATCCGCCCGCTGGTCCTGCAGGCGCTGAAAGGCTGCGTGGGGCCCCCAGCTGCACAAAAACAAAACGATTTTAAACTCGGTCGGCATGCATCAACTCCTGCTGCTGGAGACCAGCAACTCTTCCAGGGTCTGCTCCAGGTAGACCTGATCGCGAAAAGGACTATCGGCCGCGTTGGATGGGCAGACCGATATGCAGTTACCGCAGCCCTTGCACAGGGCCTCGTCCACCACTGCGGTGAATCCGATATCGCCGTTGGGCTTGAGGTTGACCGCCTGATAGGGACATGCCTTCAGACAGCGGCCGCAGCCGCGGCAGAGGGCGGCATCGATCACCACCGAAAAGCCCCGGCTCTGACGCGGTCCCCGGGGCATGGCCGCCGCCGTGAGAACCGCCGCCGCTTCGCCCTTGGTCCGCTTGGAAATCTGGATCCCGGGCGGATCGGCGAGAAAAAGCCCCGATATGGAGGTGCCGCAGGGGTACATGTAGGGGATACCCGGCAAACCGGCTTTTTGCATGCCGGCCTGCACCTTCATGCCGGGAAGGTCGGCATGGGGACGATAAATGGCGATGCTGCGGGATTTTTCTCCCAATATGACGCCGCCCACGGTGAAGGTGCGCGGGGCGTCGCCAAACATGGCATGGATCTGGAAATTTCCGATGGTGCCACTCACCGCATGGGCGGTCGATCCTTCAAAAGCGAAAACGTTCGGATGGTCCGGTGACTCGCCGAGAGGATGACGCGCCGATCCGAACATCAGCACCTCGAAACCGGCCTGGGCCAGGGTCAGCGCCGCATAGCGGGCCGCTTCGGTCTGCCCGATGACCGCGGTGGTAAAATTGTAACTGCGTGCCGGGGCCGGAAAAGGCAGCAGCTTGCGCGCACGGCCGACGCTGCGCGCCATAATGCCTTCGAACAGGCGCACGGCCAGCTCAGCGTCACTCGCCGCGTGCCGGAGGACTTCGCCGCGCAGGTTCAAAGTCTGCACCATGGAACGGCTGATCCCCGTACCTTCGAACAGCCCCCGTTTGAGCCGGCTGCGCTGATCGGTGCAGGCGCTGCAGACGAAATTGAGCGGACAGCAGACGCAAGAGGCCACCACCAGTCGGGTGAGGCCCCGGTCACGGACGCTGTCGACCATGCGCTGAATACCCTCGGGCGTGCAGGCCGAGGCCAGCACTTCGGTGTAAACGACGTCCGGTTGGTCACCCAGTCTTTTCAAACAGGCGTCCATCTCGGGCAGCCAGCCGAGGGAATCGTTGCATCGGCATGCGAAGACGCCGATGCGGACATGGCGGTCCAGGCCGGCATCGGGCGGTGCGAAGGTGATGCCCTGCCCCTTCATGCGCATGCCATTCTGCTGGAGCAGCACCATGGCCCGCGCCGCGGCTGAAAAACCGCGCAGCATCATGGCGTGGACGTCGCTTTTGGCCGCCGGCGGTCCGTAGGCCCGAATCACATCGTCGCCGCGGATACCCGGCGCCAGGTCAGGGTCCGCTACGATCAACACGCCGGCATTCTCCAGGATGGTTTCCATCTGATCGTCATGCCGGATAGCCTGGTTGGCCTCGCAAACCGGCAGGCACGCCAGACACTGGGCGCAGCTGCCGCATTGCAGACAACGACCGGCTTCGGCCTCCGCCAGCCGCTCGTCGAACCCCATGGCCACCTCACTGAAATTGGCCCGGCGTCGGGACGGGGGCAACTCCGGCATGACGGTTCTCGGCTGGAGCGGCAGATCGTCGGGAATCGGATCGAAATCCCGTCCCGTGGGTCGGATGGGATGGATCTGTTTGCAGGCAGTGCCATTGCTTTTCAGGTGCAGCTCCTGGATCACCTGCCGGGCCACCCGGCGGCCGGCGGCCATGGCATGCACGACGGATGTGGCCCCGGCAACGGCATCGCCGGCCGCATAAACACCGGAAAGGCCGCTCTGCCCCGATGCATCGGTCACGAGCAGCCCCCGGTCGCTAATTTGCCAGCCGGCGGTGGCGCCGGTGACGCGGTAGGCACCGCCTTGACCGATGGCCACGAAGGCCCGGTCAAAGGGCTGTTCCACCACCGCACTCTCTGGAACGATCTCGGGCCAGGCGATGCCGTTGGCGTCAGCTGCCCCCGGCCGGGTGGCCCGGATCTGCAACGCTTCGAACCGCCCGTTGCGACCGGCAAAACCCACTACCTGGCAACGATCCTGGATGTCGATTCCCTCCTGGAGGGCTGCCTCGACCTCGTCGCTGTCTGCGGGAATCTCTTCCCGGCCGAACCACGACATGATGGTCACCCGGGCGCCGATGCGGTTGAGCACCCGGGCCAGGTCAAAGGCGGCATTGCCGTCGCCGATAACGGCCACCCGGCCGCCGACGTCGCCGGCCTTCCCGCGATAGTAGCGAGTTAAAAAGGAGAGGCACCCCTGCACCCCCTCGAGAGACTCGCCCTCGACCCCCAGGCGGCGGTCGAGCCACGAGCCGGTGGTGACGATCACGGCCCGGTGGCTTTGGCTCAACTCGACCAGCCCCTCGGGCAAGGTCACCTCGTGACCGGTGACGAAACGCACGCCTTCGGCCGCGATGGCGGCCAGCTCGGCGTCCAGTATCTCCCGCGGCAGTCGGTGGGGACCGATGCCGTAGCGCAGCAGTCCGCCCGCCTCTTTTTCCCGCTCATAGACCGTCACCGCGCATCCCTGACGGGCCAGATCTGCGGCCGCGGCCAAACCGGCCGGACCGGATCCGACCACGGCGACGGGCGGGCCGTCTCCGTGCCATCTGGCTTCGGGAAGCGTTTCGCTGCGGTCGGCGGCCCGGTCGGCCACGAAACGCTTGATGTCGCGGATGGCCAGGGCGCCGTCTTTTTCGCTGCGCCGGCAGGCGGCCTCGCAGGGATGGGTGCAAACGCGTCCGCAAATGCCGGGCAGCACGTTGTCCTGCCGGATCAGGTCCAGGGCTTCCTGGTAACGCCCGGCCGCGGTCAGGGCCATGTAGCCCTGGACATTGACGCCCAGCGGGCAGTTGGCCTGGCACAAAGGTTCGCGCCGCTTGTCGATGACCACCCGACCCGGCAGGGCCGTCCGGCCTTCCATCTGGATGGGGCGGTGGCCGTCGGGCCCGCATACCGGGCATTGTTCGACGCATCGGCCACAGAGGGTGCAGCGCTCCGCATCCACGTAAGTCGGCTGCAGATCGATCTGTACCCGAAAACCTTGCTGGCTGTGCTTGACCGAACGGACACGGGCCGGCATGGCGCAGCGGATATTGGCATTGCGCAGGATGCGAATCAGGCCGGGACGATGGGCATAATTGAACGGGACCCCGGATTCGAGACGATAGGTCTCGGCGGCCAGCTTCCGATCCAGATCGGCGTCTACATCGACCAGGGTGATGGGAACTCCCAGCTCGCCCAGCTTGTTGGCCGCCGCCACGCCGGCCGGGGTGGCACCGAGAATCACCACGCTGTGCAACCTGTTCTTGGGATGTTTCATGCCACGACTCCTATCCGTCCCGCGGCTTTTTCGCGCCGCCCCTTGAGGGTGGCCTGGGCATACTCCCAGCCGCGTTCAAAGGCCTTGACGTTCTTCTCGATGGTGGCCTTGGGCACCGATTTCTCCACGGTAGCGCGGGCGGCCTCCAATGAAATGGCACCGGTGATGGCCGTGAAAAATCCAACCATGATGATATTGGCCATCATCTTGTTGCCCAACTCTTCGGCGAACCGGGTGCATGGCACGGCGAAATAGTCCCGCCCGCCTTCGGGCTTGACCAGGTCCTGCTCGACGATCAACACACCGTCCTTTTTGAGTGTGGCCGCGTGCTTGTCGTAGCCCGACTGGGAGAGGCACACCAGGATATCGGGGTTCTGAATGTAGGGGAAATAGATCGGTCCATCGGCAATGGTCACCTGGGCACTGCAGGCGCCGCCGCGCGACTCGGGCCCATAGGATTGCACCAGGGTGCTCTCCAGGTGGTCCAGGATGGCGGCCGCCTCGCCCATGATGCGGCCGGCCAGGATCACCCCCTGGCCACCGAAACCGGTTATCGTGATCTGTTTGTACATCGTCAACTCCTCGCTGCGGCGAACCGGATCATAATGCCGGGCGGCAGGTTCGGTCGTAGTTTTCGATACAGGTGGCCCGCTCCTTGTCCACGAATTCACCCAGCACCACCTTCTTGGTGAAATCCACCTCCAGATCGCCGGGATCGGCGTTATTCCGGATAATGGTCTGATCACGGTAGAGCTTGAGGGTTTCGAGGGGCTTTTCCCGGTTGCGCCGTCCATAGTTGACCGGGCAGGGCCCCAATACCTCGATAAAGGAAAAACCGCTCTTGGTGATCGCCTTTTTGATGCAATCGGTCAGCTCGCGCGTATGCAGCACGGTCCAGCGGGCCACGTAGGTCGCCCCCGAAGCCCAGGCCAGCAGGGGCAGATTGAACGGGGATTCGGGATTGCCCACCGGGGTGGTGGTGGTGCGCGCCAGATGCGGGGTGGTGGCCGCCACCTGGCCGCCGGTCATGCCGTAGTTGAGGTTGTTGAGGCAGATGACCGTCAGGTCCATGTTGCGCCGGGCGGCATGGATGAAATGGTTACCGCCGATGGCGAACAGATCGCCGTCGCCGCTGAAGACCACCACGTTGAGTTCCGGGTTACCGAGCTTCAGTCCGGTGGCGAATGGAATGGCCCGGCCGTGGGTGGTGTGAAACGAATCGAGCTTCACGTAGCCGGCGGCCCGGCCCGAACAGCCGATTCCCGAAACCATGCAGGTTTTCTGCAGATCGATGCCGCTGGCCTTCATGGCCGTGAGACACGCCGCAAAGGCCGTACCGATGCCGCAGCCCGGGCACCAGATGTGGGGGATACGGTCCGAACGGATCAGGTCCTCGAGGGGATGCTCCGGCGGAGCCATGACAGATGCTTGGGCGGTGGCGGACATCAGAACACCTCCTTTATCTTGGCCAACACCTGGTCCGGCGAGATGATGGTACCCCCCGAATGGCCGACCAGGTGACAGGGCGCCCTGCCGGCGGCGGCGCGCAGCACTTCCAGGTGAATCTGCCCCAGGTTCACTTCGACGGTCACGAATCCCTTGACCCTTTCGGCCAACCGCTGAATAAGATCTTCGGCAAAGGGCCAGACCGTGATCAGCCGCAGCAGGCCGACCTTGAGGCCCTGGACCCGCGCCTGCTGCATGGCGGCCATGCTGGTGCGGGCCGAAATGCCATAGGACACCAGCACGATGTCGGCGTCATCCAGGCCATGCGCCTCGGTCATGATGATGTCGTCGCGGTTGCCCAGGATCTTGCGCTTGATGCGCGCCATCATCTCCTCTTGGGCCTCCACCGACATCACGGGATAGCCCTTTTCGTCGTGGGTCAATCCGGTGACGTGGACATTGTAGCCATCGCCGGCCGCCGGCATGGGCGCCACACCGTTCGCGTCGGGCTTGAAGAGCAGGAAACGATCCTTGCGACCCTTGGGTTTGGGCCGCCATTCGGTCGTGATCTGATCGGCCGGCGGGATAATCACCTTCTCGCTCATGTGGCCGATCATCTCATCGGTCATGATGAACACCGGTGTGCGGTAGCGCTCGCTCAGGTTGAACGCGGTGATGGTCTGATAGAAAATCTCCTGGGCCGAACAGGGGGCCAGGGCGATGATCTCGTAGTCGCCGTGGGAACCCCAGCGCGCCTGCATCATGTCGGCCTGGGCCCCCATGGTGGGAAGGCCGGTGGAGGGCCCACCGCGCTGCACATTGACCACCACGCAGGGGGTTTCGGTGCAGACGCCCAGCCCGATGTTTTCCATCATCAGGCTGAAACCCGGCCCCGATGTGGCGGTCATGCTCTTGCATCCCGACCAGGCCGCGCCGAGCACCGATGCCATGGCCGCGATCTCGTCCTCCATCTGGATGAAGGTGCCGCCCACATCGGGCAGCCGGCCGGACATGTGTTCGGCGATCTCCGTGGCCGGTGTGATCGGGTAGCCGCCGAAAAATCGGCAACCGGCCGCCATGGCGCCTTCGGCACAGGCCACGTCGCCCGTCATGTAATGCTCTCCGGTAAGTACAGCTGGTTTCATAGGTCTCTCGTCATTGCGTACAAAAAGTATTTACAAAGCCGCCCAAAACCGATGCGTTTCGCTTCGCCCCCGCCTGGCCGCCGCATTGAACCGGTTAAAGGCCTGCCTCGATTTCGGAGGCGGAGCGCTGGCTCATGCTCGGCGCATATTGGGGAAGCAAGGGGCTATCCGGTCCGTCCGTCGACGGCTTCGACGGCCACCGAAAAGATGGCGAATTCCGGACAGATGATTTCACAGTAATGGCAATTGACACACCCCTCCGGTTGCACGAGTTCCGGCGGATGGTAGCCCTTTTTATTGAACCGTTCGGAAAATGCCAGAACGTTGCGCGGGCAAAATTCGATACAATACCCACAGCCTTTGCAGCGATCCTCGATGATGTGAACCACGCCTTGCGATACGTTGATGCTTCCCGCATCCAGAGGCACGCGCCAAAAATCCATTTTCCACTCCCGTACCGGCGACACGCTGGCTGGTGTTGTTCTGCTATGAAAGGAAACCAAGCACTCGGGGGATCACTCGGACTCGTGCTTGGAGGCACCAAAGGGTGCCGAAACCAGACAAGCCTCTATATAGGATCCAAGAGCAGACATCAAGGCGGGAAATTTCATTTTGGCACTTTATTTGAGAGACCCCTCACTTTTTGCAAGGAGTTTCTCAAACAAGGATGTCGAATCCGCATTGACCGGGTCACGAAATTTACGAAGGGAGGTCCGGGGCTCCTAAGTGCGCCCTCCCCTGCGTTTGATCTCTTCGACCAGAATCAGTTCGCCCAGCTTGCCCGGCCGGCAGAGCACGGCCCGACCCTTGTTGATGCGGGCCATTTCGCGGGTAAATTCCAACAAGACCGGACTGTCGTCCAGCATGAAGGTGTCGATGTGCATGCCCTGGGCCGTGACGCGCCGCACTTCGGCCAGGGTCGCCATGCAGGCGTTGCGGCTCAGGCCGTTGATCGTCTCTGGAAACTCCACATGCAGCTCGTCATGGACATAGTAGGCGGTCGGCTGGCCATCGGTGATGACCAGCACGCGGTTGTTGCGGTTGCCGCTGCGCTTGATCAGCTGCATGGCCAGTTGGAGGGCCCCCTGCAGATTGGTGAAGGGCCGGTAGGCATCCCATACCGCCATGGCGAGCTCGCGCCCCTTGAGCTCCACCGCTTCCGTAGAAAAACCGATGGTGTGCACCTTGTCCTTGGGAAACCGGGAACGAATGTAGTGATCCAGCGCCAGGGCCACCTTCTTTGCGGCCTCGAATCGGCCGTCGCGCGACATGGACCAGGAAAGATCGAGCAACACCACGGTGGTCGTGGTCACCAGCTGCTCCCGTTCGCGCACGAAAAACCCGTCGGGGTCCAGTGCGATGGCCCCTGCCGGTGTCGCGCCCCGCGGTATGGATTGTAAAAGGGTTCGGGTCAAATCCAGGTCAAATCGATCACCATATCGATAGGCATGGGAGGAATCGGGAAGCAGATCCCCGGTTTGGGGGGCATGGCCCTGATGCTCTCCCCGCCGATCCTTCTGAATAGGGTAAAATAATCGACCGAAGGCACTTTCGCCCAATCGTCGCAAGCCTCTCGGTGTCATCTCCAGTCGTCCGCCCGCTCCCTGCACCAGCCCTTCCCCGGAGAGGGTGGGGGGCAGCTGCAGCAAGATGTTGAAGGAGGTCTGGGCATCGTCACCGAGCATTCGCCGCAGTTGTTCGGGATCGATCGCTTCGAGCCGGCCGCTCAAGAGCTTCCGCTGGAGCCGGTCCAATTCCTGGAATTGCCGCATGAGTGCCAGGGCCTTATCGAAATCCAGTTCCTGCTCCCCGTAAAAGCGATCGGCATATTCGCTGTAAAAGTCATAGAGGTCGCGAATATCCTGCCGTCTCGTTTGCCAGGCATCGTGCATTCGCCTGCTCTCATCGTCAATAAAATCGAAGGCTTTCAAGCTGTGCAGCTTTTCCAGGAGGCCGGGCGGCAGCGAATCATAGGAGGGCGGGGGCTTGGCGTCGATCTCTCTCCTCTTCATTGCTTCGTTCTGGAGAAGAAACCTGAAATCTTCCATGGGCTGTTCGAAAATCTTCTCCAGAGTGTAGGTCGAAAACAGATCGTCCTTTTGCTCCTCCAGGGCCGCGACCATCTCTTCGAGCCCCATGACCCGGAAGTCCATGCCCGCCAGGGGAAACCCCTCCCAAAGCATCTGTGCCAGCGACGTGCCGGGCGACATGCCCTTCATGATGTTTTCCATGAAGTGGTCGATCATCTCTTTCCTGCGATGGTCGAACGGTGGCTGGGTGCCGTCCCAGCGGCTGTAACGCCAAAACTTCATTTGTAACGCACTCCGTTTTCCAGGGCTTCACGATTGAGCTTGTTGGACAGGTGAAGTCCTTCCAACACGAATTCGAGGGCCGCGGCGACCCGCGGGGCGCTGTCGAGGCCGGTCAGCCGCTCGACGGCCGCCTGCATCCCCGGGATGAATTTCAAGCCGTCGAGATAGGCGTCCGACGGCTGAAAGCGGGATATCTCCACGCTCATGCCCTTTTCGAAGGCGTCGATGATCCCGGTCAATCCTTCCAACTGAAAATAGCCGTCGAACACGTTCTTGATCGCCCGCCGGGCCAGATCCGCCACGATATCGTCACCGCTGCCGTCCGGCACCTGATATTCCAGCTCGATCTTTCCGGAAATGGCGGGAAAGGTCATGTCGATATCGGTGATCCTGGGTACGGCCAATTTCTCGTCCAACTCCAGGCAACGTCGTACGGCACTGCCCAAGACCGCCTCGTAACTGCGTATGGAGACCCGGCAACTGACGCCCGAATGCTGGTTGATGTCGGAACTGGCGCGCGCTTGAAATGTGATTTCAGCTAGTATCTCCTTCATGAAATCAGGCACTTGGACATCTATGCCGTCGACCGAAAGCCCGCGCGCCTCCTGTGCCATGATCTCGATTTCGTGCTGCCGCTTCCGTGGGTAATGGGTGCGAATCTGGGCATCGAAGCGATCCTTCAACGGGGTGATGATGCGTCCTCGGTTGGTATAGTCTTCCGGATTGGCCGTGGCCACGATGAAAATGTCCAGGGGCAGGCGGACCGGGAATCCCTTGATCTGGAAATCGCTCTCTTCCATGATATTGAAAAAGGCGACCTGGATCTTTTCGGCCAGGTCGGGCAGCTCGTTGATGGCGAAGATCCCTCGATGGGCCCTGGGAACCAGGCCGAAATGGATGGCCGATTCGTCGTCCAGCGTTCGGCCTCTGGCGATTTTGATCGGGTCCACCTCACCGATCAGATCGGCCGTGCTCACGTCCGAGGTGGCCAATTTCTCCACCAGGCGGCGATCCCGGGGAATGTAAGTGATGGGCAGCGCGTCGCCCAACTCGGCCTTGCGCTGACGGCATGCGCTGCAGATGGGATGGAAGGGGTCGTCATGAATGGGGCAGCCCGCCACGGCGGGCATCTCTTCGTCCAAAAAATCGATCATGCGCCGGATCATACGGCTTTTTCCCTGACCCCGTTCACCGAGAAAAATAATGTTGTGTCCGCAGAGGATCGCGTTGATCAAGGCGGGCATCACGGTGTCGTCATAACCGATCATATCCGGAAAGAGGCGCTCCCTGTTTTTGAGTTTACGGATGAGGTTGCCTCGCATCTCCTGGCGGATGTTGGGCAGACGCGGGACGATGTGTTTGAGCTCCCCGAAGGTAGCGGGTTTGTCCTGGGGCATGATGACTCCTTAAATAATGATGGGGCGGCGGGTTGCGACCATTTAGGTGCAACAGCCTATATGAAATGCACCATTTTATATCACAATGGCTGGATGTGACGGAAGGCTCTTTGAATTGATATGTCGAGGATTACATTTTTAGCGCGACGCCGATACGAGGCCAATGGGTCGTTTGTGGACGGACGCTTTCTACTCTGCCGCCGTCGCGATGTCGCCGGGTTTAATATCGGCCGGCGTTTCCATTGTCGCGCGGATCTGGTCCGATTCGATACCCGTAATTCGGATACGGCCCAGTTGGTAGCCGGGCGCAATAAACCTCGCCCCGTCCGGCCCGGTGACGAAGCGGCGGCCTTCATACACGGTCAACCGGTGGCCGACCTTCAAACCCGACGCACCGTCGGCGGCCAGGGTCACCTGTTCGCTTTCAACGGCCGAAACCACGGCCATCCATGGTGCCCCATCGATGGCTTCGGCCGCCTGCTCGCCCAATCGCACAGCATGTTCGACGAGTTCCTCCTCGACGATCTCCAGGCCGTCCTGCAATCCCGCCACGAGGGATTCGTAGGCATTCAGGCTGATCTTGACGGTACTCTCTTCCACCAGGCTGAGCAGTTTGGCCGCCGTAAAGACATCGTAAACATCCAGGGCCGTGACGAGATGAAGGTAGCCGCGCTCCTTGCGGAAGATCCAGGTCCCGGTCTTTTTCAGGGTCGGCTCGATTTGCCATACGCCGGCGTCCATCAGATAGTGATAGCCCTGCATGCGGGCCGCCTTTGCCATATCGAAGATTTGGGCGGGCGTGGAAAAGAGATCCTGGGATTTCAAGGCATCTGCCGACCCTGCGCTGTGAGGCGAAACCGCGACAAAATGGTCGACCTCGTCGTCGATCGTTTCGACCAGAGATTGGAGAAAAAGGGTATCGATCGCCGGGCCGAAGGGGGTAGCCGCGCCATGATTCAATACGACGAAGGCCTTTTTCACATAGGCGCGATGATCCACATCGGTCTCGAAAAAGCTCTTGCGCGACTCGACGCGTTGGTACCGGTCCTTGGCGCAGGCATTCAGGAAACAGAGGGCCAGAAAAGCTAAAAACAACAGAACGAGAGGTTTGCGCATTCTCCCTGATCTCCGATCCACCCTTAGTGTTGATCCATTATTTTTGGTTCGCGGGATACGCGGCCACCACTTCGGTGGTGATGCCCCCTCTGGCCGAAAAGGCACCGTGGACCTCCATCCATCGGGGCTTGAGTGCCCCCGCCAGGTCGTCGAGGATGTGATTCACGACGTGCTCGTAAAATATGCCCACATTACGATATTGCAGCAGATAAAACTTCAGCGATTTGAGTTCGATGATCTTTTCCGAAGGGCAATATTTGATGGTGATGGTGCCGAAATCCGGCAGACCGGTCATGGGACACACGGAAGTGAACTCCGGTTGATGAATGGTCACGGTGATCTCTCGACGCCCTTTGTAAGCATAATCGATGGGTTCGAGCAAATCGGAACGCACCGAGGCGATGGGTTCGATGGCGTAGGGCACCTTGTGCCGGGTCTGGTCTGTCATGAGCCGGTCAACTCCAAAAATGCGATTAGATTTTGAAATTCAAAGAACATAGAGAATTTCGGAATCCCTGTCAAACAGAGATCCAGGGAAGCGGCGGTTCTAACTGAATGCTATTCATTGAACCCGGCGTGGGTGGAACAGGTGGCCGATGCCACACGCCAAGCGGTCAAGTGCCGCTAAGAATGCACGGCGGGCGGCCCAGAAACTCGCTGCGCTCAAACAGTCTGGGCCGCTTGTCCGCCGTTTGCATTCGAGCGGCACTAGGACCGCAGGCGTACGTGGCCCTGGCCACCTGCTCCACCCACGCCTGCCATGTCCGTTGCCATGCGAATTTTTATATAAAAAATTTTGGCGCGGCCGGTGACCCATACTATCGGCCGGCGGGACGGAGGGAGTCCAGGATCGCATCCCAGAGGTCTATTTTATCTTCTACCCCTCCATCGTTCGCATCCATGATCAACAGCATTCTGGGATGGAGGCTGTCGTTGGCCTGGCCAGGGTAGTACCATTGGAAATTCAACATCGTTTTCCCTCGTTCGGTCCCTTTCAGAATCATCTCTTCGCCGGCCAATCCGGCGACCGTGCGTTTTCGAGTCCGGATCTTCTCGACCTCGACCCCGGGGGCAATGTTGGCCGCCAGCGCCGCTGCCAGCCCTTCCAGCATACCCACAGGGTTGACCCTGTCCACCACCCGGGTGTTGATGGTCAACACCAATTGCTTGTCCAGGGGGTGTTTCCTGAAGACGATATCCACGCTCTCTTTATACTCGAAGGGCAGATCGACGGCACCGTAGCGCAGGTAAAAGGCATCGCGGCCGTCGATGACCGCGGCACGGTCGAAGCGCTTTTCCGGGGCACGGTAGGCCCGGGCTATGTCGGTGGACTTTCGATACATGAAGTCTTTACCGGTCGCCTTCCCAAAGCCCGCAATCCAAAGACCTGTGGTGTCCGTGATCAGCAGTGCGTCCAGATAACCTCTTTTCGGTCGAAGCGCATCTTTGTGAGAAAACGCAAAACGTAGGCCGTTTCCGATGTCGTCGATTTGCTTGGCTTCCAAGAGGGCGTTGGGGATGCCTTCAGGAAAAGGCAATTTTTGAATTTCGGCAATTATTTCATTCCAAAGGTTTTCTGGCTGCTCTTGGGCATGGTTTGTATCCCAGACGGTTTCCTTCAAATCGAACGTGCGCATGCTGTAGCCGCCGGCAAAAGTCATGGCGGCGGGGATGTCGACGACAAAGCGGCCGACGCCGCAGGTGCGGGTAGGTTCGTTGAAACGGTGCATGGGTTGGTTCCTGTTCGTTGGGGCGCAGCCGGCCATGATGGCAACTGTTGCCAGGGCGGCCGCCCATCTGCAAAAGATGCGGCTCATGCGCCGGTTTCGCGTCTGATCTTGGCTTTGCATAGGTTTTCAATCACCTTTATCGTGATGTGCCGGGCCGTCGCCGTGTTAAAGATCCGGTCGTGGGTTCGGGCATGGTCGTTTTCATCGTCGGCGTCGATCGACACCGTGCCGTTGGGGCCCTTGTCGTAAAAACTGGGGCGGGCGGCCAGGGCACGGCCCGATGCGTCGGGCACCGTGCCGTCGCCCGAGCCTGTGGGCGGCGATACCGCGTAAGCCCAGATCGATTCGGTGTGCCAGCGGTTGGGGATCTCGAAGGCCGCCGGATCGTCCAGATACATATCGCGATCGGTGTCGATCACCTGGTTGTGCGCGTCGCGGAACTCGAAAAAGTGCTTGCCCTCCAGATACTGAAGGTCGAACAGCTGCCGGCCGGAAAACTTCTGGCAGCCGATTTCGATGCGATCTGGGGTCTCGAGCGCCGTACCGTAAAACTGGTAGGTTTCGGGATGACTGTAGTGTCCGAGACTGACATGGAATTGTTTTGCTACCTTGAGGTTTTCAATATAGTCGCCCCATTGCCCTGCTTTCATCTGATCATATTCTCCAGCCGAAGTGGCTCCCAGCCACCGGGGATCGATCAAGCGAAAGGGGGCCTCTTTGGCGCAATAGATCTCATCGTAGGGATCGCCCCGGCGGGGCAGATCGAGGCTGTGGCCGTGGCGGCCCCGGTAGTGCAGCCACTCGGCGCGGCCCTCGTTGGTGCGGTACGCCCGGGTGGGCAGCAGCTCCAGGCCGCCGGGCATGTGGGCCATGAGCAGGGTCACCTCAGGGCCTTCGTCGCCCAGCACCCGTTCGGTGAGCGTGTCGGAGATCTTGCGGATCGGATGGCACAGCCAGTCCCACAGCGAGCCGTCCAGCTCCCGGAACCCGTGCTTGATGCGCTGGTAGGCGGCCGGGGCCCCGAAGGCGGGCTGGGCGCCGTGCAGCACCCCCAGCACTTTGGATTCGGCGCCGTGCAGCTTGCAGGCCGAGCGGGCCACCAGCCCGCCCATGGAGTGGGTCACCAGGATCACCTGCCGGCAGGGCTGGATCCGGCCCTGTTCATCGATCACCCGGTCGATGTAGTCCGCCAGGGCCCGGCCCGAGGCGTGGCTGGAATCGGTCCAGTTGTAGCCGAAGGCGTACACCGGAAGGTCGAAGCAGACATCCAAAGTCGTGGGCCACTCGTGGCCGGCCAGGGCGCCGAGCAGGCTGCCGTAATGCTGCCAGGCCACCGTGCCCCATCCGCGATCTCTTCCCGGTTCGGGCACTTCGGCGTTGTCCGGATCGACGGACAGGTGGCCGGTTCGATGAGAGGATTCTCCCACCAGCATGTTTTTACGGTCTTTGGCATCAACATGGGGCAGGCCGAACCGGCTCAGCATAAACCAGTTGGCGTCCGGGTCCCACGTCTTGTCTCCGCCGGAGGCCCTTTTGAGACGGCTGCCCATGATGCCGGGAACCAGGATGATGGGCAGGGTCTCCTTGCGGATGGCGATCTGATTGATCAATGGATCATTTTCCGGTGCGGTCTTGAGTCCCAAGATCGGCTTGAACAGGTCCTGCCAGCCGATGTCGATACGGTGGATGCGTTCTGCGGGCATATTCCAAAGGCTTTCTATCTCTTTTAAACCTCGTTCCATGTTCCGGGCAGCAAGCCTGCACAGGAGCGATGAAAACGGCATTCACGTTCACTTGCCAGGCGGGCGCGTGATAGACCGACTGGAGGACAACGACTTCACGCAGGGTAAAAGGTGTTCGGGTTATTGGATCATCCGCTGGACGGGATGCGTCTATTTTGCGGGCCTGAATGGCCGGCATACAGAAATGGTGCTGAACTGCACTTGAAAATGTCGGGGGGACATATGCACTCGGGAATACAATCCTGTCAACCCATTTTTCAAACCCCCAGTTCATTACCCGGTTTCCTGCAGCAATGCTTGACATGCATGCCGACAGCTGTTAACAAACCAAAATCATTACATATAAAAAGCGAGCCACAAAATGTCAAAAGAGTCGATACAATCCCAAGTCCTGCGGGCCAGCAAGGAAATCGCGGTGAAATTCATCGAAGTCGGTAGACTGTCGCCCAGCAATTTTGGCGAGACGTTCAAGATCATATACGATGCCATTGATGACACCGTCAGAGCGAAAGAGAGCGGCGCCGAGGCCACAGCGAGCGGCAGCGCCCAAAAGCCGTGAACCCCAGCGGCATCAGGCCATGTCGGCGGTGGACCGGTGGGCCGCTCCCAGCAATTCTAACTGAATGCGATTGACCTTGAAGGGTGCGCCTTCCAAAAGTTTTTTGATAACAAAATTCGCATCGCAACGGACATGGCAGGCGTGGGTGGGGCAGGTGGCCAGGGCCACGTGAGCCTGCGGTCACTAGTGCCGGTTGAATGCAAACGGCGGACAAGCGGCCCAGACTGTTTGAGCGCAGCGAGTTTCTGGGCCGCCCGCCGTGCATGTTACCGGCACTTGACCGCTTGGCGTGTGGCATCGGCCACCTGTTCCACCCACGCCGGGTTTAATGGATCAAGTTCAGTTAGAACCCCTTGGCCGCGCCGCTGAACCGCGCCAGGGCATCGTGGAGACGGCCGGTCATACGATCGACGACGTCGGCGCCCATGGGGTCGAAATGGGCCATCTGCTCCCGGTAATCCGCCATGAGCTGTTCAACGAACGACATCAGGCGGTCCTTCGGCGCCGGTGTTTCCGCCACCGTTCGGGCCATTTTCTCGGCCATTGCATCGGCCGCCGCGAGTAGCGGCGATACCGAATCCTGATCGACGGTTCCCGCATCCTCGAGCGGCACCTGGGCCGCGGAAGCGTCTGCCCCGAGGGCGCCGGACACGGCGGCGATCCGAGTCTGCTCGGCCACGAGCACCTGCTTTTCAATGGACAGGGTGGCATCGAGACCGGCCAGGGTATCCAGCCTCTGCAGTTTTCCGGCGCCGGCCAGGACCGGTTTCAAATGGCCTTCGCTGAACTGATGCATCATGCGGTCCAAGGTTTTAAGCGCCTTGAAGATGTCCCGCCGCTCCTCCCGGTTCAAATCGCCTTCCACCGTGAAGGTCATCTCCCGCTCGTAAAGCGATGCCGAAAGCTCATGCTTCTGATAAGCTGCACCGTTTTCGTCCGCAGCGACAGTGGAATAGGCGCCGTACAGGGCTGCACTCCTGGCATCCAGCGAAATGGTGACCCGGTCGCCTTCCCGGGTCGTCAGTTGAACCTCCATCTGTCGGCTGGTGCTCACCGCGGCGACCTTGGTTTGCTCGGCCCGAAATGCGCCCAGATAAGCATCCAGGTCACTCCGGGTGCCCGATGCGGCGGTAGACATCGCGGGCATGTTGATTTCCATGTCTATTTCTCCCTTGGCAAAGTTATTTCAGGGCAGCCACAGCGGGACTTCAGGTTGCGGGAAGCCAGTCGATTCAAGTGGTGTCGGAGTGAAGAAGGCGCCTGCTGCCTGACGGTCTGCCAATAAGGATATCGCCGTATAGGGGGGCGAACTTTAGCATGGATCGCGTACGGGGCTATGAACAGGCGCGAAGCTGGGGCGGGCACAGCGCCCGCCCCGAAGCAATTGGGGGTATACAGTGGATTCCCGGCGGTTTTAGCGCGGTTCAACGCGCCAGCGCCGCCGGCCAGATATAGCAGAAATCAGCCTCGCCGGCTGCCGACAGCGGTGACAGCAGCGGCAACATGGATTCGATATCGGCTCCTGGATATACAATGTTGGGGTTGTAGATGGTATCGTCCTGCACTTCGTAACGGCGATAGGTGACCACCCGCGCATCCGCGGGCAGACCTGCGATCTCTTTGGCTTTGCGCACCGCATCGTCCAGGTAACCAATCTGGTCCACCAGACCCAGCGTTTGCGCCTGGGGTGCCAGGTAGACCCGCGCAGTAGCGATCTGTTCGCGCTGGGCAGGCGTCAAATTGCGGTGTTTGACCACCAGGGAGAGAAAGCGTTCGGCCATTTCATCGGTCAACTCCTGGAAAATGGCCGTCTCTTTCTCCGTGGGAGGTCGAAACGGGGTGCCCATATCCTTCTGCTCCCCGGAGGTGTTCACCTCCACCGAAAGCCCGGCTTTTTCCATCAGCCCGCTGACGCCGGGCCGCATGAAGATCACCCCGACGGAGCCGGTCACGGTGGTGGGATGGGCCAGGATATGGTCGGCCGGCAGCGAGATGTAATACGCCCCTGAAGCGGCCACATTCATCATGGCGACCACGACCTTGGCTCCCGTGCGCTGCTTGTAAGCGCTGATTTCATGGTAGAGAATATCGCTGGCCGTAACGGTTCCGCCGGGTGAATTGACCTTGATCAACACCGCCTTGATCTCGGGGTCCTTCTCGGCGCGCCTCAGATAAGCAACCGTCTGCTGCAGCATGCTCGGCTGGGTGCGAACGAATTGCTTCTTGGATTTATCCGAAATGGTACCTTCAACGGGCAGCACCAGCACCTTGCCCTGTGCCGTGCCTTGCAGGGTGAACTCTTTAAGCGGCTCGGCCTGGTCACCGAAAAGGGTGACCCTGGGCATGGAGCAGCCGACGGCCGCGAAGACCAAAGCGGCCAGTGTTGCCAACAGTGTGACAGTCGTTTTGTTCATAAGGCCCGACCTCCATTTTCTCCACACACTCGTGTGGATCCATACGATAAGAATTTAATCCAGTTCATGCAAGACATCCGAAATTGACGACACCGTAAGAAGCCCAATATCTGCGTTGCACTCGTCCCGTCGTCCTTGCGGCGTACGACAAGTACGCCTCAGGACACGGAATTTCGCGCGCCTTGATCTTGGATCTCTTACGCCGCCGTCCTACAACGACTTTTACATGGCCGTCAAAATTAAAACGCCTCGCAAGCTGGACCGGCATGCGTCAATGGGCTTCCGCCCAGTTGCGTCCCCAGGCCACGTTCACCTTCAACGGCACCTTGAGGGCCATGACGTTCTCCATGATCTCGGGCACCAGCTGCTCGATGGTGGCCAACTCCCCGGGCGGCACTTCAAACACCACCTCGTCGTGCACCGAAAGCAACATGACGGTCTCCAGCTTTTTCTCCCTCAGCGCATCGTGAATGCGGATCATGGCCATTTTGATCATATCGGCGGCGGTGCCCTGGATGGGCGTGTTGATGGCCATGCGTTCGGCGAACTGGCGCAGATTGTTGTTGCTGCTGTTGATATCGGGCAGCAGGCGGATGCGGCCCGACAGCGTGCTGATGCGCCGGGTCTCGCGCGCCTCGGCGATGGTGCGCTCCATGTAAGCCTTGATGCCGCTGTAACGCTCGAAGTAGTGATCGATGTAGGTCTGGGCCATCTTTGGGCTGATGCCCAGCTCCCTTGAAAGACCATAGGCGCTCATGCCGTACATGATGCCGAAATTGATGGCCTTGGCCTGCCGGCGCAGTTCGGCTGGTACGGCATCCAGCGGCGTTTCAAACACCTCGCTGGCCGTGCGGGCATGGATATCCTCGTCGCGCTGGAAGGATTGGATGAGGATGGGATCGTCGGCATAGTGGGCCAGGATGCGTAATTCGATCTGGGAGTAATCGGCCGAGAGCAGGTACCAGTCGGGCCGTGCCACGAATGCCTTGCGGATCTCCCGCCCCTCTTCGGTGCGGATGGGAATATTCTGCAGATTGGGATCCGAGCTGCTCAGGCGGCCGGTGGCGGCCACGGTCTGGTTGAACGAGGTGTGAATGCGGCCGGTGGCCGGATCCACCTGGTCGAGCAGGGCATCCACATAGGTCGATTTCAGCTTGGAGAGGCTGCGATGCCGCAGGAGCAGGGCCGGCAGTTCATGCTGTTCCGCCAGCTTGGTCAGCACCTCCACGTCGGTGGAGTAGCCTGTTTTCTTCTTGGTTTTTTTGACTGTGGGCAGGCCCAACTTTTCGAACAGGATACGCCCCAGCTGCTGGGAAGAGTTGATATTGAAACTCTCGCCGGCCATGGCGTAGATATCGCCCTCCACCTTCTGGAGCTGGTGTTGCAGCATCTTGGACAACTCGTGCAGTTTCTCCTGGTCGATGCGGATGCCGGTGATCTCCATGGCCATCAGCACCGGTACCAGGGGCATCTCCACCTGATCGAGCAGGGGCATCAACCCCAACTCCTCCAACTGGGGGCGCAACACCTCATAGGCCCGCAAAGTGATGTCGGCATCTTCGCAGGCATAGGGAATTGCCTGCTTCAACGTCACCTGGTCGAATGTCACTGCTGCTTTGCCCGTGCCGGTCACATCGGTATAGCTGATGTTCTTGTGATCCAGGAAATCGAGGGCGATCTGGTCGAGGCCGTGGGAACGCTTGGCGGGATTGAGCAGATAGGAGGCCAGCATGGTATCGAAGCGCACCCCCGCCAGATCGACGCCGTGCCGCTTCAGCACGATCCAGTCGTATTTGATGTTTTGCCCGATCTTGTCGACCCGCGGATCGGTCAGCACCGGCCGGAGGCTTTCGAGCACGACGTCTCTTTTGAGCTGCTCGGGCACGCCGACGTAGCGATGCCCGACGGGAATATAGTAGGCACGATGGGGCTCGAGCGCGACCGAAATACCGACCAACACGGCCTCCAGGGGATTCTGGGAAGTGGTTTCGGTATCGATGGCGAAACGTTTGCAGCCGCTCAAACGATGCACCAAATCCTGGAGCGCCTCACGGTCGAGAATGCTGCGGTAGTCGGTTTTCGGCCCGGTCCGGCCCTTCTGAAATTCGTGCTGCAGCTGTCTGAACTCCAGCTTCTGGAACAAGCCGCCCAACACCTTGTCATCGGGCGGTTGCACCGCAAACTGCTGCAGATCGAGCTCCAGGGGAATGGTCTGATGGATGGTGACCAATTCCCGGCTGAGCAGGGCCTGTTCCTTGTTGGCCACAAGCTTCTCGCGCTGCTTGGCGGCCTTAACCTCGTCGATGCGCTCATAGAGGGCCTGCATGCTGCCGAACTCCCCAATCAGGGTCACGGCCGTCTTGGGGCCGATGCCCGGCACCCCGGGAATGTTGTCGGCGGTATCGCCGGAGAGCCCCATCACGTCGATCATCTGCATCGGTTCAAGCCCAAACTCTTTCACGATGCCGTCCCGATCGATCACCTTGTCCTTCATGGGATCCCAGATCGACACGTGGTCGCTGACCAGCTGCATGAAATCCTTATCGCCGGTCACCATCACCACATCGCAGCCGGCGGCTTCGGCCAACCGGGCATAGGTACCGATCAGGTCGTCGGCTTCGTACCCTGTCATCTCGATCACCGGGATGTTGAAGCCGGCGGTGACCTCTTTGATATAGGGCAGTTGAACGACCAGCTCGTCGGCCATGGGCGGCCGGTTGGCCTTGTATTCGGGATAGATCTCGTGGCGGAAGGTCGGCCCCTTGGCATCGAAAAACATCGCCATGTATTGGGGCTGGCGCTCCTGGATCAGTTTGATCAGCATACGGGTAAAACCGAAAACGGCATTGGTGGGCAACCCCTCGGAGTTGGCCAGATCACGCAGTGCGTGAAATGCGCGGTAGACATAGGCGCTGCCATCGATCAGGTAGATACAGGGTCGGGCCGTGCCGCCGGCGGTTGACGGTGTAGCTTCAGAAGCCATGATTTTCTCGCACGTTGGAAGTCTTGGGTATGCTGGCTGACCGCATGCGCGCTGCTTGACAGTGTGATCCAACTGCGTTAGCTTCGCGTCTTCTTCAGGCCTGTGGCCGGACCGGGTGTCTCTTGCGACATCCGGCGGTTGCGCTTTACTAACATGGATACCGGGAAACGACAAGGCGCACGCATGGTGCATCCAGTGGTTCACCGGCATGATGGATCTGATACGATACCGATCGAAATGGAAAAAACAGGCACCTCCAAACCTTCCCCCCGCAAAGGCCGCTGGCGGAGGCCGGCCGAACAAACATGTCACTGCTGTGGTCAGACCTTTCCTTTTTGCTGGCGCTGCAGATGCGGATTCGAAATCTGTCAGGCGTGCATGCAGGAAAACCTCTGGGGTATGTCTTGCAACGGCATCACCTGGCAATGCCCGGACTGCGGCGACTTGAACGGATTCGGAAACCAATAACCGCCCCGCCCCCATAAAAATGATCACCTCGTATAAGTTGTGGCCGGTCAGCAATTCTTATTGAATGTGATTCGCCCTGAAGGGAATGCTTTACAGGCGCTGTTCGAGATAAAAATTCGGATGGCATCAGCTATTAAAGGCCCGGGTGGGGCGGGTGGCCAGGGCCACGTGAGCCAGCGGTCTTAGGGCCAGTTAAATGCAAACGGCGGACAAGCGGCCCAGACTGTTTGAGCGCAGCGAGTTTCCGGGCCGCCCGCCGTGCATTCTACCGGCACTTGACCGCTTGGCGTGTGGCATCGGCCACCTGCTCCACCCGGGTCGGGTCTAATGCATTGCATTCAGTTGGATTCGCTGGTTGCCGTCAAAAATGATGGACGATACAAAGGTCTTGTTGCTATTTTAGGTTTCACTCATCCTGGCCGATAAGAAAGGTGGGGACCTTTTCGGCCTCGCATGTGATGCAAAAACAAGCGCAGCGGCAGCGGCCCTGCGAACGGCGCGGAGACCTGCGTATGGCTTCCATCCGAACAATGAATTTCGACCATCTGGTGGGGCAGACGGTCGGCACCAGCCGATTGCTGAAACAACTCGATCGCGGCGCCATGTCCGTGGTCTTCGTGGCCTTCCAGAAATCGTTGAAACGCCAGATCGCCGTAAAGATCCTGCCCAAGGCGTTGATGACACCCAGGATCGCGGAGCTTTTCCAGCAGGAGGCCGAGGCGGCCGCGTTCCTCTCGCACCCCAGCATCATTCCGGTCTACGAAGTGGGGGAAACAGAAGATTTTCTCTATTTCACCATGCAGTTGATCAAGGGGCAATCCTTGGCCTATTACATCCGCCAGGCACGGCGTAACGTGCTGCCCTCCAAACGGATGATTCCGGTCCAGACCTCCCTTAAAATCGTTCTCAAGGTGTTGGATGCCCTGGATTACGCCAACCGCCTCGGTGTGGTGCATCGCGACATCAAGCCGCGCAACATCCTGATCGAAAGCCACTCCAAACGTCCGATCATCACCGACTTCGGCGTGGCGCGCTCCTACGGAGGCTCGGATGACGATCATCGCATCATGGTCGGCACCCCCACCTATATGGCGCCCGAGCAGATCATTTCAGGCGTCGTCGACGGCAGGGCGGATGTGTATGCCACCGGCGTCATGTTACTGGAGATGCTTTGCGGCGGCCTGCCATACCCCCCTTATGATTCGGCCGTCAAACTGCTTAAAATAAAATTGCGCCTGCAGGACCGGATTTTCAGCAAGACGCCCTCTCAGGTCAATCCGCAGGCCGACAAGGAACTGGACGACGTCGTGCTGCGGGCGGTCGCCTACGACCCGGAACGGCGCTACTCCTCCTGCCGGGATTTTGCCGAGGCTCTGGAAAACTGGCTCGCCAACAGGCCATCCCAAACTTGAAAAGGAAGCGACGATGGAGCATATCGCCAACTTGAAGATCAAATTGGGTTACTTCGGACGCTCGTTCGCCCTGTTGCTTAACCGCACGCTCATGTATCAATCCACCCATCCGCTGATCAAACAATCGGTCGCCGATGTCTTCGTCACGGCCACACGGCTGCTCGATCATATCTCGCCGCTGGTCTTCATACTCAATCGGGGACAGTTTTTTATCGATGAGGAACCCCTGGATCCGCGCATCAACGTCAACCGCGTCGCGGCCCTGTTCAAAAAAGTGGGGATTCAATCCATCTCATTTGAAAAAGGGGTCACCGAGAGCGAACTGACCCTCTTTTCACAGCTCGCATCGTCGCTTCCTCAGATCACCGATATCGATGCCGCGAAAGAGACCCTGATCAAAAAGGGCGTCTTCAATATCAAGATCAACCACGTGATCTTTAAAAAAGTGACCGAAGACGATCAGGTGGTTTCCCGCGATGCGCTGAAAAAGGTCACGCCGTTGCTCGACTCGGACGATCAGGAGACCCGCAAACGGTTCATGGACACCTTGCTGGAGAGTGTCTTGTCCGAGGAGTTTGCCAAGACCCTCAGCATCACGAACCTGATGGCCAACCCGGGAGCCTTTTCAAAACAGCTGATCGAAGCGGATTTGGCCGCCTCGCAAGAGTTTCAGGCCAGAGCCGGAGGTGGGGCCGTGATCAGCGGCGACGTCGCGGCCCAGGAGGGAGGCGCACCGGTGCATGGCGCGACTGCGGGCACAGGCGCAGCAGTCGATGGCAATGCCGATGACACCCTTTCGGGAGAAGAGGCCGACACGCTGGTGGACGCCTCACTGGGAAGCGGCCGGCCTGCCGGCCAGAATCTTTCCGGCGGTGCGCAGGGGGCTGCGAGCGGCCGAAGCGACGGGGCGACGATCGCGGCGCTGGGCGCGGTGCCATCCGCCGCTGCCAACGTGCGGGGCGGGGGCGGCGCCCATTCCGATGCCGAAACCGGAGCGGAAGCCGGGCCGGAAACGGCCGGCGCCGGTTCACCCGGAAGCGCGGCAAACGCTCAAGATGGCGCCAGTAAGCAACCCGGTCCCATGCTGTTGCATCAACTCGAACTGATGCACGAAGAGGTGGAGCGACACCTCCATGGGGAAGGCGAAGTTGGTCTTTCCGATCTGGCCCAGGCCATTTTCGACATGAAAAAGCAGCTGCTCGAGGGCATCCAGGCCCAGAAAGCGCTCGGCATCGCCTATGCCAACGAGGCGGCCATCATCCAAAAAGCAAACGAGCTGGCCGACCAGGTCCTGCTCGAACTGATCAAGGAGGAATATCGGGAGGGTCAGATCAGTATCCAGCGGTTCGCTCATATCATCCGGCGTATGATTCCCGAGGCCGCCGAATTGCGCCGCCTGCTGCCCAAGATCCGCAAAACGTTGCTGGAAGCCGGCATGCCCATGGCCGAATACCTCAATCTGCTGCACGAACTACGCAACGAACTGCAAAGCGACGAACTCTCCAGGATACTCGAGGAGAGTTCCGAAAGTATCGGACTGGATGGCGACGGCCTGATTGAAGAGATCAAGCGCAACCCCACCCAGGCCGCCGAACTGATCTACCTGGCGTCGGAACTGCGCAAAGGTGGCGGCGACGAGAATCTGTTGGCAGACATCCTGGTGGAGTACGTGGAGCATTTAGGACAGAAAATGGCCAAGGATGCAGCCGAGTCCGGTGAAGTGGACGGCGACGCCCATGTCAGACAGGTGCTGGGCAGTGTCGAGTCATCGATTCTTAAAAAGCTGGGAGAGATGAACGTCAATGCCGATGTGCTTTCCCGAATGGAGGCGCGTCTTAATGCCAAAATGGAATCAGCCCTCGACAACATGCGTGTGCAGTGGTTGCAGATGCAGGCCGGTCAAAAAGCCGCCGAGGCGCCGGTCAAGCAACTGAGCGTGCTGCAAACCCTGGAGCACAACGTGGGCGAAGACGACGAGCTGGTGGAGGTCCTGCAGGAGATTCGTCTCAAGGTCGAAGACGGCGAAATCGAGGAAAACAACTTCAGCCAAATTTATGAAGCGATCATCCATTTGAAGAAGAAGCGAAGGGAGACTGCGGAGGGCGATGAATTGCCCGAAGGGGTGTTGACCTCCGAGGAGATCATGTTCATCCTGGAAAAAGAGATCGCCAGGGCCGAACGTTACGCCTCGCCATTGTCGGCCCTCGCCTTTTCGTTTGTATCGGCCAAGCCGCAGCACAAAGCCGCCAATGGCCAAATCACCAATGAAGCCGTATTGGAAGCGGCGCTGGACAAACTCTCCACCACTTTTCGCGCCATGGACTATATCGGCCAGATCGGGAAAAACAAGATCGTGGCGCTTCTGCCCATGGCGCCGGAAGAAGAAGCCAAGAAGGCTTTGGCCCGAGTGCTTCGGGTGCTTCACTCCATGCCGCTGCAGGTCAACGGCGTACCGGTGAATCTGCGCGTGGCAGGGGTGGCCGACGGTTTCGACCCTGAACAAACGCCCACAGCCCAAGTGTTCACAAAGCAGTTGGCCCAGAAGCTGTCAGATATGGTGGCGCGCCTGAAAAGCATCCAGGTCCTGTTTTAGGGACCATCCACAAATGGGCAATCTTTCCGATACCGGCGTTGCCTGAAAAACTTGATCCGCCACGGGACTTATCATTCAAAGAGCGGCTGGAACGCATTTTGAAGCGCCTCCAGCGTAAGTTCCGTTTGCATGGCCGCTTTGGACAGCGCGTGGCGCACGCTGATGAAGCATTTGCGGCGATGTGGGTCGAGGCCGTTGAGCAGATCCTGATTGTCATCCCTGTAGATCGCTCCCGAATGTTCAATTTCTAAAAATGCCCGGATTACATAACCCATGGCCTGTTCGTTATTCATGGTGGCATGACGCCATGTCTTCATGTAACCGGACAGATCATAAGCGGCCCGGGCCTCCTTCTCATAGACGGGACTGAGCGGTGTAAGCAAAAAGGGAAAGATCGACCAGCTGAGGCACCCCGGGTGTCGGGCGGCCTCGTGTCGACGCATGAAATCCATGGTCCGCCGGGCCGATTCGTCCGTCTCCCCGGGAAACCCGAAAATCAGATAGCAGGAGCAGTTGATGCCGCTGGAAAGCAGCTTGGGCAGCACGCGGTCATAAAGTTCGGGCGTGGCGCGCTTGTTCATGTTGCGCAGGACTTGGGGATCGGCGGATTCGAGCCCCAGCTGCACCTCCACGCAACCGGCCCGTCGAAGAAGATCGGGGTCCACCGGGTCCAGGGTGCTCGCGCGGATGAAGGTCATCCATCGAAGGCCCAGGTCTTCCCGGATCAGCCGTTCGCACACCGCTTCCAGGTCCCCCTTACCCAGTCGGAAGTTGTCGTCCACGAACCACACATACCGCGCGCCGCGCGCCCGCACCTGCCGCATCTCGGTCAGCAATTGCTCCAACGGTTTGACGGCGGTGAGGCGCCGGTCTTTGACGAAATTGCAGAATGCGCAATGGTACGGACAGCCGCTGCTGGCCTGGAGCGGCACGACCCCGGACCTGAACACCTCATCGGGCAGCCTCTCCCAGTCGATGGAATGATTCTGGAGGATGACGGCATCGGATCGCACGCCGAAGGCAAACGCGCCATCCTTGAAAATCGCCGTATTGGGCAAACCGCCGATATCTTCGTGCCGCTTGATCCGCCTGAGGGCCCGAGATAGAATATCCTCGCCCTGGGATGCCACGATGAACAGGTCCGCTTCGGGCTGCCCGTCATTTTCGATGAAAAGAAAATCGTGGCCTGCTTCCTCGGGAAGGTAGCCTGCCTCCGCAAGGGACCGTTGATAGATGAGGTAGGAGGTATAAACGAACGGCCCCCCGATGATGATCTTCACATCATCAGAAAGGAGGCGTATCTCTCGCACCATCTCGACCAGGAGCTGCTTTCGGGTAATGAAGGTGGTGGAAATGACCACGGCCTGCGGTGCTTCTGCCAACAGCCGTCGCATCTTCTCCTTGTCTGCTGAAAAGTCGTCGACGACGGCCACATCCAACCCCTGACGGGCCAAATAGCTGACCAGATAAATGCCGTTGAGTTTGGGTGCCGATGACCAGCTCAGGCGCCCTTCGCCGACAATCGGCGGGGAGAGGCGGCCGTGGTGTTGCACCACGTTCATCACCGTTTGAATATCGGCCAAGCGGCCACCGATATGCAATTTAAGCGGGTTGGTTCCGGAAAAGCTCTCCGAACCATAGTCGGCAACAATCACGGCATCCAGCGCCATGGCAATACCTCGTCTGTCACTGTATCGAAGCCCAACTCAAAAGGAGGGAATCGGCCTGGCAAACCCTCGGAGCAATCACCACAATACCGGCCGAAGGGATTATAAGCCAACCCGTTGGATTAAAAAACCCTCTTTTGCCGGATCGGCGATCTTCACTGAAGGCTATTCATTAAACCCGGCGCGGATGGGACAGGTGACCGATGCCACACGCCAAGCAGTCAAGTACCGGTAACATGCACGGCGGGCGGCCCAGAAACTCGCTGCGCTCAAACAGTCTGGGCCGCTTGTCCACCGTTTGCATTCAAGCGACACTAACCCGCATGTCCCACGTGTCCCTTGGCCACCTGTCCCACCCGCGGCCCGCCATATCCTTTGGCGATGCCTCCGATAGGGATATGCAGCGCTTCTGTGCCGTCCCGTCTCAGGCCTGGATCAACTGCTTGAGCCGAGACAGGGTCTGCCAGGAGAAATCCTCCCGCTGGCAGGGGAATATCGCATTGTTGCAATAAATGGGATCGGCCGCCAGGTCGTACCGGGAGTGAGCGACCGCCTCGCACCACAGGCGCGTGTGGGGGATCGGGGTGTAATGGGCCAAGACCGGCGTGATGCCGACCGCCTTGACCACTTCGATGGAATGGACCACGGAAGCGACCGACTGACCCGGGAGCCCGACGAGCAGGTAGGCCCCGATCCGGCCGGCCTCGAACCCTGCCGATTTGAGGTGGCCCACCGCGCGATGAAACTCCGACGCCGTCACTTTGTGATCCAGATTGCCCCGCTTTTCAAAAGCCGTGGTCTCCAGGCCGAGGCGCAGGGTGTGAAAACCGGCCCGAAACATCAAGCGAGCCGTTTCGCCATCGATTTCGCGGATGTGGACCGCATTGGGGGTGTGAAAAAACAGCCTGCGACCGGAGCGCACGATGCCTTCCAGCATGGGCGCGGCGTGGTGGGGTGCATCGACCAAGAGGGCGTCGTCGTAAAAAACGACATCCGAAACGCCGTGCCGGTCCTGCCAGTAGGCGATCTCCGCGATCACCGCTTCGGGCGAACGGCGGCGCACGGCCGGCGCCAGAAAACGCGAGGCGCAATAGGCGCAATCGAAAGGGCAGCCATGAACGGTCAGCACCGGAATGTAGCCGATCCGGTGTTGGAGATCGAAGGCCGGATAGGGCAGCGCATCCAAATCCGCCATGTCCGGTGGGGCGTCGATTTCGAAACCAGTGTAGCGCCGTAAGAGATCGAACAGGGATCGGCCGTCGTCGGTGACCACTCGATCGGCACCCGAATGGCCACGGGCATGGTCCGCGCACAACCGGGCGTATATGCCGCCCAGCACCAGCGGCGTACCCGGCCAATGCGCCTTCAAGAGAGCAATCGTCTCGAACAGGCCGGGATACCAGTAGGTCATGCCGGAGGTGACCAAAATGAGGTCGGGGGCCGATGGCAATGCCTGCAGGTCGGCGCGAAGCCATTCGGGCAGGATGCCGTACCGGCTGTAAGTGCGCCGGATGTCCGCCAGGCCGGCAGGCTTTGAAATGGGGGTTTTCAGGTAGGGTCCCCGTCCATGGCGCGCCCGGGGATCGGCCGCCGGCATGCCGGGGTGAAATCGATCCAGGCAATCGATGTAGGAGACGCGCACGCCGTGGTGTCTCAAAATCGCCCCGAGACGCAACAGGCCATACGGTTTGGCCCAGAAGTCATAGGCGGCGAAATCGTGGATCCAAGGATTGACCAGAAGTACATGAGGTGGGTGGGATAGCAATGTGAGTCGCCTTTTCCAGCAGCTTCGGAGGTGCGGACTGACGGCCTATTCGATGGGGGACTCGCCGGAAGCGGCATCGGAAAAATATTGCATCGAGGTCTTCTTCAATTCCCGTCGGCTGAAAAGCAACCGATAGTCATGCACATCGGCCTTGGCCGCCATCTTCCGGGCCGTACGCCGGCACTCCTCTTCATCCTTGCCATGGATCATGGTGTACAAATTGTAGGGCCACTGATCGGTAGGGTCACGGCGGTAGCAGTGCGATACGGCCTTGAAACCGGCCATTATCCGCCCCACGGTGTCGATGCGCGCCTCCTCGACCTGCCAGGCCGCCATGGCGTTGGCCTGGAAGCCCGATTTCTGATGGCGCAGGGTGGCGCCGAAACGGCGGATGATCCCCCTGTCCACCAGGTCCCGCAGGATTTCGAGCAGCCGTTCCTCCGTTTCACCCAGCGCCGCCGCAATTTCGGCATAGGGACGTGCCACGACGGGCAGATCCCCCTGAATCCAAGCAATCACCTTTTTTTCCAGCTCTGTCAGTTCAACGGGCATCGGCATCATCCCACTGGATCAGCGAAAGTGTCTTAAGCAACGGACGACTCCTGTTTTTTTTCGGGGAACAAGGCCAGTATGGCGGCTTCATTGGCCGCGCAAACGCCCCGCTCGGTGATAAAGCCGGTCACCAGCCGGGCCGGTGTCACATCAAAAGCCGGATTGGCGGCCGGACTCGCTTCGGGCGGCACCAGAACCTGCCCCACCCCGTGGGGGGTCAATCCCTGCACGTAGCGCACCTCGTCCGCCGACCGGTCCTCGATGGGGATCTGGGCGATGCCGTCGCGCAACTGCCAGTCGAAGGTCGAGGAGGGCAGCGCCACATAAAAGGGCACGCCGTTGTCCCTGGCGGCCAGGGCCTTCAGGTAGGTCCCGATCTTGTTGGCCACATCGCCGGTGCAGGTGGTGCGATCGGTGCCCACGATGACCATGTCCACCAGGCCATGCTGCATGAGGTGGCCGCCGGCATTGTCGGCAATCACGGTATGTCGAATCCCTGCCTTGCCCAGCTCCCAGGCGGTCAGGCGCGCCCCCTGGTTCAAGGGGCGGGTTTCGTCCACCCACACATGCAGATCGACTCCCTTCTCGTGGGCCACGTAGATCGGCGCCGTGGCCGTGCCCCACTCGACACAGGCCAGCCACCCGGCGTTGCAATGGGTGAGGATGTGGACCGTCCGCCCCCCTTTTGCCTGACTGAGATTTTCGACCAACGCCGCCCCGTGCTCTCCGATGCGGCGGCAGCGATCGGCCTCCTCCTCGGCGATGGCCGTCGCCTCCTGCCGTGCCAACGCCACTCGGTCCGCCCGCGCAGCGCCTCTCATGACGACGGCCACCGTGCGCTCCACGGCCCAGGCCAGATTGACGGCGGTCGGACGGGCATCCTTGACGCGGCGGCACATGTCGAGAAAATCGGCGTCGTTCCGGGAGTTGAGCAGCGCGACCAGCACGCCGTAGGCACCGGTGGCCCCGATCAACGGCGCTCCGCGCACCACCATCTCGCGAATGGCGTCGACCACCTGATCCACGGTGGAGATGGAGAGAATCTCCAGCGAGTGGGGCAGCCGGCGCTGGTCAATCACCTTGATCGTCGTTCCATCGGCATCCAGCCATATGGGGCGCATCGGTTGGCCATCCACATTCATGGCTTCGACCTTTCTGTTAATGTCAACCGCATCATACCTCATCCTCGACGAACAGGGGGACCTGTTTGAACCGATCCACGTCCACCAGTCCCATATCGGTGATCTTCAGCGCCGGGATCACCGGCAGGGCCATGAAACTGAGGGTCATGAACGGATCGGCCAGGCGCGACCCCAGATGACGCGCGGCGGCCAAAAGCTCGTCGAGTCCCGCGCATACCCGGTCCGCAGGCTGATCGGACATCAGCCCGGCAATGGGAAGGGGCAGCGAGGCGATCACGCGCCCCTGGTCCACGGCCACCAGGCCGCCGCCCATGTCGACCAGCGCCCGCGCGGCCGCCGCCAGGTCGCCGTCTTCGACGCCCACCGCCACGATGTTGTGGGAATCGTGAGCCACGGTGGCGGCCAAGGCGCCGCGCCCCAGGCCGAACCCGCGAACGAATCCGACCCCGGTGCGCCCGGTGGCGTGATGGCGCTCGACCACGGCGATCTTCAGCAGATCGCGCGACGGGTCGGACAACGCCCGGCCGTTCACGATGCGGGCCTCGGCGATGGCGCTGCGCGTGACGATCTGATCGGGCACCGTCTCAATGGCCCTTACCCGCCGCCCCCTGGCGGCCACCGCAAAGTCGAGACGATCCAGGGCCACATGCATGGATGCCGGAGGCGGTGTGATCGCCGGCCCGCTGCTGTCGACCACCATGCGGCCGTCAACGGCCACCTGCCGTCCCCCGATGTAAACCTGCTGCACCACGGGATCCTCGATATTTTCCATGACGATCAGGTCGGCCCGGCGCCCCGGCGCAATGGCCCCCACTGCATCCAGACGAAAGTATTCCGCCGGGTTCAAGGTGGCCATTTGGATGGCACACACGGGATCGATGCCGGCCTTGACCGCCCGTCGCACCATGCTGTCGATGCCGCCTTCGCCGAGAAGGTCGTGGGGATGGCGGTCGTCGGTGCACCACATCAACCGGCGTGCTGTGCGCGCGGTGATGAGCGGCAGAAGGGCATCGAGATTGCGGGCGCCGGTGCCCTCCCGAATCATGATGTGCATGCCGGCATCGAGTTTTTCGCGGGCTTCCGCCAGGGAGGTGCACTCGTGGTCACTGGCGATGCCGGGCAGCAGGTAGGCGTGCAGACCGGCCCCGCTCAACCCCGGGCTGTGGCCGTCCACCGGTTTGCCGGCCGTGTGCATCTGACCGATCTTGGCCAGCACATCGGTATCGCCATGGATCACCCCCGGAAAGTTCATCATCTCGGCCAGTGCCACGATGCGTGGATGGGAAACCCAGGGCTTGAGGGCCGATGCATCCAGGACCGCCCCCGAACTCTCCATGCCGGTGGCCGGCACGCACGAGGGCAAGGCAAAATAGATGTTGAGCAGGCTCTGTTCCCCGCAATCGACCATATAGGCGATGCCTTCCGTTCCCAGCACATTGGCGATTTCATGGGGATCGGCCACCACGCTGGTGGTCCCATGGGGCACCACGGCGGCGGCAAACCCGAACGGCCCGACCATGGCGCTTTCGATGTGAACGTGGGCATCGATAAATCCCGGCGACACATAACGCCCGTCCAGATCGAGCACCCTTTCGGCCGCGTGATCCCCCCAGCCAACGATGTATCCTCCGGCAACGGCTATGGGTGTCTCCATGATCTCGCCATTGAACACATTCACCCACCGGGCATTGCGTATCAGTAGGTCCACCGGCCGATCCCCGCGAGCCGCCTCCAGCAGGCGTTGGATATCCATTGCATCCATCAATCGCCCCCGTTCCATCACTTGCTTACTTTCACACTTTCACATCTTCTTACGTTCTTACTTTCGTACTTTCTTACTTTCATACTTTAATATTTTTTACCTTTTCCGCAAATCGGACCCCTTCCGCCAGCAGCCCGTCCAGATCGAAGCCAGCCAAGCGCCGCTCCCGGACCGCCCACTTCCCGCCGACCATCACGTGGCGCACGTCGCCCGCCCGAACCGCATACACCAGGTGCGAGGCCGGATGATAGATGGGGGCGAGATGCGGCTGATCGACGTCGATGACGATAAGGTCCGCCTGTTTTCCGGGCTCGATGGAGCCGATGTCATCGGCCAGGCCCAGCGCTGCGGCCCCACCCATGGTGGCCATGCGCACCACCGTGGCCGCGTCCATGACCGTGGGATCGAGCCGCTGCACCTTGTGCAGCTTGGCCAGGGTATCCATCTCTCCCCACAGGTCCAGGTCATTGTTGCTGGCGCACCCGTCGGTGCCGATGCCCACGGTGATGCCGGCCTCGAGGAAATCGGGAACCGGCGCCACGCCCGACCCCAATTTCATGTTGCTTTCCGGGCAATGGGCGATGGGTGCCCCGCAGGCCGCGATCAGTTCGATGTCACGCGCAGCCACCCAGATGGCATGGACCAGTAGGGTCCTGGCATTCAAAATGCCCAGGCCGTGGAGATGGGACACCACGCTGCAGCCCCGGGATGCCTGCATCTGATCCAATTCACTGCGGGTTTCGGCGGCATGGATCTGAAAGAGCACCCCCAGCGACTCGGCCGTCTCCTTGGCTTTGATCAGGGTCTGGTCCGAACAGGTATACGGGGCGTGGCAAAAGATGGCCGGCTGCACCAATTCCGATCGGCCGGACCACTTTCGAGCGAAATCCCTGGCCACGTCGATGTTGCGCGACGGATCGGGAACGCCGGGTGCCGGAAAATCGATGACACCCTGCCCGACCACGGCCCGCATCCCCATGGCGGCCACGGACGCGGCGACGTCATCGGCGAGAAAGTAGCCGTCGCAGCAGGTCGTCGTTCCGCCCAGCAGCATCTCGGCGCAGGAGAGCCGTGCGCCCAACCGGACCGAGACCGGATCGATGTGGCCGGCTTCGGCCGGGAAAATGTAGTCGTTGAGCCACTGCTGGAGCGGCAGATCATCGGCCAGCCCGCGGAACAGGGACATGGGCAGATGGGTGTGCAGGTTGACGAGGCCGGGCATTACGATGCCGCCGCAGGCATCGATCGTCTCGCCGGCCGATGGGAGCGGCTCGCCCGCCTGGGGCTGCCACACCTTCCGGATCCGGCCGTCCGCGATGGCTACTGCGCCGCGCTGGTAGACGTCAAAGGCCGCATCCACGGTGATGACGGTACCATTATATAGGATCGTGTCGTATCTCACTCTATTCGATTCCGGTTCATATTTGACGTCACCGTAAAAAGCCCAATATCTGCGTTGCGCTCATCCCGTCGCCCTTGCGGCGTACGACAAGTACGCCTCAGGACACGGAATTTCGCGCACCTTGATCTTGAACTTCTTACGGCGCCGTCTGACAGCGACTTTTTACAGGACCATCATTTTTTTCGCGGGCAACAAACAGGGACGCATCGAGTATGGTTCGCGGCAGGTCACCGCGCGATGACGGCGGCCTGTTGCCTGACGTCTGCCAGCAGCCCGGCCTCTTCGATGGTCTGGAGCGCCCTTTCTTCCATCACGACCCTCCCGTCGATCACGCTGTGACGCACATCGCTCCCCCGCACGGCGTAGACCAGGTGGGAAACCGGGTCATACATGGGGGTCAAATGGGGTTTGGCCGTATCCACTACGATCAGATCGGCCTTCTTGCCCACCTCGAGGCTGCCGATCAACCGTCCCAACCCAAGCACCCTGGCCGCATCGGTGGTGGCCATGCGCAGCACGGTGGCGGCGTCCATCACGGCGGGGTCCAACCGCCGAACCTTTTGCAGCTTGGCGGCCATATCCATTTCCGTGAAGAGATCCAGGGTGTTGTTGCTGGCGCAGCCGTCGGTCCCCAGCCCCACGCACACCCCGGCCGCGAGGAGCTCGGGCACCGGCGCGATACCGGAGGCCAGCTTCATGTTGCTCTCCGGGTTATGCGATACCTTCACATCATGTCGGGTGAGCAAGTCGATGTCCTCCGGCGTCAGGACCACGGCATGACACGCCACCACATGGGGACCCAACAGGCCTAAACGATCGAGGTGCGCCACCGGTGTGGTCCCATAGGCGGCCTTGATCTGATCCACTTCGTGGCGGGTCTCGGACAGATGGATCACCAGCGGCGCATGGTGATCCCGCGCCAGGCGGTCGGCCTGCTCGAGCAGGGCCGGGGCACAGAGATAAGGCGAATGGGGCTCGACGGCGATGCGGATCAGCGGGTCCCCGGCCCAGCGTTCGAACATACGGACCGTATATTCGAAGCCTTTTTCGATGGGGCCGTAGTTCGGCGAGGGAAAGTCATAGAGCACCTCGCCGACCACCGCCCGCATCCCGCATGCGCGCGCCGCCTCGGCCACGGCCTCCTCGTACAGGTACATGTCGCAAAAACAGGTGGTGCCCGACCGGATCATCTCGGCACAAGCCAGCCGGGTGCCGATCCCGACCATTTCCCGGGTCAGTCTCGCTTCGGCCGGGAAAATATGGTCGTTGAGCCAGGTCATCAGGGGCAGGTCATCGGCCAGTCCCCTGAAAAGCGCCATGGCGGCATGGGTATGGGTGTTGATCAATCCCGGCAGAATCAAACCGCCCCGGGCATCGATGCATCGTTTGGCCCCGCCGGGATCGAACGCGCCGCGCGGTCCGACCGCCGTGATGGTATCCCCGGTCACAGCCACGGCACCTGCTTCGATGCGCGTGTCGCCCGCATCCATGCAGATCACCGTTCCGTTATAGATCAGCAGATCCAGGTCAGGCTTCAGGGGGTTGTCGTCCCGATGCATTCCACCATCCTCTATCGACCGGCGTCGGGATCGGCTTCGGAAAGTCGGCCGATCACAGCGGCGATGATGGCCGCCAGTCGCGGGGCCGCATCCCGCGCCACGGCAATGATCTCTTCCAGTTGGGCGGGCGCCGGTTCGTCGGGTCGGCAGGTGTTGGTGATAGTGGAAAGCCCCAGCACGCGCATGCCGCCGTGCACGGCTGCGATACACTCCATGACCGTGGAAAAACCGACGGCGTCGGCGCCGATCGTTCTGAGGAAACGCATCTCCGCGGGGGTTTCGAGCGAAGGCCCCTTTAAACCGACATAGACGCCTTCCCGCAATCGGCCGGCTTTCCGATCCCTCTCTTCCAGGGCCCATTGGCGCAAGGCGGGGTCATAGGCGGCCGTCATGTCAGGAAATCGCCCGCCCCACGCCTCTTCATTCGGCCCGACCAGAGGGTTTTCGCCGGTCAGATTGATATGGTCGGCGATGACCATGATGTCGCCTGCGGCGAATTCAGGGTTCAGTCCACCGGAAGCATTTGTAATCACTAAGTTTTTAACGCCAAGGGAGTGCAACACCCGGATGGGGAAGGTGACGGTCCGTGGTCCATATCCCTCGTAAAGGTGACATCTCCCCTGAAGAATGGCCACCGGCTGCCCGTTCAGTGCACCGAAAACTAGGTAGCCGGCATGGGATTCCACCGTCGAGGCAGGAAAATGGGGAATCTCTCCATACGCGATGCGCGCGTTCACCTCGCAGGCGTCGACCATATCGCCCAGACCGGTACCGGCTAGAATGGCGGTCAAAGGCGCTGAAACCATTCGCCCCCTTAAGGCTGCGACGGCCTCGTTGACCTCTTTCAAACCGTATGGTGCTGTTGTATTCATCTTTTCTTTGGATACCCGGGTAAACCCGGCGAACGTCCCGGGTGTCGGTTTTCGGCAGCGCCTGAAACACCGCCTGCCATCGTCTGTATGCGACTTATCGTGTGGTGTACAACCGCTACCCCTGCGGCGAAGATGTTGTATATGCCAGCGACCGCCGAACGTCAACCCGGTGTGCGAAACGGCGGCGATTCTAACCCGATGCTATTCATTAAACCCGTCGTGGATGGGACATGTGACCGATGCCACACGCCAAGCGGTCAAGTGCCGGTAACATGCACGGCGGGCGGCCCAGAAACTCGCTGCGCTCAAACAGTCTGGGCCGCTCGTCCGCCGTTTGCATTCAACCGGCACTATTGACCGCAGGCGTATGTGGCCCTGGCCACCTGCCCCACCACGTCTGCCGTCTCCGTTGCTATGCGAATTTTTTTCCAAAAAACTTATGGGAAGCACGCCCGTCAGGGTGAATCAAGCTCAGTCAGAGCTGCTGGCGAAACGTTGCCGTGCCGCACCGGCGACCCGTGCACCCATGACGAAATAAACACCTGGCCGCCGGCGTTTTAATCGATCTTTTTGTCCCTGGTCTAATTGACTTTTTCCAAGGTTTATGAAATGTTGCCGGTCTGAAAAAAGATTTCCCTATGGCGGCTATTTCAGTGTACCGTCACCGATTCCGAAGCCTGGTTCCTGCAAGGCATATCCACTGAGGAGAAAAGTATGAACGCGCTCGGACACCCTGATCACCCCGACGTGACAGAAGAGATGTGGCCCCAACTCGACCGATCGATCCAAATCCATCGATCCGTTCCCGGCTCGATCATCACGGTGCTCCGGGAATGTCAGGATATCGTGGGGTATTTACCCGTTGAACTGCTCGACTATATCGGCCGGGGGATGAACCTGCCCAGCAGCGAAGTCTATGGCGTGGCGTCGTTTTATGCCCTCTTTTCCATGACGCCCAAGGGCCGTCACACCATCAAGCTGTGCCTGGGAACGGCCTGCTATGTGAAGGGCATAAAAGAGGTCCTGACCCGCGTCGAAAACCACTACAAGGTCAAGGAGGGTGGGACGACCGAGGATCGGCGGTTCTCGCTGCAGGGGGTGCGTTGCCTGGGCGCATGTGGCCTGGCACCGGTCATGGTGGTGGACCACGACACCCACGGCGCTATAAGCTCGGATAAAGTCATCGATATTCTCGAAAAATACCAATAACCCCCGCAAGACATTCAAAAAAGGATTCGTTCATAGGGGCGCATATATGAAAATCAGCGAACTTCAAGACATTCTCAAAGCCAGGATCCTGGTCGGTGAGGACCAGATGGATCGCGTCATCATGGGCGGCGGCGCGGCGGATCTGATGGATGATGTGCTAGCGGCGGCAGCCAAGGATTGTGTCCTGCTCACAGGCGTCACCACGCCCCAGGTCATCCAGACCGCCCGAATCGCTCAGGTCTGTGCCGTCGTCATCGTGCGCAAAAAAAAGCCCGCCCAGGAAGTCATCGATCTGGCCCGCACGTACAACATCCCCCTGATGTTGACCGACTACTCCCTGTTCGTGGCCTGTGGCCGACTTTATATAAATGGCATCAGAGGATTGGACGGATCGTGGTAACGGATCACACTATCGATCGTTAAGCCGAAGGAAAAACGTCATGCCGAAATTCACCTTGGACGATCTTCAATCGATCAAAGCCGCACATGCAGACCGGATGGCCTTCTCGGATAAAACCTACCTGCTGATTTGCGGCGGCACGGGATGCCACGCCACCGGCAGCATTAAGGTCAAAGAGGCATTGCTCGACGAACTGGCCGCCAAGCAACTTCAGGACAAGGTCGAGGTCGTAGAGACCGGATGCAATGGATTCTGCGCCATGGGCCCCATCATGGTGGTTCACCCGGGCGACATCTTCTACCAGAAAATCGCCGCCGAGGACATCCCCACCATCATTCAGGAACACCTCATCGGCGGGAAGCCGGTGGAAAAGCTGCTTTATAAGGACCCGACCACCAAAAAGCACATCGAGGCCCAGACCGAAATTCCCTTTTTCGCCCATCAGATGCCCCGGGCATTGCGCAACAAAGGGCTGATCGATCCCGAATCCATCGTCGACTACATCGCCCGGGACGGTTACCTGGGAGCGGCGCGTGCGCTGAAGGAGATGACACCCGAGGATATCGTCGAGGAGGTCAAACGGTCCGGCATGCGCGGCCGCGGGGGCGCCGGTTTTCCCACTGGACTCAAATGGGACTTCGCCCGCAAGAGTCCGGGTGAGATCAAATACGTTCTGTGCAATGCCGACGAAGGGGACCCGGGTGCATTCATGGATCGCAGCATCCTGGAGGCCGATCCCCACTCGGTACTGGAAGGCATGATCATCGCCGCCAAGGCGATCAACGCCCATAAGGGGTATATCTACGCGCGCACCGAATATCCGCTGGCCATCAAGCGGCTGCAGATCGCCATCTCCCAGGCCAAAGAGCGGGGGTTGCTGGGCGAAGACATCCTGGGCGCCGGGTTCGACTTCGACATCGACATTTACCAGGGCGCCGGGGCTTTCGTCTGCGGTGAGGAGACGGCCTTGATGCGTTCCATCGAGGGACGTCGCGGCATGCCGCGGCCGCGACCGCCGTTCCCGGCTCACAAGGGCCTCTGGGAAAAGCCCACGATCCTCAACAACGTAGAGACCCTCTGCAACATCCCCCAGATCATTCTGAAGGGGGGAGACTGGTACGCGTCGGTGGGGACCGAAAGGAGCAAGGGAACAAAGGTTTTTGCCCTGTCCGGAGATGTCAACAACATCGGCCTGGTGGAAGTTCCCATGGGCACCACCCTGCGCAAACTGATTTTCGATATCGGCGGCGGTATCCCCAAGAATCGTAAATTCAAGGCCGTACAACTCGGCGGCCCTTCCGGCGGCTGTATCCCTGCGAATCTTCTCGATACGCCGGTGGACTACGAGGAGATCGCCAAGGTCGGCGCCATCATGGGATCCGGCGGCGTCATCGTCATGGACGAAAAAACCTGCATGGTCGATATGGCGCGCTTTTTCATGGAATTTATCCAGGAAGAATCCTGCGGCAAATGCACCCCCTGCCGGGAAGGGACACGCCGACTGCTCGAATTGCTGAAAAAGATCACCGAGGGGAGGGGTGAGCCCGAAGATATCGACACCATGGAGGAGCTTTGCGGGGTCATCCGTGAAACCGCCTTGTGCGGATTGGGCCAGACCGGCCCCAATCCGGTCCTCTCCACCTTGCGATATTTCCGCGACGAATACGAGGCCCACATTTATGAGCGCCGCTGTCCGGCCAAGCGATGCGTCGCTTTGCTCAAATTCGAAATCGATCCCGAACTGTGCACCCGCTGTGGCCTGTGTGCCCGCTCCTGCCCTGTTGAAGCCATCGTTTGGGAGAAAAAGCAGGTCGCTCGCATCGACAAAGAAAAATGTATCAAGTGCCTGACCTGCTATGATAAATGTAAGTTTGGCGCCATCATGTAGAGGAGAAGAGTCCGATGGGAATGGGAATAGCGATCGTGCTGATGGGCGGTTTGGGGCTGGTGGTGGGCATCGGCCTGGCCATAGCTTCGAAGATCTTCTATGTTTACGTGGACCCTAAAATATTAGAGGTCGAGGCCGCGTTGCCCGGTGCGAACTGTGGTGGATGCGGCTACCCGGGTTGTACGGCCAACGCCGAGGCGATCGTGGCCGGCAAATCGGCACCCAACTCGTGCGTAGCTGCCGGTCCGGAAACCGCCCAGGCCATCGCCGCGATTCTGGGCGTGAGCGTAGAGGCGAAGGAGCCGGATATCGCCCTGCCCGGCTGCACCTACGGCGTCGCCGACGCGGACACCAAATACGTTTACGACGGCTTGAACGATTGCCGTGCCGCGGCCCTGCTCAATGGCGGCATGAAAGTCTGCACCATCGGATGTCTCGGTCTCGGCACCTGCGCACGGGTCTGCCCGTTCAACGCCATCGTCATGGGCCCCAAGGGGCTGCCCATCGTCAACGAAAGCCGTTGCACCGGTTGCGGCACTTGTGAGCGCGCCTGCCCCAAGCATATCATTACCCTATCATCGGTCACCCGGCGCATTCTCAGGGAGTACACCACCGAAGAGTGCACCACCCCCTGTCAACGCGCCTGTCCGGCCGGCATCAACATCAGCGCCTACATCAAAGCCATCGCCGACGGCGACACCGATCGGTCCGTTCAGATCATCAAGGAGCGCAATCCCTTTCCCACGGTGATCGGCCGCATCTGTCCGCGCCCCTGTGAAAACGACTGCCGGCGCCAATACGTGGATGAACCGGTGGCCATCAACTTCCTGAAACGCTATGCCGCCGACCAGGAAATGGCGCGGGGCACCCACGTACAACCTTTCAAGGCACCGGAAACCGGCCGTCGCGTGGCCGTGATCGGCGGAGGTGTGCAGGGGTTGTCGGCCGCCTTCTTCACCACCCGCCTGGGCCACACCACTACGGTCTTCGAGGCCCAGCCCAAACTGGGCGGGCTGTTGAGAACCGCCATTGCCAAATACCGTCTTCCGGACAGCGTATTGGATTGGGACATCGAAGGCATCGAGCAGATGGGCGTCAAAACCGAGACCGGCAAGATGCTCGGCCGGGATGTGTCGGTGACCGACCTGCTGGCCGAGGGATATCAGGCCGTTTTTCTGGCGGTCGGCGGATGGGACAGCCGGCTGGCCCGAACCCATGGTAAAGGCGAAGTGAGCCCTGCCCCGGGATGCCATCTGCTCATCGATGTCGCTAAGGCCGGCCGGGACGATTATCCCCGGATTGCGCTCACTGGCCACGTTATGATTGTGGGCAACCCCAACCTGTCACCGGCATTGATCGATCGATGCAAGCAATTGGGGGCCAGCCGCATCACCCTGCTGGTACGCGAAGCGGCCATGAGCGACATCGATCCCGAAGAGATTGCCATCACCGTTGACAAGGGCATCAGCCGCCTTTATGGGGAGGGTCATACGCTCAAGGCGGTTGAATTGACCGATCTGGACAGTGGCGCCACAGACATCGTGCAGGTCGATCACCTGGTATTTGCATCCGGGCGTATTCCCGAACTGATCTTCGTGCCGGTCACGGCATCCGGGGAAGACAGGGAAGGCGCAGCGCCGGCCGCCGCATCATGGGAGGCCCTGCCGCCATACAAACAGCCTGCCTTCCACCATGAAACCGGATTGATGTCCAGGGGTGACAACCTGACCGACTTTCAAGCGGCTATCAAGGCCATTGCAGCCGGCCGCCGGGCAGCGGTATCGATTCACCTCAGCCTGTATCATCTGCCCCTGGAAGTCTCCGACAACGTGGTGACGCCGGAAACCCTGGTCCAGAACGTGGATCACGTGGCCGGTGTGTCGCACCAGGTGCGTCAGATCATGCCGCTGGCCAGCCCGGCCCAAACGGCGCTCGGCCAGGAATTGGAGAAGGGATTCACGGCCGAGATGGCCAAGCACGAGGCAGATCGCTGCCTGCAATGTGGTCTGATCTGCTATTTGAAAGACAAAAAAGAAAAAGTCCTCCTTCGTGAGGGTGCGGCAGGCCGATAACCTCCCGGCAGCCTGACAAACAGATAGACGAAAAAGATTCAACACAACCGAGTCAGAGGGAATCCACCCGAAATACTCGTGGGATATTGCCAATGGCTATTGAAGAAGGCGTCGTCGTTCGAATCGGGGCCCACGGTCCCGCCACCGCCTGGGTGAGAACCTCGCGCTCCAGCGCATGTGAACACTGCGCTTCGCGCGACAGCTGCAATCCGGGTGCCGGTGGAGCGCCACAAGAGGTCGAAGCCATCAACCTCGCAGGTGCAAAGGTCGGAGATCAGATCCAGCTGGTGATCGCCACGGGCGCCATGCTCAAAGCCACTTTCCTGCTCTACCTCTTCCCGATTCTTTGCATGATCGCCGGTGGTTTCCTCGGCGACCGGATGGCGACGGGACTGGGCTTGCACCCATCGGTCGCATCCGCTATAGTTGCATTTGTGTTCTTTGGAGTTGCGCTGGTGGTCATACGCATCAAGGGGCGCCGTATGGCCCATAAGGAAGCGTATCAACCGAAAATCAAACGGATACTGAGAAACGGCGCTCTCCATCCAACCGACATGGAGGCGACCGGGTGTCCTTCTCAAACCCCTAACACATGATCGGGCTTTTCCGCATGATTGAAAAGGTCTTCATTACCAGCAACAACACCGCCACCTTTGTCTGTCCCCAATGCGGCAATGTGACCACCGCCGATGTCTCCAAGTTTGCATCCATCAACAAAAAAATCACCGTCAATTGCACCTGCAACTGTGGTCACCGTTTCAAAGTCTCCCTTGAAAAGAGGCGTCAGTACCGGAAAGCCACCAACTTGGCCGGCGTCTACTTCTGCCGCCTCGAGAACGGCGATGTGGACAAAGGCAACATGCGCGTGGTCGATATCTCTAGCACCGGTGTCAAACTCAAGCTGAATGTCGAACGGAATTTTGACATCGGCGACACGATCCGGGTCGAATTTCACCTCGACGACAAGCGCCGAACCCTGATCAACCGAAGTGTGGTTGTGCGCAACGTTCATAAAAATCTCGTCGGCACCTCTTTTGCCCCGAATCAAGGGGACGAGCCTGCCCTGGGCTTCTATCTGATGTCGTAATGTGTTGGAACCATGGCCTATTGCACCCAATGCCAACGCAATCACCGTGCGGGGTTTATTTCCACCCGATTTGCTGGGACCGACGGCGTCTCCCTGGAGGCCGAGAAATGGGCCCGGATCATCGAATCCTACGGCATTGCCCCGTTCTATTTTGGCGGAGAGATCGATCGAGATCCGGCGCACAGCTACACGGTCGCCGAAGCCCATTTTCAGCATCCCGATATCAAACATATCTATAATCAATGCTTTGGCGCCCGTTTGCGTGAACGAAAAGTCACCGAAAAAATCCAGAAGATCAAACACCATCTCAAAGACCACCTCTACCGCTTCATCGAACAATTCGAGATAGACCTGCTGGTCGCCGAAAACTGCTTGACGATCCCACTCAACCTGCCGCTGGGCATCGCACTGACCGAAGTCATTTCCGAGACCGGCCTCAAAACCATCGCCCATCACCACGATTTTGTCTGGGAGCGGCAAGCATTCTCGGTCAATGCGGTGTGGGAATACCTGAGCATGGCTTTTCCACCGCAACTGCCCAGTATCTCTCATGTCACCATCAATTCATCGGGGGCCAATCAACTCGCACTGCGTACGGGCATCTCATCGACGATCATCCCCAATGTCATGGACTTTGAGAACCCGCCACCGCCGCCGGATGAATATTCCCAGGATGTCCGCCACGCCCTGGGACTGAAAAAATGGGAACTGCTAATTCTGCAGCCGACCCGCGTGGTCAAGCGCAAGGGGATCGAGCATGCCATCGAGTTCGTGAAACGACTCGGCGCACGGGCCAAGCTGGTCATCTCGCACGCTTCCGGTGACGAAGGCCACGATTACGAAAGAAGGGTCTGGGAATACTCCCAAATGCTTGGTGTCGACACCCTCTTCGTATCGGATATCATCAACGACAAACGCGGCACCACCCAAGACGGTCGCAAGATATACACCCTGGAGGACATCTATCCTTTCGCCGACCTGGTGACCTACCCTTCCAATTTCGAAGGCTTCGGCAACGCTTTTCTGGAAGCCATTTACTTTCGCAGACCCATTCTGGTGAACAACTACTCGATCTATGCCACTGATATCCGCCCAAAAGGGTTCGAAGTCATCGAAATCGACGGTTACGTGACCAAAAAAGCCGTTCAATTGGCCAAACGAGTACTTCGTGACCCAGATTTCGAGAAGCAAATGGTGGCGCACAATTACGAAATTGGAAGCCACTACTATTCATACAAAGTGTTGCGACAGAAACTGCACAACCTGATAGGCGACTGCCTGCCCTGTTGTTCTGAAAAATGCTGACATTGACAAAAGTTGAGACTGCAGGCTAAGTTCGACGAGGCGGTGGATTGAATTGGGGTCATCAACAAGGAGAAGGGGAAACAATGCAGTCATCCTACGAAACGTGGCTCTGGGAACAGCGCGGCCAGCGGTGTGTGGAAAACCTGAAAAAGAATGGCTTCGACGCCCACTGGGTGGCGGACACGCAGGCCGGCACCGACCTGATTCTCTCCATAATCGAACCGTATCAGAGTTTTGGTTTCGGTGGATCGGACAGTGTGCGGCGACTCGGCCTGGTGGAGCATCTCAGCGCGCGGGGAAAAACCGTGTTCGACCACTGGCAGCCGAATCTTTCGCCCCAGGATACGTTGGCCATCCGCAAGTCCCAATTGACCTGTGACTGCTTCTTTTGCAGCGCCAATGCCATCTCACTGACCGGTGAGATCGTCAACGTCGACGGCGCCGGGAACAGAACCAGCGCCATGGCGTTCGGCCCTTGCCGAGTGATCATCGTGGCCGGCATGAATAAAGTGGCGGACGATCTTGCGGGTGCGCTGCAGCGGGTGCGTCAAGTGGCAGGCCCCATGCGCGCCAAAAGCCTCAACATGAAGACACCGTGTGCGGAAACCGGCATTTGTACGGATTGCCATTCGCCTCAACGTATCTGTCGCATCACGACCATCTTGCATCGTCAACCCGTGTTGACCCCTACGAGCGTCGTTTTAATCAATGAAGCACTGGGGTTCTGATATCGAGGCTGCCATGACCAACTTTCGTTTGGGGTTATTGACCCTTACAATTTTGTTGTTCTCCCTGATCCATACGCCGCTCTGCTTTTCGGAAAACCACCGCGCCTCGGCACCCGCCCTGGCCACCGTCAACGACACGGCGATCTACCCAAAAGATCTGGCCCGGGAAATCGGCCAACTGCGTGCTGAAATGATCCTGCGGAATCGGCCCTTGTCCGATCGGCAGCTCGATGGCTTGCGCAGCCAGTTCATCGAAAATCTCATCGAACGCGAACTACTCTACCAGCATGCCCAGGAGAAAAATATCCAGATCCGATCCCAATGGATCGACGCCACCCTCAAGGAGTTGCAGGATCAACTGGGAAGTAGATCGGCCTTAAAAACCTATCTCGATAATAGCGGCCTGAATCAGGCAGAACTCGAAGAGCGTATTCGCAAAGGGCTGATCGTTCGACGATTGTTACGACGTGAAGCATTGCGAACCATAAGTGTCAGTGAGGCCGAAATCCAGGCATTTTATCGCAAGAACGCCGCCCTCTTCGATAGGGGTGAAAAAATCAGGGTACGCCATATTCTGGTCGCGGTGAATGACCTGCAAAACAAGGACGATCAAGAGGCCGCATTGAATACCATTCAAACGCTTCAGCGGCGGATTGAAGCGGGTGAGAAGCTCGCCGTCCTGGCCCTCGATTATTCCGATTGCCCAAGCAAAGCCCGGGGAGGCGACCTGGGATACCTTTCCCTTGACCAGATGGTAAGCGACTTCGCCTCAGCCGTCGCCAAACTGGACCCCGGTCAAATCAGCGACGTCGTCACCACACGGTTCGGCTATCATCTGATTCAGATGATCGATCGCCAGCCCGCTGCGACCGAAAGCTACAGGGATGCCCGGGAAAAAATCGAGCGCACCCTGAGGCGCAACAAAGAGAATGCAGCGGCCCAAAAATATGTCGCTGCGCTCAAGCGACAGGCAACTATCGTTCGGCACGGTTCAAATCCTTGAAGTGATAGGCCAAATGTTTTTTCTTGACCTATCGGACAGCCATCGCTTATTCTAAAAATGAATGTTACTCAGACTATAATGATATCTATGTTTTTATAGGCTCTATTCAACTTACTGGGTAACATCGGGGGTGGTAGCCTTTTTGGAGTAGGAACGTAACGACACAGGAGGAAAGAGCTTTGGCAAACGGTACGGTGAAATGGTTCAACAACAAAAAGGGGTATGGCTTCATTAACGAAGAGGGTGGTCGCGACATTTTCGTGCATTTTTCATCCATTACCATGGATGGCTACAAAACCCTGAATGAAGGGGAGCAAGTCATCTTCGAAGTCGAGGAGAGCACACGCGGTCCGGAAGCCAAAAACGTTAAAAGGGCTTAAAGCTTCAACCTGAAAAAGCGCCATGACACCTCTGGTCCGGGGCATGGCGCTTTTTTCGATCGGTGGTTTCTTGTCAGACACCCATCGGTGTCGAGTGCGGCCTTTTTCCAACGATACGCGCCGAATTGGCCACCGCCAACAAGGCCGTACCCACGTCGGCAAACACCGCCTCCCACATGGATGCCAGTCCCGCGGCGCCAAAGCCCAAAAAAATCGCCTTCACGACAAAAACCAGAACGATGTTCTGCCACACGATTCGACGCGTCAATCGGGCAATGGAAAGGGCTTCTGCCATTTTCCGGGGCGAATCGGTCATCAGTACAACATCAGCTGTCTCTACGGCGGCATCAGCGCCCAGTGCCCCCATGGCCACTCCCACATCGGCCCTGGCGATGACCGGCGCATCGTTGATGCCGTCCCCCACATACGCCATCTTCCCATGACCGCGGTGCTGCCGTTGGATTCGCTCCAAGGCCTCCACTTTGTCTTCGGGGAGCAACCCCCCACGGAAGCTGTCGAGCCGAAGACGACGCGCCACCGCCTCTGCTACATACCCATTGTCGCCGGTCAGCATACCCACATGCTCGACCCCTATCTTTTTTAAATCCAGGACGGCTTCGGCGGCATCCGGTTTCAATTCATCGCCGATGACGATGTAGCCGGCATAGGTACCGTCCACCGCGATATGTGCGACGGTTGCCCCCCATTCACACCGGGGGTGAGCGATGGCATGTTGGTGCATCAAGGTGTCGCTTCCGACCAGGACCCGTCTGTTCTTAAATGTTGCGATCACTCCCCTGCCCGGCTGTTCGGCATGTTCGGCGGACGCCAGGGATGCGATGCGCCCGCCGCTCTTTTCATAGGCAGCCACAATGGCCCCGGCGATGGGGTGGTTGGAACGGCATTCGGCCGCAGCGGCCATCTCCAGCAACTGCGACCGGGAATAACCGTTCAGGCTCACCACCTCCCTGATGGCGAACACGCCTTGGGTGAGGGTCCCGGTTTTATCGAACACCACCTGTGTCACTGCTGCCAGGGAATCGAGAAAATTGGCGCCTTTGACCAGGATACCGCGCCGCGAAGCGCGACCGATGCCACCAAAATAGCCCAGGGGAATGCTCACCACCAGGGCGCATGGGCACGAGATCACCAGCAACACCAGGGCACGATAGAGCCAGACGGTAAAGGCATCCCCGGTCAACAGCGGAGGAATCGCGGCAATAGCGGCCGCCGACACCACCACGGCCGGCGTGTAGTATCGGGCGAAGGTGGTGATGAACCGTTCGGTTTTCGCCTTGCGCGCCGTGGCGTCTTCCACCAGGGTCATCACTTTGGCGATGGACGAGCTGGCAAACGGACGCACGACCTTCAGGGTCAGTGCACCGGTTTGGCAGATCTGGCCTGCCAGTACCTCATCTCCCACCCCCACGGATAAAGGCACGGATTCGCCCGTCAAGGCGGCGCTGTCCACCAAAGAACGCCCCTCGATCACCTTGCCGTCCAATGGAATCTTCTCTCCTGGACGCACCACGATGGACGCGCCCACGGGTACCGCTTCCGGGGATAGTTGCCGCAGCCCCTCTTCGGTTTGCAGCCAGGCCCTGTCGGGCTTGGCGTCTAAAAGCGCCCGGATGGACCGTCGCGAACCGGACACGGCCATGGACTGAAGCATTTCTCCCACTTTATAGAACAGCATCACCGCCACGGCCTCGTCATAGGCGGAGATGGCCATGGCGCCGCCGGTGGCGATGACCATGAGCAGGTTCTCATCAAAGAATCCGCCCCGGCGCAGGGTGCGCCATGCGGCGGCGAAGACATTCCAGCCGGCCAGAAAGTAGGCCGCCATGACGAACGGCAGGAAAAAAGCGGCCAGGGTGTGATCTGAGAAACGATATTCGATGAGAAGCGCACCGGCGAAAAACAACACCGAGGCGCAGAGGATGGCGAGCTCTCTGCCGATGGGATAATCCGAGTGTGCTTTTCCGGCCGTCTCGCTTCCGGCCAATTGGGCCATCGGTGTCAATTCGATGGAAGGTTCGATGGCGCGCACGTGCGCCACGACGTTTTCCATATCATCCGTTTGGACTCGCAACGTCTGGGTCGCAAAATCTATGGCGGCATACGCCACGCCTTCCAGTTGCCGGATTCGCGCTTCGATCCGGGCCGCGCAAGCGGCGCAATCGAGGTGATCGATCCGATATTTTTCAATGCCTGCCGTTTCCATGTGTCCCATCGACTCCCTGTTACGACTCCTGGAGATGCGCCATCCCGAGGTCCAAGAGGCGGCGGATGTGATCGTCGTCCAGGGAGTAGTAGACGATTTTTCCCTCGCGGCGCGATTTCACCACCGTGGACTGTTTCAAATTCTTCAATTGGTGGGAGACGGCCGATTGCTGCATGCTCAACAATGCGCACAAATCACACACGCACATCTCCGATTCGCTGAGCGCCCAGAGAATCCGAATCCGCGTGCCGTCGCCAAAGAGCTTGAAAAAATCGGCCAGGGGATCGAACCACCGGCCGTGGGGTAGATTGCGGGCCACATGTGCGACGATGTCGGCATGAATACAGTTGGTTTCGCAGACATCGACGTCGGAAGAAATGTGTCGGACGGACATGGGTGGGCTCCTTTTTCAAAACATATGAACATATGATTATTTGTTCATATATTGACGCCACTCGTATCTGTCAACGAAAAATAAAAAAGCGAGAAGTCGATTGTCTGAACCTATCGATGGATGGAGTCGGATGTGGATGGGAGGTCTTGCCTCAAAAGACCATCGGCGGCAGGACCGGTGCAACGGCTTACTCGCCGATGATTTTCACCAGGACACGCTTGCGTCTGCGGCCGTCGAACTCACCGTAAAAAATCTGCTCCCAAGTTCCGAAATCGAGTTTGCCCTCGGTCACGGCGACCAGGACCTCCCGCCCCATGATCTGACGCTTCATGTGGGCATCGGCATTGTCCTCGCCCACATTGTGATGGTACTGGGACACTGGAGCATGCGGGGCGAGACGTTCCAACCACTGGTCGTAATCGTGATGGAGGCCGCTTTCATCGTCATTGATAAAGACGGATGCCGTGATATGCATGGCGTTTGCCAGACATATCTTGTTTAACACCGTTTGACGGCACCTCGTTGAAGTCATTATTCACAAACATTTCAGTATGTTCGAGCGGTTCATTCCCCTGGTCGTCCGGGTCGCTTTCAGGGTCCAAAACACCATCGAACGCATACAACGTGCCGCGGATCGTGTACCGTAAAGCGTTTGCGGCATCCCGTCTTACGTAAACGCCCAGTCTACGTCCATCTGCGTCCACCCCATCAAAAAATTTTTCGACCAATTTCCGGCGTTCGGTCCAGCTCATTTTGTCGACCCGATGCCATTGTCTAAAGACCCATTTTAGGGTGTGCGTGATGAGTTGTGCCTTGCTGCGAAGTTGTTCACGGGAAGGGATGCCTTGGCACTGGCCGTCAATGTTTTCGATGGCCTTTTTTATGCCCTGCTCGCTACATTTCAAATCGGCCATTTGGCCCTTGGCGTCCTCGTCCGTTAAAATGCCTTTGGCGATGGCACCAATCAGGTTTTGTTTCGCTGTCTGGATTTGGGCCAACTCTTTTTCAAAAGTGGCTTTTTGGGCCAGCAGGTCATCAAGCTTGGTCGTGTCCGGCAGCGCCTTGAGCATGGCTTTTTCCAGGCCGGCCACATCACCGACCAGGGCAAAAAGTTTGTTGAATACCGCCTTGTCCAATTCGTCAGCCCGCACCCAAAGGCCGGGGCCTTGGCTGCATTGTTTCACTCGTTCTCGTTCACGGGGGTGGCGATAGTAGCGGTTTTTATTGCTATGCATGTTTGTTTGGCCGAACATCGCATATCCACACTCGTCACAAAAAACCACCCGCGCCAGCAGATACTTATACTTTTGATGGCCGTGCGTATAAGTTTTGTTCGATGCCGCCCGTTTTAAAATTTGCTCGATGGTTTTTGGTGGCAGCAGGGGTGGGATTTTTATCTTAACGGTTTCATCCACTCCCAACTCCTTGGAACGGTAATGCGTTTCCCATGTGTCACCGCTGCGGCGGGTTAGAGTTTTCCAAAGGCTGGCATGGTTCATTCCAAGGATTTTGGCCAGCTTCGGCAACGGTTCGCCCGAAAGGTATTGCTCCGCAGCCCAAATTATCTTTTGTTGTTTGTCCTTATCGATTCCCCATTTGCCGGTTGATCTGTCAAAAGTGCGTCCGTGCGGTAGTTTTCCACTGGTTGGGAGGCCTCGCTTTGCCCGTTCAATACGGTTGTCTATGGATTTTTGGTTCTGAAGGCGGGCCTGGTATTGGTTAATCACTGCGGCCATGGCCAAAAACATGCGGGCCGTAGGGTCAAAAAGGTTGTGTTCGGTGGTGCCGACGAAAAATCTCACCCCATTTTTTTGCAGGATGCGCAACCCCTCTTCATTTTTTAAGTTGTCCCGGCTCCACCGTGAGGCGTCGGCCACGATTACGGCATCGAAGATGCCCTTGGCCGAATCGGCTAATAGCTGGTTCAGCTTTTTCCGTTCGAAATTTTCCGTTGCATGCTCCTGGCCACTATACCGCCATGGGTCATCCATCAGGATGCCGCCCAAATGCTCAACGGCCCGCATAATTTGCTGTTTTTGGGTGCGTAGGCTTTCGCCCTTCTTGGCCTGGCCCTCTGTGGACACACGAACCAGGGGGGCGAAAATAATCGGTTTTGACAATTTTGCGTTCATCATGGCCCCCTTATTCGCCGATGATTTTAACCAGGACTCGCTTTCGCCGTCTGCCGTCAAATTCGCCATAAAATATTTGTTCCCAGGTCCCGAAATCCAACTTCCCCTCTGTTATGGCACAGACAACCTCCCGGCCCATGATTTGACGCTTCATGTGGGCGTCGGCGTTGTCCTCGCCGACGTTGTGTTGGTATTGGCCAACGGGCGCATGGGGGGCCAGCTTTTCCAACCATTGGTCATAATCGTGGTGCAGGCCGCTTTCGTCGTCATTGATAAATACCGAGGCTGTGATGTGCATCGCATTGCAAAGTAGAAGGCCCTCTTGAATTTGGCTTTCACGTAGGCATGCCTCGACCTGTGGCGTGATATTGATAAAAGCCCTCCGCGTGGGCACCTCGAACCAAAGTTCTTTGCGATAGGATTTCATTTTTTGCCTCCCTCCCTCTGTTATGAGTTGCCTCCCCAAAGATTTTTAACTTGGTCCGCGATTTTTTCTTTCGTAACATCAGCGTACACCAATGTGCTTTGAATGGACACATGTCTAAGCTGCTTTTGAACGGCTCTTAAGTCCCGCTCTCGCGAATATAATTCGACTGCGTAACTATGCCGAAGCGCATGTGTGCTCTTTCCGCGCTGGTACAATCCAAGGCGTTTCAGGAACTTTTTCACAATTTGTTGCAAAGCCTGGGCGGTCATCGGACCTCGCTGCCCGATAAAAATGTGGTCATCAGGTCCGGTGGGTTCGTTGCGGTCCTCTTTCCAATTAATGTACCACTTCAAATGACGTTTCAACCCTTCAGGTATTATCACGGTCCCGCTAACGGAGCCTTTCCCACTTCGAATCCATATCGCCGATTCGCCATAGCCCGCCATCACATCGCCGCAGCGCAAATCGGCAGCTTCGCTAACCCGTAGGCCGGTCGAGGTCAATAAATCAATCACCATCCAATCGCGGATGCCGGTCACCCTGCCCTTGTCCTGGGCCAGCGCGGCCGCATCCCGGGCAGTTCGCCGCAGGGCCTTAATCTGTTGGGCGGTGAAATATTTTGGGCCATCGGTGTTTCGTGGCCTGGATTTTTTGGTCTTTGCGCCTGTTTTGTTTGGGAATTGCACAAGTTTTTCCATTTTTTGCCCTCCGTTAAAAGTTTTATATTGAGTTTATCGACAGGTCCGGTGTCTAAAATCAAGGCAAAATGGGCCTTCAACCATCCGAACTCAAAGGAAAATCCCTAATTTGTTTCATCTTTTTGATGGCAAAAAATGGCAGGTCATGGCCTGTTTTTTGGGTTTGGGTGGTTTGGGGTTTAAGGGACCGTTTTTTGGTGGTACGTCCCGGTTATTAAAACCGCAAAAAACCGGCCGTAGCGCCAAAATTTGCGGTGGAAAACCTTTGGGGGTAGGTACCCCTACCGACCCCCCTATTTTATCACGAAAAATAGTACCGTTTTTGGGCAGTTTAGACATTGGGCGCGGCACCCCTGCCATCATCACCTTGGCATGGCGTGGTAGCGCGTGGCCGTTGGTGATAGATGCTTTGGACGGTAATTTGGTTTTGATGTCTTTGGGCATTTTTTGTTTTCATTGGAAGTATTACTCTAAAATTTTCTTTGGGCATGTTTTTCATTGGAAGTATTTCATCCATGCTTAAATTTCTTTGGACATGTTAGCTCTCCAAAAAAAAAATAAAAAATAAAAAAGAAAAGAAAAATATGTCCAGGGACCCCCTGTATATAAACCCTAAAAAGACCCTAAAAAGACCCTAAAAAGACCCTACGGTATTGGGATTTTGTGTTATTTCAATACCTTCCATGGTTTTTGGTACTCGGTAAATAGGTTTTTGGTACTCGGTAAATAGGTTTCGGGTACTCGGTAAATAGGTTTTTGGTACTCGGTAAATAGGTATCTGGTACTTGGTAAATAGGTTAAAAAAGAAGAGAACACCAAACCCCCACCCTACGGTATTGGGATTTTGTGTTTTTTCAATAGGTTCCATGGTTTTTTATGTTCGCAACATAGTTATCACCTACTCGGTAAATAGGTGAGTGTAATTTTTCCTGTCATATTCGTCCTGGCATTGTTTCCAAATCTCGGCCGGACAAGAATCACAGTTCTCCAAGCCGTTGCAGTCTTCCCCAAAGGCGCCACCAAATGGGCATCGGCTGGATTGTTGTTCTGCTTTTTTTGCAGGAGGCGGGGCCGGTTGCGGCTTTGGTGGTGACTTAGGCTTTGGCGGGGTGGGTTCGCTGTATTCGTATTTGCTGGCGAATGCATGAACCTCGTCAGGGAGGAATACTACGAAAGATTCTCTATCCGGATCAATTTGGTTGGAACGCCACAGCTCTTTTTTGTGTCGTTGTACAGCATCCTCAAGGTTTGGAAATTTCTCCAGCAAATCTTTACCAGATGCGATTTGGGGAGTAAATTCTCTGTTGTGGAATTCTTCGTACCACAACAGCGCAGCTTCGATTCGGCCAATAACGACACCTTTGTCTTCGACCAGGGATTTGATATTGTTTGCCCAAAAATTTACTTTGCGCTGTTCTGTTTTGATACCCTTTGCTTTTTGGAGAACTTCCGCCAGACGGTTGGCCATGTCAACGTAAGGATTTGCTACGTCCAACGTCTTCCGGCCTGGGCCTTCGATGGTGATAAGACCCCCATCCTCCTTTAGTTTAGCACCGTCACGAGTATACTTACCAATGATGCCCTTGGCCAATAGTTGCTTAAGGGCCTTGTCAACGGTTTGCCAAATTTTCTTCCAAGGTTGGCCAGCGGGGTCATAATTTATGAACTCGCAAAGCTTTGCCAGACGAATTGTGTAGGGCATGCGTTGACTTTGGAGAAAACAAAAAAGTGCCTTAGCGATATCACTACTCAACTCGTAGTAGATCGCCGGTTGGATGTAAAAACCGATACCAAAATTCAAAGCGGTATTTAAGTAATCTGCCAAGAATAGTTGACAGGTATCGTCATCCCGACGCCAGCCGTGTAAAAAGATGAAGGTGGCCGAGTTTCTTTTTAGCCTGGATGGGCCAGGGTTTATTTCAATCCGTGCCAATTTCAGCCTGTCAATACTTTCCCTAATCGGTTGGAGAGTAGATTCATTGTAGGGATTTTTGATATTTCCAGCCTTGGCAATATCCGAAATTTTTAGATTTAGTGGGTGTTTGCCGGAAGTCTTGTAGATGGCCAAAAGCGTGATTAGCGTTTGGCGGTCTTTTTCTCTCAGCTTGCCATGGACACGAATTGTGTTTTCGCCGTACTTCTTTTCGATGTAGCCCTGGGGGTTGAGTTCTTCATCACTGATCAAAAAAGGACTTGGACGAGTAATTTCATTTTTGAAATTCAACGAAACACTTTTTTTGGGGTTGGCCAAACGAGTAGGTGTTGACGGGGTGGGTGCAGACTTCGTGCGTCTAAACAAGATTTGTGACATTTTGAATCCCTCCTTTTCAATTTCTCCCAATTGAAGAAGCCGGGGAAAGTGGTGGAGGGAGTTGGCCAACCACTTTTCGGGAGCGACCCTATCCCCGGTTGTGTTCACCGCCACGTGGCCGTCAGGCCGATTGGTCGGGAACCTGTTATTTTATTTTACAGTTTGGACGTTGAATTTTTCCGTAGAACTAAAAATAAATTTGCCGTAATCTATTCAGTTAGGACGGTTTGGTAGGTGCTTGAATGACGATTTACGGGCTAAATATCGGCATAAAACTGGAAATAAAACTTTATCATCCAACCTGGATAAATGAATGGACGTGAGATTCCCAGGTCGAGGCGTGGGTGTCACCGTTGTGAAATAATTCATGCACAACATAGTCCCTATTCAGTTGGGGATTGACGGCGCTGTCCAACGCGACCAGGCCACCCGCCTTAACATATGGGTTTAGAATGGAATTAATAATGACGCCTCTTTGCTGCTGGAAAGCGCCGGTCAGCATCGGTTCACACCGAAGAAGAAAACCGTTCCTGTGACTAATGACAGGCTTATTTGTGCCGAGATAAGTGCCATCAACAATAGCATAAAAAATTTTATTCTCCACTCTCCAACTGAAACCGTAGACACGTGATAAGCCATCTAATGCTTCATTGATTGGAAGAGCAAAACTTAGGCCTTGGTTTCCAATTCTCTTGGTGGTGTTGATATTTACATTCTTTGGGTCTACCACAACCCCCGGTATCCTCTTGGCAATGTTCAAAACAATATCTCGTAACTTCGAACCACCGGCAAAAGTCTGTGCCAAGACTGTTCTACTTAACCCACCAAACGCGGCATTTGTGAGAAGGGTTGTTACGATATCCGGTCCGTGGCGATAATTCGTCGCCTGCAAAAGACTTCCAGTGTAGAGCAACACCAAATCGGTATCATACCAACCAACCCACAAAGCAATCTGGATGGCTGGTTTTTGTAGTTCGTTTCGAAGCTCTTTGCTCAGGTTGTAGATTTGGATGACAGTAGGGGTTGCTGTACTAACAACATGCTGGTGCACCTGAAATTTTATCCGCAAACCCGATTGAGTTCCATCGCCATCAAGGGCAACGGAGAGTTTTTCGTTTCCACCACCTCTCCATTCTTCTAATGGGCCGATCAAGACACGCACTCTGCGTCTATATGGTAAGGTATCCGTCATAACTCACCTCTGAATTATTTTGGGGATGGAGGACATGGGTGGACACGGCCCATGTCCTCCTGGGGGTTGATCCGCCCGTCAGGTAGGGCAATGTCCCGCTGCGGACGGCTTGCCAGTGTTTTTTCGGACACCGCTGGCTGGTCCGGGCGTTGGGAGGAGAGGCCCTACGGCCACGCCTGGCCGGCGAGCTGTGTGAGGGACAGCCCACGCCTTACGCTAAAACTCTGTTTGTGCTGGTTCCTGGGCCAAGACATCCCGCAGCTCGGCAACTACCGATGCGGCCCGTTCGTCGCGGTCCATAAAAAACTGATACGTTTTTTGGCGATAATTACCACTTTCAATCGCCTTGATGATGGCCTTCTGTTCGGCCATGGCCTCCTGGCAGGGATGGTCTGGGTTTTCGCGAAGCGATTCCTTCATCAAGGCAATGGTCAGTTCGGCCATGGCCTTGGCGGCAGCAGTATCTTCTCCAGGCCGTGCGATCTGCTCCAATTGGAAAATTTTACGTTCGATTGCTCTCATAGAAGCCCCCTTTCCTTAAGCCTGCGTTCCAATTCGGCCACGCGTTTCTCGAGGTCTGCATCCTTGATAGCACCCAACAAAATATTCGAAATGTAGGCCAACCGTCCGGCCAGGGCCGAATCCAGAACACCACCATGTCGTTCCTCAAGGCGGTGAATCAACGAAGCTAAATATTGGCGCACCGATTTGATGGAGTTGAGCCGGTTATTCTTCGCCGGGGAAGACCCCCCGGGTGGAGTATTGGGGGACGTCACATTCCGGCGAAAAATCGTTCCATTTCCTGTGGGTTTCGTTGCCATTTCTAATCCTCTTTCCGACCCTTGAAACCCATCTTCTCCAACGGGTCTCGACGATTTTTATACTTCTTGTAGCCAACTTCCAATGCCTCGGCAGCGGTCGGCAGGTTGCCGACTTTGCTTCGCCGAATCTTTCGTAATCCAGCCTTGGCACGCAATTCCTCGATGGATTCAAGGGCTTCACCGGCATTCATCACACCCATTTTGGCAAGGGCAATAGTGCGATTCATTGCTCGCACATCGGCAAACGAGGCATCCTCCCGGTCCCTGGCATTCATCATGCGCCGGACATCGGCAGGCGTGAAGTGGGGCGTGCCAAAGCGATTGGTGCGGCGCTGGTTCATAATTCGTCGAAGGGTGGCCTGGGGGTCGCTGTTGGTGATATTGGCGAGGGCCAGTTCGTCGGCTTCTTCCTGGTCAAAATCGTAGTTGGAGAGTTTTTTTCTCTTGGCTGCGTCCAACTTAGCCTGGATTTCGGACAAGGCTTTGTTGCGTCCGTTTTCAAATGCTTCGGAATTCATTGGTCGTACTCCTTTCAAATTAAAAATTCGAACATCTTCACCCGCCCTGCCGTAGCCGGGAGGAATGATAGCAAGGTGATTGAATCGCAGTTGCTGCTGAATTGCATCAAATCGTTGCCCATTGAGGATGCCCGGTTCATACGTTGTTTCGGCCACGTATGCGGCGCTGATCTCTCCAAGTTCACCGGCTTCTATGGCACGAATTGCTTCGGGAAATGTAACGAGGAGATCACAAACAAGGTAATCGCCGTCCAATTTGGGTGTGCCAGCTACGGCACCGATAGCGAACTGCTTCACATTATTTTCGTCGAGCCAATGATGGTCCCCGCCCACTAATGGAACACCTTCAAGGCTGCGTAGTGCATCGGGATCGGTCATGGCCTGTCTTGTTACGGCCATTAGAATTTCATCGGTTGGGAAATTGGGGGGAAGTGCGCCAACAAGCTCGTCGGCTGTGTATGGCATCACCCTTTCGGCCAAAATACGTGCGCGGCAGCGCAGCCAGCCCTCTGCGGTCTTTGTCCACTTAGGGCGGTCAGGACTTGAGGCGGCGAAATTGAGGATTCGCAACATTTTTTTGCGTTCCTTTCTTGAGGTAGTCTGTAACCAATCCGCTGATCACAGCGGTCGCGGTCTTGTCTTCCATTAGACACTTGGCCCGGAAAAGTGTCCAGAGCTGCTTGTCGATTGCTATGGTTGTGATCCGTTTTTCGGTTTTTCCGTACTTCGCGAGTGCCATTTCGATTTCTTCCTCAGCCTTCAAGCGTCCGATTTCATTGGGGGTTGTCATTGTTGTTATCCTTTTTCGGTTATTGGTTTTTAACAAACTAATAAAATCAATTGCACCAATAGTCAAGTAGAAAAATAGTATAACCTATTGTTTTATTTAAATAAAAAATTAAATAAATCGCTCTAAATTAAAAAAACAAAGGAACACATTTCTGTATTCCCTTGTTTTATTTATGGATTTTGTTTTTTGGTGGGTGTGGTGAAGAAGTAATTCTGGTACGGGAAAAAGCCTGGCGGCGAGCCTATGCGGTCTCGGTCATTTCAAAAAAAAGTACGTTTACTTGGCCTTGCAAAGCACGAGCCCCTCCTGTATCCCGCTTTCCCGCAGGCACGCCTCGACTTGGGGTGTGATATTGATGAAGGCACGCCGTGTCGGCACTTCAAACCACAGTTCTTGCCGATAGCTTTTCATCTTCGCTCCTTTCGCAAGGTAATTCGTGCCCGCCCACAAATAGGCAAATTGGGTCGAGATCAAGGCGCACGAAAAATTTAACCGCAGGCATATGACGGATATTCCGAGGATGAAATTTTTCGTGCAACGCCGATATCGGGCAAATTGGACATTTGTGGATGGGCACTACTTCATGGCCTTAATCAATTGATTGGCCGCCACCAGCAGCGGATCCCAGGTGGGGCCGAAGGGGGGTGCGTAGGCCAGATCCGATTCGCAGAACTGCGCCACGGTCATCGCGGCATGCAGGGCCACGGCCGCTGTATTGATGCGGTGGGCCGCCCCCTCGCGGCCGACCATCTGAGCGCCCAACAGCCGGCCGCTGCGTCGATCACCGACCATGTGGACCAGGATCGGCGATGCGCCCGGCATGGCATGGGCTTTTGAGGAGGCCTTGATGGTGACGGTGGCCGGGTCAAAGCCGGCCTCGGCCGCCTCGGCTGCGGTCAGGCCGGTGCGCGCCACTTCGAGATCGAACACCTTGAAGACGGCGCTGCCGACAACCCCCTGAAGCGACACCTCGCGGCCGCACAGGTGGTCCGCCACGGCCCATCCAGCGCGATTGGCACGCAACGCCAACGGGATCCAGACGCGCCCCCCGGTGACCACATGAAAAGCGTCGGCGCAATCACCGGCCGCATAGATCCGATCGTCCGAGGTGCGCATCTGCCGATCCACGGCAATGGCATCGGACGGACCCAATGCCAGACCGGCATCCCTGGCCAGCCGGCTGTTGGGGGTCACGCCGATGGCCACGACCACCAGGTCGGCCTCCAACCTATCACCGGATGCACTTACGGCCGCCAGATGGTTGCCGCGTTCCTCGATGTGATCCACGGAAAAGTCGGTGTGGCGGGCCACCTGGTGGGCCGCCAACTCCTCGCCGACACGCTGGGCCAGTTCTTCGGGCAGCCAGGGCAACAACCGGGCACGCGGCTTGGCCATGGCCACCTCGATGCCGCGTTCCCGCAAGGCCTCGGCCATCTCCATGGCGATGTAGCCCATGCCCAGTATCACCGCACGCTTGACCGGGTGTGAAGTGATGCGCTCTTTGATCGCCTGGGCATCGTCAAGGGTTTTCACCACCATCACGCCGGGCAAATCGAAACCGGGCCGGGCCGGAACGATGGGATCCGCGCCTGTGGCGATCAATAGACGATCGAACGGCAGCTCGAACCTTTTGCCCTCGCGGGTTTGCCCGCTCACGAGACCTTCCGACAGGTCGATGTGCTCGACCTGATGTTCGGTCCGCACGTCGATGCCCGATTTTTTACGAAATACGTCGGCTGTTCTGACCACCAAATCTGCGACCGCCCGCCGGGGGTCGGAAATATTGTACGGAATGCCTCAGGCGCTGTAGGAGACGGTCGTGCTGCGCTCCAGGACAGTCACCTCCAGACCCGCATCGTTGCGCTTTGCTCGGCTGGCCGCACTCATGCCGGCGGCATCGCCGCCGATGACCACGAATTTCATAAGACCTCCCATTTTTCCATTCAACGCCCTGACCGATCCGATTCCCTGACCGGCGCATCCGCCCGCGTATCAGGATCTTCATCCAACCGTTGGGGAATGGTTCAAAAAAGCCGCCAGGCATGATAATGATGCCCGGTCAATGATATGAAGGGATTATCGCAGGTCACAGGTGACGTCAACACGTAGCTTGATAAATGCCATCCAGGCAAAACTGTCCCACGCCCTGCTTGCGGATCGCATGGCAGCCCGTCGGGAATTAGGCGCCATCCGGGCAATGGCCAAAGGGCGCGCTTCGGACGACCAGCTTTGCGCGCGCTGTGAACGCCTGGATCAACGCGTTTCGGCTTCGATCATCGTCCGGCAGCGGCGTTTGGAAAGCCAACCCGCTCTGGACTTCGATCCCGACCTGCCGATCTGCGCCAAAAAAGAAGCGCTGCTGGCCGCTATTCGCGATCATCAGGTGTTGATTGTGGCCGGCGAGACCGGCTCGGGCAAATCGACCCAGTTGCCCAAGCTCTGTCTGGCGGCCGGTCGCGGCGTGGACGGCGTTATCGGCGTCACCCAGCCGCGCCGCATCGCGGCGCTCACCGTGGGGCGGCGCATTGCCGAAGAGATGCACGAAACCCTGGGCCAGACCGTGGGGGTCAAAATCCGTTTCCAGGACCACACCGGCGAAGAGACCCGCATCAAGCTGATGACCGACGGCATCCTGCTGGCCGAGGCCCAATCGGATCGCTTCCTCAACCGCTATGACACCCTGATCGTCGATGAAGCCCATGAACGGAGCCTGAACATCGATTTCATCCTGGGCATGCTCAAGCAATTGCTCGACCGGCGCAAGGACCTCAAGCTGATCATCACCTCGGCCACCATCGACACCGAAAAATTCGCCCGCGCCTTCGGCGACGCGCCGGTGATCGAGGTCTCGGGCCGCATGTATCCGGTCGAAATCAGGTATGCCGACGCACGCTCCCAAAACGGAGACGACGCCACCCATATCGAACAGGCGGCCGGCGCCCTGGATCAACTCCATCGCGGCCGACTCAAGGGCGATGTGCTCGTCTTCATGCCCACCGAACAGGACATCCGTGACACCTGCGAAATCCTTCGCGGCCGGCGCTATCCCGCCACAGAGGTGATTCCCCTCTTCGCACGGCTCTCCACCGCCGACCAGCAGCGGGTCTTCCAGCCGGCCCACGGCCTGAAGATCATTGTGGCCACCAACGTGGCCGAAACCGCCGTCACCATCCCAGGCATCCGCTATGTGATCGACACCGGCCTGGCCCGCATCTCCCAATACACGCCCCGCTCGCGCACCAACACCCTGCCCGTGGTGCCCATCTCCCAGAGCAGCGCGGATCAGCGCATGGGACGCTGTGGCCGCGTGGCCGACGGGATCTGCATCCGTTTGTACAGCGAGGAGGATTATCTCCAGCGGCCGCGCTACACTCTGCCCGAAATTCTGCGCGCCAATCTGGCGGAAGTCATCCTGCGCATGATTGCATTGGGCCTCGGGGACGTAACGGCCTTTCCCTTCATCGACCCGCCTGCGCCGCGCAGTATCCAGGACGGCTACAGCCTGCTGCTCGAACTGGGCGCCATCGAACCGGCCGGCACCGGCCATCGCTCCGGCGGCCGATACCGGCTCACCGAAAAGGGTCGGCTCATGGCCAGGCTCCCCCTGGACCCGCGCCTGGCCTGCATGCTGATCGAGGCCGACCGGCAAGGCTGCCTGGCCGATGTAGCCATCATCGCCGCGGCGCTGAGCATCCAGGATCCCCGGGAGCGACCGGCCGAGCGCCAGGCCGAAGCCGACCAGGCCCACGCCCGCTTCGCCGACCCGACCTCGGATTTCATCACCCTGCTGCGCATCTGGAACCGCTACCGCCAGGTCACCACCAAGCGCACCAGCTGGCAGCAGGTCAAGCAGTTCTGCCGCGAGAATTTTTTATCGTTTCGCCGCATGCGCGAATGGCGCGAGGTGTTGCACCAGATCCTCGGCCAACTCAACGAGCACGGCATCCGGGCCAAGGCGCCGACGAAACTATCCGACGAACCCGGCGACATCGCCGACAGTTGGTATGCTTCAGTTCACCGATCGATCCTCAGCGGTTTCCTCTCCAACATCGCCCTGAAAAAAGAGAAGCAGGTCTTCCAGGCCGCCCACCAGCGCGAAGCCATGGTGTTTCCGGGCTCGGGGATATTCAAGAACCCGGGGCAGTGGATCGTGGCCGCCGAAATGGTGGAGACCTCGCGCCTGTTCGCCCGCTGCGCGGCCGCCATCGATCCGGTCTGGATCGAACCCATCGGCCGGGCCCAGTGCCGATATGCCCATCTCGATCCCCACTGGGAGCGCAAACGCGAGGCGGTGGTGGCGACCGAACAGGTCACGCTGTATGGGCTGATCATCGATCGCCGCACCAGGCCCTATGGACCGATCAACCCCGCCGAAGCCGCGGAGATCTTTATCCGCCATGCCCTGATCCAGGGCGATGTGCGGCGGCCCTTGCCCTTCATGACCCATAATCTGCAACTGGTCGAGCAGATAGACGAAATGCAGGACCGGCTGCGCCGTCGGGACCTGCTCGTGGACGAACAGTTCCTCATGGCCTTCTATGCAGAACGCCTGGGCCATGTCTATGACATGCGCACCCTCCAAAAAACGATCAGCCAACGGGGCGACGATGGATTCTTGCGGCTGCGGCGTGAGGAGCTGCTCGCCAGTCATCCGGATGCCGATGAACTTTCCCTGTATCCGGAGCGCATCGACGCCGAAGGCGTGCAGCTGCGTTGCGAGTATCGATTCGACCCCGGAAAAGAGCACGATGGCGTTACCGTGCACGTACCCGTCCCGTCGGCCGCCGGCGTAGCCCCGGAGACATTTCAGTGGCTGGTTCCCGGCTTGCTCAAAGAAAAAATCGCGGCCATGATCAAGGCGTTGCCCAAGGAGTTGCGCAAGCAACTGGTGCCTGTCGCCGACACCGTCGCCACCATCGCCCGGGACATGCCGATCCAACGCCGGATGGGGTTGAGCACCGCCTTGAGCCGCTTCGTCAAGGCGCGCTGGAACGTGGAGATCCCGCCGGCCGCATGGGACGAAGGCCAGTTGCCCGACCATTTGCGCATGCGCATCGCCGTCACCGACGCCAAGGGCAAAGTCGTACGAACCGCGCGCGACCCCGGCATCCTCCAGCGCGTCTCCACCGGAAGCGCCATCGACGATTTCAGGGAGGCCCAGCGGCGATGGGAAAAAAGCCCCATCGAACGATGGGAAGATGTGGGGGACCTGCCGGACGAGATTGCCCTGAAAGGGCCCGGTGGACGGCGCTGGACCGCCTACCCGGCGTTAATGCCACGCGCCGCCATGGTGGTATTGACCGTCTTCGCGGACAGGGCCACCGCCACCCGCAATCATCTTCTGGGAGTGAAGGCCCTGCTCGTCCGGCAGCTCGGCGCCGATATCAAGTTTTTGCGCAAAAACCTGGCCCTGCCCTATCATTGCGAGGCCCAATGCCGCTATTTCGGAGGGCGCCGGGTCCTGGAAGAACAACTGGTCGACCAGGTCCTGGATCATCACCTGTGCATCGACATCCGGACGAAGAAGGCATTCGATGATTTTTGCGAAACGCTGCACACAGCGGGCATCGCCGGCTGGGGGCAGACCGAAAAATCCCTGGTCATCGACATCCTGGAGGCCTATCAGGGTCTGCGCGCGCAACTGGGTGATATCGAACAGCGTCATCGGGGCAAGCCCATGCTCCAGGAATTCCTGGAGTCCCAGCTCCAGGCCCTGCAGCACCTCGTGCCGGACAATTTCATCACCCTCTACGACACCGACCGCCTGCAGCACCTGCCCCGCTATCTCAAGGCCGTTTCCCTGCGTGCCCAGCGCGGCGTCCTGGACCTTGAGAAGGATCGCGCCAAGGCCAAACGCCTCGCACCTTACGAAACGCGCCTGCAGAACGCGATCGCCGGCCTGACACCTCAGACCAGCGCCGAGAAGCGGCACCTCCTGGAAACCCTGGTATGGGTGCTCGAAGAGTTTAAAATCTCTATTTTCGCCCAGGAGATCAAAACCAGCCAGCCGGTTTCCGAAAAGCGTCTCGACGCCCTGTTCAAACAGGTCGAAGGGATGGTGTAGCCGATTTAATACATCGCGTTCAATTGGAATCTCTGGACGGCGCCGTCAAATATTGAAATCCGAGCGGGGATGGTGTAAGTTTTTCACGTTCCACAATGGCAAACGGTGTTTCGCAGGAACCACAACTTGCAGCATTCCGATAGCTGACCGGCGGCATATTCAACGCCTACCCAAAGAACCGGTGAGCGCATTTCCAGATAGACGGGTATTTGCGTCAATGTTCAAACAATGCCCTTATGTCAACATACAACTTACCAGGGGGGAACATGGCAGTAACGACCAAGATTCTTAAGCCCACGCCGTCCGCTTACAATTATCAACTGTTGATCAAACACCTGTTGACCACGCCGCTCATCTATTCGCCGAACCAGGAAATCGTCTATCGCGACGTCAAGCGCTACACCTACACCGAGCTCGGCAAACGGGTGGCCCGGCTGGCCAATGCCCTGACCCGCATCGGCGTCAAACCCGGCGATACCGTCGCCGTCATGGATTGGGACAGCCACCGCTATCTGGAGTGTTTCTTCGCCGTTCCCATGATGGGGGCCGTTCTGCACACCATCAATATCCGCCTGACGCCCGAGCAGCTTATCTACACCATCAACCATGCGGAAGACGACATCATTCTGGTCAACAAAGAGTTTCTGCCCATGCTCGAGGCCGTCAAGGGACGCTTCGAGAAAGTCAGGAAGATCGTCCTGCTCTCCGATGAAGGCCCTTCGGCCGAGACGGCCCTGACCATCGACGCCGAATACGAAACCCTTCTGGCCGAAAGCGCGGACAGCTACGACTTCCCCGATTTCGACGAGAACAGCATTGCCACCACGTTCTACACCACCGGTACAACCGGACTGCCCAAGGGGGTCTTTTTCAGCCACCGGCAGCTCGTTTTGCATACCTACGCCATTTTAGCCACCTACTGCGCCTACAAGAGCCAGGCCAATCTCAACTCCGCCGACGTTTACATGCCCATCACCCCCATGTTCCACGTGCATGCCTGGGGGGTGCCCTACATGGTCACGCTGATGGGCAACAAACAGGTCTATCCCGGCCGGTATGAACCGGAGCTGCTGCTCAAGCTCTATGCCAAGGAGAGGGTCACCTTTTCCCACTGCGTGCCCACGATCCTGCACATGCTGCTGACCTCCCCGGCGGCCAAGAGCGTGGATTTGAGAGGCTGGAAGGTGATCATCGGCGGATCCGCCCTGCCCAGGGGACTGGCCAAGACCGCCCTGGAGATGGGGATCAATGTCTACGCCGGTTACGGCATGTCCGAAACCTGCCCGGTTCTCACGGTGGCCAATCTCAAGCCCAAGATGCTCGGCTGGGATATGGAGAAGCAGCTCAATGTGCGCGTCCGCACCGGTCTGCCGGTCCCCGGCGCCTACGTTCAGGTCGTGGACCCCGACGGCAACCCCCAGCCCCATGACGGCGTCAGTACAGGGGAGGTGGTGGTGCGCACCCCCTGGTTGACCCAGGGATACCTCAAAGACGCGGAAAAGAGCGAGCAACTATGGCATAACGGCTGGCTGCACACCGGCGACATCGGCTACTTCGACAAGGAAGGGTACCTGCAGGTGACCGATCGCCTCAAGGACGTCATCAAGACCGGCGGAGAATGGGTCTCTTCGCTGGAGTTGGAGGATATCATCAGCCAGCACCCCGCGGTCAGCGAAGCCGCGGTCATCGGCGTTCCCGACCCCAAGTGGGGGGAAAGCCCCATGGCCCTGGTGGTCCCCAAGCCGGCGTTTGTCGACAAGATCACCGAGGACGAACTCAAAGATTTCTACAAGCGTTTCGTGGATGAGGGGGTCATCCCTAAGTACGGCATTCCCAAACGCATCCTCATCGTCGATGCCATCGCCAAGACGAGCGTCGGCAAGCTGAACAAAAAGGAGCTGCGCAAACAGTTCGGCCACGGATAGCCTGCCTGCGGCAGTGGATCGATCGCCTGCGGCGAGGACAACGGACTACCCCGCCGTCCTCACCGGGGCCCACACCGGGCCCACACCGGGCCCACATCGGAAATAGATAGCTTGTCGACAGCGATTTTTAATGAACGCCATTCATTAGATCCGGCCCGGATGGGACAGGTGGCCGATGCCACACGCCAAGCGGTCAAGTGCCGGTAAAATGCACGGCGGGCGGCCCAGAAACTCGCTGCGCTCAAACAGTCTGGGCCGCTTGTCCGCCGTTTGCATTCAACCGGCACTATTGACCGCAGGCTCACGTGGCCCTGGCCACCTGCCCCATCCGGGCCTGCCATAACCGATGCCATGCGAATTCTTATATCAAACAACGCCTGGAGAGCAGGCACTTCAGGATGAATCACATTCAGTTAGAATTGATGGCTTGCCGATATGCCCGCAAGACCCGGCGCGACGAATAAAACATTTCTTACAAGGAGTTATGGAAGATCGACGGCCAGCCCCGCTGCCGTGTCCGTGTTGACACCACCGGTCGGTCATGACATAAGCACGGATGCCGAAAAGGGGCCCGGGGCAACACGAACGATCACCGCCCCACGAACACGCATCAACCCAATATCGATTGAGCGGACAAGATGACATCTGATAAAAGCCACCAAGAGATCGACATGCAACAGCTGCCCAAACACTTCGACGCCAATGCGGCCGAAGACAAGTATCAAGCCCTGTGGAACGACCTGGGTATTTACCGCTACGACCCCGGCCGCACCCGAGAAGAGACCTTTATCGTGGACACCCCGCCCCCCACGGTGTCGGGCTCGCTGCATGTGGGCCACGTCTTCAGCTACACCCATACGGATATCATCGTGCGATACCAGCGCATGCTCGGCAAAAACATCTTCTACCCCATGGGTTGGGACGACAACGGGTTGCCCACCGAGCGCCGCGTCCAAAACTACTTCCATGTTCGCTGCGATCCGTCCGTGGCCTATGAGGCGGGCGTCGAATTGCAGCAGGCCAGTGCAAAGGATCGCAAGAGCCCGCCCCGCATCCTGTCGCGGCCCAACTTTCTGGACCTGTGCGTCCAGCTGACCCGCGAAGACGAGCAGGTCTTCAAGGATTTGTGGCAGCGGCTGGGACTTTCCGTGGACTGGAGCCTGGAATACTCCACCATCGACAAGCACTGCCGCACTCTGGCCCAGTTGAGCTTTATCGATCTCTTCCGCAAGGGGCATGTCTACAGCACCGAAAGCCCGACCATGTGGGACGTGGATTTCCAAACCGCCATCGCCCAGGCCGAGGTCGAAGACCGAGAAACGGCGGGCGCCTTCCACGACGTCCGCTTCGGCGTGGCCGACTCGGATGAGAGCTTCGTCATCGCCACAACCCGACCCGAACTGCTGGCGGCCTGCGTGGGCGTGACGTTTCATCCCGATGACGCGCGTTACCGCCACCTGGACGGCAAAAAGGCCGTCACCCCGCTGTTCTTCGCCGAAGTCCCCTGCTTTCCCAGCAAGCTGGTGGATCCCGAAAAGGGGACCGGCATTCTGATGGTGTGTACGTTCGGCGACCAGACCGATGTGCAGTGGTGGCGCGAGCACAAACTCGCACTGCGGCAAATCGTCATGAAGAACGGGCGCCTGGCCGACATCACCTTCGGCCAACCGGGATGGGAGAGCCGCGATCCGGAAACGGCCAACCACTTTTACGGCCAGCTGAAAGGACTCAAGGTGGCCCAGGCCAAGACGGCGATCGCCGACATGCTCCGGGATCCCCGCGGCGCGGCCGCCGGCACCGACGCACCACTGGTCGACGACCCCAAAGCGATACAGCACGCGGTGCGTTTTTACGAGAAGGGCGACAAACCCCTGGAGTTCATCTCCACCCGCCAGTGGTTCGTGCGCATCCTCGACAAGAAAGCGCAGCTCATGGAAAAGGGCAACCAGATCAACTGGTACCCGGGCTTCATGCGCAACCGCTATCTGGACTGGACCCAGAACCTGAGTTTCGACTGGTGTATCAGCCGCCAACGTTATTTCGGCGTACCGTTTCCGGTCTGGTATCCGTTGGATGCCATGGGAGAGCCGGATTACGCCCGGCCGATCATCGCCGACGAAAAGCAACTGCCCGTGGATCCATCGATCTCCTTCCCGTCCGGCTACCAGGAGGCCCAGCGCGGCGTGCCGAACGGATTCATCGGAGAAAACGACGTGTTCGACACCTGGTTCACCAGCTCCCTCAGCCCCCAGATCGGCTCTCACTGGCTGCTGGAGAAAGAGCGCCATCAACGCCTCTTCCCCATGGATCTGCGGCCCCAGAGCCACGAGATCATTCGCACCTGGGCCTTTTACACCATCGTCAAGGCTATGCTGCACGAAGACACCATCCCCTGGAAAAACGTCACCATTTCGGGCTGGGTGCTCGACCCGGACCGCAAGAAGATGTCCAAGAGCAAGGGCAATGTGGTGGTGCCCACCGAGCTGATGGAGAAATACAGCTCCGATACCCTGCGCTACTGGGCCGGCAGCGCCCGCCTGGGCGTGGACACGGCCTACGACGAAAAGGTCGTCAAGATCGGCAAACGCCTGGTGACCAAGCTCTACAACGCCGCCAAATTCGTTCTCTCCCAGCAGGGCGAGCCCGGTCCCATCACCTGCGAACTGGACCGCGCCTTCATCCATCGACTGAAAGCCATGGTGCAGAAGGCCGAGCACCATCTGGCCCAATTCGATTTCTCCACCGCGCTGGCCGCCATCGAGAGCTTCTTCTGGAACTCGTTTACCGATACCTACCTGGAGTTCAGCAAAAAACGGGCCTGGGGGGATCAAGGCGGAGACGCCGGGGACCAGGGATCGGCCCTGGCCGCTCTGCAGTTGGGCCTCGAAACCCTGACCAAGATGTTCGCCCCCTACATGCCCTACATCTGCGAGGAGGTCTGGTCGTGGCGTTTCGCCCAAAAGCGGGGCATCGCCAGCGTGTGCGTCGCCCCCTGGCCCAGGCAGAGCGATTTCGACGGTATCGCGCCGCCGCAAGCGCCGCAGAGTTTCGATCTGGCCACCACCATTTTTTACGCCGTCAACAAGCAAAAAACGGATAACCAGCTCTCCATCGGTCGCCAGTTGTCCTCCATCGGCGTGCATCTCAACGCCAGGACCAAAGCCATTGCCGAAATGATCCAAGACGATATCCAGGCGGCGACGCGCTGCGACCGCATCGTCTGGCATATCGCCGATCACTTGGAAGACGGACAGGTCGAGCTTTCCGACATGAAGGTGCCGGACAGCGACTGAGCATCACCTTCTGGATCAGACAAGGAGAAGCATGGAGACCTTTTTCAATCCGCGATCGGTGGCCGTGGCCGGCGCCAGTCAGAAAGAGAACCTGGGCAACCATGTGGTGAAAAACCTCAAGGCCGGTTTCGATGGGGATATCTATCCGATCAACCCCAACTATGACGAAATTGAAGGGCTGCGCTGCTTTCCATCCATCGACGCCATCCCCGGCCATGTGGACCTGGCTATCGTGCTGGTACCGGCCAAGGCCGTGCCCGCCGTACTGGAAGCGTGCGCCCGGAAAGGCGCGCGCCGGGTGATCATCGAAAGCGCCGGTTTTTCCGAAACCGGCGACGCGGGCCGCACCCTGCAGGCCCGATGCGACGAGATCGCCCGGCAAAACCAAATCCGATTGTGGGGCCCCAATTGCATGGGGATCGTCGACGTTCCCAGGCAGTACTTCTTTACCTTCATGCATCCGCGTATCCGCACGTCGGGACTTTTGCCCGGGCGTATCTCGCTCATCGTGCAGAGCGGTATGATGTCCGCTGTATTCCTGGCCGAACTCGCCCGCAAGGGCATCGGCGTGGCCAAAGCCTGTTCCATCGGCAACCGCGCCGACGTGGACGAATGCGATCTGTTGGCATACCTGGAAAAGGACGCCGACACCGATGTCATCGCGCTCTACCTCGAATCGATCCCCCGCGGCCGGCGCTTCGCTGAACTGGCCGCGGCCTCGACCAAGCCCATCGTGCTGCTCAAAGGGGGCCAGAGCGTAGCGGGCGCCCAGGCGGCCATGAGTCACACCAGCAGCCTGTCGGGCAACTCGCGCCTGGCGATCGGCGTGCTGTCCGGCGCCGGTGTCGTCATGGCCGACAGCGTTTTCCAGATGATGGACATGGCCCACACCCTGACCGCCATTCCCACGCTCAACCCGGCCTGCCGCATCGCCATCATGACCTTGAGCGGCGGGGCCGGCATTCTGGCCTGCGATGCCCTGGCGCGCAGCGGCCTGACCATCGCCACCCTCTCCGCGGAGACGAAAAAGAAGCTGGAGGCGGTTTTTCCACCCTGGATGCCGCCGGCCAATCCCATCGACCTCTTTCCCGCCGTATCCGTGCGCGGCCGCACCGTCGCGTTCATGGATTCGCTCTCGGCCGTCCTGGAAGATCCGCAAATCGATGCGGTAGTCATCCATTTTGTCGCCGGCCTCGACGAGGCCATGTCCGAACATCTGGCGAATCTGAAAGAGCGGGCCGATCAAGCGGGCAAAACGGTCCTCTTCTGGCTCATGGGCCTGGCCGAAGCCAAACGCCGGTTCAGGGAAAGCGCACGGTCCGCAGGCATCGCCGTTCATTCGGACGGCACCCGGCTGGCCGAATGTCTGGCGGCCGTCGCCCATTTCAATGCCCACCGGAAACGCGCCGGGGACGAAGCCGAATACCGGTTGCCGCCGATTCCCGAGGCTAGGCGCCTGGAACTGCCCGACGCGACGAAGATCCTCGATGAATTCGACAGCAAACGCCTTCTCGATGAATGGCGCATACCGGTGGTCCAAGAGCAGATCGCCGCAACACCCGAGGCAGCGTGGGCCTTTGCCGAACAGGTGGGACTGCCGGTGGTGCTCAAAGGGCTGGCCCCGGACAAAGCGCACAAGACCGAACACGGCCTCGTCAAATTGGGCATTTCGGACCGGCCCCGGCTATTCGAAATGTTTGCCCGACTCCAGACGCAACTGGGCGGCAAAGGCCGCATCCTGGTCCAGCAGCAGGTTTCGTATGACTACGAATTGATCGCCGGTTTTCTCCAGGACGCGCAATTCGGTCCGTGCGTCATGTTCGGGCTGGGCGGCATCCTGGCCGAACTGCAACCGGATGTGATGTTCGCCCTGGCGCCGCTCACCGAAACCAAAGCCGTCCAGCTCGTCCGCAGCCTGCGGAATCGGCGATTGCTGCAAGGGTTTCGCGGTATGACGCCCCTGGATGAGGTCGCCACGGCCCAATTGCTGGTTCAACTGGCAGAACTCGGAGCGGCCCATCCTCAAATTCAGCAGATCGACATCAACCCCCTGGTGGTCAAAAATGGAGTGCCCCTGGCCGTGGACGCCAATATTGTGCTCGAGCAAATGACTGGAGCGCGCGGCCTATCGGAACAGCGCAAAGCAAAGCCACAGAATGACGGTGGGCAGCAAGGCGCCCTTGAGCAGTCCTATCGGTGAGACGGCATCGTCGAAGTGCTTCTTCAGCAGGGACTGGCCGGCCGGGTTGGGCGCGTTGGCAATCACGGTCAACCCGCCCCCGGCCACCGCTCCGGCCACCACCGCGTATTTGCATCCGTCCGGGAATGCCGGTACCAGGGTACACAGATAGGTGATCGCGGCATTGTCGTTAAACGCGGTCAGGATGGTCGCCGCCACCATCAGCGGTATTTCCCCGAGTCTGCCCAGCACCGGCTCGATCCACCAGCCTTGCAATCCGCCGTGAATCACCAGGCCACCGAGGAAAAAACCGACCAGCAGCGGCGGCCTCAAATCGATGCGATTCTGGAAAGGCAGCGTCACCTGGGCGAAGCCGAGAAAGAAGAAAAGGCCCGGCACGAACAGCGTGGGATGGTGGGCATTGAAGATGGTCCAGGCCATGAACAGGACATGTCCGACAGTGACCCAGGTCGGCACCGGATCGTCGCGCTCGTCCCAGTCGGGATCGAAAAATTCGGCCCGCTGCTCCCTGGGCAGCAGTCCGGGAAAGAATTCGCGCAGCTTCTTGAGCTTGATTTCATCGAACCGCTTGTCAAAAGCCTCTTTGACCAATTCGGGGTCCACACCCTTGCCTTGAAGACCGGGCAGATAGGACGCTTCCAAACGGATCTTCACATTGTCGATGACCTCCTTGGTCTTGCTTCCCACTGTCTTGCCGAAATCGATCTCCTGGGTGACCATGGGCCTGATTTTGTCGAATTCGGCCTCCAGATCGGTACGTTTGATCAACTCCTTCTGGATCCCGTGCTTGAGCTCCTCCACCGCAAAGTCATGTTGCATGCCGTTCAGTTCCTTGCGGAAGATAAGATAATAGATGCCGTTGCTCAGAAGCATGCCAATCAGCTCCTTCCAACCGAAATGGGTCAGCATGAAGAGCGTGCTCCAATCCCACGGGCCGGCGACCATCAATACCGGAGGCGCCGCGAAATTCGTCAAGGTCCCGCCCACCGAGATGTTGACGAACAGAAGACCCAGCGTGGCGTATTTGAAGCCCGTACTCGGCTTCAAAGAGTAAAACTTGGTGCTGAGAAGTAACGCGGAGATGGTCATGGCGGCCGGTTCGGTGATGAGCGAACCCAGGGTGGGGCCCAGCGTCAGGACCGTAAACCACCATGCAATGAGAGTGCCGCCCAACAGGTTGGCGATCTTCTGCATCATCGCCTCGGCCAGCTTGAGAATGGGACGGGTGGCCGCCAGGATCATGATGGTGACGACAAACATCGGCTCCACATAGTTCACCCGGTAACCGATATAATAGACCGTGGTCTGCCAATCGAAAAAAGAGACGACGGCGATCACGAGAACCGCGGCCCACAGACCGAACACCACCTCCACCTCGCCGAAGAAGTGGAACAGTTCGGCACCGTGGTGGACCGAGTACTTATCGGCACGGCCCTGCCGGATTTTCTCCTCGTGTTCATGCTCCCATTTGTGGGCCACCTGCATGAACTTGCTGCTCAAAAACGTGTGAACGATGGCACAGAAGAAGATGAGGGTGGCCACCAGGTTGAACGGCTGCTGCCGGATACGGTGTTTGAGAATCTCCAGGATACTCGTCATGTCCTGATCGCCGTAACTGTCCAGGGCGGGAGGGAAATCCACGACACCTTCGGCCGGTGCCGCGGCCCAGGCCGCGCCGGCCCAGAGGATCACTTCAAGCAACAGGCAAAAAACAACCATCCCACATTTGGATCGGCTCAACACGCTGTTCATCTCCTCCCCTTCATCACACTTGATGGTGCTCGATGGTGTCGGTAACGCTTTTTTGGCGGGCTGCGCCGTGAAAAGTTCAGGAACGCTGCGAACGAAATTGCGTGTCCTGAGGCGTACGGATCGCACGCCGCAAGGACGACGGGATGCGCAACGCAGATATGAACCCTTTACGGGGCCGTTCGATCCCCTCTGCGCTGGTCCAGGCACCGCTTCATCAGGTAGTAGGCCAATCCCATGGCAACGATCAGGGCGGCTATACCCACAATGGTCAGGCCTGAATACTCCTTGACGTCCAGGATGATGACCTTGCGGGCGATGGCGATCAGGGCCACCTCCAGCACCACTTCGGAATGGACCACCTTGTCGGCCAGATAGGCCTTGATGGTTTCGAGCAGCTCCACCCCGATGAGAATCAACAGGAAAAATCCGAATATGTCCAACAGCTCATCGATTTCCAGCCAGAAGAACGGCGGTGAAATGATATCTTTGACGATCAGGTAAGCCAGTTCGACCGTCGATATCAGCACCACGACGATCATCATCCCGATCAGGGAGACAATGACGGCATGCTCGAATTTTCTCAAAAACCCGCCCATGGTATGGATGCTCCTTTACCCCTGTTAAAGCCCAAGCCAGTCCCAACGCCAAGAATATATAAAACCATACACCCAAGATTCAAGTTCCCGCATGCATTTTCTTTCGATAAGAATCCTTCTTTTTCCGGCGATAGAAAAGATGTGCTGCAACGCCCTGTTTTTTCTTGCCTGTAGAGGCCGGCTGCCCTAAAATCAAAAACATGAAAACCTGCTGACATTTTGGGACGGCCACTCTTTTCGTGCCGTGCGACCTCTTCTGAGCCAGTTTCCCGGCAGACCGCACGGCAGGAGAAACGATACGATGAAAGAGATCGCCCGTTCAAGGAAATGCTTGGGGCCATGTACTTTGGCAGTGGTTGCCGTTGTCCTGTTGCTGGCTGCATGCGAGTCAAAAGAACCTCTCCAGATTGGATTTGTCGCAGGCACCTTGGGCCGCGTGGCCGATCTTGGCGTGACCGGACTGGATGCGGCCCAATTGGCCGTAGAGAAGTGCAATCAAGAGGGCGGCATCCGGGGCCGGCCGGTCCAACTGATCGCCAAAGATGATCACCAGGATCCCGATACCGCCCGGAAGGTGGTGCGGGAACTCATTGCAGCGGGCGTACTGGCCGTGATCGGGCCCATGACCAGCGACATGGCCGTGGCCGTGGCCCCCCTTTTGAATGAAGCCCGGCTCGTCACGGTGAGCCCGACGGCGACCACCGAAGAACTTTCAGGCCTCGACGATTTCTTTTTCCGGGTCACCTCCACGACCCGCGCCTTCGCCAACAAAAGCGCACACTATCACATCCAGAACGGCACCATGCGGCGCATCGCGGCCGCCTACGATACGGGCAACCGTTCGTTTGGTGAAAAATGGCTCTACAATTTCAGGGCCGCGTTCACCGCCTCGGACAGAGCGGTGATCCACACCATCGGTTTCAATACCAACCAGCCCGCCACCTTTTTACAGATTGCCCGCGACCTGCTGGCCGCCGAACCCGACGGCATCCTCATCGTCGCCAATTCCATGGATTCCGCGCTGCTGTGCCAGCAGATCCGCAAGCTCGATACGGCCGTGCCCATCACCCTCGCCGATTGGGGCGCCACCGAACGGCTGCTCGAACTGGGCGGCAAGGCGGTCGAGGGGGTGACCGTTGTGCAGACCTTCGACCGCGACAGCGAGGCCCCCGGATACAAGGCCTTTCGCCAGGCTTTCCTCGAACGCTATCGCAGGGAACCCGGATTCCCGGGAGTGAACACCTATGATGCCCTGCAAGTGGTATTGACCGCCTTGAAGGCGCAGAAAAGGGGAACCGGTCTGAAAGAGACCATCCTCACCTTACGGCGATTCGCCGGATTGCAGGGCGAATTTGAATTCGATCCGTTCGGCGATGTGGACCGGAAGGAAGCCTCCATCAGTGTGGTCCGCAACCAGTCGTTTGTCGTTCTGGAGTGACCCGATGAAATCCCCCTGGCCCCTGAGGCGTTATCTCTCGCTGCAATTCGTCCTGATCGCCGGCCTGCCGCTGGTCATGGTCGCTTTGCTGGTATGGCTTATCTTGACACCGAAGATCCGCGTCCATATCGGCATGCAACACCAGGCGATCGCCCGGGCCATTGCCGGACAGATCTCCGCCCACCTCATGGGGGGGCAGCGGCAGTTGACCGCCCTGGCTGATTACTTGAGAATCCGGGGCATCGCCACACCGGCCAACGTGATCACCCTGCTCGACGCCCAGTGCGGCGAGGGCGAGCTCTTCGAAACCATTTACATCACATCCGGACAGGATGAAACCATTCGCCTGGTCGGACTCTCGCGCGCCGGCCGATCACGGCGGGACGACCTGATGGGCCTGGACCTGTCCGGCCGCGACATCGTGAACAGCGCACGCACTGCCGGCAAAGCCTTCTGGTCGGAGACGTTTCTTTCCACGGCCAGCAGCCGGCAGGCGGTGGCCCTGGCCATACCCATGACCGAACACGTGATCATCGGCGAGATCACCCTCGGCCAGATCGCCCGTTTCATCGGCCACATCCCGGCCGGTGCCGGCCTGCTGACCATCGTGCTGGACTGCAAGGGCCGGATCGTCGCCGACTCCCAGAACCAGATGGAAGGCCAACAATTCGACCTCACGCGCCTGCCGCCCGACTTGCGGCACAGTGCCGAAGCGGGTGGAACCGACTTCAGTGCGGCCACTTTCGAACTCGACGGCCGGAAGCTTCTCGGCACCGTGGTGGCCATCGAATCGCTGGGATGGAAGGTGCTGGTGGCCCAGTCGTCTGAACGCGCCTATGCGCCCCTGCGGGCGGCGATCTTCCTCATCGGCCTGGTGCTGGTGGTCGCCCTCTTCCTCTCTTTTGCCCTGGCGTGGGCACGCGCGGGCAATCTCTCCCAAATATTTCGGCGATACACGGAATTGTCCAAATCCATCGCTCACGGCCATTACGACTTGACATGGCCGCCGTCCAAGACCCTGGAATTCCAGAACCTGGTGGAGAATCTCGATTACATGGCCCGTACCATCAGCCGGCGGGAGCGTCAGCTCGTGGCTGCCGAAACCCACATGCGCATCACCCTGGATTCCATCGGGGACGCCGTCATCGCCACCGATGCCGAGGGCCTGGTCACCCGCATGAATCCCATGGCTGCGAAATTGACCGCCTGGCCGGTCGACGAAGCGGTCGGGCAACCGCTTGACCGGGTGTTTCGCATCGTCAACGCGCTCACCGGTGAGACGATGGCCAACCCGGTGGAAAAAGTTTTGGCCAAGGGTGAGATTATCGGCCTGGCCAACGACACCGTACTGATCGCCAAAGACGGCCGAAGGTACCAGATCGCCGACAGCGGCGCCCCCATACGCCATTCGGATGGGACGATCGTGGGCGTGGTGCTGGTATTTCGGGATGTGACCGAAAGCTATGACCGGGAACGAAAGATCCGGCAGAACGAAAAACTGCTCAAGGACCTCACCGCCAATGTTCCCGGGGTGGTCTACCAGTTTCGCAGCACCCGAGATCATATCTATGAAAATGTCTTTGTCAGCGTGAAAGCCACCGAAATATTCGGACTCGACGCCAACCCGAAGACTTTTCACGAGCATTTTCATACCCGGATCCCCCACGAAGATAAGAGGCGTTTCCTCACGTCGATCGAAGAAGCCGTGGATATGGTCGAACCATGGCATTATGAAGGACGGTTCATCAAGCCGGATGGCGAAGAGATCTGGTTCTCCGCACATGCCACACCCCATGAGATCGGCAATGAGATCGTCTTCTACGGGGTCCTGATGGACATCACCCGGCGCAAGCAGTTGGAAGCGTCCCAGCGCATCGCCCGTTTCTGCTTCGAAAAGGCATCCATCGGCATTTTCCTCATGGGTGAACAGGGCCAGATCCGCGATGTCAACGAACAGGCCTGCCGCAGCCTGGGATATACGCGTGAAGAGCTTTGCCACATGACGGTATTCGATATCGACCCAAGAATCCGGCCCGACCAGGTCGAACCCTTGCAGGCAGTGGGCCAGCTCACCTTCGAAACCTTGCACCGCCACAAGGACGGCCATGTCATTCCGGTACAGATCGAGAGCAACGTCCTGGTGTTCGAGGGCCAGGCGTTCCACATGGCCTTCGTGCAGGATATCAGCGACCGTAAGCGTGCCGAATCAGAGGCCAAACGCCTGGAAGCCGCTCTGCTCCAAGCCCAGAAAATGGAAGCCATCGGGACCCTGGCCGGCGGCATCGCCCATGACTTCAACAACATTCTGGCCGGCGTGATCGGTTTTGCGGAGTTGTCGCTGTGGAAGATCGCTCCGGATTCCCCGGTCTACCAGAACCTCAGGAAGATCCTTGCCGCCGGGTTGCGCGCCCGGGACCTGGTCGAACAAATCCTTACCTTCAGCCGGCAGGATGAGCGGCGGCTGCAACCCCTGCAGATCGCCCCCCTGGTCAAGGAAGCACTCAAGTTGATTCGCTCGTCGCTACCCGCGACCATCGAGATATCCACCCAAATCGCCGAGGATCTGTCCAGCACGATGGCCGACCCGACCCAGATTCACCGGATCATCATGAATTTGTGCACCAATGCCGCCCATGCCATGGAAGACAAAGGCGGGCATCTCGATGTGACATTGACGCAAGTCAAACTCTCGAACCGGGACGTGCATCTGCATCCGGGGCTCCAACCCGGCGACTATGTAAAACTGAGCGTACAGGACACCGGCACCGGCATCTCTTCGGAAAATATCCCCAAAATATATGACCCTTACTTCACCACGAAACCCAAGGGCAAAGGCACCGGCCTGGGCCTGTCCTTAGTACACGGCATCGTCAAGGGGTATGGCGGCGCCATCAACGTATACAGCGAACCCGGCGTCGGCACGACATTCAATATCTACCTGCCGGCCATTGAAGGGCACGTCGATGTCCCATCCCAGGGGCAGCAGACCCTGCCCGGCGGCCATGAGCATATCCTGCTGGTGGACGACGAACCGATCCTGGTCGATGTCTGGCGTCAAATACTGGAAAATCTGGGCTACCGCGTCACCACGGCCGCAAGCGGTCCTGCGGCCTTGGAACTGTTTCGCGATTCATCGGATACCATCGACCTGGTATTGACCGACATGACCATGCCCAAGATGACCGGCGATCGCCTGGCCATCGAACTGCTCAAGATCCGGCCCGATCTTCCCATCATTTTGTGCACCGGATACAGTGCCAGCATATCCGCCGAGAGGGCCAGGCAAATCGGCATCAAGGCCTTTGTTCAGAAACCCATCGTGGAGGCCGACCTGGCCAACATCATTCGAGAGGTGCTGGCCGTATCCTGCCCGGCGACCTAATACTGACGGCACCGTGAGAAGCCCAATATCTGCGTTGCGCTCATCCCGTTGTCCTTGCGGCGTGCGACAAGTTCGCCTCAGGACGCGGAATTTCGCGCGCCTTGATCTTGAACTTGTTACGCCGCCGTCCCGCGACGACTTCTAAGGAAGCGTCATTATTGTGGGCCGTTTCCTGGGATCAAATGTTTCACCGCGAGCCGGGGTGAGCCGCTTTTTACGAGCCTGTCAATATTGATAAAACCTTAAAACGTCATGCCGGCGAACGCCGGCATCCAGAACATATTGGAAATACTGGATCCCGGCTTCCACCGGGATGACGGGAAAAGCGAGTTCCGGACTTTTTACGGTGCCGTCAATATTGGTCCATCCATTTCTCCATGACTGAAAATAATCGAAACCGGGGTTGACACGCCCCTTTTATCCTACTATATTGCGATTCATCGATATGGAGGCGTTATGCGCGATTTCATCAAAGTCATGAAGGCCCTCTCCGATCCCAATCGGGTGAAGATGATCAAACTGCTCCAGCGCCGGGTCATGTGCGTCTGCGAGATCCAGGCGGCCCTGGGCCTGGCCCAGTCCACCGCCAGCAAACATTTGAAGATCCTGGAGGAGGCCGGCCTGATCACCTATGCCAAAGAGGGACTGTGGGTCAACTACCGTTTGGCCGACGGCGGCATGAATCCCTACGTATCGAGCCTGCTCGGAAACCTGCGCCACTGGCTTGAAGAGGACCCCCAGGTGGCCGCCCTGGTGGCCCGCCTGCCCGAAATCCGGCGGGAAACCATTTGCGGCACATAATTTTTTTGACCTTATTATATCGCTAAATGGCGAAATATAAATTGATTGCCACCTCCTTTATACAACGTGAAGCGATCGGTACAGAAAGGAAATCATGAAGGAACGCAACAAGCTGGTGTTGATCGTGGGCGTATTCATTGCAGCCTACTATATCCCCTGGACCCATCCGGTCATCCGCCAATCGGGTCTCGAAGCATTTCTCATGCTGCAGGAGTATGCCCGCGAGCATGTGCTCACCTGCCTGATCCCTGCCTTTTTCATTGCCGGCGCCATTGCCGTGTTCGTCTCCCAGGCGTCGGTACTCAAGTATTTCGGGGCCCAGGCCGGCAAGTTCCTGTCCTACTCTGTGGCCTCGGTCTCAGGCACCATCCTGGCCGTCTGTTCCTGCACCGTACTGCCCCTGTTCGCCGGCATTTATACCCGGGGCGCGGGCATCGGTCCGGCCACGGCGTTTCTCTACTCCGGACCGGCCATCAATGTGCTGGCCATCACCCTGACGGCCAAGATTCTCGGTTGGCAACTGGGCGTTGCCCGGGCCGTGGGCGCGATCCTCTTCGCCATCGTGACCGGCCTGCTCATGGCGCTGATCTTCCGCAAGGACGATGCGGCGCGCACTATCGGCCAGATCTATGTCCCCGACGAGGAAGCCAGGGAACGCACCCTGCTGCAGGACGCCCTGTACATCGGCACCATGGTGCTAATCCTGATCTTCGCCGCGTTCGCCAAACCGGCTCCCGGCGCCACCGGGCTGTGGCCGGCGATCTTCGCGGCCAAGTGGTACATCACGGCCGCGCTGCTGGTCGTACTAACCTTCATGGTCAAGGCCTGGTTCACCGGCGAGGAACGCAAGAGCTGGATCGAATCCACCTGGGGTTTCATGAAGCAGATCTTTCCGCTGCTGGCCGGCGGCGTGCTGGTGGCCGGCTTCATGCTGGGCCGTCCCGGCCATCCGGCCTTGATTCCCGAGCAGTGGATCGCCTCGCTGCTGGGCGGCAACTCGCTGCAGGCCAACTTCATCGCCGCCCTGGCCGGTGCGTTGATGTATTTCGCCACCCTGACCGAAGTGCCGATCCTGCAAGGGCTTCTGGGTTCCGGCATGGGTCAGGGGCCGGCATTGGCCCTGCTGCTGGCCGGCCCGGCCCTGTCGCTGCCCAACATGCTGGTGATCGGCAGCGTCATGGGGGTGAAGAAGACGGCCACCTTCTGCGGCCTCATCGTGGTGATGTCGACCATCGCCGGGATGCTTTACGGCGCCTTTTACGGGTAGACATCCGGCTAACAACGACTTGAAACCTTGAAAGGAGAAATTCCATGGAAATTAAAGTATTGGGCCCTGGCTGCCCGAAATGTAAGCAGGCGGAAAAAGTGGTCAGGGAAGCCGTCGCCGAATCCGGCGTCACGGCCGATGTGGAAAAGGTGACCGATGTGATGAAGATCGCCGGATACGGCGTTTTCGGCACACCGGCGGTGATCGTCGACGGCCAAGTGAAGTGCGTGGGAAAAATCCCCAGCAAGGCGGATGTCAAAGCCTGGATCGGCAAAACTTCCTGAAAAGAGGACCGGATAGCGATGAATGCGAAAAAGCCTTTCGACGATCAACGTAAAATGACCGGCGTCTTCGAACGATTCCTCTCGGTCTGGGTGGTGCTTTGCATCATCGCCGGCATCGCGCTGGGCAAGGTAGCACCCGGTGTGGCCCGCTACCTGGACAGCCTGGCCATTTCGGTCAACGGGGCGCCCGTCATCTCCATCCCCATTGCGGTCTGCCTCTTCTTTATGATGTATCCCATCATGGTCAAGATCGACTTTGCCGAGGTGATCAAGGCCGGCAAGAGCGGCAAGCCGGTCTTCCTGACCCTCTTCGTCAATTGGGCTGTCAAACCGTTCACCATGTACGGCATCGCCCTCTTTTTCCTGGGGACCCTCTTTTACGGGTTCATCGGCCCCGATGCCGTGGATCACGTGAAAATGCCCTTCGGCCTCGATTTGCCGGTGGGCGCCAATCACGGGGCCGGCAGAGTTGTGCTGATCGAGGGGATCAAGATGCTGGAGGTTCCCCTGTGGCGCAGCTACCTGGCCGGCTGCATCCTGCTGGGCGTCGCGCCCTGCACGGCCATGGTGCTGGTGTGGGGGTTCCTGTCCAAGGGCAACGACGGCCTGACCTTGGTCATGGTGGCCATCAACTCGCTCACCATGCTGCTGCTCTACGGCCTGCTGGGCGGTTTCCTGCTGGGCGTGGGGCGTCTGCCGGTCCCCTGGCAGGCCTTGCTGCTCTCCATCGCCATCTACGTGGCCCTGCCCCTGGTGGCCGGATACCTGTCGCGCCGTTGGATCATCGCCGCCAAGGGTGAAAAGTGGTTCAAGGAGAAGTTCCTGCATGTGCTCACGCCCATTACCATCATCGCCCTGCTCATCACCCTGGTGTTGCTCTTCTCCTTCAAGGGCGAGGTGATCGTGGCCAATCCCCTCACCATCCTGTGGATCGCCATTCCCCTGTTCATCCAGACCATGCTCATCTTCTGGCTGGCCTATGGGCTGGCGCGCCTGTTGAAGCTCCGCTATGCGGACGCGGCGCCTGCGGCCATGATCGGCGCATCCAACCATTTCGAGGTCGCCATCGCCACGGCCACGATGCTCTTCGGTCTCTCGTCGGGAGCGGCCCTGGCCACGGTGGTGGGGGTGCTCATCGAAGTGCCGGTGATGTTGATGCTGGTAAAAATATGCCTGGGCACCCAGGCATGGTTCGGGCAACCGCAGTGAAAGGATGGGAAATGAACAAACTGCTCATCATCGGCGGCAGCGACGCGGGCATCAGCGCCGCCCTGCGCATTAAAGAGATCGACGGCCGGGCCGACGTGACCGTGGTCGTGGCCGACGCCTACCCCAACTTCAGCATTTGCGGCCTGCCGTTCTATCTGAGCGGCGAAGTGGCCGACTGGCGAACCTTGGCCCACCGCACAGCCGAGGAGATCGCCCAACACGGCATCGACCTGCTTCTGGACCACCGCGCGCTGGACATCGATCCGAAGACAAAGACGGTGGGCGTGCAGTCATCCCAGGGCGCCTCGATGCGGATCCCTTACAGTAAACTTCTTATCGGCACCGGCGCTGAATCGGCGCGGCCACCCATTGCAGGGATCGATCTTCCCGGGGTCTTTTTCCTGCGCTGGATGGCGGACAGTTTCTCCGTCAAACGATTCATGGAGGACCACAACCCAAAAACGGCGGTAGTGATCGGCGGCGGCTATATCGGCCTGGAGATGGCCGATGCGCTGACGCATAAAGGCGTGCGGGTGACCCTGATCGAATTTGCCCCGCAGGTGCTCACCACTTTAGATCCGGAACTGGGGCGACTGATCCATGCCGAACTCGGCTCCAGGGGTGTAGAAATCTTGACAGGCCATGCCGTCGAGCGCATCGAACGTTCGGATGGCAGGCTTCTCGTGCGCGTCGCCTCCGGCCAAGCCGTGGCCGCGGACATGGTCGTGGTCGCCGCCGGGGCCAAACCGTCCGTCGAACTGGCTAATACCGCCGGCATCGACCTCGGCGTCGGCGGGGCCATCGAGGTGGACCGCACCATGGCCACTCGGCTTGCGGATATCTGGGCGGCCGGGGATTGCGTTCACACCTGGCATCGCATCCTGGGCCGCTACGTCTACATGCCCCTGGGCACCACGGCCCACAAACAAGGCCGGGTGGCCGGCGAAAACATGCTCGGCGGCCGGTGCCAGTTTCAGGGCAGCCTGGGCACCCAGGTGGTCAAAGTCTTCGACAGCGTGGCGGCCCGCACCGGCCTGCGGGACAACGAAGCGCGTGCGGCGGGATTCGATCCGATCACAGTAGCCCTCACCACATGGGATCACAAGGTTTACTATCCGGGCGCCAAGCAACTGCACATCCGACTGACCGGGGACCGGCACACCGGAAGACTTCTCGGCGCGCAGATGGTGGGGCACCGGAACGCAGAAGTCTCCAAACGCATCGATATCGTGGCCGCGGCCCTGTACAATGAAATGCGCATCGGTGCACTGTGTGACCTGGACCTGTCTTACACACCGCCGCTCTCCAGCCCCTGGGACCCGGTGCAGATGGCGGCCATGCAATGGCTCGGAATGATCCGGCAGTCAGGATAATGCGCTAACAACGCAGCAATAAAATGCACTCGCGCCGTTATTACTGCGAAAGCGGGAGGCCCGCGTAGGAGCGAAATGCCGGTCATTGGATTATTATACTGCCGGTTGCGTACTCTGATATTGCTCAATGGGGGTCGTCGGCCCAGAAGGGGCGCGCGCGCTCGGCCGTCGATTCGGGCGCCGAAAAAGTCGCCATGTCGCCCAACATCACCTCGAAGCCGGTGAAATCACTGCGCACCCAGGGCGCATAGTTACCGCGCACCGTGAGCACGACCCGCAGCTCCAGATCGTCAGCGCCATCTTCCAGCAGAAGCAGGCCGAGGTTGTAGCCGTTGCGGCCCAGGCTGCGGTAAAACCGTTGGGTGTTCAAGACCCCCTTCGCCAGGCCCGCCCAATGGTCGTCCGTGGTGTGACGCAGAGTGGTGATGCCCGGCAGGATGCCCCAGATTTCGAAAAAACCCTCGGGCGCAAATGCGGCCAACCACAGCCAGGGGCCTGTTTCGCCGATCCAGCGCAGTCCGGCACCTCTTTCCAAGGTCAGATAGTCGCCGAACAGACGCGTACCGTTTTTTTTTCGATGTTTGGCGGCACGGGAGCTTAAAAAACGCTGGTGGTTAGCCGGGATGCGGTCGGCCTGCACCTGCAGATGGGGATGGAGCAGGGAGCCGCCGGCCGATGGCAGATGGTTCTGGGTGATGGCCATGTAAACAGCCTCCGGGTCGTGGGCGAGCACCCGCAGCAGGTAGTTTCGGCAGTTCAGGAAACTGTCCGCGTAGGATTGAAGGCGGGCCGTGCCGATCTCGACATAATGCCGGTCGTCGAACAGGCTCACCGCCGAATAGCGCCCGTAGGGAAAGAGGTTGGGGAAAAGGGTGGAACTCCCCCGGGTCATGCGGCCCGGAGGCCACAGCTCGGATGCGAGACGGGGGGTTCGGGCGGCCATTTGCGCCTGGCAGAAAGGGCACCTCTCCATCTCGTGCGCAAACGGCGGCGGTTCGGGCAGGCCCTCTGCCCCGGGCTCGCGCTCTTCTCCCCGGCTGTAAGTGATCCGGCAGGTGCGGCCGGTAATCGGATTGGTGCGGACCTCGACAGGACGTTCGACCGCCTCACCGCTGGGCAGTATGATCCGGGAATGAAACGTCTCCTGCTTGAATGCCAACATGGCTGCTTTCCCCTCAGGCAGGTTCTCCAAAGCCGGTGCGCAGCAGCGAATCGCGGCTGATCATACCCTTGAAGCGGCCCTCGGCATCGATCACCGGCAGACGCTTGAGTCCCTTTTCGATCATCCGCCCGATGGCCTCCTCGATCAGCATCTCTTCGCGCACGGTGATCAGGTCCGTGGTCATGACATCGCCCGCCCGGGTTTCGCTCAGACATCTCTGAAGGTCGCCGCTTTGACAGGCGTCTTGCATAAAGGGCTGTTTCATCCTGGCCAGAAGCCCCCAAATGCCCTCCTGGGCCGGCTTGAAGAAGCGCAGCAAGTCGCGATCCGAGATCAGTCCCAGCAGTTTTTCTTCTTTATCCAGCACGGCCACCCTCTGCAGATCGTTGCGGTCGATGATGCGAACCACCTCTTCGAGCGGGGTCTCAGCGGTGACGGTCTGTGTATCCCGGCGCACGATATCCGCAACCCGCCGCAACCGCGCCACCTCGACCTTCTGGGCCCGGAAGGCATTCCAGTCCGGAGCTTCGCGCATCACCGTGCGGAAGATATCCAGCCGCGACAGCATGCCGGTCAGCCGTCCACGGGCATCCACCACCGGAAGACGCTTCACCTTCTTGTTCAACATGAGTTCCACCGCTTCGCTCAACGGCCGGTCCTCGGAAATTTTTACCGCCGGGGCCGTCATGACGGCCTCGGCACGCCGGCCGGCCAGCTGGGCCAGCACCGCATCCCTGCGGCCCTCGTCGGATTCCGCCAACAGCCCCAGGCGCAGCGGCATGCCGCCTTTGCGGATCAAATCCCCCTGGGTGACCACGCCGATGGGACGGTCGCTTTCATCGACCACCGGGAGCCCCGAAAAGATCGACGGCAGCAGCATGCGGACGGCATCGCTCAATGGGGTGGCCGGTCCTATGCGCTCAGGATCGGGCGTCATCACATCCCGCACCATCAACTGGCGCGGAAAAAAGGCATTGTCGGCCCGATGGCTGAGGACGTTCAGGTCGTGAACGGCCACGATACCCTCTTCCATCATACCGTTCAGGCCGTCGATGACCTTTTCGCTCTCGGCGGCGGGCAGAACGATGTAGATCCGGATCGGCATGTTGTGGGAAAGAACTTCCAGGCGCCCGGTGGCCACCTCCCCGCTTTCGTAACATCCGGCGATGCCGCGCGTCACGACGCAGCGCGCGGCGATCTTCAGCCCATGAATATAAGCGACGACGGCGTCGATCAGCGGCTTCTTCTTATAGCGGGCCGCCTCGCTGGTGAAAATCTCGATTCCTTTGTAGTTCAGCATCGCACCCCCTAATTCAGGCCGCCCAGACGCATGCCGAGGATGGTCAGGGCCAGGCCGCCGATATTGTTGACCAGAATGTTGGCCAGGGGTTGAAGCGTCAGGCCGGCGCGACCGGCATTGACCGTCTCCAGGGTGAACGAGGAAAAGGTCGTCAACGCCCCCAGGTACCCGGTGATCAGTAAAAGACGCATCTCGGGCGTCAACAGACGGGCCCGATCGGCCAGGGCGAAGAGAAGGCCGATGAGAAAACATCCCGATAGATTGACCAGCAGCGTGCCCCAGGGGAATTGCACCCCCCAGGCCTTGGCCGCCAGTAGACCGATGGCATAACGGCTGGCCGCGCCCAAACTCCCGCCGAGCATGACCAGGCCCACTGCCTTGAACCACTCACCCATGATGTGCGTGTCTCCTTGTCTGAATCGATCCGCCGAACGATCAATCGGTGTTTCGCAGCGGTTCGGCCTGGGCCTGCGCACTCGCGAATGGCGCGATGGCCTTGCGCACCGCATCGACGAAACGGCCGAATGCCGCCGTGGGATGCCGTCGCCCCTCCGGGCTGAGATCCCGGAACATGGTCTCGCGCAAACCGCGGCTGATTTCCAACTGAACGCCCATGCCACGGCCGCACAGGTTGCAGATATTCTTCCGATCGGTCCCGCCGTAAGAGAGATCTTCATTTTCCAGGACGGCAAACCCCGCCGAACGCAGCTCCGCCATGATTCGACCCTTCAACGCTTCGTCCAGTCCCCCCATGTGCACCAGCGGTGCAGTCTCGGCGCTGCCGTGGATCGACAGGATGATGTCGGACCGGCAGACCATCTCCATGGCCTTGGGTTCGTCGAACTGGGTGCTGGTGATATGCAGGCCCAGGTTTCCGGCACTTTTGATGCCTTCAAAGGCATAAAAAGAGTGCTCCCACCCGGCGATGGCATTGGCGATGCGCGTCGTCCCCGGCTCGATCTCACCGCCGTGAATGCTCAAGACGGCAATACCCGAACTGCCCGATCGCCAGCGGATGCGGTAGTCGGCGCCTTCCTGCTCGTTCTGCTGGAGATCGCCGAAGGTCTTGTAAACGTCCATTTCGCCACGCGCTCCATTTGGGAAAAGCCATGCGCTGCGGCCACGAAAAAACCGCCTGCGGGCCGTTCACAGCAACATCCTACCGCACCATGGTTCCGGTAGGAGTCATCAGCCCGGCCCGGGCGGTTATCAGGGGGACCCCATCCCCTTTGCTTTTGAATTCGTGTCTCTGATTGTCTATCCGCCTGGTACCTGAAATGCAAGCACAAAAGATAGATGTGGGCGATTCTAAGTGAACGATATTCATTGAACCCGACGTGAATCGCACTCAGTAAGAATCCATGAGCTGGGATGATTGCATGATTTGAAAGATTATCAATAAATCGCGAAGCATGCGGAACTCTCCACCGATCATTTAATTAAAGGTCTAAAAGCTAGGATATTTTCTTACGAAACGCCAAAATACCGGTCCTTGTCGTAAAATAAAACTGAAACGAATTTCAAAGCTGCATGCTGATCGGGCGGTGCTACAACCGGACGAATTTCTGGAAATCGCCTCGTTCGGCTGTTAAAAGAAGCGTTGTCAACTCCGATTTCCCGCCCCATGCTATAATATTATTATTGTTGTTCAGAACAGGTATGGAATTCCAGGTGCTGCAACCAGTTTGATTCGGGGCTTTGAAACCATTGGTACAGGTTTGCCCTTGATCTGGTGAAGATCGAAAACCCCATCCACTTGCACCCACTGGTCGTTACCAAAAGCATCTGGCTGATCCCAATACAGCGCAATCGCCAGAGGCAATGCGTCCGCGGCACAGCAGTTAATCAGAAAGCGATATACGGCCGTGTCCCTGCCCCCGAAATGTGGTTTGAGCTGCTCATCGCGCAGGATCATACCCGTGATAATCACCCGTTGACCCTTGTAAAAATTGGGGTTGAGAAAAATCTCAAGGATCGTTCGCTCTTGAGGCGTTTCTTGCTGGGTGCCTTCTATTTCTTTCGATGGTGACGCAATGTCCGGAACGTTTTCTGATCCCTGAGGTGAAAGCATGAAGGGTGATTGACGACTGATAGCTCCGTTATTTGTTCCAATGAATCTTTTCTTAAACGCTTGATTACCCAGCATGGCTTCCGGCATGGCCGCATAATACAAAACCGGGACCAGCAGCACCAACGAACGCAAAACAGCGGATGTGTCCGTCTCTGCAGCTTTTGGACGAATCATGGCTGCAAGCATAAAGCCCATGGCGATAAAGTGAGCCAGTGCCAGGAGGGTTCCAAATTCCGGCCGCAGGAAAGCCACGTAGCGCTGGCTGGCCAAGATATAGATCAGAAACCCGGTCCAGGTGGCGAACACGGCAGGATGCAGCCACCGTTTCATCGTTTGTTCCGGCGTTCTCATTGGAGTACCCCATTCAGCATTTCAAGACCGACTGCAATCACCAGAACTGCCACAAGAATGAGTGAAGCAAGGACAACAATGGCTCTCCGCGTGAAAACGCTTTGATACATGAGCAGAAGCTTGAGATCGAACATGGGGCCGGTCAACAAAAAGGCCATTTGGGCCGGAATGGGCATCAAACCTCGGAAAGACGCGGCAATGAAAGCATCCGCCTCGGAGCACAGGTTGAGCAGGACCGCCAAGGCCATCATCAATACCACGGACAATACCGGAGTTGCCGTCAAGCTCAAGAAGCTCGAACGGTCGATATAGGTCTGCGCCAGCGCAGCGATGAAAGCGCCGATGACGAGATAGTGCCCCACAGCCAAAAAATCATCCATGGCATGGGTAAAGGCCGCCCCGGCCTTGTCGACCCAATCATCGGAAACCGGATGACTGCAGCCACATCCACAAACCGTGTTATTGCCTGCCGGATTTGTGATGATTGGAAAGGGTTGCGGTGTTTCAGAACACGCCTCGCCATTCGCATGGTGATGACAGCCACAGGATAAGGCGTTGTTTTTGAATGTGGCCCCATTGTTCTTGATGGCTTCGACGCTGGTGAACAACCTGCCCATGAGCATTCCGATTGCCACTGCAATACCGTAGCCCAAACTCAAACGTAGGACTACAATGCGCCAGTCGAATGTATAGGCCAAAGCCGTCGAGGCCGCTACGATAGGATTCACGATGGGGCCACCGAGAAGATATGCGATGGCCGCGGAGAAAGGCAGACCTTTGCCGGTCAAACGTCGAACCACCGGCACGACCGCGCATTCGCAAACCGGAAAAACAAGCCCTGCTCCGGCCGCTATACACACGGTCAACCAACCTTTTCGGGGAAGGAGGGTGGCCATTTGTTCCCGGCTGATAAAGGCTTCGATGAAACCGCCGACAAGCGAACCGACCAACATGAACGGGATGGCTTCGAGGACGATGCTGACAAAAACAATGGCCAACGCATTTAAAGAACCGGCTTCGGTTTCCTTGGGAAGAAAGAAGAGGGCCGCCACCAGGAACAAAGCTGGAAGGTATTCGACCTTGCTTTGTATAGGCTCGTTGGGATGTGTTTTATGGGGTTCAGATTCGGTTTTAAGATTATCGGACACTACCTTCTCCGCGAATAAGATCAACCCCCGAGCTCACCAGGAACCAAACGAAGGCGACCAGAATCACGGTCGCACCGGTGGCCGTGCGGGCCCATTCTTGCGCGGAGATCAGCAATCCGATAACCGCCGAGGTGGTGCTGACCAGAAGCGCCCACCACACCATACCGCCTGCCGTTCGAGCGAGGTTGCGCGCTGCAGCAGCCGGTACAATCAGCATGGCCGTCACCAGCAGAACACCGACGGCCCAAACCGAAAAAATCACGACAAAGGACAAAAGCCCCGCATATACATACTGGTAGGCGGCTACCCGCACACCATGCACTTTGGCGACAACTGTGTTGAGGCCGATATATAACATCCGGTTGTAACCGTAGATCTGAAAGAAGATCAGCACCGCGAGAAGCACGATCATTGCCCAAATATCGTTATTGCCGATGGTCAGAATGTCTCCGTACAGAAACCGTTGAATGTCTCTGGCTACATTCTTGTCCCGGCTGACAACCGCAAGGCCGAATGCGACCACACCGGAAAAGAACACGCCGATAACGGTGTCGGTCGACAGAGCGCTTCGGCGCTGACTGGCCATAATCGCAAGCCCTACGAGGAGACCAAAAATAGGCATGGTCCAATGCGGGCTGACGGCGAGAATGAGCCCCAGTGCCACGCCCGTGAAGGCTGAATGGCTGATGGCATCGGCGAAAAAGGCCATGCGGAAGTTAACCACCTGAACACCCATCAAAGCCACCATGGGCGCAAGCAGCACAAGCCCCACGAGCGCTTGCTGCATAAAGCGCATCTGCATGGATTCCAAGGGAAGCAGTTTTGCAATGAGGTCGTACAGGACACTCAGTTCAGGCATCGCGGTCCGCTCCTCTGCAGCACGGCGATGAACAACTGCGGCTACCGTCCGGCAAGACCCGGCTGTCCACCAATCCCATGTGCAGGCCGAAAATCGCCGTGAGGGTTTCCGCGGTGAGCACCTCGCGAGGGGAGCCTTCAGCCGCAACCTTGCGGTTAAGGCAAATCACGTGAGTGGCGTGGTGCGTCACTGTGGGAAGGTCATGACTGACCATCAATTGGGTGAAGCCATGCTCGCAGCGCAGTTTATCCAGCAGTTCGCAAAAAACATGTTCGCCTTGAAAATCCACCCCGGATGCCGGCTCATCCAGGACCAACAGGTCCGGCTCTTGTCCGAGCGCCAGCGCCAGGAGCACGCGCTGCATCTCCCCACCCGAGAGTGCTCCAATCCTTCTTTTTTCCAACCCGTCCATCTTGATGGAAGCCAGGAGTTTTTGTGCTCGGTCACGATATGTTAGGCGGACGCCAAACCATAAAGGGCTTCTCTGCCAACCCATGACCATGAACTCCAGCACGGTGAGCGGCATGCCCCGGTCGAATTGAAGCCGCTGCGGGACATAGCCCATGCGCAAGCGCCGGCCCTCCTTCGCGCGTGAGACGCGGATGCCGCCTGAAAAGGGCACTTCTCCCAGAAGGGCCAACAGCATCGTCGTTTTTCCCGCGCCATTGGGTCCGACGATGGCGGTGCAGCTTCCCTGGGGAATTTTGGCCGATACATTTTCCAGGATGGTATTTCCGCCAAGGGAAACCGTGACGTTCTCGAACATCACGGCGGCCCCATTGGCATGGCACGGATTCGCCATACTTACTTGACCCCCAGTGTCGACTCAAGGGTTTTCATGTTTTGGCGCATGACCGTTTCGTAATAGGTGAGTGGCGCATTCTCGGGGCCGGTGGCCACTGGGTCCAGCACGGCGACAGGGACACCGGTTTCTCTCGACAGGGCTCTGCCGATCTTTTCCGGATATTGCGGCTCGGTGAAGATTGCTCCCACACCATTTTCTTTTATAATTTTGACAAGTTGCATCATCTCTGAAGCCGAAGGCTCCTGGCCGTGGGCCTGCATGACGGCGACGATCTCAAGTCCCATGTCGCGGGCCAGGTAATCAAATACGCCGTGCGGCTGGACGATGCGATTGTTTTTGAGGCGCTTGCCAAGGACAGCCATGTCATCAGCCAGCTTGTTCATGGCTTCCGCATAGATCTGGGCGTTTTTAAAATAGGTGACCGCACCATTCGGGTCGGCCTTGGACAATTCGGCGGCGATGTTCATGGCCAGCTTGGCCGTCATGCGGGGGCTGGCAAAGAGATGCGGATTCACCCCGGCATGATGGGGATGATGACCGTGCTCGTGATGCGCCTCCGCGTGGTGATGGTCATGACCGGATTCCGGTTCCTGGAGCACCGGTTCAATGTCTTTGACAGCGGCGGTTTTGAAGAAATGCTCCCCGGCTTCGAATTCAGAAGGCATATGTTCGGTGAAAAAAACATAGGTCCCGGCCTTGTCGATCTTGATTTCAAATTCCGTCGTGTTGCGGGCCTCGTCGAATTGCAGGAGATGCAGTTCACCGGAGCGCAAACGGCCGCCCTGTTTCAGGGGCTGTCCGTTTTGTTCGAACACGTCCATGACCTTTTCCTCCACGTGCTCGATGGGGTCCTTGGGTTCGGATGCAACGTAGATCATTTTCATGGCCGGGTCGGCATATTTCCCGTCGACCTTGGCGAATGACCACTTATAGACGCCGGGATCGAGCTTGAATGCTCCGGCCCATTCAAATGGGTGCTCGCCGTGATGGCCATGTTGCTGCTCCTCGGCATGTTGTCCTGTTTCCGCAGGCTCGTGGCCATGACCGTGATCATTTTGTTGCTCCTCGGAATATTGAAGGGTTTCCTGGATGCCTGTCGAGCTGTCGATGACACGGATGATAGGATTTGCTTTTGTCACCGGCGCGCCAAGGAACTCCTCCATGCCGAGACCGTTGACTACCAGGATGTCGGCTTTGGCCAGCTTTTGCATGTCCTGGGGTGTCAAGGCATAGTCGTGGGGGCACCCCATTTGACTCGGCAACATGAGATCGACCTTCACCCCATCCCGCCCCTGGGTAACATTACGTATGATCTGGTAGATGGGGAAGGTAGTCGCCAGCACGGTTTGTTCGGCAGCGCTTGCCTTTCCAAAGGCCGGGGATACTATCAATCCAAAAGCAATACAACTGGTTAGTATCACCAGGAATTGTCTTCTTTTCATCGCCTCTCCTCCTTTATATGGACATTGCCAATACCAAACACTTTTGTGCTTCACCGGTGTTGAAAGGCCTTATTTCACTGTAAAGCTACCAATTAAACCCTAAAGTCGCATAGATGAACCTTCCCGGCTCGTTGACGATAGCGGGATTTGCGCCGGTACCACCGATCACGTCCCATTCATAGGAATTCGCGACCGTGTATTTTCGGTCGAACACATTGTCCACACCAACATTGAGCGTGTACGATTTAAACTGGTAACCCATGCGCAGGTTCATGATATCCCACGCCGCAAGCTGCTTCTCGCCGGCATCCGCATCGACGTCCCTGGCCGCTTCGGAATGGACCCACTCGGCGGTTCCGAACAGGCCGACGTCTTTCTGATCCAGAGGTTTATCGCTATTGTAATTCAGCGCCAGTCTGCCCTTTAGCGGTGCTATCTGCCCGAGGTCATCATCGTCGTTGTTATCGGGGCGGCTATCCTTGCGGCCGCGCTGATAAGCGAGACCTCCCTCAAGGGAAATCCCATAATCCAGATCGAAACCAGCCTTGATGTCTCCCCCCCAGATGTGGGCATCAATGTTCGTGTAGCTTTGATAACCGGCAAGGTTGTTCTCCTGGTAGATATAGTCTTCAAGATTGGAATAAAAACCCTTGGCCTGGAGCATCCATCGACCGCGTTCATACTTAAACCCCAAATCGAACTCGTTGTTGGCCGTGGGATTGAGATCGGGGTTCCCGAAGAAAGTGGGGTTACCCTGAATATATCGCTCACACGATGTCGGCGTTCGATAACTGCGTCCGACACCGCTGAAAAGCATCGCGTTTTCATTTAGGAAATATTTGACCGAGACGTATCCACCGAAGAGGTGATCAATCTGACGATTTTCATCAGTAATGGCGCGAGTAAAAACCAGGTCTTCATCAGCCTCCTGCTGGAAGCGATCGTACCTCAAGCCAAATCCAACAGTCCATTTATCGATAATCTTGTCCATTTGGATGTATCCGCCAATGTTTAATGATTGGACGGAAGGGATGAGGTTGTCATTGAGCTTAACGCCTGTCAGACTGTTATAGACGTCCCCCCACCAATCCCGGTGGTACATATCGATCCCATAGGTCAACGTAGCAAAATCGGTTTTGGTCACATTTTGAATGGCGCCGCCCGTGATTACCGACTCAACCTCGTTGTTTTTGGGTACGGGCACATTGCGTAAGTCCTGGAAGGGGCGATGGTCCACTTCGTTGCGGTATAATGAAAGGGTGAGTTTTTTCGACAGATTGCCAAGATTGCGCATCTCCCAGCTCGCCTTGGTCATGTTGGTAGTCTCTTCTTCTGTGTCGAATGCAACCCGGGGGGTTAGAATGTCTTCTGCCTTCCCGTAGGTGTGCTCCAGCAGGATTTTGTGGCGTTCGCTCGGCGTGAACTGCAGTTTGCCCCAGGTGTCGTGTTTCTGAAACGCCTTTGCGTCACGTCCTTTTTCGTTATAAGAAGCGGCCAGACCTTCTCTTACTTTCCAGAGGGGGTCGCCGGAGCCGTCTTCGTACTGATCGGACTCGGAGAAATTGTACCCAAAAAGCCCTTGAACTGTGTCGCTGCCGCCGCTGGTTGTAAAACCGCCGCTGTGGAAACCGTAGCTTCCGCCTTTTCCAAGTATCTCTCCCTCAAAACCAGGTTTGGGCTTTTTGGTGATTACATCCACGCACCCGCCCAAACATCCCGGCTTTGTGACGTCAAAAGGCCCCTGTTGCAACGTCAATTTTTGCACAGTCAGCATGTTGATATGGGAAAGCGAGGGGTCCTTACGGCTGCCACATGCTCCTTCAAGGATCCCGCCATCCAGCATGACTTTAATATTCTCCTGTCCGAAACCGCGCATGGAAACCTCGTTTCCGTATCCGCTCTTGCGTATCATCTGCACTTCGACCAACTCATCCGAAAGGATTTCAGCCAAATCAACCACCTTATGCGATCTGAGTTTCCGGCTTTCGATTTCCTGTTTTTCATCATCAGATGTGGTTCCGGTCACGACAACGGTCTCAAGTTGAAATATTTCCTTAGGGGGATCAGCTGATGAAGAATTTTCATCACCCTTTTTTTCTTGGGCGTACGAAAATCCGGAAACCACCAGCAGAATCAACACAATAAAAGAAGATATTTTAATGCCAACAGTTTTCATTTTATCCCCCAAATTTGGACTAAAAGTAATAAAATGCAAATGCAAAAGCATTTGCATTTAAGCGAAGCGGCCAAGTTTTGTCAAGCCTATTGCGAAAGTCATTGCAATAAAAGCGGTAACAACCTAAAATCCTGAAAGTGGAGGATCGGACCTTGAGGCGCAATACGACACAGAGAATGGCCATCGAACAGGTCTTCAGGCAGCATGCAAGGCCGTTGGGCGTGGAGGAGGTGCTTACATACGGCCGTAGACTCGTGCCATCACTCAATCAGGCAACGGTCTATCGGAATCTCAAGATACTCATCGATGACGGATGGTTGAAACGAATCTCCCACCCGTCTCTCGGGGCTCTGTATGAACGCACCGGGAAAGGGCATCACCACCACTTTCACTGCCGCGTGTGCAACCGCGCCTTTGAACTTCCCGGTTGCGCCCTGAAGGAAGAGGAAGCAGCACCAGACGGATTTGTTGTTGAAGAACACGAAATATTCTTATTCGGGGTTTGCCCGACTTGCATGGGGATGGCAGAGTAACCTTGCCGTTTCGCCAAATCATCAGACGCCTGCCAGAAATGATGAATCGGTTCCTGTTGCCATAGGCCGCATTTTTCGGATTTTTCAACAGCACATCGAATCGTCTGTGATTCGGGCAGCCGGTTTGCCCGGTGGGGGCCGCAGGCATAGGAATCGCGGCCGGTCTCATAACCGTCGCAACCGGTTTTATCCGGAGACTTGGGCGTTCTCGACTTGAAACAGACTCAGTATCGGACCCAATCCACCCCAAGAGGAGAAAAACCAAAAAAATCCATGAAATCAGGGCTGCTATTGCTACTTTGGTTCTATCAAGGGATGGGTGATGAGCAGGACAGACTGATTCGCCGTGTGAGGAACGAAACGCGCTTAGCTCAAAAAATTGGGGTTAATGGAAAAGTGAAATATTTCAACCCGATTGAAAAAAATGACCTTTGGCACAGCCAAGCAGCAAACTGACCGTCAGATGTTGGGAATATTGCAATCCCAGCAGATCTAACATCAGAAACCGTCTTTAACACGGATTCCCGATAGTTCTTAGGGGGGTCTACCTGGACGAGATCATAGCCGCCAAGGCCATCCGCAGCAGCTCGCGATCGGTGGAAACCGGCTGCGATGCGACGGCATCGTCTTTTCGCGTGAAGGCGACCCGCTTGTAATCGGCATCCAGGCTGCAGCCCACTGCTGTGGCCAGGATGACCAGAGCACCCAGACAGACGATCCCATTTGCCGGAAACGGCGATAGCCACTTCAAATGATGAAGGTCGCCTCTTATTCATTGCACCCGCCTCGATGGATCACCTCAAGTCACTATCCATCGCTTGCGCCATCGGCACCTTCCCCCGGCAGTGCCAGATCGAACGAGAGAAGCGGCTTCATTGCCTTGATATCGGCGGAAGCCACAACATTTTCGGCGCCGCTGCCGGGGAACCATCCGCTGACCAGCTCTTTGCTGTAGGATTTGGTCTCGATGCGGACCTCCAGGAAACCCACCTCATATAAAATGTCACGCAGCCGGTCGATGTGCTCGGCGCCCGCGATGCAGCCGGTCAGCAGAGCGGCCTGTTGGCGCATATGCTCCGGCATCTCGGCAATGGCCACCACATCGGAGACGGCGATGCGGCCCCCCGGTTTCAATACGCGCAGGGCCTCCGCAAAAACCTTGCGTTTGTCCGGTGCCAGGTTGATGACACAATTGGAGATGATCACATCCACGCTGTTGTCGGCCACCGGTAGGTGTTCGATTTCACCCAGCCGGAACTCGACATTGGCGGCCCCCATCTTCCCGGCATTCTCCCTTGCCCGGGCCAGCATTTCCGGGGTCATGTCCACGCCGATCACCCGCCCTGTTTCGCCGACCTGTCTGGCCGCCAGGAAGCAGTCAAAGCCGCCCCCGCTGCCCAGGTCGAGGACGGTCTCCCCCGGTTTCAGCTTGCCGATGGCTGTAGGGTTGCCGCAACCCAGACCCAGGTTGGCGCCCTCGACAACTGCGCCGAGCTGCTCCTGGGTATACCCCATCACCTGGTTGACGGAATCGAGAATGGCGCCGGACGAACAGCAGCAAGACATTGTCGCGGTGGGCGGGCATCCGCACGAGCCGCCGGCGATCTTACCGTAGCGTTCCCTGACCATAATCCTTTGTTCATCTTCATATTTCGCACTCATATTCGTTTCCTTTCAATGACGCGCGCACGCGGCGGGCATCGGTGCCGACAAAATCTTCTCCAGGCGCTCTCTATCCGCTTGGACCACCGGATCATCCGAGATGGTTTTCAGGATCCAGTCCAGCGCTGCCACGACAAACCCGGGAGCATCTTCGCCGTTGTTGAGTCGGTAGTACATCCAGCGACCATCCTTGCGCGCCACCAGCAACCGGGCATTCTTCAACAAGAAAAGATGCTTCGAAACTGTCGAAGGCGCCAGGGTGAACAGTTCGTTCAAATGACAGACACAAAGCTCCCCCCTGGCATGCAGCGCCATGAGAATCCGCACCCGGTTTTCGTCGGACAGGGCCTTGGTGAGATTCATGAATTGAAGCATTATATACCTCACGATTCGCCATTTGTCGAAATATCGAAGCAAATAATATGCGCCGCTTACCTGCCTGTCAAGCAGCATCGTTCATGCCGGGATGGACCGTCCCGAGCGGGCATGAAAGCTAACTCTTAGGATCTTTGGGCAGTCGCAGGGGCGCGATGGAACAAGGAATAGACCGTGGGAATCAACACCAGGGTGATCAACGTCGATGCGGCCAGGCCGCCGACAACCGCCCGGGCCAACGGTGCCTGGGCGTCGGCACCCTCGCCGATGCCCAATGCCAGGGGCATCAGGCCGAGGATGGTGGTCAGGGTGGTGATGAGAATCGGCCTCAGGCGCCGGCGGCCGGCCTCGACCAGGGCGTCGCGCACCGCCATGCCGTCGCGAAGCAGCCGGCCGGCCTGGTCGACCAGAAGGATCGCGTTGTTGACCACGATGCCGCCCAGCATGATGCAGCCGATGTAGGATTGCACGTTGAGCGTGGTATCGGTGAGGAACAGGGTCACCAAAACGCCGATGGCGGCCAGGGGTACGGAAAACATGACCACCAGGGGATCGCGCAGGGATTCGTACTGGCAGGCCAGTACCATGTAGACCAGGACCAGGGCCAGGACAAGCGAAACGATCAACTCCCGAAATGCCTTGCGTTGCTCTTCGAAGGTCCCGGCCACCGCCAGATCATAGCCCACGGCGCGCGGAATCGAATCGAGCAGCGCCTGTATGTCGCGCGCCACCGATCCTTCGTCGCGTCCGGCCACGTTGGCCCTGACCGTGACCAGGCGCTGCTGGTCCTTGCGGTCGATGAGGATCGGTCCCCGGCTCGCCTCGGCATTGACCAGGTTGCGGAGGGAAACCTTTTCACCCGCGGCCGTGGTCAGGGTCAAATCTAAGATCTCGTTCAGGGAACGCTTCTCGGCATCCTTGAGCTGGACCAGGATGCGGTACGAATCGCCGCCGGTGCGGTATTCGCCGGCCTTGGAACCGGCCACGGCGGTCTGCAGGAGTTCGGTCACGTCGCGGACGCTGAGCCCGAGGTCGGCGATTTTGTCGCGATTCACGAAGATCTTCTGCTGGGGGATGCCCGCCTCGAGGCTGGTCTGCACATCCGTGACACCGGGTACGTCCACGATGGAGGCGGCTGCCTGGGCGGCCAGGGCGTCGAGGGTGGCCAGGTCGTGACCGCGGATCTCTACGGTCAACCCTTCGTCGCCGCCCAGGAGTCGCTGAAGGATGAATTGTCCCTGGGGCGCCCGCACACGAATCTCCATACCGGGGATCTGGCCTTCCAAACGGCACCGCAGATCGTCGGCGATCTCTATGTTGGTGCGTTTGCGCCGGGCCTGCGGCACCAGCGACAGGTTGATCTGCCCTTCCGCGCCCGCATCGGGCCGCCACCCATAGGCGCCCACGTTGACCACCGAGGCCACGGTTTCGGGAACGGCCGGGCCGACGACCCCCTCCATGATGCGGGTCTGTTGATCGACCAGGTCGAGCCGGGTGCCAATGGCCATCTTGCCTTTGACATACACCTCGCCCTCGTCGCTGGGGGGCAGCAACTCGCTGCCGATGAACGGTAGCAATAGAAAGCTGACGCCGAACAGCCCGGCGGCGATCAGCACCGTAGCCAGACGGTGGTCCAATGCCTTGCGCAGGACGCCCAGGTAGGTGGTTTGAAGCAGGCCGGTCATGCGATCGGCGGCGGCGATCCAGCGGTTGCTGCGGGCGGCCGGCTCGATGGCGCAGGCCCCGCTCACGGTGAGCAGCCGGGATGCCAGCATGGGCACCAGCGTCAAAGCAAGGCCCAGCGAACAGAGCAGCGCGAAGATGATCACGTAGGCCAGTTCCTTGAAAAGGATGCCGGTGACCCCGCGCACGAACACCAGCGGCAGGAAAATGACCAGGGTAGTGATCGTGCTGGCCACGATGGCCGGCCCCACCTCCATCGTGCCGGCCACCGCGCCTTCTACGGGTGTCTCGCCCTGTTCACTGCAGCGGCGGAAGATGTTTTCGAGCACAACGATGCTGCTGTCGACCATCATGCCCACCCCCAGGGCCAGGCCGCCCAGGGTCATCAGGTTCAGGGTCAGGCCGCCGAAAAAGATCAGGGCAAAGGTGGTGACGACTGAAATCGGGATGGAAAGGGATATCACCAGGGTACTACGGATGTTGCGCAGAAAGAAGAGCAGCACGGCGATGGCCAGCCCGCCGCCGTAGAGCACCGAACGGGCGACGTTGGCGATGGAGCGCTCGATGAAATTGCCCTGGTTGCTGACCGGGACGATGCGGATCTGGGGATAGGCCCGATTGGCCTCGTCGATTTCGGCCAGTACACGCTTGGCCACCTCGACCGTATTGGCCTCGGCCTGTTTGCGGATGGCCACTCGCAGACCGCGCCCGCCGTTGACGCGCACGAGGCGGGTCAGCTTCTCGTAGGTGTCCTTCACGTCGGCGATCTGGCCCAAAGTTACGAAGGCGCCGTCGCGCCGTACGAGGACCGTGTTGCGGATCTGATCGATATGGGTGAACTCGGCCGGCGCCCTCAGCATCACCTCGAAACTGCCCTGCTCGATCTTACCGGCCGGCAGGTCGAGGTTGGCGTCTTCGATGGCTGCTATCACCTGGCCCATGGACAATCCCACCGCCTTGATTCGATCAGGATCCAGCTCGATGCGCACCTCGCGATTGAAGCCGCCCCATACGTCCACCTGGGCCACCCCGGGAATACGCGCGAAGCGGTAGCGGATCTGGTTTTCGATGAGGTCGGTCAGTTCCACGGGATCTAGCGAGCTGGAGACGCCCAGCAGGACGACCGGAAAACTGGCGATGTCGAACTTGCGGACCTGGGGCCGGATAATATCGTCGGGCAGTTCGTTGATCTCGTCCTCGAGCTTGCCCTGGACGTCGATGGCCGCCGTGTCGATGTCGATGCCCCAGGAAAAGCTGACGCGGACCGTGCTCCGCCCCTCGGATGACGTGGAGGAGATCTCCTCCACGCCCGGCACCGTGGCCACGATCTCTTCGACGTTCTGGGTCACCAGACGCTCGATCACTTCGGGACTGGCGCCTTCGTATTCGGTGCGGATGGTCAGGGTGGGCAATTCGATGTTGGGCAGCATGTCGATCTGGAGGCGGCTCAGGGATACCGCCCCGAGAATGACAAGGATCAGGGTCACCATGCTGGTTAAAATCGGACGCCGGACACTGATATCGGGCAGATTCATCGGGCGTCACCCCTCGAACCGTCGTTGGCGGGCGTCGCCTGGGTTACCTGGGGAATTTTCGGGATGGAAATCCGCGCACCGTCCGTGACCATCTGCTGCCCCAGGGTGACAACCCGGCCGGTCAACCCCTCGCCGGTCACCTGCACGCGGTCGCCTTCGCGGATACCCACCCCGACTTCCCGCCAGGCCACCGTCGTGCCCTCTTCGTTGACGATGAAAACACCGTAGCGGTCTTCCCGCCGGGTCACGGCCTGCTCCGGAACGATAGTCGCATCGGCCAACCGCTCCAGTTCGACCGTCGCGCTGATGAACATGCCCGGCTTGAGGCGATGCGAGGGATTGTCGATACTCATTTCGATCCGCGCCTGGCGGGTGGACTTGCTGAAGACCGGCGCGATGCGCACGATCTTGCCCACGAAGGTTTCGCCCGGATAGGCATCCGTGGTCAGCGCGACGTGCTGACCAGGCGTCAGGTAGGCATAATCCTTTTCGGTGACATGAATGATGCCCGCGATAGGATCGAGCTCCACGATCAACAGCAGGGGCGTGTTGGCCGCCACGGTCTGGCCGGCGTCCACGTAACGTTCGCCCACAACGCGATAGTCGTCGCCACCGGCCCAGCCGGCCGTGACCTGGGTATACCCCAGGCGAATATTGGCGGTTTGCAGCGACGCCCTCGCCCTGGCGACCTGGGCCTCGGCCACCTTGAGCTGGGCCTGGCGGGCCGATCGCTCCTGCCGGACGGCGTCGAACTGGGAATCGGAAGCGATCCCGCGATTCAGCAGCGACTCGGTCCGCTTGAACTCGCGTGCCGCAATTTCCAGGGCGCTTTCGGCCTCGGACTGTTTGGCCAGGGCCACTTCCAGGTCGGCCTGGGCCTGGGCCACGGCCTGCACGTATTCGTCGTTGTCCAACTCGGCCACCACCTGTCCCCGGGCCACTGCATCGGCGATGGTCACCGCCATTTTCTCCACGCGGCCGCTCACCTTGGGCGCCACCACGAATTCGGCCATGGCCTCCAATTCCCCGCTGAAGCTGCGCTTCAAGGCGATCGTGCCGCGTTCGATCGGCGCCACGGCCACGGGCACCGGCCGCAGGGCCAGGTCGTCCTGCCCCGCATCGCCCCCCTTCTGGAGCAAACCGGTCATCCACCACCCCAATGCGGCCAGGATCAGCAGGACGAACGTCAGAATAACGATTTTGGGACCACCCGGTTTCATGCTAAATACATCCTTCCGTGTCTATCGGTATTGAGATTGATGACGCCTCTGCGATTTTTTACGGGGTTGTCAAAATTGGAAATTTTGCACGTTTCAGACGAATCTTGCAAGACAAAGCATAAGGATCGACCATGATGGAAACCTCCTGCCGGCGCCTGGCGCCGATTTTTCCGAGCGATTGTCTGTTTTTCGGGTGCCTGCTTTTCAGGTGTCTGCTTGTCGGGCGTCTGCTGCTCGGGCTCCTGCTGCTCGGGCTCTTCCCGGCCGGTACGGCACTGCACGCCGCCGAAAATGCCCCAGCACCTTCCTCCGGCGGTTTCCAAAGCATAGTGGGTGCGACGGGGCCTCTTAAAATCACCATGGTCGAAGCGGTCCTGATCTGCCTGGAGAACAACGCCTCGCTGGCCGTGCAGCGGTTGAATCCCGCCATCCGGCAGACCTCGGAAACGGAGGCGGCGGCCATCTTCGATCCCACGTTGAATGCCGATGTCGCGGCCGGCCGGACCGAGGGCGAACGCCTGGCCAGGTCCGGTTCCGAGACCGAATCCTTTACCAACGACGAGGCCCAAGGGATCATCTCCCTCTCCCAATACTTTCCCACCGGCACCACGGTGGCCTTGGAAGCCGACACGCAATACACCGACTCTTCGCTCTACGATGACAGCTTCTACGAAACGCGCTTCGGCATGACGGTCAACCAGGCCCTGCTCAGGGGCCTCGGCCGGGATGTCAACCTGGTCCGCCTGCGCCAGGCACGCTTGGAGACGCGCATGTCGGAATACGAGCTGCGAGGTTTTTCGGAAGCATTGGTGGCCGAAGTCGAGCACACCTACTGGGACTACGCGCTGGCCCAGCGCCAGATCGAAATTGTCGAAGAGTCGCTCAAGGTGGCCCGGCAGCAGCTCAACGAAACCGAACAACTGATCGAGGTGGGCCGCCTGGCCCGGGCCGAACTGGCCGCAGTCCAGGCCGAGGTGGCCGCCCAGGAACAGGCCCGCATCGAAGCGCGGGCCAACCGGGAATCCATGCGGCTGCGGCTGCTGCGCCTGCTCAATCCCCCCGGGCCGCGCATCTGGGAGCGCGACGTGACGCTGATCTATGAACCCACCCTGCCCGACATCCGCCTGGAACCGGTCGAACAGTACGTGGCGGTGGCTATGCGCATGCGCCCGATCCTCAACCAGACCCGCCTGGAGATCGAACGCGGCGACCTGGAACTGGTAAAGACCCGCAACGGCCTGCTGCCGCGCCTCGACCTGTTCGTCACCCTGGGCAAAAGCGGTTATGCCAATTCCTTCGGCGATACCTTCGACCGCCTGGACGGCGACAGTTACGATGCCCAGGCCGGCCTCACCTTTCAATTGCCCCTGTTCAACCGGGAAGCCGAAGCACTTCATCGCCGGGCGCAGCTCACCCGTGAACAGACCCAGAAGGCGATGAACAACCTGGCCCAGCTGGTGGAGGTCGACGTGCGAACCGCCCACATCGAGGTCGACCGCACCCAGCAGCAGATCGGCGCCTCGTCGGCCACCCGCCGGTTCGACGAAGAGAAGCTGCGCACCGAAACCGAAAAATTGCGCGTGGGCCGGTCGACCAGCTACCTGGTGGCCCAGGCCCAGCGCGATCTGCTGGCCAGCCGCCTCGCCGAGGTGCGCGCCCTGGTCAACTACATCAAGGCCCTGATCGATCTATACCGCCTCGATGGTTCGCTGCTCGAACGCCGCGGCATCGCCGCACCAGGACGGGAACCGGTGCAATTGCAAAAAATGAAATAGGTCTGCTTGACAGGACTGGGCACTTTCGGTTCATAGAACAACGGTCTTGGGGTTTTCAGAATCTTTGGATGCCATCTGATCCTGTTTGAGGGGCTGTGTTAGCGGAAATTCGAGGCTGCATATATTGCAATTCTACTTTCGGGATCCGTTTGCCGGCGAGTGCATAGATTGTATCCCCGGGCAATTTCGCTTAAGTGCTACTCAGATGCGCTCCGGTCGACCCGCAACCTGCATTCCCATTCACTTATTCAGAATGGCGAGGGTTGAATTTTTCGCGTAACGCAGATATCGGGCAAATTGGCCATTTGTGGATGCGCACTAACTTGCATACTTGAATTTGCCAACCAACTCATTCAATTGATTCGATAGACGATACAATGCATCAGCGTTTTGGTTCACTTGGTTGCTATTTCCGCTTAGTTGGGCAGAGATGCCATTGACACTGGCAATTTCTTTGGCGATTTCACCGGATACTGTACTGCTTTGAGTCACATTTGCGTTAACTTCCTGAATTCCCTGGGATGCTTGGGCAACGTTTCCTGCAATCTCTTTTGTCGTAACAGACTGCTCTTCAACAGCCGTAGCTATAGTTGATACAAGGTCATTGACGCTGTGAATTACCTTCGAAATCTTATCTATCTGATCGATAGTATCAGATGTAGATCCTTGGATTCCATCGATCTGGGTTCGAATTTCCTGGGTCGCAGACGCAGTTTGCTTGGCCAGTTCCTTAATTTCATTGGCAACCACCGCAAAACCTTTTCCCACATCGCCAGCCCGGGCAGCTTCTATGGTTGCATTCAATGCCAGCAGATTCGTCTGGTCAGAGATATCTGATATGGCCTGAGTAACCTTGCCGATCGATTGAGCAGCCTCACCCAATTTCTCCATGCGCGATGTTGCCTCACATGCCTGGGCGACTGCCTCTTCGGAAATTGCGCGCGCTTTTTCAGAATTTATCGCAATCTCCTGGATCGTATTCGTCATCTCCTCCGTCGCTGAAGCGACCATGTTTACATTCGCTGCGGCCTCATTACTGGATGTGGCCACAGTATTCATGTTGGTGCTCATTTGCTCAGCGGCCGATGCTACACTCGAGGACAGCCCAGACATATTGTGCGCACCTTCAGCGAGATTGCCCGAGAGATCGGACAGTGAAGTCGAAGACGTGCCCAGGGACCCGGCGGTAACGGCAATGTCGGCGATAATCCCCTGAAGCTTATCAAGGAATATGTTGAACCACTTTGATAGTTCTCCGATTTCATCGTTGCTGGCAAGCTGGAGTCGTATGGTCAGGTCACCTTCACCCTCGGCAATATCCTTGACTACACTAAGCGTTTGGTTCAATGGCTTCATAACATGCTGAATGATGAAAAACAGAACGACAGCTACCAGCAGGATGCAGATGCACCCCCCTGACAGATTGATCCATTTAGTCTTTTGTATCATGGCTGCGCTGGCAAATTTCAACTCGTCGGCCGTCGCTGCGGCCGTCGATTTGTTTCTATCTATAATTCCACCCACGATGGCACTAAAGTTTTTCTGAACCTTATTAGATTCTTCCTGCAACACTTTAAACGAAAGCATTTTGTTGCTGTCCACCAATGCTGAAAACTGCTTCTCCATGTCGCCGATCTTTTCCATCACCGATGCCTTGCTGATGCAAAGTTCAACGGCGCCCAACACTTCACCTTCAAACTCGATACTTTTGTTCACGATCAAAACGCTTGTGTCTTTCTTTGCAGCACCGAGTATTTTGTTGTAACGATTATCTCCATCGGTTTTCAGGTAGGCCTGAATTTTTTCATTTTTCTGGTCGATGTAACGGGTGAGCAGGCCTCCATCCGGGCGTATATAGAAAGCATAAATCACGTTCGGGTTTTGAAGGGCAGCGCTGACATAACTGTTAAGGGCCTGAAAATCTTTTCCAAGAATGGCATTGGGGGCTACACGGGCCATCAAAAGCGCAATGGATTCGCCACTTTCCATCATCATCTTTTCCCAGTCGCTTTCAACCTTGGATCTTTGCTTGTTCAATGCGTACGTAGTGGCCTGGGTCAATGCTAAGCTGGAGGACTCGGACATGTCACCGAGTGATCTTTCAATGTCGTCCTGGAGTTTTTCCAGATCGCCGCTGATTTCAATATTGGCTGAGGCGATAGTTTTTTCGACGTCCTGGCGCATATTTCCACTCAAACGCTGTTGGACGGATACCAGGGCCGCAGATAATCCGATAATAACAATCACCAGCGTCCCTAAGGTTGGTATAAGAAGCTTGCCCCGAATGCCAAGATTAACCGCGCCGTAGCCTAATTTCGATTTTTTAAGCATTTTTTGCCCTTTATTATTGCTGACCAGCCCCCAGTGCATTCGAACTTTGTATCATGAAATCGTCAATACAATATCCGGCGCAATGCATTTGACTCAATTGGCGTAGGCCCCAATTTTTAGTTTTTTCTGGAGTTCTTCAACAGGGCCATAATCAAGCGATGCCGACCAGCCAACCACCTTAGCATCCTTTGCCGCCTGATCTTCAGGTTTAAGCTTCATTAATGCCTCTACTACTTTATCCGAAAGTTGCACAGGCGTCGAAGAAATCCTTGCCAATGGCCATTCAGGGTAGAGCGCGGTGCTGCACAAAAAAGGGAATTCAGGATGGGACTGTTTTCCTATCACTTTGAAGTCATCCAGGAAAATGCTGCCGCTGGCTGCCATCCGCTCCAAGGTATCTGTCCTGACTGTTCCGGCATCGACGGCTCCGTTGAGCACGGCCAGAACGACATTTTCATGCTTTCCGCCAAATTCCAATTTGCTAAAATCGGAAAAAGGATCGATGCCTGCGTCAAGGATTTCTTTGTAAGCCATCTGCCATCCGCCGAAGGAGGATTTAGAAACAGCCATAAAGCTCTTTCCCTTTAAATCATTCAAATTGTTGATTTGATCGTTGCCCACCGTTGCAATGACTACTCCACCGAAAGCCTTCAAGGGTTTCCCTTGCCTCGAATTGACCATCGTCGCCACCGCAACAGCGCCATACTTAACCTTGGTTTCGACGAACATGGATGAGTTGACGAGAAAGAAGTCAACAGTTCCTTCTTTCACAGCTGGATTGACATCTTTAAAATCGAGTGGAACAACCTCAAATTGAACACCAGTTACATTGGCAGTCAGGTAATCACCGGTTGACTTCCACTGCGAAAGTGCCTTTGCAGGACCGTCTTTTGCGAGAACGCCGATCTTTACCACTTCCTGTGCGCTGGAAATACTTGCAAGTGATACAACTGCCACACATAATAAAAACGATTTGAACCATTTCCATTCCATGAAAAACCTCCACCAATAATCGAAAAAGCAGTTTTTAGTCCCATTTGCAAAAAATGTTAGCCTTCATCAAATTGTGCCGGGACAATCCCACATCCCTAAAAATCAGTATGGGGGGGGACCCTTTTCAAACATCGGCAACTCGCATGATAACTTTAAACCTTTCGGTACGAATGGTGATAAATTGAGAGCATCGCAAGAAAATTGTGGGTCTCCAAGTCCTGTGATGACCGACCACAGGAGTATCTGTTTGCCACCAGCCCGGACAGCTCAAGGTGGCTGTTGATACACTGTGGGATCGACGATATGGTCACGACGAAGCTGCAAATGCAGCTATGTTGGAAAAATCATCTGGTCCACTCCACTGGGGGTGCTATCTCAACCGGTCGTCGTCGGAGGCAGGTGCACGAACCAATAAACCCGTTCATCATCCGTGGAGAACATCATGCGCAGACCATTGCGAATTCGTGGGCCAAAACCGAAAAGGGTCTGATCGGCGCTGCTGGGTATGGGTTTGAGGGTCTTTCAGGAGACGATCGTGGCAAACCGCTCAGAGTTTTCAAATGGAGAAACCTCCAGGCCTGGTCACCAGATACTTGTCAAGGCCCTCGATGGCTCCCTCGCGTCCCAGCCCGCTCTATTTCATGCCGCCGAAGGGGGCCGCGACCGAGGTCGGATTGATGTCTTTGCTGCCGAAATGCAGTCCCTCGAATATGATAAAAGCTGTTTTCAGATAGAGCCGGGCATCTGGGAGCGTGACGTGATGCTGATCTATGAGCCTACCCTGCCCGAGATCCGGCTGGAACCGGTCGACCAGTATGTGGCGGTGGCCATGCGCATGCGCCCGATCCTCAACCAGACCCGCCTGGAGATCGAACGCGGCGAACTGGAACTGGTCAAGACCCGCAACGGACTGCTGCCAAGGCTCGACCTGTTCGTCACCCTGGGCAAAAGCGGCTATGCCAACGCCTTCGGCGATGCCTTCGACCGCCTGGACGGTGACAGTTACGATGCCCAGGCCGGCCTCACCCTTCAATTGCCCCTGTTCAACCGGCAATCCGAGGCGCTTCATCGCCGGGCGCAGCTCACCCGTGAACAGACCCAGAAGGCGATGAACAACCTGGCCCAGCTGGTGGAGGTCGACGTGCGAACCGCCCACATCGAGGTCGACCGCACCCAGCAGCAGATCGGCGCCTCGTCGGCCACCCGCCGGTTCGACGAAGAGAAGCTGCGCACCGAAACCGAAAAATTGCGCGTGGGCCGGTCGACCAGCTACCTGGTGGCCCAGGCCCAGCGCGATCTGCTGGCCAGCCGCCTCGCCGAGGTGCGCGCCCTGGTCAACTACATCAAGGCCCTGATCAATCTATACCGCCTCGATGGTTCGCTGCTCGAACGCCGCGGCATCGCCGCACCAGGACGGGAACCGGTGCAACCGTCCAAGCAGTAGACCAGATTTGCTGCATGGTATCAGATCCTTCGGCTTCAACGAACAGGGATCACAATGCCTGCAAGGGCGTGCTTTAAACTCTTTTCTGGTTCAGTTTCGCCCTGTGAACTGAAAGCGGTTCAGGCTGATAAACGGCTCGATCTGATACAGACGGGTTCCGGACCGAAAATATTCGGGCAAAATGCGGGATAATCGGGAACTGAACTCTGGGTGTTTTCAGGTCCTGGTCTTGAGGAGGCTGTGTTGTATTGCATCGATTGAGCAAGAATCAGCCATGCTGATTTTTTTGACCGCTAAAACATGCTGCAGACATTGACAATCGAGAATTGAATTCTAGATATCAATCAGCAACTGGAAATGCTTCTGATAAAAATTGCCGCCCATATCCGCCAAGGAGATCGTTATGATGATGGCAACCAATACACCGACACCGATTCCGATGGATGATCGGCTATTGGATCTGGCACTGGAAATGAAGTTGGCCGGCCTCCCATGGGAACCCCAGGTCGGATGCTTCGTATGGGATCATCAGGGGTTCATATCCCATCCGTCACCCTTCCCCAAAAGGATCTACTTCATTCTCAGCATGAAACGTTTTTTAAAGATTTTCGGGGACGCCGAACAAATAAAAAGCCGTTTGGTATGGCTGCCCACATGGTACCAACTCCGGCAGATTATGCAGCGATTGAATATTGGTGATGGAGTCACAGATTCGGACCGTTCGTCCAGCCAACCATCAACTCCAGAAGAGGAGATGATAAGGTTTTACCGAAGCATCCTACAGCGGCTGAAGGCTATCGGGGCGATTTCGCGAGGTAACCGCCCAAATGCGGATAGTGGCTCTGTGACCGAATGGATCCGTGCTGTAATGGCTTCCGAACTGGGGGACCTGAACTGGCTGCCCATATCGGTCCGGCATCGAATTGAAAGCGTTTATAGCGAAGTGGCCGGGTCTTATCTGGGATGGCGACGCATTGAGGAAGGCCGACCGGAGGATTGGTTCCCAACGGAAACTTCATTCGATACCGTCTTGCTGCGCGATTTAGGCCACTTTTTCTCTGATTACCAGGCATCGGTAAAGTGGCTGGAGCGGATTCGCCAGGCCGTGCTGCTTCTGGGTGCGATAGATACTCGAAAAGATAGCGAAAATTATGATCGACTGATCAACCTGATTCTTGAAAAGGTCGAACCGAGGACGACCCAGCGGGAAATTCTAACCCAGCTCACAACGCGTGAAGATGCTCCTCTCAGTTAGAGGCAATTGCTGCGGGAATGGTCACGGCAAGGCTCTTGGGGGCGGACATGGGAGTCTGACGTTTTTCAGATACTGGATCAAGGGGTTGCGTCATTTCATTTAGGCTGATTTGCAGTAGTAAAGATGCCATCTGTATGAGTTGATTTATATTTGAACCATTTTATGAGCGATGATCGATCGGGAGGAAACGAATTGCATTATAAGAAGCAATGTTAAAAGAAAGGAGAATGGTCCATGAACGCAAAAAATAAAGAAGATGTTTACGTGAGAGTGAAAGACATGGCCGGAAACGAATTTGTATGCCCTCTGAATGAGCTAAGGGATGTTAAAAGTATCAGTGAGACCGAATTGGCGAACTGTTTTGATGGTGACGTGGTTGGCCGTTACGCAGGGCAACTTTCGATCGTCGATTCAGAGGATTGAAATTTATTATTTCTGTTCATAGCCAATCAAGCCACATCGCGGCATCCTCAAACATGCGCTACTTGGACCGCAGGGGGAGTTGTGTGACCCTGAGCTGCGCCGCCTATGTAGTTAGTAAACGTCCGATAGTAGGTTATTTTTGATGAGATCTCCCCAACGCCCGGCGGGGCAGGCAGGGTGCGTGGAAAATGTGACCGCAAGGATTCATCGGACATTGCCTTTAGAAAATTGTTCGAACAATGCTGATATGGTAGGACTTGGCCATTTGGGAGTTCCACCTTTTTTGATGCGCTTAAGTACAAGGAAATTTCTTGAAGAAGGACCAGATTAGTTCGGCAGCATTAAAACCATACAGGGCATTATTGTCGGCCAGTTTGCCGGTAAAATAGGGTCCCGGCCAAATATGGCCCCAGTTTTTGATCACACACAAGACCGTTTCAGATGCTTTCGTGTTGTCATGCCATGTCTGGATCTGTACGCAGCCGCCGCATAAATCCGAAATCACCGGAGGGCCGTTGCAACCATTGGCGTCAATCCAAAACTGGACCGAATCTCTGACGGAAAGATAGCTTCGATCGCCCTTTCGCACCATCGATCGCCCACCTGCGAAAGGTATGTCATCATCATTCAAGCCATGCATGATAAAGATGGGCAGCTTTTTATCGGGCTTTTGGATACGCCATAATGGTGCGGCCGCATTGGAACGGCCACCGATGCTTGCGGCGATGGCGCAAGCGGCAGCAAGTTTATCGGGGTGTTCTGCTGCAAATCGATAAGTCATCATGCCACCGTTTGAAAAACCAACCATATAAACGCGGCTTCTATCCACCGTTAGTCGCATGCATACATCTTCTATAGCCTCGGCAAGATATCCCACATCGTCAATTTGCTCATTGGCGGCTTTTCCGCAACAGTGTCCCGCATTCCAGTGTTGCAGATAGCCCAAAATCCCAATGCCCTCTGGATAAAGGACAATAAAAGTCTCCCGATCGGCGATCTGGCTGAATCCGGAAATTTTCTCAATGCCTCTGGCCGTATCGAATGCACCGTGAATGACGACTACAAGCGACAACGAGGTTAAGCCGTCATAACCTGAAGGAATGTGTACCCGGTAGGAACGCTGATACCCGCCAGTGACAAGATCCATGCGTTGCTTGTATGTGGATGGGCCCTTGATGTTTGTCGATGACAATGACCCAGTGCAAGCACCCAAGAGAAAAATCAACGCAATGATGCCGATCGGACTGAATTTCAGGGAATAGTTCATTTAATTTAACATCCTGCCGGCAGGATCATCGCTAATCGATGATGCTCTATTTAAAAATGGCAAAAAGGCCGAGTGATGGCATTCGGCCTTTTGCCTGTCTTTCAGGATCCCAATTACCCTGGGATCCAAACTATCCGGGGATCGAGACCGGTGCTGCCTTGCCGATGAATTCCATGGTATCCTCATATTTGCCACGCATGTCGATAGTTCCCTGCTCCAATTCCTTTTTGATGGGGCTCCAATCTGACGGGCACTCGGTTCGTAGCTGATCCACCCGTTGGGCCATCTCGTCCATGAGCATATTGAGGTCCTGGATGTTCATCAGAAGCTTTTCTTTTTCAGCGGTTCCTAATTTATCGATTTTTCTCATGGCATCATACATCTTGGCTTTCCATGAGGTCATTTCCGATTCCATTGCCGAACAAAAGTCCTTTACGTCCATGATGTTTCTCCTTTTTGTTTGAGTTGTGATAGTCCGAAACTTGGTATGAAACTACTACAAGGCATACGGTGGTCAATAATATCAGCTGGGCAGCTCTGGAACGCGTCCAATGGAGGGATTGAAATACAGGACTGGTGTCTCGTTTTGGGCAATCCTTGTAGAATAAGTATTTATAATACCATAATGATGCCAAGGTCAATGTTTTCAATTTATCATTTGCTCAAATGGACAGGGATAAAAGCCGGTATGGATAAAAAAAGTATACGAACATTTTTTCAATTCCTATATATTCATTAATAAATTTAAATTCTTATAGAAAATTCAAAATACATCTCCACTGGCGCAGGACGATGGGACCTGGTCTAAGGATAAAAGCGGATATCAACAACTTGCTGGCCCGATGTGAGATTGCGAACGAGTGCCCTAGAATATCTGTACAGGATTTCAAAATTGAACCCGGCGGATCTCTCCTTATATTGCGTTCTCCAAACGGCTGCGTCCGATTGGCAGAGCGAATCTTGAAGGTCACACGACAACGTGTCCGCTGAGAGCGGGATGAAAGGATACGAGGATGGATAAGAAACTAGACAACATCGACGAAAAGCTGACGCGGCTCGGGGACGGGCTGCTGCCCGGCATGTTCGGCATCGAAGTGTTTGCGGCGGACAAGGGCACCGCGCGGATGCGCATGGCCATCCGACCCGACATGCTGGCGCCCAACGGATATCTCCATGCGGCCGCGGTCATCGCCCTGGCCGATACGGCCGCGGGATATGGCACCATGGGTAACCTGCCGCCGGGGGCCAAGGCCTTTACGACCATCGAGTTGAAAAGCAACTTTACCGGAACGGCCAGGGAGGGGACGCTGGCCTGTGACGCCAGAGCAGCTCACGGCGGCCGGATGACCCAGGTGTGGGACGCCCAGGTGACCCACGTGGAGACCGGAAAAATCATCGCCCACTTCCGCTGCACCCAGATGATCCTGTTCGAGGGCCTCAACGAGTGCTTGAGCTGATGGCATTCGAAGATCAGGCGCTTTTCCGGAGCAGATGCGTTGCCAGACGTTTTCCCAGGGCGATCAGGGTCATGGACGGCGGCAATCCCCAGGCTTGGGGGATCACCGAACAGTCGCAGACGAACAGGTTGTCATAGGCGGTCATCAGGTTCGAATCCACGAGGTCGCTGATCTTGGCCGTGCCGCCTGGGTGGGCGGCCAAGTACTGGGTCCTGAAAATCTCCCGGGCCCCCGCTCGCTTCAATATGGCCCTGGCCCGTTCATATCCCCGTTGCAGCTTACTTTTTTCGGCTTTGCCGAGCATCTTCCGCACGCCGCCCGTGTTGGTGAGCCGGCCACCCAATTCGTCCTTTGCCTTGACCATGATCTGGAGGGTGCAACGCCGGGCCCCCATCTGATCGAACCGCAATGCCCCGGCGGCAAACAGGGCCGTGGTGAAGAAGGGATGGGCCATGTCCGTCATCATGTAGCCTTCGTCCGCCAGATGCACGCCGGCGCTCATGGGGATCTCGCTGGTCGGCACATCGATATCGCGGACCGTACCCCTGACGCCGATGAGCGGATCGAAGAAAAAATCGAATCCCGCCCCCTCGATGCCGCTGGCCCGGAGGATTACCGGCGTACCGATGCCGCCCGCGGAGAGCACGATCCTCGGAGCGAACGCGCGCTTTTTCTCTCCCTTGCGAACGAACTCAACCCCCACGGCGCAGCGGCCGTCGAGGAGGACGCGGGTGACCCGGGCGCCGTTGATCAGCGTCGCGCCCTTGGCCATTGCTTCGTGGGCGAACATGCGGGCACTCCACTTCACCTCGTGCGGGTCGCCGTAATGGCCGAACGGCGTGCCGGGCATCCATCGATCCTGGTACATCAACTTGTCGAGTTTCTGCCAGTCGTAGCCCAAATCCCGGGCGCATTCCATGATGCGCCGGGACATGGGGCCGACCATCTCGTCCTTGAGGGGCGCTACCGGCAGCTCTTCCCGCAGCGCTTTGACCTCCTGGCGAATATCGACGCCGTATGACGCAAGCATGTCGAAGGGCACCGGAAACGCGGTGGCGTAATTGAGAACCGAGCTGCCGCCGGTGGTGATGCCGCGCACCAGGCCGAGCAATTGCGGTGTGAACAGCAGGCTTCTGCCCGGCACGAGAAGGGATTTGATGCCTTGCAGGGCGCCGCCGGTCAGCGGGGCGTCGTCCCCCCATTCGAGCATGAGCACCCTCTGGTGATTTTTCGTCAAGTCCCGGGCCACGGTGGCGCCGCCCGGGCCGGTGCCAACCACGATGGCAGCGATTTCTTTTGGAAGCGTTTTCATAAACGGTCCTCCTGTAAACACCGCGAGTGGCTTTCGGACAGGATTTGGCCTCAGAACCCTTTTGTCACCGATCAGACGAAACGCTTCACAAACTGGATCACCTCTCCGATCACCTCGTCCCGGTTGGTTTCGTTGAAGACTTCATGCATGGCACCGGGATAAATCTTCTCCGCGTAGATCTTCCCTTGCAGGTGTTGGATCATGGGCCGCGTTTCAGCCATGGGCACCAGCAGGTCCGACTCGCCGTGAACCCAGAGCATGGGCAGCTCCCCCAGCCCCGGACCGGCTTCGACGGCTGCCATGGCTGAAATCATGGCCGACAGGGTTTCGCGCCGGAAAGCGCCGTGATATACCAACGGATCCTGGGCATAGGCCTTCCCGATCTCCGAATCCCGGGAGAGCACGGCCGGGTCCAGCGGAATCTCGGGAATGGGGTCCATGGCCATGAGCTGCTGGAGCACTTCGCGGGCGCCGAACATGGGGCCGGAGAGCACCAGGGCGGCCAGCTCCTTGCCGTGATGCTGGGCGTAGCGCGCGGCGATCATGCCGCCCATGGAGTGGCCGATGAGTATCATGGGCAGGCCGGGCCGACCCGCGATGCTCTTGACGGCCACCTGGTGCAGGTCCTCGACCACGGCTTCGAAATCGGAGATCAGGGCCCGCTCGCCGTCGGACCGGCCGTGGCCCTCGTGGTCCAGTCCCACGACCGCCGCCCCGACCGCACGCAGGTCGTCGGCCAAAAGGTCGTAACGGCCGATATGCTCGCCATAACCGTGGCACAGCAAGGCGATCCAGCCGGCCTTCTCATTGGGCCATTCGCGCACGTAACGTTCTGCCCCGGCGCTGTTTTCCATCATCCATTCGTTCACCGTCCCCATCTTGCCCCCCTTTTATTTGGACACCAGCGGCGTCATGTACTCGAAGATATTGGCCCCGCTCGCATGGGGCTTGGTTTCGGCCAGGCTGTTGACCTGCTGGAAATGGTCGCGGATCTCTTCGGGATGAATCTCCCGGATTCCGTTGCCGATGCACACCCCTTTTCCCGAGACCACGGCCGTGCGGCCGTACCACCCCGCGCCCATGACATAAATCATGCCGCTCACGTCATTCTCTTCGGAAGCCAGATAGAGCACCATGGGCGCATTGAACTGGGGATTGAGTTTCTTTTCGAACTCGGGCGGGAAGATATCGCTCGTCATGCGCGAATAGGCGGTGGGCGCGATGGTGTTGACCTTGATATTGTAATTGGCGATTTCGAGCTTGAGGGTGTTCATGATGCCCACCAGGCCCATCTTGGCGGCGCCGTAATTGCATTGGCCGAAGTTGCCGTAGAGCCCAGAGGTGGAAGAGGTGAAGATCACCCGGCCGTAGTTGGCCGCTTTCATCAATTTCACCGCTGGTTGGGTGACGCAGAAGGCGCCTTTGAGATGGACCGCGATCACCAGGTCCCACTCCTCTTCCGACATTTTCAGAAATGATTTGTCACGAAGAATACCCGCGTTGTTGACCAGGATATCCACTTTGCCATAAGCGTCCACCGCAGTCTGCACGATGTTGGCGCCGCCCTTCATGGTGGCCACCGAGTCGTAGTTGGCTACCGCTTCGCCGCCGGCGGCCGTGATCTCGGCCACGACCTGGTCGGCAGCGGACTGGTCGGCCCCGGCGCCGTCGCGCGCCCCGCCAAGATCGTTGACCACCACCTTGGCGCCCCGGGCAGCCAACTCCAATGCATACATCCGGCCGATGCCATGCCCGGCCCCCGTGACAATCGCTACTCTGCCATCAAATCTGATTTCCGCCATGCAGCGCTCCTTTTTCTGTGATGAAGACATGTCAATGTGCCGCCGAAGCAGCCTTATGGATGGGATTAGGATTACAATCGCTCTCAGAATTTAGCCGAAAAGCATCCCCATGTCCACCCAGCGATTCTAACTCAATACCATTCATTAAATCCGGCCCGGGTGGAACAGATGGCCGATGCCACACGCCAAGCGGTCAAGAGCCAGTAAAATGCACGGCGGGCGGCCCAGAAACTCGCTGCGCTCAAACAGTCTGGGCCGCTTGTCCGCCGTTCGCATTCAACTGGCTCTAAGACCGCAGGCTCACGTGGCCCTGGCCACCTGCCCCACCCGGGCCTGCCAATACCGTTGCCATGCGAATTTTTTTATCAAACTACCTTTGGAAAACACGCCCTTCAGGGTGAATCACATTCAGATAGAACTCCTGGCGTCCACCGAATTCCGTTGTCCTGCTCAGCGGTTGGCCGAGCGCCGGGATTGACAACGGACCCCGTATCGCCGACAATGGCGTTCGATAAGCGGCCACTCCCCCGGTTTCCATTCCTGCGATGCGACTGCGGCACAGCCCGGCGCAGCCGGCGCCAGTTCCTGACCCATGCCTTTTTTACAAGGAGGTGACTCGTGATGCATCAATTCGACACCGTGATCGTCGGATCCGGCGGCGCCGGCCTTTACGCCGCGTTGGAGGCCAGCCAGCGATCCCGAACGGCAGTCCTGTCCAAGCTCTATCCCATCCGCAGCCACACCGGCGCGGCCCAGGGGGGCATCAGCGCCGCGCTGGGCAATGTCGAGGAGGATAAACCCGAATGGCACGCCTTCGACACGGTTAAAGGGGGCGACTATCTGGTCGATCAACAGGCGGCCAGGATCCTGGCCGAAGAGGCGGTCCAGGCGGTCTATGACCTGGAAAACCGCGGCCTGCCGTTCAACCGCACCCCCGAGGGACGCATCGACCAGCGCCGCTTCGGCGGCCACACCCGCAATTTCGGCGAGGCGCCGGTCAAGCGCGCCTGCTATGCGGCCGACCGAACCGGACACATGATCCTGCAGACCCTCTATCAGCAGTGCATCAAGAACGAGGTCGCCTTTTTCGACGAATACCAGGTCGTCGACCTGATCCTGGACAACCATACCTGCCGGGGGGTCGTCGCCGTCCAGCTCTCCACGGGCGAACTGCATATCCTGGCGGCCAAGGCCGTGCTCTTTGCCACCGGCGGCTTCGGGCGCATGTTCAAGATCACCTCCAACGCCTTCGCCAACACCGGCGACGGCCCGGCCGTGTGCGCCCGCAGGGGAATTCCACTCCAGGACATGGAGTTCTTCCAGTTCCATCCCACCGGGATCATGGGGCTGGGCATCCTGATCTCCGAGGCGGTTCGCGGCGAAGGCGGCATCCTGCGCAACCGCGACGGCGAGCGCTTCATGGAGCGGTATACCCCCACCCTGCTCGATCTGGCCCCCCGGGACATCGTCTCGCGCGCCATTCTCACGGAAGTGCGCGCCGGCAGAGGCATGCGCGGGGATCGCAAGATCGACGACTATGTGCACCTTGACGCCACCCACCTGGGCAAAGAGGTCCTGCTCGGCAAACTGCCCGATATCACCAGCTTCTGCAAAACCTACCTGGGGATCGACCCGGCGGATGCGCCCATACCGGTGCTGCCCACGGCCCACTACGCCATGGGCGGTATCCCCACCGATGTCCACGGCCGGGTGGTCTGCGACGACAAGGGCACGGTGATCGACGGTCTCTATGCGGCCGGCGAATGCGCCTGCGTGTCGGTGCACGGCGCCAACCGCCTGGGCACCAACAGCCTGCTCGACCTGGTGGTCTTCGGCCGGCGGGCCGGCCGCCACATCGGCGACTTCATCCGACAGGCCGATGCGCCGCGGGTGAGCGAGACGGACGCCGGACCGGCGCGGGCCTGGATCGAGCGTCTGACCGATGGCAAGTCCGGACCGCACGGTGGGCACATCATGGAGGAGATGCAGACCCTCATGATGGAAAAGGTGGGCATCTACCGCAATGCCGGCGATATGCAGGCCGCCGTGGACACTCTCCAAGCCTTGCGCGAACGCTATCGGACGGTCCGCGTTCAGGACACCGGCAAGAGTTTCAACACCGATCTGCTCGAGGTGATCGAACTGGCCAATCTGCTGGATCTCTCGCTGGTCACGGCGGCGGCGGCCCTGAACCGCCGGGAGAGCCGCGGGGCCCACAGCCGCGAAGACTTTCCGGAGCGGGACGACACGGGGTGGCTCAAGCACACCCTCGCGTTCCTGGAGGGCGATGCGGTGCGCATCGGCTACAAGCCGGTGGACACCTCCCTCTGGGAACCCAAACCGCGTACCTATTGATGCCGTTTGCCCCGCGGATGAAAAGAGGCATAAGGAGTGACATATGAAGATCACCCTCAAAGTCAAACGCTATAATCCGGAAACCGACGATCGGCCTTACGACCAGACGTACACCCTGGAGGCCGATCCCAACGCACGATTGCTGGATGCCCTGATGCATATCAAACGTTTTCAGGACGGCACCCTGGGATTTCGCAAGAGCTGCGCCCACGGGGTCTGCGGTTCGGATGCCATGCGGATCAACGGCAAGGACGGACTGGCCTGCAAGACGCTCATCAAGGACGTGGCGACCAAAGACGGGGACACCATCACGGTGGAACCGCTGCGCTACCTGCCGGTCCAGCGCGATCTGATCGTGGATCAAAAAAACTTTTTCGACAAATACAAAGCGATCAAACCGTTTCTGATCAACACGGAACCAGTGGCGAAAAAGGAGCGCATCCAGAGCCAGGAGGAGCGCATGCGCTTCGACGACACCACCAACTGCATCCTGTGCGGCGCCTGTTATTCGGCCTGCCCCATACCCGGGAAGCTGCCGGCCTTCATCGGGCCGGCGGCCATTGCCCAGGCCTTCCGTTTCCTGGCCGACAGCCGCGACCGCGGATTTGAAGAGCGGCTGCCGGCGCTGGACCGGCCCGAGGGGGTGTGGGCCTGTGAAAACCACTTTGAATGCACGCGCTGCTGCCCCAGGTCGATCCTCATCACCAAGCGCATCAATCAGACCAAGAAGATGATCGAAAAGCACAAGACCGGGGACGGTGAGACGCACTGACCTCCCGCCCCCATATCAAGATGCGACCCGTCAATGGGGCGTTTCGTAGCTGTCCAGGAACATTTCGGATGGTTCGTCGTCGCTGGGCTTGACGTCCGGACGGCTGTTGAGGATGCGTGCGCACGAATTCCAGCGCAGCACCGCATCCTGATTGCCCGGATCGCACCCCTTCAGCGCCTGATCGAAAGACTCCAGAGCCTTGGCGAACCAGCTGTAGGCGACAGTGCCCGACCCGGGACCGCCCTGGCCCAAGTGCGCCTTGGCTCGGCGTTCGTAGATAATACCGGTGTAATAGGCCTTGCAGTATTGGTCCGAAAGGCGCTGGGCCACCTCCAGGGCCATCTGGTAAGAGGGATTCAGCTCGTTGGCAAAATTGTCGGTGAGGGCCAGCAACAGGGTGATCAAAGCATCTTGATGATCGGGCTTCACCGCCAGGATATCCAGGCAGATGCTTTCGGCCTCATGGGGCTCGTTGAGCATGCGATACCGTTTGGCCATCTCCAACGCTGAAGGAACGGATTCCGGCGAAAGGGTTCTTAGTTCGACCATGACCGCCTCCTTTTCCGGCCACTAAGTGACCGCTGGTTTGGGATGTTGACTTTATGCTAAGCAGGATCCCCGGCATTGCAAGCGCTGGGAGAAGCTTCAAGACGGAGCACCAGAGGCGGTATCAGACAGACAAAACCAGTGTGTGGTACCCTCTCAACCCTTCAAATACTTTTCGAATACGTAATCGTTATCCTCGCCCAAAGCGGCTTTCACCCATTTCACCCGCAAGGGCGTTTCAGACATATTCCCTGCGAGCGGAAGGGTCAGGACCCCGAAATTGGACGCTTCGATTTCCACGAAGGTGCGGCGCTTCTGCCAGTGGTCCACCTTCAATACCTCTGAGGGTGACAACATCTTGGTGGTGACCGGCATGCCGCCGCCGCGCCACTTGGAGCCGGCGGCCTGGATGCTGTATTTGGAAAATTTGCTGAAAATTTCGTCGTAGGTGAAGTTGCGCACCGCTTTTTCAATGTCTTCGTTGAGTTCCCGGACCTTGTCGACATTGTCGGTGATGCGGTCGATCAGGTACCGCCACTCCTCTTCCAGATTCCATTTGTTCAAAATTTTCAGGGCGGCCCGAAAATCCTGGTCGCGGAAACAGGCAATGGCCACATAGCCATCCTTGCACTTGAAGAATCCATACGGGCAAAGTCCGTAATCCAAGGTTCCGTAACGTGGACGGGCGCGCTTCCATAAATGACCAATGGTCGGAGGGAATCCCACGCATGAGGAGTAGGCGTCGGCAGCAGCCACATCGATCATCTGCCCTTTCCCGCTCAACCGCTTGAAAAACAAGGCGGCCAGGGCACCGGCCACGGCCTCCACCGCAACGGCGTAGCCTGCAGCGTGAAAGCCGGCCCGGGTCGGCCAGTTTTGAGGTTCGGGCGCATCGGGCAAATCCCCCAGGATGGCGGCCAACCCGGATTCCGCCTGGCTGGTCAGATCCGACCAGGGGATATGCCCATGGGTCCTGGCTTGCTCACCAGTGTGACCGTAAGGCGTTATAGCCACATAAATCAGACCCGGATTGAGTTCGCGAAGTTGCCGATACCCCAGACCGATGGCGTCCAACTCCCCCGGGGCATAGGTTTCGATCACGATGTCCGCCCGGGCCATCAATTTTTTGAGCTTTTCTCGATCCGTCTCCTGTTCGAAATCGAGCAATACATGGCGCTTGTTGCGCGACTCGATCAGGTAACCCAGGCCGGTCCCCTGGCGGTGGGCGCCGAACGGTGTGACCACCCGGGAGGGGTCGCCGCCCGGAGGCTCCACCTTGATCACCTCCGCGCCGGCTTCGGCCAGCAGCCCAGCCGCGGTCAAACCGGCAAAATTGGCGTAGCTCAAATCGAGCACGAGGGTGTCGTCCAGCACTTCCGGCTTGCCTTCCGCCGATGCCATGCCGTCCAGCATGCGGCTCCAGTCGGCAATCCGCTCGGAGGCCTCGGCCTTGCGCACATAACGCGAATATACTTTTTCCTTGTCAGCCATGCGATTCATCCCGGTAGTTGAATATCGGATCATTATCGATGTCGTAGTAGACCGGGGGACGCTGCCCGACCCGGTAGTCCCAATAGCCGACGACCCGTGCCGCCTCCAGCGCCTTGATCTGATCCTCTCGAAGGCCCAGAAGGGTCTTGAATATGTATCGGTTGTGATACCCCAACGGCCGGCTCAGCCATTTGATGCGGCCTGGCGTTTCGCTCAACCGCACCGTGCCGCGCTCCAGTTTGAGGCGTCCGTACATGGTGTCGTCGTAGTCCACTACGTTGCCACGCTCCTGACGCCAAGCGTCTTCCGATATCATCAAATCGTCGCATACCGGCGAGGCCGGAAAACGATATTGTTCGGCCAGTGCCATAATGGCGTCCGTGGTCTGGCCTGCCACCCACTCGCCGGTTTTCTGGCAGATCGCCCTTGCGTTTTCTTTTTGCAACCGGTTCAAGGCCTTGGCAAACCGTGGATCTTCGACCAGTTGGGGTTCTCCCATGGCCTGGCAGAGACCGGCGAACTGCTCGTCGGACGCCACCGCTACCGCGACAAATGCCCCCTCGCTGCTTTTAAAGATACCCGAGGGCGACATGCTCGGGTCCTGGCTGCCTGTGGTCCCGATCTCTTCTCCCTTATCGCAAAAATATGAGAAGTGCGGCAAAGCGCGCATCAGAATTTCGGCCTGACAGATATCCAAAAACTGCCCCTTGCCCGTCCGCTCCCGGTAGTTGAGCCCCATGAGGATCATCATGGCCGCATAGATCCCCGGACAGAAGTCGCCGTAAAAATCGGGCACCTTGAAATACTTCTCCGTGTCTGGATAACCTGTTGCGCTGAGCATCCCCGAAGCGCCTTGGGCCAGCAGATCCCAACCCGGCAAAAACCGCTGCGGGCCATATTGGCCGAAGGTGCTGCAGCTGGCATAAATGATCTTGGGGTTCTTTTTCCGCAGACTGCTGTAGCCGATGCCCCACGCCTCCACCGTACCCGGGGAGAAATTTTCGATGACCACGTCCGACTGTTCGGCCAGCCGAAGGATCAACTCAAGCCCCTGTTTCTCCTTGACATCGATGGCCACGAAGTATTTGCTGTGGTTGATGAAATGCCAAAGCGGGTTGGAGTGCTTCCAGTATTTGCCCCAATAGGTCGAAGACCGCCAATAATCCCCGGTATACGGCAGCTCGACCTTGATCACCTCGGCACCATACTGGGCCAGCACCCGTGCGGCCGTGGGACCGAAAATCATGTGCGACAGGTCGAGCACGCGGACGCCCTTCAATGCTTCAGGCTTGTCGGCGGCCTCCTGGGATGTGAAAAGCTTCTCGGTGAAGGCGAAGTAATCATCGTGCATAACCTTGCTCCTGTTCACTCATCCGCCGATATAGGCCTTTTTCACCATCTCGCTGTCGAGGAGTTCGCCGGCTGGCCCTTCGAGGACGATCTGGCCGTCCTGAAGCACATAACCCCTGTCGGCGATCTCCAAGGCCATCTGGGCATTTTGCTCCGAAAGCAATACCGTGATGCCCATCTTGGGAAACGTCTGGATGATATCGTAGATATTTTCCATCACCACCGGGCTGAGCCCGAGCGAGGGCTCGTCGATGAGCAGCAACCTGGGCCGTGACATCAACCCCCTGGCGATCACCAGCATTTGCTGCTCGCCGCCGCTCATCAGGCTGGCGCGCTGCTGGGATCTTTCACCCAGAATAGGGAACATTTCGGCGGCCTGGCGCATCATCTCCTGTCGCCCGGACCATGCCTCGCGCTGGCAGGCACCCATCATCAGATTCTCGCGCACCGAGAGATAGGGGAATATCTTGCGGCCCTCGGGGATATGGGAAATTCCGGCGGCTACAATGTGGTGCGGCGCCATTTGGTCGATACGACGGCTTTCAAACACAATCTCGCCGGAAGTCGCTGATTGCATCCCTGAAATGGTATTGAGCAACGTCGTCTTGCCCGCGCCATTGGATCCCACCAGCGCCACGATCTCTCCCTGGCGGACCTCCAGCCCCAAATCGTGTAGCACCGGAATGACGCCGTAGGAGACATTCAATCGTTTAATGGACAACATGGCGACCTCCCAGATAGGCCTTGATGACACGCTCGTCGTTGATCACCTCCTTGGGCGTCCCCTCAAGCAGTTTCTGGCCATGCTGGAGCACAACGATGCGCCGGGCGGCCGCCATGATCACCTTCATCACATGTTCGATCCACAGGATGGTGATGCCGAATTGGTCCTGGGCGCTCCAGATCATGTCCAGGGCACGAGAGGCCTCTCCGGGGTTCAAGCCGGCCATGGCTTCGTCGAGCAGCAACAATCTGGGCACGGTGGCCAGTGCCCGGGCCAATTCGAGCATGCGCAGTTCATACAGATTCAGATCGCGCGCCAGAGTGTCGCGTTTGGCGAACAGACCGACGAACTCCAGGTAGTACGAGGCTTCGAAAGAGGCATCGAAAAGGCTCATATTCGGCCGATGCCCGCCGTTGAGAACGCTGACCGTCACCGACGCCAGGGCCGTCATGGCGTAAAACGGCCTTGGGATCTGGTAGGTGCGGCAGATCCCCCGATGACATATCTTGTTGGACGGCAGACCGCTTATCTCTTCTCCCAGAAAACGGATGGATCCCCGGTCGGCTTTGAAGGCGCCGGAAATCAGGTTCATCACCGTTGTTTTGCCGGCGCCGTTGGGGCCGATCAACCCCACGATCTCTCCCTCTCGGACCGAAAAGCCGACATCCCTGACGGCTTGCAGCCCCCCGAACGATTTGTGCAGCCCCTGTATTTCGAGCACGACTTAATTTCTCCTTACCTTGAGCTGCGGGAAATAATCCCGGTGGTGTCGCTTGTGATAGAGGCCGAATAGCCCTTCGCCCCGCGGCAGGAATACGATGGCCGCAATGAGCACCAATGGAAAAACGACGTAATTGATTGGCCCCAACGGTCGGATCACATCTTCCAGAATGGCGACGAAATAGGCCCCCCAGACCGCACCGTAGGAATAGGCTCGGCCGCCGATGAGAATGATGATCAGGATCTTGAGCATATAGTCCAGCGGCAAATAGGTGACTCCGGCGAAGGTGCGGAAGGTATGGACGATGAACCAGCCCACGATGCCGGTCAGCACCGAAGGAAATACGTAGTAAAAAACCTTGTTGCGGCTGACGTTGACCCCCATCATCCGGGCCACGTCCTCATCTTCGTTGATAGCGGCCAGCGTGACGCCGTAGCGCGATCGGCCGATTTTGTCCGCCACCAGAAGATAGAAGAGCATCAACGCCAACGAAAGGTAATAATAGGAAACATAGTTCCAGGTCACGCGCCCGAGATCGAGCAGGGGGCTCATGCCGACCAGGCCGACTTCACCGCGGAACAGATCGCCGTAAATAAATGTCAGGTCCAGAAATGCCAGGGGGAGGATCAGGGTAATCAGTGAAAAGTAGAGCCCCTTGGCGATCCAGGTAATGGGACTGAGTATCAAGGCGATGGCGGCGCACATGACGATGGTGGCCAAAAATGTCAGGAAGGGGTGCCAACCCAGGTGCAGATTGAGCAGGGCAGCCGTATAGCCACCAATGCCGAGATAGAGCTGCGGCCCGAAGTTGACACGCGCGGTGCCGACCAACTGTAGCCCCAGCGGGATGGTAATGGCCGCCAGCAGGTTGGCTGTGGTGAACATGGTGAGAAAGGCCGGATACCGGAAAATGGCCAGCGGCAGAAGGACCAGGAGCAGGACACCGATCCAGGGATTGCGCCAGTAGCGCGGCTCGATGATATATTCGTACTTCCGGTCCCGCCAGCGGGCGATGATGCGGTCACGTTTGAGCTCGAACTTTACCATATGGTTTCTCCGGGATAGAGGCCGCCCCGCTTGAAAATCATGACCAGCAAGGTGATGACCAAAGCGGCGAACCCCATGAATCGCGACACATAGAAGAAGCTGATGAAGGCATGAATGAATCCAATCAGATAAGAGGCCACGATACTGCCTTTGAGGTTGCCCAGGCCGCCCAGAATCGAAACCAGCATGGCCGTGGTAAGCAACGGCGCCCCCATGAGGGGATCGACGCTCCAGAACGGCGCAATCATCAATACGCAGATGGTCGGTGGAATGACCGACAACGCCATGGCCAGAAAGTACATTTTGCTGACATCGGCCCCCATGAGACGGGAGGCCTGGATATCCTGACTCATGGCCCGGATGATCAATCCGACGCGGGTCTTGAGGAACATCCAGACGAACGCAAGGGTAACCCCTATACCCGTGAGGGCTGCGAAGAGCATTTGGTAGGAGAGCCGGACCTTGCCGATTTTAAACGTACCGTCGATGATCGTCGTGGGAATGGAGACACCGGCGGTTACCGGATAGCTGTAGTTGGCCATATGGGTCACGGCCAGAAACACCAGCATCGACAGGGTCAGTAAAATCTCCTCCTGCTCGAGATAGCGCTGAAATATCCCTTTGTAAAACACCAACAGCGCAAAGACGATCTGCACGACGAACATCACACCGATGGCCGGCCACAAGCCCAGGTGCAACTCGTGCATCAACGCCCAGGTCCCGTAGGCCGCCAACACAAAGGTGACGCCATAGCCAAGGTGGAAAATCCGCAGCACGCCGCAGATCAGGGAAAACCCCAAGGAAATCAACAAGTAGATCGATCCCCAGACAAAGGCGTACATCAGGACGGATTGCAGTTTGTAGACGAGCATGGACAGACACTCCTCTATCCCTGGCGTGCGGCCTCCCCACAACGGTTCATATAGATCCGCAAGGGCCGCACGCCTTTCTTTTCTCTTCTATGGTGTTACTTTCTCAGCTCCGCGGGTGACATATACTTGGCGTTGGCGTATTCCGCCGGGAAAATCACCTTCATGGCCCCCTGGTCGCCCTCTTTCTGCCACTGCACGATCGGCGTGACATATTTGGGATAGGGCAAGTTGTAGTGCAGTTTCGGATCCCAACCGATGGTGCCGAGCACCGCGACCTCCTCCACGTTTTCCAGGCTCTTGATCAGGGCTTCTATATTACCCGCGCCACCGGCGTTTTCGGCCGCCTTCTTGAAACCGTAGAGCGTGTCGTAGGTGGTATGGGACCCGAAAATGGGTCCGACCTTGTACTTGCCCACCAGATTGTCCATGAAGGGAATCGTCTTCTCGGTAATGGGCACACGGATCATGGAAGAGCCCACCAGCACGCCGAGGCACTTGCCTTCGGTCACTTTCCATGCCGGCGGCATGCCGGCCAATCCACCCCATATATAGAGCGGCAAATCCCTGGCGCTGGACTGCTCCCACTGTTTGATCAGCGCGCCTTCGTCGATATAGCCGACCGTGGCGTCGATCACATCGGCCTCCATGGCGGCGATCTCTTCGAAAACCGATGTGAACATCTTCTGGTCGGTGGAGAGGGTGGTCTCGTAAACCACTTTCAGGCCGTTCTGGGAATAGACCTCCTTCAACGGCGGCGACACATCCTTGAGTCCTTTGCGCAGCGGCTTGGTCCACTCCATGTCCTCATAGACCAGCGCTACCTTTTTGGCACCGGCCAGCCCCTTGAACACCTGGGCATTGAGAGGCCCCCAGATGTTGAGGTAGTTGGTCGACACGGAATAGTAGGTTTGAAATCCGAACTTATACTTCTCGTAGTTGTCGCGCACATGGTGCCAGATCACATCACCCGATCCGATGGTGGAAAACATGATATGGGGAAATTCTTTGAACAGCTCGGCGCCGATTTCCATGCCGGCCACGGCCATTTCGACCTTCTCGCCGATGACCACCGCGGTCACTTTGTCGGTCATGACCAGCTTTTTGTAGAGTTCCACGGCCTTGGGGATCTCCCCCTTGGTATCCTCGACGATGAGTTCCAAAGGCTGTCCGGCAATGCCGCCGGCGCTGTTCATCTCGTCAACGGCCATCTGGGCGGCGCCTTTGGCGCTGAGGGAGAACGCCGCCGACAGGTTGCCCATGAATCCGATTTTGATCGGTGCGTTGGCCTGGGCCATCGCGCCGGTCGAGAATGCCAAGATGAAAAACAGGACAACGGATACGACCACCCCACTCTTTTTTCTGTTCATTGAAGCCTCCTTGATAGACGTGGCTTTGGAAAGAGTTAACGCCGTTGCCGTCAATCCCGACGGCCTTGATTATCCCTGATCGACGGACTTGCGTCCTTTTTGCTTGGTAACGGTCTGTTGTTCCTTTGTAGAAGACGTCGGTCCGATTGACGCCGCGGGCTGTGATCGTGGATCCAAAGGTTCGACGTTCACCTTGAACGTGAACGGGTTTTGGGAGCGATCCGCCTCTACCCCCCCCATCACCAGTTCAACCAACGGGTCGACGTAATCGAGAAGATTGTCGTCGGTTCGATACAAAAGTTTGCGAATGGTGAGATGCTCGATCGCCCCCAACAGCACAGAACGAATCAGGTAGGGCGTAAAACCGGATTTGATTTCGCCCGAGGCGATGCCGGAACGGATCACGTCGATCAGGGGGCGCATGCGCTGCCGCAGCACCTGATATCCCTCGGCTTCCATAAATCGGCTGTTCTGTTTGAGGATGAGATAGCTGACTGCGGCATAATTGGGGTTGGTCTGGTGTATCCAAAGCAGAATATAGATGATCGCCCGAAGCTTATTGACCGTTCCTTTGGCCATAGCCAGGTGAAAATCGATCAACTCGCCGATTTTTTGGGAAGTTTCCAGCGGTATGGTGAACAGGATATCTTCTTTGGAAGTAAAATACTCGTAGAGGGTGGGTTCCGAAAGGCCGGCACCCTTGGCGATCTCGGCCATGGTGGCGGTGTGGAATCCCTTCTGCGCGAAGACCTGCTCCGCTGCCCTGAGAATCTGTTCCCGGCGTGGACCGGTCTTCCTGCCCTTGGCCAAATCACCCTCCTTTGTGCCGCCGTCCGAAAACCAGAAAGGCGGATGAATCGGGTGCCTTATGGAATTATTTACTGCCTGGGATGTATCGCGCCGGTGATAAAATGCTTCGTGGCGTGTCTTTTTTTGGATAAAAGGAATTGATGCTTTAGTCAACATGAATTTAGCGTTATTAAGAAAATGAATGAAATATTTTATCCACACTATGAGAAATTAAAATTGCCCATTTTTTTCGAAGGAATCGGCGACTTGAAAAAGGCTTGCGGTCCTGCTAATCAGCGATAAACCATGGAGGAGATTGGACGTGAATGACATTGCCTTTCGTTCGGCCGCTGAACTGGCGCAAATGATCCGCAACGGCAAGATGTCGAGCAGGGAACTGCTCGACATCTATCTTCAACGCATCGAAACCTACAATCCGCGGATTAACGCCGTGGTGACCATGGATGTGGAGGGAGCCCGTCTTCAAGCCAAAAAAGCGGACGAACTGGCTGCCAAAGGGAAATTCATGGGGCCGCTGCACGGCGTGCCGGTGACGATCAAGGATGGTTTCGAAACCGCCGGGATGCGCACTACATCAGGTGCCACGATCTATGAAAACCATATTCCCAAAACCCACGCCGACGCGGTTCAGCGCTATGTCGACGCCGGCGCGGTGATCATGGGCAAGACCAATGTGCCCAAGTTTTGCGCCGACTCGCAGAGCTACAACACCATCTTCGGCACGACCAACAACCCTTGGGACTTGGAACGCACGCCGGGCGGGTCATCCGGCGGGGCTGTGGCGGCCCTGGCCGCCGGGTTGTGCGGATTGGAAATCGGCAGCGATATCGCCGGTTCGATCCGAGTCCCCGCTGCCTGGACCGGAGTTTACGGTCACCGACCGACCCACGGCATCGTGCCGTTCCGCGGCCATGTCCCGCCGCCGCCGGGCATCCTTTCAGAGGCGGATCTCTCCGTGGCCGGTCCGTTGGCCCGCAGTGCCGACGACCTGCAGATGGCCCTGGACCTGCTCGCAAGGCCCGGTCAATGGAATGCCACCGCCTACCGTCTGTCGCTGCCCGCGCCGCGCGCCAGGACGCTGAAAGAATACCGCATCGCCGCATGGCTCGATGATGCCGCCATGCCGGTGGACGATTCGGTCAAGGCATGCCTGGCGCAGATGGTCGCCGCTTTGAGGGGCGCCGGCGCCCGCGTGGACGAAACCGCACGGCCTGCCATCGATCCGGCCGATGCCTTCCGAACCTTCATGCGGCTGCTCAGCCCGGTGCTCGCCGCCGGCGCACCGGCCGATCTCATCGAACTGCTCAAGCAGGTGGCCCGTACCGAAAGCGAGGAGACCGAGCTGGGACAGTTCGCCCGCGATGCCACCCAGATGCACCGCCAATGGCTATCGGCCAATGCCAAGCGTCACGGCCATCGCCGCATCTGGGCCGATTTTTTCAAGGATTACGATGTGCTGCTCTGCCCGGTGGCCAGCCTGCCGGCCATCGTGCACGACCAGAAGGGCGAACCCATCGAGCGCACCGTCATGGTCAACGGCAAGACCGAGCCCTACAGCATCCTGTTGCGTTGGGCGGGCCTGGCGACCTATGTCTACCTGCCGGCCACCAGCGCACCAATCGGTCGCACGGACGGCGGCCTGCCGGTCGGCGTGCAGATCGTGGGGCCCTTCCTGGAAGACCGCACGCCCATCGATGTCGCCCAAAAGCTGGCCGGGATCATCGGCGGTTTCGAGCCCCCGCCGGGATATGTGCCATAGGGTGATAACAACTTATTAAAGAGAACACACAGCCGAATCATGAATCCGAAACTGTTCAAGCTTCTGATCAACGTCTATCCACCCTACCTGGGCACGGGCATCGTCCTCACGCACGTGGCCGACGACTACTCGCGTATCACGATCCGGATGAAAGAGCGCTTCTACAACCGCAACTACGTGGGCACCCATTTCGGCGGATCGCTGTATGCCATGACCGACCCATTCTACATGCTGATGCTGATCCAGATCCTCGGACCGAAGTACGTCGTGTGGGACAAAGCGTCCAGCATCAAGTTCGTCAAACCCGGAAAGGGGACCGTCACGGCCGAATTCCATGTGGACCAGGCGCTCGTTGAGAAAATCAAAAGAGAGACCGCAGACGGCCGGGTCTTCTTGCCCGAGTTGACGGTACCCATCAAGAACGAACAGGGCGACATCGTGGCCATGGTGGTCAAGACGCTCTACATCCGCAAAAAAGACAACCTTTGACGGCACCGTAAGAAGCCCAATATCTGCGTTGCGCTCATCCCGTGGTCCTTGCGGCGTACGACAAGTACGCCTCAGGACACGGAATTTCGCACGCCTTGATCTTGAACTCCTTACGGCGCCGTCCAGCGATAGCTATTTACGTGTCTGTCAATTCTTCACTCCGGGATTATCAGCAATTCCAACTGAATGTGATTCACCTTGAAGGGCATGCATTACAGAAGGAATTCGATAGAAATTCGCATGGCAACGGACATGGCAGGCGTGGGTGGAGCAGGTGGCCAGGGCCACGTGAGCCTGCGGTCAATAGTGCCGGTTGAATGCAAACGGCGGATATGCGGCCCAGACTGTTTGAGCGCAGCGAGTTTCTGGGCCGCCCGCCGTGCATGTTACCGGCACTTGACCGCTTGGCGTGTGGCATCGACCACCTGCTCTATCCACGCCGGGTTTAATGAATAGTATTCAGTCAGAACCCCTACGGGATTATTTCAGTTTTTGTAGCATTTCCCCCATCATGCGATGAATCAGGTTGATCGCCTTGAGCGGTCGGAGCATGACCTTGAAGTCGATGATCCTGCCGTCCGCCCCCCAGGTGATCATGTCCACACCGTTGACGACGATGCCGTCGATCTCGGTCAAAAATTCGAGGACGGCATGGTTCCCCGATACGATCTCGCGCAAGTATTTGAAAGTCCCGTTATTGAGCACGTGCATGGCAGCGGTCAGGTAGAGTTTGGTGATCGGTTTGCCCGCTTGCGGCGTATGCACGACCGGTGAGTGAAACACCACTTCATCGGCCAGAATGGCGTCCAAAGCGGCTTCATCCTTGGAAGTGACAACATGGTGCCAGGCTTTCATCGTATCTTCGATCATGTTCATCCTTGTCTATTGAAGGTTGTATTTCAGTCTCATGGCCCGTGAAATGTCGCTGGTCATGATCAGGGCGCGGTCCGCCTCCTCGGGCGAGAGCAGCACCATGTCGCACGCCGGCATGACCCATGACGATTCGACCAAAAGACGCCGATCGACCCCCGACTGTGAAAAGCGGTCGATGGCCGCTGATATTTTTTCGATCAGACCCTCTGTGGTCTCTTTTTCGAGCGATGCGCCGTCCACCGGCACGATCCCCCAGGCCAACATGCCGCCGCGATTGAGGAAACGGTTCAAATCCGGCGCATAGAGCAATATCTGCTCGATGTGCTGGTAGGCATCGAAATTGATCACGTCTATGGCGGCATCGGTCAAAAGGGTCCAGTCGATATTGGCGCAGCAGTGCACCCACCGGACGTCGTCGATCCCTGTGAAGCTGGCATCGATGGCATCGATGATCCCTTCGCGGGTGCCCGTGCCGCCGGCCGAGGTGAACGTCACCAGGGTCGTCTCCGGCAAATCGACCACGACTTCCACATCGGGGATGTGCGCATGGATGGCGGCCGCCAGTGAGCGCGCTTTGATGTTCATGCCCTTGATCAGGATGTCCCGCAACGTTTCATTGTAGATCGAGGGCTGCCCGTTGGCCTGTTTAAGGAAATCGCCGAAAAGCAGGGGACCGGCCGTATGAAAAACCACCCACTTGAGCTCCGGCGGCCGATGGTCGCGTATCTTGGCGATCATCTCATAAATAAACGGCGCGATCTGGGGCGTGGTCTTGAAATAGTCCAGGTCATCGGCCTCGTATCGGTCGTAGAACTCGATGATTTCGGGCTCGCGTTCGGTGGAGAGATCGAAATAGACATTCTTTTTGACGCGATCGAACACCAGGCACGGCAGCCCTTCCAGCATCCAGCGGATGCTCCTGGTCAAGGCCGGCAGGCAGGGGGCTTCGGGCAGATACTTGAGGATCGAGCGGGCGGCGTGGTCGATATCGCGATAGGGAGTGATGCCCATCATGGTGGCCGCGAAACAGGGTCTGGTTTGGCGTTCTCTCAATGTATCCCCTCCTTTGAAAGATACCACCCGGTTATCGGCCGAACAGCCGGTCAAAGCGCATCAACAGCTCCATATCGCCGTCGACCTTGTACTTCTGGGACATGAACAGATTCTGCCCGTCGGCCTTGCCGGTGACGATGTCCATCCAGACGGCGAAGGGCGTTTCGATGGTCAGCGTGGGACGATCGGCCCGGCCGGCCGAGGGAATGATCGTGCCGTTGTCGATATCAAAATGGCATGCCCCCTCGACCTCGCCCGAAAAAAGGAACTGAATCACGGCCCGGGTATCCCTGGCCGCGTCGCGATTGAACGCCATGCCCATGATCAGCATGAAGCTCTCGATGGAGTCGGGCCGCGGCACCATGCCACGCTCCACGAATTTTTTCATGGTCACGCCCTCGGCGATGCAGGTCTTCCACACCAAGTTGGCCACGGTGGTCCAGATGCCGAGATCCTTGACGCTCTGCTCATGGATCTGTTGCATGGTCGCTTCGGATATGCGTCCGTTCGTCACGATCTCCCTGCCCGCTTCGACGGTCGCCGCCAGAATCCGCTGGGCGCGACTGCCGCCCAATGATGCGGCCATGGCTTCGGCACCGGGGCGGTAAATCTCGGCCACCAGGCGCTTGCCGAAGAGGTATTTGGCCCATGCGGAGAGCGGACCGAAGGCCTCCTCGTCATGAAAGCCGGCCACCGACAGCACCACGGCCTTAGGATGGGGATAGCGCTCCGGGTGGGTGGTGCGGCCGCTGGGCAGGGTGACAAAATAGGGTTCGTTCATGGGCAGGGTGCGCTCGATGAAGGCCTTCAGAGCGGCATTGACCGCATAATGGTAGAGAGGGGTGGCAAAGACGACCAGATCGGCCTGACGGTATTTGTCGAACAGCTCGCCGCTCATGTCGTCCTTATGGATGCAGACGCCAGGGGTCTTGGTCCAGCATTGGAAACAGCCGCTGCAGGTGTTGATTTTTTTGTCGCGCAGGTTGATGATTTCGACCTCGGCGCCGGCATCGGTCATGCCCTGTACCAGGTGGGACAACATGATTTCGGTTTTGCTCTGACCTTCGCCGCGCGGGCTGGAGTTGAGCGCAAGCACTTTCATACGAGGTTCCTTTCTGTGGATGGAGAAAATCGGTTTAGCTATAGCGATATGGGAGCAATACGAAGTCCAAATGGAAGACTCGAATATCGCCTACTCGTCATGGCCGATATAAAACCGGTTCCATGTGGGGCTGATGATGATCTCATTGACGCAAACGTGGGCAGGTTGCTCGGCGACCCATCGGATGGCGCGGCCCAAATCGTCCGCTTTCAGCATCCTGGCCCGTACGTCGGCAGGTGGCGGCACGGGGCGGCGGTCCAGGATCGGGGTGTCGACCTCCGCCGGACAGATGGCGCAGGCCCGGATGCCGTTGACGCACTCCTCCTTGTTGAGATCGGCGGTCATGGCCACGACGGCGTGCTTGCTGCTGGTGTAGGCCGGCCCGACAAGCGAGGAGAGATATTTGCCCGCCCATGAAGAGATGTTGATGACCAGACCGTCTTGTTGCCGGCGCATATGAGGCAGCACCGCCCGGGTGCAATAAAAGGAGCCGTCCAGATTGACGCGGATGACCTGCTGCCAATCCGCGACAGAAACCTCGTTCCAGAACCGCTTCGGGCAGTTCAAGCCTGCGCTGTTGACCAAAATGTGGATCGTACCGTGACGTCCGACGATGGCCGCCGCCATTCGTTCGACCGCATCCGGATCGCTCACATCCAACGGTTCGGCTTCCGCGCGACCGCCGGCGGCCACGATCCGATCGGCCTCGCGCACCAATACCTCTTTGCGACGACCGCTCATCACCACGGTGGCACCGCCGTCCGCCAACGCTTGGGCGCCGGCCAGCCCGATGCCGGTGCCGGCACCTGTCATCCAAACGATTTTACCTTTCAGCATGTGAAGGACCTCTCCTAGTGATCGGGTTTGGAAGGTTTCAAGACCGGAATGCTTCCCCGGCCCGCCGGGTCGTTTTACCCGTTCGTCGATCCACATCATAGAAGAGAGAGAGGTGAACGGTCAACCATCGTCATCGCATCCGGGGTGTTTCTCACCCGCCCGCCTCTCTTGTTTTTCGTTGAACGGGATCGGATTTTATGATTTAGTTAAGCCAGTTGCGCTCAAGCTCCGGACCATCCACGGCGACACCTTTGCACCGACGATTTTTCCGAACCATCGCACCCGGATACCATCCTTTTTTTATCGGACAGCTGCCACTAAAGGAGCCGACATGGCGGACAACCAGCATCAACAACAATTTCTCCGCAGAGCACTGGTCAAGAAGGTCCTTCGCCGCATCATCGCCCTGGTGACCATCGTTTGTCTGGTCTACGGACTCATCGCCCTGGTGTACGCCACCAAGACCATCTACAAGGTCAAAATGAATTACGCCGTCGTGCTCGAAAGATTCGGCGGCGCACGCGAGGCGGTCACCGACGTGGGCTGGCATGTGCGGTGGCCCTTTTTCACCCGCATCGAACAGGAGGTGGCCTTGATGAACCAGCGACTCTACCTGGGCGGCCAGCTCGAACCCATGCGGATCATTTCCAAGGGCAATGTGGCCTTATGGACCTCGGGGGTGTTGACCTACCGAATCCGGGACCTGGAAACCTGGGCCATCCAAAACCTCGAACCCATGCAACTGCTGCAGGGCGATTACGACGGGATCGTCAAGGACCTTTTGCAGGCCGAACCGGTGGACCAACTCATCTCCGATCGCGAGGAAATCAAGGAAAAAATTTTCAAGGAGCTCAAGTCGAGCCCCATCAATGTGGGCGGGCCGACCCTGGAAAAAAAATACGGCATCGATATCGTGAGTTTCGTGCTCAAAGAGACTCGCTTCGGCGACAAACTGGTGGAGGCTACGGAGGAGAAAAAACGGCGTGAGCTGATCGCCGAGGCCGAAAACTATGCCGCCGACCAGGAAGCCAGCCGCATCCGCAAGCTCTACGCGGCCTATGTGGACGGTATCCAGGCGCTCCAAAAAAGCATCGGCCGGACCGACGGCATGACCGATACCGCCATTTTACAATTCCTCACCCAGCAGAAATGGGCCACGGCCTATGAAAAAAACCAGGAGGGACAGCATACGGTCGTGATCCAGAACACCGAAATGTCGCCGGCCCTGACACTGCCAGCGCCCCAAGCGCCTTCGGCGCCGACGGCAAACAAGGCCGGAAGCAATACCAAATCACAGTAAGATGTGAAGGTCTCTGACCCGAGGAGTCGTCCGGTGCCCAAACGCCTGACCAAAAAAGTGACCTATGTCCGCCTGCCTGAACACCGAATCAACGAGATTCAGGCCCTGGTGGCGTCATGGCCATACGAAACCAAGGCCTTCATGCGTGCCCGGCTCAACCAGTACAAACCGCCGCGAATATGGCTGAGCAGCCTGGCCGAATGGGGACTTACCTTTTTCATGGATTCGCCGGAAAAGACCTTTCGCGTCCTCAAGGACCCTGCCATCCTGACTGATTGGCAGAAGCGGTTCGAACTTTCCGGTCAGGCCAATCCCCAGGACGCCTGGAATCGCATCCTGGAAAAAGAGGTGACGTCCAGGGATTATCTCTACCTGCTCAGTCTGCTCGACGAGAGCCTGACCGATGTGCACGTGCCCATCGAACTGGAGAACCTGTTCGAAAAAGTCTACCGGGCCCACATCCGCAAGGAGTACGTCTCCGACCCAGTCGTCCCCAAGGCCCCTCTCCTGCTGGTGGTCGGCCCTTCGGGAAGCGGCAAGACATCGACGGTCACCGAGGCCATCGAAAAGGTGATCTTCAGCGACCAGGTGCTGCCCGAAATCGACCTGAACCTGAAGAAAGAGGAGTTGCTGGCCGACGAACCGTTCTGGAAGAGTCTGGAAGAGGTCGATCCGACCCTCGCCATGGAAATGGTGCGTCTCAAGCGCCTCAAATTCTACAAGCGTTTGGGCCGCATTCCCCTGATCCGCTGGATCTTCAAACGCCAGATCAACCGCAATCTCTCGATTCTCGAAGAGCAGGGCATCCAGGTCGACTATGCCATGATCACGCCCAACGATTATCAGACCGCCCTGGCGGGCGAGCCGGGCAACTACTTCAAGCGTGCCCTGGGAGATGCCCGAAAAACCACCATCCGCCACGTGGAAGAGGCGCACAGCGCCTTCGGACGGGTCGAGGGCCATGCCAGCGGCGCCGAACGCCAGCAGCGCACCCTGATCGACACCTCCAATATCGTTATCGATGAGATCATCAGCGGCAAGCGGGACTGCCTGCTCGTGGCCACCACCGACCAGCCCGAACGTTTCGACGCGGCCATCTACCGGCGCTTCGTGGAAAAAGGCAAAATCATCAACCTGGCCGATTTCTGGAAAAATCCGTCCAACCTGCGCGAGGTCGTGCGCCTGGAGTTGCAGCGTCACGACATCGCAGTGCAAACCGCGGGAAGGCCGGTCAGGCCGGCCCCGGATAGACCAGCCCCCATCACCCAGGCTGACCTGGATCGCGCCGTGGAATTGATCTACCAGGTTTTCAAGGAACGCACCTTGAAGGTGATCCCCTCCTACGTCCGCAAACTCGTCCATTCCATCGTGGAGATAAAAAGCGGTTTCACCACAACGTATCTTCAGGACCCCTTTCTGGTGCGCAACGCCTTCGAACTGGTGGCCCAGAATTCTTACGGCGACCTGTACAAACGCATCGTCGATCGCATGGATCGCCACGTCCGGTGGGAAGAGTATGTGGGCGGCATCAAGGATATCTTCTCCGAAATGACCAACAACTGTCTCTACTACGGCGTCGATGAAGAAAAAGGAGTGGTGCTCAATGGGCCGCCGGGCAGCGGCAAGACCTTTTTGGTTCGCACCTGGCTCGGGGAGAACAAGGAGGTCCACGACATCGCCACCAGCGCCGCGGCCTTGCAGGACCCGGTCAACCCTATCGACGGCGCAGTGGAGAACATGGAAAAACTCTACGACATCGCCAAGATGATCGCACCCACGGTGGTCTTCTTCGACGAAGGCGACGCCCTGGCCCCCAAGCGCAGCGCCTCGGGCGGCTCTCCTGCAGACAAGCTGACCAACAAGTTCTTGAGCCTGATCGACGGCGAAATTCCCCTGCGGCGGGTCTTCACCGTACTGACCACAAATCGCCTGGACATTATCGATCCGGCCCTGATTCGTTCCAAGAGGCTCAAGGTGCTTGAAATCTCGGGCATGATGAGCAAAGACGACATCGAAGGCATCGTCGCCATCTCCCTGGAAAACATCCCTTTGACCGATGAGCTGAGCGTCAAGACGATCATCGAAAGCGCCCAGGGATTGTGCAACACCCCGGCCGATTACGCCGCCTTCGTCGAAAAGGCAAAGGCCCTGCGCAGCACCGAATACGAAGTCCTGCTCAGATTCCGCGACATGCAGGCAGCCGACGAAGATATTCGGGTCAATTTCGTCAAATTCAACCTCAAAACACTGGTGGGCATCGTCGAAGCCGTGGACCTGCCGGCCCCCCTGCGCAACGAGCTCAAAGCCAAGCCACTGAAAATCCTGGACCACTTCGACGAGATCAAGGCGGCCTGCGACCGGGTCGAATCGGCCGATGCCTATCCGCTGACGCGCTCGCACCTGGCCTCTGCCAAGGCGGAAATCTCCCAGAGTCCGGTCAAAAAAGGCAAGGTCCAACTCGACGAGTTCCTCGAGGCCGAGTTGAGCCAGGAGCCCCAGGTCGGTTTCATCATCGGCGTAGGCGCCAGCGATACGGCCGGCGTGCTGCTGCCCATTGCCACCAGCCTGACCTACCGGGTGTCGTCCAAGAACGTTTTGGTCACCGGTGCGGTGTCCTCCCCCTCTTCCGCAGCCGCCCAGCTGGACATGGCCGTTCAGATGACCCAGCAATCGGCCCAGGAGGCGCTCACCATGGTGAAAAACTACCTTCAGGGGCTGGATCCCAAGGTGAGCACCGCCCGGCTGTTGGGCGATTTCCTGGAAGACTACACCATCCACCACCAATTGTTGTCGGCCTCGTACAACGTGGGCGGCCCATCGGCCGGCTATGCCCTGGCCATCAACACCCTTTCGGCCCTCATGCTCATCCCTGTATTGAACGACTTCGGCATTACCGGCGCGCCCTGGACAAAGGGTGTCAAACCTGGAGAGGTGGGCGGATCGGTCATCATCGGCGGACACAAGAAGAAAACGGAGAAAGTGCTCACCTACCTGCGGCGCATGTACATGCCCCTGAAAAATTACATGGACCTGGATCAGGATTTTTTGATGGGCTACTGGTCACAGGGAAAGGACATTCTGGGCGTCACCCATTTCGGGGATTTGATCCCGGAGGTGGTCTGGCTCAGCCCCTCCTACGGAAAACGTCTAGAAGAGCTGATCCATCTGCGCATCCAGTATAAGCTGGCCAAATACAAGAGTGAAAGCCCGCCCCAGGAGATCAAGGAGCGCATCCTGGCCATCAAGGAAGAGCTGCGCGGCCAGGTCGAAAAGCAGCTCCAGGAGCGACTGGCGGCGCTGCGCTACTATTTGCGCAGCCCGGTGCGCGATCCCCACCTTTCTCTATCGGAGATCTACCGTCACAAACCCAGCCGCGTGTCCGATTGGACCGAACCCGTTTTCAGGCTGATTCGTAACATCAAATCGCGAAAATCCATTCCGCCGGAAGTGTAATAGCTTATTTTTTCTTCAGGAAGAAGGTGGGACAGGATGGATTGACCCGGCCGATGATACCTCCTGGTCCGACAGCCTGCGTCCACCGACCCAGATCGAAGCGATGTGCGCCAACCCATCGATCAGGCGATCAGGGCTCCCGTCCACGACCAAAAAATCGGCCCGGCCACCGGGTCGCAATTCACCGCGATCGGTCAGGCCCATCAGTCGGGCGGCACAGACCGTGGCGCACCGGACGGCCTGCTCTATCCGCATACCGGCGGCCATGAACAGCGCAAGCTCCTGCCGGACCGCCGCGCCGTGATCGACACCCTGGCTCCCGGCATCGGTTCCCAGCGCGATCGTCACCCCGAACCGGACGGCTTTTCGAATCTGGTCCAATTGATGGTCCACGATGCGCCGGGCAATGTCGATCTGGTCGGTCCTGAGGTTGAAAGCCTCGGCCAGCCGGGACATGGGCACCACGGTCGGCACCCAGCAGACGCCCTGATCGGCCATGCGGCGCAGGTTCTCTTCACCCATAAAATAGCCGTGCTCGATGGAATCGCACCCGGCGGCGATGGCCAGGCGCACGGGCAGCTCTCCGTTGGCATGCACCATCACCTGCCGTCCGGCCCGGTGCGCCACATTCACCATGGCACGCAGCGTGTTTTCGTCAAACTGCGGCCGGGTGGCGTGTCCGAAGCGATCGATGCTGTTTACTCCCGACTGGATGATCTTGAGATGGTCGATGGCATCGATCTGCGCGGACACCACCTCGGCGGGTGACGCTCCCTGCGGCACGGCGCGGCCGAGCATGCGGCCGTAGCGGCCGGGGGCATGCCAGGCCCACCCGCCGGCCTTCACGGTGACCGGTACATCCTTAAACGGATCATGGGTGTGCTTGTAATGAAGGGTGGCCCCCAAGCGATCGCCGCCGTCCCTCACAGCCACCACGCCGTGGCGCCATTGGTCTGTCAAATGCCGGCAAACGGCCGCCTCGGCCGCTTCCAGGGTGTATTCCAATTGGGCCGTGCGCACGCGATCATCGAGCGAACCGGAAAAGACCAGATGCACGTGGGCGTCCATGAGCGCCGGCAATAGCGTTGAATTGGAAACATCCACCGCGTCGCTGGAGGCTGAGCCGGCAGTGCCGACCGATACGAGGAGGCCGCCGCGCACGCCGATCAGCGCCTTTCTGACGATAGGCTGTCCAGCGCCGTCGATGAGCCAACCGGCTCGTATCCAACGGGTTGGGTCTTGGTCTGTCATCGCCTCACACCGAAGGCTATTTCAATGTGCCGCTCAAGTGCCGCCGGAGCAGATCCAGGGCCAGCATGGCGAACAGCTTTTTGTTCATCAGACGCCGGCCGAAGGAGAGGGTCACCCTGCGGCTCAACACGGTGTCGGACGTGGCCAGCCCGATACAGATCGTGCCCACCGGTTTTTCCGGCGTGCCGCCGTCCGGGCCGGCGATACCGGTAGTGGCCAGACCATATGTGGCCCCGGCCACGCGTCGCGCCCCGGCCGCCATCTGTTCGGCCGTCTCTTCGTGCACGGCCCCGCAGCGGTTCAGAGTCTCCGGTTGCACCCCAAGCACCTGGACCTTTGCCGCGTTGGCGTAGGTCACGGCCGAAAAGAGAAAATAGTCGGACGACCCGGGGGTGTTGGTGACCCAGTTGGCCACCAGGCCGCCGGTACAGCTTTCCGCCAGCGCCAGGGTGGCGGCCCGTTGTCTGAGCAGTTTCCCGACCTCGGCGGCCATGGAGCGTTCATCCTGCGAAAAGACATAAGGCTGCAGCTGTCCGGCCGCCCACTGCAGCGCCTCGGCCAGGCGCGCCCGACCCTGCTCTTCATCCAGGGCGTTGTAGTACAGCTTGACCTGGATCTCCGGAAACTTGGCCCGCAAACCGAGCTTGATGTCGGGGAATAGATCGGCGATGGCCGCCACTTTTTCTCCGACGGCGCTTTCGGGCAGGCCGAAGGTCGAGATGACCCGCACCATCCGAAACTGCCGCGCCTTGCCCTGTAGAATCTGCAACGCGGGCAAAACCTGCTCTTCGAACATGACGCGCATTTCGTTGGGCACCCCGGGCATGAAGAAAAAGAGACATCCACCGATCGTCACCTGGAAACCAGGAGCCGTTCCCATGCGATTGTACAACACGCGCGCCCCGTCGGGAAACAGGGCCTGCTTGCGATTGGAAGGGTTCATGGGCCGGCCGCGGGTTTTAAAAAACGCTTCGATTTCGGCCAGTGCCCGGGGATCCTCGATCAGTTGAACGCCGGCCGCCCGGGCCGCCGCCGCCGTGCTCAGATCGTCCTGGGTCGGCCCGAGACCACCGGTCACCACAACCACGTCGGCGCGCCGGCTGATCTCGCCGAACAGATCCACGAGCACCGCCATGTCGTCCCCGACGGCGTGATGCCGCACCACTTCGATGCCATTGATCTCCAAAAGATCGGCCAGGTAGGCCGAATTGCTGTCCACCAGCGCACCGGTGCGGATCTCGTCTCCGGTCGCCACGATTTCAGCTCGCATGATCACACCTCTCCCGAAAAATAAGCCCATAAGAATCCTAACGGTCGATATGGGCGTCAACCGAGCGGGTTATACGCCGGACCCAACCGAAGTGCAACCAGGAGGTGCCGAATACAGCGATTCTAACTGAACGCTATTATTTAACCTGGCGTGGGCGTAACAGTTGGCCGATGCCACACGCCAAGCGGTCAAGAGCCGGTAAAATGCACGGCGGGCGGCCCAGAAACTCGCTGCGCTCAAACAGTCTGGGCCGCTTGTCCGCCGTTTGCATTTAACTGGCTCTATGACCGCAGGCTCACGTGGCCCTGGCCACCTGCCCCACCCACGCCTGCCATCACCTTTACGATGCGAATTTTTTGTCAAAAAACTTCTGTCATGCATGCCCTTCAAGGTGAATCACAATCCATCAGGCTTGCAAAGTATGAAGGTAGGGCACATTGTCATATCGGTGGCAATTAAAGCGACGGCAGAAAAAATTGCGATTGCAACACTTAAAAAATCAGCTCCTGTTTTGGCCGTGGCGATGTCCAGCCGACTCCAGCGGGCCGGCTATCCGCTGACCAGCGCATACCGAAAATTAGGGAGGCCAAGGATACCATGCTTACCTGGTTCTCAAAAACACTCGGCGATGGGATGATGGCCTACGGATCGATCCAGCGGATTTTAGAAGCATTTAAGCCGTTGTATGAGGCTGCGGGAGAACCTTTGGATATGGCCGTATTCACCCGGCATGACTCTGAAGGACGCCTTCATTGCGAGGTTACCGCCTATTTCTCCCCTGCCGCAGCCGAGGTGGCTCGAATATTTGATGCAGAACCGTGTGAGAGGCCTTTGCATCGGGGGTTGGATTTGATCGCAGGCAATCCAGGTTGTTGGTCGATGATCTTTCCAGAAGACCAGATATTGTAAAACATGGAAACCAGTAGCAAGCGATCAAAGTTCAGGTCATGCAAATCCAAACAAGTGAACCAACGAAGGTCGCCGCGGACCGCCGAGATGCCCGGCAGATCTTTTCAGGTGGCCAGGTATCGCGTCCCGTCGGCATGCGCCGCCAGTTCATCGCCCCGTCAAAGCCATCCTATGATCCTGAAAAAAATAAAAAAACAAGTCAAGACAATGCCCCTTCGAGCCGATAAAACAGTGTCGTTTGCCCATTAAATTGAAGAGGACTTATCCCCCATGCCCCTTTTCAAAAAAAGATCCATTGCGAAAATATTCAATTTTTTGGTGCTCCTCGCTCTCCTGCCGGCCTTGCTGATCATCTTTTATTCCGGCCTGGAACTGCGGCGCAATGCCATTGAAAACGCCCAACGAGAGGTCCTGTTCCTCGCCAAGTCCATGGCCGAAGTGCAACGAGGCGTCACCCACGCCGCCCGCCAGACCCTGGCAACCCTTTCCCAACTCAATGAAATCAAAGACAAAAGCTGTATCACCTGCAGCACCGTGTTCCTCGAGGTGATCAAGAGCAATCCATCCTATATCAACATTGCGGCCGTGGACGCCGATGGCGATGTTTTCGCGTCGGCCGTCCCTCACAAAGGAACCAATCTGGCCGACCGTCTCCACATCCGGCGGGCCTTGAGCGAAAAAAAATTCGCGGTGGGAGAATATATCGTCACCCGCGTGGGCCAGCAACTGCCCTCCCTGCCCTTTGCCCATCCGGTGTTCGACCGAACGGGCAACATCTCCGCGGTGCTCACCGCCGCCGTGGGCCTGGAGCGTTTTGCGGACTTTTTCAACAAGGTCGAAATGCCTCCGGGCGCTTTCTTCGCTGTCGCCGACCATCATGGCATCCGTCTCTTCCATCATCCCTCCAGGGGCCATACCAACCCCATCGGTGATCCGATCATCCCCGCGGCCTGGGAAGCCCTTCAGCGCGCCCTGACACCGGGAATATCCATTCATAACGGTCCGGACGGGGTTAGGCGCATCTATGCCTATCAGCCGGTCACGCTGGACGACGCCACCGAGCCTTACGCCTATATGTGGGCGGGCATCCCCGAGGCATTGGTGCTGCGGCCGGCCAATCAGATATTGGCCAGAAACTTAGTCCTGATGTTCACGGCGGCCGTGCTGGCGGTGAGCATATCCATGCTCATGGGCGGCACCATGCTGCTCGATCCCATCGAGAAACTCGTGGCGGTCACACACTCGTTCGGCCGCGGTGACCTGGGCGCCCGGGCCAACCTGGGCAAGGCGCCCGACGAACTGGCAACCCTGTCCAAGTCCTTCAACGAAATGGCCTCCGCCCTGATCAAGGGCCAGGAAGAGCTCCGTGCCATCGCCGATTTCACCTATGACTGGGAGTATTGGCTCGGTGCCGACCAGCGCCTGGTGTGGATGTCCCCCTCGTGCAAAAGGGTCACCGGCTATGATATCTCCGAATTCATGCAGGATCCGGGGTTGATCGAACGGATCGTGCACCCGCTGGACCTTGAATCCTTCCAACGGCACCTTTCTCAAAAGGGTCACGACACCCATGCCTGCCATATCGATTTACGCATCGTTCACAAGGCCGGCCACACTATCTGGATCAACCACCGTTGCATCCCCATCGCCCGACCGGACGGCACCCGTCTGGGGCTGCGGGTGAGCAACCGCGACATTTCCGACCGAAAAAAGATCGAAGACCGCCTGCAACAGGCCCAAAAAAGCGAGGCCATCGGGGCCCTGGCCGGCGGTATCGCCCACGACTTCAACAATATTCTGACCCCCATCATCGCCTTTTCGGAAATGCTGCTGCACGATCTGCCCGCCGAAAACAAACATCGGAAACATGCCGCCGAAATTCTCAAGGCCGGTCAACGTGCGTCAGACCTGGTCAAGCAGATCCTCTCGTTCAGCCGCCAGGCCGAGCACCATAAAATGCCGGTCCGCTTCCAGCAGATCCTCGCCGAGGCCGTGAAGCTGACGCGCGCCACCATTCCGTCCAACATCGAGATGCACCTCAACATCCAGCGCGATTGCGATCCGGTGCTGGCCGACCCCACCAACCTGCATCAGATCGCCATGAACCTGATCACCAACGCCTATCACGCCGTGGAAAAGGACGGCGGCAGCATCACCATCGACTTGCGCCAGGTCCAATTCACGGGAAACGATGCATCCGGGGCGCCCCTGCAACCCGGACGGTATGCCCTTCTGTCGGTGACCGATACCGGCCACGGCATCCCCGGCCACCTTCTGGCCAAGATCTTCGACCCCTATTTCACCACCAAGCCCCACGGCAAGGGCACCGGACTGGGGCTATCCGTGGTCTACGGCATCGTCAAGGATCACGGCGGCGATATCCGTGTCTACAGCGAAGCTGGCCAGGGGACGACGTTCAAGATCTACCTGCCCATACCCCATCGTATTGACGTGACCGACACGCCCGCGCCGCCTGTCGAGCATGCCACCGGCACCGAACGGATCTTGCTGGTGGATGACGAAAAGATGATCGTCGAAGTGCAACGGCTGACCCTCGAACGGCTGGGTTACCGGGTGACGGCCTTCACCAGCAGCAGCGATGCACTGCAGGAACTCGAGGCCAATGCCGGCGCCTACGACCTGGTGATCACGGACATGGCCATGCCCGTCGTGACCGGAGAACAGCTTGCGCGCCATCTCGAAACCCTCCGGCCGGACCTGCCCGTGATCCTGTGCACAGGATTCAGTGAGAGGATCGCCCATGCCAAGGTCAATTCACCCGGCATCAAGGGGATCCTGATGAAACCCTTGACCATCAGCGACCTGGCCGCCTCCGTCCGGCAGGTATTGGATGAAGAACCCGTCAAAAGGGTGTGAGCTTGAGAGAAAGTCAAACATGACGGCAAAGTAAAAAAGGGAAAGAGAATGTTTGAAGCGTTGGAGAAGATCAACGAACGGCCCAAACTGTTCCAGTTTTACACCGCAAGCGATCTATGGACCGATGATCATACATCCAGGCAGATGCTCTCGCTCCACCTCGACGAGGCCGTCGACGTTTCTTCGCGAAATGCTGAATTCATCCGTCGATCCGTGGAATGGATCGCCTCCGAGTTCTCCATAGGCAAGGACTCCAGTATAGCCGATTTCGGCTGTGGCCCTGGATTGTACGCAACGCCTCTGGCGAAACGCGGCGCGCATGTGACCGGCATTGATTTCTCTGCCAGGTCCATCCAGCATGCAAGGGAAGTCGCGGACCGCGAGCAGTTGAACATCAATTATGTGAAGCAGAACTATCTCGAGTTTGAAACCGACGATCCATTCGATCTCGCACTGATGATCATGTGCGATTTCTGCGCTCTCAGCCCGCCTCAAAGAAAAGTGGTTTTAGACAAATTCCACAAGATCCTGAAACCGACCGGTTCGGTCCTTCTCGATGTGTATGCGTTATCGGCATTTGAACAAAAGCAAGAGGTTGCCAGGTACGAGGTGAACCAGCTCGACGGATTCTGGTCGCCAAACAAGTATTATGGTTTTCTAAACACCTTCAAATACGATGCAGAAAAGGTGACGCTGGACAAGTACACCATAATCGAGATGGACCGCACCAGAACGGTGTACAACTGGCTGCAGTATTTTTCACCCGAGGATCTTGAGAAGGAGTTTTCAGCGGCTGGCTTTTCCGTCAAGGGATTGTATTCCGACGTGGCAGGGACCCCGTATGATCGAGGCTCCAACGAATTTGCAGTCATCGCCGACCGGGTGTAGTTCGGTTCGAAAGATAGGACAAATTGTCGCAATGATCTAAGAATTAACATATATATCAATCTGCTCTATTCTTCTAATTGCCTGTCATAGTGTATTCTTACATAAAAAAAAGTCGCTTCATGACAAAAATAGTCATACCATTGTGACAAATTTTGGCAGTATTCGACCAAAAAGAATTATTCTAACCGCATTTTGTCAATGCTTTTTACGGGTTACATATGTATACGATATGGCACAGTATGTGCACAATACCATAACAGCATTAGATCTCTAGTAATGCATTTTGATTTTGCAGCCTCTTTATTCGGTAGAGTTGTTGTTCTTCTATCACGGGTAACCTGGCTGTGAATTTTCCCTCCATCCTTCGACGAACCTGTTAGAAGGAAGTCAGCACTGGCGTCTGGGTTAGGTAGATTCGTAAGTATAGGGACCTGCAATTTATCTAATCACCTATTTTGTGCCGCAGCCATTTGACCGATGGCATTATGATGAACCTGCTAACAACATTGGATGATCATGGGGGTACAAAGGAAAGGGCCGCGGGCAATCGAAAGCAGTATCAACCATTTCGAGGTTGAGCAAAGTGTGCCATTTACTACCGACGACCCAATGAAATCGTAACGCGTTATTGGCAATTATCCCAATAATGACTTCAGTGACCCGGTTTTCGGCAAAGATCCAAAACCTTTTGCACGAACAGGCAAGATGGTAGCCCTGCGCAATCCAGTTCAATTTTGAACATGAAGATGGGGGAGCAATCATGACGCTGACGAAAATGATCATTGCGGAGACGATCTCTAAACAAACAGGTAGATCAAAGAAGGAGAGCCATCACATTTTAGAAACGCTGATCGAGATCATGAAACGCAATTTGGAAAACGGCAACGATATACTGATCCCTCGATTCGGCAAATTCTACTTGATCGACAAACAGGCCCGCCTGGGCCGAAATCCCAATACAGGTGAGCGCCTTGTGATCCAACCCCTGAGGCGGGTCATGTTCAAACATTCGAGAAAATTAAAAAATCTTCTTAATGCAAATGATCTTGGCACTCAGCGAGTAGCGAGGATACGCAAAAACGCCGACAGGCCTTTGAGAACCGAGGACAGCCGTGAATGAGCCGAAATCGCCATTGGATCTATTAATCGATGAGTTGCGAGACAAACAAGCCCTGCCGGCTTTGAATGACACCGTGCTTGAAATGTCTCGGATCGTCAGGAAGCAGGACTACTTCACATCCGAGCTGTCGGCTGTCATCATGCGAGATTGCGGCCTCGCCAGCAGCTTGTTGTCCACCGTCAACTCGGCCTTATACTCCCCCAGGTGTCCTATTAAGACCGTCTCCTCAGCCGTCAATTACCTCGGGGCGGATAAAGTATTTCTGCTGGCAATGGGTCTGGGCATGTTCCGCCATATCATGGCCACCATTCAAAAGCGAAAGCTCCTCAAACTATACGCCATATCCTATTGCTGCGGATCGCTCGCCATGTCATTCGCCAAGAAAATCAATCACCCCAATCCGGAAGAGATATTCATCATAGGCCTGTTTTACCGCCTGCCGTGCATGATCCTGGCCAACAGCTTTCCGTACAAATTTCAAGCAATGGAGACCCGGATATGGGAACAGGAGATGACCTTCAACCAGGCTTGCCTTGAAATTTTTGAAATGAACTATGACGCTTTCTGTAAAGAGGTGCTTGCTCTGTTGAACATGCCCGACGATGTGGTCGCCATGATTTGCCGGCCATCGGCGGCAAGCGATCCCATGCGCCTGCTTGTTGAGGAATCGGACCATCTTGCGGCCATGCTGTTTGGCGACCAGGAGAGCGGGAAAAGTCAGCTAAAGGAGAGCGAAAAACGGATTTCAAAAATCATGGGCAGCGAGGCGTTTTCCGTACCCGATTTGCTCCGGCATACATTCGCCTCCGATGGGAACATCAAGCACTTTTTCAACCTCGAACCGGATGACGTCGAAATGATGATCAACCTGTTGGAGTGGGGTAAAGCAAGCCCGATGGAAGTGGTTGCACGAATGGATTTCGGCTGCTCAATCGGTTCATTCGAACAGACCGATTCCCCGGAGATGCTGATCGGTCACTTCCTGACCGAACTGGCCTTCTGCCGAAAGCGCCCTTTCGTTTTCAGCCAGCTGTTGATGCTGGCCCAAGAGGCCTTGTTTCGATGTCTGCCGGACAGCGAAATTTACATTGCCTTTTCATGCGATAAAACAGAGGTCGTAAGGGGGATCGCCTATGTGGGCAAATCCCTGCAGACCGATGCCAAACATTTTACCGTTCCCATGAGCAGATCGGATTCGGTCATAGTTCAATGCATCAAATCGATGCTGTCCATATATTGGCATTCAGGAACACTGTCATTAGGGTTGCCCTATGACTCATTCGGGAAAGAACCGTTTCAACATGCCTATCTTTGTCCCATTGTCATTGGCAACCGCTGCATCGGCCTGTGTTTTGTCGGCCGTTTCAAAGGAGAAGGCTTCGATGAGCGAGAGCGGGTGTGGATCGAGCAAGTCACCGAACATTTTGCATCCGCGTTCAAAACCCTGAAACGATAGGCCCTGGCACGAGTCGGCATAATATTCAGTGCATGAACGATTTATCTTCAATTTCACCGGCTTTCGGGACCCCAGGCGCAGGCCATCAGGAATACACTCCCGGCCGTCCGCGCATCACGCCCATATGGCGATGGAGTGATTACCGTGGAAGACTTGCATAAAAAGTCCAATTGGCATCTGGTGAAACATTACAAACGGATTGCCGCAAACTACCTGCGGATATTTCACGCGGTGCCTGTTTCCCTGGCGGTTTTTCGCTCAGACGACCGGCGTGTAATGGAAGTCAACCGTCAATTCTGCGCCGATTTTCATCTGCCTGTCGAGGACCTGCCGGAAGACCAAGACGTGGCGGACAGTCATTCGCGCGCGCTTGCGACAATAGATCCAAGCGCCTATGACCATCTCAAGGCGCGCGTGACAAAGGGTGGCTATATCCAGATCGAAATGCAGGATGACTGCCAATTCTTTCTAAAGGCCGATGTGGCGCCGCTGCGGTATGACGGGCATAAATGCTGGCTTGCCGCAACGACTCGCGTTCCTGCCGCCGCGCAACGCGCCCATTTCGATCCCAATGACAGGAACGACTACCGCACCTTGGTGGAGAATCTCAACGATGTCTTATACACCACCGATGAAAATGCGGTCATTACCTATGTGAGCCCCAACATCCAACAGATATCTGGTTATGGCCCCAATGAAGTGATCGGCCGCAAGTTTACGGATTTCGTCCATCCCGCCGATCTGCCGGACAGAACCAACCAATTTTCCAGCGCCATGAGCGGGGATGGCAGGGCCACGGAGTACAGGCTTTCGACCAAAGGCAACGGCATCAAATGGATCCGGACCCATGCAAAGCCTATCACGCGAAACGGGCGGACGGTCGGCGTCCAGGGCATACTGGTCGATATCTCCGACCGCAAGGAGATGGAACTGGCCCTTAGATGTTCGGAGGAGAAATACCGGCTCGTTGTAGAGCATTGCAAGGATGCAATTTGCGTGATCCAGGATGGTCGCATCAAATTCATGAATCCGAACGCAATGGCCCTGTTCTGCGATGCCGACAAGCCCGCCATGAACAGTTTGTTCGAAGATCTCATCCACCCCGATGACCGCCACATGGTTCTGAGGCGGCGGCACCAGGGATTGGAAGCAGAGGAAATCCGCGAACCGGCAACATTCAGACTTATTCAGCCCAGCGGCGAAACAAGGGATGTGGAGCTCAATGACGCGCCGATCCTCTGGGAAGGCAAGGCCGCCATCATCAGCTTTTTAAGGGATATAACGCTTCAAAAGAAAATGGAGGGCCGGCTGAGAAATTCCCGGAAGATAGAGGCCATGGGCACCCTTGCGAGTGGTATCGCGCATAATTTCAACAACTTGCTCATGGGTATACAAGGCAATGCAACCCTTGCACTCGCCCATCTGCACTCTTCCTCACTTGCGGTTCAATACATCAAAAACATCGAAAAGCTGGTGCAAAACGGCGCTACCCTGGCATACGGCATCATCAAAAGCTACAATAGTGAGATTTCGGTGGCTTCCGAATATAAAAAAGCTACCACCTTCTCTATAAGACTCCCCTCGGCCGATGATCCGACGGTATCAGCGGCACCAGGAATCGCCCCTGAAACGGATAGCATGAAGAGAACCCTTTTAATGATCGATGACGACATCATGGTTATCGAGCCGGTTTCTGAGTTATTGGAGCAATTAGGATATAACGTGCTCACGGCACTGAACGGCACTGATGCCTTAAAGATGTATCGTGAAAACTGGAAGACCATCGACCTGGTGATCCTGGACCTGGTCTTGCCGGACACTAAGGGCGGGGACCTGTATGAAGAGTTGAGGCAAATCAATCCCCTGGTCAAGGCATTGATATCCAGCGGCATGGGAGCCTCCAATATTGCCCGCGCCTTGTTGGAAAGCGGTTGTCTCGATTATATTCAAAAACCATATAATATTCGTCTTCTGGCTACCAAAATTGTCAAAATTTTATCCATGCCGTAGGTGAAAAGGGCGCTTTCCTCGGGCCTCCAATACCCGGAGATTCCGTCGTTATTACCAACCTGTCTGATATCTAAGCCAAATCCAATATTTCATTGACACGCCATGTCTGTGGCGGTAGCGTGAATTCAATTCCCAATCAACCGGCAACCTGCCCTTTTCGCACAGAAATACACCTATGCAACTCATAATATGTGTATTTGCGATTGGAGGTGATCCCATGGGAAAAACCAACATTGTGATTGAGGACGACCTGGTCGATGAATGCCAGAAAGTGACTGCCAGGCACATGAGGCTCAGGATCTGTGATTGAGCAGACCGGCCCGCCTTCCGAGCGAATACCTCGCAACAGGCGCCGGGCAAAAATGCCAGCCGGGCTCGGTAGGATAACAAAATGGAAGTACTCAACAACCATGAACGCGAGTTGGAAGCGGATCCGGTTCGAGTGGGCGCGCTCATCGACTCGCTTTCCTCCCCGCAAGACCGGTTGTGGCCAACACACACCTGGCCGAACATGGCGTTCGACCGCCCCCTTGTCCCCGGTGCCGCGGGCGGACACGGCCCCATCCGCTACTTTGTCGAGCAATACGCACCGGGTAAATCCATCAGATTCCGGTTCACCGGCCCGAAAGGGTTCGATGGTTTTTTCGAGTTCGAAATCATAGGCACCTCGAAGCAATCCACCCTCCTGAGGTACACCCCGCGAATGCATGCCAGGGGCCAAGCCATCTTGTCCTGGCCATTGCTCTATCGGCCGATGCATGACGCGTTGCTGGAAGACTCTCTGACGGTCTCGCAGGTATCGCTTGGACTGACACCCCAGATCCTAGCGTGGTCGCTTTGGTTCATTGATATTGCGTTCCCGCTCCATCCCATCCGGTTTTCCGGCGCGGCACCCGCCAAGCCCCTGGGGTCGGCACGAGAGCGATTGATAGTTCAACGGCGGCCGCACGCATGGCGGTCGCGTTCCGGAGGATTCGCATGGTCCATGCCACTCACCCCCAGTCCCTGTTCCAGCAGCTTTGCGCCAACATCATGGATGCCTTCGGGGCTTGCGACATGGAAGGCCGGGTGACCGAGGCCAACCAGCATTTTCTGGATCTGACCGGCTACGACAGGAATGAACTGCTCGGAATGACCATTTTCGACCTCACCCCGCCCAAATGGCATGAGCTCGAAAAGCGGGTCATTGACGAGCAGGTGCGCACAAGGGGCTACTCCGACCTTTTTGAAAAAGAGTACCGCCGCAAGGACGGCCGCATCGTGCCCGTGGAACTGCGGATCGTGCTGGCCAGGGCCCCCGATGGACGCCCTGCGGGCATGTGGGGAATCGTTCGCGACCGATCCCAACGCCTGGCCAAGGAGCGGTCCCTGCGGCGGTTCCAGATTTCGGTGGACTCGTCCCCCGACGCGGTCTTCTGGATAGACGCGCAAGGCCGGTTCCCCTATGTCAACGAACAGGCCTGCCGCTCGCTGGGCTACAGCCGGGACGAGCTGATGCGCCTGCACCTGTGGGACATCGACGCGGAATTCACCCGGGAGCAGTGGGAACCCCATTGGGAAAAAGTCAAAAAAAGCGGCGGCGCGCGGCTCGAAAGGCTGCACCGGCGCAAGGACGGAACGGCGTTTCCGGTCGAGATCCGTTCCAAAAATGTCGTCTTCGATGATCAGGAGCATCATGTCGCCTATGTCCGCGACATATCCGAGCGGCTGAACGCGGAGCGCGACCGGCAAAAGCTCGAGGCCCAACTGCTTCAGGCCCAGAAAATGGAGTCCGTCGGACGCCTGGCCGGCGGCATCGCACACGACTTCAACAACATGCTGGGCGTTATTTTGGGCTACTCGGAGCTCCTCAAGGCCAAACTCGCGCCGAATGATCCGCTACCCCGTGACATCGAGCAGATTCAACGGGCCGCCAGGCGCGCCCAGGACATCACCCGGCAGCTGCTGGCCTTCTCCAGGAAACAGGTATTCGAGCCGAAAGTGCTCGACGTCAACACCCTCATCGGCGGCTTCGAGGACAACCTGTCGCGATTGATCGGAGAAGACATCGCCTTGAAGTTCTTCCCCGGAAAGGACCTGGCCAATGTGGAATTCGACCCGACCCAGATCGAACAGATCCTCATGAACCTGGCGGTCAACGCCCGCGACGCCATGCCCCAGGGCGGCGCCCTGACCTTCGAAACAGCCAACGTGAGCCTGGATGAGGCCTATTGCCGGGAACACGCCGGATTCATGCCCGGCGAGTTCGTGCAAATCTCGGTGAGCGACAACGGCTCGGGCATGGACGCTGAGACCCTTACGCATATCTTCGAGCCCTTTTTCACCACGAAAAAGACCGGCAAAGGCACGGGGCTGGGCCTTGCCACGGTTTACGGCATCGTGAAACAGGGCGGCGGCTTCATCAACGTCTACAGCGAACCGGCTCGGGGCACCACCTTCAAGATCTACCTGCCTGTCTCGGCTGGCGAGCCTGAGCCGTCGAGGACGGACGAAAAGCAGGACCCCACGCCCGGATCGGAAACCGTGTTTCTGGTCGAGGACGACGACATGGTGCGCACGGTGACGGAAGCGAGCCTGCGCGAACTCGGCTATACGGTTCTTTCCGCCGCCGGCCCTGAAGAAGCCCTGGCCCTTTTTGCCGATCATAAAGATTCGCTCGATCTGCTCGTCACGGACGTGGTCATGCCCTCGATGAACGGCAAGGATCTCTATGACCGGCTAAAAACTTCCCGGCCGGACCTGAAAGTGCTGTACATGTCCGGCTACACGGAGAACGTCATCGTCCACCATGGCGTCCTGGACAAGGGCGTCCAATTCATCTCCAAACCGTTCACCCTGTTGGATCTGTCCGGCAGGGTGCGTGCCGCTTTGACAGCCTGAGAGTATCTGGATGCTCAACGGCCAAGACTCCGTTTTTCGATCAAAATGGGAACATAGAAAATATTGTATGCTTTGCAATATATGTGATCAGAGATGATAAGGGATACTGAAGCCAAGTTGAGGCTTATATCTCCAAATACACAGAAGCGGAATTTTCCCGCAGTATATGCCCTGACCGTTTAAAAAAGCTATTTCCTGATTTCTTTAAAGGCTGAACCACCGATAGAATCAAATAGGCATCAATGGGTGCAGCCATCCAGCATGCGGTCGATGATCCAGGATTCCAGAGCAAGGCATTGACGCAAACGAATCGGATGAATAGGTTATTTAATATCAATTCAGATTGTGCGATCATTGGTCAGATGGAAGGCTGCCACAGACATGTTGGAGCAGCATGAATGAAACAGATTCAAAGGAAAAGAGAATCATAAAGTTCTTTTTTTGGTGTATGGCCGCACCAATCATGTTCGCCGTCTTCATTCGGCTATTTTTCGTTATCTTCGGTTTCATCTATTCGCCTTTGATCTCCATTCTATCTGGCTCGAGCCCCAACCATCTGCTCTTTGCGCTATCATCGATCACGGCGTTGATATTCACAGTGGGCACCATCGCCTGGACCTACAAGCAGTTGAAGAAGCACATCATTGATGGTTGATGGCGATGCGCGCCTTACTGAGCCTGCCGCCGAATCTCTTTCTTGACCGGCGCGGGTGCGCTTCCCGCATACGCATGCGGGTGGAGACCGGAGAATCCCAGGAGCATGAAAGAGATGAACCGACGAAAGGTTGCGGTTGTCGGAGCAGGCGCCGTCGGAGCGACATTCGCCTACGCGCTCGCCCAAAGCGGCCTGTGCGACGAAATCGCATTGATCGACAAGAACGATGCGCTCGCCAAGGGTCAGGCCCTCGACCTGGCCCACGGCCAGCCGTTTTTCCCGACCGTCTCGATCCACGCCGGGGATGCGTCCGACTATGCCGACGCGCGCCTCATCGTGCTCACCGCAGGCGCTGCCCAGCGGCCCGGCGAAACCCGGCTTCAGCTAATGGAGAAAAACGCATCGGTCGTGCGCTCGGTGGTCCAGGAGGTGCTGGCCCACAGCGCCGGCGCCGTGCTCCTGGTCGCCACCAATCCCGTGGACATAATGACGTACGTGGCCCTCCGGTGCACCGGCTGGGACAAGGGGCGGGTCGTCGGATCGGGCACCGTTCTCGACAGCGCCCGTCTCCGGCACCTGCTCAGCAAGCACTTGAAGATCGATGTCCACAACGTGCACGGCTATGTGCTCGGCGAGCACGGGGACACGGAATTCGTGGCGTGGTCCATGGCGCACGTGGCGGGAATGCCCATCGATGAATACTGCCCGATCTGCGGACATTGCGCGGATTGGGCAGCCGAGCGGAGGGATATCGAGCAAAGCGTGCGGGACTCCGCCTACCATATCATCGACTACAAGGGGTCCACCTCCTTCGGCATCGGACTCGCGCTGGTACGAATAGCGGGGGCAATCCTGCGGTCGCAGCACAGCGTGCTGACCGTCTCAACCCTGCTCGACGGGCAGTTCGGCATCCAGGACGTCTGCCTGAGTGTCCCTTGCATCGTTTCGGAGACGGGGATCTTCGGCATCGTCGAGAGCAAATTGGCGCCGCGGGAGCAGCAACAGCTCTCAGCGTCGGCAGCCGCCCTCAAAAAGGCCATCAACGAACTGGGTTCCACCGGCCGTTGTTTTTTTTGATCATCTAAGGTTCTATACTGGAGGCAACTCATGGCTGGATCGTCGGATGCGTTTGAAAAGAATTATCAGCAATATTGCGTTCAACTGGAAAAAGTCGAATTCGGGCCGATCATGGACAGGCTTGGCATTTCGAATGACGGCGACAGGATGCATCTGCCTTTTTTCAATCATCGATATGTCGTTTCAAATAGCGGATTCGTGGACGAGGAGGGAATTGAACCCGATTATATGACCTTTGTCATTCTCGCCCAATACATCCTTTTGTACCCCGACCAATCCTATCATGATGAGGAGTGGGTTTCATTTAAGGATTTCAAAAGGGCTACGCATTTCACGAATGTGAACTACTTTTCCAGCGATACGGAAAAGGCCATAGAAAAGCATTTTTCAGGCCGATTGAATGATTTGCGGAAAGCCTGTGAAGGATTGAACGGATCACGGCGTGAGATGGGACTATCGTATGACCTGTCATATGAGTTCAACGCGCTTCCACGCATTGCGCTTCTATTGCTTTTCAATGATGGGGACGAGGAGTTCCCCGCCAAATGCACCGTGCTTTTTCAAAAACACGCGGAATACTATCTCGATCCAGAATCCTTGGCCATGACCGGCGCTTGCCTTGCAAAGTATTTGAAACGGCAGGCGGGAAAAGCACCCGGCAGGCACTCACCAGTTGACCGCCACTTTTGAACGCCGACGTCAATGGCAGGCCATCGCTTCAAAACGCAAACTCCATCAGAACCGGCACAAGGTTGGAAGGATCGTTATACCCTACCGAGTTACCTCTCGGGTCACGGGTGAAACTTCAGGCCGAGCGGCGCCGCATCCTGGGTGCCGGGATCGAGCCAGGGATCGAAAGCCAGCTGACCGGCATGAACCCGCCACCTTCCCCCCTGGTGTTCCGCAGTCTCCGCAAAGCGATCCAGCCGGTGGCCGCCTCTATTGACACACATGTTTATGTGTAATAATGTGTGTAAAAAATGGAGGTGCCCCATGGCGACCAATTTGGCCATCGATGATAAACTGCTGAATGAGGCTTTGGAGATCAGCGGTATGAAAACCAAGAAAGACACCGTCAATCTTGCGCTCAAGGAGTTTGTCGACCGGCGCAAGCAATTGGAGATCATCAAACTTTTCGGCAAAATGGATCCCGACCCCGATTACGACTATACAAAGGGAAGAACACGTTGAAAGTCCTTGTCGATACCCCCATCTGGTCCTATGCGCTGCGCTCGCACAAGAAAACATACCAGGCCGAGATCGATGCGCTCATCTCGCTGATTCAGGACCAGAGAGCCATCCTCATCGGCCCCATTCGACAAGAGATCCTTTCCGGTTACAGCGACTTGCGCGACTATCGCATCATAAGGGAGAAACTGTCTTTCTTCGAAAACACGCCCGTCGTGGATGCCGATTACGAGTTGGCCGCGGAATTCAGCAACTCATGCCGGAAACGGGGCATACAAGGGTCCCATATCGATATTCTCATTTGTGCCGTGGCCAATAGAATCGATGTTCCCATCTTCACCAATAATAACAATTTCGGTCGCTATCGAAACGTTATACCCATCCGGTTGTTTGCCATCGGTGACTGACTCATGCATATTTAAAGAGGTCCGGGCTGAAAATGATCATTCATGCCAGGCTGTCCTGCAAGACCTTGAACCTAGTGAGCATGAAAAACGATTTTATTGCATGGGCAGGGTCGCCGACGGGACACTCGCCGTGAGATTCACCTGCAGGGATAAGAAAATCAGAATCATTGGTACCGGATAGTAGCGGAAAGGTAAAAGAATATATCACCCAATACCAAAAAATGATCCGCAGACTGCTGGATGAATATGTTGCCCGTCAATTATGGGGATCCATCACACTGCCCTGGCGCCCGGGCGGCATTTCCGCTGTGCTTCACTGCCACCGGAAAAGGCCATATCAGGCCGTGACCGAATCTATTCACACCCTTAAGGAAATTTTCCAAAATGGACATCCCACGAATATTCAACATCACTGAAAGTGCTCACCGCATCCACAACCCGATCACACCCGAAAAGCTCGCCACTCTCGGCGCGGCGCTGCGCCTGGAACCGGGGGCCCGGGTGCTGGACCTCGGCAGCGGTTCGGGCGAGATGCTGTGCACCTGGGCGCGCGATCACGGCATCATCGGCACCGGCATCGACATGAGCCGGTTGTTCACCGAGCAAGCGAAACTCCGTTCCGAAGAACTCGGCGTCGCCGATCAAGTCAAGTTCATCCATGGCGATGCGACTGGTTACGTCTCTGACGAGGAGGTCGATGTGGCCGGCTGTGTCGGTGCCACCTGGATCGCCGGGGGAGTCGCCGGCACGATCGAACTTCTGGCGAGGAGCCTGCGCGCCGGAGGGATCATTCTCATCGGAGAGCCCTTCTGGCGGAAGTTACCACCGGCGGAAGATATTGCCAAGGGGTGTCTTGCCAACTCGATCTCCGATTTTCGCCTGCTTCCGGAACTTCTCGCGTCTTTCGGCCACCTTGGCTACGACGTCGTTGAAATGGTTCTGGCAGACCAAGACGGCTGGGACAGATATGAGGCGGCCAAATGGCTTACCATGCGCCGATGGCTTGACGCCAATCCCGGCGAGGAGTTCGCGAAAGATGTTCGAGCCCAGCTGACCTCGGAACCCGTACGGTACGCCACTTTCACGCGTGAATACCTGGGCTGGGGCGTGTTCGCGCTGATGCCGCGGTGATGAGGGGATTACCGGGTGACTCAGAAAGTGGGGAAAATCCAATCCGTCTACCATCGACTCATTCAAGCCCACACTGAATGCACCAGCCCCCGGCAAATCCCGCCCGCAGCATCCCTTTTCCTGCACGGCAATACTAACGATCTCTCTCCGTTTTTTCAATTATCTGGATTTACGTATGATTTTTATTTCTTATTGACACAGGAACAGCATGGCGGTAGGTAGAAATCCATTCCTGCTCAAATAATTCCTCCATATGGGTGAAAATCCATACATCTCTTCCTGCATGCGCCTCGCTTGCCTTCTGTCGTGGTGATCTAGTTCCCTGATCAGCAAAGTAAACCCAGCGGTTCAGGCTCCATGGCTCCCCCAGACAACGGCGTGCTCAGGGGTCTATCGGCACGCTTCGTTTAATTCCCTTTGCCGTGTGAATTTTAGAACATCCACGGCTACTTATAGGGGGCCGACATGACAGCGACGAATTTCGGATTAGAGGATGTCTTAAACCAAGCCTTACAAGGCTGGCAACCGAGCTTCAAGAAACACGGCATCTCGCCCTCGAACAGGGTCTTTGGGGCGGTCGGGCTTGGAGGCGCGGGCGATTCCACAATGATTGGCATTGTCCGGTCGCGACCGGGAGGGCGTGGGCCGTCGATCGAATTTGAGGGAAATCCGATGTATCGGATGTTCGGCACCTCGATCGGCGACCGAGCCGCCACGGCGATCGGCAACGAGACCAGGACGCTCGCCGCACTGGAGCGTCTGAGTCTCGAAATCCTGGCCAGGGCGCTTTATGCCGTCGGCAAGGTTCGTCCCGCTGACAGGTTGTTGGTGGTACCTGCAAGGGACGGCCGGCCACCGGTCCTGATACTGATGTCCCCCGACATGCAGGACGCGCAGCAAAGCCGAATAATCTCGGATGAGTTGGATTTGCCGTTTCCGGTGATGGAAAAAGCCATGCGCGATCTGACCCGGCCGGATCAAGGCACACAGGAAGCAGTAGCTTTTTTCGAGCTGCAAAACACCGGTCCCCTCGGCGTGGCCGAGCTGTTCCTCATCTCTCAACCCGAGATCATCCTGACGAGGCGCCCCCGCATGATCCCCCTGTGCGCTGCTTCTCCACATCTCACCGTCGAAGCGGCAGGCCAACTATCGACGGCGGGCGTATTCTGCCATGACGACGAGGGCGAGTTTGGCGTCACGGCTTGCTACCACGGCACGGGTGACAAGGGCACCAGTGTCCGGATCGGCACACACATAGGCGAAGTCAAGCACGCCAACCCGGTGCAGGACATCGTGTTCATCCCATTGGACGCTGATTACCCCATGCCCCCGCTGACCGGACGCGGCGGCGTACGCAATGATCGGGAGCCGGCCAAAGCCGATTACGTGCACTTCGATGGCGCCACGAACCAGAATCGGACGACCCGCATCTTCGGCACCGACAATGGCCTGCTGCGCGCCCGCCCGACAGTGCAGCTCAAGGTGCAGACCGATCCGGACACGGATTGCGGGGACAGCGGCTGTGCGCTCATCGACGATCAAGACCGGGTTATAGGATTTGCGTTCGAGCGCACCGACTATAACGACTACCCGCAATTCACCGATTGGATTTGGGCTGCGAACGCATTGCGTTCGCTCAATTTAACCGTCATTTGAACAACGGAGGATGCATTGACATGGGATGGCTCAAGGACTTGATCACCAAAATTGCGGGCGTGGCCCCCACGGATTGGACCCTGGTCGAATCGCTGCAAGACCCGGGTTTGGGCATCGCCGATAAAGCCGTCTTGCCGGATCAGTGCTATGTCGAGCTCTACGTGGAATCGTTGCGGCTGGAAAAAGCCCGCCGCTTTGCCACCACCTTCCACGGTGTCGTCTATTGCTTCGCGTCACTGGCGCGCACAGGGACCAATCGAGCCGAGTTGGCCTCGGTTACCAAACCACAGAAGCTGGCCGCGATGCAGGCCGGCGACCTCGGGCGCGTCATCACCGTGTCAAAACGGGTCATGGGGGCCATGCCCTGGCGCGGAGACCCTTTGGGTCTGGAGCTGGGTCTTTTCGCGGTCAAATCGGGCAATTTGCTTACCCCATTGATCGAATATGTTACAAAAATATCCAGCAAGGCCGGCATCAGCGTCGTCACCCAGCTCGATCCTTTCCTGCCTCTGATCACGGAAGGCCTCGACATGATCGCGGGCCAGACCGCCGACACGGAGATCGAGCTGGCGATCGATACCGACATGTCTCTCTCGGAAAGCCGCCTCTGTGCGTTGGTGGCACTGCCCAAGGGCAAAATCGACTCGGCAAAACTATCTATCGATAAAGCAGACCGCAAACTCCTGCAACATGGCAAGCCGCTGAATGCGGCCTATTGCGTCTTTTCGATCCGGCATAACGACCGCAATCCGGACTGGGGAACGATTCCTGCGCTGCAGCAAGCCTACGCAGACTTCAATCGCGCGATTCTTTCGGGAAAGCGCAAAGAAGCCGAAGAGGCGCTTGCGGGCTTCAATCGGCAGTTGATCGTCTGTCCGGATTTGATTACCCCGGATAAAGACCGCCTGAAGACCAAGGTCCGGGCCGACTTGCACGATGCCTTCCCAGGCGGCGGCCAGTCGGCAAAAGAGGATGTCCAGAAGCGGTTTAAGGAGCGGGTCCTCTCCGATCTCAACCTCTATAACGACGAATGACCGTGGCCGCGTCATGATGCGAAGGGCGTAAAAAGTTGCGTTTGGATGATGCATGGCCTGAAAATGACTCGATTCCTTGTTGCTCGGTTGAGAATATTCATTTGGTCAAAGAAAACGACACAACTGCAGGGATTTGAGCGATTCAAAGCGCCAACCCTCTGGCCATCCGAGCAACAGCGGTTGTTCTGAAGGTTAAATAGTAGCAGTAGGAGAGATTGACCATGGATTTGCCTAAAAAGGGAGAGATCGTTCCCTTGGAGAAGATCAAGGAAATTTGTAATAGCTACGGTCTCGATCACCTTTGGAAAAAAATTGAACGGGACCCCCCGAGCAGAGACTTTGCCAGCGACGGATGCTCAAGGTGGTTTAATTCCTGGAATGGAATGGATTTATACCCTGCCTGTTTTTTACACGACCTCAAATACTGGGCGGGATATCCTGATGAGGATGTGGAAAGGTTGGTGGCCGATGCCGAGCTGATGATCCAAGTCGCTCGCCTGCTCAACGATACCTCCATGGCGGAGACAATGTTTTTTGGAGTGCGCATCGGTGGCCATGAGAGATTCAAGCAAACCTTCTCCTGGGGATTTGGAAGGCAGTAGCCCCAAACGGATAAAACGCCCTTTGCTCTTTTAGATTTTCCCCTTTGCCTTACATGCGCTTGCCGTGCATTTCTCCCGCCCCAGAAATTACGGGGCGGGGGAAATGCATCGAAGCCCGCGCTTCTTGGCCAGGACCATAACTCCAATCAACGCGATCCACCGGTGGGCTGAGCGTTCCCGATAAAAATCCGATAACGATCTTACGATCCTGACAGGCTGGTCAATCCCGGCACCTTTGTGCTATGTTGCGCCCGGTTTCTTGCCTGGCAACTGGACAATCAAAAATTGACAGAACGAGGGACACCCCATCCTGCATGGTGCCAGGAAATGAAATAGGATGGATGCAATAGCGACAACAAAATCCATTTTGTATTTTCTGCTTGCCGGGCTGTACGAAATCGGCGGTGGTTACCTTGTATGGCTTTGGTTGCGTGAAGGCTAATCCATATGGGTCGCTATCATCGTAGCAGTCATTCTCGTCATTTACGGTGTCATCCCACATTGCAGCCCGCCAATTTCGGCCGTGTATATGCGGCATACGAAGGCGTGTCTATTATCCTCTCCATCCTGTGGGGATGGCAGGTTGACAAGATAGCGCCGGATCGATTCGATATGCTTGGTGGTTTTGTAGCTCCGGTTGGCGTTGGGATGATAATGCACCGGCCACGTTCCTAAAAAATAGCACAGGCGAAACCTCACTGCCGAGAGGCGGCGTTAGGCTTCTTAAACATCATGCATCGTTGCAAGAGTAAGTATAAGGCTTGCCAATGTCGTTGATTGGGAACAGCTGGAAAAGACATTTGGAGACACATATTGTCCTGATAACGGACGAAGTCGCGCGACGGATTGGTATCGATCTGGCGACTGAAGAATTGATGGAACAACTTCTGCTGGTTAGCCGTAGTTCGGACGGGCAGGTCATTTCGACGCTGCAAGACCTCAACAGCGGAAAAGAGACGGAGATCACTACCTGAACCTTGCGATCAGTCGAGCCGGAGCAGCTCTTGAACCGCCAATCGATCCGAAGATCACGAGAATTCTTGGTGAATTAGTGTTGGCGAAATCCAGAATCGAGCGATCCGCGTCTCTTGGAACGCTTCAAGGAACATAACATGGCTTTTCTATCGGAGCGCAAGAAAAAGCGCCCGCTGAAAAGCGCCGTTCGGCAGGAGAAACGAACGATGGTCGAAACGCTTCACATCACTAGTGGCGACATCGCAGGAGGGAGTCTTGGGAAATCCGGACTGCCCGGAGAAGTGTTCGTCTGGCACGACATTCTGTATGACGGCCCCCGGTGTCCTGGTTGGCCTGATGAAAAGACCCTCAATACCCGTGCGGTCTTTCTCGAAGAAGCCACCGCAGGCGGATTGGATAAGCGGCGCGTTATAGAGACCCTTCACAATCAGTACCGCAAGTTGGCGGAGGCAGCGGTGGATAACCATATCGTCCTGTGGTTTGACGCCTGCCTGTTTGATCAGTCCATGCTCGCACATATCCTCGCATGCCTGCTGCACCGGGGCGCCCGAGGAGTGGAGCTTCTCTGTGTTGACGCATTCCCGGGAATCGAGCCATTCCACGGGCTCGGCCAGATGCAGCCCGATCAACTGGCTTCCTTGTATGGCAACCGCCGGCTCGTCACCGACACCCAGTTCCGGTTCGCTGTCCGAGTGGACGAGGCCTTCGCCACTCAAGACTCTGGCGTGTTGGCCGAACTGTCCAAGACAACCAATGCTCCGTTGCCTTGGGTTCCTGCGGCCGTTGCCCGATGGTTGCAGGAACGTCCCGACCACGTCACTGGACTGGGGCGGCTTGAAGAACTCGCCCTGGCGGCGATTCGTGCCGGATGCGAAACTCCACGCAAGATCTTCACATCCGTGGCCGCCGCTGATACCCCTCCGCAGTTTTGGGGAGACATAACACTTTGGGCAAAGATCAATGCGCTCGCGGAGCATGAACCACCGTTGGTGAGAATCGATGGCCCGATGGACAGGCTGCCTCAATGGGAAAGCGAGGTTTCTATCAACGACTTTACTATCAAACCATTGCCGACCCAAGGTATTGAGTAGGGCGCGCAAAGGCTGCGCGCCTCTCAAACCGGCCGTTGGGCTCCTTATCAGGTGATCACTTTGTCAATCGCCGCATAGAATAGTTATACGAGAGGATCTGCCAAGCTATTAAGGTCAAAATCACCGTTGTGCTGGATACAGGAAGACCGGTGTATGAGAATATATCCTTCTTTTCGATGGGTTCTCTTGATTTATCTTGTTTGGAGTGCTCCAAGAAATTGAAACCAAGACCCAATGACACGATGCCGGTTTTACCATCAACCGCCCGTTCCGGTGGCAGTCTGTAAATAGAGACCTGAATACAGGAAAGACAAAAAAGAAAAATCAGGATAGCAAGCGAAGTAAGGAACGTCGTCCTGGTAGCTTTCCCTGTCAATATAGATTCCCGTTCGTCACGTTCTCGTATGAAGGTAAGTTTAGCCAATACCTGATCACGAAACGGCCCGGAAACCATCAAACGGACACTCAAATAGAGTGAAAGCGACATCCACAGTGCAAAGACAAGCCCCGCGAAACTATTGAGGAAGTTAAGGTCGACATTGGCATGGTTGACAGCTCCTAAGCTGAAAAAGTAGGAATAGGCAGCAAAAACAATGACTGCAGGAATCCCGTACAAAAAAGTCCTCAATAGAATTGAATCAAGCCTCTTCATTTTGTCGCCTCCTCAATCGAAAAAATGGTATTGATGTCTGCTCCAAAATACCGCGCAATGCGAAACGCCAACTCAAGCGAAGGGTTATAACCCCCTCCCTCGATTGCAACAATGGTTGCCCGTGTTACCCCGACTTCTTTCGCGAGTTGTTCCTGGGTCATCCGTCTTTCTGCGCGGAGGACATGCAAACGACTCACTATCTTTAGCTGTGGAATGGCTTTAGGCATGCTTTCCTCCGATATTTTGTTAACGCCATATATGTCAATTTTTTTAGACTATTTGTCAAGTTTATTTTACCTCTGGACAAAAATGGCAGCCGGGATGTATCTGTGGCAGAATCAAATACAAAACAACTGCTTATGATTAGCGTGGTTGAATCTCATTGCCGACACGCAAGAAAGTGCCGGCAATCTTTGCCTTCATTATATTCCTTTTCGAAAGCGAAATGGCTTACGAGGACGACGTGTCCACCAGCCGCATCAAACTCGCCCACCGCAAGATCTACGTGGGCTGGGCCTCGTCGATCGCCAGCATGGCCGCCTGGCAATCTCCGGAGGTCTCGATGTCCAAGGCCGCGGCCCAGTTCATCAAGGGGCAAAAGGACATCGAGGAGCTGAAGGACTTTAACAACGGCTTTGCCGCCCTGCCCTGGAAGCCGGCCCAGCGCGACCGCAAGATATCGGAGATCGTCGGCCTGAGAGATGAGCGCCCCGAGGGCAAGGTGCCCGGCGCCGGCCGGGTGGCGGTCATCACCTTCGGCGTCGACACCCAGGGCGACGACGCCACCGGCGACCTGTGGTTTGCCATCCGGGCCTGGGGCTACGGCATCGACCCGGACAGCTGGCTGATCCGCGCCGGCAAGGTCACCTCCAAGGAGGCGCTCGTCACCGTGCTGTGGCGCAGCAAGTACTGCGATGTGGAGGGCAACCGCTATCCCGTTCTCTTTGGCCTGCATGACGCCATGGGCCACCGCACCGACGAGGTGTACGACTTTTGCGCCTCTTACCAGGGCTACATTTTGCCCTATCAGGGCGTCGACCGCATGGTGCCCAAGTATGCCGAATCGCCCATCGAGTTTTTCCCCGGAAGCCGAAAAGCCATTCCCGGCGGCATCAAGCTGCTGCGGGTCAATACCACGTGTTTTAAGGGGCGCCTGGCGCGCAAGCTCGGCGTCAAAAGCGGCGACCCCGGGGCCATGTATTTTGATAACGTATAATATTTTTCGCACATTTTGAAAGAGTAGCCCTCAATCTGGTATGGTTTGGGTCACCACAACTCAAACGTATACCATCAGGAGGGCTACAAATGCACAATAGCAAACCCGCGCGTTCAAACAAAGAGGCAAAAGCCGGCCAAATTATCCGTATCGAACAGGACCAGTTGAACAAGCACCTGGACAAGGTCGTTAGAGGAACGGTGGAACGCACCCTAAATTCCCTATTGGACGCCGAAGCGGACAGGCTATGTCAAGCTGGGCGCTATGAGCGCACCGAAGCCCGCAAAGACACACGCGCAGGGCATTATACCCGCAATTTGGAGACCAAGGCCGGCACGGTCAAACTCAGGGTTCCAAAGCTACGCACCTTGACCTTTGAGACGGCCATTATCGAACGATACCGTCGGCGCGAGAGTTCGGTCGAAGAAGCACTGATCGAGATGTATCTTGCGGGCATATCGGTCCGACGTGTCGAAGACATCACCGAAGCCTTATGGGGCACTCGGGTCAGCCCGTCGACGGTGAGCAATTTGAACAAGAAGGTGTATGGCCGCATCGATAAATGGCTCAAGGCACCGATTGAGGGCAAATTCGTATATGTATTCTTAGACGGTATCTGGCTCAAGCGCTGCTGGGCCGGCGAAGTCAAAAATGTCAGTGTATTGGTGGCCATCGGTGTGGATCAATACGGATACCGTCAGGTGCTGGGCATCAAAGAAGGCGCCAAAGAGGATCAAGAGAGCTGGATTGCCTTCATGCGTTATTTAAAAGAGCGCGGCCTGACACCCGGGTTCGACAGTCATAGTTACACGAAAACGGGAAAACGGCAAAATATCAGTCAGATACAGACCGAATGAAATTCAGCGTAGTGCCTATGAAATTATGAGGCCAAATCGACTTTCAGGACCCGTTTGGGAGGTTTTATTTTAAGCTTATTCAATATGTTGCGTTGATTGGCGGTCAGTTCGGTGTGCTGTAGAATACGCCCATTATTGTCAAAAAATTCGATTAAATTTAGCTGCTGCATTTGCCTACGGATCCTGGGCCAGGTCTGCTCGGTTTCCACTTCGGCGATGCGGATCAGCAAAAGCGCCAGCCAGCAGATAAGAACATGGGAACGGATGCGATCGTCTTTGGAGTGATATACCGGCCTCAGGCACAAGGTGCTTTTCAGTGTTCTAAAAGCCTGTTCAACTTCCAGCAGCTGTTTGTAGCCCAAGGCGATATCTTCGGCTGACAAATGCTGATCGCTTGTGGACAGCAGATACTTGCCGTCAAGCTTTTCGTCTTGGGCAACTTTGGCTTTATCGATTTTGAGCTTGCCGCTTTTTAGCTCTTTGACATAACGGCCCATGGAGCGGTGCAGCATCAACTTGCATTGAGCCTTGGTTTTATTCTTGCGATTGAGAACTTCCAGCTCACAAGACAAGCGTTCGAGGATCTGCTCTCGATTGATGCGGTCAAGCTCTGCCTGCTGCGGATTGTAGGCAATCACATAGCGGCGCCGGCCGGTGCCTTCACCGGCAAAGACTTCTTTGATGTGAAGATTGTCGGAAACGACTTTAAAGCGTCCCGGTGTGGCCAGCGCCGCTTCATTGAGATGATTGCCGCTGAGCTTTTCACCCAGTATGTACTGGCCGCAGCCACGCTGCAGAATGCGCTGATTTTCCTCGCTGCTCATGCCGCGGTCCATCACCCAGACTACCCGGCCCAGGTTCCAGCTGTTCAGGTCTTTTTGTACCTGATCGACGCATTGGCTGTCGTGCTGATTGCCCGGCAGCACCCAGCAGCGCACTGGAATGCCCTCGCGGGTGACCGCAAGACCGATGGTTACCTGGGGCAGATCATCGCGCCTTTGCTTGGATTTGCCGTAGGCCTTCAAATCCGAAGGCCCCGGCTCATCGATCTCGAAATAGGTGTTGGTGGTATCGAAAAAAATCAGATCGACGGTCAGGTTGAGCAGATTGGCCGTGGACCAAAATACTTCTTTTTGTATGGCTTCGCCGTGCTCGAGCAAAAAATCCATGGCACGGTAAAAGTGCTGGACCTGCAGCGCTGGATGGTCGCCAAGATATACCTGTTCGGCCGCCCACTGTTCGATGGCCAGCTTTGATGACGGCGCAAGCGCCCGGTTGGCCACCATAGCAAACAGGGCATCGGCCACCGGAGCGGTAAAGGATCGCTGATCCAGGGCCTTTTTCAAGCAATCGTCGATATTGAGCCTTTGCCACAGGCCCTTCAATAGATGGGCACCACCGGCAGGCCGGCTGCTGATGAATTTTAGATCGCTGCTTTGACGTTCGAGACGGATGGCATCTTGCGGGTCGAGAAAGCGGCTGGCGCTTTTTATCAGGCGCTTTAAAGCCTCAACGTCAAGTTGGTCGCTGCGGCCGAAGGAGTGAATGACTTGCGCTTGGGCAAAGCCCTTATCCTTGTTCCAGACGTTGTTGGCCAGCTGGACATATTCTACGACCGAGCCGTCTTTGTTTTTGCGCTTTATGGTTCGCAGATACATGCCTATTCTAAAAGCATGTAATTACAGTTAAGTCAAGCTTAATATGAATTTTCGTGTGCCTATGCATTCTGAGTTCAAACTGGAACCCGAACATGAAAAAACAGGCAGTTATTGAATTTTAGAAGCAATTTTATGCCTATGACTGTCGAACCCGGGTGACAGGTGTGGAGCTTTTTGTCAGTGATAAATGCCTGGGGCTTGTCGATTCATTGGCTGATTTTTATCCTAAAGCAAAATGGCAACGCTGCACGGTTCATTTTTACCGCAATGTCTTTACGGTGGTGCCCAAGTCGAAAGTTAAGAATGTGGCGGCCATGCTCAAAGCAATCCATGCGCAAGAGGATCGAGCGGCAGCCGAAGAGAAAGTCATTGCGGTAACGAAAAAGCTAAGAAGTATGAAATTATCTGAAGCGGCTCAACTGGTTGAAAAGGGAGCTGCAGAGACATTGTCATATTATGCCTTTCCGAGTCAGCATTGGCGATCGATTCGCACCAACAACCCACTCGAGAGGCTCATGCGCGAGATCAGGCGAAGAACCCGCGTAGTGGGTGCCTTTCCAGATGGTAAGTCAGCGTTGATGCTGGTGGCCGCCAGGTTGAGGCATGTAGCCGGTACCAAGTGGGGCACACGAAGATATATGAATATGGACCGACTCAAAGAAATAAAGTGTTCGATAGCTTAGTCGCCCCCCGCCTCAGGGGGCATGCCCCCTGAGGCGGGGATCTTCCCCGAACCATCAGGTTGATGGGCAGCTAAAAGAAAAAGTGCGAAAAACTCTGGACACTACCTGTATTTTTACGCGGATTATACCGAAGACTACGCCGCCCACCTGTTCGCCGAGCAGATCAACGACAAGGGCGTGTGGGAAAACCCCAGGGGTCGGGCCAACCACCTGTGGGACTGCGAGGTGATGGCCATGGCCGCCGAGACCTATCTGCACGTGCAGACCGTGGCCAGCCGCATGAAGTGCAACGACAAGACCGTCTACCGCCTCATCCAGGAAGGCAAGCTGCCCGCCGTAAGCATCGGCGGCCGGGCCCTGCGCATCCCGGAAACCGCCTTCAACAACTACCTCAAAAGCCGGGTGGTGGATCCGGACGAAGAGATCCTGGAGGATCGATGATGTATTGCAAACGCTGCCACTGCAAATTATCCGCGGCCGCCTGCGCCATTCGCCAATCCAATCGGGGAAGTGAGCGGCGCGCTGGCGATGTTACATGAAAACCCCGAAAGTAATTCGCCTCCGCTCAACTGTCGGGTTGGCATTTCGCTATTGCGTCAAGAAGTGCCTGCATTTTCGATCGAAGGTCTTGGAGTTTGGTTGTCGCAACATCCCAGACTATGGTGTAATCAACCCCAAAATAGCCATGGATTAGCCTATCTCGCATTCCAGTGACCTATCGCCATTCGATATCAGGCTGAATAGCTTTGACGTTATCTGGTATTTTTTTGATGCTTCGCCGATTATCTCGAGGCTTCGAACAGATGCTCTTTTTACGGTTGGATTTCTGACAAAAGATTCATAATCCAAATCTTTTATCTGGCTTAAGATGTAACCGACTTCGTCTAGAATATGATGAATATATTCACGCGGCGATAGCGACACGCTCAACCTCTTTTAGGATATGTGGTCCGATGTGCGGGCTGAGAGCCTCTGCTGTAATCAACTCGACCCTACGTTCCAGGATATTTTCAAGCAGAAACGCAACTTCCATGAAATTGTCAAAAGTGTGTTTTTCAGGGATGAATTCCACGAGAATATCTATGTCGCTCTCGGGTGTCTGATCACCCCGGACAAAGGAACCGAACAAGCCAATATTTTTAAAGCCATAAAATGCGAGTTTTTTTCGTTCGCTTAAAATTCTATGAAATATTTAGCTATTAGCATCTGTTTTTGTGGTCATTGGACCCCCCTCAATTGTTTTTATTTTAACACAATAAAATAAAAATCAAGAGGATGCAATGTGACCTGAATTGAATGAATATGTAACGACCACGCTTACCGGCAGGTGCGCAGCGGCAGCGGAGCACCTGTCCGTGTAAAGCGTGAGGTTATATTTTTTCTGTTTTATATTTCGAATAACCCATCTGGTTCTTTCCATTCCATATACGTCTTCCCTTCAAACTTTCTTAGAAATTTGGGAGCATCTTCTCTGCAACTGACTACATGCCCGAAGGGCGGAATAATAAATGACACAGAACGCCAACCTTGCCCTTCAATCTTATTAGGATTTGGAATTTTAGATTTTATATCTAAGAACTTTTGAGGAAAGGCAACATAGACGAGAGCATCTAGAGAGAAGCATTTTTCTGCACCATATTTTTTAGCTTTTGAGCTCAACGCGGACTCTAATCCTGCAAATAAAAACTCATAAGTTATTGGTTTTGGCAATTCTATTGAAAAAAGTGTGTCATTTATAGTCTTGGCCTGCTTCAACTCTTTCAACCTATCACGATATTCGTCATGGCGTTTTCTGCCAACTTCGTAAAGTTCACGAATTTCAAAATTTGCGCCGTCAAAAATCACGTCTGGAGGATCGTTCTTTTTTGCGACTATTTCTTTAACCTCAAAATTTACACCTATACATCGCAGGAAGGCGGCACAAACGCTTCTTTCCCGTTCAGATTTCATACTATTTGAGAAGAATGTAATTGATTCCTCTGTATGCTTTTTCAAATCCTCTATATATGCCTTTTCGGAGTTATTCATAACAAATCTCGATTCAAATATGACATTAATATTATGCAGCATTCTGCGTTTATCGGAACTATTTCCCGAGAAACTCCATCTTCTTTCATCCAACCAATACATTCAACCAATCATATTTATTAGATATCTTTAAATAAAATCAAAAAAGCGAACCAAACCTGATCAAAGATTGAATTGTTTTATTGAAAAATGGCATTCTGGCAATGATCACTTTTATTGACATAGAATGTAATGGTTAAAAAAAACAACTGGATTTGAATTCCATCGTTCGATATTCAAAAGCTGTTTCCGTCATCTCCGTTACAAATGCATGCTGCTTCTAACCGTACTTGTTGATGTTATGCAGCATGCTGCATAACACCGGTGAAAAATTATTCTCGATGCCTTTCAACGACTGATGTGTCTGCCTGGATGAATCCTAATAGCCATCATTTCATTCCTAATTCAGCTGGTCCAGCCACAGATCAAGGGCCGCCGCGATCTTAACCAGGGTTGCAGGCCGCGGCAGGGCATCCGGTTTTTCCATCTGGGCGTATGCGGATTGGCTGATGCCCATTTTTTCCGCCATCTGCGTTTGGCTCAGCCGATTGTATTCCCTCCAGGCGCGGATCCGGCTTTTGCCGTCGATCACCGAAGCCCTGACGACCGCATGCGAAATGGTGACCTTCCTTTCACACAGACCGATCAGATCCTTGTACTCCTCGTATGGCACAACGACAAACATGGGCTTGCCATCGCTTTTAATCACCTGGTGCTTAATATGTTCTTTCATCGCCTTTTTTTTACCCCTTCGATCGTTATGATTTCGACCCTGGATTGAACATCGAAAAATACCCGATAGCGTCCAACCCTCAATCGGTATGCATATGGATGTTTTTAAGCTATGGACATAAGAGGACATGGATGGACAGCAGTCCCTTCCCTTTATCCAACCCGACGCGTTAAACCCTTCCCATACAGCACACCGCCGCAGACCGACAGTCACCCGATCCACACTGAACCGGGAGAAGCGATCCCATGGCGTTTTCAACCATCGATCAGGCCACCGTCAACCGTGACGCGACCATGCAGGGGCGCAAGCGTCTGCTATTTTTCTTCGTTAGATCCCTGCAGGCCCACCCGGTAGGGAGGGTCTATGCGTACGCCCCGGATGATGATCTTGTTGGCATGTGTCGGAGATAAAGAGAGTTCTAGCCTGTCAGTCGAATGATTTTCTCCAAGTCCGCCTATTTTCCGGTTGGGATCATAGTCCCAATACCAAGTCCCTTCCAAGGCGAGCCCGTCTGCAGAAACAACCGTGGCTTCCACTCTTCCGACTGCGGCCTCGCTGCGATACACATCCTTTGTGTAAATAGTGCCCCAGACTTTATTTCCGTTCTGTTTCAACACTATTTTCCAACGATTCGCGCCGCCCGACAGATACCAGGTTCCATTGAAGCTCAAGCTGCTTTCCGCGTCTCCGGACATTTCCACGCACTGATTACCGGCAAAGCCAACACGATGCGGTGTTGAATAAGAAGCAGATGGAAAAACGAGGTCCGCTGAAATCATCAACATTACAAAAAAGCATTTGATCGACCCTGTGTTCATGGCCACACCTCCTATCACCTTAGCCTCTTGTTGAAACAGGCGGGCCTGAAGGCGCACCGTCCCTCTCAAATCGAGCGGGACACCCGGGCTTCCATTCGAACATCCCCCCATGGGTCCGTCATTGCAGCGAACCCAGTCGCCGGATCCGGAGCCGGCGGCGGCGGCAAGGCGGCCTCGAGTTCCTCGGTAGCCTTATCCTTGATCGATTTTCGCTCGGCATAATCTCTTTTCAGTCCAAATGCGCCGAGATAGGCCGTCCAGCCCGCGCCGATCACCAGGGCTTGCAAAAGATCCTGGGCCAGTGCCGCCGCGAAAAACGCGCCGAGCACCACATAGAGCGTGGCGGCCAGGGCAAACTGCTGCCGCATGTCGGACCGCAAGTCATCCCGTAAATTGTCCGTCGCCTTCTCGATGGCGCTGATCACCTCCGGGTCCTTGTTTTCCGCCCTGATCAGCTTGTCGATGATCTTCTCGCGCTCTTCCACCCGCTTCATGTCGGCCTCGATCTTGGCGAAACCCGAAGTGCCCGGGATGGCGCCGCCGATCAGGCTGAACACGGTGACCATCGACCCCACGATCCCCAAGGCCGCGTAGAGACCGCCCGTGCCCCAGGCGATGGGGCTGCTCTTGGCCCAGACAAATAAATTGGCAACGGTTATCGAGCTTGCCGGTGAAGCATCTTCCCCCTCCGCGATCGCGGCTGAACTCGCAAAAAGCAGTGTAAGCGCGATCATCATGGCCACCGCCGTTCGAGATAAAGCGCTCATGGGCTCACCTCCCTGGACTAAAATGGTATCCAATTGTCGGGAAACGCCGATATCTTGATTCCGCCAAAAAGCACGGCCCATGGACCGGGTCCGGTCTCCACGATCAATTGACAGCGGCGGACGCGATGGCATCGGAAGATGAATCGATTTGGCGAAGGTCTGAATTCGTTGGAATTTGCGCCGGGATTTGGCAGGATCAGTTACATATTGCCACACCACAAAACCGGTTAAAAATCAACTCGATTCAAACAACACCGTTAAAACGTCATCCATACCCCCCCACATAGCCCCCCCCTGCCTTCCCCCTCCGTGGCCTCTCCGTTTCACTCTCCCGGCCAAATCAAAGTCAATTCGAGTCGGTTTCGGTCATCATAAGAAACACAAATGGACACAAGTGGACAGGAGTCCCTTCCCATTATTCAACCCGCCGCGTTAAACCTCTTCCATGCGGCACCCCGACCGGCGTTGAATTGCAGCGTCTCTTTGGTCATCGTCTCACATCTGTCGACAATCGCAATGCGGCGCTCCGTTTTAATGATACCTGGTATTTGAAGGAATCCGCTGCCCGCATCGTTCACCGTGGCCGACCTGGACGCGGCCATCGCCGACGAGGAGGTGCGATCGAAGATGCTGGAGGAGGAGCGGCGGGCCGCCCAAGGCTTTTAAAATTCGATGATGCCGTGTTGAAGACCGATCGCCACGGCCTGGGCACGGCTCACGACGTTGAGCTTCTGCTTGATGCTGATCGCGTGGAAATCGACCACCCGCTTGCTGCACTTCAAGATGTTGGAGATTTCCCAGGAGCTCTTGCCCTCCTTGATCCATTGGAGGACCTCTTTTTCTCTTCGGGTGAGCCTTTGAATCGGCCTCTTCGTCGCGCCGAAAGCCTTTTTGAAGGCCTCCGCGTAAAAGGGGATGATGTAGGATAAAACGGCTTGGGACCGGATGTCGGCCTCCGCCTTCGGGCCGCCCAGGAAAAAGACGGTACTGGTCATCGTGGACGGATCGAGGACGCCATGCGCCCATCCGTCCCTCATATTGTATTCGATGGCCAGCACCGAGGCAGGATAGTCAAATCCGAATTGTCGTTCCAGACTCCCCCAGTTCACCGGCGACAGGTGGTTGAAAAACTCACACAACACCGCATCGGACAACTGGAAATTCTTTTCAAAATAAATATCCATGTACCCGTCCGGATAGCTCACATCCAAACACTCCACCCGCGCATCGGGATAGAGGAAAACATCCGGGATCGTGCCCTGGGCACAGACCGCGTTTTCGAATTCGATCAGGCCTTTCAGGTCCAGTACGAGTTTCTTTAAATGGTCTTTGGTATCGCATCTGATGGATTGATGGCTCAGCATCATCAATTCGGCGCGATCGCTGGAGGACAAGTGTTCGATCAAAAGACCCTGCTGCATCCATACCCCCTTTCGCAATTGAAGTGGGTAGATCGATTCGATGTCGGCCGCAGTGAGATCGAAATATGGAATTTGAATTTGTTAATTGATTGGACAAAATCATGTTATGCCAAATTCAAAGACCTGTAAATTCCTATCTGATGATTTTCCCCTTATGGATACGCCACATTATGCTGGTACCTGTCACTTGTGACAGTTGCTCCAAAAACACTATTTGTTAACATGTTAAATACAATTCGAAAGCCCTCTGGCCACGTCTAACTATTCAATTATTCATTGAAAACGGTTTTAGTGACCAAAACGATCACTTGAGGGATCATGAATGAAAAACTGTCTTCCTGCAAATTTAGGAGAGTTGCCATATCCGGTCCGATCAACGGCGGAAATTCTTTGGATGAATGGTATTTGGATCCGGAAAATCTCAGAGGATTGGGGAACTGCATCGGAATGCGGCTGGAGTGTATGGAAAGAAGGGTTCGCGCCGGGAAAATCAAAAGCGGCACGCTCTGCAAAGACACATGCACCGGTGATTACGTGCTCATCAGGATTGGCCCACCGCAAAACGAATTTACCCGTCTGACTCAATTAAAAATCAGTGCCGGCGAATATAAGATCCTCAATATCGTATGGATCTCTGAGCATTTCGAGGACAAGCACCGCGCGGTCTTGAATTGGCTCAATAATACGAATCTGGAGGGCATCCGATTTTTTGGTATCGAAATCGAATGGGAAGATACAGATGCGGAACTGACCGTCGAAGACGAAGGGGACGAAACAGAAAGGCAATTCTTTTAAGTCGCGGTCAGCCGATCCTCGCCTCTTTTGAACCCGGCATTTCATATGAAAATACAATAGGCCCGGCAAGCCCGGTTCGATTCCATTTCAACCCATCTCCTATATTGACACCATATACCTGATCAGTATATTTCATATACCATGAATTTTGAATTTGATCCTGAAAAGTCGGATTCGAACAAGCTCAAGTACGGGATTGATTTCATCGAGGCCCAGGAGCTTTGGGACGATAGGGATTTATTGGAGATCCCGGCTAAAACAACAGACGAGCCGCGATTTCTTGTCATTGGCAGGATCGATGAAACACACTGGACCGGGATCATCACCTATCGTTCCGATAATATAAGGATCATATCCGTACGGCGTGCCAGGAACGAGGAGATTGAGCTTTATGAAAGCTAAGCAACTGGATAAAAAATTTGACGAAGGCAAAAGCGTTATAGATCAATTGGACCTATCAAAGGCCAGACGGCCGAATCAGGAACAAAAAAGGGTGAATGTTGATTTTCCCTTATGGATGATTCAATCCCTGGACAAAGAAGCGAAACGCCTTGGTGTCCCCCGGCAAGCGATCATCAAGATTTGGCTTGCCGAAAGGTTAAACAAATCCGCCGCGCTGTAGCGTCAAAACCCGAACTGCATCTGCACGGGCGCAAGGTTGGAAGGATCGTTGTGCCCGACCGAGTTCACCTCCCGGGTCACGGGGTGAAACTTCAACTCGGTCAGCGCCTTTTCTTCCAGCAACCGGCCCAGCAGCGCCGCATCCCGGTTGCCGGGATCGAGCCAGGGATCGTAGGCCTGGGCAGGCAGGATCACCGGCATGCGGTCGTGCAGCCGCTCTATGCCCCCCCGCGGCCGGCCGCGTGATGATCGTGCACGATCGATAGGCCTCCCCATCTTTTTCCCTGTCGTGCCATACCTCCCACAACCCGGCAAAGGCAAACGGCCTTTCATCCGGCAGGGTGATGTACATCGGCTGCCGGCTGCCCTTCTTGCCCGCCCACTCGTAAAAGCCGTCGGCCACGATCAGGCAGCGCCGTTTTTTAAAGGCCTCCCGGAAGCTGGGCTTTGATGCCACGAATCCCGGTTGAACAGTGGCCAGCACTTTTCAAGCGTTTTGATTGCAGTGTAGATCATTCCCACCCCTAAGAATGATTACCGGCTTGTATCTCAGGCGCAAGCCCGACCCCAAGATCCTCTGATCGAATACCTGAAAACTCAGCCCTGGGGCAATCCGGACGATTACTTCATGGTCTATACCGTCGAACGCAGTGGAGTCAAAATCGGAGAGCGCATCCATCCAAAGCGCCTCAATCACCGGTTCCAGCAAGGTGCCGCCCAGTTCGGCATCGGGACCTACCTGTATGCCGGCACCAAACACACCAATACTACCGCCCTGGGACAGCACCTGACCCGCGAACAGATCCGCCGCGGCGCCACCGGACCCGCAACCGAAGATGCTTTCGATCACTATATGCATGACCGCATCAGCGATCAGCTGCGGGTTCAGAATGTGGTCGATGAGATGTATAAAGCGGCCAAATTGAAGAGGATAAAATGAAGCACTTTTGAAGCACTATAAAAAGAAAAGCGGATCGATCAACGATCCGCTATCATTGGAGAAAGATGGAGGCGGCATCCGGATTTGAACCGGAGAATGGAGGTTTTGCAGACCTCTGCCTTACCACTTGGCTATGCCGCCAAAAAAAATGGAGCGGGAAACGGGATTTGAACCCGCGACTTCGACCTTGGCAAGGTCGCACTCTACCACTGAGTTATTCCCGCTCAGCATGAAAACGGGTATTTAACGATCTGCGGCCCGTTTGTCAACAAAAAATTACGACTGCAGCAATCTCCGGAAGCGCACGAAGTAATCGACGCCCGACCACACCGTAAAAATCGCGGCCCCCCAAAGGAAAAACATGCCGATGGCATGCAGGTCCACCGTAAAATAGGGGTAGTGGAACAGCAACGGAATCGCGGCGGCGATCTGAAAGCCGGTCTTGTACTTGCCCAGGTTGGAGGCGGAAACATCCTCTTGGTGCTGGGCGATGAGGCTGCGCAGTCCCGTTACGGCGATCTCACGACCGATTATGATGCACACCACCCAGGCCGGTACCCAGCCCAGCGACGTGAGCATGATGAACGTGCACGACACCAGCAATTTATCGGCCACCGGGTCCATGACCTTCCCCAGGTTGGACACCATGCCTTTTTGGCGGGCCAAAAAGCCATCGAAGTAGTCGGTAATCGCCGCCGCACTGAAAAGCAGGGCCGCCAAAAAACAAGTGAAGCGGTTGGGCACAAGCAGGAGCAGGACCACCAGCGGTACGGTCAGTACACGAAAAAGAGTCAATGTATTCGGATCGCCTAAAAGCCGCTTGAATTGATCTTGGGGGCGCATGGCCGTCCCTCTTTGTCACCGCGTTAAGTTGTAAATGCTACTTCTTTGCCTTGTTCCAGTCGTCCAGAAATGCCTTGATGCCCTTATCGGTCAATGGATGGGACGCCAGCTTACTCAGCACGTTGAACGGAATCGTGGCGATATCGGCGCCCAGCAGGGCGGACTCCAGGACGTGCAGGGGGTTGCGCACGCTGGCGACGATGATCTCGGTTTCGAAGGCGTAATTGGCGAATATTTCCACCATCTGCTCGATGAGCAGCATGCCTTCGTGGCTGAGGTCGTCGAGCCGGCCGACGAACGGGCTGACGAAATTGGCGCCAGCCTTGGCGGCCATCAGGGCCTGCAGGGGTGAAAAGACCAGGGTCACGTTGGTTTTGACGCCCTCGTCGCTGAGGATGCGCACCGCCTTGAGACCGTCTGTGGTCATGGGGATTTTGACCACGATATTGTCATGGATTTGCGCCAGTTCGCGCGCCTCCCGGACCATGCCGTCCGTATCCAGGGCGATCACCTCGGCACTGATGGGACCGTCCACGATGCTGCATATTTCGGTGATGAGTTCTTTGAAATCCCGGCCCTCCTTGGCAACCAGACTGGGGTTGGTGGTGACACCATCGACCATGCCCATGGCATGGGCCTCTTTAATCTCTTTGATGTTGGCGGTATCGATAAAGAATTTCATTAACAGCTCCTTTTTGACGCTGGGTGTTTACCCAATCGTCCGATGTTCATGATGAATCAGACCGAATCCGTTTTACCGGCCAGATATTTTTCCTTGCAGGCTTCGCTGCAAAAATAGAGCTCCTGCCCGTCGATATTCAACGCGATGCCATCGCTGCGGGTCAGGTAGACGCCGCATTGGGGATCCTGAACCAGGGCGTCATCCGCACGCTGGGGCAAGTTGTCGGGCCTGCCCACCTGTCGTTGGGTGGCGCCGCCGAACCATGTCTTGGCCGCCCGGTAAACCACCATACCGATTATGAGAAAGATGAGCAGTCGAACGAACATGGCTGGATGGTTTGGTCACCCTCAGGTATTTGATTTAAAAGCGTTTTCACATCCACACCCAATGCCGGATGCACAACAGTCGGGTCTATATCACAAATGGGTTGCAAGACAAAGCGCCTTTTGTGCAGGCGTGGATGGGGAAGGATCAAACGTTCACTTTTAAGGATAAGGTCCCCGTAAAAAATGATGTCCAGGTCGAGTGTCCTGGGGCCGAACCGAATTCCGCCGGCCTGTCGCCCTAAAGCCGCCTGGACCGCTTGCATATGGCTGAGCAGGTCCAACGGCGCCAGTCGCGTCCAGACCTTGATGGCTGTATTCAAAAACCAGTCCTGGTCCGTATAATCCACCGGTTCGGTTTCATAGAACGGGGCTCGGGCCGCCAACCGCACGCGGTCATCGGCGCAAAGTGTGGCGATGCCCAGGCAGCAGTTGCGTAATCGGTCGCCGAGGTTGGCACCGACCGAAATGAACGCCCAGGATGGCTTAGGTTCAGTATTCGTCACGTTCAGCGGGACTTTTTCTGAGAGGGTGCAGTCGTTGGATCCATTGCGCCGAACTCGAACTGCCATGCCTCGGCATCCATCTCGCCACGATAGACCACCCGGGCATCGCCTTCGAGATATACATCGCAATAGTCGGCATCGCCCCGTCGCTTGAAATGGATGGTCAGGTCGCTGCCGCTGAGGGTCTTGAGCGAAATGGGCGACGGCAGTCGATAGCGTTCGGCCAGAACCAGGGCCGCAGCGACATTGCCTGTGCCGCAGGCCAGGGTCTCGCCTTCGACACCGCGTTCGTAGGTGCGGATGGCCCACATCCGGTCGTTGAGCGGTGCGATGAAGTTGACATTGGTGCCTTCGGGCGCGAACTGTTCATGAAAGCGGATCTCGCGCCCCACGGCCTTCACATTGGCACTAGGCAGGTCCTTAACCTCCATGACCACATGGGGCACACCCGTGTTCACGCGGCTGATCGGCACCGGGTAGTTGGCCAGGACGATCCCATCGTTGAGCACCATGTTCTTGGGATCGGACATCTTGATCTTGACCAGGTCGCCGTGCACGCTGGCTTCGATGAGGCCCACATCGGTATCGAAGGCCATTCGGTCCGGCGCGATGCCGTTGAGCAGGGCGAAACGGGCCACGCAGCGAGCCCCGTTGCCGCACATCTCGGCCCTGCTGCCGTCCGAATTGAAAAATCGCCAGCGAAAATCGGCCCGATCCGAGCGCTCGATCAGGATCAGCCCGTCGGCGCCCACCGACATGCGGCGCAGACACACCTTGGCCACGAAGGGCGGCAGAGGATCGGCGGATACCGCACCGTCGCGGTTGTCGATGATGATAAAATCATTGCCGCTGCCGCTCATTTTGTAAAAAGGGATGGCATTCATCAAATATCCTATCTCGCTGCCGGGGCGACCACGATCCGGCGCGACGCCGGTCCGCGATCTCCGGCCGAACCGACCGGCTCGATTTTATAGCTGTACACCAGGTCGGTTTGGATGCGATCCGTAAACGTGTACGCGTCAACTTCCGGCGCGGCCTCGACGCTGCCCACCTCCTGAAAAACCAGGGGGCAGCCTTCGCACGGCGGCGCTTCGACCGGCCATTGGCTCCGCAGCACGGTGTAACGGACCACGCCACGCTCGCGCTCCCCGGGCCGCCAGCTCAAACCGACCGTATCTCCCTCGCGCCAGGCCTTCAACTCCATGGGCTGGGTCAAGGGCGGGTGTTTGGGCGGAACCGGGGGTGCCTTCCTTCCGCAAGCCCACGGGCCGATCATCAACAGGCACAGTATGAGGATCGCCCAGCGAACACCTGGCAAGCGCCGACCCGCACCGGCCTTCATGCCGTGGCCCCCCCGGCGGTTTGGTCAGGATCGTCGGTGGCCAGCTCCCGATGGGCCGTCGCGATGGCCGCGCGCACATTGTCCCCCGAGGTGCCGCCGGCCGACTGGCGCCGCGCGATCATGTGCTCCAGCGTCAGATTTTCGAAAAGATCCTCTTCGATCTCCTTTGAAAATCCCTGCAACTCCTTGAGGGTGAGTTGATCGAGTTCCTTGCCCTGGGCCAATGCAAAGGCGACCGCCTGGCCGACGATGCTGTGCGCCTTGCGAAAGGGAACGCCCCGGCCGACCAGGTAGTCGGCCATGTCGGTAGCGTTGAGAAACCCCACCGAGGCGGCCTGGCGCATCCTATCGATCTTGACCTGGATGGTGGGCAGCATCTTGATGGTGATATTGAGGCAGCTCTGGAGCGTGTCCACCGCATCGAACAGGGGCGGCTTGTCCTCCTGCATGTCCCGGTTGTAGGCCAGCGGCAGACTTTTCATCAGGGTGAGTTCGGCCATCAGGCTGCCGACGACCCGGCCGGTCTTGCCGCGGATCAACTCGGGAATGTCGGGGTTCTTCTTCTGGGGCATAATGCTGCTGCCAGTGGAAAAAGCATCGGAGAGTTCGATGAAACCGAATTCGGAAGAGGACCACAATACCAGCTCTTCGGACAGACGGCTCAGGTGCACCATGCAGATGCCGGCCGCCGAGAGAAATTCCAGAATGAAATCGCGGTCCGCGACACTGTCCATACTGTTGGCGGTGACTTTGGGAAAACCGAGCAGTTCGGCGGTGTAGCTGCGATCGATGGGGTAGGTGGTGCCGGCCAGGGCCGCGGCGCCCAGGGGCATGACGTTGGTGCGTTTTAGGCCGTCGGCAAAACGCATGGCGTCGCGGGAAAACATCTCATAGTACGCCATCCAATGGTGCCCCAGCAGCACAGGTTGGGCCCGTTGCAGATGGGTATAGCCGGGCATGACGGTTTCCACATGCTGTTCGGCCATGCCGACCAGGATGGTCCGCAGCGCTTTCAACCCTTGAATGATCTGGGCGGTGACATCACGCAGGAACATGCGGATGTCCAATGCCACCTGATCGTTGCGGCTGCGTGCGGTGTGAAGTTTCTGGGCGACCTTGCCCACCTCCTGCAGCAAGCGCGCCTCGATGTGCATGTGGATGTCTTCCAGGCTGTCGTCGAACTCGAAGTTGCCCTGGTCCAACTCGCGCTTGATGCGCCACAGCCCTTCCACCAGCGTTTCGGCCTCTTCGGCCGTGATCACGCCGACCTTGGCCAACATGCGGCAGTGGGCCACGCTGCCCTGGATATCGTACGGATAGAGTCTTCGGTCGCACTGGATCGAAGAGGTGAATGCCTCGACGCTGGTGTCGGTTCGCTCGGCGAAGCGGCCATCCCAGGGTTTGTCGCTCATGAAAAAGATTCCTCTTCTGAAACGGTTTTATAACCCCCGGGTATCCTGCATCAGCTTGCGAATTCTCAGCCGCAGCGCGTTGAGGCGGATAAACCCTTCGGCATCCTTCTGGCTGTAAACCACGTCGTCCTCGAAGGTGGCATGGGCCTCGCTGTACAGCGAGTAGTCCGATTTGCGGCCCACCACCGTACAGCTGCCTTTGTAGAGTTCCAGGCGCACCACACCGGTGACATGGCGCTGGGTTTCGTCGATCATGGATTGCAGCAGCTGGCGTTCGGGGGCGAACCAGAAACCGTTGTAGATCAATTCGGCGTACTTGGGGATCAGGCTGTCGCGCAGGTGGTGCACTTCGCGGTCCAGGGTAATCGACTCCATGGCCATGTGGGCCTTGCGCAGGATGGTGCCGCCCGGCGTTTCATAGACACCGCGCGATTTCATGCCCACGAAACGGTTCTCCACGATATCCACCCGACCCACGCCGTGCTTGCCGCCCAGGCGGTTGAGTTCGGCCAGCAGGTCGGCCGGTGAGAAATCCTTGCCGTTGATGGCCACGGGATTGCCCTGGGCAAAACCGATCTCGATGGTCTCCGGGGTGTCGGGCGCCTTCTGCGGAGATACGGTCAACTGGAAGAGATCTTCGGGCGGTTTGGCCCAGGGATCTTCCAGAATGCCGCCCTCGTAGCTGATGTGCAGCAAATTCCCGTCGGTGCTGTAAGGCTTGGACGGCGTGGTGGGCACCTGGATACCGTGCCGTTTGGCGAAGTCCATCAGCGCGGTGCGCGAATGCAGGTCCCACTCGCGCCAGGGAGCCACGATCTTGATGTGCGGATCCATGGAGAGATAGCTCAACTCGAAACGCACCTGGTCGTTTCCCTTGCCCGTGGCGCCGTGGCTGACCGTATCGGCGCCTTCCATCTTGGCGATCTCCATCTGACGTTTGGCGATCAACGGCCGGGCGATGGAGGTGCCCAGCAGATATTCTCCTTCGTAGATGGCGTTGGCGCGGAACATGGGAAAGACATAGTCGCGCACGAAGGTCTCCTTGAGATCCTCTACATAGGCCTTGGCCGCGCCGGTCTTGTAGGCATTGGCCTCGACATGGTCCAGGGGTTCAGGCTGTCCCAGGTCGGCCGAAAAGGCCACCACTTCGCACCCATAGGTTTCGATGAGCCATTTGAGAATAACTGAAGTATCAAGGCCGCCGGAATAGGCCAGAACTACTTTTTTTATCGTGTCGGTCACGGTTGGAATCTCCTTTAAAAATGAGTTTTAAGTGTGAAGTTTTAAGTCTAAAGTGAATGAATGCTGTCGATTAAAATTTTGCTGCTCGGCCCGGAAATGTGACGGGAGAGTATCAAATCGACAGAATTCCACCACTTTAACCTTTACACTTTAAACTTAACACTTCTTACTTAACGCTATCTTTGCAAACGATCGCCGTTTTTTACTTATATGGTAGTAAAAACTTCATCCAGACAATCCAAAACCCCATCAATCTCTTCCCGGCTGATGATCAGGGGCGGGGCGAAACGCAGGATATTGTCCTGGACGCAGTTGATCAGGTAGCCGCGCTCCATGCAGGCATTGACGATCGGCGCACCGGGGATGTTCAGGCGGGCGCCCACGAGCAAGCCCTTGCCACGGACCTCCTCGATGACCGGGTATTTGGATTTGAGTTTTTCCAGGCCGCTGCGAAAATAGTCCCCCTTAGGTTGAACCTCGTCGAGAATGCCCTCTTCCACAATCAGCTTGAGGACTTTCAAGGCCACCGACGTCACCAGGGGTGTGCCGCCGAAGGTGGTGGCATGAGCGCCGGGCACGAAGGCCGATGCGACCCGTTCGGTGGCCAGCATGGCACCGATGGGCAACCCGTTGCCCAAGGCCTTTGCCAGGGTCAGAATGTCGGGCGCAATCCCGGAGTGCTCGTAGGCGAATAATTTGCCCGTGCGCCCCATTCCGGTCTGGACTTCATCGTAAATCAGCAGGCAACCGGATTCGTCGCACAGTTTGCGCACCTGGGCCAGATAGTCGCGATGCGGAACGACCACCCCGCCCTCGCCTTGAATGGGCTCGAGCATGACGGCGCAGGTCGCAGGACCGATGGCGCAGGCGAGCTCTTCGATGTCGTTGAAAGCAACGAAATCGAAACCTTCCAGGATCGGGTCGTACCCCTTGCGCACCTTCTCCTGACCGGTGGCCGACAAGGTCGCCATGGTGCGGCCGTGAAACGACTGCTTCATGCTCACCATCCGGTAGCGCTCGGCGGCGCCGTTCTCCTTGAAATAGCGCCGGGCCAGTTTGATGGCCGCCTCGTTGGCCTCCGCCCCGCTGTTGGCGAAAAACACCCGGTCGGCAAAGCTGTGCTCTGTCAGCCAGGCCGCCAGTTCCGCCTGGGGTTGGGTATAAAATAGATTGGAAACATGCCACAACTTACGTGCCTGGGCCGTCAGCGTTTCCACCAGCGCCGGATGGGCGTGACCCAGATTACATACCGCGATCCCGGCGATAAAATCCACGTAGGACCGCCCCTCGTCGTCCCAGACCCGGCACCCCTCGCCCCTCACCAGGGCCAGGGGATAACGTGCATAGGTATTGGCAATGTGTTTGTCAGCCGTCTGCTTGATATCCATATACGCCTCTGAAATCATCACTTCACTATTGACGTTTGATCTTTACTACCTGGAGCCATCAAGGGTAAGGCGGGAATCCAGGCCCGAACCAAGGGATGTTTGCCCTGGATGAACACTACCTCAGGGTAACTTCTGTGCCGATCCCCTGATCCGTAAACAACTCCAGTAGAATCGCATGGCGCCGCTTGCCGTTGATGATGGGCACCTTTTTCACGCCGCCTTTGAGGGCTTCGAGCGCATATTCGATCTTGGGAATCATGCCGCCGGTGATCTTCTGCTTCTCGATCATCTCCTTGGCCGTGGCCGCGTCGATCGAGGAGATGAGCCGCCCCTCATCGTCCAGGACGCCGTCCACATCGGTCATCAGGATCAGGCGTCCGGCATTGAGGGCCATGGCGATATGGCTGGCCACCAGGTCGGCGTTGATGTTGTAGGTTTCGCCGTTCTCGCCCACGCCCACCGGCGCGATGATGGGGATGAACCCCTCCTTGGCCAGGGTGTGGATGATCGCCGGGTTGATGCGGGTCACCTGGCCGACCATGCCGGGGTCGATGATTTCAGGCGGCTTGGTGGCATCTTCCTGGAAGACGATCTGCATCTTCTCCGCCTGGATCAAGCCGCCGTCCTTGCCGCTCAATCCGACGGCCCGGACGCCCTGCTGGTTGATCTGGGCCACGATGGATTTGTTCACCTTGCCGCCCAGCACCATCTCCACCACATCCATGGTGGCCCCGTCGGTCATGCGCATACCGCGAACGAACTTCGGCCGGATGCCCATCTGGTCCAGAACCGAATTGATCTGGGGGCCGCCGCCATGGACGACCACCGGATGCACGCCGACCAGCTTGAGAAGTGAAATGTCCCGGGCGAAATCTTCCTTCAACTGTTCGTCCACCATGGCGTGACCGCCGTATTTGATGACCACGGTCGTGCCGCTGAAACTACGGATGTAAGGCAGCGCCTCGATCAGAATCTCGGCGACCGAGGCCTTGGGAATGTGTGCTTCCATTTCGACAGATATTCCTTCACTTTAGACTTGGCACTTCAAACTTAACACTCTTCTTTTATAAAATATACCGACTCAAATCCTCGTCTTCCTTCAGCGCCTTCAGCTTGGCATCCACATAATCGGCATCGACCACCACCCGGGACATCCCCTCGCACGGTGCATCGAAGAGTACGTCTTCAAGCAAGCACTCCATCAGGGTATGCAGCCGGCGCGCCCCGATATTCTCGGTGCTCTCGTTGACCTCTTCGGCAATGGCGGCGATGCGCGCGATGGCGTCGCCGCCGAATTCAAGATCCACCCCATCGGTCTTCAGCAGGGCGATATACTGGAGTACCAAGGCATTGCGCGGCTCTGTCAGGATGCGGGCGAACTCTTCACGCCCCAATGCATCCAGCTCCACCCTGATGGGAAACCGGCCCTGCAACTCCGGAATCAGGTCCGAAGGCTTGATGGCGTGAAAGGCGCCCGAGGCGATGAACAGAATATGGTCGGAACGCACAGGCCCATATTTGGTGTTGACCGAACTGCCTTCGACAATGGGCAGCAGGTCACGCTGCACCCCCTCCCGCGACACATCGGGGCCCTGGCCCGAGCTTTTGGCCACGATCTTATCGATTTCATCCAGGAAGATGATGCCCGACTCTTCGACCTTGGCAATGGCGGTGCGCACCACCTTGTCCATGTCGATGAGGTTCTGGGCCTCCTCCTGGGTCAGAATTTTGAGCGCCTCGGGTACCTTTATCTTGCGGCGTTTGACATTCCTGGGCAGCAGACCACCAAGCATGTCCTTGAAATTGATACCCATCTCCTCCATGCCCATATTGGAAAAAATCTCCACCATGGGGCCGGATCGATCGGGCAGATCCAAATCCACGAAGCGATTGTCCAACTTTCCGTCCCGCAGCATGCGCCGCAGCTTCTCGCGGGTGGAGCTGTGTTCTTCTCCGGCGCCAGCGACCAACTCCAGGGCCGTTTCTCCCCCGCCTTCACGCTTGACCGGCTCCTGGCCGCCGGACTTGGGCAGCAGCAAATCGAGCATGCGTTCCTCGGCAATGGCGCGCGCCCGCTCCTGGACCGCCTCCTGCTCGGCCTGCTTGACCGCATTGACCGTCAACTCCACCAGGTCGCGCACCATGGATTCCACATCGCGGCCCACATACCCCACCTCGGTGAACTTGGAGGCTTCCACCTTGTAAAAGGGGGAGTCGGTCATCAGTGACAAGCGGCGGGCGATTTCCGTTTTGCCCACCCCCGTGGGACCGATCAGGATGATGTTTTTGGGCGCGATCTCATCGCGCAACTCCTCCGGCACCTGCCTGCGGCGCCATCGGTTGCGCAAGGCGATGGCCACCGATCGCTTGGCTTTGCCCTGGCCGATGATGTAACGATCGAGTTCGGCAACAATCTCAGACGGTTTCAGGTCCTGCATCGTAAGTCATCTCTTCGATGGTAAAATGCTCGTTGGTAAAAACACAAAGGCCGGAGGCGATCCGCATGGCGGCCTCGGCCACCTGGCGGGCATCCAGGGAGGTGTGTCGAAGCAGGGCGGTGGCCGCCGCCTGGGCCGCCACGCCACCCGAACCGATTCCGATGACCCCTTCATCCGGTTCGATCACATCGCCCGTTCCCGATATCAAAAACAGCTTCTGGGGATCGGCGGCAATCATCAACGCTTCCAGCCGCCGCAGCATCTTGTCGGTGCGCCAATCCCGCGCCAGCTCGACGGCACTGCGGGTCAGATTGCCGTTGTAGCGCTCGAGTTTGGTTTCCAGACGCTCGGACAGATTCATGGCATCGGCCGTGGCACCGGCAAATCCGACTACGATCCGGTCATTGTAAATCCGGCGAACCTTTCGCGCCTTGTGCTTGATCACGGTGTTGTTCATGGTGACCTGTCCGTCACCGGCCAGGACCACGCGTCCCCCATGGCGCAGGGCCAGAATGGTGGTGCCGTGAAAACCATGGCTCGTTTGCGTCATGCGCTGCCTGCCTTTCGTTAAACACGCCTATCGCCGGGGGTGGGCCTTGTCGTAAGCGGCCATCAACCGGTCGATACTCACATGGGTATAGCGCTGGGTAGTGGAGAGGCTGCGATGTCCCAGCAACTCCTGCACCGATCGCAGATCAGCACCCGCGTCGAGCAGGTGGGTGGCGAAGGAATGGCGCAGGGCATGGGGCGACACGCCCATCTGCAAGCCGCAGGCCCGTGCGAATTTATCCACAACCCGGGCAATGGACCTCGTGGTCAACCGACCCAGATCCTTGTTGAGAAAGAGGGCGCCGTCGTCGGCCAATGGCTCGCCGTGCCCCTCGGACAGGGCGCCGCGATAGGCCCGGATGGCCCCCACCGCCTTCTCGCCGATGGGAACGATGCGTTGTTTGTTCCCCTTGCCCAGCACCCGCATGATCCCGCTGCGCAAATCCACATCGGACACATTCAGACCGGCCAATTCCGACACCCGCACACCTCCCGAGTAGAGGGTCTCCAGGATCGCCCGGTTGCGCAGGCCCAACAGATCCTCGGGAACAACGGCATCCAGCAGCCGGAACATGTCGTCGACCGAAAGGTAATTGGGTATGGGCTTGCCGTGTTTGGGGGTCGGCACGTTTTCCGTGGGATTGTCGCGGACCTGGCCAAGACGTTGCAAATGTTTGAAGAAAGAACGGATCGACGCCAGTTTACGTGCGATGGTCGTCTTGCGGTTACGGCTGTGCAAAAAAGCGAGGTAGCCGCGTAATTGCATGGCATCCACCTCGCCGACCTTCAAGGTCAGACGCCGGCCTTCACGCTTCGGGTCGTCCGCCGCTCCGGCCATGTAATCCGCCAGCTCTTCAAGGTCGTGGCGATAGGCCCGCAGCGTATGGGCCGAATACCCCTTTTCGGCCGCCAGGCTTTCAATGAAACGATCGATAGAGACGAGCAGCAGAGTCGATCCCATGGTTTGCCGATTCCCCGTAAATGGTAGGCGGAACCGGCCGCATCCAGACCCGGTGGCCGGTTCCCATCACGTGCCTCCCAAGGGATTGCGGCCGTCGCACGACGGCATCCACCTGATCCATGCCGCCGGATGTCGCAACGCCTAAGCCGCCCTTCGGGTTTTCTTCTTCAGCTTGGATATCTGCCGCCGGAAGCGGGTGGCCAAGGTCTTGTCTCTTGCGGCCAAGGCTTCCTGACGTTTGGTTTTCAGCCCCTTGAGTTTGCTTTTGATCTCCTTGGTCGAAGCCCCGGTCTTGGCCTTGGGGGAATCGGTGATCCCTCTGACCTCTTTTATCACTTCCAGTAATTCCGGTTTGTTCATCCCATGAACGCCGACCAGCCCCTCGATTTGAAGGGCGATCTCCCGCAACTCCTTCACCGTCATTTTATCGAGCGGCTTTTCCTTTACGTCTTTTTTCTTACCCCCCATCTTCGTTCACTTCTCCTTTCCGGTCGTCGGTCGCAAAGCAGCAGCGGAGGCTGTTTTGAACCTCCGCTAAAGTTCCCAAAATAGACGGCCACGGCATGCAAGCCCGGGTTGGGCCCTCGCCCCGACGCAACCGACCGGGCAGGCGCAACACCAAGGCATCCATGGGGCCTCGGCTCTCATCTTAAAAGGGCATAACTAACCTATCCCGCTATAAAATGTCAATGTTCAAGCGAGACGATACCGCAAAAAGTCCAATATCTGCGTTGCGCTAATCCTTCTTGCGCTCCATGAATATCCTGAATAGATCGATGGGTAAGGGAAAGATGGTGGTGGAGTTGTTCTCCGATGCCATTTCGCGCATGGTCTGCAAATAGCGCAGCTGCATGGCCATGGGATGATCGGCGATGATCTGGGCGGCCTCCGCCAGTCGGTTGGCGGCCTGGTATTCACCCTCGGCGTTGATCACCTTGGCGCGCCGTTCTCGTTCGGCTTCGGCCTGCTTGGCCATGGCACGCTGCATTTCCGCGGGCAGATCGATATGTTTCAACTCGACGGTGGCCACCTTGATACCCCAGGGGTCGGTATGAGTGTCCAGGATCTCCTGAAGCTGGTTGTTGATCTTTTCCCGATCCGAGAGCAGTTCGTCCAGCTCGGCCTGACCGCAGACACTGCGCAGGGTCGTCTGGGCCAGCTGGGACATGGCATAACCGTAGTTCTCCACTTCCACAATCGCCTTGGTCGGATCCACGACTCTGAAATAGATCACCGCGTTGACCTTGACCGACACGTTGTCCCGCGTGATGACATCCTGGGGGTCGACATCCATGGCCACCAGGCGCATGCTCACCCGCTGCATGCGGTCGATCACGGGTATTAAAATGATCAACCCGGGTCCCTTGGCCTGAATCACGCGCCCCAGACGGAAGATGACGCCGCGCTCGTATTCGTTGAGAATTTTGATGGCCGACCAAAGAAAGAGCAGCACCAGGACGACGATGGTGACAAATGGTGCAAACATGCAAACACCTCCATGTGTAGCCGTTCGGATTCACAAATGATCGATCGGCCCGATGGAACCTGCGGTTGCCGATCGTCGGCCCATCGGTTTCACGCTTCTTTTTTTAATGGCGCCACCGTGATGGTCAACCGGTCCACCGCTTTCACGACCACCTTGCTGCCGACGGCGACCGGTTCTTTGAAACGGGCCCGCCACAACTCCCCGTGCACCAGGACCTTTCCCTCCTGCCCATCGGCCTGTTTCACCAGCCCCACCTCACCGACGAGGCCCTCCGAACCGCCATAGGGCCGATGGGCATGGGCCCGGACCACGAGGGTCACCACGGCGATGAAAAAGCCGGAAATGGTCAGTACGGTCGGGATCAACAGCTGCCAGGCCACCTGGAATTCGGGACCGGCGCCTTTGAACAGCATGAGTGATCCGAGAACCAGGCTCAGCACCCCGGCCACGCTGAGCATGCCGAAACTGGTGACCTTGATCTCCAGGATGAAAAAGATCACCGCCAGCAGGATCAGGAGAATGCCGGCGATGTTCACCGGAAGCGTCTGAAAGGAGAAGAAGGCCAAAATGAGGGCAATGGCGCCGATGACCCCCGGGAAGATGGCACCAGGCTGGGACAGTTCGAAATAGAGCCCGGCCAGACCGATCATAAACAGGATATAGGCGATGTTGGGATCGCTGATCACCTTGAGGATTTTAATGCGCAGATTGGGCGTGATTTCGGTGACTTCGGCGCTGGCGACCTTCAACTTCCCCTTGCCGCGGATCTCCCGGCCGTCGATCCTGGCGATCAGATCCGCCATGTCTGTTGCCACCAGGTCGATGACATTGAGTTCGAGGGCTTCGGCAGCAGTCACGGATACGCTTTCGCGGATCGCCTTTTCTGCCCACTCGCCGTTGCGGTCCCGACGCTTGGCGATGCCCTGGGTAAAGGCCACCAGGTCGTTGACGACCTTGTCGGTCATGGTCTTCTCGAGTTCCTGACCGCCGCCGGCCACCGGATGGGCCGCTCCGATGTTGGTGCCGGGCGCCATGGCTGCGATATCGGCGGCCATGGTGATCATCACGCCCGCGGAAGCGGCCCGGGCACCGCTCGGGGAGACATAAACCACCACGGGAATCTGGGACGCGTAGATCGCCTGAACGATCCTGCGCATGGACTCGACCGCGCCTCCCGGCGTATCGAGCTGGATGATCAGGCAGGCCGCCCCCGCCTCAGAGGCCTTCTCCATGGCGTCTTCCAGAAACTCGGCCACCCCCGGACCGATGGGATCGGCCACGACGACGGTCATGACCGTACCCGCGGTATCCGTCTCGGCGCGGGCGCTGAAAGCCGGTTCTCCTATGAACATCGTGACGATGCATGCCCAGCCCAGGATCCAACGCATGCAGCCTCTCCTTTATCCCATTTTCATCTCATGATCGTTTTAAAACATTCTATAGCGGGATCCGCAAGAACGCCATGATCTTTTTCACGTCTTCCCAGACCAGCTTCTTCTTGTCCGGCTCGCGCAGCAGGTATGCGGGATGGTAGGTGGGCATTACTTTGATACCGCTCCGGTCGTGAAAGCGGCCGCGCAACCGGGATACCGGCTGGTCGGTATCGAGCAGGACCTGGGTGGCGACGCTGCCCAGGGCGCAGATCACCTTGGGACCGACCACCTTGATCTGGCGCTCGAGGAAAGGGCGGCAGGTTTGAATCTCAACGGCTTCCGGGTTGCGGTTGCCGGGCGGCCGGCACTTGACCACATTGCAAATATAGACCTGATCACGGGTCAGATGCATGGCCTCGATGATCCGGGTGAGCAACTGGCCGGCCGGTCCGATAAAAACCTTTCCGCTGCGGTCCTCCTCGGCCCCCGGGCCCTCGCCGACGAACATCAACTCGGCCCTGGGGTTGCCTTCCCCAAACACCAGGTGGGTCCGCCCGGCGCTCAGACCGCACCTGCGGCAATCTCCCAGATCGTCTCGAATCGCGACCAGGGTGTCCACCGGGACATCTTCAGACGGAGCGGCCGGCACCGGCCGGAACCAGGTGTTCAGGATCGCCAGGGTCTGCGGCGAACACTCGAACCCCTGACATCCCCACCGTGACAACTGCAGCAAAGTGTCGCGCAGGGCACAGTGGGGATCGTTGGCAGTGGCGGGGTCTTGTATCACGGGCGATATCTAACGCAATGAGGTCGCGCCGGCCGCTGCAACCATCAGAGCGGCGATGCGGTCGAGGAGGATGCCGGCCAACTCGGTCTTGGGCATGAGCCCGATCTCTTCGCGGCGACCGTCGCGAAACAGAAAGGTCGCCCGGTTGGTGTCGGCCTGAAAACCAGCCTCCGGCGAACCGATGTGGTTGGCGACGATCATATCCAGGTTTTTGGCCGCCAGCTTGCCCCTGGCAAAAGATTCCATGTCATGGGTTTCGGCGGCGAAACCGACCAGGATCTGACGGGTTTTGCGCTCCCCCAACGCCTTTAGGATGTCCTGGGTCCGCTCCAGTCGGATCACCATTTCGGCGTCTTCCTTCTTGATCTTGCGGTCGGAAACCGCCATCGGTCGAAAATCGGCCACCGCGGCCGTCTTGATGATCACCTGGTGGCCATCCATCTCGGCCAACACCGCCTCGGCCATCTCGGCGGCGCTGGTCACCCGGATCAGACGAACCCCATCGGGCGGCGAAAGAGCGGTAGGACCGGAAACAAGCGTCACCTCGGCACCGCGCATGGTGGCGACGCGCGCGATGGCATAGCCCATCTTGCCCGATGAAGGGTTGGTGATGAAGCGCACCGGGTCGATGGCCTCACGGGTCGGGCCGGCCGTGACCAGCACGCGGCGGCCGCAAAAGTCTGCGGGCTGAAACAAGGCACGCACCGCATCCATAATGATCGCCGGATCCGGCAGGCGGCCGGGACCCACCGTGCCGCAGGCCAGTTCGCCGCTGCCCGGTTCGAGCACCTTGTAGCCATAGGACCTCAACCGCTCCAGGTTGTGCTGGACCTGCGGGCTCTGATACATATTGGTATTCATGGCCGGGCAGATCAACACCGGGCAGGTGACGGCCAACATGAAGGTGCTCAAGGCATCGTCGGCGATGCCGCCGGCCAGTTTGCCGATGATATTGGCCGTGGCCGGTGCGATCACGACCGCGTCGGACTCCTGGGCCCAGTGGATATGTTGTATGGCCGCCTCGTCCGAGGTTTCGAAAAGGGTACGACACACCTTTTGCTGACTGAGGGCCTCGAAGGTCATGGGCCCGACAAAGTACCCCGCGTTATCGGTCATGATGACGCGGACAAGGGCCTCTTCCTTGACGAGCAAACGTACCAGCTCGGCGGCCTTGAAAGCGGCAATACCGCCGCACACACCGAGCGTGATCCGTTTTCCAGGCATTGAGAATCCCATACCCCCCCTTTTATCCGGTACCTGTTTGCAAAAGTCTGCTCGCGCAACGCCGACATCGGGCCAATGGTTCATTCAGGGAAGTGCACTACTTGTGCAACCCGTTTTGCGTCACATTGGTGGTCGGCGCCACCCAGATTTCAACCTTGGTGCTGAACTGGCCGTCGGTAATGGCAATGGCGCACCAACGTGTCGCCTTTTCGAACAGCAGCAAGGATCGCGCCGATCGAAAAGATCCAACCTTGCTCCAACCATCCACCGGCATCTTGCTTTCAAAAAAGGAGACGAGCGAATTGGCATCCACGCCCCCGCTCAGTACCAGCACGCCCGACGTCATGCCGGCCGTATTCATGACGAACGACTCCTTCTTGTCGGCCTTCAACTCCCGCGGCAGCATGACATCGCCGAAATCCAGGTAGATGGGGCCGGCCTCCTGGGCCGTAACCGCCGGGGCCGCAGCCACGGTGTCGGTGGAAGCATTTCCTTCATCCTTACCTTTTAGGGTCGAACACCCGGAAATCAAAAAAAGAACGACGCCTATCCAGACCAACACACTGATCAACACGCTATGACCGACTGAATTCTTCATCTTCTTCCCTCCTTGAATAAAGCTATGTGGTTCGCTCTCTTTTCTTTTTCTTCCTTAACAGATCGATCCATTCCCGCAATAAGAGCTGGGCATCTCTCAGGGTAGGCGCCTGCCGCCTGACAATCTCCTGTTCGATATCTTTCAAAGCCCTTTTCAATTCTGCGTCCTTCGGATTTTGGGCTGCAAGATGACGATATATTTCGGCTGCTTTGAGCAAATAACCCTGCTCGGCATACAGCCTGGCCATGGTCGCCGTGTAGAACTCGGATGATTCGGTCATCTCCTCAGGTTACCTGGTGTTGCTTTTAAATTTAAAAATGAGTTCGTCGGAGCGGATCATGCCAAGCTCCTGGCGGGCGACATTTTCAAGAAATGCCGGATCGTTCTGTAACCGATCGATGGTCCGGTACATCTGCAGAATTTCTTGTGTGAGGGCTTCATTTGCACTCACCAATTGGGCATGGGCCGATTGCATGCGGCGCCGCTCGAGCCATCCATTGTCGCCGAAAACGATCACCAGAAGGAGATAAAACATGGCGATGCCGGCCAAAACGATCGATATTTTCTGTTTACGGTTCACGCCTGCGGTGACCTTCTCCGAATTATGTACATCAGGGTTTGAAGCTCCGGCATTCTCAGGATACGCGCCAATACACCGAACATGGCCGCGCCGATGAGGATACAGCCCAAAAGACCCGGCAGCAGGGCCACGCCGGCCTTAGGGTCATGGGGCAGCAGCCACCTGGCAGCGATCCACACGCCGGCCGCCATGCCCGCCGCGCAGACGGATGATCGCAACGCGGATAATGCGATCGACCGCCCGCCTATCGTTCCCAGTCTCTTCCGCAAGGCAAAGCCCAGCAATCCGATGTTCAACATGGAGGCGAGCGTGAACGCCAGTGCGAGGCCGTCGTGCCGCATCGGCCCCATCAGTGCCAATCCCAGAATCAAGTTGGCTGCAATGGTCAAAAGCGCGATCTTCAACGGTGTACGGGTGTCTTTCAACGCATAGAAGACATTCAGAACGACACGCACCGCCGAAAACGCCCATAATCCGATGCTATAGTACAACAAGGCACTGGCCGTCAATCGCGTGGAATCCAGATCGAACGCCCCCCGTTGAAATAACATGGCGATGATCGGTTCGCGCAGCACGATCAAACCGGCCATGGCCGGCAGGGTGACAAACAAGACCAGCCGGATGGCCTCATTGAAGGTGTGACGCATGGCATCGTATCGCTGCATGACCGCCTGGCGCGCCAGGGTCGGCAAGGCGGCCGTGGCGGCCGCGATGCCGAAGATGCCCAGGGGAAACTGGAGCAGTCGGTCGGCGTAGTAGAGATAGGAGATGCTGCCCTGATGCAGCATCGAGGCCAGGATAGTGATCACCAGGTTGTTGATCTGATAGACGGCCGCGCCGCACAGCACCGGTGCCAGCATGGCCCCGATCTGTTTGAAGGCCGGATGCCACCATGGTGCGGGGCGCCATAAAAATATCCTGTTTTTTAGCAAAAACGGCAGCTGCAGCCCCAATTGCAGGGCGCCCCCCACGACCACGCCCACGGCGAGCCAGTACACCAACTCCTGCTGGCTGTCGACCCACAGCGAGCCGACCGCAATTGCCGCGATCATGGACACGTTCAAGCAGACAGGCGCCAGGGCGGGGGCGGCAAAATGCCCCAATACATTGAGCAATGCCATGCACAAGGCGACCAATCCGATAAAAAAGATGTAGGGAAACATGGTGCGGGTCAACGACACGGTGAGATCGAATTTTTCGACCGAATCGGCAAAGCCCGGCGCGAGGATATGAACCAGCAAAGGGGCCGCCGCCATGCCGGCCAAGGCCGCCGTTAACAAACAGGCGGCCAGGAAACGCGCTGCGCTGCCGGCCAGGCGATCGGCTTCGGTGCGTCCTTGCTGGTAGAGACACTCTGTATAGGCCGGCACGAAGACGATACTCAGCGATCCCTCGCCAAACATGCGCCGCAGCAGATTGGGTATGCGAAAAGCCGCGATGAAGGCATCGGATATCATCCCGGTCCCGAAAAAAGAGGCAATGGCTATATCCCGTACGGCACCCAACACCCGGCTGAACAGGGTTGCGGCCCCCACCACACCGGCCGCTTTGGCGATGACAACCCCATCGCTACCTTGCACACCGGGGGTGGAATCGAGATGAAGGTGTGCCTCGTGGGAAGGCGTTTCGGCACCCGGGATTTCCTTGTCGAAACCTGTTGACATGCTATAGAGATACCTATATAGAGTTTCGTTTTATAAAGCTACAAATCAATGTGAAAGGAGCATTTCAGTGGCCAACCATAAATCAGCCCTCAAGCGCGCCGGCCAGAACGAAACACGGCGCATGCGAAATAAGACCGTCAAGACCCGTGTCAAACATGTGGTCAAGGAGGTCCGCCAGGCCGCCGCAGCCAAATCGGTCGAAACGGTCGATGCGTCGCTGCGGACGGCTCAGTCGACGATTGACAAGGCAGTGAAAAAAGGCGTTTTGCACAAACGCACCGCCGCCAGAAAAGTTGCCCGCCTGGCCAAGCTGTCCCAAACCATCAAATCCTGATTCCGGATCTCAAAGCAAAGCACCCGGCGCGAGAACGGCCGAGTGCTTTGCTTGCTATGCTATCCAGCCCCGAATACCCGGGGCCACCCAATATTTTTAAAATGAGCCCGTGAGGCGCTCGTACAGATATTCGGCCAGCCGTTCGGATACCTGTCCGATGGCCAGCCGTTTGTTCAGATCGGTGGCGGCCTTGCTGTCTCCCACGGGATACGCCTGCTCGGCCCTCAGCCCCCTCACCTGCCACACCACCTTGCCACCCCGATCCTTCAAAACAAACGAGGCTGTCATGATCACCCGGCGCTCGACGGCGGTCAACGTGCCGCCACGGGAAAGGGTTGCCGTGGAGAGCCGGTCGATGGTACCCGACAAACGGGCATCGGCCTCCTTTGGCCCGACCACCAGGTCCTGCCGCCTGCGGGTCATCTCATCGATCACGGCGTTGGTCAGCGTCGTCTCCAGCCCGGACTCGGCCGAACGATTGGTGAAAACCTCCACCGCGATGGTCTGCACCCCACCGGGCAGCTGACCCGGCCCGGCAAACTGATAACCGCAAGCCGTCAGCAGGCATAGGGAAAGGACGAGAAACGTCCACCCGCCGGCCGGAGGCCATTTGGCGTACCGCTTGATGTCGACCCCCTGTTCACGACCCGTCACGGCAACCTCTCATCTATTAGGTAGACCGAATTCCTTCACTTTAAACTTTACACTTCGAACTTGACACTTTTCGTTACGCTGCTGTCGCCTAAACGACAATGTTGACCAATTTGTTTTTCACGACGACGATCTTCTTGGGCGCCTTGTCGCCGACGAACTTCTGCACCCGTTCATCCGCCAGTGCAAGCTGCTTCACGGTATCGTCATCCGTGTCCACGGCGGTCGTAAACCGGCCGCGCAGTTTGCCGTTGACCTGAACGACGATGGTGGCCTCTTCCTGGACCAGTGCATCCTTGCGCCAGACCGGCCAGGGCACGGCGAGCGTGCTTTGGGCATGCCCCAGGGCATGCCAGAGCTCCTGGGCAAAATGGGGCACGATGGGGGACAGCAGCAGAATGACCGTCTCCAGGGCATGCCGCATGACGCCCTTGCGCTGATCCGCACCGCCGTCGTCGGGGCCGACCGCATGCATCTGGTTGACCAACTCCATGACGGCGCTGATGGCCGTGTTGAAATGGAAACGATCTTCGATGTCGCGGGTCACCTTTTCGATGGTCTGGTGCGCCTTTCGGTAAGTCTGCCGCAAAGTGTCGGGAAGCGATTCGACCGGACCGTCGTAAGAGGCCACGCCCTGCACCACGTCCAGCCAGGTGCCGGCCAACCGCCAGACCCGATTGAGGAAGCGCGCGCTTCCTTCTACCCCCTGGTCGCTCCACTCCAGGTCTCGTTCCGGCGGCGCGGCAAAGAGGCAGAACAGGCGCGTCGTATCGGCTCCGTACCGTTCGAGCAACACATTGGGGTCCACCACGTTGCGCTTGGATTTGGACATCTTTTCCACCCGCCCGAGGGTGATCGGCCGATCGCAGAGGGTGCAGTAAAGCGTGCCCCGCTCTTCGCGCGCCTGCTCGGGAAACAGATAGCCGTGTTGGGGACAGGACATGGTTTCCTTGCACACCATGCCCTGGGTCAAAAGGCGGGTGAACGGCTCTTTGTAATCGATCAAACCGATGTCGTGAAGTACGCGGGTGAAGTAGCGGGAATAGAGCAGGTGCAGAATGGCATGCTCCACACCGCCGATATATTGATCCACCGGCATCCAGTAAGCCACCGCGTCGCGATCGAACATGGCCTCGTTGCATTTGGGACTGCAATAGCGCTCGAAATACCAGGACGACTCGACGAAGGTGTCCATGGTATCGGTTTCCCGGCGCGCATCGGTGCGCCCGCACTTGGGGCAGGTCGTCCGGGCGAAATGGTCGAGGGTGGGCAACGGCGAGCGGCCGCCGGCGAGCAGATGGGCATCCTCGGGCAGCACGATGGGCAGATCGGCCTCGGGAACCGGAACCGTCCCGCACGTATCACAATAGATCATGGGGATGGGGGCGCCCCAGTAGCGCTGGCGCGAAATCCCCCAATCCCGCAGCCGGTAACTGATCGCCCGCCGGCCCAGCCCCTTGGCCTCGAGCAGGTCGGCGATCTTTTCCATCGCCTGGCGATTGGGTTGCCCGTCGAACGCTCCGGAATTGACCATCAGACCGTCGCCGGCATACGCTTCCGTCATCTGGGCGGCGACCAGGGTCTCGCCTTCCGGGTTGACCACCGGGATGATGGGCAGGTCATATTTCCTGGCGAAATCGAAATCGCGCTGATCGTGAGCCGGTACGGACATGACCGCTCCGGTCCCGTACTCCATGAGAGCGAAATTGGCCGTATAGATCGGCATGCGCCGGCCGGTCACGGGATTGATGCAATATTTGCCGGTAAAGACCCCCTCTTTCTCGTAAGTTTCCACCGCCTTGCTGGTGCGCTCCTGCAGGCTGATGCGCTCGATGAAATCGGACACCGCCGCCGCCTGTTCGGTTCCGGCCGCCAACTGGGGCACCAGGGGATGTTCGGGGGCCAGACACATGAAAGTGGCGCCGAAAACAGTGTCGTGGCGGGTGGTGAAGACTGGTATCACCGTGTCGCTCTCCTCCACCGCGAATCGGATCTCGGCCCCCTGGCTGCGACCGATCCAGTTCTTTTGCATGGTGGTCACCTTTTCCGGCCACCCGGGCAACTGATCGCAATGGACGAGCAGATCCTCGGCGTAATCGGTGATGCGGAAAAACCACTGATTGAGCTTCTTTTGCCTGACCGGCTGGCCGCAGCGCCAGCACATGCCGGCTTCGACCTGCTCGTTAGCCAGTACGGTCTGGCACGGTTCACACCAGTTGACATAAGCCTCCTTGCGGTAGGCCATGCCTTTCTCGTACATCTTGAGAAACAGCCACTGCTCCCAACGATAATAATCCGGCGTGCAGGTGGTCACCTCCCGGCTCCAGTCGTAGGAAAAACCGAGCTGTTTTAGCTGGTTGCGCATATAGGCGATGTTATCGTAGGTCCATTCGGCCGGATGGGTGTTGTTGGCGATGGCGGCGTTTTCCGCCGGCATGCCGAACGCATCCCACCCCATGGGATGCAGCACGTTGAACCCCTGCATCCGCTTGTAACGCGCCACGACGTCTCCGATGGTATAATTGCGAACATGGCCCATGTGAATCTTGCCCGAAGGATAGGGAAACATCTCCAGCAAATAATATTTCGGCCGGTCGGCCTGGACATCCACCTCGAAGAGATGGCTCCGCTCCCACTCCTCTTGCCATTTTTGCTCAATCTTACGGGGATCGTATTGTTCATCCATCGCTTGTCACCTGAACCGGCTTGGCCGGACATTTAAATGTTCTGGTTCCAACTTTGACGGCGCCGTAAAAAGTTCGGAATTCGCTTTTCCCGTCATCCCGGCGAACACCGGGATCCAGTATTTTCAGTATGTTCTGGATGCCGGTGTTCGCCGGGATGGCGCCTTTGCGACTTTTTACAGTTTCATCAACTTTCAGCCATCAAAAAACAGAGCGCCGCGACGGCGCATGCGGCGCCATGGTCGTTTAAGATTTTGATTTCTCATGCCATAATTTTATTCAAAGTGCAAGATATGTGGGAAGTTGACAATCTGTTTGACTTAACCGCAGCAAACACATATGAATCAAAGCGTTACAGTCGCCTACGCCTGACGCCCCCCACGGCATTCACGTTATCGAAACACAGGAATAACCCATACATGAGCAGCAAAATTCTGATTAACGCCATCGACCCGGAAGAGGTTCGCATTGCCAAGGTCCAGGACAGCCGGATGGAGGAATTCCAGATCGAAATGGCCGGTCGTGAAATTCTCCATGGCAATATTTACAAAGCCATCATCACCCGTGTAGAGCCCAGTCTGCAAGCCGTGTTTGTCGATTTCGGCGGTGAACGCAACGGCTTTTTGCAACAGCACGAAATTCACAGCGACTATTTTCAGGAGAGTGACAGTGGTCAGCGGACGATCGACAATCTGGTCAAAAAAGGCCAGGAGATCATGGTCCAGGTGACCAAGGACCCCATGATGAAAAAGGGGGCCATGCTCACCACCTACATCTCGCTGCCCGGCCGCTACGTCGTGCTGATGCCGGGCACCAACAACCGCGGCATATCCCGTAAAATCGAGGATGAAGAGGAACGCAAGCGGCTCAAGGAGATTCTGGTCCAACTGAAAATCCCCGAAGGATTCGGCACCATCGTGCGTACCGCCGGCCAGGGCTGCACCAAGACCCAACTGGCCAAGGACATCAGCTACCTGCTGCGTTTGTGGCGCGACATCAAAAACCGGGGACTTCAGGAGACCGCCCCTGCCGCGCTCTACAAGGATCGCAGCCTGGCCGTTCGATCCGTGCGGGATTATCTGACACCGGATGTCAACGAGATCCTGATCGACGATGAAGCGGCCTTTCAGGAGGTGAAAAATTTCGTCCAGATCATCTCCCCGCGTCACAAGCGCATTGTCAAACACTACACCCTGGACAAGCCGATCTTTACCAAATACCAGCTCGAGGATCAGATCGCGACAATCTTCGAGAACCGGGTGCCCCTGAAATCCGGCGGTTCCATCGTGATCGAACAGACAGAGGCCCTGGTGGCCATCGATGTGAACTCCGGCCGAGGAACCCGCGAAAAGGACCTGGAGCAAACCGCCCTGAACACCAACCTTGAGGCGGCCGAGGAAGTGGCCCGACAGATTCGCCTGAGGGACCTGGGCGGTCTGATCGTGGTCGACTTCATCGACATGCGCGAAATGAAAAACCGCAACGCCATCGAACGCGCCTTGCGCGAACATGTCAAACGGGATAAAGCCCGGGTGCGTATCGGTCGAATTTCACAATTCGGCCTTTTGGAATTGGCCCGCCAGCGCCTGGCACCGTCCATCGAACTGGGAAGCCTGGTGGCCTGCCCCTATTGCAAGGGAAAGGGGTTGACCCCGTCCACCGAAACGCTGGCCTTGCGTTTTTTACGTCAACTCAAGACCATGACGCGCAAGAGCGGACTGCAGAGCGTGCACGGCAGCGTGCCCAAAGCGGTGGCGGACTATGTGCTCAACAAAAAACGCAAGGAAATCATTGAATTGGAAATGCAACGCGGCTTTTCCCTGACCATCGAGGGGGACGCCGGCATGCCGCCCCATGAATGCCATATCGATTGCTATCCCGAGTGTTGATCTGGAAGAAGGGTTTGACCTGCACCGACATTTCAAGTATACCAGCGCCGTCTTATGATGCACATCATTTAATGCTGCAAATTGTACTCTATTCTCGAAAGGGAGGTTTGACGATATGAATTTAGCCTATGCCATGGGCCAGGGAGGCGCCGCAGCAGCCGAAGGCGGCGGTGGACTTTTGGCCACGCCCCTGTTGCCCATCATTTTGATGTTGGCCATCATGTGGTTTCTTCTGATTCGCCCCCAGCAGAAAAAGCAAAAAGAGCATCGGGAAATGATCACCAACCTGAAAAAGGGGGACATGATCATCACCTCCGGCGGATTGTACGGCCGGATCACCGGGGTGAGCGAAGCCAACCTGACCGTGGAAATCGCGGACAAGGTACGCGTTAAAGTCAGCCGGGGACACGTCGCCGGTCTGGCCCAGACGAGCAAGCCGGATACACCGCCGGCGCCCAAAAAAGCCGATACCGACAAAAAATAAGCCCAGTCGCAAGGATGATACCCGCAGCAACACCGCAATCTTCAGCCAGGCCTGAGACGGTCTGACGGATCGGTGGGTGGCGGGTATCCTGATTTTGACTCGAGCACGGTTCGAACAAGAGGAACGAAGCATTGAAAACAACTTCCTGGCGTCCCATTGTCGTCATTGTGGTCCTGCTGGCCGCACTGGTCTATGTGCTGCCGACGCTTCAAATGGTCCTGGAAAAAAAAGAGTCTCCGACCTTATGGCCTCACAACAAAATCAACCTCGGGTTGGATCTGCAGGGCGGCATGCACCTGGTATTGCAGGTGGATACCGATAAGGCCGTTGAAAATACGGTGGATCGATCGTTCGACGAGCTGCGAGCGTTCATGCGTCAAAACGATATCCGTGTCGCGGCGTTGAAAAGAACGGATGCCACCACCTTTACAGTGGTGCTGGATGAACGTGAAGATGCCGACCGATCCAAGGGGTTGATCGCCGACGAATTCCGCGATTTCAACCTGGAAGACCGCACCCGCGAAGGGCAGCGTGAAATCGTCCTGCAGCTCAAATCAGACGAAATCGAACGAGTGAAAAAACTGTCGTTCGAAAAAGCCGTGTTGAAAGTCCGCAACCGGGTGGACGAATACGGCGCCCGCGAGCCGGATATCCGGCCCCAGGGCGAAGATCGCATCATCGTCCAGCTTCCCGGCGTCATCGATGCCGACAAGGCGCGCAAGGAAATCGGCCGTACCGGCAACCTGGAATTCAAGCTGGTCGATGAAAGCAACGATGTGCGCCAGGCACTCTCGGGCAGTGTCCCGCCCGGCAGCGAGATCCGCTATTATCGGAAAGACGACCCCGACATGGCCGGCCGTCCCATCCTCCTGAAGAAGGAAACCCTGCTGACCGGTGACTACCTGAGTGAGGCGCGCGTCAAATTCGATCCGGCCAACGGACAGCCCTACGTCGCCATCAAGTTCAACCCCAAAGGCGCCCGCATCTTCGCCGACATTACCGAAAAGCACATCCACGAGCGCCTGGCCATCGTCCTGGACAACGAGGTCTATTCGGCCCCGGAAATTCAATCCAAGATCACCGGTGAAGGCATGATTACCGGCAATTTTACGGACGACAGCGCCAAGAGCCTGGCCCTGGTGCTGCGCGAGGCCTTCCCCACGCCGGTGAAAATTTTATATGAAAAATCGGTGGGCCCCTCGCTGGGTGAAGACTCGATCCGCAAGGGACTGCTCTCCATGCTCATCGGCGGCGTGCTCGTGGTGCTCTTCATGATCGTCTACTACAAAGGTTCCGGGGTCATCGCCGATGCGGCCCTGGTGCTCAATATCATTCTCATCGCCGGTGGCCTGGCCGCTTTCAACGCAACCCTGACCCTGCCCGGCATCGCCGGCATCATCCTCACCATCGGCATGGCAGTCGACGCCAACGTATTGATTTTTGAGCGTATCCGAGAAGAGTTGCGCCTGGGCAAGACGGCTCGCGCAGCGGTCGACGCCGGCTTCGAACGGGCCACGCTGACCATCATGGACGCCAACGTCACCACCCTGATCGCGGCCGTCGTCTTGTTTCAATTCGGCAGTGGACCGGTCAAGGGCTTTGCCGTGACCCTCAGCCTGGGCGTCGTGGCCAGCCTGTTTACGGCCCTGATCGTATCGCGCGTCATTTTCGAATTTCTGCTGACCAAGCGTTCGATCAAGACCTTGAGCATTTAACCATGGGCCGCCAACGGCCATCTCGTTCGGACATCGTCATGCCGCGGGCATGCGTGAATTGATTCTGAGGAAAACCGACCATGCAGATCATTAAACCAGATGTAAATATCGACTTCGTGGGACGTCGTGTACTGGCCTATATTGTCTCGGCCATCCTGATCCTCATCACCATCGTGTCTCTCATTTTCCACGGTGGTCCCAAATACGGCATCGACTTTGCCGGTGGCGCCGAGTTGTTGATCCAGTTCGATCAACCGCTGCCCATCGAGGAGGTCAAGGCGGCCATGAACGCCCTTCAGCTCGAGGCCGTGGTCCAAAAATACGGGGAGGAAGCGGAGGATTTCTATCGCGTCCTGATTCCGGCCGCCGTGGCCGAGCAAGAGAATCTGGCACAAACCCTCAAGGAGGGCCTGGCCGCCCAGACCCAACGGCAGGTAACCCTGGAGTCGTTCGAAATGGTCGGTCCACAGGTGGGCCGCGACCTGCGTGAAAAGGCACTCCTGGCCATGTTCTTCGCCCTGCTCTTCATCGCCGTCTACATTTCAGGTCGATTCGAACTCAAATGGCTGCTCAGCGCGGCCGTGGCCGGCGCGCTGGCCTTCAGCGTCTACATTCTGCGGCTGGCCCACCTGAGCATCCCCATGCTGATGTTGGCCGCGGTGGTGGTCACCCTGGTTCTGTTTTATATATTGAACCTGAAATATGCCATGGGAGCCATCGTCGCCCTGATTCACGATGTCGCAATCACTGTGGGCTTTTTCTCCATTTTTCAAAAAGAGTTCACCCTGCCGATCATCGCCGCCCTGCTGACGATCATCGGTTATTCGCTGAACGACACCATCATCGTTTTCGACCGGATCCGTGAAAACCTGCGAAAATACCACAAGCTGCCCCTCGCCGAGACGATCAATCGCAGCATCAACGAGACCCTCAGTCGGACGATTCTGACCTCCGGGACCACCTTGATCGTGGTGCTCATGCTCTTTATCTTCGGCGGCGGCATCATCCACGATTTCGCCTTCGCCCTGCTGGTCGGCATCCTGGTGGGTACCTATTCGTCGATTTTTGTGGCCAGCCCGATCCTGCTGGCATGGCAAAAACGAAAATGATCGCATGAACGATATCGTCCCCTGGCTGACGCTCAAGAGTGTTCCGGGCGTCGGGAACCTGCTCATCAACCGGTTGCTCAAGAGCTTCGAATCGCCGGAAAAGGTATTGAAGGCTCCTACCGGCGCGTTGACCCGAGTGCCGGGCATCACCCCCAGAATCGCTGAGGCCATCCGACGGCAGCGCCCACCGGATACGGTGATGCGCGACATCGATCAGGTCTATAAAAAGGGGTACACGTTCGTGACCTGCCAGGACGAGGACTACCCTCCCTTGCTCCGGCACATCCCGGATCCGCCGCCTCTCCTTTACGTTTACGGCCGGTTGAGCCAGCTCCAGTACCCCCTGTCGGTCGTTGGTTCGCGCAGGGCCACCCCCTACGGCCGCAATACGGCCAGGAGCTTATGCCGACAGCTGGCCGAAAGCGGCGCCAACATCGTCAGCGGCATGGCCCTGGGCATCGACACAGCCGCTCACGAGGGTGCACTCGAGGCGGGTGGCGTTACGGTCGCCGTCCTGGGTTCGGGGTTGAACCATATTTATCCCGCTCAAAACCGAGAATTGTTTCATCGGATCGCCGAGCATGGGGCAGTGGTGACCGAATTCTCCATGGACGCTATCCCGGACGCCCACCACTTTCCCATGCGCAACCGCATCATCAGCGGCATGTCGCTGGGCACGGTAGTGGTCGAAGCCGCCCGCCGGAGCGGCTCCCTGATCACCGCACGACTGGCCGCCGAGCAAGGTAGGGAGGTCTTCGCCGTACCGGGCAACATTCACTCGGCCATGGCACGAGGTACCCACGACCTGATCAAACAGGGCGCCAAACTCGTTGAAACAGCCAACGACATCATCGAGGAGATTGCGCCTCAATTGGCCGTCGGGCATGAACCGCAACAGACGCGGCAGCCGGTCGGCCTTTCTGAGTTGGAACATCGGGTCTTCGAAGCCATCGGGGTCGACCCCGTGCATATCGACGATCTGGCAAGGGACCTGGGGCAGGCCATGGCGCCGCTGACCAGCATCTTGTCTCAACTGGAACTCAAGGGATTGGTCTGCCAGGAACCTGGCAAACACTTTGTCCGCCACGCGGACTATTGCGATTCTTGAGGGCCATGGCGGACCACCTGTTTCGTAGGCAATTTAAAAAAAGCGGCTGTATGAAACAACTTAATTTTATTTTATATTTCAGAAGGATAACGACCCTCGATCCAAAAATTCCTTGGTACCGATATTTACAATTGAACCGCCATGCGCTAGCATGATGCCCACTACATTTTGCTTCAGAGGTATATTGTGTCTTCAAAACCACTTGTCGTTGTTGAGTCTCCAACGAAAATTCGCACCATCAAAAAATATCTGGGCAATAATTTCAACGTGGCTGCCACCGTGGGCCACATCAAGGATTTGCCGGCCAAAGAGATCGGTATCGATATCGATAACAATTTCAAGCCGCTTTATCGGAGCATTCCCGGTAAACAGAAGGTGATCTCGGCGCTCAAGGCAGCGGCCGGCGAAGCCGATGACATCTACCTGGCACCCGACCCGGACCGGGAGGGAGAGGCGATCGCCTGGCATGCGGCCGAAGTGCTCAAAAAAAAGGGCCGCCGGTTTCATCGGGTCCTCTTTCACGAATTGACCCAAAACGGGATCCTCAAGGCCATTTCCCATCCTGAAGAGTTGAACAAGGATAAATACGAGGCGCAGCAGACGCGGCGGATTCTCGATCGCCTGGTTGGCTACCAGGTATCTCCGCTGCTGTGGAAAAAGGTCAAAGGCAACCTCAGTGCCGGCAGGGTCCAGTCCGTTGCGGTGCGCATCATCTGCGAACGCGAAAAGGCCATTCAGGAGTTTATTCCGCAAGAGTACTGGTCGATCACGGCCCTGCTCGAGGGTCAAACACCCCCTTCCTTTGAAGCCAAGCTGGTCAAAAAGAAGGGTGAGAAACTCGAGATCGCAGATGAGGCGGCGGCCACGGCTATCGTCGAGGAATTGAAAACGGCGCGGTACCAGGTGGCTAAGGTGGTCAAGAAAACGGTGCGCCGCAATCCACAGCCGCCGTTTACCACCAGCAAGCTGCAACAGGAAGCGATCCGCAAGTTGCGTTTTTCCGCCAAAAAAACCATGCTCATCGCCCAGCAGCTCTATGAAGGCATCGACCTGGGGCCGGGCGAACCGGTCGGCTTGATCACCTATATGCGCACCGACTCCACCCGCATTGCGGCCGAGGCGGCCCAGGAAGCCATCGATTGGGTGCGCCAGGCCCACGGCAACGATTATGCGCTGCAGGAGCCGCGCAACTTCGGCAACCGGAACAAAGTCCAGGACGCCCATGAAGCCATCCGCCCCACTTCGGTGAACCATACGCCCGAATCACTGGCCAAATATCTGAGCAAGGATCAGCTGGCGCTGTACCAGATGATCTGGCGGCGCTTCGTGGCCTCCCAGATGACGCCTGCCCAGATCGATCAAAACACCATCTCCATCGCCGCCGGCGACTACACCTTTACGGTCACAGGATCGTCGGTCAAATTTCCCGGGTTCATGACCGTTTACCAGACCGTCGACGAAGAGGCCGAAAACAGCCGAAAACAACAGCCCCTGCCGCCTTTGACCGAGGGGGATGAGCTCGATTTGAGGCAAATTCTGCCCAAACAGCATTTTACCCAGCCGCCGCCGCGGTTTACCGAAGCCTCACTGGTCAAGGAGTTGGAAGAAAACGGCATCGGCCGGCCGAGCACCTATGCGGCCATCTTGTCCACCATTCGCGACAAAGGTTATGTGGAGCTGATCAAGGGATACTTTCATCCGAGCGAACTGGGACTCATCGTCAATGATTTGCTGGTGCTCAGTTTTCCAGAGATCTTCAATGTGGAATTCACGGCCCGAATGGAAGACAACCTGGATCGCGTGGAGACGGCTGAACTGGACGCGGTCAGTGTCCTGAGCGATTTCTACGGGCCCTTCAAGCAGAAACTCACCGAGGCCGATGCGCGGATGCTCAGCGTCAAAGGCGTCGGCATTCCCACGGATATCGACTGCCCTCAGTGCAAGCGTCACAAGCTGCACATCAAGGTCGGCCGCAACGGGCATTTTCTGGCCTGCAGCGGCTATCCGGAGTGCACCTACTCACGAGATTACGTACGCGACGAACGCGGACATATCCAACCGGTCGAACCCAACCATGAAGCCGCCACCGATAAAGTCTGCCCCAAGTGCGGGAAACCCATGGTAGTCAAAAGAGGCAAATACGGTGAATTCCTGGCCTGCAGCGGATTCCCGGAATGCAATCACACCGAATCGATCAACGGCGGTTTCAATGGCAAAAGCACCGGCGTAAAGTGCCCGGAACCGGGGTGCACGGGACAGATCGTCGAAAAAAAATCGAAACGCGGAAAGGTGTTTTACGGCTGCGACCGCTATCCCGCATGTACCTTTGCCAGCTGGGACAAACCCGTCGACAAGCCCTGCCCGGCCTGCGGCAGCCCCTATCTCGTAGAAAAAACGACCAAGCGCGACGGCACCTTTTTATGTTGTGTAAACCGGGAATGCGGCTACAAGGAGCATGTGTAACCCCATGTCGACCGGCAAACGCCAATGACTAGTCCCTATGCTGAAAATATCCTGCGCTCGATCAGACGCATCACCCGGGCCATCGATCTGCACAGCAGGGAGCTCAGTGCGCGATTCAAACTGACCGTACCGCAACTGGTCTGCCTGCGGCAGCTCTATCTGCATGGCCCGTCCACCGCCGGCCACCTTTCGCGCCTGGTGTTTCTCAGCCAGGCCACGGTCACCGGTATTCTCGACCGCCTGGAATCCAGAGGCCTGATACGCCGGGAGCGCGGACGCCCGGACAGGCGTAAGGTGACCATCGCCTTAACGGACAAGGGGCAGGAAATCGCCGAATTAATGCCGTGGCCGCTCCAGGAAAGATTCGCACAGCGCCTTTCTGCCTTGCCCGAGGAGGAGCAAGCCGACATCGATCAGGTCCTCGACCGGATCGTCCACATGATGGCGGTCCAGGATGTCGATGCCTGGCCGATCGTCGGCGCCGGGGAATGGACGGACCCTTGTGCCCAGCCGGCAACCGCTCCCGAATCCGCTGCTCGAACAGCAACCTCCCGAACTGCATCGTCCAAAAAACGATTGTCTTAAGCGATCCCTATCCGATGCTTGACAGATCAAGGCCTTAACGCTAAAAATTGATGTAATTTCATTGCAATAGAAAAGCGTTGCAATCTGTGCAACGCTTTTCGACTGTGATGATGTACGGACCCGGCATGGACGATGATCGGTGCTCATTCAGAAGCAGGCAAATTCGGTGTCAATCGCATGTCAAGGCAGGGCCGACAGGCGACAAGGCGAGGCATCCTCAACACTTCCGGCAGGAGTTCACCCGATGACCGCTGACAGCAGCAATCGAAAGTCCGAACGACCAACCGAGAGGCAAACCGAACCCAATGAAGATCGACCGGTCCACTCACAGAATGACGACCCATCCCGAGAGTCCCCTGGGCATCCAACCGATCCGATACAAATCGAGGAAGCCCTGAGGCAAAGTGAACAAACCTATCGTAATTTGATGGACCTGGCGCCCGATTCGATCACGGTGACACGGCGCAGGGACGGCCGCTTCATGCAAGTGAACCGCACCTTTTGCGAGCGGACCGGGTACACGGTCCAGGAAGCCGTGGGCCGGACGATCTACGAGTTGGGCATTTACGCCAATCCATCGGATCGTGAACGCGTTATCGAGGCACTGGAGAGAGACGGCAAGATCGAGGGAATGGAGATTCAGTTCAAGTCCAAATCCGGGAAGATTCTCGACAATCTCATGTCCTCCCAGCCCATCACGTTTAAGGGGGAAGAATGCCTGCTGGTCGTCACGGCCAACATCAACTCGCTCAAACAGGCCCAGAGGGACCTTCGGGAAAAGGAAGCCAAGCTTCGCAACATCCTGGATCACATCACGGAAAGCTACTACGAAGTCGATCTGTCCGGCAACCTGACCTTTTTTAACGACACCCTCGTCCAAGTCTCCGGATACACTCGCGATGAGCTGATGGGCATGAATTTCAGGCAGTACACCGCACCCGAGGATGTTGACCGGATCTATGCCGTTTTCAATGACATCTTTCGAGGCGTCACCTCCAGCAGGATTGTAGACTACTGTGTAAAAAAAAAGGACGGCACCCCTAGAATCGTCGAAAGCTCCGTGAGCCTGTTGCGGGACGCATCGGGCGCCCCCATCGGTTTTTACGGCATACTGCGGGACCGCACCGACCAGAGAAAGGCCGAGGATGCCCTGCGCCAAAGCGAAGAGAGCCACCGCGGCATCCTCGAACTGGCGCCGGATTCGATCACTGTGGTCGACCTTCAAGAGGGGCGATATCTCCAGGTCAACGATGCATTTTGCCGATTGAGCGGTTATTCGGCTGAGGAGGCCCTCGGCCGGACCCCACTGGAACTGGGGGTGTATCGCGATCCCCGGGATCGGGACCGGCTCGTCGAACAGGTCAAAAAACACGGCAACGTCGAAGGCCTGGAAATTCAATATCGAAACAGATCCGGGCAGGTTTTGGATGCCATCGTATCGGCCCGGCAGATTCGGTTTCGCGATCGGGAATGCCTGCTGGTCATCGTCACCAACATCACCTCGCTCAAGCAGGCCCAGGAAGTGCTTCGCCAGAGCGAACTGAAGTACCGAACGGTCCTCGAGAGCATGGAGGAGGGCTACTATGAAACCGATCTGCGCGGCCGATTCACCTACTTCAACGCCTCGACCTGTCGGCTGCACGGATATACGGTCGACGAACTGATGGGCATGAGCTACAAACGTTATCTTCGACCCGACAACGCCAAGAAGATTTCGAACATTTTCCGAAACATTTACGAGACCGGCGATCACTCGACCGTCATGGAATATGAAATCATCCGCAAGGATGGATCGATCCGCCAGTGCGAATTATCAGCCTACCTTCGCCGGGATGTTTCCGGCCGGCCGGTCGGGTTCTGGGGCATTACCCGAGACCGCACCGAGCAGAAGAAGATGGAGTCCCAACTGTTGCATTCCAGCAAAATGGAGTCCATCGGCACACTGGCCGGAGGAGTGGCGCACGATTTCAACAACTTGCTCATGGGAATTCAAGGCAATACGACGCTGATCCTCATGGACACCGACGAAGACCATCCCAGTTATACCAACCTGAAGAGCATCGAACAGTATGTCCGGGCCGGCGCGGATCTGACCCGGCAACTGCTTGGGGCGGCCAGGGGCGGCAAGTACGAAGCAAAGCCCACCCACATGAATCATGTGATCGAGGCCACTACAAACCTCTTCAGCCGAACCAGGAAAGAGATCACCATTCACCTGGAGCTGGACGACGCCTTATGGATGGCGACGGTGGATCGGGGCCAAATGGAGCAGGTACTGCTCAACCTCTTCGTCAATGCCTGGCATGCCATGCCCAACGGCGGCGATCTGTTTTTGTCAAGTCGAAATAGTGCGTTGGAAGGGCAAGCCGCCCGGTCATATGGATTGAATCCAGGCAAGTACATAAAAATTTCCGTCACCGATACCGGAGTCGGCATCCCACCGGAGGCCATCAACCGAATCTTCGACCCCTTTTTCACCACCAAGGAGATGGGACACGGTACCGGACTGGGACTGGCATCGGTATATGGTATTCTATCGAACCACGGCGGCACGATTACCGTCTATAGTGAACAGGGGGTCGGCACGACCTTCAACATCTACCTGCCGGCTACGGAAATGCAGACCGGAAGGCAAAAAGAAGTGAAAATGGAAGCCAAAACAGGAAACGAAACGGTTCTTTTGGTCGATGATGATGCGGGCATCGTGGAAGTCGGCCGGCTGATCCTTGAAAAACTGGGCTATCGGGTCTTGACAGCAGGCAGCGGCAAGGCCGCCATAGCCACCTTTGAGCAACGACACGATACCATCGACCTGGTCCTCCTGGACATGATCATGCCAGGCATGAGCGGTGGAGAGACCTTCAGGGAAATGAAAAAAATCGACCCAGATGTCAGGGTGATTCTCTCCAGCGGTTACAGTATCAACGGCCAGGCCAAAACGATCCTGGAGGGCGGCTGCCGGGGATTCATCCAGAAACCTTACAACATCAAAGAACTTTCGATGAAGCTCAGGGAGGTGCTCGATCGGGCTTAAGGTAGGTCCCGACAAGGCATCTCGCGGCGATGCCCATCATCTCTTTGGCGGCAGGATCTTCTCGACCACCTCCTGAGACATGCGCAAGGCCGGACGCGGCCCGTCGTCTGTCCCGTCTTTGGTCTGATTGCTGGTATGGATCAGCTGCCTTTGAATCAGCATGCGCAACGACCGCTCTTTCTTGGCAACGGCCGCCTTTGACAAATGGGTCACGCTCTCATCGGGCATGGCCTCTGTCTCCAGAAAGCCGGCGGCGACCGCGTCATCGACCAGTTGTGCCCCTCTGTCTGAGCGGACGATCAAGGTGTTCCATCCTTTGCGTCCTTCGTACATGCCCACCGACACATCGGCCAGTTCGGCGGTCATATCCAGGCAGATAAAGCAGGTGTGCGGGATAAGCGGCTTGATGTCGTTCAGGGAGACCTCCACAGGCCCACGGGACGTCTCCAACACCAGCGTATTGGCCGGCGGTGGAGGAATGTCCATGCCACGAATGTCGGCAATATCCACCTTTTGAACCAGCAAATCGATCAACTGACGGGTATCCAGGGACCAATTGCAAAAGAGGCCGACGGTCAAGGCCACTGGCACCTCATGCTCCGGCTTTCCCAATGGATTCATTCGCATCTGGGCAACCGCCAACATCTGGCAGGGTGTCCCGACCACCCCCAGATCCCGCTGCCCCTGACGAACCGCGGCGTTTAAACCCGCCAGGGTCGGCGCTGCCATAAATTTGGAACCGGCCAATCGGGCAACCTGCGTCCAGTCGGTCACCACCTCGGGCACCGGCGTCAAAGCTTCCCGCCGGGTCAGGGCAGCGGCCTTGACCCGCCCGGACTTCATCGCAAAGGCCATCAGAGCCGAAGCGGTCCCCCCGCCCTGGTAATGACCCGGCGCCATCTGACCGCCTGCCCTGGCGGCCAGGATCGTTCGGTAGGGCCCCAAGGCACTGCCGTCATAAGGCATATGCCAAACATATTGATAGATCTCGTTCAGGTCCACCTCGGCTTTCGGACAATAGGCAAAGCACCGTCCCTGGGGCAGTGTACATGGAAACAACTGGGCGGTTTTGCCATTGTAATTTTTGAAATAAGGGCACAATTCGACACACGCCCCACATCCGATGCAAAGTTCTCTGCGATGGACATCTTCGATCAATTCAGTCGAGCCGAACACCCGTGGCATGTGCCCCCCTGTTATGATAGATATAACGATAAATGAAGTGGACGATCGGATAACGGCACCGAACGACGTACATTTTGGCGCCTCTCCGTGCAGCCCACCGAGAGCTGGAAAGACCCTGGCAATAACTAAACAAAAATATTTTAGCGTAACTATCGGCACAAGGAAAGCAGGATTCCAACATTTACGGAAAAGACCTTGTACAGATGCATCAATATTCGACTATTCCGAATGCTGTTCATCAAAATGATCAACGAAAGGCCAATCCCATGAAGATGACCCATGCCGGCGCCGTAACGTTCCGATTCACGGATGGTCGACCACTGTTCCTCATTGTGTCGTCATCCACCGGTGCTCACTGGGTTCTGCCTCGGGGGCATATCGAGGCGGGCGAAAATGCCGAGGCGGCAGCATTGCGCGAACTTTGCGAAGAGGCGGGTGTGGTGGGCAACATCGTCGCACCGTTGAGTCTGCAATGTTTCCAAAAATCAGGCGAAAGGGTGATCGCCCAATACTATCTCGTCCAAGCCGTAGCGGAAATTCAGGCCATGGAAAACAGGACGGCGAAATGGGTCGACGGTGAGGATGCCCTACAGGTCTTGTCCTTCGAAGAGGCGCGCCGTGCCTTGGGCGAGGGCGCCGAATGGTTGGCACGGCAAAAAAGCGGGCCAACCGATATCGACAGAAGCGCTATATAGTGTCCGTCCACAAATAGGCAAATTTGGTTGAGATCAAGGCGCACGAAAAATTTAACCGCAGGTATATAGGCGATATTCCGAGGATTAAATTTTTCGCGCAACGCAGATATCGGGCAAATTGGACATTTGTGGATGGACACGAAATAGTGTTCAGGCCGCCGGGATGCAAACAGTAAAAGTACTTCCTTGGCCCTCTTCGCTTTGCACCTGAATATGGCCATTGTGCGTTTCCACGATTTTTTTCACGATGGGCAGCCCCAGGCCAGTGCCGATTACGAGACGGGTCTTTTCAGTTTTGACCCGGTAGAAGCGTTTGAAGATTTGATCCAGCTCCTCTTTTGGAATCCCATAACCAGTGTCGCTGACTTTCATGCAGACGAAGAGCCCGTCGATTTCCGCACCGATGGCCACGCGGCCGCCTTCGGGGGTATAGTTGATGGCGTTGGTGATCAGGTTGGACAACACCTCTTCCATGTTCCTGCGATTGGCCAGGACCGGCGGCAGTTCAGGCAACGGGATCAACTCCAGAGCGATCGATTTGGATTGTGCCTTGGGCAGATGAAAAGCCAGCTGATCTTCCAATATCGACGCTAACTGCAGCCTCTCTTTATCCACTGCGATCAGCCCGGACTCCATCTTGGCCAGATCGAGCAGCTCGGTGGACAATTCCACCAGCGCGCTGATCTTGTCATAGGCGCGGGTCAAAATCTCGCGTTGCTTTTCGGTGATCTCGCCGGCGAGTTCGTCCAGAATGACCTTGTGCTGCATGAGGACGGAGTTGAGCGGCCCCCGGATCTCATGGCTGACCATGGCGACGAATTCCGATTTCATCTGATCCATGCGCTTCAGGGCCGTCACATCGTGCATGACGGTAATGGTGCCCAGGTTGCGGTCCAGACGGTCCCGAAACGGCACACAGCGAACCTCGATGATGCGCTCCTCGCCATCAGCTCCAGATGCAACCGTGATTTCATCGTTCAATTCGGCAAACTGGTCTCCCGGCATGGCCAGGGCCTGATCGATCATGGCAAGAATTTTTTGATCTTTGACCAGGTCGGTGACCGGCCTTCCGATGGGGGTTTCACCGCGGTGATCGACGAAGTTGAGGAAGGCATGGTTGGCCAGCGCCACCACCTTGCAGTTATCGGTGGCCATGACGCCGCCAGCCAGATGGTTGATCATGGTGCGGACCCGCGACTTTTCGTTGGTGATATCCTGCAACGTACGGATGTGCTCGATGGCCTTGGAGACCACTATGCGCAAGTCCTGGGGGGAGAAAGGTTTGGAAACGAAGTCGAACGCACCGTTCTTCATGGCGTTGACGGCGTGATCCAGGGTGGCGTAGCCGGTGATAACGATCACCACGGTATCCGGGTGCATCTCCCGAATCTGTTCCAGGGCCTCCAGCCCGGAAATGCCCGGCATGAGCAGGTCCAGCAATATGATATCAAAATGGCGCTGGGCGACCATCTCCAGCCCGATGTCGGCGTTTGCCGCCTGGGCCACATCGTATCCCTCTTTGGTCAGCATCTGGGTGCAAACGTGGCGAATCCGCTCCTCGTCATCGACAATCAGCACACTCGTCTTCTGGAAACCATCTACACAGGCATTGCCCGGCTGCGGTTGTTGGTGGGTATCGGTCACAGCATCTTTCCTTTAATCCAAATCTTGGTCCTGGGCACTCGAATAGAGCTCGAATTCAATGATAAAGGTCGTCCCCGAACTGCCGGTCTCTTTTACACGAATCTCTCCCCTGTTCTCCTTGAGCAGCCCATAGGCCGTGCTCAAGCCCAGGCCGGTGCCTTCGCCGGGGGCCTTGGTCGTATAAAACGGATCGAATATTTTCGGCAAGTCCTGGGCGGCAATGCCGCATCCGGTATCGGAGATTTCAAGAAAAGCCTTTCCTTCGAATTTGTTCCGATAGGTACTCAAGGTCAACTTGCCGTCGCCGTGCATGGCGTGCACGGCATTGATCACCAGGTTGATGATCACCTGGCTGATCTGGTTTTTATCCACATGCAACATCATCATCTCATCTGAAAAGATACGTTCGATCTCGATATTGCGAAACAACTTCGGGTCCCGGATCAGATTGATGCTCTGGTCGACGAGCGTATTGAGCTGGATCATATCTTTCATGGGACTCGATTGCCGGCTGTAGGCCAGAAGATTCTGCACGATGTCGCGGCAGCGCTTCACATCGTCGATCACCGCCTGCACATCGGCCCGCTCGGGGTCGTCGTGGTCCATGCCTTCCAACCGAAGGGTCGCGTAAAACAGGATACCGGTCAGCGGGTTGTTGATCTCGTGGGCCACCCCGGCGGCGAGCTGCCCCAGCGAGGCCATCTTCTCGGACTGGGCCAACTGGGCCTGGGCCTCCTTGAGCTGTTTCTCCACGGCCAGCTTCTCGCGCAGATCGGTATAGATGCCCACGGTAGCCACCGCCTCACCGTCTTCGTAGATGATCGAAGCCGTCAGATCCACGGGGATATTTTCCCCCTGGGCATTGCGTATCGTGGTTTTGATGCTCGGCAATTTGCCTTGGGCATCTTCCAGAAAACGCATGATCTGGCTGGCCGTGCCGGGGGGATAGAGCTGATCCGCGGTAACATGGCGCACGGCAAAAGGATTGCTATACCCGAACAGCTCTTCGGCGGCCGGGTTCATGAGCAGGATATGACCGTAGCGGTCGGCGGCGACGATGGCGATGGGAGAACCGAGAATCACCTTTTCGAGAAAGGCCTCGGTCTCTTTCAGGGCCAGCTCCAGATTCTTCTGACGGGTGACATCACGGACGCTCTCCATGATATAGGCGACCTCGCCATTTTCGTCCAGAATAGGCGAAAAGACCCGGTCCTCATAGAGCCGTTTACCGGTCCGGGTGGTATGCCGCCGCATAACGGTGGTACCGTTTTTCTCGGTCAATACTTTTTGAAAAGGGCATACCTTGTTCGGGCATGTGTGCGCGTTGTAAAACACCTCATGGCAATGCCTGCCCACAATTTGATCCAGGGTGAGGCCGTGGCGCTGCAAAAAGATCTGGTTGGCCGATAAGATGGTCTTGTCCGGCTTTAGAATGAGGGTGGGAAAGGAGAGGGAATCGAACACCCGCAAGCGCCAGTCGAGCTCATTCATCAGTTTCTGATTCATCGTCCGGTCTCCAACTCCTCTGGATCGAACCCATGACGCCAACGGCGTCGCCATGCGTCAGATACGCACATGACGAGGAATCTCGAATGCGTCCGTGAGCAGCGCTTTGGCCTGCCCGCCCCAACCGGTCGGCAGAACCAGATAAATCGTGGCCACCGAGCAGGCGACGGCCAGAATGGGGATTTGCGCCTCGAACAGTGGCGTCAGGGTAAAATCCAGCACGCCATATCGATCGCCGTAGTGCGGCCCCTGGAGAAACAGCAGATCCACACGGATCGGGTCCCCCATGACCAACGCGTTGCCCACTGCCAGTTGACGATCCAAAAAGGGACTCAACCTACCCCAATGGATCTCATCGCTCAACAGGAAAAACCGGGTCGTGCCCCCCTGGCCGCCTTGGGCCCAAACCATCTGGAAGACCGGCCCCTGATCGGCCATGGATTGAAGGGCCTGCCCCCACTGCGCCATCTTTTCCGGTGCAATATCGATCCGGCAGAGCCGCAGCGCCTCGCACAGATGAAATCCGTAGGTCCGAATTCTAGATTCCCAATAAACGGCAATGGTTTCCATCGTTTCCCATCCCTCCCCGGGCTGCTGTAGGCACCCGGATCGGCGACCTGGCCGGCCGATCTCTCCCCGCATGGCGATCCGGCCGGATCATACGGGCCGCCTTTCCTGACGGACTTTGAAATCCGTCCTTAACGGCGAGGCATTTTCAGGTAATTGAAAACCTTCGACGAGCAGCCGGCCGGCTTCTTCCAGCCGATCGAAATCGACCACGAAGCTGAGAGCCGAGATCGAGGAGGCCAGAGCGTGGACCTTGATGCCGTTTCGGCTGAACACTTGCAGGGCCAATCCCATGAACTTGAGGTTGGCATGGTGTGGATAGAAGGTGACGACACCGACACGTCCGCAGAAATGGACGTATCCCCTGAGCCGTTCGTGTTGCTCGGTCAAGGCTTCGACGACCGATTGATCCTTGGCATCGATGCAGCATACCACCGGCTGCGAATCGATGGCAGCGGTCGTTGTGATGAACGCGATGTTGACATGGTGTTGGGCCAGCAGGCGGCAGAAAGGAGACAAGAGACCAACGGTCGCATGAGGCGCATGAACCTGGATCAGGGCCAGGGGTTCGCTGAGCTTGAGGCCATTGATGGAAAGCTTTTCGGTCATATCGAAGACCAACCCCTATCATGGCCGATAGTCGGCAAGAGACGGTGCCGGAGGCCCATTCGGATGCCCCTCTGTGCGGACGACCAGGCCGGCAAATTTCGGGCGCACGGTCTGTCTCGCCGGCAGCCCCGAAGTGAAGGACTGCCGGCGAAAACAAATCCGTGGCCGGCCGAACCGTCTAATCGTCGTACGGAGGAGACAAGACCTGACCGGATACAATAGCCGTTAGAGATTATCCGCGACGATCTCCATCAATTTATCCAGATCGATCGGCTTGGGAATAAAATCATCGGCCAAAGTGTTCTTCCCGTCCATGTGGGTGTAGCTGGTGTTGGGCACCGCATCGGCCACGGCCGTCAGCAGAACCACCACGATGTCCTTATAGTCGGGATCGTTTTTGATTTCGTTGCACAGCACGTACCCGTTCTTACGGGGCATCATGACGTCCAGAATCACCAGGGCCGGCCGCTCAGCTTTGATCTTGTCCCAGGCTTCCACGCCATCATAGGCTTTGGCCACACGGTAGCCTCGGCTTTCCAGTTTCATGCTGACCGATTCCACCAGATCCGGGTCATCGTCGACGACCAGTACCAATTGTTTGCTACTCATGGTGTGAGACCTCCTTGATCGATTTGTGTTCAAAACGGTGCCGACCCCAATCGATCGGGGATCGTCCCGATGCCTCTATACCTGCGGCCTCGGATAGAGTCCAGAGCGTTCGACGATTTCGGGCACCGCAGATTCCCATTCGATGGCCATAATGTGAACTCCGGCCACCCCTTCGATGTCCAGGACCCGCTTAATGGTCTCGACGCAGATGTCGATGCCTTCCTGGGCCTGCTTCTCTTTGGGCGTCTTGGCCATGCGATCGACCAGTTCAGAGGGGACATCCATCCCGGGTACCTTGTTTCTCATATACCTGGCCGCGCCAACGGATTTCATCGGGGTGATACCAGCCATGATATAGGTCTCTTTGTGCAGACCCCGCTCGCGCACACCTTTCATCCATTGCTCGAACTTGTCAACATTGAAAATGCACTGGGTCTGAATAAAATCGGCACCGGCCCGCACTTTCTTGGCCAGTCGGGCCACGCGCAGCTCGAATGGATCGGCAAACGGGTTGGCCGCAGCACCGATAAACATCTTGGGCGCGCCCTTGATCTCGGCCCCTCCGAAAAATTTGCCCTCATCGCGCATCTTGCGCACCATCTGAATCATCTGGATGGAATCCAGATCAAACACACCCGATGCCATGGGATGATCGCCGAACTTCATGTGGTCGCCGGACAGACACAACATGGTGTTGATGCCGTGGCTGTAAGCACCGATGATATCGGCCTGCATGGCCAACCGGTTGCGGTCCCGGCACACCATCTGCAAAACGGGGTTCATATCGATTTGCTTCAGGATCATGCTGGCAGCGAAACTCGACATGCGCACCATTGCGGTCTGGTTGTCCGTAATGTTGACGGCATCCACGTAACCGCGAAGCAATTCGGCCTTCTCCTTGACCTTTTCCGGCATTGCGCCCCGCGGGGGGCCGCATTCGCCCGTAACAGCAATATGGCCGGCTTTCATTACCTTTTCTAATACACTTTCTGTCATCATTGTGCCAAATCCTCTCTTACGATCTTGCGAGGCCCGCCGGCCCGTTCCGTACTCCAGTCCTTTGCCTCTATAATTTCTTCGTATCGATCCTCCTGGCCCAGTTCCTTGAGCCGATCCCAGATCAGCTGCCATACGCAATCGATCTCGTCACTGACTTCGCACTTGCCATGACTGGAACCGCCGCAGGGGCCATTGAGCAGGCGTTTGGAACAGCGCGCAATAGGGCAGATGCCGCCGGTCAGGCCCAGCAGGCAGTTGCCGCAGCCATGACACCGTTCCGCCCAGATTCCCGGGCCTTCCGAGGCGCCCATGAATTTGGTGTTGACCGCCGGAAAGACGCGCTTGTCGCGAAAGCGCTTGGCCACTTCCTGCACGCCGCAACCGCAGGCCATGGAAACCACCGCATCGACCTGGCCGATATACGGCGCCAACTGCTCTACGTACTCGGGATCGCACTGACGCTCCAGGGTCATTTCACGAACATCCAGGGTCTTGCCGCGTTTCATGAAATCCATCTGCAGCGCCGAGGCCAACATGGCCACCTCTTTGCGACCGCCGGCCGAACAGACCGTCACACACTCGTTGCACCCAACCAGAAGAATTCGTCGGCAGTCGTCGATGCTGTCGATGATTTCCGCCAAGGGTTTTCGTTCCGCTGTAATCATGATCGTCTACTCTCCTTTATCTGTGCTATGCGACCTTGTCCGCGGCGGCTTGTGCCTGCTTTGCGGCACCGACCGGGTTGGGTCCCAATTTTCGAATTTCTTCGGTGAATTCAGTGGCAATCTTGGCAAAACGGGGCCCCATGCCGGCCGACATGGTCACCATGGCCAGGCGCTGGGGTTCGATGCCGATCTCTTCGAGCAGCTTTTGAACGAAAGCGACGCGCTTGGTCGCCTTGGTGTTGCCATTTTTAAAATGGCAGTCGCCGTCCAGGCAGCCGGCGACCAGAACACCGTCGGCCCCCTTTTCCAGCGCTTTCATCATGTGAATGGTGTCCACCTTACCGCTGCAGGGCACCCGCACGATTTTCACGTTGGTCGGGTAATTCAAGCGCATGGTCCCGGCCATGTCTGCGGCGGTGTATGCGCAATAGTGGCAGCAGAAGGCCACAATGACAGGTTCAAATGTTTCCATCAGGCTATCCTTTCGAGCAATCCTTCGAGTTTGGCCATAATCGGTTCGTCTTCGAAACACGCCAGCTGAATCGCCTTGGCCGGGCATTCGGCCGCGCAGATACCGCACCCGTGACACTTGGCCGGATCGATTTCCGAATAACGGTCTTCGTTGATAAACGGGACATGGTAGGGGCAGGCGCGCACGCAGGCCAGGCAGGTAGCACATTTTTCCGGATCGACGCGGGCCACCACGGCACCCAGGTTGATCGTATCCTGGGCCAGCATGGCCTGCACGCGGGCGGCCGTGGCCTGGGCCTGGGCAATGCTCTCGCGAATGCTGCGCGGTGAATGGGCACAGCCGGCCACGAAGAATCCCGGCACCGACATATCCACCGGTTTGAGCTTGACATGATCTTCGAGGAAATAGCCGTCTTCCGTCCTGTTGAGGTGAAAGATGGCCGCCAGGTCTTCGGTGCTTTCTTCATCGGCCACCAGGCCGGTGCTCAGCACCAGGCGATTGCAGGTCACCTCCACCGGCCGCTGGAGCACCGAGTCGATAAACCGCACCGCCACCTTGTCACCGGCCGCCTCGACCTCGGGTGGTGCGTCATGTTGATAACGGACAAAAATGACACCCCGCCGCCGGGCTTCGATATACGCGTCTTCGCTGAATCCGTAGGTCCGCATGTCGCGGTAGAGCACGAAGATCTGCAGCTGGGGATTGAGATCCAGCAGCCGCAAGGCGTTCTTGATGGCCGTCTGGCAGCAGATGCGCGAACAGTTGGGATTCTCCGGTGTGCGGGACCCCACGCACTGGATCATCACCACGCTTTCCCAATCGGCGATAGGCGCCGGGGTCTCCTCGATGAAGTCGTCCAGGTCGAGCTGGGTCATCACCGCCTTGTGCTGGTCGAGGAGGTATTGACCGGGCCGGTTGGCCATGGCGCCGGTGGCCATGATGGTGGCACCGTGTTCGATCTGGCGGTAGTACATCCGGGGGCCGATCTGGAAACCGGTGGTAAACTTGCCGGGCATGCCGGCATGGTCGACCACGATGGCGTTGGTGATCACCTCGATGCCTTCATGATGGTTCACCTGGTCCACCAGCTGGTTGAGATAAGCCCTGACATCGTCCCCTTCGAGGGTTCGCCGAACGACCGAAGCCAGACCGCCGAGGCGGCCGTTGCGCTCGGCCAACACCACCTTGAAGCCCTGGTTGGCGAGTTCCAGGGCCGCATTCATACCGGCCACGCCGCCGCCGACCACCAGCACATTCTTGTTCATGGGCAGCTGATGATCTCTCAGCGGTCCGGACTTGGCCACACTGAAAGCGGCCATGCGAATCAACTGTTTGGCCTTGGCCGTGGCCAGCTCCCTGGCATTGCTGTGCACCCAGGCGTTTTGATCGCGGATGTTGGCGATCTCCACGAGGTATCGGTTCAATCCGGCCTTTCGGATCGTCTCCTGGAAAAGCGCCTCGTGGGTGCGCGGCGAACAGGCACCGACCACCACCCGATTGAGGCCTTTTTCTTTGATGACGCTCTGCATGCGGGCCAGCGCCTCGCTGCCGCAACCGTGCCCGGCCATCTCGGCGTACACCACATGGGGATACTTCCCCGCTTCTTCGACCACTGAGGCCACATCGATGGCCCCGCCGATATTCTCGCCGCAGTCACAGACGAAAACGCCGATGCGCGGCGCTTCGCCGGTCACATCCCGTTCGGGCGGATAGATATCTTCGGCCGCAGGCATCTCGTTGGTCTTGATGGGCAGATGTTTGGCCGCCATGCACGCGGCCGCACTGGCCTGGACCATGGTTTCGGGAATATCCTTGGGGCTTTCAAACACCCCGCAGACGTAGACGCCCGGCCGATTGGTGCTGACCGGCTGAAAACTCCCGGTCTTGGCAAACCGGTGCGGATTGAGTTCGATGCCCAGGGTTTCGGCCAGTTGCGTCGTCTGGGCCGATGGCCGGAAGCCGGTGGAAAGAACGACCATATCGAAATTTTCCGTGATCATGCCCGACTCGTGATCGGTGGCATAGGAGATCCGCAGGTCGTCGCTGTCCTTTTCGGGAATGATACTGTGCGGACGACAGCGCACCAGGCGGATGCCGTACTGATCCTTGGCCCGTTCGTAGTAGCCCTCGTAATCCTTGCCGAAGGTGCGCATATCCATGTAGAAAATCGTGGTCTCGATATCGTTCTGAAAACGCTCTTTGGTGACAATGGCCTCCTTGAGCGCGTACATGCAGCAGACGCTCGAGCAGTAGGAGACATCCTCGCGATTGATACCGCGCGATCCGGCGCACTGAATCCAGGCCACCCGTTTGGGCTGTTGACGGTCCGACGGACGCACCAGTTCGCCCAGGGTGGGACCGGAGGCCGACATGATGCGTTCGTACTCCAGGCCGGTCACCACATTGGGGTAGCGGCCGTGGCCGAAATGGTCCAGCTTGCCCGGATCGAACAGATCGGCACCGGTGGCCAGCACGATGGCGCTGACCTTACGGGTTTCCGTTTTCTCCTTGTCGTCGGGAATGATGGCGTTGGCCGGGCAGCACTTGATCAGGCCGTCCACATCCAGGCACGCCGCCATGTCAATGGAAAACGCCTGGGGCGTGGCCTGCGGATAGCGCATACAGGTCGGCGCACGATGATCCAGGCCCGGAACGAAACGCACGCACTCGGGATATTTTTTGTGGCACTCCCCGCATGCCGTGCATTTTTCCAGGTCGATGTAGCGCGGTGCGCTGACCAGCTTGACCGTGAAGTCGCCGGCCTCGCCCTCCAGGCTGGTCACCTGGGTCAGCGGCATCAAGCCGATGTGCTTTTCCCGGGCGCCGGAAGAGAGCCTCGGCGAGATGGTACACAAATCGCAATTGTTGGTTGGAAAGGTGCGGTCCAGCTGGGTCATCAAGCCGCCGATGGCAGGAGCCTTGTCGATGAGCAACACATCTTTCTGTGCTTCCGACAGGTCCATAGCCACCTTGATGCCGCCGACGCCGCCGCCTATGACGAGAATCGGTTTGTTGTGCTCTGCAGTGTGGTCTGTCATGGGTCTGTTACTCGCTTTGATTGGGTATATGGATTTATCGATGCGCATGCATCGGCCGCCGTACAACACCACCGGGCGTTGCCTGGCCCTTGTAATGCCGATCGCATACGCTGCTGATTATTTGAAACCGGCCTTCATCGTCCGGATCGACCGACTATATCTGGGCGTAATCGAGAATGGCCCCCAGGCGGTGCTCCCATCCAAGGGTCTCGATCTTCACACCGGCCACCTTGCCCTTGAGCGCGACGATGGTTTCACCGGCAATCCGCAGGCACTCCTGCTCGCGGTCCGATGCCTTGCGGATACGGCCGATAAGGGCTTCGGTAACACCCGCGTTGGGCTCGTTCAGGGCGATATATCGGGCGATACCGACCGATTTGAGCAGGAAGATGGTCGCAATGACCGGTACCCCCAACCCCTTGAGCTTGTCCAGGAGCGCCTCGCAACGCGCCACGTCGAACACCGGCGGGGTTACGATGAATTGGGCGCCGGCCTCGACCTTGGCCTTGGCATCGGCCAGTACCGCATTCAGGGCCACAGCGTCGCCGAACGAGGCAATGGTGCAACCCGTGGTGAAACTCGGTGCACCTTCCAGATCGAACCCGGCCAGGTCCTTGCCCTGTTGCAGGCCCTGGATCGCCTTCAGAAGACCGATCTCGTCGAGATCGTCCACTGTTTTGGCATCCCGGTGGTCGCCGTTTCCCATGGCCTCGCTGTGGGCCACGATCAGGTTCTGGATCCCCAGGACATGGGCGGCCAGCAGGTCGCCTTGAAGGGCCATACGATTACGATCCCGGCCATAGGTATGGATAATGGCCTCGATCCCCTGCTGCTGCATCAGAACACCCCCTGCCAGGGCGCTCATCCGCATGACGCCGTTATCCATGTCCGGAACGCTCACCGCATCCACCCGCCCCTTGACTTTACGAGCGTTGGTGATGAGCTGAGATATATCCACCCCTTTGGGCGTATTCATCTCAGCCAAAACCACAAATTCGCCAGATGCTAATCGTTTTTGAAAACTCATGGCTCCCCTTTTCCTAGTTATAAGCTTTTCTGGTTTTCCATTTGCCCCGACGGCCGGCAAATGGCCTCAACGCCCTAACCGTTGTCTTCCCAAAATTGCCTGAATCTGTGTTGTCTATACCATCACCGCTTACGCAAACAAACGCGAATCAGCGCCGCTTCGCTCTCGTCCATGGCGATAAGGTCGTAGGAAACCTTCGGAAGCAATCGGAACAGATCGGAGCGCGTATCCGCGTCCAGCCCTAGCACTTCAAGCGTCTGATTCGGGCGCATTTCCCTGAAGACACGACTCAATTTGAGCATGGCCAGGGGGGCGATGGCGCCTCGAAAATCGAGGCTGTAATCTACATGATTTTCAAGCAACTGTACACTGCTCCATAAAAAAAAACCACAGACACAGGGGGCAATTAATAGGCAAACCCCATGCCATCCAACAGGCACTGGTCAGGACCTTGTCCTGGAAATGGGTTTTCCTCTTGGATTCATAAGGTTAAACTTCATCACGACCGAACCCCGTACAGGAGCATTGCCCATGGCATGTTAAAATGATAAAGAATTCGTTTTTGACAGGTGTTAAATTTTAACAGGCATGCGTGATGAGCGAACACGAAATCGACCGCTATTGGAAAACCGTCGTCAATACCATCCGCGATGGATTGATGATCGTTGACGAACGCGGCATCATCGTTTCGGTCAACACCGCCCTGGAGCGCATCACCGGCTACAGTAGAGACGAGCTGATCGGCCGGAACTGCACCCGCCTGGAATGCGATGTGTGCGAACAGATCCGCCACAATGACGGCAATCAATGGTGTTCGCTGTTCAGCGGAAAAACCGTCAATGCTCGCCAGTGTGTGATCAAGCGCAAAGACGGCCGGCCCGTGCATGCGCTGAAAAACGCCTGCCTTCTCCACGACGACGGCGGTGCCGTGATCGGAGCGGTGGAAACCATCACCGACATCAGCGAACTGATCGAAAAGGAGAACAAGATCGCCGCGTACGAGCGCCAGCTGCGTTCCGACGACGGCCTTTGCGGCATTCTCGGCGCCAGCCCGCCCATGCAGCAAGTCTTCGAACTGATCTCAAACGCCGCCCATTCGGACGCACCGGTGATCATATTGGGCGAGAGCGGCACCGGCAAGGAGCTGGCCGCCCGCGCCATCCATCAGCTCGGCGCACGTTGCGACCGACCGTTCGTCAAGGTCAACTGTGCCGCCTTTACCGAATCGCTGCTGGAAAGCGAGCTTTTCGGTCACGTCAAGGGCGCCTACACCGGCGCCTACCGCAATCGCGCGGGTCGTTTCGAACTCGCCGACGGGGGCAACATCTTCCTCGACGAGATCGGCGACCTGCCCCTGGCCATCCAGGTCAAACTGCTTCGGGTGCTGGAAGAGAAAATCATCGAGCGGGTCGGCGACAACACCCCGATTCCGGTGGATGTGCGCATCATTTCGGCCACCAACCGCAACCTGCAAGAGCTGATCGCCCAGGGAAGATTTCGGGAAGACCTCTTTTTCCGGATCAATGTGATCCCCATTCATCTGCCGCCGCTGCGCGAACGCACCGAAGACATTCCTTTGCTGGCCGAAGCCTTCTTTCACAAAGTCGGCCTGAAAAACCGCAAACCGATCAGCGGCATCAGCAATGACGCCATGGCCTGCCTGATGGCCTATCCCTGGCCCGGTAATGTCCGGGAGTTGAAAAGCGCCTTCGAATACGCCTTCGTCACGTGCCAGGAGACGATGATCAGCCCGAACCATCTACCGCCCAATATCTTCCATCATGCCCCCAAATCCGCCGCCGCCGGACGCAAGGGCTTCGACCGGGAGGCGCTCAAGCGCCTCGAACTCATCGAAGCCCTGGAAGAGGCCGAGGGCAACCAGTCCCGTGCCGCCGAGCTGCTGGGTGTCACCCGGGTCACCGTCTGGAACCGCATGCGGCGCTACGGGGTGCAATATAAAAAGACCATCGCCGCCGACGCCGGGGAGCCAAGACCCAGGGCGGCCGGGGAGCGATGATGCCATGAGCGCGACGTCCGACCCCATCCTGGCCCGCATGCGCGCCGATGCCGAAGCGATATTCCGAAGCGGCCTGAGCGCCGCCGACCCGGCGGCCGCCATCCGGCGTCTCTGCCGTCGAACGGGACGGGAACTGTGCATCGGCAAACGCCGGTTCGACCTCTCGGCCATCGACCGGATATGGGTCGTCGGTGCCGGTAAAGCCACGGCCTTCATGGCCCGGGCTATTGAAGAGATCGTCGGCGACCGCATCGAAGACGGCATCATCAGTGTTAAATATGGGCACACCGCACCATTGGCCCGCATCCGCACCGTCGAAGCGGGTCACCCCCTGCCCGACGCCAACGGCGTCGCGGCCTCCCGCGCCATCCTCGACCTGGCGCGCCAAGCCGGACCGAGGGACCTGGTCATCGTGCTGCTCTCCGGCGGTGGATCGGCCCTGATGCCGCTGCCGGCCGACGGCCTCCATCTGGCGGAAAAACAAACGACCACCGATCTGCTGCTCTCCTGCGGCGCGACGATTCACGAAATGAACGCCATCCGCAAGCATCTTTCCGGCATCAAGGGCGGCCAGCTGGCCCAGGCCGCGGCGCCGGCGCCGTGCGTGACGCTCATTTTATCCGATGTGGTCGGCGACGACCCGGATGTCATCGCCTCGGGCCCCACCGTGCCGGACCGCAGCACCTTCGGCGACTGTCTGGACATCATTGGCCGTTACGGCATCGAATCGCAACTGCCGGCCGTCGTTCGACAACGCATCAGAGACGGTGTCGCCGGAAGAGTGGCCGAGACACCAAAGACCGACACCCACGACTGGCGGCATACCGCGCATCTCATGGTGGGCAGCAACCGCCAGGCCCTTGAGGCCGCGGCACGGGCCGCCGAGCAGCGGGGCTACCATACGATGGTGCTCTCGTCCTGCATCGAAGGCGACACCCGCACCGTGGCGCGCCTTCACGCCGCTATGGCCCGGGAAATTCTAGCCTCGGGCAACCCCTTGCCACCGCCGGCCTGCATTCTGTCTGGGGGCGAAACCACCCTGGTCCTCAAAGGCGACGGACGCGGCGGCCGCAACCAGGAGTTCGCCCTGAATACGGCCCTTTCCATCGCCGATCATCCGTCGGTCCTCATCCTCGCGGCTGGCACCGACGGCACCGACGGCCCCACCGATGCCGCCGGCGCCTTCGTCGACCACACCACCGCGGCCCGCGCCGCCGGTGCAGGGCTGGACATCCGCCGCCATCTGTCTCATAATGATGCCTACCCGTTCTTCGAAGCGCTGGGGGACCTGCTGATCACCGGCCCCACGGGTACTAATGTCATGGATTTGAATATCGTTCTGGTGATGACAACAGAAAAACAGCCCATCTTTGAAGATGGCGCGGAAGGGAACCACCACCCGCATGCAATTCGAACCGATTCGACTCGAACGCCAGGATGACTATCTCAAGCACCTCTCCCGGTGCGGCCAGATCGCATCCGATTACAGCTTTATCAATCTATGGGGATGGGGCGAGGAATACGGCCTCCAATGGGCCTGGCAGGACGACCTGGTATGGATACGGCAACAAGATCCCCAACCCGCCCTGTGGGCGCCGGTAGGCGACTGGCAACAAACCGACTGGCCGGCGGCCCTGGCCGCGGCCAAAGCCGACGCCGATCGGATCATCCGAATTCCCGACGGGTTGATAGATATCCTCCGACGCAACGATGCACTCTCCATTACGGCCGAAGAGACCCGCGAACACTGGGACTATCTATACAGCATCGAAGAGCTGATCGAACTGAAGGGCAACCGCTTTCACAAGAAGAAAAACCTGCTCAACCAGTTCCTCAAAAGCTATGAATACACCTACCTGCCGTTTGGACCGGACATGATCGACCATGCCATGGCCATGCAGGAAGATTGGTGTGCCTGGCGCGATTGCGAAGACGTCGAAACCCTGGCTTCGGAGAACCAAGCCATCGCGCGCGTGCTCGACACCGCGCAGCACTTGCAGGCGATTACCGGCGGCGCCCTGATCGTAAAGGGCATCATCGCCGCGTACACCATCGCGGAGATCATGCCCGACAACAGCCTGGTGATTCATTTCGAAAAGGGATGCCCCGACTACAAAGGCAGCTACCAGGCCATCAATCAAATCTTTCTGACCAAACTTCCCAAAGGCCCCACCATCGTCAACCGGGAACAGGACATCGGAGACGAGGGGTTGCGCAAAGCCAAACTCTCCTACAACCCGGTGGATTTCGTCAAGAAGTACCAGATCCGATTGTAAAAAAATCGAGTCTAGGCCGCCTTCTTCGTAGGCTTGTGGAACTCTATCTCATTGGTGCGTTTGTCGAACCACCCTCTGTAGAGGACAAGGTCCGGATATTTGGCCAGGTGGTCGTAATTGGCCACATCGATGCCGGCCGAACGAACCGCTCGGGTGCTGAACACGAGAAAATCAAATTTGGTTTTGACGTCCGGATAGGGCCGCAGCACACACCTCAAGGCCCAAACGTAATCCGGGTCCATCTGCTCTTGAAGCACCAGATATTGTCCGATTTGTTGGGGCAACTCTCTCGGTTTGGCCAGTTTGGCTTCGCCGTTTTTGTTGGCTGCAATCTTTTTACGATTCCAGAATTTCCATTCCATGGCTTATTCTCCTGGGATTGAAAAGGTATGTTCAAACTACGACTGCTTTATACCAGGAGATAATTGCCGGCCCCTTTCCTGAAGATTACAGTTTTGAAAGGTTGTTTATGCAAGCGTCGTCATTCAGGCGGGAGGGTAATGGTGAATGTGGCACCTCGATCGAGGGTACTTTTCGCTTCGACCCGGCCGTTGTGGGCCTCACAGATCGCCCGGACAAAACTCAATCCCAGCCCCAATCCTTTTTGCGACCTGGCGTTGGCCCCTCTGAAGAGACGGTCCCAGATCTTGGGCAAATCGTCTGCAGGGATGCCGGTGCCCGTATCGGTGAAGCGGATACAAATGTTTCCATCCTGCTGAAACACCTCGATGGCGACGCGGCCGCCGGCCGGCGTATACTTGATGGCGTTGTCCAGGATATTGGCAAAGGCCTGGCTCATCCGGTTCCCGTCGCATCGGTTGCACAGCTCGGCAGGGGCCGCGACCGTCAGTCCGATGCCTTTTTCGTCCGCCACGGGTTCATACATATCCACGACCCGTTTGACGAGTGAACTGAGGTTGTAAGTGCCGCGGTGCAGGCTGAGGGTGCCGGTTTCCGCTTCTGAAATATCCATCAGCATGGTGACCATGGAAAGGATGCGGTCCGACTCCTCGATACAGTCGGAAAGTGCGTCGCGGGTCTGTTTGAGATCGGTATCGTCCTGGAGGGCCTTTTCCGCCACCGTGCGCAGACGGGTCATGGGGGTGCGCAGATCGTGGGCCACGTTGTCCAGCGACCCTTTCATGCCCTCGATGAGCGTCTTGATCTTGTCGAGCATCTCGTTGAAGAGACGGGCCAGCTCATCGAGCTCGTCGCCGTTGTAGGAGCGGGTAACCCGGGCCGCCATTTCGCCTTCCAGGATGGAGGTCACGGTTTGGATGATGGATCGCACGGGCCGCAACGATCTGAGCGCCATCAACAATCCGGCGGCGATCCCCAAAACCGTCAGCGGGAAGAGGATCAGCAGCATCGTATCCCGGAAACGGCCCAGGGTCTCTTCCCGCTCCTCGGAACTCATGCCCACCTGGAGCCAGCGACCGTCGTTGAGTTGCTGGGCCGTGGCCAGCATCAGGAAACGATCCTCCCTGGCCGGCAGCGACACCCAGTCGCCGGCCGGGCCAAGGGGCAATCGCTCCAACTGATCCAGCTCGAATTCGTCCCAGACATCGGGGAAATAGATCTTCACGGTCCGGTTCGCGCCGTCGGCCAACCGGAAGAAGTAGGTTTCCGCCTTTAAAAAGCGGTACTTGACTGCGACCTCGGCGTCGATGGCCGGCAACCCGCCGGCATTGTAAAGGTCAGCCAGTTCGGCCAACTCCGCCTCAATGTCCTCCCGGTCGTTTTTGGCCATGGCTGAGGAAAGGGACAGGTAGGTGACCATGAGCAGGGCCGCAAACCCGAGGATAAAGGCCACCGCATACCACAAGGAGAGTCGGAAGGCGTTGGATTTAAATATTTTTAGCGGGGTCCTGGAAAACATAGCCGATCCCTCGGATGGTCCGGATGAATTTCTTGCCATACCCCTTTTCGATCTTGTTTCTGAGCCGGCAGATCAGGACGTCGACCACATTGGTCTGAGGATCGAACTGAAAATCCCAGATATGCTCCAGGATCATGGCCTTGGTCACGGTGCGTTCCGCGTTGCGCACCAGCAGCACCAGCAGGGCGAACTCCCGGGGTTGCAGGTCGATTTTGTGCCCTCCCCGATACACCTCGCGCCGAATCAGATCGATGGAGAGGTCACCGCACGACAGGCTCGAACGCTCCCCATGCATCATCGATCGGCGAATCAGCGCCTGGACCCGCACCAGCAGCTCGGAAAAGGCGAACGGCTTGACCAGGTAGTCGTCCCCGCCGGTTTCGATGCCTTTGATCCGGTCTCCAAGGGATCTTTTGGCGCTCAGGATCAACACCGGCGTCCGGATGCCCTGCTGCCGGAGCTGCTCGATCACCTCCAGACCGTCGAGATCTCCAGGAAGCATGATATCCACGATGGCCGCGTCATAGTCGGCGTTGAGGGCAAACTGGAGACCTTCCCGGCCGTCCGAGGCATGGTCGACCGCAAAGCCCTCCTGTCTAAACCCCACCGTGATAAAGGATGCGATTTTGGCATCGTCCTCGATGAGGAGTAATCGCATGGAAGCCTCCTGTTTTCATCACATCATCACCAGATGGCTGGTTCTATATTGAGGCGGACCGGATGATCAAATCATTTCCGCATTTCCGCGAAACTTTCAGGGATGTAATCCTTGAACCAACCGACGCCAACGCCGGGGTGGCGAACAGGCACCGATCACTTTCCTGTTGACATACGGATCACCCCCATGAAATGTTAACGTTAACGTTAACTTCACACAGGCTCCTGACATGTCCATCCCAAACGACGAACCGACCTGGACCGTCAGCCAACTGGCCGGCGAATTCGATATCAGCACCCGCACCATCCGCTTTTACGAAGAGAAGGGCTTGCTGGCGCCAAGCCGCACCAACGGCGGCCACCGCCTCTTCACCAAGCGGGACCGCGCGCGCCTCAAGTTGATTTTGCGGGGCAAGCGCTTCGGCTTCACCCTCGAGGAGATCGCCGACATGATCGGACTGATTTCCGACGGCATCGATGAGCGGGAACAGATCCGGCGCACCCTGCGCTATGCGGACCGCAGTTTGCGAGAGATCCGCCAACGCATGGCAGAACTCAGGTTGTTCGAATCGGAAATATTGGAAATGCTGGAAAAAATAACGCTCCGGCGCGACGAACTGGAACAGGAGGAGGGCAAAAATGTTTGATTTCATGATGACCGACGAACAAAAAAAATTGCGCGAAGAGGTGCGGGACCTGGTGCGCTGGGTGCCGCGGCAGATGATCCTCGATATGGACCAGGACAAGATCCAGTTCCCCAAAGAATTTCTGCGCGAAGCCGGCCGGCGCAACCTGTTCGGCTGCCGCTACCCCAAGAGGTGGGGCGGCCGCGGCATGGACTGGGTCTCCACATGCATGGTCATGGAGGAGGTGGGCACCCTGGGCTACATTTTTGCCTGCGTCTTCGGGGTGGGTGCCGAGTTGGTCTGCGACGCCATCATCCTGCACGGCACCGACGCCCAGAAGGAGCGTTACGTCAAGCCGCTTCTGAGCGGAGAAATCTTCGCCGCCGAATGCCTCACCGAACCCCGGGGCGGGTCGGACTTCTTCGGCACCACGACAACCGCCGAGGACAAGGGCGACCACTTTGTCATCAATGGCCAGAAACGCTTCATCGTGGGCGCCGAAGGGGCCGACTACTTCCTTGTGTACGCCAAGACCGATCCGGCCGCCGAACCACACAAGGCCCTCACCTGCTTCATCGTGGACCGCGGCCCCGGGGTGCGGGTGGACTATATCTACGGCCTCATGGGCAGCCGCGGCGGCGGCGCCGGGCGGGTGGTCTTCAAGGATGTCCGGGTCCCCAAGGAGAACATCGTGGGCCGGCTCAACGGCGGCTACGCGGTCTTCAACACCATGATGATCCCCGAGCGCCTGGGCACCGCGGCCATGACCATCGGCGCGGCCCGACCAGCCCTGACCGTGGCCACGGGCTACACCACACGGCGAAAGGCCTTCGGCCAGCCCATCGCCCAGTTCCAGGGTGTCAGCTTCCAGGTGGCCGAGGCGGCCATGCTCCTGGATGCCGCCCGCAGCATGATCTACACCACCGCCCGCATGGTCGACTCGGGCGTCCCGGCCAGGGAGACCCGCCGCATGGTCAGCCAGGCCAAGAAGTTCGTCACCGAATCGTGCCAGAAGGTGGCCCACAACGCCATGCAGGTGATGGGCGGCATCGGCTACACCAACGTGTTTCCGGTGGAACGCATCGCCCGCGACCTTCGCCTGGCCTCCATCTGGACCGGCTCCAACGAGGTGATGAGCATGATCATCGCCCACGAGTGGTACAAGGAGTACCTGGCCAGCAAGGCGAAGAAAGCGGAACGGGATTATGAAAACGATGCGGCCGAAGCCTTTGCCGAAGGGGAGAAGATCTACGAATGATCGGCGGCCGTCCGTAAGATCAGAGCTCCTGAAGAATACGGGCCCGCTGGGCGATGTACTCCTCCTCGTCGATCAGCCGGCTGTGGCGCAGTTTGTCCAGATGGCGCAACCGCGCCTCGATGTCGGCGCCCGGCGCAAGATCACCGGGAGCGCCGCCGGAAGCGTCCGGAGGGTCGAATCGCAGTTCCGCGAGGGTGTCCGTACCGCTCTGCCGCGACGCCCTCACCACCCGTCGGAATTGGACGATGATACCGATGCAGGCGCCCATCCAGACCAGCCAGAAGAGGCACATCAGAATCGCCAGGCCCGGCTCTGAGGAGAAGGAGGTCTCCATCAGCACCACCACGGCCATCACCAGGCCGAATAGCATCAAAAGGGAAACTACCCAAGTGCCGATGGCCGCGCCGCGGGCCGTCAGTTTTCCGGGAACGATCTCGACTTTTTGCGTCATCTACAACTCCTTCGCCCAGTTGGTATCATTTCCACGTCAAACGGGCCGGATTTCATGGTGAACTTACGCGGTCCGTTGTCATGGCGATATGTGGATTTCCGACCGTGACCGCTCCCTTTAATGAATGACAATCTCGTACTCCCGGAGAAATTTGGGCTGGGGGTCCTGCCACCAGTGGGTAAATACCTTCAGCTTGGCGGTACCCGGTTGGACGGCTTCGAGAATCACGCCGCTGTGGGCATCGTAGAAGACGGCTTCGACGGCGTCGCCGATCAGGTCGATGGGGCAGCTGTTGCTCCGGGAGCCGGGCAGATCGTAATAGAGATACTCACCCGTTTTTAACGTAACGCCGGGTCCCTGCACCGGTCCGACCTGGATCACCTGGTAACCGCGCAACATGACGGTGCCGTCTTTCTCTTCCATTCGTGTCCGTAGAATGATCTCCTCATGATGCTGGGGACCATCGACGCCCGTCACCCAAACCGCCGCCGACTCCCGCTCCAGCAGCCAATCCTGGTCGCTGGTCTTCTTCCCCCATACGGTGGCGGCGCTCCCGGCCTTGTCGTTCTCCGGCCGGAATCCATAGACGAGCATGATCTGATTCGAATAAAATTGTCTTGAATCGATGAGGTAGGACAGATTCATGGGCATGCTGTGATCCACCTGCAGCTTGTCTTCCTTCCTCATTTTCGGCGAACCCTCGGAGATGACGGCGAGAGGCGGCGTATCGGCCTGTGTAATTTGTGGGGTTGCGGTGTCAGCGTAACAGAAGAATTCATAGACGGGCTTCTTATTGGCATAGATAACGAAAGTTCTCGCCGGGACTTCCCTTCCGATCTGATCCGAAACCGCCTTGATCTGCTGATACATGGAATATGCAGGCGTGATGACGGGCGATATCCCGGCATAGGCGCCGGCCAGAAAATAGTCATAGGAAAACTGCCCCTGGTCATAGGCGGTCATTTTACGGCATTCGACGGCAAACCATCGCGTGAAGTTGCTGCCGTCCGCCTGCAGCGGAGCACAGGTTGAAAACGACACATCCTTGTTGACCCCATCCATGTGGATTCTTAAATCCGTCACCGCATCATCTTCCATGACGAACGCGACATGTTGGGTGTCATCGATGTAGTAACGGCCCTCCTGGTCCGCCACACGCAGGCCTCTGTAACGCTCTCCCGCCATGCCGGGCTGGGGATGGATCGCGATGATTGCGACGATCCAGAAAAAGAGCGTCAAAACCACCCGCCAACGCTCGGAATCTCTTTTCTTCTCCGAATATCTCCCAAGTGCATTGCACACGTCGATTTTCATGTTCAACTCCTCGCTGTTGGTCTCACACATTATGTTTATGATCCGTTATGGTGGCGAGCATCATTCGACGCTGGTCGCTCCCACGCTCGATCTGTAATTCTGATGGTGCTGGCGGGCGGGCGAGACATTGGAAACCGCCAGCGCCGCGGCAGCGATCAACAGGGCCACCGCCACAAGCCGTGGCCATCCCGAGCCGGAAAAAACCGCGATGAGGGAGGCGACCCCCGCCAGGGCGAAACAGGCGATACCGGCCATGGGATCCATGACAGCTCCGCCGATCAACAGAAAAAGTACCGCCAGGATGATCAGGCTCTTTTGAGTTGCGCCTTTTCGCGGCGCTCGACCTGCCTTGGCCATCACGTACCTCCTCGCCCGCCGCCTCGCGGCCCCCTGTTCACATGTCGTTGTAGAGCGTCTCTTCCAGCCCGTAAGCATACCCGGACTTGCGTTCGAAGACCTTCATCCGGTATTGCCCGCCCGCCTTGAACGGCCCGCTCAATTCCAGGATGAGATCGCTCAACCCATAGGGAATGACCACCCGATCGCCACGTACCAGGGGCTCCCCGAAGGCGATGGAAAACAGCCAGGGCGCCGAGTGGCCGAGAAAAACGCAGGCCACCACATGCTGCTGGAAATCCAGCTCCGGCGCCGGTGCGTCGAAGGCGCGCCGCCATAGCAAGCGCCAATCGGCCGGGTCTGTCACCACCTCGATGAAGGCTTCCTTTTGATGGGAAAGATGCCCCTCCCAGCTTTGTCCGAGCCGGGCTGGCGACGGTGCGGCGTCAAGGGCGGTCGGAGCGGGCGACCCGGCGACGGGAAGCTCGTCTGCGCCGGACCAGACCGGCCACATAAACAGGTTCAGCAAGAAAGTGCATGTCAAAAGGATATTCCGGATGTCAGTCATACGATTTTCCAACAGGCCAAAATGAAAAACGCCTGCACATCGAACATTTTGTAAAATTTTAAGTATGTTATACAGCAACCCAAAACCGCCATCAAGCACTGAATCCCTTCGAAGGATACTATCGGCCCCATCCGGATCAACCTTGAGGCAGCCCCGGCGCAGGCCGGGGGAGTTTCTGGGCCGTCCGCCGTGCATTTTACTGGCACTTGACCGCTTGGCGTGTGGCATCGGCCACCTGTGCCACCCGGGCCGGGTTTAACGAGTGCCCGTCCACAAATGACCAATTGGCCCGATATCGGCGTTGCACGAAAAATTTAATCCTCGGAATATCGATCATATGCCTGCGGTTAAATTTTTCGTGCGCCTTAATCTCGACCCAATTTGCCTATTTGTGGACGGACACTGACGAATAGCAGTCCGTGGAATCCCTGGATCGGCAAATAGCCGGCAAATAGCCGGTTGTTTTCACTGTGCATCCATATTAGAATGCGTCGGTCGTTAGGGTTCAGGATGTCAGGACGCCACCCTTTCAAAATAAAAGGAATCGCAATGAAATACACATCCATCGTCTCAATGGTTCTGTTGACCGTCCTCGTGGCCGTCTCCCTGTCGGCGGCCGGCGGCGCAGCCCCTTCGGAAACCGCCTCGCAAGATCTTTTGACCCAGGGCAACCGCGCCTTCTCGGTCCAGCTGTACCGACAGCTGGCGACCGGGGAAGACAATCTTTTCTTCTCACCCCACAGCATCTCTGCGGCCATGGCCATGACCTATGCCGGCGCCCGCGGCAAGACGGCCGAAGAGATGAAGCGGGCGCTTCACTTCGATCTCGATCAGGACCAGCTTCACCCGGCCTTCAAACTGCTGAACACCGGGTTGGTCAACGGTTCGGACCTGGCCGGGCAGAAGCTCAATGTCGCCAACGCATTGGTGCTCACGGGTGATGATGTGAGCCAGGCTTACAAGACCCTCTTAAAGGACTATTACGATGCCGAAATCTTTCCCGGCGATCTGGAGACGATCAACGCATGGGTGAGAAACAAGACCGAACACAAAATCGAAAAGATTCTCGATGAACTCAGCCGTGATTCGGTTTGCGTGATCCTCAACGCCATCTACTTCAAAGGCCTCTGGGCCTTCCCGTTCGATCAAGATCGCACCGCCGATGCACCCTTCAATGTCTCACACGACCGGCAGGTGACCGTACCCCTCATGCAGCGCAACGCCGACTTGAGGCTGTTGAAGGAAAACGGTTTTCGCGCGCTCAGCCTGCCGTACCAGGGGGAGCGGCTTTCCATGGTGATCCTGCTGCCCAACCAGGTGGATGGGTTGAACTCGCTGGAGGAGCAGGCGACCGAACCGAACCTCAAGCAATGGCTGGCGGCCCTGGACAGCCGGCAGCCCCGGAAGGTAAGGCTCTACCTGCCCCGGTTCAACCTCGAAACCAGCTATGACCTGGTGCCGCCTTTCCAACGGATGGGCATCGCCGAGGCGTTCCAGATGCCCGTTGCCGATTTCAGGGGCATGGGGTGGCCCAAAGGCAAGCTCCGCATTGCCCAGATCAAGCACAAGGCCTTCGTGGAGGTCAACGAGGAGGGGACGGAGGCCGCCGCCGTCACCGCCGTGGAGATGGTCACCAAGAGCATCATGGAACATCCCGAAGAGTTTCGCGTGGATCATCCGTTCTTATTCCTGATCCGCGACCATGCCAGCGGGACGATCCTGTTCATGGGACGCATGGTCGATCCCGGCAGGTGAACCTTTCTCCAGAAGGTACCCCAGAAGATGCCCCAGAAGGTGCCCCAGAAGGTGCCCCAGAAGGTACCATAGAGGAGACTGCAACAGGTAGCCCGCAGCATGGCCCTCGTGCCTGGCGTCAAGGGCTATCAGGCGCTTGAGATCCGGAATTTCGGAAAAGATCCAGAGGGCCAGCCGGGAACGGCGCCTCCCAAGGCAGGCCCCACCCGGCGGAATCGATCCCGCCGGGTGCCCTGGTAATTTCTTCCACGGTCGCGGCCATAGCCTCCTCCACGGGCCGCAGCGGCGAAAATCCGATCTCGTCGCGAATCCTGCGGGTATCGAGCACCACGTCGCCTTCGAAGTAGTAGGGAATCCTTTCCGGATGGGCCCCATCGCGTACCAGCACCCGGGTCGAAGCGCGAACCATGCGCGCCGGCCGGCCCACCAGCCCGGCGATAAGTCCCACATAGCCTTCGAGGGTGAAGGGCTCGTCCCCGGCATTATAGGCCCGACCGACCGCATGGGGACTTTCGAGCAGGGCGCACACGGCCCGGGCCGCATCGGCAGCAACCAGATTCTGGCACAGGTATGGCCGGGGCGGCACGACAATCGTTTTATCCTTTAGGATCTGTCGCAGCAGATAGGCCTCGCGGGAGTGTGGATCGTGAGGGCCGAATACGGCGGGCAGCCGCAGAGCGGTCCAGGGCAGCCGTTCGGTGGGCTGAGAAAAGAGCAGGCGCTCGCAGGCCGCCTTGCCGTACCCGTATTCATGCCGGGGATCGTCTTCAAGCGGCGCGTCTTCCTGGACGGGACAGGGCAACGGCCATCGGTAAACGCTCAGGCTGCTGATGTGCACCAGACGCCCGATGCGCCCACCAAAAGACGCCACCACCACCCGGGTCTCTTCGGGGCGGTAGGCCGTCACGTCCACGACGGCCTCGACGTCGATGCCCGCCAGGGCGCGTGCATAGCCGGCCGGGTCACGACGGTCGGCCGTCACCCGCTCGACGGGGCTGGAACAGCGCACCGGCGTCACACCCCGGTTGACCGTCAAGACGCGACAACCCTTTGCCAGCAACGCCTCCACGATGGCAAGGCCGATGAAGCGGCTCCCGCCCAGTACGGCGACGCTTTTCAACCGGCGGCTCATGCGAATCCCATCTCTCGCATGGCCTGATATTTGGGCAGCACATTGCTTTCGGGATCGAACAGAAAAAATCCCGGGAAGACCTCCTCGTGGGCACCGATGAAATCGTAATAGGCACGGTAGCGACCGGGCACCGAGTTCCAGGTGTCCACGATCTCGTGGCCCGTCACCACGTAAATGGGCACGAGTTCGGGCACCAGGGCCAGCGCCCCCCCATAGGTGCCCTGGCGGTACTCGCGATAGATATCGGTCTGGGGCAGCATGGAGAGCAGCGAAGGCAGCACCGTGACCCCCATCTGGCGGAACCGGGCCATCTGCAGGGCCGTCTGGTAGAAATCTTCCATCTCCTCGAAGGGGAAACCCCAGATGAAAAAAGTCTCCACCGACTCGAAGATCCTCAACGCCGCGGTCACGGCCCCAAGGGCGTCCCGGAAGCGAAACCCCTTGACCACGCGCTCGAGCACGCGGTCCGAACCCGACTCGATGCCGAAGCGCAGTTGGGTGCAGCCGGCTTCCGCCATCCGCCGCATGGCGCGCTCGGTGACCAGGTTCACCCGGCCGTAGCACTTCCAGCGCACCGAAAGCCCGGATTGCGCCAGACGGTCGCAGAAATCCAGCATCTTCGCCTCGCTCGAGTAGAAAAACTCGTCCTGGAAGAGAACGGTCTTCACGCCGTACGTTTCGTGCAGCAGCCGGATCTCGGCGATGATGTTCGCGTGGCTCCGGTAGGTGGTGCGGCGGTCCCAGATGGGGGCGACGCTGCAAAATCGACAGGCGTAGGGGCATCCTCTGGAAGAAATGAGGCCGAAGGCGTCGTAGGCGGAGATGTCGAGACGATGGTAGGCAGGCAGCGGCACGTCGTCCAGATCGCCGATACGGGGCGCCTTTCCGGTGTATTGCACCGTTCGGTCGGGGTGCCGGTAAAAGATGCCAGGCACACTGCCGATGCGGCCCGGGTCGCCCAGAGCCGGCAGGAGCTGCGGCAGCGTATGTTCGGCTTCACCTTGAACGACCGCATCGATCCAGGCGAAGCGTTCCAGAATCGACGTTTCCACCCCGAACGGTCCGACGCCCCCCAACAGGATCGTCTTTTCCGGGTGGCGTTGTTTGAGGCGCTGTGCCACCAGCAACGTGAAGGGCAGCAGGTTGGCCATGCAGGAAAAACCGACCACCGTGGCCGTGTCGCCGATGTAGTCCAAGGCCGTTTCAAGATCGAAAGGGTCTGCGCCGGGCCGCGTGCGGGGCAGGAGCTGGTAGTCGACCAGATCGACCCGAAATCCCTGCCCCTCGAGCACCGCGGTGAGGTACAGAAGCCCCAGCGGCGGATGGGACTCGTAGTCGATCCGTCCCTCGAGGCGAATGTAAAGCAGGTTCATGTTCACCAGGGTGATGTCGGCCGAGCCCCCCTGACGCACGGCGGCCGCGGGCGCGGGCCGAAACTGCCCGGCCCCGCTTCCCCCGCCCCCCGGCCGCGCCCCGACAATGGGGATGCTGCAATGATCGTTGTTCATAGGAAACGCTTCCCAAATCTCCCTTTTTAACCGCGCACACCGGCAACGGCGCTGGGGGTTCGGACTTCGTGCTTTTTCTTGATTTGCTGGATTTTGACTTTGATCTTTCCATAGGCGTCGTCAACAGCGTCGCGCGCCTTGACCTCCACCTGCTCCACCTCGAGGATCATGGGCTCGGGGGTCACGCGCGTATCGGTGAAGTCGGCCGTGTCCGAGGTCCGCACCTTGAAGTAGACCTCCTCCGTGCCGAGCTTCCTGAGTTCGAAATCGAGCGATCCCACCCCGTCCTCACCGATCCGGCCCTGGCCGTCGGGCACAGGGACGTAGCTGTCCGCATCGCCTGTGGTGCTGTACAGCAGACGAAAATAGACCCCCGGCTGTCCCGCTACGTTCATGGTGACCCGGTCGGTCTCCCCCTGGCGCAGGAGCTGGATCACCTCCTGCTTCAACGCCTCATCGGTAACGGCGGCCCTGGGCTTCCCCTGGGCCGGCTGCGGCTCTCTGGCCAACTGGTCGTCGGCGCAGGCCAATGCCGGTATGGCGTAAACAGTGGCCAGCAAGGTCGGTATCAATTTCTTTTTGTCACGTTGCTTCTGCATGTGCTGCTCCTTTCAAATCGGAAAACGTCACTTGTTTGTCTATTCCCCGTACATGACAAACGCCGCCCAGAAATAGGGGTGGCGGTATCGCGTCTTGAGCATCTCGCCCTTGGCGGCGCGGAGCGCTTCGCTCTTGCCCACACCCTTGACGATCATACCATCGTAAAACCGCGTCATCAGCTCCCGGGTGGCGGTATCGTCGACGCTCCACAGGCTGACCACCGCGGCCGGGCTGCCCGCGTAGATAACAGCCCGTGTGAGGCCGGTAATGCCTTCTCCGCGCTCCACCTTGCCGAGGCCTGTGCGGCAAGCAGACAGCACCACGAGTCTTGCGTTGAAGCGCAAATTCATCATTTCCCCCATGGTGAGGAGGCCGTCTTCGCCGGCCCCCGGGATCTGACTGAAGGCGACGGCCTGCAATTCCGGTGTCACGATACCGTGCATGGAGAAATGGATATAGCCATACTGGTCCATCTCTTTTCCTTTGGCCACCTCCTCGCGCGCATCTGCGCGCAACAAGGCTTTCCCGCCGTGTTTTTCGCGGAACAGGCGCTCGATGGCCCGAACCTCCTCTCCGCTGCCTTCGAGACGGCTCAGCCGGCCCCCCAGCGCCGCATAACGGGTGTTTAAAAGGCCGGCCGGGACGCCGCGCCCGGCCAAGTCGGCGCAGCCCTCGGGTTGGCCCTGGGCAAAACTGGCATAATCATATACCGGATCACCGAAACCCACAAACCCATCGCCCGATGCCTGGCGGCTGCGCCCGGACCGCAGAAGGGCCAGGATGGTGGCCGACTGCACGTATTTAACGGCGTGCTGCTCGAACAGGTAGGATCGCCGCCCCTCCTTTCGCACCACCATCGCCTCGAACGGAAAGAGCGCCAATATGCCGTCCGGCACGATCACCAGGGTTCGGCCCGCCATCTCTTTCTCAAATGGTTTCAACAAAATATCGTAAAGCTCGCCAGCCGACGGTCGGTTATAACCTTCCCCCCTGGCCAATCCGTTGTTGAGGTTGTCGACCAGCGCCGCCACTTTGTCGCGAAGCTGGGGCGCATCCACGGGCAACCGGGCCACCTGAAATCCCTGGGGGGTGATGACGAAACAGTAGACCTCCCGGGCGGCGACGAAATACTCGATGAGAATTTCGTCAGCGGCCAGCACCCCGGACTGCAACTCGCCCACCGTTACGGGCACCGGGTACTCAACCGCAGCGTAGAGGGGATTTTGCATGCGGATCTGCTTTTTCAGCCGGTCCAATGCCGCCTCGAGCCGGGCCATATGTGCCTTGGCGGCGGCCAGCGCCTTCTCGTCCGGAGAGGACTTGCGATATTGGGCCGCGATCTCGTCGGTTACGGCCGCCAGCTCGCCTTCCAGTTTGTCCCGCTGGTCCCTGAGCGCCGGATCGATCCCCTTGTGCAGCTCAACGCGCCCCTCGGCCAGCTGGTCCAGAAAGGTGCGCGCCTTCATACGCTCCACGTAACCCAGCGCGCGCTCGTTCATCCCCCGGGAAAGGGCGAAGCACGCGGCCTCCTCATACCGGTCATACACCTTGCCCATGAAGGCCTTGCGAAACTCCGGAAAGCCCGCTTTGGCCCGCACGGCTTCTAACCGGGCGACGGCCGCCTCGTAGAGATCGGCGGCCTGCTCCGGCCGCCCTTGCCGCGATGCCACGCGCGCCTTGTCCATGGTGGTGAAGGCTTGGGATTCTACATCGCCGATCCTTTCAAATGCGCGCAGGGCATGATCGTAGTCCGCCTCGGCCTCGGCATGCCGCCCGGCAGTCTCGTGAAACCGTCGCGCCACGAAACGGTGCGCGTAGCCCGCCGACTGCAAATCCCCGATCTGGTCCCAGAGATCGAGTGCCTCCTGGAAGGCCGCGAGCCCCTCCTGCTCGCGCCCCAGCAGGGCCAGGGTCAGTCCGCGGTCGTGCAGGGCGAGCCCCTGCCACTCCATTTCCTGCATGGCGCTCCCCAGCGCGAAGGCCTCGTCGGCCCGTCGCAGGGCGCTCTCCAACTCTACGACGGCCGCCCGGCCTTCCAACAGAACGCCTCGTTCTCGATGCATGCTGGAAAGGGCCCGCAGCACATAGCCCTGGCGCCAACGATCCTGCGCATCCACGGCCATGCCCAATGCCTTCTCTTCGTGGGAAATCGCTTCACCATACTTATCGGCAGCCCGTTCCGGTGCTCCCGCGACCGCATCCGCCGCAGCCAGTTTGGCCGTGCAGAGTCCCAGGTGGTTGCAGGCACGCGCACAGGCCCGCAATCGGGCGTCGGGCGAGGCAATCCCTGCTGCGCTCGCCAGGGCCGCGCGGTGGTAGCCGATGGCCGCCGGGTAGTCGCCCAGCATCCGGTGGCAGTAGCCCAGGTAATCGTTGAATTCGGCTATGCCGGCCGCGTCCCCGGCCTTTTCGGCACACTCGAGGGCGAGGCGGTATGCGCCGTAGGCCCGCTCGTAATCGCCCGTGGCCACGTAAACATCGCCGAGCTGACGCCGGGCCCGGGCGGCCTCGGTCCAGAAAGACGGTGACTGCAACAGCTGCGCGGCTTCAAGATAGGCTTCGCGGGCCTGTTCGAACTCTTTTCGGCGCTCGTGCACATCGCCCAGATCGATGAGGGCCTGTCCCTCGAGCAGACGGTCCGGTGCTTGCCGGCCCAGCGCAAGGGCGCGGCGGTGCAGCGTCAGCGCTACCGCGTAATCGGCCAACCGGCGGCTGGCCTGTCCAAGGAAGTGCAATGCAAGGCCCTGGCCCGCGACATCCCCTATCCGGACAAACATCTCCAGCGCCGCACGACCAGGTAAAATCACATCGCCGTACCGCCCCTCGTCGAAAGCCGCCATGGCCGCCTTGAACCGGGTGTCGGCCTCGATTTTGCGTTCATGATCGCCCCGGCGCCAGGATCTGTGTCGCCCGACCTGCGACTTGGGGAAGGGGTCGTCGAGCAGCGATTCCGCAAGGCCGGCGGCAGCCGCCGCGTGCGCCACGGCCTTTTCAGCGTCCTGTGTACGGGAATCCACGACCGCCCGGGAGTGGTTGGACAAGAACGTGTCGACCAGGGACCGGACCTTTTCCGGATGGGTCCGGACCAACCGCGCCAGGGCCGACTCATCCTTTTGGGCAAAAGCACTCTCGAATCGAGAGCTGAACTGCGGAAAAGAGAAAAGCGCCCCTTCATCGGCCCAGGTTGGAGTGCCGCAAAGCATCCCGGCCAGCGCCCAGCAGAGCGAACGGAGAATCAACCCTACAGGAAGACGATGGCCCATCACATTCACCGCTTTGCCACCGCCTGCAATCATGTCGGTGACCGTTTTGCGGGTGAAGCCGGCACCCATCTGTGCAGGCCCAGCGCGGGGGGACGTCTGCAAGGGTCGATTGAAAAGCCGGTTCAGCAGGCCCACATTTGACCTCCATTTATCAGGCCAGCCTCCGGGCTCGGCAGCGGGCCATTATTTCTTTGTCAGAAACCCTTCGTGAAACACCGCCGTGCCAAAAAGACGCATGGGGAGTCGTCAAGCCTCTCTTATCACGGATCAGGGATCGACGGCTATCGGTATGTTCGCAGCGGGTGTGATCCATTCGATTGCCGCACTAACTGTAGGATTACCCGCTGACCCGATCATTTTTAATTTGACACCGTCAAACGGATTCGTTACACAACACATGTAATGTAACAACTGTTGTTTATAAATCTATTGCACACAGGAACCGCATGCCCCCCAAACCGCGCTTTCAAACAGAGGATATCATCGATGCCGCCTTTGACATCGTCCGCAAAGAAGGGTGGAACGGACTATCCGCCCGGGCGATCGCAAAGAAGCTCAATTCATCCACCCGACCGATCTACTCTTATCTTGAATCCATGAAAAGCCTCGAGGAAGAGATCGTTAAAAAGGCCCTGGCGTTGTTCAATGAATATCTCTCTTTAAAAGAGACCGGGGACAAATGGCTCGATCAGGCTATCGGATATGTCAGGTTCGCCATCGAGGAAAAAATGCTGTTTCGCTGCATCAACGACGAGAAGCATGCCGTTTTGCAACGCAAAAACACCCGTGAGATGTGGGAGATATTGAGAGCCGAACTTGCCAATTACAAGCCGTTTGAAAATCTGTCCCAAACCGAGGTGGATCGTATACGGGTGATGCGCTGGATTTTTGTCCATGGCATTGCGGCATTGATCAACAGCGGATGGTATTCGTCTCAGGAAATCGACTCGGAAATTTTTTTGAAGGAAATGAATATCAAGTTGCCGGATGTCCTCAATATGGCCAACCATGTGATTTACGAGGGGTTCAAAGATAAAAAAATCTTCGAAAAGCTGAGGATAGGAAATCATGAGGCGCCTGAATCCAAGCCGGACAGCTGAACACAACGCCTTTCTCAGAGCGGTGGAATCCCTCAGACCGACCGCTGAAAGAATCTGCATGGATCCCTATGCCAAATACTTCCTTTCCCCTCAATTGATGGCGCTTTATCACGATGCCGAAAAATGCGAACAGCTGATCCGACACTGGGAAGAGATCGTGCCCGGGGTGTGCGGCGCCGTATTGGCCCGTTTCAGGTTCATCGATACTTACCTGTGCAAATGCCTTGACAGCGGTCTGGAGCAGGTGGTGATCCTGGGGGCCGGATACGATACGCGTGCGCTTCGATTCAAGCAACGGTTCGACAACCGGGTCAAAATTTTCGGGTTAGACCATCCGGCCACCCAGGCGGTAAAAATCCGATGCCTCAAAAACATGCGCGCTGCCTTTTCAAGTCCCGTCGTTTATGTGCCCATTTGCTTCGAAACGGAAAAATTGGACGAAAAGCTGTTTGAAAATGGATTTCAAAAAGATCTCTATACGCTATTCATCTGGGAGGGCGTCACCTATTACATTCCGCACGAATCCATAGATGACACCCTTCTTTTCATTTCCAGAAATTCAGAGCCGGGCAGTGCTGTGGTCTTCGATTATCTCCCGTGCTCCGTGGCCGAAGGGACATGCCTTAAACCGGAAGCAAAGGGGCTCAAGGAGAGCCTGCAACATTTTGGCGAGGATATCGTTTTTGGGATCGACCCCGGACGGATAGGGGCATTTCTCCACTCGAGAGGATTTATAGGGGTGAACAGCATGGCCGGCGACGAATTCTGGCGGAACTGCCCGAAAGGTCGTCACCAGGATCGTTCCGTTTCGGATATTTTCATGTTTGCCCATGCACGAGTAAAACCAAAACCTTGATCCAGCCGAACCTTTCCAAAGAAGGAGGTCTGCGCATGAACGAAGCATTGGGACAAAGGAGGTCTTTGGGAACACGATCCAGGCATTATCTATTGGATTTTGTAGTTGTTCTGATCTTGCTTGCCTTCTTGCCGCCCCTGTCCCAGGGGGCCGGAGACAAAAGCGGCGGGACGCTTTCATTCGGCGCGGAGAACGAGTTTGCCGGGTTTGACGTGATCAAAGCAAGTGGATTTGCCATTTGCGACGCCGTTGTGATGAATACGGTCATGGAGCGACTGTTCGATGTGGACGACGCGGGTGATCTGATTCCAGCCCTTGCCATATCCGCGAAACCGTCCAAAGACGGACAGTTGTGGAACATATCGTTGCGGCAAGGCGTCATCTTTCACGACGGGACACCCTTCGATGCCGATGCGGTTGTTCAACATTGGTCCAGGATGTTGAATCCAGCAAACCGGTTTCGCGGCCGTTCCTTTTTTGAGCCGATTCAAGCGGTGTCGAAGGTCGATGCGTTTACGGTCCAATTCCAACTGGCCCATGCGTGGCCGCCGTTTCCCAAAATACTTTCCGACACCCGGGGCCTGAGCATGTCCATCCCCTCGCCGAAATCCGTCGAGGAAGACAATCAACTGCGCGCCCCCGTGGGGACCGGCCCGTTCATCTTCAAGGAGTGGGTATCCGGCGACCGGCTCGTCGTGAAGAAAAACCCGCACTATTGGCGGAAAGACAGGCCCCACCTCGACGAGATCGTCTTTAAAATCATGCCGGATCACCAGACGCGCTTCGTCAGCCTCAAATCGGGCCAGATGGACCTCATCTGGATGGATCGCGGCACCATTATCGACCAGGCAGAGAAAGATGCCAGCCTGGTGCTTTACCAGGGTGAAGGAAACGGTGCGGAGATATTCGTCCTGAACACGGCCAAACCCCCATTCGACGACCCGCGCGTTCGCCGGGCCATTGCACATGCCTGGAATCAGGAAGCGTGTGTGGCCATGAGCTATAAAAATGCGATTCCCATGGCGCTGCATCCCTTTGGGCAAGATATCGACTGCCAGGATTCGGACTATCCCGGTTACGATCCGAAAGAGGCCAAACGGCTCATCGATGAATACGGCAAAACCGTGGAAATAGAATGCCTGCACTCCAACACGAAGCGGGGAAGTGAGCAAGGCGAGCTGTTACAGCGCTTCTGCAAGGAGATCGGTGTGGTGGTCAAGCCGGTAGGATTGAGCTTCGGGCCGGTCATCAAAAAAGTCATCACCAAGGATTATCAGATATCCACCTGGCGCATGCCTTCCGCTACGGATATGGGACCCCTGCTGTTTGGGGCTTTTCACTCCCAAAGCCGAAGCAATGTGTCCGGCTACAGCAACCCTGCCGTGGATGACCTGCTGACGGCCCAACGCATGGAAATGGACGTTCAGAAACGCAATCGGATGCTGTGCGACATTGCCGGGTTCATTAACCGGGATGTCCCCATCATCTACCGCGGCGGCAGGCGATTTCATGTAATTGCCAAACCGGAAGTAAAAGGAATCCCGGCGATCAGAAACGGCGTCGTCCAGCTTTCAGCAGCCTGGTTTGAAAAATAGCGGTTTTATGGTACTGGCGGAACGAGGCCGGACACCCAGGCCACCAGACGCCGGACATTGAAATGGCCAGACACGCGATCAAAAAGCTTCTGCGCCTCGTTTCGGTCCTGTTCGCGGTCACCGTGCTCACATTTCTGATGGTGGATGCGTTGCCCGGAGATGTGGCCTATGAGATTGCAGGCGAGGAGGCCACCATCGAGGGGGTGAAAGCCATCCGCGAGGCGCTGGGGTTGGACCGGAACATCCTGATCCGGTATGTCGATTGGCTCTCCAGTGCCGTCCAGGGCGATTTGGGGATATCGCTGCGCACCAAGGAGCCGGTTGCCGACGCTATCTTCACGCGTCTGCCGGTCACCCTCGAATTGATGCTGATCTCCCAGGTGTTTGCCCTGGCGCTGGCCATTCCCATCGGCGTCATCAGCGCGTACCGATCCCGGTCCGGGCTGAACAAAGTCTTCGGCGCCGCGGCGTTCGCCTGCATGTCGGTCCCCGCGTTTGTCATGGCCCTGGTGTTGATCTACATTTTTGCCCTGACGTTCGGGTGGTTTCCGGCCACTGGTTTTGCCCCTTTTTCGGAAGGTTTGCTCACGAACCTGCGGTCGCTGATGCTGCCGGCGGCAAGCCTGGCATTGATGGAATGGGCGCCCCTGATGCGGGTCTTGCGAAGCGACATGATCGCAACCCTTCAGGAGGACTTTATTTTGTCGGCCAAGGCCAAGGGGCTTCCGGCACGCAAAATTCTGCTCCATCATGCGCTCAAACCGTCTTCGTTCACCTTGATCACCATCCTTGGCATTCAAATCGGCCATCTGGTCGGAGGCGCCGTGATCGTGGAGACCATTTTCGCCTTGCCGGGGATCGGGCGTCTTCTGGTCGGCGCGATTTACAGCAGGGATTTGAACATGGTGCAGGGCTGCATTCTGTTGATCACGCTGGGTTATGTGACCGCCAACTTTCTGGTGGATGCCCTGTATGCGGTTCTGGATCCCCGCGTAAGGGTGCAGACGGATCGATAAAGCGACATCTTTCAACAGCCAACGAGGGCAAATGACATATCCCCTCCAGAGCGGCGCATCCGCCATTATCAGGCCGATGCCCCTATCTGAAAAGCTCGGCATCGGGTTCTGGCTTTCAGTGGGCTGGATCGCCCTGGTCCTCACCTGCGCGGTTTTTGCCGATGCCTTTCCGCTACCCGGATACGATGATATGGACTGGGGAAATCAGGCATCACCGCCGGGCGCCCGCACGGCCACCATCATTGCCGACAGCTCGACAGTGCCTGCGCACGCTCACCTGTTCGGCACAGATACCATGGGCCGCGATATCCTGGCCCGCTTGATACACGGCAGTCGAATTTCCCTGGCCGTGGGATTGATCGCGCCACTGATCGGGCTGGTGATCGGCGGCATCATCGGCATGCTGGCCGGTTTTTACAGGGGGCGCACGGAGACGATCGTCATGTCGGTCATGGATGTGATTCTGGCCTTTCCGGGCCTTGTGCTTCTGCTCGCCGTCTATTTCCATCTCGGACCAGGGCTCGACCATATGATCTACGCCCTCGGCTTTTTGACGATTCCCGCATTCGCCAGGGTGGCCAGGGCCAACACCTTGAATTTTTCCCAGCGTGAATTCGTAACGGCCGCCCGGGCACTCGGGCAAAACGATGTCCATATCCTTGCAAGGGAGATCCTCCCCAACATCATGATGCCCATGGTGGTCTATGCCCTGCTGATCGTATCGTACATGATTGTGGCGGAAGGATCGCTGAGCTTTCTCTCCCTCGGTGTGCCGCCCCCCATACCGAGTTGGGGCGGCATGATTGCCGAGGGCAAGGAGATGCTGGACGAGGCCGTCCATATCAGCCTCATTCCCGCCCTGGTCATGTTTCTGACGGTTCTTGCGTTCAACCTGGTCGGCGATGCGATCAGGTCCCTGATCGACGCCAGGGACGGACAGCTTTGAATTCACCGGGCGGAAAGGACGGGCCGATGCTACTGTGGGTCAATCGTTTGGGGGTCCGGATACCAACCCCTCGCGGGCCGCTCAACCCGGTCGAGGATGTCTCGTTTATCCTTGAAAGAGGAGAAACGTTGGGGCTGGTGGGAGAATCCGGCTGCGGCAAGACCGTTCTTTGTCGCGCCCTGCTGGGATTGCTGCCCACTGCCGCGACGTTGTCGAAGGATGCCGAAATCATCTTTGATGGACAGGCTCTGAATCGGCTGCCGGATCGCACGCTCAATCGAATCAGGGGCCGTGAAATCGCCATGATTTTTCAAGATCCCATGACCGCCCTGAATCCGGTCATGTCCGTGGGCCGACAGGTGGCCGAGCCGTTGGTTCACCATTTCGGCATGCCGGCAAAGGAAGCCATGGGAAAAGCGATCCGACTGATGGCGTCGGTCGGAATCCCCAACCCGGACCACCGGGCGCGTCAGTATCCTCACCAGTTATCCGGCGGGCTCAGGCAGCGGGCCGCCATCGCCATGGCCCTTGCCTGCGAACCCAAACTGCTCATCGCCGATGAGCCCACGACCGCGCTGGACGCGACGATTCAGGCGGACATATTGGATCTGCTGAATGATCTTCAAGGAGAAAAACATATGGCCATGATTCTGGTTACCCATGATCTTGGCATGGCAGCCGGAAGAACCCGGAACATTGCCGTCATGTATGCGGGTAAAATTGTGGAAACGGCAACCACCGGCGAGCTCTTGGCGAACATGCGGATGCCGTACACCCGGGCCCTGTTCGACGCCATTCCCCGGCTGGAAAACCCGACGCATACGGTCCTGAACACCATCGACGGGCAACCGCCCAACTTGATCGATCCGCCCACAGGATGCCGGTTTGCGCCGCGCTGTTGGCGTGCGAGCGCGAAATGTCGCGTCGAGGCGCCGTTGCTGTTGCCGGACGACCCGGCCGCCCATAGGACCGCGTGCTGGCATCCTTTGGCGTGATCGCCGGATGCCAGCATGTCTAAAGATGAATTTGGAGCCCCTGTTTTGGCATTGGAGACACATCCCCCATCATTCCGTCTGCGGATCGATGCAGCGCCGATTCTGGATGTGCGACATCTCCGGGTCGAATACCGCATCGGCAGGAGAAGAAAACTGCCAGCGGTTTCCGGCGTCAGCTTCGACATCCGGAGAGGAGAAATCCTGGGGCTGATCGGTGAATCCGGGTGTGGAAAGTCTTCTATCGCCAGGGCCGTCATGCAGCTTCCGCCGCCCACATCCGGCAAGGTCCTGCTGGAAGGAGAAGACCTGACGACCTTGCCCCAAAAACGCCTCCTTCGACTCAGGCCGAAGTTTCAAATCATTTTTCAGGACTCTGTTTCGGCCTTGAATCCCCGTCGCCGAATCGGCGAGGCCATTGCGATGCCCCTGCATATCACAAACAGCGGCCGCCCATCCGAAAGAAGGCAGCGGGCGCGGGAAATGATGCGTCAGGTGGGCATCGACCCGGAGAATGATTCTCTTCGGCCCTTTGAACTGTCCGGCGGACAGTGCCAACGAGTTCAGATCGCACGGGCCTTGATCACCCATCCGCGGCTGTTGATCTGCGACGAACCGGTGTCATCTCTCGACGTGTCGGTGCAGGCCCAGATCATCAACCTGTTGGATGCGTTGCGTTGCCGATACGGCCTGGCGATGCTGTTTATCTCCCATGATCTGGCCGTGGTGAAAAATATTTGCGATCGTGTTGCCGTCATGTACATGGGCAGACTCTGCGAAATCGCCGCCTCGGAGGATTTGTACCACTCTCCGCGCCACCCCTATACCGCAACCCTCCTGGATGCGGTCTCACGAATCGATAAACCCCAGGCCTTAGCCAGCGGTCGGACCGTGGGGGGAATCATTACACCGCCCGAGAACCCTCCGCAGGGTTGTCGTTTCCAGCAAGAATGCAAAAGGAAGCAAAGGCTTTGCAGTGAAACCGAGCCAGAAATGAAAGAGGTTCAACCCGGCAGGCGGGTCGCCTGCCATTATACCTTATAAGCCCTTGAGGATATGTTTGCGGATCGATTCTCTTTAATTTCCAATCCCCAGAAAACCCTGAACACCGGTCATGATCATCTGGGCCGCCAAGGCCGACAGCACCAACCCGGTCAATTTGCTCAGGATGGCGATGCCCCGGATGCCCAGGCCGCGCTGGATCAGAGAGCCAGCGAGCAGCACCGCGCCGATGCAGGCCACCGAGGCCAGAAGCGCCAGCACGCCCATGACCTTCTCCGGCAAAGCGGTCAACTCCGCACCCAGGACGAGCAGTGTGCCCGTGGTAGCCGGCCCCACGATGATGGGAATGGCCAGCGGTACCACCGTCACGTCGCCATCGGGGGTCGTCTTGGATGCCGGGGTTTTGCCCTGAACCAGCCCGATGCCCGAAAGCAGAAGCAGCACGCCGGCGCCGATGCGGAAGGCGTCCAGGGTGATGCCGAAGAGGGAGAAGATCTGCCGGCCGGCGAAAAACAGTATGAGACAAATGGCGGCCACGGCCACTGTTGCGGTCAGGGCCAGCTTCCGGCGGCGGGGCTCGTCATACTCCTCGGTCAGACTGAGGAACATGGTGAGTGCGAAAAAGGGCGTGAGTACAAAAAACAGCTTGATCCACAGGCTCAAAAAAAGCGCCATATCGATTCATCCATTCTCATGAATTTACGGGGGTAAATTGTTACGTTGCCTGTTCACTCGGGCGGCCCGCCGACGTCTCCGCGATCGCCGCCCGGATGCGAGCGGCATAGCGCTCCAATTTTTCCCGCGGCGGATGCTTGGCCGGCCAGGTGAGCCCCACACCGTCGTCCGCATGCCGCGGCAGGACATGGATATGGAAGTGGGACACCGTCTGCCACCCAGCCGCCTCGTTGGCCTGAAGCAGCGTCATCCCGGCGGGCTGCATGGCCTTTTTCAGCGCCTGGGCGATGCGCGTGGCCGTGATGAAGGCGGCAGCCGCCTGGGCGTCGTCTATATTATAGATATGGGCAACGTGGGATTTCAGGGCCACGATGGTATGCCCGGGATTGACTTGGCCGATATCCATGAAAGCCAGCGTCAGCTCGTCCTCATAGACGACGTTGGCCGGCACCTCCCCTTTGACAATCCTGCAAAAAATACACTCGTCCACGCTTCCCTCCCAACGCCTGGCTTTCGTCTTCCATTTTAACCGGCTATCCCGCTGCAACTGCGTTTTCCTGCGATAGTCCCAATTGCCGTCAACGTTCCCCGACTTCCCTCCCGAGCTCCGTTGGATAATACCGTTGGACAATTTCCTCGACCTCGCAGAGCCAGGCAGTTCGTTGTCGTTCGTTGCTGGTCACGATGATGCTGAAGGTTCTTCTGAAAACCTCCGAAACGCCGCAAAGACCGAAAATGCAGTTCCGCCAGAGGGTTTCGAGCGGGTCTTTGAATACGTCGCGCTCCCTGGTGGATTCGGTGTTGGCCGTGTTGAACACCAGGGCGGATGTTGCCCGGAGTAATCCAACGGGTACGCCCTCGCCGGCGTCGCCTTCGAGGAACGCATAGGCCACACCGGGTCTGATGACCCGATCGATCCAACCTTTTAAAATCGCAGGCGGCTGCCCCCACCAATTGGGATGCACGATGATGATGCCGTCTGCCGTCGCGATCTCGTCGCAATGCATTTGGATTGCCGCCGGTAGTTGAGCAGCTCGCGGGATTTCATCCGCCGGGAGTATCGGGTCGAATTTCTCGGCGCACAGATCGTGGAAAAAGACGGTGTGCCCAGTTGCAGCGAGGACATCGCGGCATCGCCTGGCAATGGCTGCGTTGAAACTGTCTGGATCCGGATGGGCCAAAATGAGTAAGATTTTCATCAAGAACCTGCGCAAAGGGGGTATACGTGTCGCTCTTGTTTCTATTGCTCTGTCAGGGCCAGTTTTACGCCCAGGGCAGCGAAAATGGCAGCAAACGATCTTTGCAGCCAAGTGGCGACGTTCGTGGAGTTAACGATATAGGTGCGGACATAATGAGCCGAAATTCCGTATAGAATAAATACGACCAGGGTCATCGCCATGAATGCGGCACTCAGGATCAACATCTGGATCATGGGGGATGATACATCCGGTGAGACGAACAGCGGTAGGAACGCCAGGAAAAATATGGATAATTTCGGGTTGAGGATATTGATCAAGAAGCCCTTTACAACGATTTGCCACAGAGTTCTGGTCGATTCGGGTGAGTTGACCTGCAGCGACCCCGTTTCACGCCACATGGACCAGGACAGATACAGGAGATAGGTTACGCCCGCATATTTAACGACCTGAAAGGCCAAGGCGCTCATGTGGAGGATGGCGGACAGCCCCAGAATACTTGCCGCCAAATGGGGGAGAATGCCGGTCGTGCAGCCGAATGCGGCGGCGATGCTCGATCGCCAACCGCTGAAAAGCCCGGTGGAAACCGTATAGATCACACCCGTACCGGGTATTAAAACGACCACTAGTGAAGTCAGCAAAAACTCTGTGCTGAACATGTAGCTACCCCTTTCTGTTGTCAGAATTTCTGAGATGCATCTTTCAGTATTCTCTGGGTCGACTCACTGAACCAGCAATCCAGGAAAATCTCATTCCGGGATTTATAATTCTTTTCATATTTTTCCCTTATTGCCTCGGTACGAGAAGATTTGATGGCGGCAAATGCGCGCGTACCGGATGCAGACAAACCGGCTGCTTTTTCCCATGCTGCACGAGTGGCTTTTAAAAGACTTCGCCAAGCTCCCTGGCACTTACTGTGAGAATTTCATTCCCGTGCCTTCCGACCAGTACCGTATCCTCCAGTTTCATGGCGCCCGCCTCTTCATCCAACAGGTGCATCTCGATGCCCAGTATGTAATTTTCCAGGATCTTTGCGCTGCTGCCGGCGGAAATGATCGGGGGCTCGTTGATTTCCAGGCCGAGTCCGTGACCGATCATATGACTTCGCTTTCCATTTCCGAAGCTCAGGAATTCTGCAGCGACCTTCAGCTTCTCGGCCTTCTCCATCGCTGTGCGGTAAATATCGTCCCCGCTCATTCCGGGACGGATACCTTCGATGACGGATTCATGAATCTCCTTCAGTGTTTCATATCTATCCCTGAGCCTTGAGCCGCATCGGCCAAGGAAATAGGTTCTGGTCTGATCGGCATGGTATCCATTGACGAACGTAGGGATATCGACCACTGCCATATCCCCGACTTCGATCCTTCTCATTGAAGGCCCCACAGGAACGGACGGACTGAGCCCTGCGCCGGTGACGGAATAAACAACGCCGCTGAATTTCCTCAGGTTCGGGCCAGATCCGATCGGGCCTCGACTCATGAAAAAATCAGGAAGCCTCATAAAAAAGACCCCTTCATGCCCGGCAAGCCTGTGGGCATTTTCGACGGCGGCGGCCAGCTCGAGTTCCGTGACGCCCTCCCGCAGCGTGGAAAGCACTGCCCTGTGTCCGGCGTCAATAGCCATGCAGGCTTTTCTAATCTGTTCAATCTCATATGGATCTTTTGTCATCCGCTGTTCGAGGACCATCGGCGAAATATCCGAAAACTCCCATCCTTCAAAGATTTTCTTGTACCCGAAATACTGCTTTGTCGGCAGGATATCCAGTTCCGTCGCAATCTTTCTGTTTTTCAAACCCGAACAGATTTTCGCATAGATGGTTTCGAGGCGCCGTTCTTCGTAAATATGTTCTGTGCTGATAAATACGTCTTTTATTGCGAAATCATATCCGCTTCTGACGAACAGAAAATATTGGTCCGGCAAAACAAGCAGAAATGATGGTTGAGCGGTCCCGGTGTAGTAATAAATATCCCTTGAATAGAATAGCAGCGCGCAGCCCAGTCCTTCACCGTCTATTTTGCCTTGCAACTGTCGGATCCTGTCCTGGCTAAGCATGAGGCCCTTTCTTTTACGCATAACCGACTTGTTTGCAGTCTTTCAGATTTCTGTGGGTAATCGTCCTGGCAACACCCTGCAAATCGGCTCCTTGTGTTGTTCTCTCAGTTCTTATCCACGTAGCGAGTATCATCTGGTTCTGGGAATCACTCTCAAAGCCTGATGACGAGCTGTGGGGGGCAATGATCCTCGCCGTCCCGACCAGCGACATGTTGGCCGTTCAGCTTGGATTATTCTAAATTCTCCGCATCGGCCAAGTCTTGCGGACGACCAGTAGCCCGTTTATTATGCTTCAGATTTTGAAGATCAATAAAATTTATTTTGAGACCTTTGATATCAACCTCAACCCTTGCTTTATAGCAGTCCTCAAATTTTATTTCTTTTAAGGACGTCAAAATATCGATTCTGTTCGGAGGATAACCAAGTTGGATAATCTGGTCGCTTTCAAGGAAATCTTCGGGGTTGAGCCCCAATGATCCAAAACCAAATTCTTCGAGCGCCTTAATAACCTTATCGGCATTTTCCGGTGAGAGCTCAATCCATACATCAAGATTTGAGGTGGCCTACTTCAATGCTTTGGGAAAGCTGACATAGCTTTCGTCCACGGGCGGCATAGGCACATCCTCGGCGCTCACCAGGCGGCCGTAGGTGGGGTCGTCCTGCCAGCCGTCGATGTGGGCGGCGCGCTTGGCGGCAGCCTTGAGTTTGTTCCAGTCGGCGCTTCCGTATAGGTGCATCTGTTGGGCGGCCATGGAGCCTTCGCCGTGGATGGTGTCGATCTGCCAGTAGTTGCAGGTTACGTCCTTGATCAGGCGCATGAGGCGCAAGCGGTGCTCGGTGGGCACCCCGTCCACGGCGCTGAGATACTTTTCGATGTAGGGCTGGATGTCGCTGTTCTGCCAGTCGCGGTAGGCCGGCACGGTGGTGCACAGGCCGCCGGCGATGTCCTGCAGATGCTGGCACATCTGGTGGAAGTTGCTGGCGAAGGTGAACTTGGCGGCATTGATGGACATGGGGTTGGGCATGGCCACCTCCATGCCGAACTCCTTGACCGGGTCGATGCAGGCGGCCTTGCCCAGCTCGGCGGTCATGTGAGTGATCATGGCCATCCAGGCCAGCTTCTTGCGCACATGGTCGACCTGGGCCACACCGTTGTAGTCGGCCACCAGGGCCGCGGCACCGGTGATGGCCTCGAGCTTGCCGATCATCTTGCAGGTGCCGAAAAGGCGGTGGTAGCTGCCGAAGGCGTAAGCCAGTGTGCGCGAGAACTGCCACTCACCGCACATGAAGACCCGCTCCCAGGGCACGAAGACGTCGTCGAAGACGATCAGGCACTCGGTGGGCTGCAGGGCGCTGGTCTTGGGGTAGTCGAAGAGCCCTTCGGCGCCATAGGTGCGGGTGACCGGCTCCACGGCCAGCATCTTGACCCCCTTGGCGTTGCACGGCACGGCAAAGGCCAGGGCGTAGTCCTTGTCCGCCTCCCCGTGCGTGCGGCACGGCGAGCAGAGCAGTTCGTTGGCGCAGGGCGAAGCGCTGATGTGCACCTTGGCGCCGCGCACCACGATGCCCTCCTTCTGGCGGTCGACCACGCGCAGGTAATAATCGGGGTGCTGCTTCTGCTGGGAGGGGTGCAGGCTGCGGTCGCCTTTGACGTCGGTGATGGCGCCGGTGATGCCCAGGTCCTGCTTCATGAGTATCCGTCGGTAGTTCTCCACGCGCGCCGAATAGTCGGTGCCCAGGGCCTTGTCCATGGCATTGGCCGTCACGGTGAAGGCGGCCAGGGCGTCGGCGCCCATGCAGTGGAGCAGCACCCCGCCCCCGGCGCGCATGGCCGTGGCGAAGCACTCCCTTCGGCGCAGAAGATCTTCGGAATTCCTGGGGGCGGTCAGCAGGTAGTTAACGTCTTCGCCGTCCTCGTCCTGGGTGACGAAGAGGTGTCGGTAGTCCGGATGGTGGGGCAGCACGTAGTCCAGGGCCGCGATGCGGATGATGCCGCTGAGGGTGGGGTGTGTGCGTACATCCTTGACCTTTTCCCCCATGCACCACATTTCGCGGCCGTCGTCCAGGCTCTCCAGGTATTGTTCGACTGTTCTGATCATGGCGGTCTTTCCTTTCTTTGGGTCGATCGGGCAGGGTGGATTTCTACAGCGTTCGGGTTTCCACAGGGCGGAGATAGACCCCACCCCATCACTCTCGGAGCCCAAAAAGCCAACACAAAAAAATTCCGAACGCTCGCTCGGAAAACAATAGCAGGTTGCCGCCGGAAATCAACCTCAAAAATTGAACCACCATCGAAAATCCAATGTCCTTTCCGGACGGCGCCGTCAAAATTGGTCTTGCATGCCGGGGTGCTTTTTGAGATGGCTTAGTAGTCGCAAGCATAAATACAGCGGCATTCGATGGCCGATGCATCCCGTCCCGACTGCGTTGCTCGGCGCTCAAATAGGCCCGCTATTCTCGCTTCTCGCGCCTTACGGGACGGGCGCCTCGACCATCTCGTTGCGTCACTGTATTTTTGCCCGCGACCACTTGGAAAAAGGAGCCCCATGAAACCCGCTTTCGACATCCCGGGCAGCGATTACTACGAGCAGCTTTTCGAGCATGCTCCCATCGGCATCCTGCAGACCCGGCTGGATGGCACGATCATCAATGCCAATCCGGCCATGGCCCGCATGCTGGGCTATGGGTCGGCCGCAGAATACATCGAGGCGGCCGGCCATTTTGTCGGCAACTCCTATGCGATCCCCCAGAGCCGCCAGGCCTTCGTCGAGACGATTCTGTCCCAAAATCAACCCTACATGTTCGAAAACCGTTTCCGCCGCAAGGACGGCACGGCCCTGCCCTGCCGCGTGCATGTGCGCACGGCCCGGCGGCCAGACGGCAGCATCGATTACCTGGACAGCTTCGTGCAGGACATGTCCCAGGAGATCGACATTGCCCGAACCCTGGAAAAACGGGAGGCGCAATACCGCAGCGTCTTTGAAAATACGGGCGCCGGCACCATCATCATCGAGCAGGACACGACCATTTCCATGGCCAACGCGGGATTTGCCCAGATGCTGGGTTTCACCAAGGAGGAGATCGAGGGTAAGATGACCTGGACGTCGGTGATCGCCGACGAGGAGGACCGCGACCGGATGCTGCGCTATCACCGTATGCGCCGCCACCACCCGGAACAGGTTCCGGTCGAGTATGAGTTCAAGTTGCGGGACAATTTCGGCAATATCAAAAATATCTGGCTGCGGGTGGGCATGATCACGGGCACCGACCGCAGCGTGGCATCGCTCGTCGACATCACCTCACTGAAGCAGGCCGAGCGCAACCTGCGTTCCAGCGAATCGAAACTCAGTGGCATCCTCGAGGCGTTCGGCGGGTTCGCCTATGCCTGTTCGCGGGATCGGCGCCTGACCTTTGCCAACAAGACCCTGCGCGCGGTCATCGGCCAGGAGTGTCTCGGCCTTTTGTGCCACGAGGCCATTTTCCGTCTGGACGCACCTTGCCCCTGGTGCGGCCAGGAAGAGGTGTTCAGGGGTGAAACGGTGCATCGCGAGTTCCTCAACCCCATCGACGGCCGCTGGTATTTTGCCGTGGGGTCACCGATTTTCGGTGCCAACGACGCGGTGGCCGAGCGCCAGACCGTGATCGTGGATATTCACAAGCGCAAGCAGGCCGAACTCGACCTCAAGGAAAAGGAGGCGCGCCTGCAGCAGGAGAACATCCGCCTGCGGGCCGCCATCAAGGAGCGCTACCGGTTCGGCGACATCGTGGGCAAAAGCGCGGCCATGCAGAAGGTCTACGAGTTGATTCTCAGGGCCGCGGCCACCGACGCCAACGTGATCATCTACGGCGAATCGGGCACCGGCAAAGAGCTGGTGGCGCGGGCCATTCACGATCTGAGCGAACGCGGCGGCCGTCGTTTCGTGCCGGTCAACTGCGGCGCCATCCCGCCCCATCTGATGGAGAGCGAATTTTTCGGATATAAAAAGGGGGCGTTTACCGGAGCGGATCAGACCAAACCGGGCCTGTTCGACTACGCGGACGACGGCACGCTCTTTCTCGACGAACTGGGCGAAATCAAGGAAGAGATGCAGGTCAAGCTGCTGCGGGTGCTCGAAGGCGGCGGCTATACCCCCATAGGCGGACTCGAGACCCAAAAAAGCCGCGCGCGCATCATCAGCGCCACCAACAAAGGCCTGGTGCAACTGCTGGAAAAGGGACGCATGCGCGAGGATTTTTTTTATCGCATCCACATCTTCCCCATCCAGCTGCCGCCGCTTCGCGAGCGCCGCGAAGACATCCCCCTGCTGGTGGATCACTTTCTGGCCAAGTACGGCAAGGAGCAGGGGGTCAACACCCTGCGCGGCCATGAGCTGGAGACGCTCATCAACTATGGTTGGCCGGGCAATGTCCGCCAGCTGGAAAATACGATCCAGCGCTACATGAGCTTTAACTCTTTAGATTTTATGGATTTCCAGGGCCAATCGGGCAGTGGGGGCACGGAAAATGTGCCGGTGACGGTGCGCCCGGGAGAAGGGCCGCTGCGCGATGCGGTTCAGGAGTTTGAACGGGCCTACCTCTTTTCCCTGCTCAATCGCCACCAGTGGAACCGCACGCGGGTGGCGTCGATTCTCGGTATCGAGCGCAAAACCCTCTATTTGAAACTGCGGAAACTCGGGATTCAAAACGAATGAACCCAGTGCGAGTTATTTATGACTCGTTTTGGGAAATTTTACGAAAAATTGCCTATTGCGTTTAATTTCAATAAATTATCGTTTAAATCGTTGGGCCGCCGAGTCATACGTGCCACACCCGCTCAACAAACTCATTTTGGGTCTCCATCGGCCTCTATCCAAACCTTCTGAAATATAAATAAAAAGCCATTCAAGAAACCGTTTCCGCCGTGCTGGCACTTTCCTTGCTGCACATCGTCCAACAGTATCACCCAATCCAATCAGACCAATAAACGCAACACACAACCAACCCATCTACCCAAGGAGGACGTATGCCCGCTAAACTGATCCAACCCACCCCTTCCGCTTATGGTTTTCCGCTGCTGATCAAAAATCTGCTGCGCACCCCGCTGATCTATTCGCCCAAGCAGGAAATCGTCTACCGCGACCAGATGCGCTACACCTATGCCGATTTCGGTAAACGGGTGGGAAAATTGGCCAACGCCCTGAAAAAACTCGGTGTCGAACCGGGCCACACCGTGGCCGTGATGGAATGGGACAGCCACCGCTACCTGGAGTGCTTTTTCGCCGTACCCATGATGGGTGCCGTGCTGCACACGATCAACATCCGCCTCTCACCGGAACAATTGATCTACACGATCAACCATGCCGAGGATGACGTCATCCTGGTCCATCATGAGTTTTTGCCCATGCTCGAGGCGGTCAAAGACCAGTTCACCACCGTGAAAAAGATCGTGCTGATCGCCGACGGCAAGCCAGTGCCGGCCACCAAGCTGACCCTGGACGGCGAATACGAGGACCTGCTTGAAGCCGCGGACAGCGAATACGACTTCCCGGATCTGGATGAAAACACCATGGCCACCACGTTCTACACCACCGGCACCACCGGACTGCCCAAGGGGGTGTTTTTCAGCCACCGCCAACTGGTGCTGCATACCTACGCCCTGCTGACGGCTTCCGGATCCTACGCCGCCCAGGCCAATATCAACTCCAACGATGTCTACATGCCCATCACCCCCATGTTCCATGTACACGCCTGGGGCATGCCCTATGCCATGACCTTGATCGGCGCCAAGCAGGTCTACCCCGGCCGCTACGAACCAGAGATGCTGATCCGACTCAAGCTGACCGAAAAGGTGACCTTCTCCCACTGCGTGCCGACCATTCTGCACATGCTGGTCTCCAGCCCCGCGGTGCAAAAACTCGATCTGAGCGGTTGGAAGGTGATCATCGGCGGATCGGCCCTGCCACGCGGTTTGTGCGAGGCTGCCTTGAAACTGGGCATCAACGTCTACGCGGCGTATGGCATGTCGGAAACCTGCCCGCTGCTGACCATCGCAATCATCAAGCCCCACATGAACGCCTGGAGCCAGGAAGAGCAGGTCAAGGTCCGCTGCCGCACCGGATTGCCGGTGACCAACGTGGTGCTGGAAGTCATCGACGCCAACGGCAAACCCATGCCCCACGACGGCAAGAGTACCGGCGAGGTGGTGGTGCGCTCGCCCTGGCTGACCCAGGGCTATTTGAAGGACAAAGAGCGCAGTGAGGAGCTGTGGGCCAACGGCTGGCTGCACACCGGCGATATCGGGTACATCGACGAGGAGGGCTACCTGCAGATCACCGACCGCCTCAAGGACGTCATCAAGACCGGCGGCGAGTGGATCTCCTCCCTCGAACTGGAAGACATCATCAGCCGGCATCCGGGGGTCAGTGAAGTGGCGGTCATCGGCGTGCCCGACGAAAAATGGGGCGAACGGCCAATGGCCCTGGTGGTTCCCAAGCCCGACCAGAAGGCCACCACCACCGATGAGTCAATCAGGAGCTTTGTGGCAAAATTCGCCGAGGATGGCACCATTCCCAAATTCGGCGTGCCCGACCGCATCGTGATCACCGATGCATTGCCCAAGACCAGCGTCGGCAAGCTCAACAAAAAAGAGATGCGGCAACAGTTCAAGTAGGCTGTCCGCAGGTTCAGCAAAGGTGCGCGCACGGGGTGGTCGTTTCGAGTTGACGCCAGTAGTAATACACACCACAAAAAAACTCAGCTTTTATTGTCGGTATTTGCCTACTGCAGATTCTCTGTCACCCCTGCCGTACTTTATTTGTTGGAATTGCGGCCGAATGCAATCCCCAGCTTTTTCATCCGCTTGCGCAGTGTCGAGGGGTGAATCCGCAGCAGTTGGGCCGCCCCCTGCTCGCCTTCGACCCGCCCGTTACACAGGTCCAGAACCTTGCGGATATGCTGAGCCGCCACAGTATCCAGCGATTGAACGACTTCACGAGGGAAGTATGCGTTTTTCTGAGGCCTCGCGGACATGACGCCGGTACCGACATCCTTGAACGCCAGGGGCTCGCCCCGGCTGACGATCAGGGCGCGCTCCACCGCGTTTTCCAACTCGCGGGCATTGCCCGGCCAGCTGTAGCCGATCAGGCGTTCCAAAGCGCCTGGCGCCACACCGGGAACCACCGAAAGCTTCATCTCACGCGCCTTTTTCTGAATGAAATGCTGAACCAGGGCCGGTATGTCCTCGCTGCGCTGACGCAGCGGGGGGATGACGATGGGAAACACGCGCAAGCGGAAGTAGAGGTCTTCGCGGAACTGGCCGTCGGTCAGCATCTGTTCGAGGTTGCGATGGGTGGCGGCGATCACCCGGATATCGATGTGGACGGTTTCACTGCCGCCCACCCGCTCGATGGCCTTGTCCTGCAGAACCCGCAACAGGCGCACCTGGGCCTCGGCCGAAAGCTCACCGATCTCGTCCAGGAAGATCGTGCCGCCGTCAGCACGCTCGAATCGACCCCGCTTTCGAGCGAGAGCCCCGGTGAAGGCCCCCTTTTCGTGGCCGAAGAGCTCGCTGTCCATGAGGGTGCCCGGAATGGCGCCGCAGTTGACCCGGATAAAAGGTCCGTTGCGGCGCGAGGAGAGACGGTGAATGGCGTTGGCCAGCACCTCCTTGCCCACGCCGGTTTCACCCAGCAGCAGGACGGGGCTGTCCAGCGGCGCCACCTGGTGCACCATCTCCATGATGTCCCTGAGGCCGTATGCGGCACCGACCACCTCTTCACCGGCGATCTGGCGCAGTTCGTCCTGCAGATAGCGGTTGTCATCGGCCAGCATGTCGCGCAGCTTGCGCAGTTCACGATATCGCAGGCTGTTGGCCAGGGCGATGGCGAACGGCATGTTCAAGAGGGAGAGCAGGCTCACGTGCTCGGCATTGAATCGCCGTCCCGGCTCCCCGAAAACGGAAACCGTGCCGATGAACTTGCGCTCCAGGGCCAGATCGAGCAACAGGCCGGAAAGATCCTCGGCGCCGAAATGGCGTACCACCGGCCCAGCCACGGCATCGTCGCCCATGCGCTCGACCAGCTTGGTACGCGATGCGCGCTGTTCCTCGACCTGCCGGCGGCCCCGGGCCGACAGCGGCGTACGCTGGGCCATGGCTTCGCAAGTGTTGGCCGTGGCCATGGCCACGGTCTCCACGATGCCCAGCTCGCGGTCGTAGACATGGAAGCACATGCGACTGGCCGGAATAATCTCCACCAGAAACTGCAGGCAGCGCTGCATGGCTTTTTCAATATCCAGGCTGCTGCAAATCCGCAGGGTGGATTCGCGGAAAAAGTTGTTCTCGTCGATGGTCATATTGTCTCCTGATCTGGAATATGGCGCAGTTTAGAACCCAACTGTTAAATAGTCCAGTATTTTCTGCGCCATGAGACGGATATTGGATTCCAAAAATTTTCAACTATCTGTTATCAAAACATAAAGTTGAATGGTACGATCTTTGCGTATTATTTGTTGACGGCACCCCGGTACAGGGGGAAGATAACGGGCAGATGCTTGTCAATTTCAACCCGCCCCCCGCCAGGGGACGCGCACAAGGAGGAAAAAATGGAGTTTGAACTTACCAAGGAACAGATCCAGATCCAGAAAGCGGTCAGAGACTTCGTCAAAGGCCAATTTAAAAAGGACGAGATCCAGGATCTGATCGAACGCCACGCCTACCCCGAGCGGTTGTGGAAAAAGGCGGCTGAATTGGGTTTCATCGGCATTCACTTTCCGGAAAAATATTCCGGACAGGGCCTGGGCGTTATGGAAAACATCCTGGTGGCCGAAGAGCTGGCCCGTGGCGACAGCACCATCGGCACCTGCCTGCTGATCGCCGATTTCGCTTCGGAGCTGGTCCTGCATTTCGGTACGGATGAACAGAAGGAAAAATGGTTGCCCAAGGTGGCCGAAGGCCAATGCCTCTCCTGCGGTGCCTTTACCGAACCGGATCATGGGTCGGATATCACCACCGTGGAAACCACGGCGGTCAAGGACGGGAACGAGTGGGTCATCAACGGTTCCAAAATTTTTATCACCAACAGCGGCCCGCTGGCCGGTTTTTACAACGTGCTGTGCAAGACCGATCCGGATGCCGCCAAATCCCACAGGGGACTGAGCATGATCCTGGTCGAGGCGGACCGGCCGGGCGTGGGCTATCAGGATGTGGGCAAGAAGATGGGCATCACCCTGAGTTATACGGCCGAAGTGACCTTCAAGGATGTCCGCGTTCCGATTAAAAATCTGGTCGGCCAGGAGAACAAAGGTTTCTACCACCTGCTCGAGTTCTTCGACGAAAGCCGAATCCTGGTCGCGGCCCAGGGCCTGGGGATCGCCCAGGGCGGTTTCGACCGCGCCCTGGCCTATGTCAAGCAGCGTGAGCAGTTCGGCAAGAAAATCGCCCAATACCAGGCGACCCAGCACAAGCTGGCCGACATGGCCACCAAGATCGAGTGCGCCCGCCTGCTCGTATACAAGGCGGCCTGGAATTTCGACCAGGGACGTATCGATCCCAAGCTGACCTCCATGGCCAAGATGTATGCGGCGCGCACCGCCGTCGAGGTGTGCGACGAGGCGATCCAGTTGCTGGGCGGTTACGGATACATGGAAGAGTACGAAGTGGAACGTTTCTACCGGGATGCCAAGATCACCGAAATCTATGAAGGCACCAAGGAGATCCAGAAAAACACGATTGCCAGCGCCATTCTGGGCAAACTCAAGTAGCCTCAAGCCTTCTTGAGAAGCCCTTACCTTCCTCCCCGCCTCCTAGCCTAGCCCGCCTGTTTGCCGGAGGAAGGTTCTTATCGGCCTCTTGCGATGTCGCAGCATGCTGACGATATCGAAAGAGGCCGATCTTTTTTCAATCGCTTCAGGTTGTCAAAAGCCGCTTGAGCTGCCCCAGATTCTGCAAATGCACCTCGGCTTCCAGGGCGGGGTTGCCGAACGCGACGAAAGGAACGCCCGCATCTTGGGCGGCCATGGCGTCGAGCTCGGAATCGCCGATGAAGAGCATCTGCAACGGTTCGATTTGAAAATGGTCCAGAAGCACCAGAAGCTGCTCCGGGTCGGGCTTGGCATTGTGGACATCGCTGGCCGTCACCACTTTATCGAAATAATCGGTCAACCCGTGCACTTCGAGCACACGGGCCATGGTGTTGGTCCGATTGGTGGCGATGCCGGTCCCATAAGCAGGACGCAAAAATGCGAGCAACTCCTTGAGATGGGGTTCAATCACCATGTGCGGGATGAAGGGCATGTAGCTCAACTCGCGGCAGTAAGCGCGCACCTCGACGAGAAGGTCGGAGTCTTCGAACAGGTGGGCCAGGGCACCGCTGACCGTATGCATGTGGGCATAGGCGAACTGGGCATCGGTCATGGGCGGCCGGCAGAAGTGTTGCAGAATATGGTCGTAATAGGCCCGATTGGCCCGGGATGAATCAAACATCACGCCGTCGCAATCGAAGGCCACCACTTTCAGATCATTCGGTTTCAATGTAATATGGCTCACTTTTCAGGGGGTTGCTTTGCATAGAGCCGACCACTCACGGGAATGCCGATGGTCGGCTTCTCCTTGAGGTCGGTTTGGATCAGGATATAGTCTCCGAAGCTGCCGGCTTCACGCCGGGTGCTGGTCACGGTCAGCACAAATCCCTGCCCGGCCGGCGGTTGGCCAGCAGGTTCGATGGAAATGCGGATATCCGCGCCGTTGCTGGCCTTGGCCTCCCGAATGGCAAACGGATAACCCTGGGGTACGATGCGCACCTGCTGGGAAAGCGTTTCGCCCAACCGGCCGACCAGTCGCACACGGGCCGGCGAAACCATGATATAGGCGTTCACTTGCCCGCTCACCGCGAGCACGGTCTGCCGCTCCCGGCGATCATTGGTGTAAACACGAAATCTTTTGGTCAAGAGCTGGCCGCCCCGATTGGCGGTATCGACCACCACACTGATTTTTCCCTTGCCGCCGGCAGGAATCTGGCCCGAATGGGAGGCCACCGAGCAGCCTCAATCGGGTTGCACTTTGTGGATCTCCAGGGGGGCGTCGCCCTGATTTTCGACGATAAAGTCGTGCTTGATGACGGCGCCTTCCATGACCGTCGCAAACTTGTGGATGGGGTCGGGAAAATACACTTTGGGTGTCTTGGCGGTTTGGGCCGGCTCCTGGGATTGAGCGGCCGGTCGTGTATCGCACAGGCCGTTGTCCACGAACCCGATCAGGCCAAACAAAGAGACGGCCAGCATGATCGTAAGATGGGTGAATTTGTGTAACATCGGGCAGTTCCTTCTCCTTTGCATTCCGTTGATCGACTCACTATCGGCTTTCCATGCCAAATCTATAGGCCGAGCGCTATTGATTGTCAAGCCGGACAAAATTTATTCCAAATGATATCAATCGGTAATCAACATCTCCGGTACGGCCGTGCCGGATTCGTTCACATGAGAAAAACGGGATCGACATCCACGCCGACGTGGATGCGACCCCTGTTCGCCTGAACCTCCTTGTGGGCGAGCAGCTCGCGTACGAACCGATGCAGCGGAACGACAGCCGGCCCCTTGAGCAACATCTGCCAGCGGAATTGATTGGCGATCCGGTGCAGCGGCGCCTCGATGGGGCCCATGATCTCCACCCGGCCATCGACCGGACGTTGGGCCAGCATCTGCCGACCCGCTTCGCCCAGCCGCTCCGCAAAAGCGGCCAGACGCTGCGCGTCCGGCCCGGTCATGCGGATCTGCACCATGCGGGTAAAGGGCGGATACCCCAAGACTTTTCGGAATTCGATCTCCTGCCGGAAAAATTCGTCGTAATCCTGGTCACGGGCCGTGGTAATACTGAAGTGCGCCGGGTTATAGGTTTGCAGGATTACATGGCCCGGCACCTTGCCGCGTCCTGCGCGACCGGCCACCTGGGCCAGCAGTTGAAAGGTGCGCTCTCCGGCCCGGAAATCGGGCAAGCTCAGCGACAGGTCGGCGCAGATGATGCCCACCAGGGTGATGTTGGGGTAGTCGTGGCCCTTGGCCACCATCTGGGTGCCGATCAGGATATCGATGCGTCGGTCGCGCAAATCCTTGAGGATCTTGATCAGGGCCCCCTTGCGCCGGGTGGTGTCACGGTCCATGCGGGCCACGCGGGCCGTGGGAAAAATCTTCTGGATCTCCATTTCCAGACGCTCGGTACCGATCCCCAGGCCGATGATCCGCGCCGATCCGCACCGTTCGCAGCGGGAGACCGCGGACCGGCTGAAGCCGCAGTAGTGACACTGATAGACGTTGGCCTGCTGATGGTGGGTCAACGAAATATCGCAGTGTTTGCAGCGTACGGCCTGGCCGCAATCGGCGCAGATCAGGCTGCCGGCGAACCCGCGGCGGTTCAAAAAGAGCAGTACCTGTTCCTTGCGCTCCAGGGTGGTGCGCATGGCTGCCAACAGTTCGGTGGTCAGAAAACGCCGGATGCCGCGCTCTTCGCGAATCGCCGTGAGGTCCTGGATCACGATCCGGGGCAGCATCTGGCGGTCTACCCGTTCATAGAGGCTGATCTTGGAAAATTTGCCATTAAGTGCGTTATAGGCGGATTGCAGCGACGGCGTGGCCGAACCGAGGACTGCCACCGCACCGTGCTGGCGGGCGCGCACCACGGCCAGATCGCGCGCATTGTAGCGCAAGGCCCCTTCCTGCTTGTATGAATCGTCGTGCTCTTCGTCGACGATAATCAATCCGATGGTGCCGGCAAACGGCGCGAAGATGGCCGAGCGGGCACCCACGGCAATGGTGGCCTCACCCGCCATGATCCTTCGCCACTGATCGTACCTCTCGCCGCTGGACAATCCGCTGTGCAACAGAGCCACGCACTCGCCGAAGCGGGCCCGGAAGGCGCGCTCGGTCTGGGAGATGAGGGCAATCTCAGGGACCAGCACGAGGACGGCAAGTCCTTGTTCGAGGGCCATGGCCGCAAGTTGCAGGTAGACCTCGGTTTTGCCCGATCCGGTTACGCCGGCCAGCAGAAAGGTGTGAAACCCCTTTCCCAGGGCCGCCCCCATGGAAGTGACGGCCTGATGCTGCTCGGCGGTCAATTTCGGGGGTTGGTCCGGGGTAATCGGATCTCCCAGCGGGTCTCGGTAGACGACCCGCTCCTCGATCCTGAGTTGCCCGTCTCTGGCCATGGCGCGGACCAGATGGGCCGCTGTGGGCAGAACGCTCTTGAGATCACTCAACGCCACTGGCCCATGAGTCATCAACACCTCCATGATCGTACGCCGTGCGGAGGATAACCGCCCCATATCCAGGGAAGGAGTTGCGGTCAGACTCGCGAAGCGAACGGTCTTGGGTCGCGTCCGACCGCCCGAAAGGGCCTGCTGTCGAACGATCCAACCCTGCTTTTCCCATGCGTCAAGACGTGACTGGGAAAAGGCGTCGCCGGCCAGGCGCCTGAGAAAGGCCGGCCGGCAGGGGCCCTCTAAAAGGTGGTCGCATAAGATGCGTTCCCATGGGGCCAGAGGCTGACCGCCCAGTTCCCGGCGTCCGTGGTCGCTGATGGTGTAGCGCACCTGTTCGGCCAGGTTGATACCGGTGGGCAAAGCCGTTTGAATCACCTCGCCCAGCGGATGCATGTAGTAATCGGCCGTCCATCGAAAAAAGGATATCATTCCAGGCGGGAAAAGCGGCTGGTCGTCAAGCACGGAGACGATGTTCTTAACCGCCGCATCGGGGATCTGGTCCGTGAATTGGAGCATATAACCGGTCACCCGGCGCCTGCCGAAAGGCACCAGCACCCGTTTGCCGACCGCCAGATCCGGCAATAGATCGACCGGCACCCGATAGGTATAGGAATCGAAAACGGGCAAGGCGACGGCCACGTCGATCAGGTGAATCGTTGGTCCGTTGGGGGTGGCTTCATGCACAAAAAAGCCCTTTCCGATAGGGTCGTGTCAAACGGTCAGAGATTGCAACCGAAAACAAGAACTGCTATGGTCATACGTAATTAATATTAAAGGCAGAGCGGTTCGCCGCTTTACCACTTCTTCCAGCAAAGGAGCCGACATGCATCAGCTACCCAATAAATTAATCGCGCTGCTTCTAGTTTTGGCGGTCATGGGCCTGCCCTGCGGGGCCATGGCGACCAATAATTCGGGACTTAACGATCCACAAATCGACGCCGGCGCGATGGCGGCAGATGCCGTCGTGGTCAGGCCCGTCGGAATCGTCGCGACCGCCGCCGGATTTGTTTTGTTCGTGGTCGGCGTACCGTTTGCGGCCCTCGGCGGCAATGTGGGTGATGCCTGGAATGCCATGGTGGTCTATCCGGCCAAGTTCACGTTCGCCCGGCCCTTGGGCGATTTCGAATAACCATCGCGGCCTTTAAACCATCGCCATCGCAAGCGTTCTCAAATCCCCTTGCGCTTGGCCATCGGCACATAATGGGTTTCAGATGGACCGGTATAGATCTGGCGCGGGCGGCTGATACGCCATTGGGGATCGTCCATGCTCTCTTTCCATTGGGCGATCCAACCGGGCAGTCGACCGATGGCGAACATGACGGTAAACATATTGGTAGGAATACCGATGGCGCGTAAAACGATACCACTGTAAAAATCCACATTGGGATAGAGGTTGTGGTCGATGAAATAGGCATCGTTAACCGCCACCTCCTCCAGCTCCTTGGCGATGTCCAGGAGCGGGTCCTTCAGCTTCAGGGCCGACAACAGATCGTCACACATCTTCTTCATGATCTTGGCCCGCGGGTCATAGGTCTTGTATACCCGGTGTCCGAAACCCATGAGGCGGAAAGGGTCATCTTTGTCTTTGGCACGTTCCACCGCCTTGCGGTAGTCTCCCCCGCTGCGATAAATGTCGCTGAGCATTTCGACCACGGCCTGGTTGGCGCCGCCGTGCAGAGGGCCCCAGAGGGCCGACATACCCGCGGATATGGCCGCGTAAAGATTGACGCGCCCGCTGCCCACAACGCGCACCGCAGTGGTCGAACAATTCTGCTCGTGATCGGCATGCAAAATCCAGAAAACCTCCAGGGCACGCACCACCTCGCGCACGAATTCGTAGGGTTTGACCGGCGTGTTGAACATCATGTTGAGAAAATTCTCGCAGTAAGCCAGATCCGGACGGGGATAGACCACGGTGTGGCCCCGGGAAATCTTGTAGGACATGGCGGCCATGGTCCTCACCTTGGCTAGGAGTCGGGTCACGGTGAAGTTGATCTCCTCCTCGGTGGTCTGCAGCTCCGGATAAAAACTGCGCAGGGCGTTGACCATGGCGGAGAGAATGCCCATGGGATGGGATGCCCTGGGGAAATTCTGGAAAAAAGTCTTCATGTCCTCGTGGACCAGGGAATGGTCGTTGAGCATGATGGAAAAATGGCGCAGCTCCTCCGCCGTGGGCAAGCGGCCGTTAATCAACAGGTAAGACGTCTCTTTGAAGGTGGAGTGTTCGGCCAGTTCTTCGACCGGTATGCCGCGGTAGCGCAGGATGCCTTTCTCACCATCCATATAGGTAATGCTGCTTTTGCAGGCGCCGGTATTGGCGAAGCCCGGATCGAACGTAATCAGACCGGTATCGCGTCGTAATGCGAGGATATCGATGCCGCACTCATTCTCAGTCCCTATGATCACCGGCAATCGATACGTTTCCCCTTTGTAATTCAATGTGACATACTCATCCATCATTGTTTCCTTCATTTTTGGCATACGATTGCGCAGCGACTTGCCGGACAAAACGATTTGCTGAAAGGCTGCGAATCATATACAAAATATCTACCATCCGGTCAAGGAGAGGAGGAATTATGGGATTCAAAGAAAACCTGCTGAAAAAGATAGAAATCAATCGGTTGTCAGACCAGGTGCGCGCCTCCTGGAAACCCGCGGATCCACCTGGCCGTATCGACAAAGAGGCCATGAAGGCTCTGCTGGACATGACCCCGCTGACCTACAGGCGGGAGAGGGACCTGGATCTCTATTGCGAAGCAGACACCGCCGAAAAGCAGCGCATTCTCGTGTTCGACAACGAACTGAAGCTCTACCACACCACCATCGAGGATGTGGCGATGCGCAAGAGCCCGACGGTCAAGGAGATGGTCAGCATCCGCAACGCCATCAAAATCCTCAGCGACAAGGACGTGGTGGTCAGCATGAAAACCGATACCCTGGCTTGGGTTCAAAACCAACTGATCGATGGGTTGGACCTTTCCTACGAAGATGCAGACATCGACGCCCTTGCCCGGGATGGCCGCGAATCGCTGCGCAACGCCTATACCGACGGTATTGTCGAAGTGATGACCCTCTTTGGCGAACTGCTCGGCTACACCAAAGCGCCCAAGGTTTTCCAACTGCCCCACACCCATATCTGGGGGGGCGTGGATCGCACCGGCGCGGCGGCGGAGCGCATCGCCCCAGCGATTGTCTACAGCCTCGTTCGCAACACCCTGAACCTGCTCAATGGCCCGATCAACGCCAAAGATCCTGACGACCTGCGCAAGCTTCAGCAGGTAGCCGCTGGAAATGACAAGGCGGATATCGAGGGCGAAGCCGTGTTCGATGCATTGCGCGACAAGGTGTCGAAGGAACGACCCGATACCTTCACTTCAAACTTTACACTTTAAACTTAACACTTCTAAGCCACCATGGTCTTCATCCGGCGGCTTCGGCTTTCGTAATATCGGATGTGGCTGGCGTAACTTCTCAAGTCCACCTGAAGGGTCGTTTTGTATGGCGCCAGATGCCAGGTCAACGATAGATGGTCATCCGGCGCCTCCTCGATCTGAAAGTCGCCCTTGAAGGCCGGATACGTGCTGCGAAACTCCATCAGGCGCAGTAAGCGCTGAACGACCGGCTTCTGGATATCGGCGGCGATTTCGTCGAGGGTGTAATTGTGGCGGTTGATATCGCGTCCGTTTTTGGTGCGTTCGACCAGCTCGACGTCATTTTCTCCTGCCAACAATCCCACGTAGTAGACCTGGGGAATGCCAGGGGAGAAAAACTGGATGGCCCGTGCGGCGATATACGAGTCGTCGTTGCATTCGAGCGCAGAGTAATAGGTGCAGTTCACCTGGTAGACATCCAGATTCTGATACTCGGGCCCGGAATAGATCTTGCGCGTGTTAGCGCCCTTTTCGAACATGCCATGCACGGTTCGCTCGATTTCATCGGTCGTGAGCAAATCCTCCACATCCACCACGCCGATGCCATCGTGGGTATCCAGGGTGGTCACCTGGTTGCGCGGGCAGATTTCCAGCCAGTGTCGCAGGCGCGCACTGGTATGATGATACAGCGTGTGCAATACCAGCATGGGCAGGGCGAAGTCGTAGGTCCAGTAGCCGTGTTCGGCTATTTTGTGGTGGTAACGGTAGTGTTCATGGACCTCCGGCAGAATTTCGACCCCGAAAGGCGATACGTATTCATTTAACCATTCGAGCGTTTCCCAAACTTGGGGTTCGAGGAAAAAACAGTTGGTACCGATCTTGATGGTGGTATATGCAAAGGCGTCCATGCGGATCATTTTGGCCCGGGAACGCGCCAGCCGGATGAGAAAATTCCGGAAGACCTCCTTGGTCTTGGGCGAGGTGACATCCACATCGATCTGCTCGTAGTCGAACGTGCACCACAACTTCTCCCTGGATCCGTCGGCCCGTTCGATGACGGTATAGGGAGGACGCGGCTTACGGGTGTATACTTTGGCCAACTCCTCTTCGCTGATTTCACCGTCGGGACTCAGCTTGTCGAAATAGAGAAACATGTCCGCATATTCGGAGCGTGTGCCTTTTTCGATGTAATCCTGGAAAAATACCGATTGCCGTGAGATATGGTTGACCATGAAATCGATGATCAGGTCAAAATCTTCTCCGATTTTCTCGATATCCTCCCAGCTCCCGAAGATTGGATCGACTTCATGATAGGTCAATGGTGCAAAACCCCGGTCAGCGGATGACGGATAGAACGGTAGAATATGTACGCCGCCGACGGCGCCGGCCAGATACCGGCGCAGCACGTAGTGCAACTCCATCATGTTGCCGCCGAGGCTGTCGGGATAAGTAATGAGCTGGACCCTGTTCTGCATCGTCACTGTGCCGCCCCCCTGTTTTCCTCGCAAAATCGGTAGTAGTTCATGCCTTCCAGAATACCCCCGGCACAGGGCGCTTTGGCAAAGTAGATATGGCGCATTCCTTTCAGGGCTTCCAGCTCGGCGCTGTAGTTGCCGACCACGACACCGCGGGGTTCGCCCCGCAACATCTCCTCGTCGTTTCCCGAATCCCCGCTGACCAGAAAATTTCTCAGGGGGATGACCCATTTGTAGCTCAAATAGCGGATAGCCTTGCCCTTGGAGGCACGATATGGCAATATATCCAAATACTTACCATGGGAATAAATCAAATTGTATCGACACCGGTTGCTCAACAGCCGGTCGTGCACCAGGGCCAGCCGCTCTTCATCCGGATCCATGTAGTAGCTGATTTTGAATGTTCTTTGGGTCTCTTCCTCCTGGTACCTCAGAAAATCGAAATGCTTCAACAAGGAGACGATTTTATCGCGCTGCCATTGATGGGAGATGTGGGTCGCCCAGCCTTGTCCGAAACGGCGATTGGCGCCGTAATAGATTTCACTGCCCACCGAACAGATCATCACATCAGGCTGCGGCACTTCGTGCTTTTTGAGTATCCTCGTTGCGGAATCCACGGTTCTTCCGGTGGCGATGCCGAACCCGATACGTTCGCGATGCTCTGCAAGCACGGCCAGCAGATCCTTGAGCCGACTGTTGTCTTCGCCGATCAACGTGTTGTCGATGTCGGTAATCAAAAAATAGCGCAGCGACATCAAGCGCCGACCGATGGCATCCGATGGAACGGCGGTATCCATGTCGGAGGCCTGGTTGGCCGTGATCAACTTTCGGATGGCAGCGGCATAAGTGCCGGCATGGCTCTGCCAGGTATAGTATGTATTGACATTCATGATACCGTTTTTGGAGAATTTCTCCCAGAGCGGCGCATCGGAGATGATCTTGCGCAGTGCGGCGGAAATCTCCCTGGGCCGGGTCGGATCGATGAGAATGCCGTTTTCACAATTCCGGACGATGTCGTTGGGGCCGCCGTCATTGGTGGCCACGATGGGAAGCCCGGAGGCCGAGGCTTCGAGCAGTGTCAAGCCGAACGGCTCGGTCAAGGCCGGGTTGATAAACACGCCCCTTTTCTCGGCCGCGATGCGGTAAAGAGCAGGCACCTCGTAATCGAAATCGTGCTTCTTGGGGATCGCCATTTTGCCGTAAAGATCATATTTGTCCATCATCAGCAGCATGCGCGTCAGCACGTCGCGCTCATTTTCTTCCATGGCGTCGATATCTTTGCGCAGGCCCGCAAAGATTGCCAGATTGGCCATGGTCTGAAGCTCCAGATCCTCACCGTAGGCCTGAACGAGTCCGGAAATGTTCTTGCGTTTGTCCGGTCGACACAGCGCCAGGATTATAGGTTTGTCCGGATGGGGGAAAAAACGGTTTAGTTCCCGCAATATCGATGCCTGGGCATATTTGATATTTTCGGACTTGCTGTTTTCTTCAATCAAATCGTGATAGAAGGGATAAAAACGGTCGATGTCGATCCCCGGCGGAATAACCTTGTACTCGGGCACCTTCTTGTTGCGATAAAGCCCATACTGTTCTTCGATCTCGTGCTGGGTGCTGGTCACCACCAGGTCCGCGTTTGCCAGTATCTGCTCCTCGGCTTCGATACGGCGGTGGATTTTGTATTTCTTGTCGATATCGGCATCGGTCATGCCATCGGCCAGCAGCTTGCTGAGTTTTGTGCGCCCGAGGGAATGGCCGGTGTAGACAAACGGGATACCGAAGAACTCGGAAAGCTCCATGGCCACGTAACCGGCGTCCGGATAGTGCCCGTGAACGATGTCGGCAACGGCGTCCTGCCGCTTGATGAATTTGATGGTCTTGTCGACATACTCGTCCAGATGCGGCCAGAGCAGTTCCTTGCGCATATATTGCCGACCGCCGCACTGAATGCGGACGATGCGAAACTTGTCCGTGACCTGCTCGATGGGCTCGGCATAATCGGGTGATACCCGTTTGTCGGCGATCAAGCGGGTAAACAGATCGACCCGACCGATATCGTCCCGGGCACTGAGATGCCGTGCGAGTTCCAAGACATACGTGATTTGTCCGCCGGTATCCGAATCGCGCCCGAGTTCCAGGTTCTGCGAGCGTATCAGACCGTGAATGCTGAACAGTTGAACATAGGGAAGACGATCAGTCATGCATTAATCCTTCCATCTTTTTCCGCAAACGGGCATATATGGAGGAGTCATCGGGGATGGCGCCCGGCAATTCACAGATCTGCCCTGCGAAGTAGGTTGCGGCCGTCAAGGCGCTCTCAAGAGCCATACCTGAAAGGTAGCCGGCCGCGATAACGGACGCAAAGGCGTCGCCGGCACCGACGGTATCCAGAACCTTCCCGGTGGGCGGCGGCGATGCGTCGAATCGCTGCGTCGCTGTGAAAAGGGTGCTTCCGCTGGAACCCCTTGTCAGAATGACCATTTCAATCTCATGCGTTCTCATGAGATGGGCAACCAGCGCCTCTTCCTGGCTCGGCCCGCCCGACAACCCACCGACATGGTGCAATTCGTCGGTGTTGAGCTTCAGAATGTCGGCATAGTCCAACGAGGCCTCGATGACGTCGGCCCGGACATGGGGCGGCCGCAGATTGAGATCACAAAATGCTTTGGTGGATGCGCCCTTGCGCGACAGCAATCGGTCGAAACGCTCAAAGGCCAAGTCCGAACGCTGTGCCAGCGTGCCGAAGTAGATCATTCGTGTGTCCGGACCATGGATAGGCGTAAGTGCCTCAAAATCGATGTAATCGTATGCGACATCCTCACGGATGTCAAACCGGGGCACGCCATGATCGTCCAGGGTAACTTGAACGGTTCCGGTCGGATAGACGTCATCGACCTGGACATCATTGAGATCGAAATGGTGACGGGAAAGCAGCTTGCCGATCTCGCGGCCATGGGGATCATCTCCGATCCGGGTCAGGAACCGTACCGATAACCCGAGCTGTTTGAGATGAAAAGCAAAATTAAAGGGCGCACCGCCGATGCGCTGGTAGTTTTCAAACAGGTCCACCAATATTTCTCCGAGCACGGCAATCATCTTTCCTCCTTGAGAATGGGGGCGGTTGCTGACGACGGAAGGTGCAGTATCGTTGAACATCGGAGCGCAGCAGATAGAGACCAACACAGCAGCATAGGTAGCATGGTGATGGGCGCCACGAGAGCTCTAACAGACAATCCGCCGGACTGTCAAACCGACACAGCCGCCGTCAGCGATTCTAACTGAATGGAATTCACAGAACAGGAATATCGTTATGGAAACTGAAATCTTTTTCAATCAGCAAGCCAACACGCTGCAAGGACGCCTGGCGATCCGCTCCAGACAACGGGCGGCCATCATCACCCATCCGCTTCAAAGGTTCCTGCCCTACTGGCAACCCACTGCCCGTTTGCATGTGATTGAAAGTGCCGATCATTTTTTTGGTGCCGAGTTAACGTCCCTTCAAACCGAAATCACGACCGCTCTCATGGGATGAGATCGTCCTGACCCCAACGGGATAAGGGGTTGACATACGCTTGGTTGCGTTTGACTTTTCAAAAGATCGCCTCACTTTTCTGCCATAAAGGTCAATTCAGAGGAGGTGCCCATGCCATGCATCGACACAAAAACCAAGGGTAAAAGGACGCTGGCTCGGCTGTCCACGGCCTTGCTCGTGGCGGGCATTCTCATGATGCTCGGCTGCGCGTCCGGAGGTTATGGACGTTTATACCTGGATACGGAGGTCACTTTGTGGTTCAGGCAAAACAGCGTTCCCGACTATTATCGCTACTATACCAACGGCCGATCGGATATGCCCTACGCCATTATCGGAATCGATCCAAGATACCGCATCAATACAAACATATGGGAACCGGTGGCCCCCAACACCCCCAACTTCGCCGACAAGATCGCGTTCGTATGGCGCCCGGATATTTGGGAGCAGTTGGATCCGGCCCAAGGTGCATGGATCGAAAGCCCGGGCGGAGAAAAAATCGGTATCTGGTTCTCCATGTATCCCTTCACGACAATCGAACTTCAGGAGGACAACCGGGTGGTGATCCTGTCGCCTCATAATCCAGGCAGGGAATAGGATGGCGAGCCTTTTCCGGCAACAGGTCATTCACCTCGATCATAGGATTCATTCCCTTTTTAGACACGGATGGCCGGGCCATGCAGATCCAGCCGCTATTGTCCCGAAACCCCAATCTTGACAACTGGTTGAAAGAATGGTTTTAGTTGAAAGACTTTGATGGGACAACATCCAACCCAATGCAATTCATCCAACCATAAAACACATTATGAATGACATCCCAACGAAGCAACGGCTGGCTTGGGCCGGCGACAAGGACGGGAGTCGGGAGCGGTTCAACCAAATCGGCCTTAAAACAAAGGAGTGCTCATGGCGCGTCTAATCTTGACCTTCAACAATAAGGTGCTCGGCAACCACCAAATCTCACCTGGGCAGCAACTCACCATCGGCCGCCATCCCGACAACAAAATCGTCATCGACAACCTGGCCGTCTCGGCCCATCACGCCACGGTTCGCGCCGAAGGTCAAAACCTCATCCTGACCGACATGGGCAGCCGCAACGGCACTTATGTCAATAATGAACGGGTCGAAGAGAGCCGGCTGGCCCACCAGGATTGGGTGAGTATCGGCAAACACATTCTCATCGTGGACCTGTACGAAACCCTCTCCATGGAAGCCACCGCCGATGAGCTGATGGGTGTCCCGGGGAGTGCCGCCAATGCCGATCAAACCATGGTTCTCGACCGAAAAGAGGCCCAGTCGAGCTGGGTGGGATTCGACTATCTTTCGTTCCTCTCCTCGGTGCGCGAAGATTACGAGTTGACCGCCAAGGGGGTCTCCATAGGTAAAAATGCGGATGCGGACATCAAAATCACTGGTTTATGGTCCCTGTTTGCGGGTCAACCGAGCGCAACCATCACCAAACGAGGAAACGATTACGTTCTCAGCTACGTTCAGGGACGAATCACGCCCAAGGTGAACGACAAGGCGGTCAAAGGATCGGTCAAGCTGTCTCACGAAGATATCATCGCCATCGGCCCTTTGAAGGTCCAACTCCGATTTGTCCGCAGGCCGGTCAAATAGTGCCCAGCCACAAATGGCCGCTTTCCCTGGGCGCTGCAGGTCGCAATTCTGTCCGGCCTTCGCCCCACCCCCTCTGTCTGTGGAGACATACCTTACGGTTGAACATCCTTCCAAAAACAGCTAATTTAGGTTTTTTTGATATCTCAGACCGGAGAAGACTGTGAACCCAACCCACATCTTGATTCTGCGCGCCATACTGGGCGTCGTTTTCGGCGTCGTCCTGACCCGGCTCTTTTACCCCAATGCATCGGTCGTCTTCATGATCGGCCTTTGTGCCGTCCTGGTGGCCTTGTCCTATCTGACCGAATACCTGCGGCGGAAAAAAAAGTGAGACGGGCCAATGGTGGCATTGAGGATGAATGATAACGAGCATAAAGGAGTACATCGGTCGTGAAGCCAATCATCTTAGGCACTGCCGGACATATCGATCATGGCAAAACCACACTGATCAAAGCCCTGACCGGTATCAACACGGATCGGCTCAAAGAGGAGAAGCTGCGCGGCATCACGATCGAGCTGGGTTTTGCACACCTCGAGCTGCCCAGCGGCCAACGCCTGGGCATCGTGGATGTCCCAGGCCATGAAAAGTTCGTCAAAAATATGGTCGCCGGCGCAACGGGTATCGATCTGGTCGCGCTGGTCATCGCGGCCGATGAAGGCATCATGCCGCAAACCCGGGAACACATGGAAATCTGTACCCTGCTCGGCATCCGCCACGGCGTGGTCGTCATCACCAAGCGTGACATGGTGGACGAAGAGTGGCTGGCCATGGTGCAGGAGGAGATCGCCGACTTCACCCGGGGAACTTTTCTCGATGAGGCACCGGTGGTGCCGGTGTCGGCCATTACCGGACAAGGCCTGCCCGAATTCATCGCCACGCTCGACCGCATTTGCGAACACATCCCTGCCAAGACGGCTACCGGCCTGTTCCGCCTGCCCGTCGACCGCGTCTTCAGCATGAAAGGATTCGGCACGGTGATCACCGGAACGCTCATATCGGGCAAGGTGGCCGTTGGGGATCGGGTCATGCTCTATCCCTCGGGGGTGGTTTCCAAAGTCAGGGGGCTTCAAGTTCACAACCAGAGCCTGACCCAGGCCGAAGCGGGCATGCGCACGGCCATTAACTTTCAGGGGCTGGAAAAGGCGGCGGTCAACCGGGGGGATGTCCTCGCCAAACCCGAAGAGCTAATCCCCAGCTACATGGTGGATGCCGATCTGCTCTATCTGGCCAGTAACGCCAAACCGCTCAAAAACAGAACCCGGGTGCGATTTCACAGCGGCACCAATGAAATCATGGCAGTGGTCGTGCTGCTCGATCGGGAAGAGGCCCGACCCGGAGAGCATGCCCCGATCCAAATCAGAATGGATGTACCGGTGACCCTCGTCAAAGACGACCGTTACGTGCTACGCAGCTATTCCCCAATCCGGACCATCGGTGGCGGTGCCATTCTCGATCCGATTCCGCCCAAACACAAACGCCATCGGCCCGACATCATCGAGGCACTGCGGCTTCTGACGGAAGCCCCTCCCGAGGAGGTGGTCCGCCTGCATATTGAAAACAGTGGATTCAAAGGCTGTGCCTTCGGCGAGCTGTTGATCATGACCAACCTGCCGGAGAAACAGCTGGAACGGATCCTCCAGGACATTACCTCCAAACGAACGGCCATCCTGGTCGACAAAGAAAAGAGGCGCTACGTTCACCAGAAGGCCGTTTCCGACCTCCAAAAGGCGGTCACCGACCTGCTCGAAGCATACCACCAGAAAAACCCGCTCAAACCGGGTATGTCCAAAGAGGAACTCAAATCCAAACTGCCCCTCGGCGTGGACAACAAATTGGCGCTGCTCGTGCTTCAGCAACTCATGAAAGCCCAGGCCATCGTGCAGGAAGAAGACATGGTGCGCCTGGCCGGACACCGTGTGGCATTAGGAGTGGACCAGCGCACCCTGAGGACAAACCTGTTGACCGTTTATCAAAAAGAGGGACTCACGCCGCCCTATTTCAAGGAGCTCTGCTCTGAGCTCTCGGTTCCCGCCGAAGAGGCCCGGCAAGTCCTCTCCTTGCTGATCGACGAAGGGCATCTTATCAAAATCAAAGAGGAGCTCTATTGCCATCGGGAAGCGATCGATAAGATCAGGGATCAACTGGTGGCTTTCCTCTCCGAGCACGAAGAGATCTCCACGCCGCAGTTCAAGGATATGACTGGAGCGTCCCGGAAATATGTGATACCTTTAATCGAATATTTTGATACCACCCAACTGACCATCCGTATAGGAGATATGCGTAAATTGCGCAAACGTCCGACAGGCAGTTGATAGACAGGCCGGAGACATCACCATGGACACCCCCACGGGCCCCCAGGACCGCAATCGTGATAGTAACGCTGGATTTGCCGCGTTTTTGATCAAACGCGTGGTCGTCGTCACCCTTTTGATACTCGTGGTGCTGTGGGCTCTGGCCACCGGCATCGATTACCTGGATAAGCCCGCGCCCTGGAAAGATCGCCTGGTCAAGGACGACACCGGACCCACCGCGGCGCCTGCGGCCATGACATCCTCCGAAACGGCGAATATCCGCGCGGCCCGAGCGGCAAATCCGCATGGCGGTACCCCCGTTCATGCTTCCCAAGGCTCCGCCGGAATAGGAGAACTGGCCGTGCCGCCGCCACCGGCGAATACGGATCACCGACCGGTCATCGATGGCCACCTGCCCCAGCCCGCAAGCCCTCAGGTTGTTCAACCACACCAGGTGGCAGCCCCGTCCGCCAACGGCGCCACCCCTTCCGCGCCCCCTGCCCCGACTGCCGCTCCCGCCCATGGCACAACATCCGGAGAGGGCGCTGCCCCCAAAGCCGAACCGGGCGCTCATGCCGTCGCACCGCCCCCCAAACCGCTTCCCAAGGGCGTGACCTTCATCGACGCGGTCATCAAACCCCTCTCCCATGAGCTGAACGAGAGATTCTGGGGGTGGCGGCCCAACGACATCATCAACGTCACCGACAACGTGAACAACTACCAGCTGGGAGTTCTGGAAGTGACCCGGCGAGCGGTCGTCCAGTTGACCGAGCGCATATCCCGCACCGGCAGCACGGATACCATCAATCGCAAACTGGAAAACGCCATGAACTGGCTCATGATCAAAGCGGACTCCTACTGGTTCCCTTCTCCGGAAGCCAAATACAAGGATAGCCTGACGGAGCTCGCAGCGTACCGCACCCAGCTTATTTCCGGGGGAGCCTCGTTTTATGTGCGGGCCGATAACATCATTCCGCTGCTGATGACTTTCGAAGACCTGCTGGGCAGTTGCGATGAAAATCTGGTGAAGGCCAAAGAGAAGGATGGGTCGACGGTCGGATTCTTCACGGCTGACAACTACTTCTATTACGCAAAAGGGGTGGCGGCCGCCATGGGGGAGATCCTGGAAGCCGTGGCCCACGATTTCGAACAGATCCTGGTCTCTCGGCACGGCGAAGAGTTGCTGCACCACGCCGTCATCTCTTGCCAACTGGCCGCCTCTCTGGATCCCTGGCTCATCATCAACAGCGACCTGGACGGCTTTCTGGCCAATCACCGCGCCAATATGGCAGCGCCCATCAGCCATGCCCGTTATTATATAGGTCAACTGATCAAGACGCTATCGACCTGATACCCGCTCAATCGAACGGTGAAAGATTCAGCGGATTTCCCCCTTCTCGAGCTCTGATTTCACCGCCGAGGAGAGCTGCTGCAGCGTGTAAGGCTTGCGGATATACCCCCCTGCGCCCAGGGCCAGGGCCTTTTTCACCCTTGCCGACTCGTCGAAACCGCTGACAATGACGGCCTTCTGCCGTGGATGGCGGGCGAGCAATTGGCGGTAGAGGGTTAGCCCGTCCGAACCATTTCCCAGAACCATGTCCAAAAGAACCACAGCATATGGCGATTTGGCCATGTGATCCAATGCCGCCCGTTCGCTGTCCACAACGGTCACCTGGTAGTTCAGCCGGGTCAGCATCTCGTAGGCGATATGGCGATGCTCGGCCTCGTCATCGACCACCAGAACGGTTTCGCCATGGCCCATCAAATCTTCTATCTTCGGAACCGCCGGCTTGGGGGACTGCACTTCGTTGGTCGCCGGGAAGAACAAACGAATGGCGGTTCCCTTGCCTACTGTGCTGTGAACTTGAACGAAACCTTCATGGTCCTGCATCGTGGCCCATACGATCGCCATCCCCAATCCGGTACCGCTGCGGCCCATCACCTTCTTGGTATAAAACGGCTCGAAGATGCGGGTTAGATCTTCCTCGGGGATGCCGGTGCCGTTATCGATAACCGACAACACCACATAATCGCCAGCGGGATGATCTTTGACCCGTTCCCCCTGTTTCAATGTCTGGAACTCGCTGGCTATCACGATTCGCCCGCCACGGGGCATGGCCTCGGCCGCATTCATCGCGACGTTCATGACCATTTTGACCAGGTGGACCCGGGACCCGCGTATGGCCGGCAGCTCTCCGGCAAGCTGTAAAATGACTTCGATCCCCGGGTGATTGGCGCGCAAGCTGTCGTATTCGGAGCTGGTCACAAATTCATGGACTACCTGATTGACGTCTATCGCCTCCTTCATCTGCACGCCGCGACGTGCCAGGGTCAGCAGATCCTGAACAATGGCCGCCGCCCTTGTGCCGGCCATCTTCATCTTGGTCAGGGGTGCATACATATTGCTCTCTTTGGGGATATCCATGAGCAGCAGGTCCGGATAACTGACGATCGCACTGAGAATATTGCTCAAATCATGGGCGACCCCACCGGCCAGGGTCCCCATGGCCTCCATCTTCTGGGCGTGGCGCAATTTTTCTTCGAGCCGTTTTCTTTCAGTCGTATCGACGAGCACACAGCGCCCCTCGAGCACGCGTCCCTGGGGCCCCTTGAAAGGCTCCATGGTGATGTTCACCCAGAGGATGCGGCCATCCGCGTGATGCAGCCGCAGCTCTTCGTTGTAGACCGACCTCCCCTGCTGCAAGGCTTCCTGGACCCACTGCGCCCGGGTACGATTTCCGCGATCGGATGCCGCGTATTCCAGCCAGCATGAACCGATGAGCTGACCACGAGGCCTTCCCAGCAGCTCGGTGGCCGCCGCATTGCATTTGAGAATGGCCGCCTCGCCGGTCGATATGGAAAAATAGGCGGTCGGCGCATTTTCATAAAGGCTGCGATAGCGCGACTCGCTGTCTTGAAGCTTTTTGTAGGCAATTGCGCTGGATATGCTGACCGCTGTTTGATAGGCGATGCCCATCAAAAGATTCACGTCGCTCTGTGTCAACGGCCGTTTGGTGTGGATGTTGTCCACCGCCAGGATACCCAGGGAATGATTCTCATAGACGATCGGCAGACAGATCAGGGACTGGGAGCCCATCTCTTGAGCGAACAGCCGGCTTCTGGCCGAATACGAATTTTTCATCGTGTTGACATCGTCCACCAGCAGCGGGCGCTGTTCGCGAAACACCTGGACAAAGGTGCCTTTGGCATCGGGATGATCCAGCCGGAACCGGGTCCGGCTGAGCAGTTCGCTCTTTTCCTCGTCGAAACCGAACCCGGCGGAAAAAACCAGCCGCCGTTGGTCCTCGTCGGCCAACATGATGATGCCCCGGTCGAAATCGAGTTGGGCCTGGATTTGGGCCATGACCACTTGCGCCAGCTGGTTCACGTCGAGAAGCACGGATGTCGCCTGGCCGATCTTTTGAACCAGCAGGGCGCCGCGGTACCGGTAGTCGATCTCCTTGATGTGATCCTCGGCCACGTTGCCCTGCTTTTGAATCGTACGCACCAGATTCTGGCGCTCCAGGAAGGCGGCCCGGAAACCGATACCCATCAGGACGACCAGAGACGCGGTATTGACCGCACACCATATCGCCGGCGGCCAGAGAAACAGACCGACTGCGGCGTTGAGAATCACAAGGAGGGTGCCGACCTTGAAACCCCACTTCCATTTCTGGAAACTCGGCACCTCCCAGGCGACGATATATCGGCAACAGGGATCCCCGCGGTGGATGCACTGATCATGCTCGATCTGGGCAAACTTGCCGGTGAACAATGCGGCGAGAGATTCGAAGATGCCCAGACGATTGTCGCATTGATAGGGCTTTTCATTGACTCCGGCTGCCGGTACGCACAGAATCTCCACCTTGTTGGCGCCGACCTTGCGGACCTTGACGCGCGCCCCGTGGCTGAGCATGGGGTAGAGTTTGGCCAGCAGCAGGTAGATGGAAACGGTGTTGAGCAGCCCCAGCACATGCTGTTTGAGGGGACCGGACGCATCGGTCGATACCGCATATCGGCCGACCTCCCGCGCGATGTTCGGGTTTCCTGAAAGTGCCATGGCCTTTTCATGAAACGCGTCCACCTGCTCCTGGTTGAACCAACACCCCGGATCTTCCAATTGGCATTTGGTCAGGCCGGCGGCATCGATGATGGCATCTAAGTTGACTTGGGGATAATGGGCGTTGAGATAGGCAGCGTAAAACTTTAAAACCCGGCTGTTATAAACGGTGTCAGGTTTCGTCATGAGCAGGAGATCCCAACAATTGCGATGAGAAACAGAGTAGCTCAGATATTTCTTCTTTTGTTTTTATCATGTTATGATCGAACGGCCCCATATTGTCAAGTGATTGCACGAGAAATGATATCGAGTGAATCCGCCGACCTGCATGCCCGGATGGCGGGAAGCACAGGGACGGCGGGAGTTTCATAGGGCAAACTTCTCCACGCCGACACCGGCCGGACCTGGCGGGAATGGCGCGATGCCGCCCGTTGGGAAGTGATTCAAGCCCCCGGGTCCCGCACCAGCGCCAAACCAAGGTCCAATGCTTTGGTGTTCATTTCCAGAAAACGTTGCGGCACGCGGGCCGTCAACACCTTTTGTACAGCTGGCAGTGTAACCAGATGGGTAAAGCCCAACACCGCACCGAGCATGCAAATGTTGAAAGCCAGTGGCGTTCCGAGGTGTTGCATTACCGTATCATACAGGGGCAATTGCTTCTGGATCGCGTCCACCCGGCGTTCGGTGTTGACGTAACGGCTGTCGGATATCAGTAAGCCCCCGGGCCGGATGATGGGGGCATATTTGTGGTAGGCTTCCTGGGTCAGACAAACGAGCACATTGGGCTGCACCACCATCGGATAGTTGATGGGGTCTTCAGAAATGATGACATCGGCCCGCGTGGCCCCGCCCCGGGCGGCAGCGCCATAGGATTGGGTCTGGACGGCCGTCAGGCCGTCGTACAGCACGGCCGCCTCTGCCAGGATGATGGCTGCAGTGACCACCCCCTGGCCTCCGGATCCCGAAAAAACCAATCGTGTTCTTCCCATCTTCCTCACCCGTTATCCGATCATGTGGTTGTGTGATCGGCGCTTCGAGCGCGCTCGATCACCTTGTCATACTCGCTGCAATACTCCGGACGATCCACCTGAAGGAATATGCCCCGTTCGATGAGGCCCGGATCCGACTTGGCCGCCTTGGAGCCGATCGGGGTGGTGCCGTCCTTGAACTGGCGCATCATGGCGGCGGCGTCACCGATCTTGTTCTTACGGCCGAAGTAGGTCGGACATTGCGAAAGGATCTCGACCACCGAAAAGCCGTCGTGCAAGATGGCCTGCCGGATGATATCGGTCATCTCCTTGACATGATAGGTGGTGGTGCGGGCGACGAAGGTCGCCCCGGCGGCAATGGAGAGTTGGACCGTGTCAAATCCCTGGTCGATGTTGGTATACGGCGCCGTGGTGGCCAGGGTACCGTACCCGGAAAGCGGCGAATACTGCCCGCCGGTCATCCCGTAAATGCGGTTGTTCATCACCAGAGCCGTCATGGCGATGTTGCGACGGGCGGCATGAATAAAATGGTTGCCGCCGATGGCCAATGCATCCCCGTCGCCCATGGCCACAATCACGTTGAGCTCGGGCTTGCTCAGTTTCACACCGGTGGCAAAGGCCAGGGCGCGCCCATGCAACGTGTGCAGGGTGTGAAAATCGACGTATCCGGTAATTCGCGACGAGCAACCGATGCCCGACACCATCACGATTTCGTTTTTGCTCATACCCAGTTTTTCGATGGCGCGGATCATGTTGTTCAGCACGATTCCATGACCGCACCCCGCACACCACATGTGGGGGAAAAAACGTTCGCGAAGATAATCTTTGACCGCCATGGCGATATCCTTGGCCCCGCTGGGCGGGGGGAGGTTGGAAGAACTCAAGTTTAAAGTTGAAAGTATAAAGTTTAAAGTGAAGGAATCCTGTCGATTGCAGCGCCAGGGCTCCAGACACTCTGCTCGTTCAAAACTGCAGGCTACTGGCAAGTGGTGCATCGGCCTTTCAGGCAAGGCCGCAGCATTTTTGAAACCGCAGGCGTAGCCGAGCTACGTCGAGGATTTCAAAAATGCGAGAACGCCGCATGGGAGGCCGAGGTGTCGCTTGCCAGCAGCCTGCTATACACCTTTGCCTTCGATCAAACGCAACCCCTGCCGAATATCGGTCGGCGTGATGAAGACCCCATCGATCCGATTGATCAAAAAGACGTTGCGCGGGTTGTTCAACGCCCTCTTTACCTCGCTGCAGATATGGCCCATATTCATCTCGACGACGATGACCTGCTTAGCGCGGCCGATGGCTTCGCCGATGATGTCGTAGGGAAACGGCCAAAGGGTCTGCAACTCGAAAAGACCGAACTTCTGGCCTTTGTTGCGCATGCTCTGGACCACGTGCAGGGCCGAACGGGCCGTCGCCCCATAGGAGACCAGGACGGTCCGCGCATCGTCCAGGTAATAGGTCTTGTAGCGGGCAATGGCCTCCACATTGCTTTCGATCTTATCCACCAGGTGACGAATGAGGCCGTGCACGACCTTGGGATCGTCCGACGGAAATCCCCACATGTCGTGGTAAAGGCCGGTGACGTTGTAACGGTGTACGCCGCCGAAGTCGGACATGGGCAGGCGGCCGTCCTCACGGGGCAGGTAGGGGTGATAATCGACTCCTTCGCGCACCGACGTACGCAGTCGCTCGACCAGCGGGATCTGACCCGCTTCAGGGATATCGAGCCGCTCGCGCATGTGGCCCACCACCTCGTCGTAAAGCAGGATGACCGGGGTTCGGTAAGTTTCGGCCATGTTGAAGGCCTCCACCGTCGTGGTGAATACGTCCTGGTGGTTGGAGGCGGTCAAGGCAATAATGGCATGATCGCCATGGGTCCCCCAGCGGGCCTGGTTCACATCGCCCTGGCTGATGTGCGTGGGAATTCCCGTGGAAGGACCGCCGCGTTGCACGTTGACGATCACACAGGGTATTTCCGCCATGACGGCGTAGCCCAGGGCCTCCTGCATCAAGGAAAAACCGGGGCCGCTGGTGGCCGTAAGCACCTTGTGTCCCGTGAGGGAGGCGCCGATGATGGCGCACATGGAAGAAATTTCATCCTCCATCTGGATAAACTTGCCGCCATACCGGGGTAACCGGACGGCCAGGTGCTCGGCAATCTCGGTGGAGGGGGTAATCGGATACCCGGCGAAAAATTGCAGCCCGGCATATAACGCACCTTCCACGCAAGCTTCATTGCCTTGAACGAATCGGATGGTGGGATGCATAATAGCGTCGTCCTTTTCTGGCGTCATCTTTTGACAGCGAATTATCTGCCGGCCTCGTCGGTCCCGGACGTTTGCTCAACCACCGTTATGGCCAAGTCCGGACATCTCAATTCGCAGGCCCGGCAGACGATGCAATCTTCCTTGCGGGCCACGACCGCTTTGTCGAGTGGGTCCATCTCAAGGACCTGCGTCGGGCAAAAGGCGACACAAATGCCGCATCCCTTGCACCAGTCACGATTGATCTGCAGTTCTTTCAATTTAGGTCGGGTCATCGCACGTCCCCTTGCTCCTTGAGGCAAGCGCGGTCATTCCAGCGCCTTGTCGATATGATCATCAGCATAAGGCCTTTCGGGTCATTAGGCAACCATTGCGAACAGCCTTGCGCCTCGAAATATTGACAAAATCAAAATGCTTGGCATAAGTTGGGGGCCGTCCATAAATAGGCAAATTGGATCGAGATCAAGGCCCAACGGAATCACCGAACCCTATAAAAGAACATCATCAGGGGAATCTTGTTTAAATTAAAATACCTCTTACTGCTCATCATTGCGCTGCTGATCGCCGTGGCAGGGGCTGCGGGCTGGATTGCCGTCGACCTGCACCGCTTCGCCAATCGCCCGGCGGATGGTGAGGAACACTCGCACATCGTCTCGGTGGCCCCGGGAGAGAGCTTCGGGATGCTCTCTGCCAGGCTGGAAAAAGCAGGGGTCATCACCAGCGACATTCGGTTCAAGATCATAGCCAGGCTCAGCGGAGACGACAAACGGCTCAGGGCCGGCGAATATGCGCTATCCACGGCGATGACACCGATGGAAATCATCGACATCCTGGCCAGCGGCAAGGTACTGCTGCATCGCCTCACCATACCGGAAGGTTACACCATCGACCAGGTCGCGACCGAAGTCGAAAAGGCCGGTCTGGCATCGGCAGAGGAATTCAGCCGGCTGGCCCGCGATCCGTCGCTGGTGTCGGAGCTGCAACTCGACGGCCCCAGCCTCGAAGGGTATCTCTTCCCCGACACCTATCATTTTCCCAGGGAGGTGTCGGCCAGGGGCATCATCACGACGATGGTGAACGCTTACCAATCCCTCGTCACCGATGAGTGGCGAAACCGCGCCCATGAGCTCGATCTCTCGATACACGACATCGTCACCCTCGCTTCGATCATCGAAAAAGAGACCGGCGCTCCCAGTGAGCGTCCCATTATCGCTTCGGTCTTTCATAACCGACTGAAAAAGCGCATGCGCCTGGAAAGCGATCCCACGGTGATCTACGGTATCGAGTCGTTCGACGGAAACATTACCCGTCGCCATCTGAGTAGCGCGACGCCCTACAACACCTACGTGATCCGCGGGCTGCCGCCGGGCCCCATCGCCAATCCGGGTCGGGCCGCTTTGGAAGCGGCACTTTATCCCGCGGAAACCGATTACCTCTTTTTTGTATCGAAAAAGGACGGGACGCACTACTTCTCGAAAACCATCGCGGAACATACGGAGGCGGTGCGAAAGTATCAGCTGCGCCGGAAACGCCATTAGGCACTGAACTCTTTAGACCTTCTTGGATCTTCCCACTGGAAGATCAGGACAACACAATGATGCAGGCTCGCGATCTCACCGACAGTCAAAAAGCCGGACAGCGTCTGATGGTCGGCTTCACCGGCACAGATCTCAACGACGAGTTGAGGTATGCCATCGACACCCTCCAGGTGGGCGGCATCATCCTCTTTTCGCGCAATATTCTTTCTCCCGAGCAGATCCGCGACCTGTGCGGCGATGCCCAGGATTATGCGGTCCGTTGCGGGCAGCCGCCCCTCTTTGTCGCTATCGACCAGGAAGGCGGGGTGGTGGCGCGTCTCAAGCCGCCTTTCACCCAATTTGCCGGTAACCCGGCCATGACATCGCCGGCGGATGCCATCGCCTTTGCCCGGACCACGGCCGACGAGTTGAACCGGATCGGGGTCAACATGAACATGGCACCGGTTCTCGACGTGCCACCCCCCGAAGGCCCCAGCGTCATGCTCGAACGCGCTTTTGGCCGGGATCCACAATGGGTCGCGCGCATGGGCCGCCTGGTGATCGAAGCATTGCAGAATAACGGCATCATGGCCGTGGGCAAGCATTTCCCGGGCATCGGTCGCACGGTCCTCGATTCCCATAAGGATCTGCCTGACCTGGAGATCGACCTGGAGACGCTGCGGTCCCGCGACCTCATCCCCTTCGAAGCGGCCATTCAATCGGAGGTGAGCGGCCTCATGCTTTCTCATATCCGCTACACCCGCATCGACCCCATATGGCCGGCCAGCATTTCCACCACTATGGCCGGCGACCTGCTGCGCGATGAGATAGGATATGAAGGGCTGGTGCTCACCGATGACCTGGACATGGGCGCCATCGCCAAATACTACGCCCTACCCGATATCGTCACCCAATGTCTCAGCGGCACCGTGGACCTTCTGCTCATCTGCCACACGGGACCGAACATCGAGGCCGCTTTCCACGCGATCCGGCACGCCATACAGACCGACGACGATTTGGCACAGCTAAGCCACGCCTCCCTGGCGCGCATCCTGGCCGCCAAGGAAAAATTTCTGTTGGATTGAACGGGCATTAGCCGATACCGTAATTTTTCAGCTTGTTATGCAGGGTCTTGCGGGTGATGCCCAGGCGCCGGGCGGTTTCGCTTTTGTTGCCATCGGTGGCCGCCAGGGTCGCCAGAATTGCCTCTTTCTCGATCTCTTCGAGGGAGCGGGTGCCGTCGGTCGGCGGCGCAACGGCAGGGGTCGGATCGATCTCCTTGGACTGCGCATAGTCTTTGGCGATGTTGAGCGGCAGTTGTTTTTCGGTGATGTGCTCGCCGGTCATCAGGACCACGGCGCGCTCCACCGCATTTTCCAGTTCGCGCACGTTGCCGGGCCAATCGTAATGGAGCAGCATGTCCATGGCCAACGGAGCGAAACCTTTGGCCGTCTTGCGATTCTTTTCGGCAAATCCGTGGAGAAAATGGTTGGCCAGCAACGGGATGTCTTCTCTTCGCTCCCGCAGCGGCGGCACCTTCAGGGTGATGACGTTCAGGCGGTAGAATAGATCCTCCCGAAAGCGGTCTTCGCTCACCTCTTTTTCCAGGTCGCGGTTGGTGGCGGCCACAATGCGCACATCCACCGGCAGCGTCTCTTCGCCGCCCACGCGCACAATCTCCTTCTCCTGAAGCACGCGCAACAGCTTGGCCTGCATGGCCGGCGATGTCTCGCCGATCTCGTCCAAAAACAGGGTGCCACGGTCCGCCTGTTTGAAACGGCCCTCACGGCGTCGGTCCGCCCCGGTGAAGGCGCCCTTTTCGTGGCCGAACAACTCCGACTCGAGCAACGATTCGGCCATGGCCGCACAGTTGACCACCACCAGGGGATGATCCTTGCGCGGACTGTTGAGGTGCAGGGAACGAGCGACCAGTTCCTTGCCGGTGCCGCTCTCGCCAGTGATCAACACCGTGGCATCGGACGGCGCCACCATGGCGATCATCTCCATGAGATCCTTCATGGCCTGGCTGTTGCCGATGATGCGGCTCGTCCCCCAATCGAGGGCCAGCTGCGCCCGCAGCCGTTCGTTTTCGACCTTGAGGCCGGCATGTTCGCAGGCCCGCTCGATGGTGATCTTGAGCTCTTCGAAATCGAGGGGTTTGATCAGATAGTCGTAAGCGCCGGCCTTGAGCGCCTCCACCGCCGATTCGACCGACGAATAGGCAGTCATGATAATCACGGGGATGGCTGGATTGTAGGCCTTGATCTGCCCGAGCGCCTCGATGCCGCTCACATGGGCCATACGCACGTCCATGAGTACCAGATCCACCGGCTCGGCACGCACGGCCGCCACGGCTTCGCCGCCATCCGTGGCCGTGAGGACCTCATACTTCCAACTGCGGCAAATGGTCTTCAAAGTAGTCAAGTGCCCGGCATCGTCGTCGACGATCAGTAACCGGTTGCGTCTATTCATCGCGACGCCCTCCCTGTGCTGTTCTGTCCTCATCCGCACAGGGCAGATGCAGCAGAAAGGTCGTGCCACGTCCCGGCGCGCTCTCCACGTTGAGCCGCGCTCCGTGGGCCTCGACGATTTTATGCACGATGGCCAACCCCAATCCCGTGCCCTGGCTCTTGGTGGTGTAGTAGGGATCGAAAATTTTAGCCATTTCATCGGGTGCCATGCCCTGGCCCGTATCGCTGATCGCGACCCGCACCTCGCCCGGATCGACCCGCTCGCAGCGCACGGTCAATTGTCCGCCATCGACCATGGCCTCGATGGCGTTGATCAGCAGATTGAGCAAGCACTGGGCCATGCGGTCCGGGTCGATGAGGACCGGGCACAACCCATCGTCCATTTTCAATTCGACCTGGACGCGCTGATTGGCCGCGTCCTGCTGAATCAAACCGACCGCCCGGGTCACGATGGGCGCGATATCGATCCGCCGCCGTTTGATGTCCGACGGACGGGCGAAGGAGAGCAGCTCGGTGATCACCCGGTTCAGGCGATCCACCTCCTGGACCATCACCTCGGCCGCCTCCCGGCCCTCGCTGCCCGCTTCGAACTGACCGGAAAAGAAAGTGGCCAGCCCCTTGATCGAGCTGAGGGGATTGCGGATTTCATGGGCCACGCCGGCGGCCAAGCCCCCGAGCGCAGCCAATTTTTCCTGCCGGCGCACCTCGTCCTGCAAGCGGCGCACCTCGCCCAGGTCCCTTAGAATGAGAATCTGCCCGACATAAGCGTCGAGCTCGTTGACGATGCGAGCGGCACTGACGCTCACCGGCACGGTCCGGCCGCTGATAAAACGGCATTCCATCTCCTGCTCGGCAATCGTTTGGCCGCTGTCGAGCAACTCTTTCAAACCGCAAAGGGTCGAAGGCAGCAGCATATCGGCCGGTTGGCCGCCCGTTTCTTCCCTTTTCAAACCGGTGATGCGTTCGGCCGCTGCATTGAAAAAGGTGATGCGCCCCTGCTGATCGGTGGCGATCAGGCCGACCGGCAGGCTGGCCACCACCTTGTCGGCAAAGGCGCTGGCATCCTGAAGGGAGCGTTTGGTGGCGCGATAGCTGTACATCCAGAATAGAGAGACGAAACCCGCAAATCCCAGCAGAACCAGCACGACCGAAAGCACCAGGGTGGTATTTAAATCTTCGCGAATGGCCGCTTCGAAGGGTTCGACGTCCAGACCGGCCACGATCAATAATTGTTTCTGATCGGAGGCTGAAAACCAGTCGTCATTCTGGGGCGGCACCGTCCCATGACGCCGCATCATACCGTACATGCGGGTGCTTCCCGGCCCTCTTCCCGCCAACATGGGTCGAAACGGGCGATGCACTTCAAAGACTCGGCCCTCCTCACCCAGATCGACCAACTCCCAATTCTCCTGCAGGTCGGACCCCAGGTGCAACAGCTTGCGTCCCTGATCGAAAGGTTTGCCGATCATCTCCGGATCGCTGTGGGCCACCGCCTTTCCGTCCGGATCCACGACAGCCATGTAGCGCACGTCCGGCAACCGGCCGGTCTCTTCGAGCAATCGCTGGATCTGGGCCCCGCCCCAGGACATCCCCATCATTCCGGTTCGCGTGCCGGCCTCCACGGCCCGGATGAGCACCGCGCCCTTGGCGCTGAGGATCTCCGACATGTGGCGCTGCTCCCGATTGGCCTTCTGGATCGCAAGCACGATTACCACGACGATCAGGATCGCCGTCGATCCCAGGATAACCCAGGGCGAAATCTGCATGCCGGTTTTGCGGGCGCTCTTTTTAGGATGTGCCTCTGTCATATTTCTTCCGAGTGTCCATCCATAAAGGAAAACGACAGGCCCGATAAAGTCGAAACCCCCTACAAGTCACAACAACTCGACAAATGTCTCAACACCGGGGCTTGCGCGAATAGACATCCGCGTCGAGATCGGTGCGCTCGCCCCTGCCCAGGTGATAATATCCCACCGCCGCGATCATGGCGGCATTGTCCCCACACAAGGCCATGGGTGGCATGTGCACCGCAAGCGAACGGGCGGCGCCATCTGTCGCAAGACGTTCTCTCAAACGCCGATTGGCCGCCACACCGCCCACCACGGCCACCCGCGAACACCCTTTGACCTCGGCTGCGTAAAGCAGCTTGTGCACCAGCACATCCATGACCGCCTCCTGAAACGCGGCGGCGATGTCGGCGCACCGTTCCTCTGCGGCCTGGGGATGCGTCTGGATATAGCGGTTGACCGCCGTCTTGAGACCGCTGAAGCTGAAATCGAATTGATCCTTTTCCAGATAGGGCCGGGTAAAGGCAATGGCATCCGCGTTGCCCTGGGCGGCCAGGTGGTCGATGACTGCACCGCCCGGATAACCCAGCCCGAGCATCTTGGCCACTTTATCATAGGCCTCGCCGGCCGCATCGTCACGGGTCTGGCCGAGAAGTTCGTGGCTGTTTTCCGAGGCTACATGGTAGATGCCCGTGTGACCGCCGGATGCGAGCAGCGCCACGTAGGGAAATTCAGGCGGATCGTCTCCGAGACGAATCGAATAGAGATGCCCCTCCAGGTGATCGACCCCCACCCAGGGCAATCCACGTGCAAAGGCAAAGGCTTTGGCAAAGGAAAAACCGATCAGCAGACAACCCACCAGCCCCGGTCCCTGGGTGGCGGCCACGGCATCGATCTCTTCGATCCTGAGCCCGGCATCGCCGATGGCCTGCTCGACCACCGGCACCACGGCCTCGATGTGCTTGCGCGATGCCAACTCCGGCACCACGCCGCCGTATGGATGGTGAATCGCCACCTGCGACGCCACCGCAGACGACAATATCCTGCGCCCGTCTTCGACAATGGCCGCCGCCGTTTCATCACAGGAGGATTCGATACCGAGGACACGCATGTTGATCACCTTTGGCTGCCTTGGGCCGATGGAGGGATGCGCGAGGAGAAGGGTGCTCTGGATTACTTGCGAGGTTTGGACACCGCCCGGGTGTCCCCGCTGCGGAGCCCTCAACTGCGACAGGGCGGCTGGTCTTGCGCACCCTTGGCCACCCATTTAAGGAAACGGGAGAAAAGATCGAAAAGCTTTCGTATCATTAAAATTCCCAGAACAGCTGGTACCCGTCCACAAATAGGTCGATTGGCCATCTGTGGATGGGGACCACCTACATCCAGCGAAAACGGCTATCGCCCCCGCTTTCCCTCTCGGTGATTTCGCCGATGACCCAGGCCTTCTCCTTCATGGCCAACAGGCGGGCGACGATGTCCTGGGCGGCGTCTTCGGGAACGACGGTCACCATGCCGATCCCGTTGTTGAACACTCGCAGCATCTCGTCATCGGTCACCTTGCCCGCCTCCTGCAAAAACTTGAATATCGGCGGGGTTTCCCAACTGCCGCGGTGCAGCGCAATCCCGCAAGCCTTGGGAATGATCCGCAGCACATTGTTGACGATGCCGCCGCCGGTAATATGGGCCAATCCCCGGATCGGCAGCCCGCGGATCAGATGTTGCACGGTCTCGGAATAGATCCGCGTGGGCGTGAGCAGCTCTTCTCCCAGGGTCCGGCCCAGGTCCGGAACATGGGTGTGGACATCCATCTTGAGCACATCGAAACAGATCTTGCGCACCAGCGAATAGCCGTTGCTGTGCAGGCCGCTGGAGGCGATGCCGATCATCTGGTGGCCGACCTGGATCTCCGATCCGTCCACGATCTTGTTGTTGTCGACCAATCCCACGGCGAAACCGGCCAGGTCGTACTCGCCGTCGGCATAAAACCCCGGCATCTCGGCGGTCTCTCCCCCGATCAGGGCACAGTGCGCCTCCTGGCATCCGGCGCCGACGCCGCCGATGATCTGGGTCAGCTTCTCGTCCTCGATCTTCCCGGTAGCCAAATAGTCCAGGAAAAACAGAGGCTTTGCTCCCTGCACGATAATATCGTTGACGCACATGGCCACCAGGTCGATCCCCACCGTGTCGTGCTTGTCCATGAGAAAGGCGATTTTGAGCTTGGTGCCCACCCCGTCGGTGGAACTGACCAACACCGGGCTTTCCATGTTGGCGGTGTTGAGGGAAAAGAGCCCGCCGAAGCCGCCGATCTCGCCCATAACACCCGGTACCCGGGTCTTTTGGGCGATCTTCTTGATCGTATGAACCAGTTGGTCGGCCTTGTCGATGTCAACGCCGGCATCGCTGTATGTTAACGGTTTGTCCATGGGGATCTCCTGAGGATCTTGAACCAAATTTCGCCATTTTCGGCGGCTTGCAAACAATCTCTGAAAAAACAGCTGCATAGATAAACTGATGGGCCCTAAAAGTCAAAACAAAATTTTTGACTTTTACTACACGCTTTTATAGGGTTGGACGCAAACGCAGAAAAACCGCCCGCCCCATCACCATATGGGACAGCACTATCATACCCGGAAGGAAACGCCATGGTTGAATTCGCCCGTCTGGACCGGCTGCCGCCTTATGTCTTCGCCCAAGTCACCGAAATCAAAATGCAGGCCCGCCGCAGAGGAGAGGATGTCATCGACCTGGGAATGGGCAATCCGGATATGGGCACCCCCGACCATGTGGTCGACAAACTGGTCGAGGCGGTCCGCAAATCTCATAACCACCGCTACTCGGCCTCGATGGGAATCACCAAGCTGCGCCATGCCATCGCGGCCTGGTACCAAAGGCGATACGACGTGGCCATCGACCCGGACCGAGAAGCCATCGTCACCATCGGGGTCAAGGAGGGCATGTCGCACCTGGTGCTGGTCACCATCCGGCCGGGCGATGTGGTCTTCACCCCTACCCCCACCTATCCCATCCATCCCTACTCGGCCATCATCGCCGGCGGCGATGTGCGCGGCGTGCCGGTGGGGCCGGGCCAGGATTTCTTCGAGAACCTCATGAACGCGGTCCGGCAGTCCTGGCCGCGTCCCAAACTGCTGATCATCAGCTACCCGCACAACCCGACCACCGAGGTGGTGGATCTCGATTTTTTCCAGCGGGTGGTGGATTTCGCCAAGGAACACAAGATCATGGTGATCCATGATTTCGCTTACGCCGACCTGGTGTTCGACGGTTACCAGGCCCCGAGTTTCCTGCAGGCCAAGGGCGCCAAAGATGTGGGGGTGGAATTTTTCTCCATGTCCAAGAGCTACAACATGGCCGGATGGCGGGTCGGCTTCTGCGTGGGCAACCCCGAGATCATCTTCGCCTTACGGCGCATCAAAAGTTACCTGGACTACGGCATTTTCCAACCGATCCAGATCGCGGCCATCATCGCCCTCAACGGCCCACAGGAATGCGTGGGCGAAATCGTCGACACCTACCGGTCGCGCCGCGATACGCTGATCACCGGCCTGAACCGGGCCGGATGGGACGTGCCCAGCCCCAAGGGCACGATGTTCGTGTGGGCCAAGATTCCGCCCAAGTACAGCCACATGGGATCGGTGGAATTTTCCAAGTTTCTCATCAACGAGGCCCAGGTGGCCGTCTCTCCGGGTTTGGGCTTTGGGGAATATGGGGATGAATACGTGCGTTTCGCACTGATCGAAAACAACATGCGCATCAACCAGGCCATTCGCGGCATCCGGAAGGTGATGTAATCCCAACAGCACCCCTACACCCGCCGCCGGGCTGGAACCCGGTCGAACCGGTTTGCAGGCCTTTTTTTATTGACTTTGCCCGGCCGGTTATACGAAATTGCGCTTCTATTGCGTCAATAAATAAGGAGTAATTCGCCATGCGCCCCGTAAAACTGGGAATGATAGGATGCGGCACGGTGGGCACCGGTGTCGCCCGGTTGCTGATTGAAAAGCAACACATGATCGAACAACGGACCGGCATTGCGCTGGATCTTAAATATGTGGCCGACCTGGACCAGACCACTGACCGGGGCATCGTCTTCGGGCCCGGCGTCTTCATCCAGGACGCCTGGACCATCATCAACGATCCGGAAATCGACATCGTCGTCGAAATGATCGGCGGCCTGACGGTGGCCAGGGAGTTCATTTCGGCCGCCATCGAAAAGGGCAAACACGTAGTCACCGCCAACAAGGCCCTGCTGGCCAAGCAGGGCAACGAACTGTTCCGGGCGGCACAGGCAGCCGGGGTGGACCTGGCCTATGAAGCCAGCGTGGCCGGGTGCATCCCCATCATCAAGTCCCTGCGCGAAGCCCTGGTAGCCAACGAAATCCAGGCCCTGGTGGGCATTCTCAACGGCACCTGCAACTACATCCTCACCAAGATCACCGACGAAGGGCTGCCCTTCGACCAGGCCCTGGCCCAGGCCCAGGCCAACGGATATGCCGAAGCCGATCCCACCCTGGACATCGAAGGCCTGGACGCGGCCCACAAGCTCGCCATCCTGGCAGCCCTGGCCAATGGCATGCGGATCAATTTCGACGATGTCTACGTGGAGGGCATCTCCAAGATCACACCCCTCGATATCCAGTTCGCCCGGGATTTCGGCTACCGCATCAAACTGCTCGCCATCTGCAAAAACCGAGGCGATAAAATCGAGGCGCGGGTTCATCCGGCCATGATCCCCGAAGACAACATCCTCTCCAATGTCTCCGGCTCGCTGAATGCCATCACGGTGACCGGCCATGCGGTGCAGAATCTTTTTCTTTCCGGCTTCGGCGCCGGCATGATGCCCACGGCCAGCGCCGTGGTCAGCGATATCGTCGATCTGGCGCGCAACATCCAGTATGGCGCCGCCGGCCGCGTGCCTTCCATGGCCTACCAGCCCGATCAGATCAAAACCATGCCGATCCTGCCGATCACCGACATCGTCACCCACTACTACTTCCGCTTTGCCGTGGAAGATCGGCCGGGCGTATTGGCTGCGCTTGCCGGCATACTCGGCCAAAACGGCATCAGCATCAAATCGGTGCAGCAAAAGGGCCGCAAAACCAACGGCCATGTCCCCATTGTCATCATCACCCATCATGCCAGGGAGGCCGACGTCCAGAAAGCCCTGGCCGAAATCGACCGTCTCGAGGTGGTGGGGCCGGCGCCCGTGGTGATCCGCATCGAAGATGAAAACGCCACGGCCGCCGAGACTGCTGAGTAGGCCAATCTTTCTCGAAATAGGTGAAGCGATCTTCCGGCATTAGCGCAGCCATCAAAAAAATCTAAAACAGTCATCGAAAACCGACAGTGAGAAGCTTATGCAAATCGTCTGTACTGACCTCGAAGGTGTATTGGTGCCCGAGATCTGGATTCACGTCTCCCGCAAAACCGGCATCGAAGAGCTGCGCCTGACCACCCGGGACATCTCCGACTACGATGCCCTGATGCGCAAACGGCTGGCCATATTGAAGCAAAACGGTCTGAAGTTGAAAGACATCACCGACGTCATCGACACCATGGACCCATTGGCGGGCGCCGTCGAATTCCTCGACTGGCTGCGCAACCAGACCCAGGTGATCATCGTATCCGATACCTACATCGAATTCGCCAAACCGCTCATGGCCAAGCTCGGCTGGCCCACCCTCTTCTGCCACTCGCTGGGCATCGATGCCGAGGGCGCCATCGCCGATTACCACCTGCGGCAGCCCGACGCCAAGCGCCACACCGTCCAGGCCCTGCAGGGACTCAACTTCCAGGTGATCGCCATGGGCGACTCCTACAACGACATCAACATGCTCGAACAGGCCGAGCACGGCCTGCTCTTCCGGCCGCCCGAAAATGTCGTGGCCGAATTTCCCCAGTTTCCCGTCACCCATGACTACGAGGCCCTGCAGAAGGAGATCGGTGCACTGCTCGCCTCGTAATTAAGGATACCCATGCTCACCCGACAGACCCGCTACCGTGTCATTTACGGCGATACGGACAACATGGGATACGTCTACTACGCCAACTACCTGCGCATGTTCGAGATCGGGCGCACCGAGCTGTTGCGCGACTGGGGGCTGCCCTATCGCGAGATCGAATCGCGCGACATCCTGTTGCCCGTATCCGAAGCCTACTGCAAGTACATGACACCGGCCCACTACGACGACGTCCTGATCATCCACTCGACCCTGGACACGGAAATGAAGGCCGGCATGAAGATCGACTACCGCATCACCAGCGAGGACGACCTGACCGTTCACGCCACCGGCCACACCCGCCACGCCTTCACCAACCGCCAAGGCCGCGTCATTCGACCGCCGGCCTTTATCCGCGAACTCATCCGCAAACAGAGCGGGACATCGCATGCTTGAGATCCAGACCGGCGAACAGGGCATCACCTTCTGGGTGACGGTGCAGCCACGTGCATCCAAAACCGGTATTATCGGCCTCCACGACAAGGCTCTGAAAATCCGCCTCACCGCCCCGCCCGTGGACAACGCCGCCAACAAGCAGTGTGTCGAAGTACTGTCCAAGGCCCTGGGCCGCCCCAAATCGACCATCGAGATCGTCGCCGGCCAGACCAGCCGGCAGAAGCAGGTCCGCATCCGCGCCAAGCAGGGAACCCTCTCGACCCAAGAACAATCCGAACTCAAAGCAAAACTGACCGCTTTGGCCGGAGATGCCTCCCAAAAAACACCTTGACGCCACCAGGCGGAAACGCTATAAGAGGCCTTTACTTGATGCGGGGTGGAGCAGTCTGGTAGCTCGTCGGGCTCATAACCCGAAGGTCACAGGTTCGAATCCTGTCCCCGCTACCAATTGAAGAGACGGCTCGAAAAGAATGTTGTCATTGACGGCAACCTTTTCGGGCCTTTTTCTTTGCACGCCTGTTTTCGTCATGACTTCACCCTCCGTAGCAATGTTCAAAAGTCCGGCTAAATCGCCGTAAAGATCGCTTGAGAGTTCCTTGTGACCGTCTTCTTTTGGAGTTAGTACGATTTTTTCGATTAAACCCCTGACATGCTCCTTTGCCTCCGTCCCTTGGCGGCATCCCACAAATCTTTTTGATAAAGCGCTGACGGTTCCAGACCAGCTCACCTATATGTAAATCGTTGTTCAAGATTTCCGTGCCGCGCCTTCGATTACCATTAATGGTCGATTGTGCCCATGTCTTGCCTGATGGGCAGGCTATGCCTTCTTTATTCAGGCTCGCGGCAATGGCTTTAGGGGATTTGTTTTCAACCGCATATTCCCGGAATATACGCCGCACGATCCTGGCCTGAGCCTCATCGATTTCCCGCTCGCCCCTGATGGCTTCACCTTGGGCATTGAATTTTCGGGCAACTTTGCAGCAATAGGCCAGACCGCCGCCGGATTTACCCTTTTCAACCCGGCCTCTAAGGCCGCGCCTGGTTTTATCAGCCAAATCCTTCAGGGACATTGAATTCATGGTCCCTTTAAGGCCGATACCGGCCTACATCATGGCCATCGTCCCGTAGCTGCTTGGACATCCGACGAGAACCATAGGTCCCACGTGTGTTCGAATGAATCTGTCGGACCCTGGAAAGCAGGAGGAAATCAGTATCAATGATGACCCCACTGCCATATCTCAAATACTGGTAAAACCCGCTCCGGCTTACCCTCATCACCTTGCACAAAACGGTGACAGGGAAGGCCCTCTTTTGCTGCCGGATAAAGTCGAATCTCACTTCGACAGGTTGGCAAAGAAGGCCTTGGCCTTTTTTAATATGTCGCGCTCCATCTCAAGCTGCTTGGCCTTTTTGCGAAGCCGGTGCAGCTCCTCTTTTTCAGCCGTCATGAACCCCTTGCCGGGAAAGGCCTGCATGCCTTCCTTTTCAATCTGTTCCTTCCAGCGTCTTAAAACGCTGGAATCGATCTCAAGGTTGCGAGCGGCCTCTGAGAGCTTGTACCCTTGCTCGGTGACCAGTTTGACAGCGTCAACTTTGAATTCCTTTGTGAATCCTCTGCCGTTCTGACCCATTTTTCACCTCCAAAAAGATGATGGTTTATACCTCATGCTTTTCGGAGTGTCCATTTCGGCTATACCACCTCAGGGGCCTATGTGAAGTTTTGGCAAAAGTTATTCTTCAAAAGCGAATGGATTTAGGAATTGACGATTCCATAGGCGCTTTTTGTCTATCTCGCTAAGCTGAGCTTCTTCACATACTGAATCCCAATATTTACGAATACCATGCTCTATACGTGCAGATACCGACATCGCATCTTCATTAGACAGCAGGAAATGATGAGCCGCCTCAAGGCAGGATTTAAGTTGACTAAGATTGTTTTCTCCCGATATTTTCATAGCTTGAGATGCTTCGTTCCCCGTTCGTCCTTGCGGGCAAATATCGTAAGCTGGAGTTAAGGTAAGCACTTTCCCATCCCAAAAGGCCGCATGGTTGCGGGCATGGTCATCTGTATTTCCACACAAAATATTAAATACCAGCCTGCCATACAACTCTTTAAGCGTATTCTTGGGTTCTGTGAAACGGTGTCGTATAATTTCTGAAAAATCTTCATAGCTGGCGTATCGGGCTGTCATGTCATTAAGGCCAAACATGGTCAGGGCGGAGACCATGCATTTGCGTGCCCACCCATCACCGGTATGAATTCGATCAAAACGTTCGATAAGCAAGACGTCCTTTCCCGCAGCTTGAACCATTTTCACCTGAGCAACATCCAGACCGGAAAGTGCGGCTAATCTCATAGCGATATATTCTGCCTTAACGACACTATACAGGTCGGTGCTGGACGAAAATTTGGCAATGTATTTGGTGCCCTGATTTTCGATCAAAGCTTTTGGCCGTGCACCACCTATAGAGCTTCCATGGAATAACGCATTATCCAGCTCTGGTGTTAAAGGTACACCTTTTTCCACGCGATCCGCAGATTCCAACAATTCTTCCAAAGTCGCATTATTGGCTGATCGTGGACGATATTCAGTGGGTGAGTTCTGAAAATCAAGTGCGCCAATACGGTCGGAACCGGATTCTAGGAGATAAGTTAGCTCATCTAACTCGGATGTATCTGTATCCTTTCCTTTTAGTCCTAACTGCTTGTTGGTTATAACGCGTCGCCCCCATGCATCAGGCGCAGCATCCCGGATGCAACCTGGCATTTCAAGGCCTTGTGTAAGAGGTAAAATTCCAGGCTTTAAGGGCAATTCCGGCTCATAGATAGGAATGGCAGGTGGTATATCGCCTATGCGCTCAAGATAGCTTTTACCATAGTTGAAATGGATAAGGCCATTGTCGCTCTCAAGCTTTCCGGCAACAACAGGCTTTGTCGCACCCGGCAGCCAAATCCAAACAAAAGCTTCATTGTTTTTCTGCTTAGAAGTCATCATTTACAGCCTTTTTCCTACTCTGGATGCGTTTGGGTAGCAAAGCAATCTTACTTTGCGTCAGATCAAGACTGGTTTCAAGACGCTGATTATCTTGCTCAAAAAGATTCACGCCAACCAAAGCAGCCGTTTCGAATACCAGCCCAATTGAGGGGCTCATTTCACCGGATTCTATTTTTTGTAGCGTCGCTCTTGAAATACCAGCTCTATCAGCAAGGTTTTTCTCGGACCACCTGCGTTTCTTACGTCCAAGTTTGATTTGCTGACCAAGCAAAAAGGCAGCTTCTTTTGCGTATTTTGAATATGTTCTTTTTCTCATTTCACTATACACCTAACTGTAATGGCTAACATATTAGTCATAAGAACTGTTAATGACCAATATAATTGGCATTGCTTAGATTTGCAAGAAAATTAAATAAAATGACCACAATAATAATCATAGATAGGCTCAATGACCATTATTATAGACTAACGGCTATATGGTCCTATGCGACGCCTGACAAAGAGGCTTTCCTTTATATACGTGCCCAAAGGCAGGCCACCTGCCATTTTTTCTAATTCATCGCGCTCCTCTTGATTTAGCCTTACAGAAAAAGGAGACGGATAGATTTTTCTTGAACAAGGGAGGTCTTTTTCAGGCATGTTGCCCCCCCTTAGAAATGGTTTTTCTGAAAGGAATTGAGGCGGTTATGTTACAGGCAACCACAAGAGGTCGATACAGTTGGTTGCCAGTCCCCGCTACCAAAGGAAAATCAAGGGCTTGGACGAAAAATCCAAGCCCTCTTTTTTTGCCTAAAGCCAGTTCATGTAAATGCCCAATAGGTTGGCCCGCCATCAAAATCCTATCAATTCCTGCACCGTTGCGACGGTGCAGGTTTTTTTGTGTCACGATACCTCGAACCATCAGTGCTTTGTGCCTTTTTGAACGAGTTCAGCTAAAAACCTGGAAAACGGTCAATATTCCGTCTTACGCTCGCTTCTTCCAGGGCCGCCATATAATCATCCCGGGTCCTTGGATGAGAATGCGAAAAGATTAATGCCGTATCCCTCTGTTTTGTCGAAATATTTCATATTATAAATATAAGTCATTGATGTGAAAAGGTTATTTGATTGTACAATACCAGCACATGTCGTTTGAAACACTTCCGGCATCGCAGCAGTTTTCTATTATCTGAGTGGATTGGAGATTATATGCAACGGAAGCGATTAATCGCAAAGGGTTTTGGCTATCGGCGAAATGGACCTTTCAAGTGTCTGATCTTTAAACAAAAGGTAAATATTCTATTTTTCCTGTTTATGTATTTTTGCCACACCGTATTTTTTGATTTTGTTGTACAGGGTGCCCCGGCTGACCCCCAGAATGGCCGCGGCGTAGCGGCGGCTGTTTCCGGTGGCCTGCAGCGTTTTTTCCAGCAGTTTCCGCTCGGCTTCTTCGAAGGAGGTCCCCACGGGCAAAATGATATTCCGCCGGGAGCCGTCACCGGGTCTGATTCTTTTGGACAGATGTTGGGGCGTGATGACTTCGCCCGTACAAACCACCACCGCGCGGTGGATGACATTTTTTAACTCGCGGACATTGCCCGGCCATTCGTAGGCATTCAATATCGACATGGTTTCGGGCGAAAGACCGATGATCCGCTTGTCATAATCCCGGTTGTAGCGTTGGAGAAAATCCTGTATCAGCAACGGAATGTCGCCGGGGCGGTCGCGAAGAGGCGGTATGGGGATTTGGAATACTTCCAGTCGGTAGTAAAGGTCTTCTCTGAACCGCCCGCCCTCAACGGCATCTTCGAGCGGCTCATTGGTGGCCGCGATTAACCGGACATCGGCGTCGATGGTCCGACTGCCGCCGATGCGGTGAAACCTTTTGCTTTCGATCAACCTCAGCAGACTGATCTGAACCCGATCGTCAATCGTCGCAATCTCGTCCATGAAAACCGTGCCCCCGTGGGCCCGTTCGAAGGCGCCCGCCCGCGCTTCACCGGCTCCGGTAAAGGCCCCCTTGGCATGGCCGAAGAGTTCGTTCGCGGCCAGATCCGGAGGCAGGGCCCCGAGGTGCACGACCTGAAACGGTTTGTCGACCCGGGCACTGAGTTGGTGGATGGCTCGGGCCGCCAGATCCTTCCCGACGCCGGTCTCTCCGGTCAGCAATACCGGAATGTCCGTAGCGGCCGCCTGCCGAATCATTCGATAGACGTTTTTCATGTTCGCCGAAACCCCGACCATGTCCTCGAAGCGCGTCTTGCGGTTTTGCCGAATGGCCTGCGAGTTGGGATCCACACTGGGTCGACTTTCTAGGGCGGCTTCGACGAGCAGCTTGAGCTCTTCGTCGCTGACAGGCAGTTTGGCATAATGGTAAGATCCGGCCTTCAGGGCCTTGGACGCCAACACCAATTCGCGCGGCTTGATCAGGAAGATAACCTGTGTCCAGGGGCTTTTAGCGGTCAGCATCTCCACATATTCCAGCCAGTCCATGCGCCCGTCGCGGACCAAGGTGCTGGTGGCCAGCATGACATCGCATACCTCGTGTTCGACCAGATCGAGCACTTTCTCGAAACTTTTCTCGAATGAGACGACCACATTGTCGTCTGCCCCGAAGATGGCCTTGGTCTGCCGGCAAAGGTCTCTCTGGCTGTCGAGACAGATGATCCGCACCGTCGGCTTCGCGCTTTGGGGGCTTTTTGAAGTGTCCTCAGGCATATTCGATCTCCGCATAAGGTCAACCGGAAAGGTGGCCACCTTATCATCGTTCCCGACAATTGCAAGGCATGAATGTACAAATTTTGAACGCGATCATCGCCTCGTCCAATAACCGCCCGGCGCGTCTCCCGGGATCATGCTCTCCTGCTTGCGCGACGGCAAAGCGAATTCCTCGTTCCGTCATGCCTGGAACAGGTACCGTGCCCGGCATTTTTGAACACATTGTGACGAGATTTGGCTTGGTATGTCTAAATTTTAGACACTATTTCAGCTGCCTGGTGTCTCTCCGGCCAACGATCAGGACCCTCTCCCTGCCGGGCCACACTCCTTTTCATTGTTAATTCAATGTGATCGAATATGGCTGCACATTATGGCATACCCATTGCTTTTGCTTGGTCCGGATGAAAGAGAGAGCTCCTCACCGTAAAGTAAATCAGGTAGCACAAGCGGCAAAAAGGGATGGAGAATGCAGGTCGCTCCGTGCCTTTTCGGGCGCGCTGTGCTTTCGTTCATGAATCGGCCGGGTCGCACAGCGACGCCGGATTCAAGAAAATACGAAGCATTTTTGTAGATTCGGAACGGTCGATTGCCTTGCCCGCGACGGATTTGAAGCAGTGGATCCTGCCTGCCGGTTCGAAATGGTCGGGTTGAAACGCTATACGATGCGAACAAGGAGAACGCATGATGGAATGCAAGGTAGAGGTGGTCATACCGGAAGAGTGTCGCAAACTGGACCAAAACGAAGAGTGGATTGAAATCGTGATCGATGGCAAAGCCGAGCGGGTCCGGCTGCACGATTATGGCCGATTTTATGAAATCCCCGGCTTTTACGATCAATTCTACCAGGATCTGCAGTGCCGGTCGCCGCAGGTGGTCTGCGAAGCGCTCAAGCAGCAGATCCACCGATGGGGGGAAAACCGCAACCCCCTTCGGGTACTTGACTTCGGGGCGGGCAATGGACAGGTCGGCGAGCGTTTAAGCCGGGAATTGAATTGCCGCAAGCTGGTCGGCCTGGACATTATCCCCGAGGCGCGCGCGGCGGCCATGAGGGACCGGCCGGATATCTATGATGAGTACTACGTCATGGATCTGGCGAATCTCTCCGAAATAAGCCATAAGAATCTCACGCAATGGAATTTCAATACGCTGGTCACCGTCGCCGCTCTGGGTTTTGGGGACATCGGCGCCCAGGCGTTTGCCAATGCCTGCAACCTGATGCCCGATGGGGCATGGGTGGCCTTCAACATCAAGGACCGCTTCCTTAGCGATACGGACCAAAGCGGGTTCAGTCAAACCATCGAAATACTCATGGAGGATGGTTTTGAGTTGCTGGAATCGCGTCGTTACCGGCACAGATTTTCTCTGGCCGGCGAACCGCTGCACTATCATGTTATCGTTGGACGGAAGAATGGAAATTCGCGGAAGATAAAGACCAATTAGAACGAAGATCGAGGCGTAGAAGCTGATATCGATAGAGAAGCCCTAAAGATCTATTCATTAAGGAGAGTTTTATTATGAGCAAGATTACTGCCGATCATGTGTTTACGTCCGAATCCGTGGGCCGCGGGCATCCAGACAAGATTTGCGATCAGATATCCGATGCCATTCTGGATGCCTGCCTGCAGTCCGATCCCGGCAGCCGCGTGGCTTGCGAAACGGTGGTCGGACACAACCTGGTGGCCAATGTGGGCGAGGTGACCTGCAGAGGGTGGGACAAGATAAATACTGAACGCATCGCTCGGCAGGTGGTCAAAGAAATCGGGTACGACAACGCGGCATTGAAGTTTTGGGATGCCGGCTTTGAGTATTTCAGCCGAATCCACGGGCAGTCCCCGGACATCAGCCAGGGGGTGACCGAAGGCGAAGGGCTGTACGAGGAACAAGGCGCCGGCGATCAGGGCATGATGTTCGGATACGCCACCAGGGAAACGCCGGAATTGATGCCCTGCCCGTTGGCCTACAGCCATCGCCTGCTGATGGAGCTGGAAAAAAAACGCCAGAACGGGACGCTGCCTTATTTGCGCCCCGACTGTAAGAGCCAGGTATCGGTGCGGTACAAAGACGGGCGGCCGGAGACCATCACCGGCGTGGTCATCAGCCATCAGACCGACGATATTCCCCTTGAAAAGATCCGCACGGATCTGATTGCCGAAGCCAAGCGAATACTAGGGGACACAGGTTTGCTGACCGACCGGACCGCATACTACATCAATCCGACCGGGGCGTTCGTTCTGGGCGGTCCCTACGCCGACGCCGGCCTGACCGGCCGCAAGATCATCGTCGATACATACGGGGGCGTAGGCAGCCACGGCGGCGGTGCGTTTTCAGGCAAGGATCCTTCCAAGGTGGACCGTAGCGCGGCCTATTACGCCCGCTATGCCGCCAAAAACATCGTAGCGGCCGGCCTGGCCGAAAAGTGCGAGATCCAGGTCTCCTACGCCATCGGCGTGGCCCATCCACTGAGCATCAATATCGCCACCTATGGGACATCCGAGTACGATGAGGCCCTGCTTCAGGAATTGCTTGAGGACACCCGCTTTTTCGATTTCCGTCCAGCGGCGATCATCGATCAGCTCGACCTGCTGCACCCCGACGGATGGTCTTACCAGGTCGCCGCAGCCTATGGCCACTTCGGCCGTGATATATTCCCCTGGGAAAAGATAAACAAGGCCGAAGAACTGCGTCGAGCGGCCAAAATCCTGGCCCGCGAGGCGGCATGAGCGCGGCTGGCGTAATTGGTGTCGGGTCGCCCATTGTCGACAGGCTGGCCCTGGTCGAGGATGCCTTCCTGGCCGGGGTCGACGGAGGCAAAGGCGGCATGGCGCTGGTGGACACCGCAACCATGGAGGACTTTCTGCGCAGGGTTCCCGGCGAACAGGTGATGGCGCCCGGCGGTTCGGCCGCCAATACCATATTCGCACTGGCGCGCCTCGAAGTGCCCACGGTGTTGATAGGTAAGCTGGGCAACGACGCCGAAGGGCTCTACTATCGCAGCGCTTTCGAGAAAATCGGCGGCGACGGCTCGCGCCTGAAAACGTGCGAAAAAACAGCGACGGCTCGCTGCCTAAGCCTGGTCACGCCCGATTCGCAACGCACCATGCGTACGGATCTGGGCGCGGCCGCCGCTTTTTCTCAGGAGGAGGTATCCGCCGCCGATTTTCACAATTGCCGTCATGCCCACGTGGAGGGCTATCTGCTCTTTAATCGCGATCTGTCCCTGTCCGTTCTGAAGACGGCCAAGGCGGCCGGGTGCACGGTCAGCCTCGATCTGGGTTCTTTCGAAGTGGTCACCGGGGCGGCCGACATCCTTCCCGAGCTGCTGGCTCGCTACGTGGATGTGGTCATGGCCAACGAGGACGAAGCCGAGGCCTTTTGCGGGAGTCGCGCCCCCCGGGCCGGACTCGAAGCCCTGTCCAGACATTGCGCGACGGCCGTTGTCAAGCAGGGGGCGCAGGGCGCCCTGGTCGCAGCCAACGGCAAAACCATCGATGTACCGGCCATCGAAGTCGATGGCGTCAAAGATACCACGGGCGCCGGTGATTTTTGGGCGGCCGGGTTTTTATACGGCCTCTTGAACGGCTGCCGGCCGGACGTCTGCGGACATTTGGGCGCCGTTTTAGGCGCTCAGGCCGTGCGCCATATGGGCGCCGAGCTGCCGGAGCGGGACTGGCTCGCTGCCGCCGACTATTTCAAACACTATCTCCAAGAAAGGTAAGGAAACCATATGGGTGAGGCTACTGCCAAAAAGTTGAGCAGCATTGAATCACGGGAATACAAAGTCAAGGACATCGAACTAGCCGGCTGGGGCCGACGTGAGATAGAAATCGCCGAGCACGAGATGCCCGGTTTGATGGCGACGCGCGAAAAATACGGGCCCGACAAACCCTTGGCCGGCGCCCGCATCAGCGGCAGCCTGCACATGACCGTTCAGACCGCCGTGTTGATCGAAACCTTGCGTGAACTGGGCGGGGATGTCCGCTGGGCGTCCTGCAACATCTTTTCCACGCAGGACCATGCCGCCGCGGCGGTCGCCGAAGCCGGCGTCCCGGTGTTCGCCTGGAAAGGCGAAACCCTGGAGGAGTACTGGTGGTGTACCAAGCAAGCACTGACCTGGCCAGACGGCGCGGGCCCCAACCTGGTGGTCGATGACGGTGGCGACGCCACCCTGATGATCCACCGGGGCTACCAGGCCGAGGAAGACCCGTCCATGCTCGATGTACTCACCGACAACAAGGAACTGCGCATCATCAACGATGTCCTGAAGCAGACACTCAAGACGTCACCGGATTTCTGGCACAAAGTAGTCGCGGATTGGCGCGGCGTGTCCGAGGAAACCACCACAGGCGTTCATCGTCTCTATCAGATGGCCCGAAAGGGCGAACTGCTGACCCCAGCCATCAATGTCAATGATTCGGTCACCAAGAGCAAGTTCGATAACATCTACGGCTGTCGTGAATCCCTGGTCGACGGGATCAAACGGGCAACCGATGTCATGATCGCCGGCAAAACCGCCGTGGTGTGCGGGTATGGCGATGTGGGAAAAGGCTCGGCCCAGGCGTTGGCCGCGCACAAGGCCAAAGTGGTGGTCACGGAGATCGACCCCATCTGCGCCTTGCAGGCCCTGATGGCCGGGTTCGACGTCATGACCATGGAGCAGGCCCTGGCGGTCGGCGACATTTACGTCACGACCACCGGCAATCGGGACGTGATTACGGCAGACCACATGGCGCGAATGAAGGATCAGGCCATCGTCTGTAACATCGGTCACTTCGACAACGAGATCCAGGTCGATGCCCTCAATGGAATGGACGGTGTGGAAAGACTCAATATCAAACCGCAGGTGGACCGCTACCGGTTTCCTGACGGGCACTGCATCTATCTGCTGGCGGAAGGCCGATTGGTCAACCTGGGCTGCGCCACCGGGCATCCCAGTTTCGTGATGTCCAACTCCTTCACCAACCAGACCCTGGCCCAGATCGAACTGTGGCAAAATCAACGCCAGCCAAGTGTTTACCGGTTGCCCAAGGAACTGGACGAGGAGGTGGCCCGCCTGCATCTATGCAAGCTGGGAGCGACCCTGGCCCGGCTGAGCGACGAACAGGCCGAATACATCGGCGTTCCGGTGAACGGTCCGTTCAAGTCCGAACATTACCGATATTAGCATTCAATGCGGATGCCGCCCCCTGCCCGTCGGCCCAGAGGGTGCCGACGTTAATGTGCCCTTTAGAGGCGGTGATGCATAAAATGGCCCCGGCGGCATGGAGTATCAAAATCCTTAAAACGCAGGGGGCATCAAGGATGGCCGATGACAGCTGAAAACAAACCGCCGGCCGAAAGGAGAAGATATGCGACAGACGCCAAAACTCTGGGAAGCCACCTACGAAGCCGAAACATCCGAAGATCTCGCCGAAGCCTATCGAAAATGGTGTGCGCTCTATGACCGGGATACCGTTAAAGTCATGGGATACGTAGGGCCTCAGACGGCCGCGGCCATGCTCGACGCCTACCTGGATTCAAAAAGCTGTCGGGTTCTCGATGCCGGGTGCGGCACCGGACTGGTAGGCGAGTTTCTGCGCTCCTTCGGTTACAATCATATCGACGCCATGGATTATTCTCCGGACATGCTTGGCGAAGCCGAGAAGAAGGGCGTTTACAACCGGCTCATCCAGGCGGATATGAACGATAAACTCAACATTCCCGACGATTGTTATGATGCCACCATCTGTGTAGGCACTTTCACCTACGCCCATGTGGGCCCGCATGCGTTTGAGGAACTGGTCCGGGTGACCCGCCCGGGCGGGTACATCTGTTTTACCATCCGGGACGGTGCCTACCAGGATTACAATTACCGCGAAAAGATGTTGGACCTGGAAGCTGAAGAACAATGGGAGCTTCAGGAGCTTTGGGAGAAAGATTACCTTACCAACGAAAACGTAACCGCAAAATTCTGCACATACAAGGTGCTCGCCGGTTGAGGCACATAGCATTAAAACGCCATTCAAAACCTTCATCGGCTTCGAGCAGTTCTGACCGCATCGAATTCAGTCCGGGAGACGGCAAGAGGTGCAGGTTGTCGGCGGCGCAAGCCGTGAAAACACCAATTACAAGAACATCCCGAAAAGGAGCCAACAATGGTCACCCAAAACCAGACCCTCGATAAAGTGTATACCGCCAAAAACCATGAAGAACTCATGGACGCCTACAAAGACTGGGCCGTTGAATACGAAGCAGATACAGTGGACCGCTTCGGGTACGATCGTGTTCGGCATGCACAGTGACCAGACCCCAGCGTTATTCCGTCGCCTTCCGGTCGCCGCAGTTCTGGAAGAACTCCAATCGACCTTGCAGCACCATTTGTCGGCCGTGCTCGTGGCACCGCCGGGGGCCGGCAAGACCACCGCCGTTCCGCTGGCCCTTTTGCCCGCGCCATGGCTCGCCGGCCGCCGAATACTGGTGTTGGCGCCTCGCCGTCTGGCGGCCCGGGCCGCGGCCGAACGCATGGCCGCCCTGCGTAACGAAGCGGTGGGCGAAACCGTGGGCTACCGCATCCGCATGGAGAGCCGGGTCGGCCCGCGCACCCGTATCGAGGTGGTCACCGAGGGGGTGCTGATCCGACGGCTGCAGTCCGATCCGGGGCTGGCCGACGTGGGGCTGGTGATCTTCGACGAATTCCATGAGCGCAGCCTGGAGGCCGATTTGGGCCTGGCCCTGTGCCGCGAGGTTCAGGCCGCGTTCAATGAACATCTGCGACTGCTGGTGATGTCGGCCACCCTGGACCCCTCGCCTGTGGCCACCCTGCTCGGCAATGCCCCGCTGATCCGCTGCGACGGCCGCGCGTTTCCAGTGGAGACCCACCATGTGCCGCCGCGCCCGACCCTGCCCATCGAACGCGCCGTGGCCGACACCATTCTTCGATCGGTTGCGGCTTGCGAGGGCAACATTCTTGTCTTTCTACCCGGCGCACCGGAAATCCGGCGGGTGGCCCGGCTGCTGGCCGATGCCGGCCTGCCCGAACAATGGGACGTGGCGCCCCTTTTCGGCAACCTGACCCGCGCCGAGCAGGACGCCGCCATCACGCCGGCGCCGGCTGGTCGAAATAAGATCGTGCTGGCCACGGCCATCGCCGAAACCAGCCTGACCATCGAGCAGATCCGCGTGGTGGTGGACAGCGGCCTGCAGCGCGCGCCGCGTTTCGATCCCCGGAGCGGCATGACCCGGCTGGTCACCTTGCCGGTCTCCCAGGCATCGGCCGACCAGCGCCGCGGAAGGGCCGGACGGCTCGGGCCGGGCATCTGCTACCGCCTGTGGAACGAGAGCACCCACGCCGCCCTCTCATCACACAACCGTCCGGAAATATTGGACGTCGACTTGACCAACCTGGCCCTGGAGCTGGCGCTGTGGGGCGTGTCGTCTCCTGATGCACTGGGCTGGCTGGATCCCCCACCGGCCGGCGTCTACGCCCAGGCCGTCTCCCTGCTGGGCGATCTGGGTGCGATCGACGAACAGGGACAAATTACTGAACATGGCCGCCGCATGGCCGATCTGCCCCTGCACCCGCGACTGGCCCACATGGTGTTATGCGCCCGGGACGCAGGTTGGGGCATTGCGGCCTGCCGGGTGGCCGCCCTGTTGAGCGAACGCGATCCGCTCCATTTTTCGGGAACAGCGCGCGACACCGATTTGCGACTACGGCTGGACGCCCTGCACGCGGCTCAGACCCGCACGCCGTTTCATCTGTCCGACGGCCATGTGGATGGGAAGGCCATGGGGCGCGTGTTAAGCGTCGCCTCGCTGTTGCAGCGGCGGCTGGGGATCATCACCCGATCCACCGCACCGGGTGATCCAGGCCGCCTGCTGGCCTGGGCCTATCCGGACCGCATCGCCTCCCGGCGGGCCGAGGGCGTGGGGCGCTATCAACTGACCAGCGGCCACGGGGCCTACTTCGACCCGCCCGACCCCCTCATGGGTCACGATCTCCTGGTGATCGCCGAGTTGGACGGCGAGCGCCGCGATGCACGCATCTTCCTGGCGGCGGCCTATGACCGGGAGACGCTGATGTCCCAATTTCAAGATCGGTTGCAATGGCGGGAAACCATTGATTGGGACGACCAGCGCCAGGGCCTCATCGCCCGGCGCCGCCTGATGCTCGGCGCCCTGGTCCTGCAGAGCGAACCCCTGGCCCGTCCCGATCCACAGGCGCTGACCGCCGCCATGCTCGCCGCCATCCGGAAACTTGGCATCGGTGTGCTGCCCTGGACTCCGGCTGTGCGCACATGGCAGGCGCGCGTAGAGCTGCTGCGCCGTATCGAGACGGAAACCGCAGAAGATGCGTGGCCCGATCTGTCGGACGCGGCATTGGCGGATGACCTGGAAAACTGGCTGGCACCCTATCTGAATGGCATCACAAACCTCAAAGACCTCGCACGTCTCGACCTTTCGGCGGTCCTGCGCAGCCGGTTGACCTGGCAACAGCGACAGAGCCTCGACGCGCTGGCTCCCACCCATATCGTGGTGCCCAGCGGCAGACGCCGGCCCATCGATTACGGCAGCGATCCGCCGGTCCTGGCCGTGCGGCTGCAGGAGATGTTCGGCGCCGCTGAAACCCCGGCCATCGCCGATGGCCGCCTGACTTTGCAGCTGCACCTGCTCTCGCCCGCCGGCCGGCCGGCACAGATTACCCGGGATCTGGCCGGCTTCTGGCGCAGCAGCTATGCATCCGTCAAAAAGGAGCTCAAGGGCCGCTATCCCAAGCACCACTGGCCCGACGATCCGCTCAGCGCCCGGCCCTCGGATCGGGCCCGGCCGAGAAAAAGGCCCCAAGGATGATCGCATATACTGTCGGGATTCGATGTCGAACCGGGACTGGATGGATGCCTGCGCTCCGGCTGCCCATAGAAGGGCTGCGTGTCGCTATGCTTCCGTTCGGTCCCCACTCGTTCCGGCAAACCGTCGCGGCAGGTGGACGCTGAAAGCCGTGCCCTTTCCCGGCGTGGAAGAGACGTCGATGCGGCCGCCGTGCTTGAGGACCGCCTTTTCGGTGATGTAGAGGCCCAGGCCGGTGCCCCGCTGCCCCTTGGAAGAGTGAAAAAGGTTGAACAGGTGTTTGAGCTGTTCTTCGGGAATGCCGCGGCCGTTGTCGCGGATTTCGAAAACCACCTCGTCTTCACCTGAGCCTGCGATAAAATCGATGCGGTGATCTGGTTTCAGATCCTCTTCGATGCAGGCCTCCACCGCATTTTCCAGCAGGTTGGAAAGGGCCGAGCGCAACAGCCCGGGGTCGACCTGCATGTCGCCGTCGCAGCCCTCGAAGTCGCAAATAAACTCAATTGCCGCCCCGCGGATGTGGGTCTCGAAAACCGCTGCAATGTCTCCCACGAACTTTTGCACCTCCACCGTCTCGATTTCCATGGGGCGCTCCTTGGCATCGTAGAGCACCCCGAAGACCAGCTTGCGCAGCCGGTCGCCCATCATGCGGATCACATCCAGGCCCTCTTCGATGCGTCCGGGCGCGTTGCGGTAAAAGCCCTTGTCCACCAGGTAGAGCCCGGCGTCGAGGCCGGTGATGCACCCCTTCATGTCGTGGCACACCGTGCTGAGCATCAGGCCCAGGGTGGCCATGTGATCTTTCATCTGGCGAAACTGGGTGATGTCGGTGAGAATGGCCAGGACCTGGACCAGCTTGCCGCTGGCCGTCATGATCGGTGAAGTGTGGGCCATCACCGTGTAGTTGTGATGGTCCGGGCCGGTGAGCGACATCTCGCCCTGGTGGGGCAATCCGTCGCCGAGGGTCAGGGAGATGGGATCGCGAAAGGCGGGAAATGCCGCGGGCCTGAAGGTATCGAAGAACTTCCGGCCGATCTGGTCGCCGAACAGCTCCTTGAACCGCCGGTTGGCGGCCGTGATGTTGTGGCGGCGATCCAGCACAACGACCTGCACCGGCACCGCGTCGAACAGCTTTTCATAACGCTGCTGGGTGCTGCGCACCTGTTCGGCGAGTTGATCGATCTCCTGGGTGCCGGCAAAGACTTCCAGCACCAGGGCCACTTCGCCGTCGTTGTCGTAAACCGGGGCCGTGTGCACGAGGACCGGAACCTTGGACCCGCTCTTGTATTGCACCAAGGCGGGGGTCGTCTCCACATTGCCGCTGCGCACCGTGCGCCCCACCGGACAGGCCTCGCGGGTGGCGCGTTTACCGATGTAGATCTCCCAGCTGTTGGCATAGAGCCGGTTGCCGAAAAACTTCAAGGAAGTCTCATTGGCCGCCAACACCCGGCAATCGGGGCTGTGGACGGAAACGAAGTAAGGCAGCTCGTTGAAGTATTTGACGCCGCCTTCGACCGTGGAAGCCACCTGTGCGATGAACGAAGACATCTTTTCGATGATCTGGCGCACCACCAGGAACCGTTCGTTGGCCACTTCGCGGGCCACGTTATCGCAGGTCTGGGCGCTACGGTCCTGGCCGCAGGTGTGTTTGACGTCGTGGATCAACCGTCTGATTTTTCGTGACCGTTGCAGGGCGATGTCCAGTGCCAGGGCATCGACCGGATGGCGGAGAAACTCATCCGCCCAATCCTTCAGGCGGCGCATCATATCGGGCAGGCGATCATCGGATGCCATGGCAAAAATAATCGCATCCGATGATACGGACCGGATGTCCACGGCGAGTCGAACCCCGCCCGGCAGGTCGGTGTTCACCAGGACGAAGGGCGGTTGGGTCTGGTCGAACCGGTTCAGCGCCGATGGGACGTCGGGATGAATGTCGACGGGGTGTCCCCAACCGTGCAATATCGAATGGAGGGCGTCGGCGGCCTGCCCATCTGAATCGATCAGTAAAACGGCTTCCTTGTCCATGTCTGCCCCGGTTTTCCGGCCGGCCCTTCGGTATTCCGCCGGCAGGCGCAATTCCGCAATTTGAGTGGGTGAACCTGTCAGAAGTAACCTGGCGTGTCAATATGCAATTCAATGTCGTTGACTTAGGCGGATGTTGCGGGCGGGCGTAAAACCCGCCCCTACAAGATTTGGGCTATAACACAAACAGTTGCTACAAGACGACATTAGGGGCGGGGTTTACCTCCGCCCCATGTGAAACCCTGAACGCCTTAAGTTAAAGACATTCATATTCAAGTGACAGCGCCGTTCGACACCGACTTCTGCGCATCCATCTCCATTGGATCGATACGATTCAAACCGGCCTCATGGGCCAAAAATAGTAGATGAACGGTATGGCGGTGATGATGACCAGAAAGGACAGCGGCAGGCCCAGTCGCCAGTAATCGCCGAAGCGGTATCCACCGGGAGCCATGACCAGGGCATTGGATTGATGGCCCACGGGGGTGAGAAAGGCGCACGAGGCGCCCACGGCCACGCTCATCAGCAGGGGGTCCACCGATACTTCCATGCCGCGCGCCAGGGTGATGGCGATGGGCGCCATGAGCACGGCGGCGGCGGCGTTGTTGACCACATTGGAAAGCAGCATGGTGCCGCCCATGATCACGGCCAGGGTAGCCATGGGCGAGAGGTGGGCCGACAGCAGGAGCAGTTGTTCGGCGATGAGTTGGGCCCCTCCGGTGCTCTCCAGGGCATGGCCCAGGGGAAACATGGCGCCCAGCAGCACGATGACCGGCCAGTCGATGCTTTCGTAGATGTCGCCCAGGGGCACGAGATCCACCACGATCATCAGTACCGCCGCGGCGGTGAAGGCGATTTGAACCGGCAGCACGTTGAGGGCCGAAAGGACCATGGCGGCGACGAAGATGGCCAGGGCGAGCGCGACCTTCCGGGGTTGGCCGATGCGCAGACCCCGTTCGGCCAACGGCAGGCACTTGAAGGTCTTGAGCATGGACTGCAGGGACTCGTCGCTGCCCTGCAACAGCAGAATATCGCCCACCACGAATTCGGTCTGTCCCAGCCGGCGTTCGAGTCGGCGGCCGCGGCGGGCAATGGCCAGCAGGTTGACCCCGAAATTTCCCCGCAGATGCATGCTGGCCGCCGTCTTGCCGGGCAGCGGCGAATCAGAGGTGATGACGGCCTCCATGAGACGGATATCATCCGAACCCAGGGTGGCCTTGCAGTCGCCCTTGCACTCGGCCAGGGACAGCCCCTGTTCGTCGATCAGGGATTTCAAATCCTCGGGGGCGGCCTCGACCATGAGGATATCGCCGGCCTGAATCACCTCGTACCAGGAGGGTGCCGCGATGTGGCGCTCGCCCCGGATCAGGCCCACCACCGTCGCTTCGCTCTCCTTTTCCACGGCCGAGGTGAGGTGATAGATGGTCTGGCCGACCAGCCTGGCCTCCTCCGGAACGATCACCTCGCTGATGTAATCCTCGATTTCGAACAACTCTTCGGGCGCGCTCTGTCCATCCCGCCGAGGCGTCAGCCGCCATCCGATCAGGGCGATGAAAACCAGGCCGATCGCTGCCGTCACGGCGCCGACCAGTGCGAAGTCGAACATGCCAAAGGCCGGCAGGCCCGTCTCGGCGCGATACATGGCGATGATGATGTTGGGCGGCGTGCCGATCAGGGTGATCAGACCGCCCAGCAGGGAGCCGAAGGCCAGTGGCATGAGCAGCAGGGAAGGCGACCGGCCGCTCTGGCGCGACATCCAGATGGCCACGGGCATGAGCAAGGCCAGGGCCCCCACGTTATTCATGAAGCCGGAGCACAAAATGACGATCCCGGTCAGCGTCGCCACCTGGGCCACGGGGCGCGTTCCCACCCGTCCCAGATGACGCGACAGCACGTCCACCACGCCGGCATTGAGCAGGCCGCGGCTGAGCACCAGCACCGCGGCCACGGTCACCACCGCCGGATGGCCAAACCCCAGGAAAACCTCTTCGGCCGGAACCAGACCGGCGACAAACACCAGCACCAGGGCCGCCAGGGCGACCAGGTCGTAACGCCAGCGCCCCCAGACGAAAAGCACCAGCGTCCCGGCAAGAATGGCGAACACCACGCTTTGGTCAAAGTTGAGGTCCATGCATCGATCCTGTGGGCATTGCGATGTTCACTCCGGTCGACCGGCGATTGCGGAGTCAACATCGAGGCGGCGGCACCGGACCCGTCACGAGGCACACGCTTTCATCGTCTGCGACATGCGGTGGTAGACGTCCGTGAATCGCAGCAGACCGACGATGTCAGCGCCCTGCACCACGAATAAGCTGTCGTGGCGATTCATGACGAACAAATGAAAACACTTGGCCAGGGTGTCATCGGGACTCACGATCTGCCCCTCCTGGGGCGGATGGATGAAATCCCGGATGTGCACCTCGTTGGCCTTGCGGCACAGGTCCTTGAAGGGATCTTCCCACAGGCCATACTCTTTTTGCATCGATTTCCAGATGTAGCTCAGCCCGAAGTGCTTGATCGTCTGTTCGGTGTTGACGCGGGCGTAGTTGGTTTCCAGGCCCCGGATCAAATCGATGGGCGACATCTTGGCGACCACCTTGCCTTGCTCGTTTTCCACGAGCAGAATTCTTTGCTCGGCTTTACCCGACAAGAACTGTTCCTGTGCATGTTCCAAAGCGTATAGGGCCTCATAAAAGGTGGCCCGGTCCGATAGCTTGGGAAATCGATCCACGGGAACCATCAATTCCTGCACTTTCATCTTTTCCATCGTAGACACCTCCTGGTGGGTGTTTTGGCGGGCCGATTATCCGCCCGCCGGATATGTCTCGGCGAACATCTTTTCCGACTCGGCCGAACCGATCAGCACCAGTTCATCTCCGCGCTCGAGAACGATCGTCGGGTCCGGATTGATCATCAACTCATCCTTTCTCTTCACGGCCACGATGCTGCAACCGGTGGTCTCGCGCACCTGGATGTGAAGCAGATCCTTGTTTTCCAGCTTGGGGGGCACACCGACGCGAAAGACATTGAGCCCCTCGGAGAGCATGAGCATCTGCTGGGGTTCGAGCAGGTTCATGATCGTGGTGGTCACCATGGAACTGAACGACATCACCAGATTGGCGCCGGCCCGGTGCAGGGTCTTGATGTTGCGGTCCAGGCTGGCGCGGCTGATAATCTGCACATCAGGGCGCAATCGTCGGCAGTAGATAGTCAGGTAGATGTTCAGGTTATCGTCGTGGGTGGTGATGATGATCGAAGGCGTTTCACGGATACCGGCCTTTTCCAAGGTGTCCCGATCGGCGGCGCTGCCCTGGATGAAACGGGAATCCTGGGCGACGATGCCGGAGCGCTTCTCCACGACCCGGAAGTCGATCCCCCGCGCGCCGAGTGCTGCGGCCACCGACTGGCCTACCCGGCCGCCCCCCAGCACGATGACCGGCGCCCGATTGGGCCCCCCATCGGCCGTAAAGGCAATGGAGCGGTCGAAACGATCGAGCTGCGCTTCGGTCCCGGCCAGCACCAGAACGGTGGACTCGTCGATGCGGGTCTGCGGCGTCGGGATCACGAAACGGCTCTGCTCCCAGAGGCCGACCACGGTGACACCGGTGGCCTGGCGCAAACGGCTCTCGGCCAGGGTCTTGCCCTGCAGCCAGGTCCGCATGGCCGGGGCTTCGGCGATCAGCAACTGATCGAATCGGCCGATCACATTGGCCTTCATGCTCACCCCCAGGACACGTCTCGCCAACGCCTTGCCCAGCATGTGGGTGAATTGGAAGACATAGGTACTGCCCGCCAATCGCAGGATGTCCACCGAGTCTTCGAGATCCGCATTGGTCACAGTGACGACGCTGTCGCTCGCCTCCCGCAGGGTATAGATGACGTTGGTGCCGACGACGTCATCGTTCATCACCACGACCAGGGCGGCATGCTCGATGCGAAGTCGTTGATACGTCTGGGGATCATCCAGCTCGCCGACCACCACCTTATACCCAAGATCGTGCAAATCGAGCGCGTTCTGCAGCTCATGGGTCACGATGACGTAGGGCACCCCATATTGATTGAACTTATCGATCAGGTTGACGGTCACCTCGTCGAAATGGGTCAAGATCACATGGCCGGACAGGGTTTCCGGAACAGCCCGCGGTGCGCGCGCCTTGTTCTGTTCTTCCAGCCAGGGGGCATAGAAGAACTGAATGAATGTGAAGGGCAACATGACCAGCAAAAAGACGATGCCGCTGATCAGCACCACCACCGAAAACAGTCGGCCGATGTCGCTGCCGAAGGTGATGTCGCCGAACCCCAGGGTGGACATGGTTGTCAGGGTCCAGTAAAACCCGGTAATCCATGAGTACTCCCGGCCTTCGTAAACCATGAGGAGGTGGAACAGAACGCTGTAGATCACAAAGAAGAAGATCAACACCAGCATGAACTTGATCAACAGGCGCATGTTGCTGCGCTGCTGCCCCATTCTGAGCAGCAGCGCCAGCTGGGTGGCCATGGTCTTCATCAGATCACAACCCCTTTTTCTCCAGCCAACGGAAGAAAAACACGGCGCCGATCAAAAAGATCGGGATGATCACCCAATGATTGACCCCCAGCACCTGGGGCAAGGTGATTTTGCCCAGATCTCCCCAGGTATAGACCGTCTGCTTGAGCGCGGGGTAGGCCTCGGCGAACAGGGCCGCGCCGGCGATCATGCCGACGATGCCCCACACAGCGTCCCAGCGTCCTTCACCGAGGGCGCCCATAGAGGTTCCCGGGCAATATCCCAACAGACCCCAGCCGAGACCGAAAATCAGGCCGCCGATGATCACCGGCCCCAATACAGTGGCCTTGATCGACAGTTTGGCCAATCCCAGGTCGTTCAACAGGTAGATCCCCACCATGCCGACACACACGCTGGAAAGCATGAACTTGATGATGGTCATGTCCTTCAAGCGCAGGGCACCGAGCTGCTTGTCATAGCGCAGCACCCGCCCTTTTTGCAGAAAAAACCCGAACAACAGGCCGGTCACCAATCCGTAGATCAACAATTTCATTTTGAACCTCCCCCGTAAACGATGCGGGCCATGATCATGCCCCCGACAAAAAAGCAAACCAACGCGATGAACCCACTGACCGCCAGTTGGAGCGAACCGCTCAACCCGTGGCCGCTGGGTCACCCATCGGCGAGGCGCGCCCCGAACATGGCCACCACGCCGCCCGCGAAGGCCACCACGGCGCGGCTGACCGTGCTGCCGGCGCCGAAACGGTCGGCCCACATGTCGGGGACGGCCTGCCACCTGAAAGAACCCGAGGTGACTGCGGAGATCAAGGCGCCCAGGAAGATGCCCACCACGAACATCCACTGCCAGTCGATTTTAGGGGCGGTTTTGATGAAGTAATCCATCTGCGCCACCCGTTCAGGACCGAACAGCTGCTCGATCAGCCCTGCCGTACGCACAAAAGAGGTGGAAGCGCCGAAATACTTGCCGGCGAGCCACACCGACAAGATCCCCACCACTCCGCTGAGGGCTCCCGCCAGGTAGGGATTCCATCCGCCATCGTCACGTCTCATGTAAGCCTCCTTTAAAGAGTATGGGTTAAGATGTATTGCAGCGGCATGACGCCGCTGCGATGTCTCGGAAATATTACGAACCTGACGATCTCGAAGATGTCGATAACGGCCTGAACCTGGGCAGCGTTATCGTTTCAGTGGCCTCCTCCCACACCACCTCGACCGGCATCTCGCAGTACACCGCATCGGGAGGGCAGCCGACCACGTTGGTCAACAGATGCGGTCCCTCGTCTATCGCGACCACAGCCACCACGTACGGCAAATCCGGCGTGAAGGCCGGATGGAAGGCGGTGTGGTAGACGGCAAAAGTATACACCTGTCCGGCACCCCTGGAAATGACCCATTGGACCTCCGTGGCATGGCACCGCGGGCATAGGAACCCCGGCGGCCAACGGACGTGGCCGCATGCGGCACACTGCTGAAACCTGAGTTCGTGCTGACGGCATCCTTCCCAGAAGGAGCTGCTGTCGCCGTTCAGTTTAGGCAAGGGCTTAGGGTAAGTCGCCATCTACAACCTCCTCAGCAGGATGCTCGAGTGGCTCTGCAGAACGCCGCCATTGTCACTGCACAGAATAATCTCCGGTCTTTTGGTGTGGGTGGCAGGGCCGAGCTGCCGTTGCACACAACGCCCCATGATCTGCATGGCGCCTTCGGAAATCGGGGTCAACCCCATGAAATAGGCCTCCGACAAGAGGCCGCCGGAGGTATTGACCGGCATGCGGCCTCCTGGTTCGATGGTGCCGCCCTCGAGCCAATCCCGGCCTTCACCGGGTCCGAAAAAACCGTAATCCTGCAAGGTGATTTCAACGGTATAGCTGAAGCAGTCGTAGATCTGGCAGGCATCCACGTCATCGAGGGAGATCCCCGCCATGGACAAGGCCATGGCCCCCGCCTTTTTGGCCCCGGTGGGCCCGGCCATCCAGGTGGACTGGGCCACTTCCGTGGAAGGATGCTGCTGCCCCATGCCCATGATGACGGCCGGCGGCTGCTTCAGGTCACGAGCCCGCTCCACGGATGTGATGATGATGGCCCGCCCGCCGTCGGTGATCAGGCAATTGTCGGGAAGCCGAAACGGCTCGACCATCCAATTGGCATTGTCGTAGTCCGCTTCGGTCATGGGCTTGGCATACATCCGGGCCTGGGGATTGAGATTGGCCCACCTGCGCTGGCCCACGGCGATCTTCTTCCAGGTCTCGGGACCGGTGCCGAATTCGTGCATGGCCCGCCTGGCGGCCAAGGCATAGCCGCCGGTGGCGCCGAAATGACCGAACACGGCGTCATCTCCGGAAAAGGCTGTAAGCATGGTCGCCATGCTGTCGCTGGAGAGGGCACTGTGTCCGTAGGATATAAGAACGTAATTGCACCAACCCGATTCGAGCGCGCCAACTGCGTGCTGGATGTGGCTTCGCGATCAGTTGGCGTCCTGGTACATGTAAGCGGGTGAAATCCCCAGGTGTTGGGCGATGCGATTCGGTGTCAGATCGGTTTCATCAGAAGCGGCCGGAAAGTGGCGATAGCAGATGAAACCATCCACATCGCTCTTCTGAAGGCCGGCATCGGCGATGGCATTGGCCGACGCCTCCAGATGAAAACTCAGTGACGTTCTTCCGGGCACGCGGCCCTGGGGCGTGTACCCGATCCCCACGATGGCGTATTTGTCCTTCAATGCCGAATTCATTGAACCTCCCATCTTGACGGCGCCGTCCGCGATCGACCTTTTACGAATCCATCAATTTATGTCCAATTATATGGGCATCCTTGGAATAGATCAGAAAATGGCCCGATCGGCGCACATTTTGTCTGACACGGAAAGTGCGGGCCTTTATCAACCTACCATCATCGCCGTTCAATCGGCAACATAATAGCCGTACTCCACCGCGTTTACATTGTGGCGCTTCTCCCAGCCGATGGTGGACGATGGGGTGGGACCATAGTCGTGTCCCGGCCAGACGATGGTATCATCGGGCAGTTCCATGAGCCGGCGGATGGAGGCCCCCAGGGTGGGGCGGTGGCCGCCGGGCAGGTCGGTGCGTCCGCTGTCGCCGACAAACAGCGTGTCTCCGGTAAAAAGGTTGCCCTGGGCATAGAGGCAAATGCCGCCCGGGGTGTGCCCGGGCGTGTGGATCACCTCGAAGGTGATCTCGCCCAACTGCAGGGTGTGTTCGTCTGTCAGGAAGATATCGGCCTGGGGGTAGCGATCCTTGTCCAGGGAATGGATGATGACCGGCGCTCCCGTGAGGCGCTTGAGTTCGGCGTCGCCGGCCGTATGGTCCCCGTGTCCATGGGTATTGATGATGGCCTTGATATGGACGGACGCCTTTTCGGCTTCGGCGAGGATGCGCTGCATCTCGGGCGCCGGATCGATGACCCACGCGTCGCGGGTCTGCTCGCAGGCGACCAGGTAAGAAAAATTATCCATATATCCCATGGGAATCTGTCTGATAATCATCGACGCCTCCTTTCTTGTCGGATGCACTGGGTTCAGGTGGAAGATTCGCACGGATGCCGGATCGAGTCCGACAGGATGCTTCTGAGACTTTTACGAATTCATTGAAAATTAAATTAACATAAGCCCATTTCTTTAAAAATCCACATTCCACCCCTTAAACCCGACAAGCTCGACAAGATGTTCGCTGATATGCGACAACATCCTGACATAGAATCATCTACGGCAGGAGGTGCGTCCGGCAGGCGATCCGCTTCCTCGTTCGCATGTCGTGTCAGTGCCGGTCGGGTGCAGCGGAGGAAAAGCGGCCCGGACTGTTTGAGCGCATGCGAGTTTCCAGGCCGTCCGGAGCGCACCTTACCCGCACTTGCACGACGTTGCGTGAGGAGCGGAGCGGCCGCCGGCCGCACCGGCGTGAAACCGATTCGCAAAGCGCCTATGTTTACGATATGGGACCGCAGGCGTCCGGAAGCCTATTTTTAGGTTTCCTTTGCCGATCAAAACGTGTATGTATGGCGGTTCAAAAAATATCTTTCGAACGGCTAAGTGGCATCCCGATGGACGGCGATGCAACAACAGATGGGCTCTTGGTTACGGGACGGGTCGGCTGTTGACTTAGAAAGAGATGCCGGCCCTGGAAAGGGCGGCATCGGCTGACGTATCCCAACACAAACAGGAGCCACCATGTCGAATCAAGATTTTTCCCTTCTGGACCTGCGTCCGGAGTTGATGCAGGCCATTTCAGATCTGGGCTACACTGTCGCGACGCCCATTCAATCCGCAGTCATACCGGTCATGCTGGCCGGACGCGACGTGATCGGACAATCCCAGACCGGGTCCGGCAAAACCGCCGCCTTCGGTCTTCCCGTCCTGCAGCGGCTCACGGGGGGACAGCGCCATGTCCAGAGTCTCATCGTCACCCCCACCCGTGAGCTGGCCTTGCAGGTCGCCGAAGCCATGGAACAATTGGGCCGCCACATGCAAGCCAGGGTTTTGGCCGTTTATGGGGGCCAACCTTACCCCCCCCAAATCGACCGTCTGAAAAAAGGAATCGAGGTGGTGGTCGGCACACCGGGCCGCCTGCTCGACCTGATGGAAAAACGGGTGCTCGACCTGAGCCGCACCACGACGATCATTCTGGATGAAGCCGACGAGATGTTGAGCATGGGGTTCATCAAGGATATCGAGGCCCTTCTGGAGGCCGCCCCCGAGGATCGCCAGACCGCTCTCTTTTCAGCCACGTTGCCGCCGGCCATCCGCAGTCTGGCCAAGCGCTACCTGAACGATCCTCATGCCTGTACGATCGACCGCCAACGGCTGACCGTTGCCACGGTCGAACAGCGCTACTACCTGATCAACGAAAACGATCGTTGCGCGGCCTTGACCCGCTTGTTCGAAATGGAACCGATGACCAGCGCCCTGGTCTTTGCCCGCACCCGCTTGAGCACCGCCGAACTGGTCAATGAACTGGTCGGCCGGGGATTTGCCGCCGAGATGCTCACCGGCGAACTGAGCCAGGAAACCCGGGAGAGGGTTCTCCAACGCTTCCGCAACCACCAGGTGAAGGTACTGGTCGCAACGGATGTGGCGGCCCGGGGACTGGACATCGAGGATGTCTCGCATGTCTTCAACTATGACCTGCCACAGGATCCCGAGGTTTACGTCCACCGAATCGGCCGAACCGGACGGGCAGGCAAATCGGGCGTGGCGATCTCCTTGATCACCCCCCGGGAGCGATGGTTCTTGCGGAAAATCGAAGGTTACACCAAGCAGAAAATGACCCCGGCCCAACTGCCGAGCGAAGAGGACATTCAGTCCCGGCGGGACCATCTCCTTGGCGAACAACTCCTGGTGTGGCTGCGGCGCGGACGATGCAACCGCGAGCGTCAGATGGTGAACGATCTCACCAGCCAGGGGTTCGACCTGGCTGACATTGCAACGGCCGCCATCAAGCTGGTTCGCGCGGAAGAAAAACAGCGACCCATCGCGCCGATCTCGGCGGTCTGTGACGATGCCACCAAACGAAAACCCTTCAAGGGCAAGCCATCAGACCCACGCAAAAGCGGCCCGGTAGCCGGTCGGTCCCACGAAAAGGGCATGGTGCGGCTCATCTTGAGCAGCGGCAAGGCAGACGGCCTGAACATCGGCCATGTGGTGAGCAGCCTTTCCCAGCACGCCAATATCCCAGGCAGCAGCCTGGGCAAAATTCATATCGACGGCCAGACCACCTTTGTCGATGTGCCCAGGCAGCTGGTAGCGCAGATTCTGGCGGCCGGCAAATCCTATCGTATCGGAAACCGGAAGGTGAGTATCACAAGGTCATAGCGCCACTATTCGGACGATCGCTGGTTTCCCTCGCCGGTCTTTGCGATAACGCTGGTCGCCGTGGCGATCAGGCCGGTGATGTCGTTCATGTTCTGGGGAATGATCATGGTGTTGTTGGTGCGGGCCAGGTTGCCGAACTCCTTGATGTACTGCTCGGCTATGCGCAGGTTGACGGCCCTGTCGCCGCCCGGCGTTTCGATGGCCTCGGCAATCATCTGAATCCCCTTGGCCGTGGCCTGGGCCACCAGCATGATCTCTTTGGCGCGGCCTTCGGCCTCGTTGATGCGCTTCATCTTCTCGCCTTCGGACCTCATGATCGCTTCCTGCTTTTCACCTTCGGCCACATTGATCACGGCCTGCCGCTGCCCTTCGGACTCGGCGATAGCCGCACGCTTTGCACGTTCCGCGCGCATCTGCTTTTCCAGTGCGTCGGTCACGGTCGGCGGCGGATTGATGTTTTTGATTTCATAACGGGTGATCTTCACCCCCCATGGATCAGAGGCCTTGTCCACGGCCTGGATGATGGCGCTGTTGATGGCCACCCGTTCTTCGAAGGTCTTGTCCAGATCGATCTTGCCGATCTCGGAACGCATCGTGGTCTGGGCCAGCTGGGTGGCCGCATAGAGAAAGTCTTCGATGCCATAGCTCGCCTTGACCGGATCCACCACCTGCATATAGAGCACGCCGTCCACCTCCACGGCGATGTTGTCCTTGGTGATGCAGATCTGGGAAGGCACATCCACGGCCATCTCCTTCAGGGAGTGCTTGTAGGCCACACTGTCCAGAAAAGGAAACAGGATGTGAAACCCAGCGTCCAATGTCCTTGAGTATTTCCCCAGCCGTTCGATGATGAAGGCCGATTTCTGGGGCACGATGCGCGCGGTCTTGAAAATCGTGACCACGATGAGAATGACGATGCCGATGGAGACGACCAACCCAAAACTCAAACCAGAACCCATGCGTTTGTTCCTCCCGATTTATTTTTCGATGATAAGCGTCAAGCCATCGTTTCGGACGATGGTGGCGGTTTCGCCCTTTTTAATCACCTGGTCGGATACGGCCTGCCAGTCACTGCCCTTGAACTCGACCCGCCCGTCGGATCGCCCGGGCGTCACATCGGTCAGGGCCACCACCTTGTGACCGACAAAATCATCCAGGTTATGGGACAGATCCTGCGCGCCGGTAATGTGACCGTAAAACTTGTCCCGCACCCACTTTCGCAACCCGATCAGCAAGACCAGGGACGCCACGCTGAACACCAGAAGCTGCGAGGTCAGCGTCGTCAACAGATCGAAATAGACGAACACGGTAACGACCCAGGCACCGACACCGAAGAAGACCAGGATCACGCCGGGAACGGCAAACTCCATGAGAATCAGCACCAAACCCGCCACGAACCACATGATGGCGGGCAAGCTTTGAGAAAACCCCAACATGGCTTCTCCTTTCCATACGGTCGTTGTCATCTTTTGCCGTATCGTCGAACGGTCGAGCAAGGCCTTCGACGATCCAAAGGCGTGGGCACTATACGGTCAGCGACGCCAAAGTTCAAGAAAATAGGCCGGATCACCTTGATCCGGTTCAATTTTCAACTGCATGACGGTTTGCGCCTATGCCGACCCCGCCTTGACAGGCAGGCCGTAAACATTATCGTGTTTTCTTATACGCAGGCACCCTGCCGCAGGTGGCCGGCAGGAATGCCTGTGGCTTTACCAACACGGCAAGCCGACTCGCACAATGGTTTGTCCACAAACGACAGCGAGCAAGAGATGTTCGATCACCTCGACCCAACCCTGTTGGCCCGCATCCAATTCGCCTTCACGGTATCGTTTCACATCCTTTTTCCCGCCTTTACCATCGGCCTTGCCAGCTGGCTGGCGGTGGTGGAGTGGCGCTGGCTAAAGACCGGAAACCCGCTCTACCGGGAGATCTACCGCATGTGGGTCAAGATCTTCGCCGTCACCTTCGGCATGGGGGTGGTTTCCGGTGTGGTGCTCTCCTACCAGTTCGGCACCAACTGGTCGGTGTTTTCCGACCGGACGGGCAACATCCTCGGACCGCTGCTCGGTTACGAGGTGCTGACCGCCTTCTTTCTGGAAGCCTCTTTTCTGGGCGTCATGCTGTTCGGATGGCAACGGGTCAGCCCCCGAATGCACTTTGCCGCCACGATCATCGTGGCCGTGGGTACGCTGATCTCCGCCTTCTGGATTCTCTCCGCCAACAGCTGGATGCAGACCCCCCGGGGATTCCGCATCGGAGCGGACGGCCTTTTCTACCCGACCAACTGGATCGACATTATCTTCAACCCCTCGTTTCCCCACCGATTCGTCCACATGACCATTGCGGCCTACCTGACCACGGCCTTCGTGGTCGGTGGGGTCGGCGCTTTCTATCTTTTGCGCAGACAATTCGTCCAACACGCCCGCATCATGCTCGGCATGGCCATGTTGATGGCGGCTTTCGTGGCACCGACGCAGCTGCTCGTGGGGGACATGCACGGCCTCAATACCCTCGAACACCAGCCGGTGAAGGTATCGGCCATGGAGGGGTTGTGGGATACCCAGCGCGGCGCGCCCCTGGTGCTGTTCGGCTGGCCGGACGAGGCAGCCGAAGAGACCCGATACGCCATTGAGCTGCCCAAGATGTCCAGCCTGATTCTCACCCACAGCCTCGATGGAGAGGTCAAGGGCCTCAAAGAGTGGCCCAGGGAGGAACGCCCCCCGGTGCTCTGGGTCTTCTGGTCGTTTCGGATCATGGTAGGCATCGGGGTCCTCATGATCCTCACCGGACTCTTTGGGGCCGTGCTGCACTTCAAAAAACGCCTGTTCGAAACCCGCTGGTTTCAAATCTGGTGCTTGGCATTGACGCCGTCAGGCTTCATTGCCGTGCTGGCCGGATGGTTCGTCACCGAGATCGGCCGTCAGCCCTATATCGTCTCCAACGTGATGCGCACGGCCGAAGCGGTCTCCCCGGTGGGAGGCATTCAGGTCGGACTCTCGCTGCTGGCCTTTGTCGCCGTCTACCTGCTGGTCTTCGGCGCGGGGGTCTATTACATCATCGGGCTGATCCGCAAGGGACCGGACGCGGACACCAGCGAAAAGGACGATGGCCGAAAGCAGGGAAGGCCGGCCCTTGTGGGCCGCCTGGCCTCGGAGTGATTCCATGCGCGGCGCTTCCGCCGAACCACAAGCCTTCCGCATCAGGAGAAAATCATGTTCAATCTCGACACTTTCATCGACCTGCCCCTCGTCTGGTACGGTCTGATTGCCACGGCCATCTTTCTTTATGTCCTTCTGGACGGCTTTGACCTAGGCATTGGTATTCTCTTCCCCTTCGCGCCGTCGGACAAATGCCGCGACCGCATGATGGGGTCCGTGGCGCCGTTCTGGGACGGCAACGAGACCTGGCTGGTGCTCGGCGGCGGCGGATTGTTCGCGGCGTTTCCGTTGGCCTACGCCATCCTGATGCCGGCGTTCTACATGCCGGTGATCATCATGCTGCTTGGCTTGATTCTTCGTGGCGTTTCCTTTGAGTTCCGCTTCAAGGCCCATGGACCGTCCCGACGCCTCTGGGACTATACCTTCCATTTCGGCTCCCTGGCAGCCGCTTTTGCCCAGGGCACCATCCTGGGCGGCTTCGTACAGGGCGTCTCGGTCCAGGGCCGCGCGTTTTCGGGCGAACCGCTGGCCTGGCTGAGCGCCTTCAGCGTCATGACCGGCCTGGCCCTCGTCTTCGGCTACGCCCTGCTGGGCGCCGCTTGGCTCATCATGAAAACCGAAGACATCACCCAGGATTGGGCACGCCGCTGCGCCGTCTATCTGATCGGTTACGTGGCCTTTTTCATGGTCCTGGTCAGCATCGGCATGCCGATCATGAACCCCCAGATCCGGGCGCTATGGTTCAGCCTGCCCAATTTTCTCTACCTGCAAATCATGCCGTTATCGTGTGTGGTCCTTTTTATCCTGCTCTGGCGGGATCTGCACCGCAACCATGAAAACCGCCCCTTCTTCCTGGTCCAGGGCGTCTTTCTCATGAATTATATCGGGCTGGGCGTGAGCATGTGGCCCTGGCTGGTGCCGTTCGAGGTGACCTTCCGGCAGGCGGCTGCCGCACCCCAATCCCAATCCCTGCTGATCGTGGGCACGGTCGTCCTGCTGCCGGTGATACTGGGCTATACGGCCTATTGCTACTATATTTTCAGGGGCAAGAGCTCCCATGACATCCACTACTAGTCGACGCAGGCAATGGCTCTGGTTCGCAGCCCTGTGGTGTGGCGGTCTGCTTTCGACCCTTCTTCTCGCCTATGGGATACGCTGGTTGATCTATACCTGAGCCAGAACCTCCCAGAACCTCGCGGATCGCTTCGGCGATCTCGTTTCTCACGATGGGCTTGAAAATCACCTTTCGGATGCCCAACGCGGTCAACTCCTCTGCGGACATGCCCTTGCTGAAACCCGTGGCCACGATAATCGGCATATCCGGTCGGATGTTCAAGATGGCCGCGGCCAACTTGTCGCCGGTGAGATCGGGCATGGTCAGATCGGTGATCACCAGGTCGAAATCCTCTTTGCGGTGTTCGAAGCAGGTCAATGCTGCGATGCTGCTCGAATGGCCGGTCACGCGATAGCCCAGCTTTTCGAGCGTTCTTTTGCCGATCTCCACGAGCGGCGCCTCGTCATCGACGAAGAGGACCCGCTCGCTCCCGCCGGGCAACTCCTCGAAACGCTCGTCGCGTCGGGTCTGGGACTCACCCGACATTTTGGGCAGATAGATATCGAAGGTGGTTCCCTTGCCCGGCGAGCTCTCCACCGCAACGGCACCCTTCGCGTTTTTGACGATGCCGTGGACCACCGACAACCCCAGTCCGGTGCCTTCGTCCTTGGGTTTGGTCGTGTAGAAGGGATCGAAGATGCGATCGATGACGTGGGACGGCATGCCGGTTCCGGTGTCCGATATCCGCAACCGCACGTAAGCGCCGGCCGAAAGATCCACATGATGGGCGGCAAAGGCCTCGTCCACCTGGGAATCCTCGACCCTGACCGTCAGGATCCCGCCTTTCTCCCTCATGGCATAGCCGGCATTGGCGGCCAGGTTCATGACGATCTGATGAATCTGGGTGGGATCGGCCAGCACCCGGCCGTCGGAGAGCAGCTCCTGGCGAATGGCGATGGTCGCCGGCAGCGAGGCACGGATGAATTTCAACGCCTCTTTGATCAGGGGCTTGAGATGCAGAACATCGACCTCCTGGCTGGACTGGCGGCTGAAGGTCAGAATCTGGCGGACCAGGTCGCCGGCGCGCCGCCCGGCCTGTTGGATTTTGCCCATGTAGGCCCGCAGGGCGTCAACTGTTTCGTGCGGCGAGAGTCCCAATTCCGAGTAGCCCATGATGGCTGAAAGAATATTGTTGAAATCATGGGCGATACCACCGGCCAGAGTGCCGATGGCCTCCATCTTGTGCGCTTGGCGCAGCTGCTCCTCGAGGCGCTGATTGACGGTGACGTCCCTGGCACTGACCACAAAACCGGCGATAGCCTGTTTTTCAGGATCGATATAAGGGAAATAGTTGACGTCCAGACAGCGCTGCTCGCCACCCCGCAGGGTGATCCAGGTCTGATAGTGGACCTCCTCACCGCCGAGGCAACGCTCGGCCATGGGTCGGGTGACCCTGGCAAAATGGTCTTCGCCAACGGCCGCGGCGATAGTTCGGCCAATGAGCTGGTCAGCCGATTTCCCGAAAAAGCTGTGATAGGAGTTGCTCACCGCCTGATAGACACAATCCGTATCCACCAGTGCCAGCAGGTCACCGGTGTGGGAGACGATCTGCTCATAATGGCGCAGGATCTTCTCGGCATGCTTCTGTTCGGTGATCGATTCGATGCTCCCGACGACAGCCGCCGGCCGGCCCTGCACATTGAAACGGATGGTCATCCTGGCCCGGTACCAGTCGTAGCTGCCGTTCATGCCCATGAACCGCAACTGGTAGTTTCGGTCCGAGGTGTCGCCCGGCTTGTGGCGAAAAATGTCCCGGCTGATGCAATTGAATTTTTCAAGGTCATCGGGGTGAACTCTTTCTGCAACCCATGCCGGTCCGCCTTCGATGAAGCGGTCGGCCGGAAAGCCGGTAACCGTCTCGATATACGGGCTGACATATTCGAACCGGCGCGATGCGAGGTCCACTTTGAACAAAATGGTTTTGGAGAGATGGAGCGTCTCCTCGGCCAGGGCCTGGGCCTTGCGAAGCCGGGTGATATCGCGCGCCTCGACCACCAGCCACTGCAGCTTACCCGAGGCGTCCAGGAAGGGATTGATCGAGACATCGATGTGGCTCTGCTTTTTCCGGTAATTGAGAATTTGGGCGTCGAAACGGGCGAACTGCCCCTGTGCGGCCTTTTGAAAACAGCTTTTCAATTCGGCTTGAAATGCCTCATTGCCCTGCGCCCAGGGCGTCTCCCATAACAGCGTGCCGACCACGTCCTCGAGCCGCGCTTCGATAAAGTCCAGAGCTGTTTTGTTTGCCAGAACGAGACGGCCCTCGGGGTCAATAATGCCGGAGAACTCGAAGTGGTGATCGAGAAAAGCCCGCAGCTTCTGTTCGCTTTCGTGCAGCTCGCGGGTGGTCACCTCCTTGACCAGGCAGTAGATCATCAGAAACCAGGCGATGGGCGTCAAGGTGCCGATAAAATTTTCGATGCGGTCGAAGCGGTTGCCGGTTCCCGCATGCCGCCATTCCATGAACAGGCTGAAATGGTATGCGGTCAATAAAATAAGAAAACCGGCCAGCAGATAGCGGGAATCCTTGGTCAGAGGCAGGCGTTTGAAACCGATGAAGAAAAAAAGCAGGGCAGCGGAGGAGGCCAGGCAGGCAATGGCATCGAGGAAGGCGATCATGGGGATCGTCCCTCTTCCCGAGGACGGGTGATGCACCAGATCCAACAGGCGAGAAAGATGGTGCCGGCCAGGTAGCTGAGGTGTTCGAAAAAGTTAAAGATCGAATATATGAAAAACCCTTCGAAAATGGTCAGCAGCCATCCGATCAGCATGAAGGCAAAGGCCCAGATAAAAAGATAAGCGGCCTCGTATCTTTTCAGCTTGGCATAGTTGCCGTGCACAAGAACCAACGCCCCCACCCCCAGCAGGAGCATGAGCAGTTCATTTTCCTGGAACATGATGACCTCCCCGTGGAACCCGAAAGGGCCTTCACCGTCCTTTTGCCGGTCTACGACATGCGATTAACGTTCCTCCAAATTGATAATTCAATAATAAATGGTCTGTGTTGCGCACTTGTCAACCTCTATCGGGGGTGAAGGGCTGTTCGTCGCGGTAATATCGCGCCATCACACCTTGAAACGGTTCACCAGGGCATTGAGCTCTTCGGCCAACTTGGCCAACTCGCCGGAACTCAAATTGACCTGAGAGCTGCTGTTGGACATCTCTCCGGCCGCCTGGGTCACCTCGGCGATATCTCCGGCGATATCCGAGGCCACCGACGAACTCTGGGCGATGTTTTCGCTGACTTCACCGATGCCCTGGGAGGCCTGGGCGATGTTGCCGGCGATCTCACCCGTGGTGGTGGACTGCTCCTCCACGGCGCTGGCGATGGTGGTGACCACTTCGTTGACGCTTTTGACTACCCGGGTGATGTTTTCAATCTCGGCAACGGTGCCTCCGGTTGAACGCTGAATGCTCTCCACACGCTGTTTGATCGCCAGCGTCGCCTCCGATGTCTGGCGGGCCAGTTCCTTGATCTCATTGGCCACGACGGCAAACCCCTTGCCGGCCTCACCGGCCCGGGCGGCTTCGATGGTGGCATTGAGGGCCAGCAGATTGACCTGCTCGGAGATGTCGGTGATGGCCTCGACCACCTTGCCGATCTCCTGGGCGGCGCTGCCCAACTCGCCGACCTGTTCCGAAGCCTTGGCCGTCTGTCCGACCGCCTCTTCCGTTATATTGCGGGCCTTTTCGGTGCTCTGACCGATCTCCCGAATGGTGGCCGTCATCTCTTCCGTGGCGGCCGCCACCACATTGATGTTGCTGGCGGCCTGCTCCATGGCGGCGGCGACCGATGTGATGTTGGCGCTCATCTCCTCGCTGGCGGCGGCCACTGTGGTGGCCTTGGCGGAAGTCTGCTCGGCGCCGGCATTCATCTGCTCGGAAATACCGGCCAGACTGCCGGACGCGTCATTGATTCGTGCGGCGTGCTGGGCCATTTCGCGGACGATGCCCTGAATCTTTTCAACGAAGGCATTGAACCAGCGGGCCAACTCGCCCACCTCATCATGGCTCTTGACCGCCAGCCTCTTGGTCAGATCACCCTCCCCTTCGGCCGCGTCCTGCAACCCATGGACGACCTGGTTGAGTTTTACGGCAATCGTGTTGACCACCATGAAAATCAAAATCGTGGCCACCAGGAGGACCACCCCGGTGATGATGAGATTCAAACGGCCCAATTCGTATGCAGCGGCCATGAACTCATCGGTGGGCACACCCACGACGACGGTCCACCCCAACCCCTCGATGGGTTTATACGCGGTTCGCTTGGTGACGCCCTCGAATGTGTACTCGAGCATACCCGATTTGCCGGCCAGCATTTTTTTGCCGAAATCGAAATCGTTCAAATCGAGTTTGAGGATATTGGCCTTTTCGGGGTGGGCAATGACGACACCGTCCTGCTTGTACATAAAGGCGTACCCGCTTTGACCGACCTTGATCGTATCCACGAAGGCCTTGTTGAAGGCCGACACGTCCACGACGCTGAACACCACACCGATGACGGCCCCCTTCTCCTCGATCGGTGCCGCCAATGCAAAAACCGGTTGTCCGGTCTGGCGGCTGCGGGTCACCTCGCCGATCCCCAACGTGCCCTTCATGGCCGCCTGAAAGTAATCCCGGTCATCGACCTTGAATTTGCCTGGAAGTTCCGTGTTCGAAGAGGCCACGATGTTGCCGGCGGTGTCGGCCAGGTTGATGTCCTCGTAGTAGCCGTATTGCTCCTTCAGTTTCGCCAGCTGGATGTCGGCCGATTTTCTGGCGGCCTTGCCCATGAATGTGTCCTTGACCGCGCTGGCGTAAAGCTGCTGCTCGCTCCACGTGGTCAAATCGAGCTTGCGGTCCTTGATCCAGGATTGCAGAATCGTGGCGATTGAATCCGCGTGCTGGTTGAGATTCTGTGTCAGAACCTCCTCGAGCGCCTGGCTCGATCGGAAATAGGAAACGGCTGCAGTCAGTCCCATCCCGACAACGATCAATCCGATAATGGGCACCAGGATCTTGTTTCTAATGGTATTGATCTTCAATTTTTTCATGCTTCAATCCTTTATCAAGCGTTTTCCTTATCAAAACATAAGGATGCATTCAGAACAGGTTTGTGTCCACGCCATAGCCCACCAAGTCCAATCCCGGGCGCCATACACCGGCGGAATTACCTGATGATCTTCATTGGCACGATCGGGGGAAACTTTAGCCGCAACTCATGGCAATCGTGTTGGTGGATCCTCAAAATCACCTTGACGGACCGTTTTGCCTGCAGCACTATGGGGACCGGATTGCAGGCCGTATCATCCTTCTTATGTGCTAACCGTACCCATCAACCAAAGGAGATTTCGATGACATCATCAGATGCTTGGACAGGTGTACGAAAAGTGTTTGCATGGGCATGCGTGGTCCTGGCGGGCATTTTCTCCATGGCACCGGCGGGCAGCGGCGCCGACTTCAAAAGGGAATACAAGCTGCAGGTCAATGTGGGCCCATCCTTTTACTGGGGAATTGGCGCGAGCAAGTTCGCCGACCTGGTCAAGGAGAAAACCGGGGGCCGGATCCATATCAAACCCTATTTCGGCAGCTCGCTGCTCAAGGGGGCCCAACTCAACTGCGCCCAGATGGTGGCCAAGGGGGTCATCGACTGCGCCTACGAATCGACCATCAACATCTCACCGGTGATCGGCGAAGCCAATGTGTTCCATCTGCCGTTTTTCATCAACTCCTTCGACAACCTGGACAAAATGAAGGCCGGCCAGTCCGGCCGGGCGGTCTTCGACGCCATGACCCAAAAAGGGCTTCAGCCCCTGGCATGGGCGGAAAACGGTTTCCGCCAGGTGACCAACAGCAAGCGCCCCATCCAGACCCCCGAAGATCTCAAGGGCCTGCGGATCCGCGTGGTGGGCAACCCGCTGTTCATGGAAACCTTCCGCCAGCTCGGTGCCGACCCGGTGAACATGAACTGGGGCGATGCCCAGACCGCCTTCCAGCAGGGGGTGGTCGACGGCCAGGAGAATCCGGTCGGCGTGCTGGTGCCTGTGCAGATCTGGCAGTATCATCAATATGCCACCATGTGGAACTACCTGGTCGACCCGTTGGTGATCTACTGGAACCAGAAGCAGTGGCAGGCCTTCCCGGCCGACATCCAGAAGGCCATTTTGGAAGCGGCCGAGGCATCGGGGCGTTTTGAAATCGCTCTCTGCCGGGCCGGCCTGGACGGAGAGAAATCGATCGGCATTCTCAAAAAGGAATTCAACTACGAGATGGAGGTACCCAATCCCGTTCAATTCATGGAATCCAAGGGCATGACCGTCACTTTCCTCGACGACGGCCAGGTCAAAGCGTTTGCCGAAGCCACCCGTCCGGTCTTGGAAAAATGGACCCAGGAGATCGGCGCCGACCTGGTGGCCAAGGCAAAAGCCGATATGGCCCGGTGAGAGGAGCGGACGTGCAAAAGCCCGAACCGATTCGCCTGGACTACTGGATCGTGGCGATTCTGCTCATGGCCATGGCCCTGATCGCCTTCGTCAATGTGCTGAGCCGCTATTTCGTCAACTTCTCCATCGGCGCCACCGAAGAGATCACCATCAACCTCTTCGTCTGGATGACGGTGGTGGGCACGGGCATCGCCTTTGAACGGGGCGCGCACCTGGGCATGGTCACCTTCTTCAATCTCTTTCCCCGGGAAATGCGACGTCGGCTGGTGGTCTTCAGCGCGCTGCTGGGCGCCCTGCTCTTCATCCTGGTCTGCGGCTACATGATCCAGGCCATCTACGACGAGATCACCTTTTTCAAGGCCACCAGTGCATCGCTGGGCATACCCGTCTGGCTCTATTACGCCGGCGTACCGCTCTTCTCGATCTTCGTCTTCAGGGGCATCTACCGGGGCGCTGTCAATCGGTTGGCCGAAATGGACCGGGAGGCGGCCTGATGGAAATTGCACTGATCAGCTCGGTCTTCCTCGTACTCATGGTGCTGGGTGTGCCCATTGGCATCTCCCTGGGAGTGGCCGGGGTGGTGACGATCTACCAGTTCGACCTGGGTATCGAGATGCTGGGGGTCAACTTCGCTTCGGGCATCGCCTCGTTTCCGCTGCTGGCCATTCCTTTTTTTGTACTGGCCGGCGTGATTCTCGACCGCGCCGGTCTGGCGGCCACCATCGCCCGCTTTTTTGAACTGCTCGTCGGCAAAAGCACGGGCGGGCTGGCCATGGTGGCGGTGATGACCTGCATCTTCTGGGGGGCGCTTTCCGGATCGGGCCCGGCCACCACGGCGGCGGTGGGCATGATCCTGCTGGCCCCCATGATCCGGCATGGCTATGACAAAAGCTTTGCCGGGGCCACCATCGCCAACGCCTCGGATCTGTCGATCATCATCCCGCCCAGCATCGCCTTCATCATCTATGGCAACATCACCAGCGTATCGGTCAGTGCGCTGTTTATGGCCGGCGTGGTCCCCGGATTGCTCACCGGTGCCGGTACGGTGCTGGTGGCCTACCTGATATCCAAGCGGCGAGGCTATTGCGGCACCGAAGGCCGCGGCAGTGCCGGCGAACTTTGGCAGGCCTTGAAAAAGTCGATCTGGGCCCTGCTGGCGCCGGTGGTCATCCTGGGCGGAATCTACTCGGGCATCTTCACGCCCACCGAGGCGGCCGTGGTGGCCGTCTTTTACAGCCTCTTCGTGGCCGTCTTCATCTACCACTCGATCCACTGGCGCGACATGATCGACATGCTGGTCAGTGCGGCGGTCACCAGTTCGGTGATCATGTTCATCGTGGTCTTTGCCGGCATCTTCACCTGGACGGCCTCGGTCATCGGTGTGATCGACCGGACGGCCGAACTGATCGTGAGCATGTCTCCCAACGCCGTGGTGATGATCGTTCTGGTGGACCTGCTGCTGCTGGCCCTGGGCATGGTGCTCGACGCCATCAGCATCTCCTATCTGCTGATGCCCATCCTGATCCCGGTGCTCAAGGCCTTTGGCATCGATCCGGTCTGGTTCGGGGTGATCTTCATCGCCGCCCTGGCCATCGGCCAGGCCACGCCGCCGGTGGGCGTCAACCTGTTCACCGCGGCCAACCTGATCCACAGCGACATCGACGTGGTGGCCAAGGAGGCCATACCGTACGTGGTCATGGACGTCATCGTACTGCTGATCCTCTCCCTGCTGCCGATTTTGTCCCTCTATCTGCCGATCAAGGCCGGGTTGTACGCACCATGATCGGGTTCGGCCTGTTTGCTCTCATCAAGATCGCGGTGTCCGTCCTCTTCGTGGTGGTGCTGAGCATCATCGCCGAGCGGGCCGGGCCGCGCATGGCCGGCATCATCTCCGGCTTTCCCATGGGGGCGGCCATCACCCTCTTTTTCATCGGTATCGAGATCGGACCCGGCTTCGCCGCCCGCAGCGCGGTTTTCACGGCCGCCGGCCTGTCGGCCACTGTGGCTTTCGTGGCCGGCTATCTGGTGGGCCTGAGCTGGGCGCGCAACCAAGGCCGCGCGGCCGCCATCGGCATCTCGGTTTCGACAGCCCTGGCCGCCTATGGCGGGGCAGCCTGGGTTCTCACCCGGTTGCCCATCGGCGCAGGAGGGGCCGCGCTCATCGCGGCGGCGAGCATTGCCCTGGCCGTGTGGGCTTTCAGGGCCATCGCCGAAGTGCCGATCCTCGACAGAAATCGTCTGCGCTTCCGCGTGACCTTGATCCGGGCCGCCTTCGCCGCCCTGGTGATCCTGACTATCACCACGATCGCAAAGGTCGTCGGCACGCGGTGGGCCGGACTCTTTTCGGCCTTTCCCAGCACGGTACTGCCTCTCCTGGTGATCATCCATTTCACCTACCACCCGGATCACGTGCGCACGATCATCAAAAACGTGCCGCGCGGTCTGCAATCGCTGCTCGTCTATGTGTTGATCGTGGCGGCGGCCTACGACACCTTGGGGGTGGCCTGGGGCACTGTCATGGGATATGCTGCGGCCACGACCTATCTGCTCGGGTTGGAATACAGCCGGCGCCTGAGATGGAAGGCAGGATCGAAAAGATAAAAAAACCCCGGATCCGTTCACAACGGTTCCGGGGCGTTGCTCTCAATTGATCGGTGGTGCTATCCTTCAGCCGGCCTGACGGCCGTCTATCTTGGAGCCGGTGTGCGCCTAACGGACTTTTCCCACTCTTGCACCTCACCCTCCTCCACCTCTTCCCAGCCGGTGATCATGGCACGCACGTGAGCGCTAACCGTGTGGCCGGTGGTGGTCATATAGACGTGTACGATGATGAAGGAAAAGATGGCGAAGGCCCCGGCAGTGTGGATCAGAACCACCGGATTCAGGGAAAGACCGGTTAGTCCCCAGGCCTGCCAGTCGTTGTACAGCCAGTAGAGCAAACCAGACACCATCTGAACGGGCAGTAAAAAAGCCGCCAGGGAGAGGTAGACCAATCGCTGGAGAGGGTTGTGCTTGGCCTCCTTGCGTTTGGGTACCGGGTGGCTTTCGCCCCTGAAGATGCCGTAGCTGTAATACCGAATCACCTGGAACATCTTGCGGGTCGTGGGGATGTATTGACGCCATTCACCCGTGGTGAAAATCCAGAAGATGAAAAAGGAAAAGGCGATAAGCCAGGTGATCCCGGCGAAGTTGTGTATTTCCACGGCCCTTTCAAAACCGAGGAGCATGAAACTGCCGTGCACCTCCAGTCCGGTCACCAACAGCAGAACGATGAGCAGCATCTGAAGCCAGTGCCAGAAGCGCTCGTAACGGGTATACAGGTACATATTGATTTTTTTGACGCGTTCCATGCTACTTGTCCTCCTTCCTGCCGCCGGTGAACATGCGGGTCAGTCCATGCAGACAGACTCCCACCAGGCTGCCCAGCACCACGATCCATCCCATGGCGTCCAGCGGCGAGAAGCGATCGCGGCCGGGCATGTAAAAGCCGGTCAGCTTGGCCAGCCGGCCGTCCGTGCGCACGTGGCACTCCTCGCACGAAACGGCCTGCCCCTTGGGGGCCACCATGTGGGTGATGGGGAAGACATAGGTGGTATCCACGAAATCGAATTCACCGGAATAGGGAACCTGCAGGGCCTCCTGCCCCTTCGAAATGGCGTGCTGCCAGTCCAGGGTCTTCCAATAGCCGTCAGGACCGGAAAGCATAGGGCCCAACAGCGTCTTATGGACTTTGTCGTATGGCTGCCGGCCTTCGTGCACCTTGAAGGGAAAGATGCGCGCGTTGGCATCGTCACGGGAGCCAACCGGGTGGCTCACCTGAACCACCGTGCCGGGATCGATCTTGTCCTTTACCGTCACGCTGCTGATGGAGCCGTTGTACCAGAAGTATTCCGGCTGAACGTTCTTGTCCCAGCGCATCTGCCCCTTGATCGACAGGTAGCTGTCCTTGCCGAATTCGTCCTGGGTCTTGTAAGGCTTGCCATCCTTGGTCTTGCCGGCCTGGGACCAGTCCCAGGACATCTTGGTGGGATTCACCCGGGCGAACTTGGGGATGTGACAGCTCTGGCAGGCCACCTTGTCCGTATGATCGTTGGCTTTGGAGTCGGCCGCATGCGGCTTGCTGGTATGGCACGATTCGCAGGTAATCTTAGGCGCCAGGTCATCGTCGATCAGGCTCTTGCGATCCGTTGCCGCCGGCTTGGTGTAAACCCGGCCGGCGATGTTGTGCAGAATGGTGGTGTGGCAGCGCGTGCACTCGAAATTGCGGCCTTCCACCGCCATGTGGACATCGAGGGCTTTGTTGGGATTGGTCAAGGAGGTGTCCAGGTCTCCGTGTTTTACGCCGTCGCCGCCCCCGCCTTTGAAATGGCACTCGCCGCAGTTCTGGCGCTGGGGCCGGACCACGGCCTGAACCGACGCCAGAAGATTGGTGCGCAGTTCATCGGCAATCTCCTTTTCCCCAGGATCGTCGGAATCGGCGAAAGCGGAGAGGTCCTCGAACGCCTCGACCCAATTCATCGTCTTGTTGCTGTGGCAGTTCAGGCAGTTGATGGTTTTGGTTTCATTACCCCAGCCCGGATGGCAGCTCAGGCATCCTTTGTCCTGCATCTTGTTGGCCGAGATGCAGAAGTTGTTAATCGAGTCGCCGCCTTTGCCGTGGACGCTGCCATCCTCGGTCTGGTAGGCTTGCCAGGTCCAGTGGATGGTCTTGTGGATCTGGTCGGCGGCCTCTGTATGGCAGGAGAGGCACGCCTGAGTCACTTCCAGTCCCGAACGGAAGTCCTTTTGAAGCGCCTCGATGCGGGAATGGTCGACCGTAATCCAGAGATTCTTCTCTTTGGTGGCCTGCTGCGCCATGGTCCGGCCCGGCGCCTGGTCCTGGGCCGGTTCGGTTGCAGCGTAGGCCGGAGGCAAGCAAAGCACGATGATCATGAAAAGGAGCAGTGTTGCGGGCACAACGGCAAGGCTCCTCAGACTTGGCTTCATGGTTTCCCCCTTTTGTGGGTTGACATGGAGATAGGCACCTATTGCGGCTTTTTGATGGTGTAGCTGCCATCCTTGCCGATGGTCAATTCGCCATCCAGATAATATACGTTTTTGAGCTCCGGACGCAAGTCTTGAACCATGTAGAAAGATTCACCGCTGCGGGCGCCGGTGCCGCAGATGAAGACGACCGGTTTATCGCTCGGCAGGGTCTTGATTTTACCTTCCAGTTCATCCACGGGAATGTTGATGGCCGACTTCAATGTGCCCCGCTTGTACTCTTCCGCATCGCGGACATCCACCAGCAGGATCGATTCGGGCGCCTCGGCAAGGATCCGGCGGAACTCGTCGTGGTCGATGCTGCCCTCCTCCTGACCGGCTTTCACCGCGGTGGTCTTGGCCGTTGCTGCGGGCTTACCGGCGTATGCCACCCAGGCCGGATACCCCTCGGCGAACACCTTCACGTTGGTATAGCCCATGGTGATAGCCTTGGCCGCGCTCTTGTGGCTCAGTGTGCAGTGCAGGCCGCCGCAGTAGAACACGAGCAGTTTATTCTTGTCCGGCGGGAGCTGCCCTTTATGCTCATCGAACTGCATGTCGGGAATGCTGATGGCCGAGGGAATATGCCCCTGGTCATATTGTTTCCGTTTGGGGCGCGAGTCCACGAGCACCATATCGGTTCCTTTGTCCATCTGGCTCTTGACCCATTCGGCCGATACCGAAGGGTAGTGCGACTTGACCGACATCCACTTAGGGTAGCCCTCTGCAAACACCTTCACGTTTTTATAGCCCAAGGCCTCGGCCTTGGCAGCGCTCTTGTGGCTCAGGGCGCACTTCAAACCGCCGCAGTAGAAAATAAGAAGGGCATTCTTGTCGGCCGGCAGCTTGTCGGTCATCTTGGCGAACTGGCTGTCGGGAATGCTTACCGCCATGGGAATGTGGCCTTCGATATATTTCGGCTTGTAGGGACGCGAGTCGATGAGCATCACGTTCTCGGCCATGGGAATGGTGACATGCTGCTCGACAAAGGCCATGTCCACAACGTCGTGGAAAGGTTTAAAAGCGGACTCGGCCGGGGCTGCGGCCTGATGGCCGGCGCAGCCGGATAAAAGAGCGCCCGCAAGCGCAACGATAAGCAGCATCGAAAAAATACGGTTCGCCTTCATTCAAGACCTCCATGATATGAGAAAAACGAGTGAAAATAAGGCGGCACGCAGCACTCGACTCATGCCGCCCGTTATCCCGACGTCACCACCCGCTATTTGCACTTGGCCGGAGTGGGTGAATCGGCCGCATGGTTATGCAGATAGGCGTATATGTCCATCAAGTCCTCTTCGGACAGACTGTCCCACTCCTGCTTGCAGCCGAATTCCGCGAAATCTTTTTTGTCGAAGGTTCGGGTCCATTGGGCCTGGGTTTTGGCATCGGGGCTGATGGGCGGTTTGTCTGAATCCACCTCGCCTCGCTCCATGCAGGCTTTATAGACTTTGCGATAGGTATACTTGCCTTTGCGGTCGTTGCCCTTCTCCAGAGCCAGGGTGATGCCCGCGGTTGCGAAAAGAAAAGTGAAAGCGACAATTGTGATAATGGACTTCTTGAACATGGTTCCTCCTTCTATTTCCTTTGAATCAGGTATGGTTGAACGATCTTTTTCTTTCATTTCAGAACACCAGGTAACGATCGGATTCCGAAAGGATCTGCGCATGTCTGGCCTGTGTTGTGAATTCCACTCGCTCCACGCCGGGAATCTCAGCCATTCGGTCCGGCAAACCGTATTCTCTGAAGCTGATGTCACAAACGGCCAGCCTGGCTTTGGCGACCAACTCGCCGAACTGGGGGGCCAACGTCAGCAGCACTCCCCTGCCCGTAAAAAAGAGGCTGATCTGCTTGCCCTTGGCATGGGCGGCCCTGGTCATATGGACCACATAGTCCAGATGACGATCCGAGCTGACGAGAATCCCCAGATGATCTGCCATGTCAAACCTCCCATCGGCGGATACCTACCACCAGCAAATCACCCGGTCGTTTTCGAAAATCTGATCGACCAGCGCCGACCAGTCGACCGCTTCTTCGTAGAGCGACACCACCGTGGTCGTATTGTCCTCCGACATGACATCGGTGATTTTCTCCACGGTGCCGTCCGGCTCGGACCTGAGCAGGTGCAATATCCTCATGAATCAATCTCCAGACCGGCGCTTTCTCAAAACGGGATAATCACGTCGGCGGTATTGATTTTCCTTGCCAATTCGCTCAGCGTGACATGCCGGAATCCATAATCTTCCACATTGCCTGAATGGTTCGAATAGCGCTCGCCCTTCATTTCGTCGACGAATGCCATATTGTCCCGATAGGCATCGTCCATTGCGACGATTTCATGGTGCAGGACAAACATCTGAACCTCGATGTTTTCCAGAAGCAACCCGATGCAGGTGCGCAGCCCTTCGTACTGTTGGTCTGGGTCTCTGATGATCACGGCCGCCTTTATCAACCGTTTCCCTCCCGCTGCGCCATTCTTGATTCTCATTTTCGCCGCGCCCCTGTGATCAATAGCGCAAGGTGAGCGATAAGTAGACATCCCACACTTCATCGATGACCGGCGTCAATGCGTTCAGGGAAGTGAGATCATCGATTTTGACCGGTTTGCCTAAAGGATTGCCGCTGCCGCTGTATTCATAGTCGTAGTAGCGTCCGCCCAGGGTTGCAAAGAAGTATTCCTTGTAAATCGGCTGGTGCCAGTAAGCCTCATAGACGTGACCGCGCACAGCCAGCTTGCTGCCTACCAGGGAATCTTCCGCACCGGTGAAGTTGAACCAGTATTTGGTGCCGTAATTGTATTCCACTCCGAAGCGGCCGCGCCACGGCATGGGGAATACGGCTCCCAAATAGACCATATAGCCGTCGCGGGACTCCAATTCCCCATTGGAATTGAGCAGCCCCATGCCCATGAGTTCATAGTAGGGGTTCGTTGACGTCCGCGAGGGGCTGGTATGGCTCCAGGATCCGGACAGGAACAGGTCGATGTCCTTGTCGAAGCGTTCGGACAGATTGGTGCGCAGCAGCAGGGAAAGCGCATCCCAGTCGCCGATCTCGGTGGAGGGTTGCAGGCGGCTGATATAGCCTCCACTGTTGGGCGTAAAAAAGTACTGATCGCCGCTCTTGCTCACGATGAAGGGCATGACGCTCAGACCGGTGAAGCCGTCGGTGATGTCCCAGGCGTGGGCGTAGTTGAGCACGGCGCTCGTAGAGCCGTTGTTGAACAGGTCGGCGATAAAACCGAACATGTGCACATCGTCCACATCGGGTTGCTGGGCATTCAGGGCGTAAGTGTTGCCCCAATCGCCTTCGAATCCCACACCGTAACACAATTTGAATGCCGCTCCGGGTATCCCGGTGAGATCTTCAAGCCCCATGGTATAGGAGGCACCGTCGAACTGCCAGTTGATGATCGTGGCCAGCGGCGATCCGCCCTCAAGAGAGTAGTTCTGGTATTCGAGCGGCGGGCCCTCCGTCGAAGGGCGCCGGCCCAGCGAAAAGTTGGTGGGCACGGGCCCGAGATCGAATTTGTAGTTGAAATAGGCGCGCTCCAGGCGGATGGTGTCGCCGTGCGGCAGACTGGAGGTGTTGCCGTCCAGGGTCACATCCCCCAGGCTGCCCTGGTTCACCTTCACCTCGGTACTGTCGCCGAACACCTTGTATGCGGCCAGGCGGCCGGTGAAACTCAGCTCGTCGCTCACTTTGGCGAACATGTTGAGGCGGAACTTGTTGGTGAGGATGATGTCGTTGTCCGCGTCGTACTTCTCGGTGGGAGGAATCATGCCGCCGGCGGCCATGGCGGCCATGGCGGCCTGGGCCTGGGCCAGGGTGGCGCCGTTGAATCCGGCTGGATAATCAGCGAAAAACATATTTGTCAATGCGGCCGGGGCCATCTGAATATCGGTATAGTGCAGGCTGTCGCCCCGGGTCCTGAGCTCGACACCGAAGGAGAGCTTGTCGGTGGCCGTATGCAGCTCCGCCTTGTTGAGGCGGTCGTCGATCTCGTCGATCGCCTCTTCTTTTTCCTGACTCTTTTTCTCCATCTCGTCGATCTTTTTGCGAACCGCTTCCATCTCACGGGTCATCTGGTCCAGCTTTTTCTGCAGCGCATCGACATCGTCCTGGGCGATGCCGGCGGTGGGCAGCGTCATGCCCAAGAGGAACAAAATTCCGGTAATGGTGACAACCGCCCTTGTCCACCCCCTCAAATGCAATCTCATGTCCCCTCCCCCCTTTGCAATTATTCAGTTGATCAAGGACTGACTCCAAGCAATTAGCAACGCATGTGCCAGGCGTCGGAGGAGGCCCGTTTTACATTTAAGTAATTGTTTATTCTAATTTTTATTTTTTAATCGAATGCTTGCAATATGCCTCAAATATGTTAATGTTAACATTTGTTAGCTTAACAAATTAACATATTAACTCGTTAAGGTTAACACTGGAGCACACATGGATATCGCCAAATACTGGAAAACCATCGTGGACACCCTGCAGGATGGACTTCTCGTCGTGGACGCCCAAGGCCAGATCATGGCCGCCAATCCGGCGGCCGAGCGTGTCACCGGCTACACGACGAGCGAGTTGGTCGGCCGCTCCTGCCGTATTCTCAACTGCACCGGCTGCAAGATCATCGGCAAAGGCCGCGGCGCCGATTGGTGTGGCCTTTTCAGCAAAGGCGCCATCAAGGCAAAAAAATGCCTGATCACCCATAAGGACCGCCATACGGTCCACATCGTCAAAAGCGCCACCGTATTGCGTGACGAAAACGGTGACATGATCGGTGCGGTGGAAACCCTGACCGATATTACCGAGAAGGTGCGCCAGCAGCAGGAGATCAGTAACCTGCGAAAGACCTTCCACCTGGACGAAGGCTACCACGGCATTCTGGGCAAGACAGACGTCATGCTCAACCTGTTCGAAACCATCGAGAATGTCGCCCAGTCCAATACGCCGGTGATGATCATGGGGGAAAGCGGGACGGGCAAAGAGTTGGTGGCCCGGGCCATCCACCAGGCCAGCGCCCGCAAAGAAAAACCCTATATCAAGGTCAACTGCGCGGCGTTGAATGAAAATCTACTGGAGAGCGAGCTCTTCGGCCACGTGAAGGGCGCCTATACAGGAGCGGAACGGGCTCGCGTGGGACGGTTCGAAGCGGCCCACGGCGGCACCCTGTTTCTCGATGAGATCGGCGACATCCCGCCGTCGATCCAGATCAAACTACTGCGGGTCCTGGAAGACAAACGAATCGAACGGGTGGGTGACAACCGCCCCGTGGACGTCGACGTGCGCATCGTCACCGCCACCCATAAAAATCTCGAGGCACTCATTGACGAAGGCTTGTTCCGGGAGGACCTTTTCTTCCGAATCAATGTCTTTCCGTTGAAATGCCCGTCCCTGGCGGATAGACGCGAAGACATCCCGCTGATCGCACAGAGTTTCATCCGGCGCAATGCGATCAGCAGCGGCAAACGGATTCTCGGTCTGACGCCCGAGGCCCTGGAACAACTTTCGATCTATGAATGGCCCGGGAACGTCCGCGAACTTCGGAACGCCATCGAATACGCATTCGTTCTGTGTCAGAGCGGCGGGATTGGTTTGAACCATTTGCCACCCAAGATCCTCCACGGCCATACCTCGATACCCGGAAACTGTGCACAGGATTCGGCATGCATGGAGGGGCGCGAGGCGCTGCTCACCGTCCTGCGCAAAACCGGTGGCAACCAGTCCGAGGCGGCCCGTTTGCTGGGCGTCAGCCGCGTCACCATCTGGAAGCGTATGAAAAAATATGGCATCGGTGGGAAACCGGCCGGACTCTTTACGGTGCCCTCAAACCTTGATGGTTGACAACAAATACGTTAGCATCGGGTTTAAAACATGCCATGCGTCCAAGTGAACGCCAGGGCCGGCACACGATGATGAACGTCTATTTTCATAACGACTTCTACCGGGTTTACACCAGCGATCCCGCAGCCTCGGCCGGCCGAATGGAAGCGATCATCGAGACCGTCGCGCCGTATGTGGACATTCGAACATGCGAGCCGGCCACCGAAGAGGACCTGCGCGCCGCACACCCTGCAAGCCACATCGCCGATATTCGCGGCCGGGGATTGTACGATATCGCCGCCCTGGCGGCCGGAGGGGCGATCCAGGCCGCACGTGCCGGCATGCAGGAACCGAGTTTCGCCTTGATCCGGCCGCCGGGACATCACGCCTCGGCCGACAGCTGCTGGGGATTTTGCTTTTTCAACAACATGGCCGTCTCGCTCTTTCACCTGCGCGCCTCGGGCCGCATCGGCTCCGCATTGATCCTGGATTTCGACCTGCACTACGGCGACGGCACCGCCAACATCCTCGGAGACCAAACCTGGGTCGACATTCTCAACCCCGAATCCCACCATCGATTGACTTATCTAGATCAGGTGCGACGCACCCTGGATGCCACGGCGGCCGATGTCATCGCCGTCTCCGCCGGGTTCGACAACCATGTCCAGGACTGGGGCGGACTGCTCACCACGGCCGATTACCGCACCATGGGGGAGTGGGTCCGCGCGGCGGCCGAACGGAACAAAGGCGGCTGCTACGGGCTTCTGGAAGGGGGCTACAATGACGATGTGCTGGGAAAAAATGTACTGGCCTTCCTGGAAGGATTGTCCAGCAGGGAAAATCGCCATGTTCAAGATCAAGCATCTCCGCCATAAGCTGCTGTTCGGTGCCCATACACGAATGGTGGCCTCCCCCGATGTCGGTGACAGGCCCGCACCAGGCCATCAGGTGGGCCCGGCGGGAGTGGCGGTCAACTCCCTTTTCAGGTCGAGCCCATATTTGCGCATGCGGTTCCACACCGTCACGCGGTTGATGCCCAAAAGCTGTGCGGCCCGGGTCTGATTTCCGCCGGTGGCCTGCAGGGCATCGATCAATTCCTGCCGCTCCCTCAGTTCCCGATGGCTGCCGGGAAGAGGTGCGCCCACGGCCGGTGCATCGGCGGCGAACATCTGCGGCGGAAGGTGCGAGATTTCGAGAGGCCCCTTTTCGGCAAGGGTAAACGCATATTGCAGGACGCTTTTCAGTTCCCGCACATTGCCGGGGAACGCGTAGCGCATCAGGCTGTCCATGGCTTCTTTACGGATACCGCTGATGGGTTTTCCGGTCTTGGATTTCAACCGCTGCATAAAGGTCTCCACCAACAACGGAATATCTTCTCTTCTCTCCCGCAGCGGCGGCAGATGGATGGGGATGACGTTGATGCGAAAATAGAGATCCTGCCGAAAGGCGCCCTGGGCAATGAGGGCGTGTAAATCTTTATTGGTGGCCGTGATGATGCGGACATCGACCGCCACCGGGCGATCGTCTCCCACCCGCTCGAACTGCTTGGTTTCCAAAGCGCGCAGCAATTTGATCTGGACGGAGAGGGGGATATCCCCGATCTCGTCCAGAAAGAGGTCTCCTCCGTCGGCACTTTCGAAGCGTCCCTTGCGGTCGCGAAAGGCGCCTGTGAACGACCCTTTGACATGGCCGAAGAGTTCGCTCTCCAGTAAGGAGGCGTTCAGGGCCGCACAGTTGACCTGTACGTAAGCCCCTTGGGAGCGGAATCCGCGGTCGTGGATCGCCCGCGCCACCAGCTCCTTGCCGGTGCCCGATTCCCCCAGAATGATCACCGGGGCATCGCTGCGGGCCGCTTTTTCGATGATGCCGAAGACCTTTTGCATTTGGGGCGAGCGACCGATGATGCCGCAGTACCCGTCGGTCTCGTCGAGCTGGCGGGATAAGAAGGCCACGCGCTTGTCCAGGCGATCGAGTTCGCTGATATCCGTCAACGTCTCCACCGCCCCCATTATCGAGCCATCTTCGTCATAGAGCACCGAGGCATTCTTCAGCACCGGCATGGCCGTGCCGTCCTTTTTGACGATTTCACAGCGGCACTTGCGAATATCGGAACGGGGTTGCTCGAACAGGGTGCACCAGCCCTGACCGTCGTCTTTGATGGCCTTCTCGCAGGCGTCGCACTTGAGCAGGCGACACGACTGGCCGGTAATCTCCCGGGCCGTATAGCCGGTCATCTCTTCGAAAGAGCGGTTGGCCGCCAGAATCCGGCCCTCTTTGCTGATAATCAGGAGGGCATCGTTGAGGGTATCGATCACCCTGCCCCAGTATCGGTTGATCTCGATGTCTTTCATCTCCGCCATTCCGATAAGAAGATGATAATTTGAATGCTTAAACACATGTTGTGAATTTAAACAAATGTTAGACTACCATTTAAACACTCAAAACGCAAACCCGTTTATCAGCCAATTCCCTTCATGATTACAGACAGATAAAAATCTACACAATTCGCATGGCCTGGCATGCATTTTGAGATAGCACCCAAGACGATCTTTTAACCGTTTCACCACGAGTGTGTTTGGATGAACGGGATGTATGAACGGACGGCCTGCGTGAACGAACCGAGCGGTCATGAGGGCAATGGAGAAACCATCCAGTTAAGCCTTGTCGATGTTCCCTGGCCGATTAGCATCTTGAAATGCAATCAGCAATTGGAGCAGATGCCGATCGGTACGCACCTCGACGTCACGCTCAAGGACCCGTTCATCAAGGACAACCTGGTACTGCTGCTCAACGCGATGCCCGGCTTCGCGTTCGACGTCCGCTTCGTCGATGAATGCATCTGTTTGAGCATCACCAAACGGCCCGCATAGCAGCGCCGCAATTATCGAGCAGTGCCGTTTCTGGAAAAAAGGAGAAGAGATGGGCATCAGCCGACGCAATTTTTTCAAAATCCTTTCCGTTGCCGGCGCCGCCACCGCGACCGCCCAAACACCGGCCCGGGCCTGGCAATCCCAGGCGCCTTCTGAGGCTTACGGCTGCCTGGTGGATCTGACCCGCTGCATCGGCTGCCGCAAGTGCGAACAGGCATGCAACGAGGTCAACAAACTGCCGCCGCCCGATCGTTCGTTCGAAGACCTGACCGTGCTGGACCGGAAGCGGCGGCCGGACGAGAAGACGTTTACCGTGGTCAACCGGTACTACTCGGGCATGATCGACGAACGCGACCAGCTTATTCCCACGTTTGTCAAGCTGCAGTGCATGCACTGCCAGGACCCGGCCTGTGCGTCGGCCTGCATCGTGGGCGCCCTGTCCAAGCAGGAGAACGGGGCGGTCAACTACGACGTGACCAAATGTATCGGCTGCCGCTATTGCATGGTGGCCTGCCCGTTCGAAATCCCGGCCTACGAATACCACGACCCCATCACCCCGAAGGTGATGAAATGCACCTTCTGCTACGAACGCGTGGCCAACGAGGGCAAGCTGCCCGGTTGCGCCGAGGTCTGTCCGGTGGAGGCGATCACCTTCGGCCGGCGCGACACCCTGCTCAAGGTGGCCAAGGATCGCATCAAAGAGAACCCGGGCCGCTACGTCGATCATCTTTACGGCGAACGGGAAGCGGGCGGCACCTCCTGGATGTACCTGTCGGCCCAACCCTTCGAAAAGCTGGGTTTCGTAACCCTGCCCGACCATCCCATGCCCCGCCTGGCCGAAACCATTCAACACTCGCTTTACAGCTATCTCTGGTCGCCCATCGTTCTGTTCGGCATGCTCAGCGGCATCATGTGGGCCTTCCGCGGCAAGGGCGAACGCCAGGAAGACCACGAAGGAGGGAATTCATGAGCCATCATCATGCGGCGCCCACCAACAGCAGATTCTGGACCCCGGGCGTGGTCGCCCTGGCCTTCGTGGCGGCCGCCGGCCTGGTCGCCATCATCGCCCGTTATATCGGCGGCATCGGCTACGTCTCCAACCTGAGCACGGCCCGTCCCTGGGGGCTCTGGATCGGCGTGGATGTGGCCTCGGGGGTCGCCCTGGCCGCCGGCGGTTTCACCACCGCCTTTCTAGCCCACATTCTCGGCAAACATTACTACGAACCGGTGGTCCGGCCCGCCCTGCTCACCGCCATGCTCGGATACACCTTCGTGGTATTGGGGCTGCTGGTGGACATCGGCCGCTCCTGGGCCATCTGGAAGCCCATGATCTACTGGAACTTCAACTCGGTCCTCTTCGAAGTGGCCATGTGCGTGATGTTCTACCTGAACGTGCTCTACATCGAATTCCTACCCATGGTGATCGATCGGTTCAAGGGACGGGTGCGGTTGCCCGGCGCCCCGGATGCGCTGAACCGGGCGATCGACGGTTTGCTGACCCTGGCGGACAAGGTGCTTTCCAAGATCATGTGGGTGTTCATCATCGCCGGCGTGGTGCTGTCGTGCATGCACCAGTCGAGTCTGGGGGCGCTCATGCTCATCGCGCCCACAAAACTCCACCCGCTGTGGTACACCCCGATCCTGCCGTTGCTCTTCCTCACCTCGGCCATCGCAGTGGGTTACCCCATGGTGGTGTTCGAGGCCACATTGGCCACCACCAGCCTGAAACTCGATTCCGAGATGAAGATATTGACGCCGTTGACCCGCTTCACCGTCTTTCTGCTGGGCATCTATCTGGCCCTGAAGGTGGGCGACATGGTCATTCGAAAAACCTACGTCTACCTGCTGGACGGCAAGGCCCAGACCAATGCGTTTCTCATCGAAATGATCATCGGCGTGCTGGTGCCCTGGCTGATGCTGCTCTCGCCCAAGGTGCGTCAATCGCGCCGCTGGCTCTTTATCGCCTGCACCATGATCGTGGGCGGCGTGCTGCTCAATCGCGTGAATGTCTTTGTGGTGGGGTACCGCCCGCCGGTCAGCGAAGCCCATTACTTTCCGTCCATCGGCGAAGTCGCCATCACCGCGGGCCTGATCGCCGGGTTGATGCTGATCTATCGCTTTCTCGTCACACATCTGCCGGTTCTCAACAAACCGGAAAAGGAGGTGGCCGCATGATCCCAAAGGTTCCTGCCTGCAACCGGCTCCGCCGGAGGTTGACAATGAAGCATTTGAAATCAGTGGTTCCCCTGGGGCTTGTGTTGGCGGCCTTTATGGTCGGCATCGGGATTCAGCTCCCTGCCCGGGCAATGGCCGCCGCCGCGCCGCCCGAGACCGAAACCGCAAAGGCGCCCGAATCTGCGGCATGGTTCGCCCCCGACCAGGTCGAAGCCCAAAAACGCGCCCAGGAGGTGGTCCCGTTTGTCGCCGAGGTGCGCGACGAGTGCAAGCTCTGCCGCCAGCAACGACTCCGCGACGAGGGGTATGGCGTCAAGGACCAGGCCCACAGCTACCTGCTGCTCGACAGCCCGATCATCAAGCGCACCGAAGACCGCTACGGTCCGGTGCGCTTCATGCACAGCAAGCATGCCGCCATTACCCAGGACTGCGCATTGTGCCACCACTTCCGGCCGGCCGATGAGAGCGCGTCGGAAACCGTGCGCTGCTCGGCCTGCCACCAGGAGGCGTTCCGGACGGATCATCCCGAGTGCATCGGCCTGAAAGCCGCCTATCACCAGCAGTGCATGGCATGCCACGAGGAGATGGAGAAAGGGCCGGTCGGATGCATCGGCTGCCATCAGAAAAACGTACCGGATCACAAGGACCTGGTGCAGCTGCCCGACAACCCGGAACCCTCCCAGGTCACGTCCGAGTGCCTGCGCTGCCACAAGGCCGCGGGCCAGGACATGCTCTCCACGGCCCACTGGCTCTGGAAGGGCCCTTCTCCATATACGCTCGACCATCGCAAGGCGGTCCATCACGGCAAAGCGACAACCGCCGTGAACAATTTCTGAGTGAGCATCATCAGCAACGAGGCTCGTTGCACAAGCTGCCACGCAGGATACGGTTGGAAAGACGCGACCTTCGATTTCACGGACATGACCAAAATCGATTGCCTGGTGTGTCACGACACCACCGGCACCTATAAAAAAATTCCCACCGGGGCCGGCATGCCCGATCCCAGCGTAGATCTCGTCAAGGTGGCCAAGAGCGTCGGCCACACCACCCGCAAGACCTGTGGGGACTGTCACTTCAACGGCGGCGGCGGCGAAGCGGTCAAACACGCCGACCTTTCGCGCCAACTGCTGCACCCCGAGCGTAACTGCGACATCCACATGGGCGGCTACGACTTTCAATGCGCGGAGTGCCACCGCACCCGCAACCACAAAATCGCCGGCCGCAGCAGCTCGGTACCCGTGGTGGAAGGCAGCCGGGAATGCGAAAACTGCCACACCAACAGGCCGCACTATGGTGGCAAACTGCTCGATCACCATCTGAACAAACACTCGGACAACATCGCCTGTACCACCTGCCATGCCCCGGTCTATGCCAAATGCAAGCCCACCAAGACATGGTGGGACTGGTCTACGGCCGGCGACAAGACGCGCAAACCCCAAAAAGACAAGTACGGCATGGAAGACTACAACTGGATGAAGGGCGATTTCGTCTGGAAAGAGTCGGCCAAACCGGTCTACCGATGGTATGGCGGCTTCATGAAGCGCGTGCTGCTGGGCGACCGCATGGACATCGACGCGCCGGACGGGGTCAACATCGCCGAACCGGTGGGCTCCATCAACGACCCCAACTCCAAAATCTCGCCGTTCAAGATCATGGCCGGTGTTCAACCCGTGGACCAGGAGCACAAGTACCTGCTCGTGCCCCATCTGTTTCCCCGCGACAAGGACGACACGACGGCCTACTGGAAGAATCTCGACTGGCAGAAAGCCTTCACCGATGGCATGAAAGCGGCCAACATGCCCTACAGCGGCAAGGTCAAATGGATCACGACCCGCATGTTCTGGGGCGTACAGCACGAGGTGATGCCGGCCCCCATGGCGCTCTCGTGCGTGCAGTGCCATGACAGCCTCAAAGGTGAACGCACCTGCGACCGCTGCCACCAGGACAGCCGAAATGTGGATTTCAAAACCATCGCCCACAAAGGAACCGACTTCAGCTACATGGCCTCCCAGGGCCGGGATGTAAGCCACCTCATCGGCTCGACCGATTATATCGACTTCAAATCCCTGGGGTACAAGGGTGATCCGATCCTCTATGGCGGACGCTTCAAGAAGCTGCCAATGGGGTACAAGGCCCACAAGTAAAATCGGACACGCCGGCGTGGCGCACCCGTGGTCAACGCGCCGGCTTCCGCAAGACCCGAAACAACGAAGGCCGCCCCTTTGAAAAGGGGCGGCCTTCTTGCGCAGGCGGGGTGTGCCATTGCGTTAGGCGTCCGGCGGCTTTCCCTCCGGGTCCCATCCGCGGGCCGCGTAGTAGTCCGCCATGAGGCGCTTCATCTGATCTTCGGTGATCACCTTGCCGCTCTCGGGCAGCGCTTCGCGATGGAATCGCGGGGGCAGCATGTCGTCTTCTGGCCGGAGCCCTTCGCGCAGGTTGAACCGGCGGGTGTCGTCACTGACGTGGGCGGCGATGCGTCTCATCCCCTCAGTGCCCAGATCCAGGCCGGTGGTGCCCTTGATCATGGTCCCGAGTTGCTCCCATTGGTAGAGATCCCTATAAAAGCGGCACAAGATCAAGGTATCAAAGAGGGTCAGCCGGTCTTCCCACTCGGTGAAAACGGCGGCCTTGCCCTCGATCTTTTCCGGATCGACGATACCGGCCAGCTCCGGCTTGTAGAAAGTGGCCCGCAGGTGGCAGGCGCCGCGGTCGGAAGAACCATAGGCCAGCCCCATGCCCTTGAGCACCCGCGGATCGTATCCGGCCGGTTCCAGGCCTTTGACGTGAATGGCCTGGTCCGCCATGCCCCAGGCATCGGCGGCCGTGCGAATGCCCCGGGCCAACGTCTCGCCGATATCCTTGCGGTAAGCGATATCGGCCAGCAGCTGGGCGATGGCATCCACGTCGCCGTAATCGATGACGCGATCGATGCGCCCCTGACGGGCGGCCTCGATGGTCAGGGCGGCCAGATTACCGGCGCTGATGGTATCCATTCCCAGGCGGTCGCAAATATCGTTGAGGTAGATAATCTCCTCGATGCTGTCGATCTCGCACAAGCCACCAAAGGCGTAGATCGTTTCGTATTCGGGGCCTTCCACCTGCAGTCCCGCATGACGCCCCTCCTTGACCGTGGAGAGGCGCCCGCACGCCATGAAACATTTCAAACACGCATGGGGTTTGACATCGCAGCGCTGGTGCAGGGCGTCGGCGTTGATCTTACTGGCCCCTTCGAAACGCCCTTTCTGCCAGTACCGGGTGGGAAAACCTCCCGCCTTGTTCATCACATCCACCAGCATGGGGGTGCCCTTGGTCTTGTATGCGATCACGCCGGCGTTCTCTTTGCCTTCGATGGCCAGCTCCTTGGAAAAGGCACGCACCAAGGCATCGTCGGCAAAGGCTTTTTTGCGTTTGCCGTGAAAGGCGATAGCCTTGATCTTCTTGGCGCCCAGAATAGCGCCCACCCCGGTCCGACCGGCGCTGCGCCAATAGTCGTTCTCGATGACGGCAAAGGAGATGAGGTTCTCCCCGGCCGGGCCGATGCAAACGACGCCGCAGCTGCCCGCGCCGGGACGGTTCTCCTTGACCCAGGCCTTGACGCGATCTTCGGTGCCGTAAGTGTCCAGTCCCCAGAGCTCTTCGGCGCTGTGAAAGTAGACCGTCTCTTCGCAGATCTCCAGCCAGATCGGTGTGTCTGAGGTCCCGTGGATCACGATGGCGTCGAAACCGCATGCAGCGATGTTTTCGGCCACGCGTCCCCCGGAATAGGATTCGGAATAAAAACCGGTCTGGGGAGACTTGGAAAAGACGCCGTAACGACACGATCCCCATATGCTGCTGCCGGCTACCGGACCGGCGGCGAAAATGATATGGTTGTCCGCGGAGAGCGGATCGACGCCCTGCGGGTTGTGCGCCAGCAACAAATGGGTGGCGAGCCCTTTGCCGCCCAGCGTCCGGGCGAGAACCTCGTCCGAAATCATCTGCAGTTCAAAAGCGCTTTGGGTCACATCGACCCTGAGCGCCATGTTATAAAAACCGAACATGAGGGCATCTCCTCCTTGATTTGAAACACATCCCTTGACCCCTCTCAAAGCACGCTCAGATAAATACGTTCAGCATCTTTCTGCGTCATCACACGAGGGTTGTTGGCCAGCAGACGCGTAACCTTCATCACTCCCGCGGCCAGCACCGGTATATCCGACTCCTTGACGCCGAAGCGGCTCAGGTGCTTGGGGATCTGAAGATCCGCGGCGAGCGTGCGCAGGGACTTGACCGTCGCCAGGGCCATGTCGCGCTCGCTCAACCCCTCGGTACACTCCCCCAGCAGGCTTGCCATCTGCGCAAACTTCTTCAAATTGCCGAGCATGTTGAACTCCATGACCGACGCCAGCATGATGCTGTTTGCCACCCCGTGCGGGATATGGAACTCCGCCCCGATGGGATAGGCAAAAGCGTGCACTGCGGTCACGCCGGCATTGGCGAAGGCCATGCCGGCCAGCAGGCTGCCTTCGAGCATGCAGGTGCGCGCCGCCAGGTCCTGGCCGTTGGCGTAAGCGGTGCGAATGTTGGCGGCGATCAACTCGATGGCCCTGCAAGCCAGCATGTCGCTCATGGGAAAGGCGTTCTTGGAGGTGAAGGCCTCCACCGCGTGAATCAACGCATCCATGCCGGTGGCGGCGGTGACGTGAGGCGGCAGATCCAACGTGAGGGCCGGATCGAGAATCGCAACCGAAGGAATTAGATAGGGGCTCACGATCCCCTTTTTCAGCTTTTCCGCCTCATCCGAGAGAATCACGATGGGGGTCACTTCGCTGCCGGTGCCGGCCGTGGTCGGGACGATGATCGTTCCGCGTCCTGCTTTGGGCACCAGGTCGATGCCGAAGTAATCGGTCAGCTGCCCGCCGTTGTCCACCAGCAGGGCCGATGTCTTGGCGATGTCGATGGCCGATCCGCCTCCCAGGCCGACGACTACCTGGGCCCCGGAGGCCCGCAACGCATCGATCGCCTGCCGGGCGACATCCAGATTGGGATCGGGAGTCACCTGGTCGAAGCGTGAAAAGGCGATGCCGGCGCCAGCGAGAATTTCTTCCAGCCGCCCGGCGATGCCAGCCTGCACGATCCCGGGATCGGTGACGATCATGACCCGATCGCAGCCCATGCGCTTGATCTCGCTTTGGATCTGATCGAGGCAGCCGGGACCCATCACGATTCGGGGTGTGGTTTGGAACAGATGGATCGCGTTCATGGTGATATCCTTTCTCGAAAATGATAGCCGTTGGGTTGGCTCTGACACGGTTGATCGATCAAACCGCCAGATATTTCTTGTGCACCTGGTCTTCCTTTTGAAATTCGCCGACACTGCCGGTGTAGACCACATGACCCTTGTCGAGCACGACGACCCGGTCCGACACAGCCAGGGCGAACTTCAGGTTCTGCTCGGACAGCAGAATGGTGGTGTCGGCCGACTTCAAGTCCAGCACGAGGCGTTTCATATCGCTGACGATCACCGGCGAGAGCCCTTCGGAGGGTTCGTCGAGCATCAGCACATCCGGATTGCCCATGAGCGCCCGGGCGATGGTGAGCATCTGCTGCTCGCCGCCCGACAGGGTACCGCCCAGCCGTTCGGACATTTCGGCCAGGGCAGGGAACTGGGCAAACACCGAATCCAGATTCCAACGGCCGTGGCGGCCCGGTATGCGCCCCAGCTCGAGGTTTTCGCGCACGCTGAAGGGCCCCAGGATGCGGCGGTCTTCGGGCACGAACCCCAAACCCATGCGGGCCATTTTGTGCGCCGCCAGGCCGGTGCAAGTCTTTCCCTTGAATTCGATTTTGCCGCTTCGGGGAGGTGTGAGCCCGATCAACGAGCGAAAGGTGGTGGTCTTACCGACCCCGTTGCGCCCCATCAGGCAGACCGTCTCACCGGGCTCCACATCGATACCCACGTCGAAAAGAATGTGGCTGCGGTCATAAAATGTGTTCAGGCCAACGGCTTTGAGAATGCTCTCCATTAAAAGTCTTCTCCCAGATAGGCGGTGATCACCTGCTTGTTGGCGCGGATCTCCTCGGGCGTCCCTTCGGCCAGCAAAGCCCCCTGCTGCAGGACCCGCACGACCTGGGCGATACCGAAGACCATGTCCATATCGTGCTCGATGAAGACCAGCGTCAGATCATAACGCTTCCAGAGCTGCTTGATCAGTTCCCGGGTCTGCTGCCGCTCGTCGGGAGACATGCCGGCCGTGGGTTCGTCGAGCAACAACAATTTGGGCTTGAGGGCCAGGGCGATGCCGATATCGAGCAGCTTCTGATCGCCGTGGGCCAGTTCAAAAGCCGGCCGTCGGGCCTGGTCATCCAGCCCCAGGCTGTCGAGAATCGCGTGGGCCTCGTCGGTGGCCTGTTTGAAATCGACGACATTGCGCCAGTACTTGCGTGTTTGTCCCAGTTTGGAGAGGCAGGCCACGCGAACGTTGTCCAGGACGGTCTCGTCGGGAAAGATGGATGCGATCTGAAAGGCGCGTCCGATGCCCCTGGCCACGATCTGCTGGGGCGGCTTTCCGACGAGATTCTCCCCCTGAAACAGGATGGCTCCGCGATCGCACAGCAAATGGCCCGTGATCTGATTGAACAGGGTGGTTTTACCCGCGCCGTTGGGGCCGATGATGGCCGAAATCTCACCAGGCATGACTGAAAACGAGACATTGGAGGTCACCCGCAGTCCACCGAAGGCCTTGTCCACCGCATCGAGTTGCAGCATGGGAGTCATGGTCACCTCCCCTCACCGGTTTTTGCCAGTAGCGATTTGGCGCGCATCGCCTCGCCCACCACTCCCTTGGGAAAAACGAGCACGATCACCATGATGATGATCCCGATGATCAGCGACCAATATTCGGTGTGTGCACCGACCAAGTCTTCGATCAAAATAATCACGGTGGCGCCCACGAAGGGACCGAAGAATTGGTTGATGCCGCCGAGTACGGACATGAGGATCACCTCGCCTGAGGTGGTCCAGAACAACATATCGGTGTGGATCGAGCCATCCACCCCGGCCATCAAGGACCCGGCCAAGGCGGAAAAAAGAGAAGAGATGACGTACACCCGCAGCTGGTTGCGCCGCACGCGTCGTCCCAGAAAGCGGACGCGATCGGGATTCTGCTGCACGCAGCGCAACACCAGGCCAAAGGGGCTGAAGGCCATGCGCTTGAGGATCCATATGGAGAGCATCACCACGGCCAGGACAAAATAGTAATAGACCGTGCCGCTCTCGAGGATGCCGGGTGGTATGATCCCCTGAATACCGTCGTCGCCACCGGTAAAATCGTACCATTTGAAGGTGATCTGCCATCCGAGCTGGGCGAATGCCAAGGTAAGCATGGTGAAATAGACGCCGCCGACCCGGATCACCAGCAGGCCCAACAGCAGGGCCAGCGCCGCGGCGGCCAGCAACCCCAGGCCCATGGCCGGCAGGTACCACTGCCGGCCCAGATGATCGACCATCAGCCCCACACTGTAGGCCCCCAATCCGTAGTAGAGCGCCTGTCCCAAGGAGAGCATGCCCGTAATCCCCCAGAGCATATTGAAAGAGACCGCGAACAGGCTCCAGATCAAGACATGGCAGGCCAGATTCACCTGGTAGGACGACGTGGAGAGGACCGGCACCAGAACGAAGATCAGCACGATGAACGCCCACAGGGATGCCGCCTTGAGATTGCGTGTACCCAGATTTGTCATACCTTCCTCACCTTGCGCGCAGCAAAGAGCCCTTCCGGTTTAAAGATCAACACGACGACCATCACCAGGAAACTGAACAATGTGGCCCATTGGGGCACGACGGCCACGGCAAAGGCGTTGACTTCGCCGATCAGCAGCGCACCGAACCAGGCACCCCAGAAATTGCCCATGCCGCCGAGCACCACAACGATCAGCGAATCGATGATGACCTCGATTCCGGCACCCGGCGTCACGGTTCGCAGCGGCGCGGCCAGCGCGCCGGCCATGCCGCCCAGCGCCGTGGCAATACCGAATACGAGAGTCATTGTCATGGGAACGTTGACCCCTAACACACTGACGATTTCACGATCGACGGCCGCGGCGCGGGCCACCTGCCCCGGTCGAGTATGGGACAGGATCCACCAGGCCGCCACCACAACGATCACCCCGATGGCGATAATCAACAGGTTGTAGGCGGGGATGAAAAGATCCCCCAATTGGATCGCACCGCCGAAACCGGTCGGACGGGGCAATGACTTATACTCCGCGCCCCAGGTCAGCTTGACCAGATCGTCGATGATCAGGATAAAGGCGTAGGTCAGCAGGATTTGAAATCCCCCTTCATTGGCACGACCATAGATGCGCCTTAAAAAGGCGAACTCGGCCAGCATGCCGAACAATCCGACGCAAACGCCCGAAAGGAGTAGAGCGATCCAGAAATTGGTGCTCCACACCGACACGAATTGATAGCCGAAGTAGGCACCGAGCATGTAGAAAGAGCCGTGGGCGAAATTAAAGACATTGCCGACCCCGAAGATGAGCGTCAGGCCGCTGGCCACCAGGAAAAGCAGGGTCGCCATGGTCAGACCGCTGATGAACTGCGTGAGAAGAAAAGAGACATCCATGGGACGAATTCCTATACCGGAAGATTGGCGGAGGCCCGGTCGGCGTCATGCGCCACATCGCTCCGAGGGCCCCCGCCATTTCATTGGTTCTCTTTCGACGGTGCCTACTTGTTGGGGTACCCCGGCGGGGGTGCGATATCTTCTGCCTTGTAGATCTTCCAATCACCCAGCATCATTTTTGCCGGTGGGAAATCTGTGTTGGGCATGGTCACACCGATGGCCTGCACCTGCATGATCTGATGGGTGGCCGGATCCATGTAGGAGGTGAACCCATCCGGATCCTCGGGCAGTTTGATCTTCAATCCCTCGAGTGCCTTGACCAATGCTTCGGTGTCGTCGGGATTGCCAACGACTTTCACCGCCTCGGCGATGGCATAGACGCCCGCATAGGCGCCTTCGGCGGCGTAGGTCGGATAGCGGCCGGTGCGCTTGTGAAAATCGGCGACGAATTTCCGGTTGAGTTCAGTTTCGGGCCAGTTGTTGTAGTGACGGGCGCCCAGCACAAGCCCCGCCGGCAGTTCCGCGCCCATGGCGCTCATGAGTTCGTAGTTGCCGCCGGCATCCGGCTGGAAGTAGAGGGATTTCTTGAAGAGCCCATACACCTGGGCCTGCTTGATGAAGGCCACGGTATCACCGCCCCAGAACCCGGTCACCAGGATGTCCGGATTGTCCTTGACCAGGGAGGTGACATAGGAGTTGTAATCCGGTTCGAAGAGTTTGGGCCAGTATTCGCCCACCACCTGGTATTTTACCCCCAGCCGATCCAGGCTGAAGCGCAGCTCGTTCCATTGATCGTGGCCGTAGGCATAGTCCGGACCGATGTAGGCGATGGTTTTCCAGGGTTTGCTCTTCTGGAGTTCCTGCAGATAAAGTGCCCCGGCGGCCATGGATTGGAAGGTATTGTTGGCCACCCGGAAATAGTAGGGCTGCAGCTTGTCGGATGTGAGCTGGGTGGAAGCGTGATCGGTGCCAATGAAGATTTTTTTGTGCTGCTTGGAAATTTCGGTTACGGCCAGCCCCACCCCGGAGCTGACGATGCCGAAGAGAAAATGAACCTGGTCCTCGGTGATATACCGGGTGGCCACGCGCACCGCATAGGCCGGCTTGGCCTTGCTGTCTGTGAAGGTGATGTCGATCTTGTAGCCGTTGGCCCCGCCCTTGCCGTTGATTTCATCGACGGCCATTTCGGCGGCGGCCACCGAATCGATGCCGTAAAGACCAGCGCGACCCGTCATCGGATACATGGCCCCGATCCGGATGACCTTTTCCTGGGCTTGCACGGCCATGGGCAACGCGCAAAGCACCCCCAGAACGATTGCCAGACAAACGCACAGATTTCTTTTCATGCTCCCTCCTTTTCGATTGTAGATACGCCACAGATATGGGGTTGCCTGCCCCATTTATCGGCGAGCACCAAACTGTTAGAAAAGATACAGAGCAACGGCTGTGCCACTCCCCCTGAAAAATTACAACCCCCTGTTTTTGAAGGAGTTATAAAAATACATAATTTGAATTGGATTTATTTTGATTATTGCATTTAAGCAATAATCCAGGCTTTAAAGGATGGGAGATTTATTTTTATTTATACTAACGGGTAGATATCAGAATTGCAAAAATGCAGCCTCATTTCATTTTCGCAATATCACCCGATACCCCATAGCGGGTGATTTTTCGCCAGAGGGTCGTGGGGTGGACCCCCAGGCATTGGGCCGCCGCGGCCAGGGATGCCTCTTTTTCGATGGCCGCCTTGATCATCTGTGTTTCCAGCGCCTGCACCGACGCTTTCAAGGTGCCCACCCCCGAGGGCAGATTAAAGGCACAGGCAGGAGAAAATGTCTCTTCGGGGAGGTCCTGGGCACACAACCGCTCTCCGTCGCTCAGAATCATCATGCGTTCGACAATATTGATCAGCTCACGCACGTTGCCAGGATAGTCGTATTCCATGAGCCGGTCGATGACCCGCGAATCGAAACGTTTGGCGGTCCCGTTGCGACGGTTGAGGGAGTCCACGAATTTCATAACCAGCGGGACGATATCTTCCCGCCGCCGACGCAGGGGCGGAATCGAAATAGGGACCACGTTCAAACGATAGTATAAATCCTCACGAAACGTCCCCTCGTGGATCATCTCCAGCAAGTCCCGGTTGGTGGCCGCGACGATCCGCACATCCACCTCCACCGGGCGGGTGCCGCCCACCCGAACGAAAGTCTTGTCTTCGATGACCTCAAGGAGTTTAATCTGCATTTCCGGTCGCAATTCGGCGATTTCGTCGAGGAAGACCGTTCCCAGGTGCGCCGTTTCGATCATTCCGGCTTTGCCTCCGGGCATGGCACCGGTAAAGGCGCCCTTCTCGTAGCCGAACAGCTCGCTTTCCATGAGCGTGGGAGGAATGGTGCCGCAATTGATCTTGACGAAGACCCGCTCTTTGCGGTCGCTGATCTGGTGGATGAAACGGGCGAGCATGCTTTTGCCCACACCCGATTCCCCCTGAAGCAGTACGGGCGCCTGGGTGCCGGCCACCTTGATCGCCGTTCGCACGACCTTCATCATGCTCTGGCTTTTGACCACCATCTGCTGCATGGCATGCTCGACCGAATCCTGCTCCAAGAGCGTCTGGGCCATGCGCGAGGCGATCCGCCGGCTGTTTTCGAGCTCGGCCTTCAACTGATTCAACTCGGTGATGTTGCGGACATTGGTGACCACCAGCGCAATCTCGCCTTCATCGTCAAAAATCGGCGTTCCGGTGACAATGACCTGCTTGTCGCCGCTCACCACCTGCATGAGGGTCACCGGTTGCCGCTTTTTGATCACCTCCAGCGTCACGGAATGGTCGTACACCTTTTCATCGACCAGCTCGTGCATGTTGCGACCGATCAGGTCTTCGCGTCGAAGGCCGGTGATCCTTTCGTAGGCCCGGTTGACACGGATGGTGTTGGCCTTTCCATCGGTGATATACAGTCCGTCATAGGAAGACTCGAAGATCGCCTCCAGTTCCCGGTTCAACCGCTGAAAACTCTTCAATTCACTAATGATCGTCTCATACTCGGAAATGTCCTGAAAGACGGAGATGACCCCTTGCACCTGCCCGTCGATCAGGATCGGACTGCGGTTGGCGATAACCGTGGCGCCGGCAATGCTCAGTTTGCGTCCGATTTGGGGTTGGCCGGTTGCGATGATCCGCTGGAACTCGGGCCACACCCCGGGTCGCACCTCCTGAATGTGCCGTCCGGGAGAAGTTTCCCGGTCCTCGCCGAAAATCCGGCGCGCGGCCCGGTTGTAAACCTTGATGATACCGTTGCGATCGAGAATCAGAACACCGTTGTGGAACATGTCCAGGATTTCCACCCAATGCCCGGGCGGATCCAATGTGATTTCCGGCAACACTTGCACAGGTTCGCCCATCTCGCGAGAAACCGACGACAGCGCAGGCTTTCCATCGTTTTTCCGCATTTCAACCTCGCCGATTCAAAGTCATGTCCAAAAAGGAGCAGCGATCCATGACATAAGGGATCATCGGATATCCATCAGACGTCCGACGCGAAACACGACGGCAACTGCTTTTTAAGAATCCGTCCAGCATGATAAAACTTTAAAAAGTCGCAAAGGCGTCATGTCGGCGTTCGCCGGGATGACGGGAAAAACGAATCCCGGACTTTCTACGGTGCCGTCAAACATACCTATGATAGGTGGCATTTCGGCATGGGCACAAGAAGAAAGATTCAATTTCAAAAAACCTGTGAGAACCGTCCGACCTTTTTGGTGAGCGCCCAATGTATTGACAGCCCGGGGATGGAAATGGTTGGATACGGCCGCGATTATCGAATGTCAGTACCGAATATGGAAAGCGACGGCAACGACCATGACTACGGAAAAAGTCGACACCCTCATCATCGGCGGCGGTCTCAGCGGCATCTATGCCGCCTGGCTGCTGCAGCAAAGAAACCGATCTTGCATCGTCTTAGAGGCGCGCGATCGGATCGGCGGGAGGATACTATCTCCCGAATACCTGGGCTTTTGTTCCGATCTCGGTCCCTCCTGGTACTGGCCCGAAATCCACCCGCGGATGGCGCATCTCATCCAATCCCTGGGGCTGAACGGATATCGCCAATTCGAAACGGGAGCCGGGCGTTTTCAACGCTGCACGGGTGCGGTGCAGACCGTTCGGGGATATGCCATGCAACCCCAATCCTGGAGACTTTCAGGCGGCATGATGGCGATGGTCAGGAAATTAGGGGATGACATTGCGCCCGGCATGATCAGATTGAATCACCCGGTCTGCCACATCGAAAAACAGCCCAATGGCGTTCTGGTCACGGTCGGCGAGCTGGAAAAAGAAGCCTGGGCAAAATTTGAAGCCCACCGCGTCATCCTCGCACTGCCCCCGCGCCTTGCCGCCGCCACGATTCTGTTCACCCCCGAATTGTCCGACCGCCTGACCCAGGCCATGCTGAAGATCGGCACCTGGATGGCGGGACAGGCCAAGTTCTGTGTGCTTTACGATACCGCTTTCTGGCGCGAGGCCGGACTGTCGGGTCAGGCCTTCAGCGAATGCGGGCCGTTGGGCGAAATCCACGATGCGTCCAACGACCATCTGGGCCCCTATGCATTGACCGGCTTTGTCGGACTTCCGGCGGTGCAGCGTGGCCAGCAACCCAACATCACCGAGGCGATTCTCCACCAGCTGGCCGGCATCTTCGGCACCCCGGCCATTCGGCCGAGCACCTACTTTTACAAAGATTGGGCCCGGGAACGGTTTACGGCCACTGAATACGACCAGCCGCCCATGCATGAGCATCCGATCTACATGCCGCCCGCTGGCCAGACTTCCATCTGGGATGGCGCCATCCTTTTTGCCGGCACGGAAACCGCGGACCAGCAAGGCGGCTATCTCGAAGGAGCGCTGGGGGCCGCCGAACGGGCGGTGGCGACCCTCTGCGGATAAGCCGCACCTCTTCACACAGGCTGATATCCGGGGAAAGACACAGACCGGCTCCAAACCCAGCCTGTTGTTGTGTCATGCGAGCCAAAGGCATTCAATGCTGATGATGACAAAAAATATCGATGGTCTTGGCGCCTACGGACACATACACGTGATCGTTCCTCACCGTTAAAGGGTCACCCGTCTTCCAATGCTTCAGCTCCGTTGCAATCATGTCGATCACCCGTTGCGGCAATATCGAACGGTTCAGGGGCAACCCAATGGGATAGGGCATCGGGGTATAGCCGTTGTTAAGGATGACCAAGGCGACATCATCGGTGGCAATGCGCAAAAATGCATACACCAGATCGTCGGACCAGAGGGTGATGGTAGTGCCATGCCTGAGGGCTGGGGTCTGCTTGCGCAAACGGATTAGATCTCGAGTCCACGCATACATATCACGGGCGGTTCGATACGCCGCCCGGGGTTGCTGATCCGGTCCGATCACGTCCCACGGAAAATCACGGCGCAAGTCGCTATCGTCATGGCCGGACTTCCAGCCCTCCAATCCGATCTCAGTGCCATAGTAAAGCTGGGGGATACCGCGCATGGTGAAAAGCGCGCCGAGACACAGCTTGGTCACTCGGATCGCCCAATCCAACCCGGCGCCATCTCCGGTATGCTTGGTCCTGGCGTGGCTCATGATCCTCTTTTCAAGATCATGATTATCGAGCAGCGTAACCAGCCGATCGGCATTCCGATAGCCCCGCTTGACCGGATTGTCTTCGTCGAGCACCCCGCGAGGTTCCGCATCGTTCAACCGCGGCCGGGCCAACCAATAGCTCATGCTTGCATCATAGATCAGCGTCGATCGCAGTGCCGTGCAGAACGGAAAATCAAATATCGAATCAAAATCGTGATAGTTCTGATATTCCAACAGCTTGCCGATATCCTCCTTGCCTTCGAAAAGCACCTCGCCGATCAGGCAGATATGTGGATACTCGCCTCGAATCTGGGACTTGAAGTAGTGCCAGAACTTGGGCTCCACATGCTTGACGGTATCCATTCGGATGTTGGTCACTTTACCGCGCGTCAGCCACTCCTCGATGTTGTTGAGAAAATAGTCGAACACCTGGGGATTGTCATGATTGAAGTCGGGCAGGCCGGCCAACTCCCCTTTGACGTCGCCGGTGCCGCCGACGTTGAACCAGGTGGGCTCGAATTGATCACGGGCGCCATATCCCGCATGGTTGACCACCATATCGAGCACCACCTTCATCCGACGTTCTTCGCAAAGATCCACCAACCGGCCGAATGTCTCCATCGCCACGGCGTCGGGCAAACGGGTGCCGTCAAGAAGGCGCCGGTCCATACGATCGAAGTTGCGTGGCCAGTAGTAGTGATAGGGTTCCGAGGTGCCGGCTCGATCGATATTCTCGTAGACCGGCGTCACCCAAATGGCGGTCACGCCGAGCTCCTGGAGATAATCGAGCTTTTCGATGATGCCATCCAGGGTGCCGCCGTGGATGCTGCTGTCCGATATCTCGGCCATCCGTTTATGGACACCGAAAAAGCGGTCCGTCACCACGAAATAGATGATGTCATCCTGGGTAATCTTTTTGTCCATGGATTGTTCCCTCCATCCGGTGCTTTACGGATAACCACTACCTGAACTGCTGCGTGTCCAGGTACTCGCTCTTGAACAGGCTCCAGAAATCTTCGGCCAGGCCCGCTTCGATGTAGGCATAGGGCAGCCAGCCGTACCCGTTTTCGCCCCAGCCCTTTCCCCAGGAATTTCTGATCTTGAGAGCGCCCTTCTCCTTGCCGATTTTCCGATTGTCATCGTAACCAATGGCAACGACGGCATGCCCTCCCTGGACCGAATCATGATCCGCGGGAAACTCGAACTCCCCTTTGTCGTTGCCGAAGTTATAGACGGTAAAACCGAACATGGAAGGATAGCCGGCCGCCAGAAAATTTTTAACACTTGCCAGCAACTGACTGGTTGAACTGGTGGGCTTGTCCAATCGGTAGTATTTGATGCTCTGGTAGCTTTGTCCGAACGCATAACAAAAAGCACTCGGTTCATCATCGAATTTGGCGGTGTCGTAAGGATAAAATTCTTCCGGCGGCAAGCCGAACAACGCCATGGCCTTCATGGTCGTGCGCAACCAGGCACCGGTATCACCCGTCCAGTGGAGGAGGTTCCTGGTGGTCTTGTAGAGAAACAGGCGGGACGCGTTCAGATATTTTCCATGAGCACGTTTTTCGTAGTATTCGATCAGCCCCACGCCGGCGTGCGCGGTACATGAACCGATCTCCCCCTGATCCTCTATGGGAGAACAGAAGGATGAAAGGTCGGCCTTGCCCGCAATACCGGCTTGGGGCGGCTTCAAGGCTTTGGATTTATGGAACAGTTTTTCAACCTTCTCATGATCGGGAGTGTAATCCCTGATATCGGGAAGATCCCTCTGCCATCCCATTGCATATTTCTGGGTCCTCATGGTCGTCTCCTTTCTTTGGGAATCGTTGATATTCGGGTGGCGGCCTTGCCCGAATCGGGTCAGGCCGCCGGCTTTCGTATGCTTTGAACGGGCAGACAACCCGGTGGCAGCAAAGGAAGTCAGGTGGATACAAAGGTCCGCCAATTCTTGCCAAAACAGGATGTGCGGGAATTAATTAGATATGGAAATCAATGCGTTAGGAATGATCGCAAGCGCGTACACAATGCAAGTGGTATGTGTCCATGGCGCGCGGAGATGCCGGCTTTCGGTGTGAACGATGGTATGGGTGATCGGGAATCCTCAAGAAGTCATCACGCTTCGTGCGTCCACTTGATCTGGAATTCGATCTCCTCCTGATTGCCCTCCCGTTCATGTTCGATATTGAACACGGCTCCCGCAGGGACAGAAATTCGCTCACCGGCAATTTGAATCCGGAACCGGCGACCGCTTTCCAGGGCATCGGCGAACCTGCGCAATTTGGCCACGAACTCGGCCGTTGGATAGCTTTTTTCGAGATCTCTCTTCTTTTTTTTGGCCATGCGGAAACCTCTCGTTATCGATGGGTCCAGGGAAGATCCCAGAAGCTCTTAAAAATACTGCATTACGTTGAAAATGCTGTGATACACATCGGAAATGTAGATCACGCCAACCGGTCTGTCGCCGTCCAGAACAGGCAGGCGGCGGAATTTATTTTTAATCATCCTGTCCAGGATCACCATGACATGGTCATCGGGCGCTGCGCACATCACGTTGGTGCTCATCAGCTGTCCAACCTTTTTCTGTTTGAGGGAATCGACCAGAAGCTTCAACTGCCCTTTCCACTGAAGCGTGCCCGCATCCACGCTCAAATTGAGAAAATCGGGCCTGAGGTGGAAAAGAATATCGTACATGGAAATCACACCCGCCATTCGTCCATAATCATCCACGACGATGAGACTGACGGTCTTATGGCCCGTCCTTCTGATTTTCCCATTCAAGATCATACGGATCGCATCATCGATGGGTGCATCCTGATGAATGCGGTCAAACGATGTCACCATTACATTTTTGGCATATAGACTCATGTCCACCTAATAGCTCCTTTGTGTCGTTCGGGCCCGGAACCAGTTCAAGCATTACGCGTCGAGCATCACATAAATGGAAGAACGCCAGGATATCGATCTCAATCAGTCCCATCAATCGTAGGAGTAGACCCTGTACTCCGTCGGCGCTCCCAGAACGGCATCGATCTTTCCCTCGATCTCCGCACGCTCTTTGTTGGCGAACCATCGTTCCCAGTCCTCGACCGATTTCCAGGTGCTGATGACCAGAAACTCATAGGGATCGGCGACATTTCGCATGGTTTCCCCGGAGATGTAACCGGCCTGACGAAAGGCCAGCTGCCTGGCCTCGGCCAGCAACGGGCCCAGTTGGGGCAACAGATCGGCTTCCATCCCACCGTACAACCGGGGCATTTTCCTGAACATGAGGACGCGTATCGACATTTTTTCCTCCACTTTGATGATGCGGGGTCGCAATTGCTGATGGCATGAATGGCAGTATATCAAATTATGAGCCGCTTGCAACGTTCGAACGACATCCTTTCGAGATCCGGATCAGACCAGCAGATTTTTCAAGGTCAGCAATACACCCGCGGCCACGGCCGATCCAATGACTCCGGCGACATTGGGCCCCATGGCAAACATCAGCAGCATGTTTTCGGGATCTTCCGCCATGCCCATCTTCTGGCTCACCCGGGCGGCCATGGGCACCGCAGAGACGCCCGCCGATCCGATCAAGGGGTTGACTTTAGTTCCGGGCAACAGATTCATCAGCTTGGCCATCAGGACACCTGAGGCGGTCCCGATGCTGAACGCGATGACCCCCAAAAGCAAAATTCCCAGGGTCTCCAGGTTGAGAAAGTTCTCCGCCGAGAGCCGTGAACCGACCCCTATCCCGAGAAAGATGGTGACGATATTGATCAGAGCGTTCTGGGTGGTCTTGGAGAGACGATCGACAACGCCGCACTCCCGCATGAGATTGCCGAACATGAAAAAGCCGATGAGCGGTACCGCAGACGGCAGCAGCAGCATGCACAACCCGAGGGTGATCAAGGGGAACACGATCTTTTCCACCTTGCCCACGTAGCGCAACTGGGTCATGCGAATTTTACGCTCCTCGGCGTTGGTCAAAGCCTTCATGATCGGCGGTTGGATGATGGGAACCAGGGCCATGTAGGAATAGGCCGCCACGGCAATGGCCCCCAACAGATCGGGCGACAACTGGCTGGCCAGAAAGATGGCGGTCGGTCCGTCGGCACCGCCGATGATGCCGATGGAAGCGGCGTCAAACAAATCGAAATCGATGCCCGGAACAATCGCCGAAAGCGCGAGCGCTCCGATCAGCGTACTGAAAATGCCGAACTGCGCCGCCGCTCCCAACAAAGCGGTTTTGGGGTTTGCAATCATGGGGCCGAAGTCGGTCATGGCCCCCACGCCCATGAAGACCAGCAGCGGAAAGACACCGGTTTTGATGCCGATTTCATAAATGTAGTAGATCACCCCGCCCGGTTCCGAAATCCCGGCCAGGGGAACGTTGGCCAGAATGCACCCAAACCCCATGGGCACCAGCAGCAGTGGCTCAAAGCGTTTGGCAATGGCCAGATAGAGCAGCAGGAGCCCTACCGCGACCATGATCAAACTGCCGATGCCCGCGGTCCATCCACCCGCTTCCGGGAAGAGGTACCCCCATAAACCGGTGGATTTTAAAAACTCGGCAATCATGCTCCCGAAGGGCGCCAATTCACCTTGAGATCCAGCGCCCGCCCAGACCGCGCCCGGAGCGCCGAAGGCCAGAACGGCAGCAGGGAGAAGCCAGCCAATGGCGAACTTTGTATTGTCTTTCATCAGATCTCCTGAGCCTCATGACCCCATTGGGTCTACTGGAACTTCATTGGATCTCGTCCGGATCTATGCAATCGTTGCGACCAACTGCTCGGGCTTGACCACCTGCCCCTTTTCCACCTCGATGGAGGCCACCGCCCCGTCGCACGGCGCCACCACCGGGGTTTCCATCTTCATGGCCTCGAGAATGATCAAGGTGTCGCCCCGACGCACCCGCTCACCCACGGCGATAAAAATCTCCGACACGATTCCCTGCAGCTTGGCCTTGACGGCCACCGCATCGGCCGCCTTGGCGGCCGGTGCCGGCGCCGGGGTTACCGATTGCACGGCGCCGCTGGCCGCTTCCACCTTTACCTGGTAGGTCTTGCCGTCGACCGTGACCGTGTATTCGGTGGGTTGCTCGACTGGCGCTGGTCGCGGTGCCTCCGCGGCCGGCGGCGTCTCCTCAGATTTGGCGCTCACTTTGCGGACGTTGATGGGCTTGTGCCCCTTCAGAAAGTCGAGGCCTTTGTTGCCGCCAGGGGTTTGCAGTGCCCCGACGATGAAGATATTCTCCTCGGTGACCGGCAGCCCCTCTTTTTCGAGAATCGCCCTGGCCTTGGGAATGCCCGGCTCCAGCTCATCCACCGGGTCGCCTTTGAAGACCGGTTTGCCGAGCTGCTCTTCGGCGATCTTGACGATCTCCGGATCCGGCGGCACCGGTGTGCGTCCGAAGTATCCCAGCACCATCTTACCGTAGCCGTCGGTCATCTTTTTCCACGGTCCCTGGGTGACATTGGCGTAGGCCTGCTGGAAATAGAACTGGGAAACCGGCGTTACGGAGGTCCCGAAGCCGCCCCGGGCCACGCACTCGGACATGGCCTCGATCACCTTGGAATAGAGGTGCAGGGTGCCGGTGTCGCGCATCATCATGGTGTTGGCCGTCAGGGCGCCGCCCGGCATGGGGGAAAGAATCACTTCGGAGGAGACCTTCTGCGCTTCCGGCGGGAAAAAGTAGTCTTGCAGGCACTCTTCCAGAACCCGGTTGGCCTCCATGATCTTCTTCACATCGATGTCCAGCGTATAATCGCTGCCCTTCAGGGCATGAGACAGGGAGAGCATGTCCGGCTGGCAGGTGCCGCCGGACAGCGGGGTGCGGGCCAGATCCACACCGTCGCAACCGGCCTCGATGGCCGCTTGGTATTGAACGACGCCCACACCGGCCGTTTCATGAGTATGGGCCCAAATGATGGTATCTTTGCCTAAAAGTTCGCGGGCGGCCTTGATCGTGTCATAAAATTTGCGCGGGTTGCTGGTCCCGGAAGCATCCTTGAAGCAGATGGAGTCGTAGGGCAGACCGCTGTCCAGGATCTCGCGAAGGGTCTTGATGTAAAACGGTACATCATGGGCTCCGCTGCAGCCCGGCGGAAGCTCCATCATCGTAATCGAGACCTGGTGGTGCAAACCGGCGTTCTTGATGCATTGGCCCGAGTAGATCAGGTTGCGCACGTCGTTCAAGGCGTCGAAATTGCGGATGTGCGTCATGCCATGCTTTTTGAACATCCTGGCATGCAGGTCGATCATATCCCTGGGTTGGGCCGAAAGGGCCACCACGTTGATGCCCCGCGCCAGGGTTTGCAGTTTTATCTCCGGTCCGGCCGCCTCGCGAAAGCGGTCCATCATGTCGAAGGCCGATTCGCCGCAGTACATGAAAAGTGCCTGAAAACGAGCACCGCCGCCCGCTTCCATATGTTCGATGCCGGCTTGCGCACCGGCTTGCACCGCAGGGATAAAGTCATCCGTCAAAGCACGGGCACCGAAAACCGACTGAAACCCATCGCGCAGAGAAGTGTCCATAAACTGAATCTTTTTCATAATCGCTCCCTATTTCCAGGAAAGGGTGATAAACAAAAACCCACGTTATCTGCACATTATCCGACCGAGCGCATGCGGGATCGATGGGCTGCGACAGCGGCACCGATGGCGGCAATCAACGCGCCGTCGTCCTTTTTCGAAACGGAGCGCATCCTCTTGTTCAACTCGGCGGCTTCCTCGGCGGCCAGTTCCCTGGCGCTTCCTTCAGAGAGAAACCAGTAAGAAATCCGAACGAACACGATCAAAAGCAGCAGAAAGAAAAACACCACTGCCATTCCCAAAAGCGTCAGTTTGAGACCGGCAACAATCATATGCACTCCTGTGGCTTTCCCAAGCGATACGGGTGCCTTGCCACCATCAGCGGTCAAGAAATGAAAATTTTACAACGGTGATGAAAAAAATTCTCCTAGCCGTTTGGACCGTATCAACTCTTGCAGAAGCAGGCAATTAAGAAATGTATGATTTGAATGTACGAAACTTTCTTACAATATAAGTTCGATACCCCCTAGCCGAATCCCAGGTCATCGAGCTCTGCATCGCTCATCCCCAGGGCATGCGCCAGCTCATGGACGACGGTGATCGCTATCTCTTCCCGCAGCTCTTCGGGGGTGGTGCAAACCTGTTCGAGGGGTTCCTGAAATATATAGATGGTGTCGGGATAGAGTGGTGGTTCGATCAGCGATCGTTCGGTCAACGGCACCCCCCAATAGAGACCGAAAAGCGTTTCCCCCGGAGGGACACCCAATTCGTCGAGCATCTCAGGATCCGGCCGCCGCTGAACGGAAATCACGATGTTGTCCAGGTGGCGCCGAAACATGGGGGGAATTCGGGCCACCGCCTGGTGCACGATCCGGTCGAACTGGCTCTCGCTGAGATGCAGTGATTTGCTGGCCATTATGTGCGATCTCCCGTAAAGCGTTGCCCCCTTCAGCTCCTATTGCACATGTTTCGGCAGTTCTATCGCTGAAAGATCCCCACCCAAAACCTGACATTAAGCCATAAATGTCTTTCAAAAAGTGACTTTGTCAAGAGCGACAGATCTTGACTGCGGATGTTGCCTCGACCTGGGGCTGTCACAAAGGACCATTCGATATCACTGCTGTCCAAAATAAAACTGAAAGTGGCCTGGGCCAGCTATAATTTCGGGTGGTTATAATCACAGGACCTCATTTTAATGAACCTGGTTGCAGTTTGTTCAAAGATGCTGTCCAACTCCCCTGAACGGTAGTAGATTTTGGACAGGCTTGATGTAACATCTATCAGTTAAAAAACTGATGCATCCTGCTCACCCCTGATGCAGACTGCCTCATCGCCCCTTTTGTTCACCGATCCTCACGCTGAGCAGCGGCACAGGACAGCGACGGAACAGCTTTTCGGCGGTCGAACCGAGCAGCACGCCGCTGAGGTTGGTCCGGCCCTTGGTCCCCATGACAACCAGATCGATGTGATGTTCGGCGATGGTTTCCAGAATCTGCTGGAATGGGATACCCACTTTGATCACAAAATTGCATTTACTGCCGGGCCCTGCGGCTTTCTTAAAAACGTCCTGCAGGGATTGGAGCCGCTCCGCTTCCAGATCGACGCGATACTGGGCGATGGAAACCGGGAAATTGTCATAATCCTGGGCGATCTTCTCGAGGGCCGTCGCCATCGAATCCAGATCCCGTTGATTGATGACATTGACCAGAAACAGCTCCGCACCCGTACTGGCGGCCAAGCCGACGGCCGCGTCCAGCACGATATCGGTGTATTCTGAAAGATCGCATGCGGCCAATATTCTTTTATAATCCTTCATCTTCCCTCCTTATTGATTCAACGGAATCATGGTATCGCAACATATCCGAAGAGACGGTCGAACACGCGCTGCCGCAGGGCCTGGTTTTCGTTCACCAACTGATGTTTGGCACCATCGACCAATTCAATCTCCAAACCCATAATTTTCGTTTTCAGGAATTCGAGATTGTATTTCCAATCGACAACGTCGTCATCAGTACCCTGAATCACCAGAACCGGCTGAGTAATGGTGGCGTATCCTTGAATCCTTCGGTTCCAATCACGCAGGGCGTCGAGAAACCGGAGCGACACCCGGTGAACCTGTAACGGATCGTTGCGGGTAAATTCGAGAAAGGGTTCGTTCGATGAATTTCTGCGGTGCGCCCGCGGTAACGTATCGGTAAACGGCTTGACCAAGTGGTACCCGATGGTGGAAAGGTGCCAGTATGCGTGGCGGACGAGAGGCGCCAGAAAAACGATTTTATCGAAAACAAGCGGCGGATCATGATGCAGGTATTCATAGGCGGCGGCGCAACCCGTGCTGTGCGCGGCCAGATGATAGGGCTTGGGGAGATGCTTGGCATAAGTGCCGATAAAAGCCCTCAAAGTCGATGCATATTCAGAAAAATCGGCGATGGCGCCCCTCTCTCCGGAAGACAGGCCGTGACCGGGAAGATCGAACAGGGCAACGGCGAAATTATTTTCCAGGCACGCTGCTATCAGATTTTTCAGGGTGGCGGAATGATCGAAATATCCATGCAACAAAAAAAAAGTTCCCACCGGACGTGACGGGAGAAACACCTGGCCAACGATCGCCATTTTATTAGACGTGAACCGGCCGATATAGTGGCGGTCACTGACGACATCGAGCCCGTAGAATTTTCTATAGGCACAAACCTCCGCCGGCGATGGAGCCGCCCGGGCCAGATCGAGCGGCGGCAATCGAGTGCCGATGCTTTCCATGATCAGCATGTCTCCATCGGAATAGAGCGGCTTTTCATTCGCAGCGCAGGACAGGGCTGTGGATAGAATAAGTCCCACTATCGTCGCGCAGAGAATCAGACGTCCTCGCGCCCATCGATTTATGGGCACCAACATGCTCTTCACCTTCAGGGGACAACACTAACGAAATCCAGGCCCTTATGTCTGAAAGTCTTGGACAGCCGTTTCTCCCCTATGTTGTCTATGAGGGCTTCTGCTGAGTTCTTACCTGAATTTTGCACCTGAATAGCGAGAAAGGGTAGAAACCATCTGGGAACCCTTGCTACAATGGGGGTTACGAAGCCAACCCATAAAAGCAGGGAGGTACCCAGATGGTAAAATCCAAGAAATCAGATTTCAGCAAAAACCGCAACCCTAAAGGATTTAGCCCAAATGGCGCGAAGGCCAAGAAAATCAATGCGTCAACCGCTTATGATACGTGCAGCGAGCAGCTGAGCGCATTTGGCGGTGTTTTGCCGCTGATCAAATTTTTTGATCTGGTTGGTTTTCGAGAAATTTTTGACTTCGCCTATAAAGCGCCGGCCCGTGAACCCAAACTGGGCCATTATTCGATGATGACAGGCTTGCTGATGCTACTGTTTATAGGGTTCAACCGAATTTGGCATTTTTCCTACCTGCGGCTGGATGCGATGCTGTGCGGATTTTTCAACCTGACGCGGCTTCCGGTGGCCAGCACATTTTGGCGCTATGTCAACAGCCTGGGTATCAACCAAGCCAATTCACTGCTGGCTGTGATGGCCCATTTACGTGAGCGGGTCTGGCGGCTTTGCGATCTATCGTACTACCGCATCTGCCTGGATATCGATACGACCGTGGAAACGGTTTTCGGCAACCAGCAGGGGGCGAAAAAAGGCCACAATCCAAGAAATCGGGGCAAAAAGGGATACCGCCCGGTGTTATGCTTCATCGAACAAAGCCGTGAGTACCTGCTGGGCAAACTTCGCAAGGGCGAAACCATCAGCGGCGAGCAAACCGCCTCGTTTATCGCCAAAATCAAACAATACCTTCCCGGCTGTGTGAGGCAGGTGTTGATCCGCGCGGATGCCGAGTTTCAAAGCTGGGAAAGCATCCATGAATGCATCAAGGCCGGTTACAATTTCATCATCGCCAACAAAGGGTGCGAACCGCCATTTGATCCACGGCGCTGGTACCGCCCGCACAAGCGCAACGCCTATGAGTTCAACAGCTGTGTTTACCAGCCAATGGGATGGCAGATGCCGGTTCGATTCGTGGCCATGCGAATCCCCAAAGATAAAAATGTTGCCAAAGATCGATGCGTGCAATACGAACTGTTTGAGGCTGATCGTTATGAGTACCGCATCTTTTGCACGGATTTACGCCGTGCGGCTCACAAGGTCATCGCCGAGTATGACAAGCGGGCCGACGTCGAAAATCTTGTGGGAGAAGCCAAGCGCGAAGGTCTGGATGCCATCCCCTCGTCTCGCTTTAAAAACAACTATGCCTATTTCCAAATCGTCATGCTGGCCTACAATATCTGGCGCTATTTGAAGATATTGGCCGAGCAGAGCGCATACCCCAGACAAGCGGCCGGAGGCCATGGATTTGAAGGCATCCAAACCAACACGGTGCGCATTGCGCGGTTGCGCCTGTTAATGATCGCGGCCAAGGTGGTTACGGCTTCAAATAGAGATAAGGTTCGTTATTCTATCCATGACAGCCGAACGCCGGCATTGATGTCTTTCCTGAAATACATTGACGAAAAAAGGTTCAAGCCCAGGCCATGGGCTGGCGGTATACTCCAGGCACCTGGCGGGTAGATCTGTTGTTAATGCACAAAATTTCTTGCATGGAAATATGATGATTCATTATAAATACATACGACGCATTCTGTCGGGCAGTTCTACTTCAGGTCGCTCTCTTTATTGGTACTGACGGCGGCCTGAGGACGAGCGCGGTAGATTTGATCCATCTCGAGAATTTAGCGGGCATGAGCCGTTACGGCCGTATGCGTGCAAAATTCAGGTCTTAATCCTATGCGAATATCTTGGCGGCAAGATCGATGTCTTCCGGCGAGAAGATAAAAAGACATTTTTCCTCCGGCGATGACACCGAACCATAAACGTAGTTGATGTTGATGCCCGCTTCGCCGAATTTGGCCGTCACCTCGGCCAGTGCGCCGGGCTGGTTGGACAGTTCCAAAGCGATCACCGGAAGCATGTCAAAAATGAAGTCGTTGCGGCTGAGCAGGTCAATGGCCGCATTGATTTTGCCGTCGGCCGGCAGCATCCGAATGAGCGCGAATTCAGCGGAATCCTTGCGCATGGAGTTGTAGCTCGCCGCCGAAGCGATACGATTGAGGGATTTGCCCCGGGCCTTGAATAGCTCCTGCACATAGCTGGAGGCGTCCTGAATGGTGATGGCGTCAATATTGATGCCTGCCTCGGCGAAAAGGGCGGAGAGCTTGGCCAGTTCGCCGGGTGCGTTTTTTAGAAAAAGGGAGATTTCGGTTCTGATCATGACGTTATGTCCTCTTCGATAAAAGAGCCGTTATGGTATTGGATTAAAGGTCGTATGCGGTATCCACCAGGGGCGCCTACTGGCATGCGCCCCCGCAATCGCAAGCCGGTAGAGGGTCGGCCGCCGCTCTTTCAGGGCGAACGCGTGTCCTTGAGGAGTTGGTTGCTGATGACCACCCGCTGTATTTCCGAGGTGCCCTCGTAAATCGTGAAGACCCGGGCATCCCGGTAATAGCGTTCGACATCGTAATCCTTGGTAAATCCATACCCTCCGTGAATCTGGATGGCCTTGCCGGTGACCCGGTTGACCATTTCCGAGGCAAAGAGCTTGGCCATGGAGGCCTGTCGCGTGAAGCGGGTCTTTTGATCTTTCATTGCCGCGGCCGACATGGTCAGCTGTCGGGCGGCTTCGAGCTCGGTGGCCATGTCGGCGATCATCCAGCGCAGCCCCTGGAACTTGACGATTTTCTGGCCGAACTGGGAACGCTCCTTGGCATAGCGGATGGCGGCGTCAAGGGCCGCCTGGGCCACGCCGATGCTCTGGGCCGCAATGCCAATGCGGCCGCTGTCCAGGGCGGTCATGGCCAGTTTGAAGCCGTCGCCTTCCTGTCCCAGCAGATTTTCAGCCGGCACGCGGCAATTGTCGAAGATCAGGTCGGTGGTGTCGGAGGCCCGGAGTCCCATTTTGTCCTCCATGTGGCCGACCTTGAACCCCGGCAGACCCTTTTCGAGAATGAAGGCGCTGATACCCCGGTGCCGCTGGGCATCATCGGTTTTGGCGGTGACAATGACCAAATGGGAATTTTTGCCGGTGGTGGTGAACCGTTTGGTCCCGTTGATAATATAAAAATCCCCGTCACGAATGGCTGTCGTAGTCTGGCTGACGGGATCGGAGCCCGCTTCCGGCTCGGTCAAGCCAAAAGCGCCGATCATCTTGCCGGCGGTCAGCTTCGTCAGATACTTCTTTTTCTGTTCTTCGGTACCGAAACGCAATATGCTTTCACAGACAATGGAGTTGTGGACCGACATGACCACCGCCGTGGATGCGCAGGAGTAGGCGATCTCGGACAGCGCCAGCACATAACTGATGGTGTCTGCGCCTTCTCCGCCATACTCGGGAGGCACCATCATGCCGAGAAGCCCCAATTTGGCCATCTGTTTGAGATTGTCGGCCGGGAACTCTTTAGTGCGGTCGCGTTCCGCCGCGGTTGGGGCCACAACTTTGCGGGAAAATTCCCGAACCATGGATTGGATCATCAACTGTTCGTCGGTCAAGCGAAAAAGCATGTCATCCTCCCCTGGGACCGTCTCTATCGCAAATTTACCCGATAACCGGGCGGCCGCGACAATGGGGCCCTCCCGGTTTTGACTGCCGTGATTTCCCGAACCGTGGAACGGTCAGGGGCCATAGATCACCACCAGCATCTCCGCTCGACTGTCGCTGATGTTGCGCATGCGGTGCCGGATGCCGGAATTGAAGTGCAGCGAATCGCCTTCCTCGAGGAGGTTGATGTGATCACCCACGGAGATTTCTACGGCTCCTTTCAGCACGTAGACGAATTCTTCTCCCTCGTGCTGATACCCAACCCCCTCGTGATCCTTGAGCGGTTCGATAGCGACCTTGAAGGCCTTCAGGTGCTTGTTCTCCGCTCCCGGCGTGAGGGTGGTGTAGGCGTAGTTGTCGGTACGCTTTGTATAGGCCTTTACCCGATCATGAACGCTGGCGGCCTGCTCGCGCAGAAAGTAGGTGGAGTCGATCTCCAGGGCACGGGCGATCTGCAACAGGGCACCCACCGGTGGGATTGTCTTTCCCGCTTCGATTTTTTTGAGATAATCGATGGAGAACCCTGTATCGTTGGCCATCGCATCCAGCGCGATCTTCTTCTTGGTGCGCACATGCTTGATCTTACTGCCCACCGTTTCTTTGCTGTTTTGTTTCTTCTGTGGCATGCCATCTCCTTTTCCGATGCGTCGCGCCGCCGCCGGGAACGATTGCAGAACCTACATGTTACGGCGATACTTGCCACCCACCTCGTAGAGCGCACCGGTGATCTGCCCTAGCGAGCAGGTTTTGACAGCTTCCATGAGCTCGGCAAAAATATTGCCGTTGGAAAGCGCTGTCTTCTGGAGCCGATCCAAGGCCTGTGGGGCACTGGAGGCATTGCGGGCCTGGAAGGCGGCCAGCCGGTCGAGCTGCGACTGCTTCTCTTCCTCGGTGGCCCGGGCCAGCTCGACGGTCTCTGAAAGCTCGCCATCGCACGCATCCGGATCCCGAAAGGTGTTGACGCCGATGATCGGGAAGTCGCCCGTGTGTTTAAGGGTCTCGTAGTAAATGGACTCCTCCTGGATCTGGCCGCGCTGGTAACCGGTCTCCATGGCGCCCAGCACTCCGCCGCGCTCGGTGATGCGGTCGAACTCCATCAGGACCGCCTCTTCGACCAGATCGGTAAGTTCGTCCACGATGAAACTGCCTTGGAGAGGATTTTCGTTTTTGGCAAGTCCCCATTCCCGATTGATGATCATCTGGATGGCCAGGGCCCGACGCACCGATTCCTTGGACGGCGTCGTAATGGCCTCGTCAAAGGCATTGGTGTGCAAACTATTGCAATTGTCGTAGACGGCGCACAAAGCCTGGAGTGTGGTGCGGATATCGTTGAACTGGATGTCCTGGCTGTGCAGGGATCGACCCGAAGTTTGGATATGGTACTTGAGCATCTGCGAGCGTGCGGAGGCGCCGTACTTCTCACGAAGGGCAACTGACCAGATTCGGCGAGCCACACGGCCGATCACGGTGTATTCCGGATCCATACCGTTGGAAAAGAAGAAGGAGAGGTTGGGCCCGAAATGGTCGAGGGGCATCCCCCGGGACAGGTAGTATTCAAGGTAAGTAAAACCATTGGACAGAGTAAAGGCCAGCTGGGAGATCGGGTTGGCACCGGCCTCTGCGATGTGGTAACCGGAAATGGAGACCGAGTAGAAATTGCGCACATTGTTCTCGATGAAATATTCCTGGATGTCGCCCATCATCTTGAGTGCGAAATCAATGGAGAAGATGCAGGTGTTTTGCCCCTGATCTTCCTTGAGGATGTCGGCCTGAACCGTGCCGCGGACGTTGGCCAGCACCTCGGTACGAATTTTTTGATACATTTCCTGCGACGGTTCCTTGCCTTCGGTCTCGCGGTACCGATCTACCTGCTGGTCGATGGCGGTGTTCAGGAACATGGCCAGTATGATGGGCGCCGGGCCGTTGATGGTCATGGACACCGACGTGGAGGGAGCACACAGATCGAACCCACTGTATAGAACCTTCACGTCGTCCAGGGTGCACACGCTTACCCCCGAGGTGCCCACTTTCCCGTAGATATCCGGCCGCAAGTCCGGATCGTAGCCATAGAGCGTGACCGAGTCAAAGGCCGTAGACAACCGTTTGGCCTCGCTTTCGGCCGACAGTAGCTTGAAGCGGCGATTGGTACGGGCCGGGTCGCCTTCGCCGGCGAACATGCGGGTCGGATCCTCCCCCACCCGTTTCAGGGGGAACACGCCTGCGGTAAACGGAAAATAGCCCGGCAGATTTTCCCGCCGCAGCCAGCGATAGGTCTCCCCCGGATCGGTGAACTGCGGCAGGGCGATCTTGGGGATCTTCTTGCGGCTGAGCGACTCAGTGAAAAGCGGTACCCGGATCTCGCGGTCGCGTACCTGGTAAACCAATTCGTCTTTCTGGTAGGCCTGTTTTGTCTCCTGCCAGCGCTTCACCAGTTCGATGGTCTCCGGCGCCAGGGTCTGGCGTGCTTCGGCGGCGGCGGCCTTCAGACGGGCCATCAGGGCATCACGGGTTTCAGCCGGTTCGGCGTCTTCCAAGGCCCTGGCGGCCTCTTCCAGATGCCAGACCCGGCGAAGGGCCTCGGCCTGCTCCTCGGTGCGGACGTGATAGTCACGCACGGTTTCTGCGATCTCCGCCAGATAACGGGTGCGCTCAGGCGGAATGATGATGGTCTTGGAGGAGGAAACCCTGGCCTGCGGGCGCGGTAGACTGGATTTGAACGCCACGCCGGTCTTCTCCCGAATGGTATCCAGGAGGCCGTGGTAGAGGGCGGTCACGCCGTCGTCGTTGAACTTGGAGGCGATCGTACCGTAGACCTGCATCTCCTCGGAGGCCTTGTCGAAGGCCATACGGTTGCGCTGCACTTGCTTGCGCACGTCGCGGACCGCATCTTCTCCGCCGCGCTTCTCGAACTTGTTCACCACGACGATGTCGGCATAGTCGAGCATGTCGATTTTTTCGAGCTGGGAGGCGGCGCCGAACTCGGCCGTCATGACATAGATGGAGATGTCCACCAGATCGACGATGAGGGAATCACCCTGGCCGATGCCGGCGGTTTCGGCGATGATCAGGTCGAACCCCGCGGCCATGGCGACCTTTAAAATGTCCTCGAGAGCCTCGGGCACTTCGGTGTGCGATCGGCGTGTGGCCAGGGAACGCATATAGACCCTTCGATTGCCGATGGCGTTCATCCGAATGCGGTCGCCCAAGAGGGCGCCTCCGGTTTTGCGCCGGGAGGGGTCGGCACTGATGATGGCCACGCGGACATCTTTGAGGTCCAGGAGCATGCGCTGAATGAGTTCGTCTGTGAGAGAAGACTTCCCGGAGCCACCCGTGCCCGTGATGCCGATCACCGGGATGCGTCGTTCGGGCAGGTGCGCCTTCAACTCGGCCCGCAGCTTGGCAAGGTGACCGTTCTCCATGACTTTGGCCTGCTCGATGGTGGTGATCAGGTTGGCGACCATGAGCTTGTTGTCGGGGGTGAGTCGGGTGAGATCGGGCACCTGACCGGCGACCCGCGGAAAATCCATGGTCTGCACCATGTGATTGATAATGCCCTGCAGGCCCCAGCGGGCCCCGTCTTCGGGAGAGTATATCTTGGCCACCCCGTAGGCTTCCAACTCCTTGATCTCTTCGGGCACGATCACCCCGCCGCCGCCGCCGAAAACCTTCACATGCGATGCCTCGGCCTCCTTGAGCAGGTCGACCATGTACTTGAAGTACTCCATGTGGCCGCCCTGGTAACTGGATACGGCAATCCCTTGTACGTCTTCTTCAACAGCGGCATCGACGATTTCCTGCACGGACCGGTTGTGTCCAAGATGGATGACTTCGACCCCGGTACTCTGAAGGATACGGCGAAAGATATTGATCGATGCGTCATGCCCGTCGAAAAGCGATGTCGCCGTCACGACACGGACGCTGTTGCGGGGTTGGTAGACTTCGGCTGTCATAAACCCTCCTCTTTGCAGTTTTATTTGGGTGCCGGCATGAAATGGATTCGGCAGCCACCCGTATTCCGGCCCAAAAGCCGTTTGTTTTTATTGGCCAGGTCAGCCAGATCGCGGTTCAAATACCATGATGTGTGTTCTCCACCTCCTGGTCAGGCTGCCGATCATCACCCGGGTATGGGGCCCAGGCCGGCATCGGCCAGGAATGGCTCTTCGGTATGGCACATATTGAGTATGACCGCGGTCTGATGACGGATGTAATCCTCGATGGTGTAATGACGCCCCAGAAACCAGCGTCTGAAAGTCCACATGTGCCCCAGGACGGTGATGTTGTGAGCGATGAGATCCATGGCCGCCTCCGAAAGCAACGGGATGCTCCCGGAGGCCATCAGCTGAGCAAGGGGCCGGATAAAAAAACCGGTAATGCGCACCTCGTTCTCCAAAACCAATCGACGCCACTTCTGCGGCAGTGACTGAGTCTCCTGATAGATCAGCAGAATGTGGTCGCTCATACGGTTGCAAACCAGAAAGTACTCCCGGACGACCTCGGCCAGTGGATTGCCGTGCCCGGAGGCCCGTTCGAGGGCGTCCGCCATGCCGTGTTCCATCTCAGCATGAATGGCATCGCAGACCAGGTAGAGGATATCCTCTTTCGAGGAGACATACTCATAAAGCGTGCCGATGGAGACATTTGCGGCTTGGGCGATCTGGCGGGTGGTGGATTTGTGAAAGCCGTTTTCGATAAAGAGCTTGACCGCCGCATCCACGATCTGACGACGTCGGCGCTGAACCAGGTCCGGATTCTTGACCAGGGTCGGAATATGTAGTGCTGGCTGTCGCGGTGGTGTGCCCATGGAGATTGCCTTTTCATTGTGATGATCAATCTGAACGAGCGCTCAGTCAGAAATACGTCCAGATCGCAACGGTGTCAAGAAAAATTTTTGAGAAAGGCTGAAGGGGGGATAGGAATCCTATAAGTCGTCCAAATGAAGGCAAAAAGTGTTGTGCTCGGGAAAATGATCAATATAGAATATAAAAATTGGCAAAAGCGGCGAAGCATGGAATGATTTATTTTTGCTTGGCAGAGCCGGCATTTTCGGACGGTCTTTGGAGGTTGCGGCATGGACCCAACGTGTCTGGACATTTTGCACCGAACGAATCCCTTTGAGATACTGCCCGCGGAGGTGCTCTCGTCGGTAGCGGACGCCACGCAGACTCACGACTACCCCGCCGGACATTACATCTTCAGGCAGGGCGAGGCCAGCAAAGACCGCCTCTTCATCGTGGTGGAAGGGCTGGTGGAAATCCTTATCGCCGGGGAAGACGGTCAAGCCTCGGTCGTGGGCATGCGCCGCCGTTACGACTTTTTCGGCGAGACCGTGGTGCTGTCCCGGCAGCGCTATCCCGGGTCGGCCCGGACGCGCGAAAAGACGAGGTGCATCTCCCTGGGCCGCCAGGAATTGGAATCCCTGATCTACCGCTTTCCTGAATTTTCCGGCTTCTTCAATACCTTGCTGGCCGAACGGATGCGGCTCATCTATGAGGGGTGGGCGTCGGATCAGCCCCGGGAATGCGTCCCTGCTTCGGGCGGCCTCCTTTTCAGCCGTCAGGTGGGGGACATTATGTCGAGCCCGCCGGTGACTTGTCGGCGAGAGGACCGCCTGGACACAGCGGCGGCCAGGCTGGCCGAGCAGAACGAGGGCGCCCTGGTGGTCCTGGATGCAGCCGGCCGGCCGGCCGGGTTCCTGTCGGCCCGGGATGTGCTGCGGCACGGTGTCGTGCGCCGCACCGGCGATCTCAAAGAGATTCCGGTGGAGGCGGCCATGGATTGCCGCATGGAGACGATCGCCCCCTCTGGGTCGGTGGCCCATGCATTGGCCCGCATGACGCGCCGCGGGGTTCGCCGGCTGCTGGTGGTGGAGCGGGACGCGCCCATCGGGGTGGTCAGCCGCACAGACCTGGTGAAACTATACAGTGCCGGCGCCCTGATGCTGGGCGAAAAAAATCCAGGAGCAGATGTCGATAGAAGGGTTGACCAGCGTCGGCCGGGAGGCCGATGATCTGCTTCCGGCCCTTCTGGCGGAAAAGGCCGGGGTCCCCGAGGTGCTCAGCATCATGGCTTCCCTTTACGAACGACTGACGCGTCAGGTCCTGCAGCTTAGTGAAGACCGGTTGCAGCGGGAAGGCTGGGGGCCGCCTCCGGTGGATTACTGCTGGATCAACATGGGCAGCGCCGCCCGCCGCGAACAGGTGTTCCGCACGGATCAGGACAACGCCTTGATTTATGATACACCGCCGCAGGAGAAGGCCGAAGCGACCGCCGGCTATTTCGCGCACCTGGCCGGGACGGCCGTCGAGGCTTTGGCCGCCTGCGGCTTCGCACTCTGCCCGGGCGGGGTCATGGCCAGCAATGCCAAGTGGCGCCGTTCTGTGGCCGATTGGCTTCGGGCGGTGGATGGCTGGGTGGCCTCACCTGCCCCGGAAGACACCCGTGTATTGACGATCCTGCTCGACTTCCAGGTCGTCTGGGGCAGAGAGGATCTCGGGAACAGGGTGCGCGATCGCATCTTCGGCGCCTTCGAGGCGTCCGGCAGCGCCAGCCACCTGCTGGTCAGAGACGATCGCCAGTCCGCAGCGCCTGTGTCGTTTCTCGGGACGATTGCCACCGAAAAGCGGGGCCCCCACAAGAACAGACTGAACCTCAAGACCGCCGGCCTGGTGCACCTCGTCAACGGGCTGCGGGTGTTGGCCGTGAACCACCGGGTCAGAGAGGCCTCCTCCCTCGAGCGCCTCGCCCGCCTCGCGGAGCAGGGCGCCCTGTCCATGGAAGACGCCGCTTTTTTCCGCACCTGCTTCGAAACCTTGATGCTCTTCATGATCCGGGCCGACCTGGAAAGCATCCGGCGGGGGGGCCGCCCCGATCATTATCTGGATCCCGAGTCCCTGTCCCGTAACGAGCAATCCCTGCTTAAAGACGCCCTTTACGGCGGCGCCCGCATGCAGAAGCTGGTGGGCAAACGCTACGGGATGTCCTGGCTGAACTTCTTTTCATAAGCAAAGGGGGTGGCGATCCGGTGCCACCCGCCACGAAAGGCGACATGAATCTTCTGCAGACTTACCGCAACCTGCCGATCCGGCATAAACTCCTCTATACCTATTCCTCGGCCTTTGCCCTCATCGTCGTACTCAGCGGGCTGGTGGCATTTTCCATCCTGCGCAAAACCGTGGAAGCCAATATCGAGAGCGAACTGAAAAATTCCACCTCGGCCATCCTGAACATGGTGCGCACCTCGGTTTCCGCCTCCATCAAAAACCATCTTCGGGCCGTTGCCGAAAAAAACCGCGAGGTCGTAACGTATTTCTATGACCGCTACCGCCAGGGGCTGATGACCGAGACCGAGGCCAAAGCCATGGCGGAAGCGGTCCTGCTGACCCAGAAAATCGGCACCACCGGCTACATCGCCTGCGTCGACAGTGCCGGCACCATGGTGATCCATCCCCAGCCCGCCTGGGTCGGTGTGGATATTTCAGACCAGGCCTTCGTCAAGGAGATGATCGCCCACAAGGAGGGATATCTGGAATACGAGTGGCAGAATCCGGGCGACGTTCGGCCGCGGCCCAAGGCTCTCTATATGACCTATTTCGAGCCCTGGGACTGGATCATCGACGTATCCTCCTACCGCGACGAATTCCACACCCTGGTGAATGTCAACGATTTCCGGGAGAGCGTACTGGGCATGCGTTTCGGCCGCACCGGCTACTCCTTCGTGACCGACAGCCGCGGCAATATCGTGATCCATCCCCAGCTCCAGGGCATCAATATCTTCCGGGACGAGAGTTTTCCCCACGAGCCGCTGCGCCGGATGCTGACCCAAAAGAACGGCAAGATCATATATGACTGGCAGAATCCCGGCGAACAGCGGCCGCGCCGCAAGCTCGTCATCTTCAATGCGATTCCTGAATATGACTGGATCGTGGCCAGTTCCAGCTACATGGACGAATTTTACCGGCCGCTGAACACCTTGAACCGGGTGATCCTGTTCTCGGCCCTCGCTTCGCTGCTCTTGGTGCTGCCCATGTCGTTCTTGATTGGATTGTCCATCACCAATCCGCTGCGCGACCTGGTGGACCGGCTGGAAAGGGGCGCCGAAGGAGACTTTTCGGTGCGCGTGCACCAGCCTTCCCGGGATGAAATCGGACAACTGGCCGATTATTTCAACCATTTCATGGAACGTCTGGAAATCTACAGTCGCAACCTGGAATCGGAAATCGCCGAACGCCGCCAGGCCGAAGAGGCTCTGCGCATCAGCGAGGGACGCTATCGGTCGGTCATGGAGGCGGCGCCGGACCCGATCATCGTTTACGACATGAAGGGACGTGTAACCTACATGAACGCGGCCTTCGCGCGGGTATTCGGATGGACGCCGGAAGAGTGCCTGGGCCGAAAAATGGATCATTTCGTCCCCTCCGACACCTGGGAGGAAACCCGACGGGGATTGGCTTTGATCGCCGCCGGCAAGATGCTCTCCACTGTGGAAACCCGACGCCTCACCAAATCCGGCAAGGTGATCCATGTCAGCGTCCGGGGGGCCGTCTACCGCGATCTGGACGGTCAGCTGGCGGGCAGCGTCATCATCCACCGGGATGTCTCCGAATTGAAGCGGATGGAAAAGCAGCTCATGGAAATCGGGGATCGCGAGCGCCAGAAGATCGGTCAGGATCTGCACGACGACCTCTGCCCCCACCTGATCGGCATCGAGGGCCTGGCCAAGGTGCTCTGTACCAGGCTGGCCAGATGTTGCATCGAGGTCCTGCCGCTGGCCGAACAGATCACCGACCTGATCCGGGAAGCCACCACCAAGAGCCGGGGCCTGGCCCGGGGACTGTGCCCGGTCTATCTGGTGGATCGCGGCCTGGTTTTCGCGCTACGCGAACTGGCCATGAAAACCGAATCCTTTTTCGGCGCCCACTGCCGGTTCAGCGCCGACCCCGGTGCCGGTACCCCGGACAATACGGCTGCCACGCAGCTTTTCTATATAGCCCAGGAGGCCGTAAACAACGCCATCCGCCATGGCAAAGCCCGCAATATCAGCATCCAGCTCCAGCAAAAAAATGACCAGGTTGTGCTGACGGTCGATGACGACGGCTGCGGGATGGAAGAAGTCCGTGAATCCGGGGGCATGGGTTTGCAGATCATGGATTTTCGTGCCAAAATGATCAGCGGTAATCTAACCATTCGATCCCAAAAGGGCGAGGGAACTCTCGTTCAGGTGGTGCTGCCCCCACCGATCGATGAGCCTCTGGTGGACAGCGCCCACCGGAAGGACGTGTCGCGATGACGGAGTGCAAGAAGCAGATTCTGGTGGTGGAAGACCATCCCATTTTCCGGCTCGGGTTACGGGAATTGATCAATCAGGAGCCCGACATGATGGTCTGCGGCGAGGCCAAGGATGCCCACACCGCCTGGCATGCCGTCCAGACGCTGCGCCCGGACCTGGTCATCGCCGACATCACCCTCGAAGATGGCGACGGCATCGAATTCACCAAACAGATCAAGCGCCATTACCGGGAACTGGCGCCCATGGAGCGGCTCACCGACCGCGAGCTGGAAGTCTTCAGTCTCATCGGCCAGGGGTTGAACACCCGCGATATCGCCTCCCGCCTGAACATCAGTGTCAAGACCATCGGCACCTATCGTGAACGTATCAAAGTCAAACTGGGCCTGAAAAACGCCATCGAGCTGCTCCGCCACGCCGTCAATTGGTCTCGGGGTGCCCGAACCGATTCGGAGGAAACCGATTTGTAGGTGATGGACCTACCCCGCCTACGCAAAAGCCCTTCACCATTGTCAGCCATTGCGCCGACATCAAAATCAGACGCCAGCCGATTGTCAAACCATCTACCGTGCCGCTAAATCAATAAATAAAATTCATTAAATTGCGTTGATTAATTATATCTTGCCGATCGCGCCGTCCGATGACGCCATCGTGGCTGCGGCCGGCATCAACCAGAGAAGGAGGCATGTCCAGCAATGAGCACAGCAGCCAAAATGAACATGACCGATTACGACAAGGAGTACAGCACGTTCCAGTGGGAGGTCCCCGAGTACTTCAACTTCGCCGGTGACGTGATCGACAAATGGGCCGAAAATCCCCAGAAGCTGGCCATGCTGTGGGTCGACGACAGCGGCAAGGAAGTACGCAGGACCTTTCGCGAACTGGCACTGGCTTCCAGGCGGCTGGCCAATCTTCTCACGGCCCAGGGCGTCAAACGAGACGATGTCGTCCTCGTGATCCTGCCGCGCAACATCGAGTGGTGGGAAACCTTCACGGCGTGTATCCGCATGGGCGCCGTGGTGGCTCCGGGCACGACCCAGTTGACCGCCAAGGATATCAAGTATCGCGCCAACACGGCCCAGGCCTCCTGCATCATCACCAACCCCGAGATCGCGGCCCGATTCGACGAAGTCGCCAAGGAGTGCCCGTCGGTCAAAAGCCGCATCGTAATCACCCAACCCCGGGACGGCTGGCTATTCTATACGGAAGCCGTGGACGCTGCTTCGGAGGTCTTCGAGACGGCGAACACCCGCAGTGGCGACAATTGCATCGTCTACTTCACCTCCGGCACCACCGGGTTCCCCAAGATGGCGTTGCACACCCATGCCTCCTATCCCATCGGCCACCGGGTGACCGGCAAGTACTGGCTCGACCTACGGGAAGACGACATGCACTGGAACGTGAGCGACACGGGATGGGCCAAGGCGGCCTGGAGCAGCTATTTCGGACCGTGGAACATGGGAGCGGCCCAGTTCATCCACCACACCGACCGCTTCGACCCCAAGAAGACCCTCGAATTGCTCAGCCAGTATCCGGTCACCACCATGTGCGGGGCCCCCACCATCTATCGCATGCTGGTTCTCGAGGATCTGAGCCAGTACAAATTCCCCCATCTGCGTCACTGCGTGGGCGCCGGCGAGCCCCTGAACCCCGAGATCATCGAGGTCTGGAAGAAAGCCACGGGATGCACCATCCGCGACGGCTACGGCCAGACCGAGACCGTGTGCCTCTGCGGCAGTTTTCCCTGTCTGGAGCCCAAGTTCGGTTCCATGGGAAAACCCATGCCGGGCATCGACCTGAAAGTCATCGACTTTGAAGGCAACATCCTGCCGCCCAACACCGAGGGCGACATTGCCGTACGCGTGGAACCCCAACGCCCGGTGGGCCTGTTCAAGGAGTACTGGAAAGAGCCGAATCGCACGGAGGCTGCCTACCGCAACGGATGGTACGTCACCGGCGATCGGGCCTATGTGGATGAAGACGGCTATTTCTGGTTTGTGGGTCGGGCCGACGACGTCATTCTGACCTCGGGCTACCGCATCGGCCCCTTCGAGGTGGAAAGCGCGCTGATCGAACATCCTGCCGTGGCCGAGTCGGCCGTGGTTTCCAGCCCCGACGAGACCCGCGGCGAAGTGGTCAAGGCTTTCGTCATCCTGGCCCCCGGCTACACCGGGAGCGACGCGCTGGTCAAGGAACTCCAGGACCACGTCAAGAAGGTGACCGCGCCTTACAAATATCCGCGCAAGATCGATTTTGTGACGGCCCTGCCCAAGACCGTGAGCGGCAAAATCCGCCGGATCGAACTGCGGAACAAAGAGTGGGGCAGAAAATAGATCCACCCCAAAAAAATCGGCCGGCACCGGGCATTCATCCCAGACCGATGCCGGCCGCAGTCAACCCCTTTAACGACAGAGGAGTTCTATGAGATGAAGGAAAAACTTTACAAAAAAGAGATTTGGCTGACCGTCGTGTTTTCCGTTCTGCTGATCCTCATGGGCCACTCGGCAACGATTTTCAGGCTCTTCCCCGGCCTGCAGCAGGGCACCTTCTGGGGGTTTCCGACCCAGTACATCCTTCCCATCCTGCTCGGGTGGTTCGGCATGGCGATCGTCTGCCTGGTCATGGCGATCGCCTGCAATCGCTTTGACGACGAGATGGAAGAGAATGCCGCTTCTGAAACCCAAAGATTGGAACGGGTGATTAACGAATAGGAGGAATTCAATGCCAGCTGAATACGCACTGAGCAATGTCTGGTTGGGAATCGGGGTCGTCATCGCCCTGTTCGCCATCTTCTATTACGTCGGCTGGTGGGCCAGCCGCAAAACCGCCAGCGACGCGGATTTCTACGCCGCCGGCTTTTCCATCGGCCCGGTGACCAACGGGTTGGGCATGGCCGCCACCTGGGCCAGTCTGGCCACTTTTCTGGGCGTCATCGCTCTGATCCAGAAGCTGCAGGTGCCGTTCGTCTACCTGTGGATCCAGTGGGCCATATCGATTCCGCTGCTGACCCTGCTTTACGGCACCAGCCTGCGGCGCATGAAAGCCTTTACGCCGGCTTCCTTTATCAAAGCGCGCTACGGCAAGCCCTCGACGGTCGTTATCGTCTGCTGGATGACCCTGATCATGGTCATGTACGCCCTGGGGCAGATGATCGGGCTGGGGCAGGCCTTCGAACTGCTGTTCGGCGTACCCTACAACACCGGCCTGATCGTAGCGGGCGCCGCCACGGTCGGCTTCATCACCATGGGAGGCATGTACGGCGCCTCCTATAACGCCGCCTTCCAGATGGTGGTCATGACCATCGCCATGGTCGTTCCCATGGGCGCCATCATGAAGGCCATGGGATCCTCGGGATGGTGGTTTCCACCCCTGGCCTACGGCGACATGGTCCCCAGCATGCTCAAAATGATCCCGACTTTTTTCGACATGAAATACGACGTCCGGTGGTATTTCGCCCTGATCCCGGCCTTCACCCTCGGGCCCGTCGCTCTGCCCCACCTGGCCATGCGCGTGTTCACCTCCTCAAGCGTGAAGAGCGCCCGCTGGGCCGTGGTTTGGTTCGTCCTCTTCCTGGGCCTGCTGTTCTCGGGGACCTACACCGCCGGTTTCGCCGGGAACTTCTTCCGCGCCACCACCGACCGCATCATCGAGAAGCCGGACCAGACCTTGTTGATCTTGAACGTTTTCTACAATCCGGCCCTGGTGGCAGCCTTTGTCATGGGCGGCGCCCTGGCAGCAGGTCTTTCCACGATCGGCGGCAACTTGATGGCCATCGCCGGCCTGGTCGGCAACGACCTGCTGGGCATTATCGCCCCGAACATGGAATCCCGCAAAAAGATCAAATGGGGTTACGTGGCGCTGGCCATGGGCGGCATCATAGCCATCCTGCTGGCCTTCAAACCGCCCAAGTTTCTGGTCACCAGCATCCTGTGGGCCTTCGGCCTGCTGGCCACCACGGCCACCCCGGCCATCCTGCTGGGCGTCTGGTGGAAAGAGGCCAACAAACTGGCCATGATCGTCTCCTCCACGATCTGCGGCATTCTCTACATCGTGATCTCTCCCCACGTCCTGCCCAATATCTGCGTGGGCAAAGGTCTGGTTGCAGCCCTGGGGATGTCCGGCGGGATGGTCACCGTACCGATGAGTTTCGCCATGTTCATCCTGCTCTCCATCGCTTTCAACCGGATGTCGGCGTTTTCGGCTTACGCGCCGACGCTGGAAGACAAAAAGGTGATCGACCGCATCCACGGCTGGGGAGAACACTACGAGGAAACCCGTTACAATGGCATTACCTGGCCGCTGATCGCTTCTGTCGTCTGTATCGCGGTCATGATCTGGGGACTGCAACCCTGGAGTTGACGATGAGGGTACCAAACGGTTATTATTATGTCGTTATTGATTGTTGATGAATGAACGCTCCTGTGCCCGGCGTTCCGCAGCAAAGGGGAGGTTCCGACCTCCCCTTTGCCCTTTTCATAACCGCCGTAAACCCGGTGGTCTGCATGGAGGAAAAAGCACCTATGTCCTATCTGGACGACATGAAGCGTCTCCTGCGGCTGGACGGCGGCGTCTATGCCGACATGATGAATCGACAACGCTCCTTGCGCTACACGGTGATCAATGTCATGGTGCTGGGCCTGATCTACGGGGCCGCCTCACTTTATTTCAGCTCGGAGGTGCTGGCCCGCAGCGGGGTGTCCGATAGCCCTTACAACGCGATGCTGGTCGTCATGGTGGGCGTTTCGGTAGCCTTCCTGGTGCACGGTGCAGCGGCCCTGTTCATCTGGGTATTCTGCCGGGCGCTGGGAGGATGCCCGCAATTCCTGCCGCCCTATCTCAATCTCGGCGCCGCCGCCATCGCGGCATGGCCCCTGGCGCCTTTCGCGGCCCGGCTCCAGGTGTCACCGAATGTATTGAGCGGGGCAGCGGCCCTGGTGGCCGCGGTCTACGCCCTGTCCGTAGGTTATACTGCGGTTCAGGCCGCCGCCGGCCTCTCCCGGGTCAAAATGGTAGTGTGCGCCATCGCCACCTTGATTTATGCCGGCTGTTTTCTTTACCTGTGGACCTGAAACCCCGCGCCTGATGCCGGCGCAAGGCCGACCGTATGCTTGACCACGCCTGCCATCCCTTTCAGATCCTTGCGGACATTTCCAGGGCCGCCGAGGCCGTCGACTCCATCGATGAACTGCTCCAGCGTATCCTCACCGCCGCGGTGGACCTCTTTCACGCCAAGGGTGGTACTCTGCGGGTTCTGCAACTGCCCTCGAACGAATTGCGCCTGCGGGCATCGGTCGGACTGAGTGCCGCCTATCTGAAAAAGGGTGCGGTGACGGTGCAGCAACCCCTCCGCCGCATCTATGCAGAAGGTCCGCTGGTCATCCATGATGTCCAAACGGACCCGCGCACGCAATATCCCGATGCCGTCGCGGCCGAAGGGGTGGCCGCGATCATCGAGGTGCCCTTCCGGATTCTGCCCGATTGTCACATGGCCTTACGGCTTCATTTTGGAGGTCCAGTCGCGCCGACGGAAGAAGATCTGGGGTTTCTGACGATCCTGGGCCGGCAGTGCGCCCAGGCCATCCGCGACACCATGGTCCCGGACCGCTACATCAAGACGTTCCGCAATGTCAGCCGGGCCGTCCACGCAGGCAACGACACCGCCGCCATCCTGCAAGGCATCGTAAGCCAGATCACCGACCTGCTGTCGGCCGCGGGATGCATCTACTGGATCATCGATACCACCGGGCGGCGCATCGAAGCCAAGGTCAGCCACGGATTCGCCTTCCGCAGCCTGGCGGCGGTGGACTATGCCGCCCTGGTGAAAATCTTCGATCCCGCGCCGGGCCGCACCGTCATCATCGAGGATGCCCATGCGGACGAGCGGATTCCGGATCCGCAAGGACTCGGCAAGCAGCACATCCGCACGGTGGTGGGGCTCTGCTTTGAAATCGACGCCAACATCGTCGGCATTCTGGCGGTCTATTTCAGCGGCCCGCGCCGCCTCACCCCCCGTGACATGGATTTTCTCCAGGTGCTGGGCGAGCAGGGGGCCATTTCGCTGCTCCGGGCCCGGTGTTACGATGCGCGCATGCTGGACACCTTCCGCCAGACCGTTGAAGGATTGGTGATGGCCCTGGAGGCCAAGGATGTCGTGACCCACGGCCACTCCCTCAACGTCGGGATCTACGCCCGCCGCACCGCGCTGGCGATGGGACTCACGCCCCGGCAGGCGGATCTGCTCTACCACGCCGGACTGCTGCACGACATCGGCAAAATCGGCATGACCGACAAAATCCTGGCCCGGCTCGGACGGCTGACTCCCCGGGAAATGGGTCAGATCCGGCTCCACCCCGTAATCGGGGCGCGCATCCTGGAGCCCCTGCTGTTCCTCGACGAACTGGTGCCCATGATTCGGCACCACCACGAACACTACGACGGTTCCGGCTATCCCGACGGCCTCAAGGGAGAAGCCATCCCCATCGGGGCGCGCATCCTGACCGCCTGCGACGCCCTGGAAACCATGATCGCCGGGCGGCCGGGCATGCCCCGGCACCCCGCCGACGAGGCCGTGGCCGAACTGCAGCGCGGCGCCGGATCGCGTTTCGATCCTCAGGTGGTCCGGGCACTATGCAGCGTGCTGCAGGCCGGAGGAATTGGACCGGACACGCAGTTCCCGGAAGCCCCCCTGCCGGATACCACCGGGCGATTCCCCCTGGGTTTCTGAACAGACTTGCCAGCCGGCGGAGCGGACCTGCCCGGATCGCCGGTTATATTATGGAAGGGTGAATCTTTCTGAAGTACGCTGGTCTGAAGCACCATTTTCCGACAATGGCAGGAACACTGAGAAGACGCTTCCCCTTTCTGGTATGCTTTTCACCGCAATGCAACCTCCGTGCGCTTTTGCAATGCCAAGTGCCACGGCCAATCCCAGTCCCCGACCGGTAAACTTGGTCGAAAAGAATGGATCGAAGATTTTTTCAATGGTGTCTTTCGCGATACCTGCCCCACGATCCGCCACCTCCAGGCAGGCATAACCGTCTGACTCAGGCAGAAACTCCACCGGCCAACGGTGGACGGCGGAAATCTGGGTGGCAGAAACCTTGCGGACGATTACCGACACGGGATGGCTCTTTTGCCCCGATGCCTCCACGGCGTTGATCAGAAGGTTGCTCAACAACTGGCGAAGTTGGTCCGCGTTCGCATACACCATCGGACCCGGCTCTGGCAGATCGGCCTCCAGGGCTGTAACTGCAGGCAGTTCAGTCAGCAGTTCCGGCAGTGATTTACGGCAAATCTCGCAAAGGTCCTGAAGCTCACGTTGGACCACCGTTTGACCGAGATAGGTCAACATCTTTTCGCCCAGTTTGGCCGCCCGGCGGGCTGCGAAAAATGCTTGCGCCAATTTTTCGGAACACTTCGCTTCAGATGGCATCTCTTCGATTGCCATCTCCAGGTTTCCCATGACGGCCATGAGCAGGTTATTATAGTGGTGGGCGACGGCGCCGGCCATGATGCCCATCGCTTCAATTTTGTGCACTTGACGCAACTGGGCCTCTACTTGACGGCGCTCCTTTTCGGCCTGAAGTTTAGCGGTAATGTCCCTTGCCGACCCCCTCACCCCGACCGGATGTCCATCCGCATCGCAAACGAGCGAATTTTTGTATTCGACAACGATGATGCGACCTTTTTCGGTCATCAGCTTCAAGTGTCCCTCGTCCTTTTTATGTTTAATGATCCTTTCCAAATACTGACTGAAGCCTGGCCGAACATCCTCGGGAATCAGGTCTCTGACGTTGGTTTTGCACACGTCTTTGAGGCCGCACACTTGTTTAAAAGATAAATTCGCCTCGATGAAGTTTCCTTGTAGATCATGAAAATAGAGAAAATCGGAAACATTTTCGAACAGATCGCGATACCGATCTTCGCTTTGCCGAAGCGCCTCGTGCATCTTGACGCGCTCCGTAACGTCACGCACGGCCGCCACGCGCAGCACATCACCTTCGAAATGGAAATCACGCGCCTCGAGTTCGGCGAAAAACAGTTCCCCGTTTTGTTTCACTCCCCTGACGACGTAAGGACGCGCATAGTTCTTGACGATGTTTTCCAAAACGATCTTCCGGTCATCCGGATGGACAGCGAACTCGAGAAAATTTTTACCGAGCAGATCTTCCCTTTGGTAACCGAGGAGTTTCGCCAGGGAGGCGTTCACGTCTTTGGCCAACCCGTTTTTGTGGATGATGATCCCTTCCATGGTCACGTCGGAGAGCAGACGGAAGCGTTCTTCGCTCACCCTCAGCGCTTCTTCGGCCCGTTTTCGCTCGGTAATGTCCTGGTGGGTGCCCTGCATGAGCAGCGGTTGCCCGTCATCTGTCCGGACACTGACTTTGCCTCGGTCCAGCACCCAGACCCAATGGCCCGCCTTGTGCCTCATGCGGGCTTCACATTCATAATGATCCAACTCGCCGGCAAAATGCCTGGATAGCCGATCCCGACTGATTTTCGAATCCTCCGGATGGACAAGCCGTTCCCATGTCTCTATGGATATGGGCGAAAGTTCTTCCAAAGTGTAACCCACCATTTGCGCCCAGCGCTCGTTAAAAACGACTTCGCCTGTCTGCGCATTCCACTCCCAGGTGCCAACGTTCGTTCCTTCTAATATGTTCTCCAGGCGCCGGCGTTCCTCCTCCAGCACTGCTTCGGCCCTATTGCGCTCCGTCAGGTCACGCCCGAAACAGACCAGGCGTCCTCCATTGAAATCAACCCACGTGACGGACATCTCGATGGGAAATAGACTGCCATCCTTGCGGCGGTGACGGGTTCTGAAGAGCTCGAAGCCATTGGAAACAATACGCTGGATACGGTTTGCCGTGTCCTCGGACGTTTCTTCCGCCTCCAGATCACGGATGCGAAGGCCTATGATTTCATTCCGCGTATAGCCCGACATACGGCAATACGCCTCATTGACCTCAACAATATGGCCAGCGGTATCAACCACCCAGAATCCGTCAGCAGTGGTCTCAATAATGGTCTGCAGATATTGCTCGCGGTCTGCGGGCACCCGTTTATTGTTGTTTTTATCTATCAAATCATCACCGCCACCATCGGCGTATGAAAAAGGGTTCATGTGGAATGAGCGTCCTTCATGTGATAACAATGGACATCCATGTTTTTCAAAAGGCAGCACATCTATCAGAAAGACATATCGGATGTCTAAAAGTTTTTAGTATCACGAATTCGGTGGACACGGCTATCATTCAAACACAAAGAAAGGGATTACAGTGTCAATTCTGTATCCCCTTTAAATTTTTTGGTAAATTTTTTTACACAGGTTCTCGCACAGAATCATGCCAATTTGGACGCCCATAATCCTTCTTAATTCATCCGTTTCACCACCCAATTACCGGGGTACCCAACGCCCAGCCTTAGAAGCAACCCGAGTCATTTTTGGCTGTATCCATTGTTTAAGAGGGAAGCACCGTGAAGCAACCAAAGCCTTTGGCGACCCAGTCGGGATTAATTGTCAACACACCACCTTCATTATTCCCTTTCCGCCAGCCATCTCTGACGGGCATCCATCACCCCTCCATATCCCTTGGCATCGTACGACCGTCGGATCGGTTTTTCAGTAAGCAGCAGGGCGCAAGAAAAGCGCACAGTCCAAGGAATCGGTGAAAAGCATGCACTGTCTTCGGCCGATGTCGATTATCTGCCGCCCCCGCCGCCTCCTCCGGAACCTCCGCCACCGCCACCGCCACCGCCACCAGAGCCACCACCACCGGATCCTCCACCACCGGATCCTCCTGCCCCCGCTCCGGAACCACCGCCCATGCCGCCTTGGCCGGCATCACTGCCTTTGCGGCCGGTGCCGAATTGATCGGCCATCTGCTGTCGCGACATTTGGTGAGACTGTTCGGCCACCTGGTGGCGCATCTGCTCCATCTGCCTTTCCGTATATTGGTTTCTCAGGGCCTGGCAAATGGTGTCGGCCACATCATTGGAGCGGATACCCAGCCGGGCCATGGCGCGCACGGTCTGCATGGTCTGTAAGGCCAGCGCCTCGTTTTGAGCCTGGTTCTGCGTTTGCTGCTGTTGCCGGGTTTGCAGTTGGCTTTTCACCGCTTCCAACTCCGAAAATCTCATCCCCGCGGCCAAGCTGTCGGCCAGGGCGTGCGTCATCTGACCGATGTTCTTGGGATCCCTGGACAGCGATCTGGCCAACTGATCGGCTTGGGCGTAGCGACTACGCACAGCCTGCATGGCCGCGACGACCTCCTGAGGACTGGCTTTCTTGGCAATGCCTTCCAGTGCCTTGTTCATTACCGGTTCGGTGGGCAGTCCCGCCTTTGCGGCGTTGACGACTTCTTGCCGCGCCTGATTCATAATACGGCTCTCATAGCGGTTTTGAACCATTTGGGTCAGCATCTGCCGGGCTTTAGCCTCGGGCACACCGTAGGCGTTCATTTCCCGTGCCTGCTGCTCGATGCTTTGCATGGCCTGCTGAGAGAACCCCTGGTTTTCTTCGGCAATGGCCAACGTTGTGAAGCAGGACAACAACAAGGCAATGAGTAAATTTTTTTTCATACCGCCTCCTTCCAGAAGTAACTGATCGTATGCCATTAGAACTACCCTGAGGGGAAAAAGTTACATCTGTGGATCGAAAATGCAGTTTTCAAATCCGAAATCGTCTTTCTCGCGCAGTCGGCAGGAGGGCGTATAGATTTGTCCGTCCACAATGTAGAAGTATCGAAACGGTGCAACGGCCGGCAATGCGATGGTCCACCGTCCCTCCACCTTGGATACTTCATGGGTTTGGAATCCGTCCAGGCTGCAGGCCCAGTACACTTTGGAAGCACCCGGCTTGTCCAGGTACAGGGTCAACACATTTTCTTCGACCTCGTAGTAGTGCGCGGCACAGCCGCTCATGAGCAGCACGCAGCCAACCGTCAGCAACAATTGTCTCATATGCGTTCCTCCATGCGCAGAATGGAGTTTTCCCCGCCAAAATCATCTTTTTCACTGGCGAGCAGGGTGGGGTCCGCCATGCGGCGGTGGCCGTCGAGGATATAAACGAAGCGGTGCTCGCCCCAAGGGATGGCGAGGTTCAGCTCCCAGTAGCCGCTGTCACCGATGCGTCGCATGGCCAATCGTTGCCAGCCGGTGAATGAACCCGCCAGCTCCACCCGATCCGCTGCCGGCTCAAATAATACGAACCGCTTGCTGCCCTTCAACGCCTCAGGGCCGGCGGGATGGGTCGAAAACAGCAGCATCGCCGCGGCAAAGCCGGCCGCGACAAGGGCAATGGGTTTGAGCAGCCGAGATACGACGCGGCGCAACGGAGGATGCCAATTTTTTTCGAGGACCGGTTCGGCCGGGATCAGCGGCTCCCGAAGCAATTTTTCCTGTTCGAGCAGCGAAAGGGTAAGCGCGCAGAACTCGTTATCGGCGCGGACCCTTTCGACGAAGCGCCGCTTTTCGTCCAGATTCATCTCGTTATCGATGTACATGCTGGCAAGAAAATCCATCACTTGTCTCCATCGGCAAGGATCGACCGGAGTCTGAGGCGCGCCCGGTGGACCCTTATTTTCACGTTTCCCTCGCTGATGTCGAGGAGCTTGCCGATCGCTTTGTAGGAAAACGCTTCGGTCGCCACCAGGCTGATCAACTCCCGATCGAGTGGGTCGAGCCGTCGGATCGCGGCGAACATCCGGTCGACCGCCTCCTTTGCGATACACCGGCATTCCGGGTCCAAGCCCGATGCCTCACTTTCACAATCTGCCGACGGCTCTTCTCGGTGCCTGCGAAGGGCATCCAAGGCAGCATTGCGGGCGATGGTAAACAGCAGGGGCCGGTTGTTGCCATTGCGCCCGTATCCGGCCAGGTAGCGCGTAAAGCTTTCCTGCATGAGATCCAGGGACAGCTGGGCGTCCCCGGTCAACCGCATCAGGTAGGCCATCAGTCGTACCTTGTTTTCAGTATAAAAGTGCTCGTATGTTTCCACGGAAATACTACCAAAAGCCGTATTCGAACATAAGTGGAGTGTATCCACCGGTCACCACGATGAAAAGGGCACACACGCCATTAGCAAAGGCAAACCGGAATCGATGCGTGCTTTCCATCTTTCCCTTTTTCAACGAGCATCTGCAAACTAAAAATGGTGGGGAGATGCGAACCTCCCCACCCGATCCGTTTCCCGTTCGTGTTCTGAAGGGAAGCAGGAGTCTATCATTTTTTCGGCGACCTAATAATCATCAGTCAACGTATTCAAAAAGGCGATCAAGTCGGCGATGTCTTCTTCTGACAATCCCAAGTCGCCGATCACCGTCCCATCAACTACGTTTTCGGAAACATCCGGAGCCCCGAATCCACTTCTGTCGTTGATAAAGGAGACCATGTCATAAAGCGTCGGGAACCCGCCGTTGTGAGAATATGGCGCGGTCACGGCAATGTTGCGCAGGGTAGGAATCTTGAATTTTCCGTTCTGGCTTGTATCGCCAAGCTCTCCCCCAAGTCCCAGATCCGGTGAAGGGACAGCGGTATTGGCCGGCACGCCGATATTGGCATAGCCGTAGGTGGTGAACAGGGCCTCTGGCGCCGCGTACATGGGCGTGGCGGAATGGCAGGAGGCACAATTGGTTTGGAAAAGCACATAGCCTCTGTTTTCGGCGCCCGTAAACTGCCCCGGTGCCACGTCGAATTTGGAGTTGAATTTGGTCACGTCCGCCGAACGCTCGTAAGCGGCCACGGCATCGGCGAAATTCACCCAAGCGACCTCTTGATCCGTAATCGGGCCATAGACCTTTTTCCACAATGGGTAGTAGGTCGATGCCTCGATGACGGTCATGATGGCATCGATGCTGGGCATGGCCATCTCCACCGGATTCAGCGGCGGCCCCTGGGCCTGCTCGGCCAGCGGGTCGCCCAAGGTTTCACCGGTGGCCCGTCCGTCCCAGAACATGCCGCCGAACCATTCCCCAGTCGTCTCATCCTGATAACGGATGGGGCTGAAGCAGGCATAGGCCGACGTGGGGGCATTGCGTCCACCCAGGCTCACCCCGTCCGATCCAAGGGAAACCACCTTGTCGTAGGGATGCAGAAAATTGGAGCGGTCGGCGAAACCGGCCAGGGGGTGGTGGCAGGTCTGACAGGATTGATTCTGATTGAGCGACAGGTTCTTGTCCTTGTAAAGGTGCATGCCCAGTTTTTCCAGATCGTTTGCCACCGTGGGTTTGCCAGCGGCATGAAGTAGAAATGCGCCAGATGTGATCAGCAAAATGGACAAGCAACCGACCTTAAATGATTTTTTCATGAATTGCCTCCTTTTCGCAAATGCTATGACTCGGTTCTGCAAATCATGTTCAGCGGAATGTTCACAACTTTCTTTCCGCTCGGCGGCACCATCAACGAAAGGTGCCGATATCAATGTTGCCGCAAGCAGCAGCCATCATCCGACGATCGATCAAAAGGAAGTTTCGCGCATATCCTGCCGGACAGACTGGCAAGAGGTTGGTATTGTCGTTGTACCTATAACGTTTGATTCAAAGGAAGGTTACACCGGCCGCTTGAACCTTTTCAGCGCGTGCATCAACTCAATCAGCTCTTTTTGGTGTGTTTTTATAAAGGGGCCATCATTTTGAACGGCAGCATCGTTTTGAGTACTCAGTTCGTTCTTGAAGGCACCTGCCGCCTTCAGTGGAATCGATTTCTTATAACGGGAGTCCACGTAACAAATGCGCGACCAATCACTCACAACAGTGAATATCCGCGGCTGTCCACTCAATAGATCGTGGCCGAGCGAATAGTCCGCCGGAGGATTATTAACGCCCAGGCGGGCCAATATTGTGGGGGCAATATCCAGATGACTGGTCATCTGATCCGTCTGGTCTTGGCCGGTTCCTGGGATCCAAAGGATTAGGGGAACTCTGATTTGTTCTTCGACAAAGGACGACCCGTGCCCCCACCTGCCCTTTTCCATGAATTCTTCGCCATGGTCGCCGGTGATAATGACAATCGTCTTCTGTAAAAGATCTTCCTTTTCCAGAAACCCTAATATCCTGGCAAACTGGCTGTCGAGATGGTGGCACGAGTTGATATAACGATTTTTGATCGACTGAACATCTTGATCGAGATCCATGGTGACGTAATTGAAATCCTTGAGATAATCTTCCCGCAGAATGCTGTCCTCCGGAAAATAATACCTGGCGTGGGGCGACTCGAAAAACATAAAGGTCATGAAGGGGCGCGTTTGGTCGCGCTGCCGGATAAAGTTCAGAAGATCGGACACGTTATTTCGGTCTCTTTGCCAGCCCGGGCCTTCATCGTTTTCATGCAGGAGATCGCGTTCAATGGATGCAAAAATAGTTTTGTCGAATTCCGGATAAGTAAATTTGGCACTTGTGTACATGCTCATCTGATAATTCTGCTGCCGTAGCACATCCATGAGAACCGGCCCGCGTCGGGCATTCAGGAAATCAAACCAGTAGGGCCCGTAAAGTCCGTAAAACATGGAAAACATGCCCATCCTGGTGGAGTTGCCGCCGCTGTAATGCTTGCGAAACAGGTGGGACCGCTGGGCGAATCGCCAGGTTGCGGGGGTGATTTCGGGGTCGAGCATGTCCCAACGCCAGGATTCGGCGACCAGCCAAACGATATTCATTGGCCGTTCGGGCGGTTGGATTTCCAGGTGCGATATGGGATAATTCAGTGCGCCCTTACCGAGTTTGAGATTTACTTCATTTCCGGAATGAGATTTGGCGCCAAATTTTCGAGCCAGGCTCCCGAAAGTAAAGGGAATGTATCCGGGAAAAGCTTGGGACGAAATCAATACCGGACTGTAACCTTGCAGGTTGCTGACACCGTATATCACCCGCTCTCCGGCCGCAAACAGGAAAAAGAGAAGCAGGAGGTATCGATATCGTTTGCGCGGCTGGAGAATCCAGCCAAAACGCCTTTGGGTTGAGATGTAATACACGCCCCATAGCAGGAGCATTTGCGTGAGGATCAATCCGAGTATGGCCGATACAAATAGAAGCACGGTGACACGATCGCTGCCCATGGATTCGATGCCGCCGGGGGTTGTGACCAGATTCCAGACAAAGCCGTTGATATGAAATCCGAAAATCTTGAAGATGCTGGCATCGATAAACAGGAAAATCAGGCTGCCCGCTGTCAGTGCGATGGCGATCGCATACAGAACCCCTGCCGCACCGGGTGACAGGTCGTGTCCGTGCTGACGCCAATTGAGGATACGGTGAGCGACCTTGGTGATCACCAGAGAGGGAAGCAAGTAGATGAATCCATAGCTCAGATAGACGGCAATTACATAAGTTGCCACCGGCAGGCCTGTGAAAAAAAGCGTATGCTTCAAGTCAGGGGCCGCTACCAGCAGCAGCGCCAGGTAGGACAAAAAAAAGAAATGGTTCAGTAAGATATTTCGTTGGGAAAAAGTCATCGTTATCCGCCATCGTTTTTCAGATCGATCTCAGCGCGTGCCGAAGCAACCTTTTCCATGAGCAGATAATATTCTTCAGTCTTGTAGACGGTGTTGAATCGGCGCGTCAGAACTTCAGGCAGGCGATCCAAATTTTTACTTTGCACGGCGAGGTAATCTATGGTTTTATCGTCCAATAACTTTTCTGCCTCTTTGAAATTGCGCGCCAGAAGGGCTTTCCCCTTTGAGTAAAACTCTGCGGAAAATGGACGTTTAAACAGATAAATCAGATGGCCCTTCTCTTGATCGGGACCGCGAGTGCCGTGATAGGCAGCGATCAGCCGCATCTGGCTCCGTTCCGCAGGACCGTTGCCCATCGCGATCCAGCCCAGAGCGACCGCGAATATCAGCAAGAAAAGCGACGCCCCCCAACTGAGCGCTTTAAACGCAGCCATTGGCTTTCCGGACAACCCGGAGCCGGCGATCATCACCTCGGCCGTCAATAGTGCGAGCGCCGGCAGACCCGGGAGCACATAGGTCCAGAGGATGTTTCCGGCCAAGGTGAAAAACAGCATGGGCGCTGTTGCCCAAAGGGTCAGGTAGAGAATCCATCCATCCCCAATGCTAAGGCGCTTTAAAAGGCCGCTTCGAAACTCTCTTTTCGGCAGGTAGACGAGCAGAGCGGACGACCATGGCAATGAGCAGGCCAATCCATATAGCCATATCGTTCCCTTGGGGCGTACATGGGCGTTGCCGTAAAGGTCGCCCTTCCAGCCGGGGACGGTAAACCGTTTCCAATGCTCGCCGATCAGAAAATAGTCCAAAAATCCAGGCGTCTTGTGTTCGGCCAACGCGTACCATGGAACGCTCAAACAAACCGTCAGCGTCAGGCCGCCCAGCCAGGGAAGGCGCTGCCATACGTCCCACCAGCGGCGTTGAAGCAGCGTCCACAGCCCGATCGGCAGGGCTGTCAGAACAACGGCCACAGGTCCTTTGGCCAGCAGGCCGACGGCTACTCCTATGAAAAAGGCATATCCCCAGAGTCGTCCGGCGCGCCCAGGCGTGTTGAGGGCCTGCCAGAATGCCGTCATGCAGAGGGTGGTCCCGGCCGACAGGGCCGGGTCAGTCATGACCGCACCGCTACTGACGAAAAAGAGTGCAGAGGTCGCCAGAATAAGCGCCGCAGCCATAGCGTGATCGCGGCTTCGCTGCTGTTCCGCCATATGCCAGACAAGGATCATGGCCGCCAGGGCCAGCAAGAAGGATGGCAAGCGGACGGCGAATTCATTCATGCCAAAAAGCTTCATGGATCCGGCTGCCAGCCAGGTCGACAGGGGCGGTTTTCCCCAGAAGGGAACCCCATGGCTGTATTGGGGGGTTACCCAGTCACCGGTTTCCAGCATCAGCCTGGCGATATTGCCATAGCGGGCCTCGGTGGTATCGGCCAGGGGGTATGCTCCCAGCGTGGCCAGCCGCAACAGGCCGAAGGAAATCAGCAGGGTCCAGAGCCATCGGCGGAAGGGCTTTCCAGCATTCTCGCGGATCATTGTCACCGGGCACCCTCGTCCTGGACCAGGGCCAGCTTGCGCTGCTGGGCCATGTCCTTATAATGGCGATTCACCAGATATAGGGGGCGCTGTTTGGTCTCGATGAACATCCTTCCCAGGTATTCCCCCATGATGCCGAGTGCCAGCAGCTGCAGACCGCCCAGGAAAACGATGACCACCATCAGGCTCGGATAGCCGGGGACCGGATCGCCTGAAATTAGGGTTTTGGTGAAAACGAACCCGCCGTAAAGAAGCGCTGCCAATGATGTCAGCACCCCGACGTAACTGGCTATTTTGAGCGGTGTCACGGTAAACGAGGTGATTCCCTCGATCGCGAAGTTCCAAAGATGCCAGTAATTCCATTTCGTTGTGCCGGCATGACGGGTGGCACGATGATAGGAGATCTGTTTTGCAGGGAAGCCGATCCAGGCGAACAGCCCTTTCATGAACCTGGTGCGTTCCGGCATCCGATTCAAGGCGTCGATCGCCCGGCGACTCAGGAGCCTGAAATCGCCTACATTCTCCGGCACCCGGAATCGTCCGATACGCCCCATCAGCGCATAAAAAGCGGCCGCCGTCGTTTTTTTAAGCCAAGTTTCCTTTTCCCTGCTCAGCCGATGCATGTAAACCACATCCGAGCCATTGCGCCACGCAGCGACCATCTGGGGGATCAGCTCCGGCGGGTCCTGCAGATCCGCGTCAATGATAATCGCCGCATCCCCCGCAGCATGCTCAAGGCCTGCCGTCATGGCCGCTTCCTTGCCGAAATTGCGGCTCAGATCAAGCACTTGAACGCGCGCATCGGTCTGGGCGAGCGCCAGCAACAAGCCAAGGGTCTTATCCGTGCTCCCGTCGTTGATGAACAAGATTTCGACATCGTCCAGATGTGCGGAGGTCAACGCACGGGAAAGCCGCCGGTAAAATTCGTACAGTACCTCCTCTTCATTGAAAATTGGAACGATGATCGAAAGCACGGCAGTTTGAAGCGTCCTAACGAGACTGTTCTGGCCTCTCATGGTCCTAACCTCCCTTAAAAAGTCCACCCACGGTGGACGGCAAAACCGACTGAAAACTGCGCTCCCGTGGCGAACACCTGGGCCGGCGCCAGAGGCAAGTTCATCTGGGTCATGGCAAAATTGAGTACCCATCCATTTACAGCGGTGCAGATCGCCGCAATGAAAAAGAATCTGGATGAAGCGCTGATGTGCCCTCTGGTGCTCTGAAACGTTACGAAATAATTGAGCACATAGATTACCATGGCGCCTGCAATCGCGCCGGAGGTCGAAGCCCACAGGGGTTTTAGCGAAAGCGATCGAATCAGAATGATCAGAAGACTGTAATGGACCAGTGTACCGGCAATGCTGGCGCCCAGGTATTTGAACAGTTGAACCGCTATCCGTGCGGAAGTTTTCATGTCCGAGAATGTCCCGGCACCTATGCTTTGGGTGCCGTTTGGGGCTGTTTCGCCCGAGGCAGGCACACGCGAAATGAGCATCCATTGCCAGGTGTGCTGCGAAGTTCGATTCGGCCGCCATGAATTTCCACTGCCCACTTGGCGATGGCGAGCCCCAGGCCGAACCCGCCCGTATGACGCGAACGCACCTTGTCCACACGGTAAAATCGATCAAAAACGAGCGCTGCATGCCCTGGATCGATTCCCGGCCCCGTGTCGGTGATGTCCAATACGCATCCCTCGTCGGTCTTTTCCACAGTGATGTGAATCTCTTTGCCTTCGGGGGTATATTTGATGGCATTGTGCAAGAGGTTGCTTACGGCCTGCCGAAATATGCTCCGGTCGAGCCTCACTTGGCACGGCTGCTCGATCTCCATCAGCAGGTGTTGCCGTTTTTCTTCGGCGAGCACCTTGATCAGGGCCACTTCGTCCTGGACGACAGCGCCGAGATCCATGATCTCGAACGTTGGCTCGACCATGCCGCTGTCGGAGCGCGCCAAGGACAAAAGGTCATTTAAAAGGCGATTCAACTTGTCCACTTCTTCCAGCATGCTGCCAATGGTCTCCTGGCAGGCCCTCACGTCCCTTGGATTGCGTAACGCCATTTCCCCTACAGAACGAATTGCGGCAAGAGGGGTTCGCAATTCATGGGAAGCGTCGGCCGTAAATTGGCGCGTCTGTTTAAAAGAGCGATCGAGTTTCCCGAGAAGTTCGTTAAAGGTCATCGAGAGCTGCCCCAACTCATCCTCCGGGTTTTCCACCGGAAGTCTTTTGTGGAGCATTTCCGCCGAGATGGTCTTGGTCTGGGCGATAATGGCTTTTAACGGAGACAGAATCCGGCCTGCGAAGAAAAAGCTCCCGATCCAAGCAAATATGAGGACAATCGGAAAGCTCAGGATTTGGATCATTAACAATTCGCTCAAGACCGTGGCCATTCGATCGCGGGAACGCCCCAGGATGATCTCCACCCACTGTCCTTGTACCTGATGCATCGATTGGAGCACCAGAAGCGACTCACCATCGTTCAAACGGAAAGAACGAAAGACGTGGTCATGGGATTTTCGTGTTGGCGAAGGAAGTATCGAATGGATGCTCTCGTCGGGCAAATTGGTGTAAATCAAGCCCCTGTCCATATGACGCAATTCCATCCAGAGCTGGTTGCCGTCATGAAACAGAAATCCCTGAGGCCCATCCCAAACAATGCCTTTTTCGTTCTTTACAACAAGGAAACCCTCCACCAGTTGAAGGTCGTCCATCAGGCTCACCTTCAATTCGGAAAGCTCCTCATGCCATAAAAAAGCCAGGTTGATCAGCATGTACAATATCAGGACCGCTGCCAGTATACATAACTGCCAAAGGGTGATGCGCGCCCGGATGCTTTTGATGATGCGACGACTCATGATTTGTCTGCTCGAATCGTAAAACCCACCCCTCGTATGGTGTGGATCAGCTTTTCGCCGTTTTGATCGATCTTCTTACGGAGCCGCGCCATGTGCACGTCGATAACATTGTCCAAGGGCGTGGCCCTTGCCGCCTCTTTCCAAACGTCACGGGCAATCATGTCACGGGTGACAAACCTCCCCTGATGGCGCATCAAAAAAGCCAGCAGATCAAATTCCCTGGATGTCAAGTCGACAGGCTCTCCCGCTTTCCATGCCTCACGGGTGACAAGATCCAGCTCCAGGTCGGCAAATTGAAGATGAAACACCTGGTCCGCCCGGCCGCGGCGCAACAGCACCCGAATCCGGGCCAACAATTCGGCTATGGCAAAAGGCTTGACCATATAGTCGTCGGCACCGCTGTCCAGGCCGATGATGCGGTCTTTCAATTCATCCCGCGCGGAAAGGATCAAAACCAGGGTTTGGGAGTCCCGGCGACGGAGCGCTTCCAGGATTTCCAATCCGCTGCGGCCGGGAAGCATCAGATCCAGAACCACCACATCGAAATTTTCCGTGCTGATGAGAAAAAAACCGTCCTCGCCGGTGAAGGCCGTCATCACATCGTAGCCTTCGGTTTCCAGCCCTTGTTTCAGGGATTGGGCGATTTTGACATCGTCCTCTATGACCAGAATTTTTTTCATGTCCCATTTTTATCCATGGAAACAATCCAGGGCAACTGACATTTTTCTTAATTTTTATTCAGGGTTAAGCGGAACAACAGTGATGACGGGATTTATTGCCTAAAGAGATCAACTTGATCATTAAGATAGTGGCGTCTTTAACCAATTGAATCTAAATATAATATATTGGAATATAGGTGCAGAAAAAATATTTATAAGTCATGTGAGGTGTCTACAAAATACAAAGGGTTGCAAAATTGGCTTTGCAACCCTTTGTATTTATTTAAAATGGCACGCCCGGCCCGATTCGAACGGGCGACCTACGGATTCGAAGACAGGCCCTCTGAGTTTCCTAACCTCCTGATTTTATAATAACATATTGAAACCATTGGATATACATTTTCTACATTTTTTTAAATTTTCCATATTTTGGTCAATTTTGGAAACTTTTTCACACACAGATTCACACACAGAAAAACGCTTTTATCGCCCTACCCCACCTAAGACATCACCCATCTCACCACCCAATAAACGGCGTAGCCGACGCCCAGGCCAAGGGGCAACATGATTCATGACCGACACAGTGGCATCCCCTTGAACTCACAGGTATAGACGCCGACTGCAAGGATACCGGATAGGATGCCGATGATTTTGGGGCGCAGGGTGTTAATGCCTTTTTTGGCAGCAGTCATTAATAATTTCCAAAAAATCATCAAGATTAAACGGTTTTTTCATAAATGCCGCTGCACCAAACTTGCAAGCGATTGGCCTGACTTCTTCAGGTTGGTATCCAGTCATGACGACAACGGGGGGACCATCGCAAGATTTTACAAGGCTTGTAAACTCCAAACCATTTAAGCCGGGTTGATTGATCCCGGTAACGATACATTCAAAACCCTGCCATTGCCAGTCTGATAACCAAATGACATCCTCGGCGCCCATAGCGAGGGTCACTTCATATCCGTTCATTTCCAACCATTCTTTAAGTGCATCGCGAATGGCCTGCTCGTCATCGACTATGAGAATACGATACCTGTTCATGTCAACAACCTTAGCAATCTTTCAACCAGCCAGGTTACTGCCCTGCACTTCCTTAATCAACCCATCCTCCAGTCGATACTCGTTCATTACCTCGATCAGCACGCCGTGAGCGTATTTCGGATGTATCCAGATAAGTTGCAACTTCGAGTTGCTGCCGTCCTTGAGAAAATTATCGCCGTGCAGCTGCACCTTCTGCTCTTTAAGTTCTCGAAAGGTATCCTCAAGATGGCCCGTGGTAAAAGCAATGTGGTGAACGCCCTCTCCATGTTCAGCCAATCGCCGCGCGATAGCCGAATCGGCATTTACCGGCTGCAACAATTGGATATCGCAAGCATCTCCAGCTGCGGGAAAAAAGGCTGTCAGATAATGCTCATTCCCCATATGCCCTTCCTGCTTGACTACTTTCTCTTCGAGCATCTGCGGCGCCACCGCCTTTAATATGCGGGTGTAATGTTCGATGGCCGTATCGATATCCTTTACCAGGATGCAGACGTGCGCAAACCGGTGTTTAGTTGCTGTGGGCATAGGTTTATCCTCTCAATATTATTGAAACCAAGCTTTTCGAAAATACCGTTTTCCGGCAAACACGGAGCGCAGGCCATGGCTGAAATCAACTTGAGCATTTTTCTTAATCGACGTGGCATTAAAATTGGATGATGCCGCTTTGAAGACCGACCGCTACGGCTTGCGCGCGATTCATGACGTTGAGCTTCTGTTTTATGTTGTTTGCATGGTAATCGACCACCCGCTTGCTGCACTTTAAAATAACGGAGATCTCCCAGGAGCTTTTTCCCTCCCTGATCCATCTCAGGACTTCAATTTCTCTTTGGGTGAGGCTTTGGATGGGCTTGTTCGTGCTGTCTAAAGCCCTTTTGAAGGCCTCCGCGTAAAAAGGGATGATATAGGATAAAACGGCTTTGGACCGGATGTCGGCATCCGCTTGTGGGCCGCCCAGGAAAAAGACGGTGCTGGTCATGGTGGACGGATCCATGATGCCATGGGTCCACCCATCCCGCATGTTGAAGTCAATTGCCCGCACCGAGGCAGTATAGTCAAACCCATAGTCTCGGTTCAAACTCGCCCAGTTCACCGGTGACAGGTGGTTCAAAAATTCACACAAAACGGCATCGGTCAGCTGGAACTTCTTTTCAAAGTAAAGATCCATGTATCCGTCTGGATAACTCACATCCAGATACTCTATACGCGCTCCCGGATCGAGGAAGGCATCGGGGATTTTGGAATGCGCACAGACCGCGTTTTCGAATCCAATGAGACCTTTCAAATCCAGTACAAGCCTACTCAATTGGTCTTTGGTCTGGCATTTAAGAGACTGATGACTCAGCATCATCAGTTCGGTACGATCGTTGGAGGACAGGTGTTTCAGCAGATCACCGTGCACCATCTTTGCCCCTTTCGAGTTTGAAGTGGGCAGATCAATGTGAGGCCGCTTAAGATCGAATTGTGGTGTCAGAATTGATTGAACAAAATTATGATATGTTAATTTCAAAGCTCTGTAAATCCCCACCTGATGTTTTTTATCTCATGGATACGACACGTTAAGATGGCACCTGTCACTTGTGACAGTTGACCTGAAAACATTTTTGATCAACATGTCAATGACAATAAGCCAGCCTTGTCACCCATTTTAAGAATTTAAAAATACAGCAAAACGCTTTCTGGTGCCCCAACAATCAATTGAGGGATCATGGATGACAAACTGTTTCTCTGCAGGCTCAAAAGAGTCGCTCTTGTCGGTCCTATCAGCGGCCGAAGTTTTTTAGATAAATGGTATTTGCACCCGGAAAATTTGACGCGCCTCGGGGACTGCATCGGAATGCAGCTTGAGTGCGTCGAGCCAGAGGTTCGCGCGGGACGAATCAAAAGCGGCACCCTCTGCAAAGATATATGCACCGGCGCATATGTGCTATTCCTGATTGGCCCCCCGCAAAACAAATTTACCAGTCTCACTGAATTAAGTATCAGTGCCGGCGGGTATAAAATTTTAAATATCGTATGGATCTCAGAGTATTTCGAGCAAAAGCACCGAGCGGCGTTGAGTTGGCTGAATAGTACTAATTTAGAGGGAATCCTCTTTTTTGGAATTGAAATCGAACCGGACGATGCGGATGAGGACACAGATACGGAGGTGCCCGCTGAACAAGAAGAGCAAGTCGATTAATGTAGGATAGGCTGGTCTAAAATCGATCCATCAGCGCAATTAGCCGTAGCCTGTTCTTCCTTCCCCCGCCGTCAGAATCCACGCCGACATGATTCGCGGCCGAATTAGGCATAGACGCCGACTGCGAGGATGCCGGAAAGGATGCCGATGATTTTGGGGTGCATGTGATTAAATCATCTGGTTGTTCTTCCTCCCAACAACGCATCCAAGGCTTCGATGACCACACCTGTGACGGTATTACCATGCTCATCAGCGTATTTCTGCGCTCTTTCGATCAGCCGGCATGGAACATTGATAACGATTTGCTCGGTATCGCCTGAACATATGATCGGATCAGTTTTTTCTGGCAAAGGACTGGCCTTTCTGTCGCCGTATTCACGGTTCATGGATTTTATCCAAGAGATTGAACTCTATCGGTTTCCCGCATAGGGAGCAAGTTTCAACAGAGGTCTGCCCATAGCTATTTTTTGGGTTTATCCTCTCGTTTTTTAAACCAATCCTCATTGCCATACAATTTTTCCGCACATTCGGGGCAGAGGCTGTGGCTGAAATCAACCTCCGCATGTCTTTTTATGTACGCCTCTATCTTGGTCCAATATCCCTTGTCGTCTCGAATTTTCTTGCACGCTGAACAAATTGGGAGCAGTCCTTTCAGCGTCCGAACATTGGCCAGCGCGTCTTGGAGCTCTGATATCAGTCGTTCCCGATCCTGTTCTGCACGTTTCATGGCGGTAATATCTCTTACGGTTTCTATTGCCCCGACCACATTGCCTTCTGAATTGTAAAGCTTTCCAGCGGTCCCCTCAAAATATCTTCCGTCGATTCCAAGTGATGAGCTGAAGGCAACACTGGCAAACAAGTCACCGTTAATTTCCTTTATAGACAGGTATTGCTTTTCATAATCCCTATCCGGCTTTAATACCAAATCGATGAGGGTGGGACGCGGTTCTCCGTAAAATGGGACGGAATAGGCATAGTCGCCCTTTCCGAGAATCTTTTCCTTCTTGATGCCGCTCATCTTTTCCATTGCCCGATTCCATGCCACCACACGTCCTTCGATGTCGATGACACACGTTGGATCAGGCAAAAACTCTATGATGTCGGCCAGACGGCGTTGTGAATCTGCCAGCGCTTGTTCGGCACGCTTTTTTTCGGTGATGTCGTGAGATATCCCAACAATAATTTGTCCGCTCTTTTTGTCTTTGAAGATCGATTTACGAGTCAGTATCGTGCGCAACTCTCCCTGAGCATCGGTATAAGTCTCTTCATTGGAATTGGCGCATCCCGTTTCAAGGACCAAGTTATCCTTTTGCCAAAAAATATCGGCTTGCTCCTTGGTGTGGATGTCGTAATCTGTTTTGCCGATTAACTCTTCTCTACTGCGGCCCAACGCTGCACAAAAGGCATCATTCAAATAGATCCATCGATGGTTTGCATCTTTGACAAAAATAAGATCGGGAATGTTGTTCAGGATATTGTTGAAGAATTGTTCTTTGGTTTGAAGTTCATTTTCCAGCTCTTTGACCCTTTGCCCTAATTCTGCGTAGGACGGTTTCGATTCCATATTGCCACCTCTTCAGGATCAAAATCAGATCAATGCAAGGTCTCGATGCAGATTCAAGGATGTGCCCTTTTGTTAATTCAAAGCAATTATCGATCCACCCGCTTCTTCAACTCCGTTCCCACTTTAAAAAACGGCAGCTTCTTTGGTTTAACGACGACCTTCTCACCCGATCTTGGATTGCGCCCGGCATATGAATCATATGTTTTGATGTGAAACGAGCACAATCCCCGAATTTCAACCCGGTCACCTTTTTCAAGCGCTTTGGCCATTTCACCGAAAAATATGTCGACACATTTGGTTGCTTCGGGCTTGGTCAGGTTCTGGGCATCCTTCAGGGCCTGGATCAGTTCGAGTTTGTTCATTGTATCTCCCTGGCATCAGTGTGAGTTGAGATGGTTCAGTTTTCTGGCCATTTAAGGACCTCCTTAATCACTGGACCAGGTATTGGCCTTGGCAATATTATCGTTCCCAATCCATCTCCATCCCCAACCTCAACACCTCGACCCTCTACAAACTCCCTGACGGTGGCCGCTGCAACCCAGGCATCCAGCATATCCTTGGGGCCAGGCCTGCATGCCGAAAAATCGATGTCGACCCTAACATCCCTGACACCGGAAAGAAGGGTATAGGAAGCGCTGGGGAATACTTCATGTATTCTGGCCTGACCCTCTAAAGTCTCATAGAGACGAAAGCCCAATTTCATCCATGCAGGAGCCTGTATTTTGATCGGGGTCCATTGAGGATTTGCGATACGATGGGCGGAAAGCACAATTTCACAATGCCGGCCATTTCCAATTCGGTTATTGCTTTGATTCCATCTCCGCTGATTGCCGTTCCAAAACCAAATGCGTTTTGTTTCAAGTGGCATTCTTGGTGCATCGATGCCGATCTGGACAGGCCTGCGTAATACTATCCATTTGACGAGACTCACAGCATCATTCAGAGGATCATCTGAGAACCAACCAGACTCAGTGAGGGTCCCCTGATCGTCTATTACTGCATAGCTACAGTGTCGGCGGATTTGAACATCTATGCCCAAGTAATAGGATGCCATTTTCCCCTTCTTGGGTAAGTATTGGGATCTATTTTAATGTGTTGATATATCGAATTATTTAGATGTGTCAGCAATTTATGTCAACCTTTAACAAAACTTAAAATATTTTCGCAATACAAATTCCGTTCCCACTAAAATATTGATTCTTATGTTTCTTAATTTTACCAGATTAGAGCTCGTCGTTAATACATAGCGTTGTATTGTTTTTGAAAGCTTATGGTATTTAAACAATTGCCAATAATCATAAGTAAGAAAAGGATTATTTATACAAAAATATGGAGATTATCCAATGGCATTTAAAGGATGGGACCGAATTCAAATAACTTCAGATAACGGGCAAACTGTTTCAGCGATCGCCCCAGTAATTATTTCGGCCAGCAGAGCTACCGACCTTCCAGCATTTCATTGGAAGTGGTTTTTTCATCGCCTAAATATCGGTCATGCTGCTTGGGTAAATCCTTTTAATAAAACAAAACAGTATGTCTCCTTTTCAAAAGCTCGCGTCTTCGTTTTTTGGACAAAAAATCCATCTATCTTTATGAAGGATTTAGATGAATTAAACAAACGGAATATCAATTATTATTTCCAATTTACTCTGAACGATTATGAAACTGAAGGATTAGAACCAGGCATTCCCCCACTCCAAAAGCGGATCGACACATTTAAAAGTCTGTCTGATACAATCGGGAAGGAAAGAGTCATCTGGCGCTTTGATCCTCTCATTTTAGTTGGGGGGATAACACACGATGCTTTATTGGATAAAGTGCATCGTATTGGATTGGAATTAAAAGGATATACAGAAAAATTGGTGTTTAGCTTCGCGGATATAGGTAACTATAAAAAAGTAATTGCCAGCTTAAATAAGGCTAAGCTCCAGCATAGAGAATTTACTGAAGATTTAATGGTTCAAATGGGTTCAGGCATTGGCAAAATTGCAAAGGAGCTGTCTTTGGATGCCTGTACATGTGGTGAAGGATTGGATTTGTCCCCGTATGGGATTTCTCACAACAAGTGTATCGATGACGATTTGATGATAAGATTATTTTCTCACGATGATCAACTAATGAATTTTTTAAATCCTACCACGCAATTGACAGGCATTATGGATAGTATACCGGGTCCAACGGCCTCTAATGCACCTAAAGATCCGGGCCAACGGAAAGAATGTGGCTGTATTGTTAGTAAAGATATCGGACAATATGACACCTGCGGTCATTTTTGCCAATATTGTTATGCCAACAAAAATAAAAACATTGTCCGGAAAAATTTGACTTTCGCAAGAGGACATATGGGCGAAACCATTGTTCCACTCTAAATGATACTATATGCAAATCACTGTAGCATGATGCAATGAAGGAGTTGAAATGATCTATACGGAAGAAACCTTAAAATCTATAATTAGATGTACTACATGTCAGCAGCGGCTGCGTGTCCCTATCAATATTGGGCAGATCCGTGTTACCTGTTCTAAATGCAAATCTTGTTTTATTGTCGATACTGGAAATAAACCTCATTATCACCACGTACAGCTTCCTTATCAGGTTATTGATATTCAACAAGGATCCACTGCTTGGCTTGCATGGAGAGATTCTGGTCTGGGTTCATCAGATGCACCTACGATTATGGGAGAAAATCCTTGGAAAAGCCGTAAACAACTTTTGTATGAAAAAAAGAATAAAATTCGAATTAAAGCCAATGCCGCTATGGCTCGTGGAACTTCTCTTGAACCTGAGGCACGAAAAAAGTATGAAGAAATGAAAAAGATTTCTGTACATCCAATATGCCTTAAGAGTTCAAAATTTGATTGGTTGTTAGCAAGCGTTGACGGATTATCTAAAGATGGACGTTTTGTGGTTGAAATAAAATGTGGAAATAGTGTTTACAGAAATACGAGATCGACTAACAAAGTACCAAAATATTATTATGGTCAGTTGCAGCATATTTTGGCAGTAACAGATTTACCTATGATAGATTTTTGGTGTTACCTTCCGGACCTGCCAGGAATTAACATAAATGTTTACAAGGATGACCGCTACATAGCTGAATTACTGGAAAATGAAATGGAATTTTGGAATGACCTCAAAAAGCTTGGGAATTAAAATTTGAAGCAGAGGCCCCAAAGGATTCTTCCAAGGGGGCCTTTCCCTTCTCACAGAAAACGAACCACAGTTCGTTTTTCAGTTCAACATCCCCAATATATTCCCGCCGACACGCGATAGCCGAAAACTGGATTCGGCTGGCAAATCCTCCTTCTGTGCCGCCCTGGTATACGTGTTAACCACATGGAACATGGTCTCTCCTGCTTCATGAAGCCATGCCCGTTCCACAGCATCCTTTTCACCGCCATTCAAAGCAAACTGTCGATTGAAGCTGGCCAGGGTCGATTCAGGATTTTCCACTCTTGATTCCAACGACAACCGGAACTGTTCCCGCTGAGCGCCCAACTCCAGCGATACCTTGTCCATCACGATGGGAAATTCGTTCAAAATCTTGGTGCTCACATGCCTATACGACGCAGAGACATCGGATTTCGCCACCAACCCGTTTGTGCAGACCAGTCTCAACACAAACGCCGCAATGGATAGCGATGCCAATCCCACTTCAGAATTGGATATGGAGATGCCCGGTTTGAATTTGTCTCCGTTGATGTCAAATGCCTTGGCACCATCCGGGATGCTCAACGACATGAACTCTGTATCCAGATGACATTGGACCGGTGTCTCGGGTTTATATCCCAGAGAGTCCAGGCGCTCCATCACTTCAAAGTTATCCACGGGGATATACTTGGTGGTAAAGACTGCTCGAACTTCCTGTCCATCGAAACGGAAAAGCAGCTGATCATTTTTCTCATGCTTGATCCAGTGATTCAAATTCATCGCCTGCACATCGGATGGACATCTGGTCAAATACGGGTATGGGATTCCCAGACGATTGGATATGGATCGTTGCGCCACAGGTCTTAGCGGATGGGGTTCACCTGCAATGCGAACGATGTCCAGGTTATCAAACGATATGTCCGGCACAGCGATGTTATGATCGAAACAGTTTACCGACATGGCATCCACGCGGTCGAACACTTTACCAAGGGTGGTCAGATTGGGTTTCATACGATTCTCCTTTAAAGGTTGAATTCCGGAAGATGCGCCTTTCACCACCTGGCGCACTATATTTTCCCTGACGACTCTTTCAGGGTGCGTATCCATGCAAGCGGACGGATGGCTTCCGGAAAATTTGAATTTATTGATTGTCGGTGATGATTACCGGCTGGTGGGATTCTCGTTGGTCTGACAATGGGTGGGATTGAATCTTCGGGACTTGAACTTCCATGGGTTTGATTCTGTATGGTCGCAACGATCATCATGGCTACGATCCCGTTTGCATTTCCCATGCAGTTTACTTCTCAACTTACGGGTCGTCAGCTTTTCAAATGGATAGGCCATGTCATCACCTCCATCTAATCGGGCAGATAGGGCTCTCCCAGGTCAAACAGACAGATCGATACGGGCATGGATATGGTCGGATAGAGCGAATCCACGTCCTCTTTGACCATGTTCACGATATCCCCATAGGGACTCTTTTCGCTGCGTTTGGCGGTCAGCATGAGGATACCTGCTTCGATGTTGCCCTTGTCATAGCCGATCTGAAGACGCATCAGACCTTCCAGGATGTATTCGTAAGCGCTAAAATGCCCATCGATGGCCACACCGTGCTTAAAGCCCTTGTATTGGTAACGGCGGCCGGCGATGACATTGAGGCATCCGCTTTCACGCCATCCCATCTCATCCAGGGCAAGACGTAGCAGCTCTTTTCGATAAAGCGATCCTTGCAGGGCGGTAAACACATATTCCATGGTCATGGCCACATCCGAGACCATTGCCTTTTGCTCGATGATCTTGTCTGCGTCTCTGAAATGAATCAGCTGAAAATCCACGATTGGACCTCCTTTTATATAAGGTGTGATTCGATAATGGGTTGAATTAAGAACGAGTGCTGTAGCGGTTGTGCGGGGTTTTAAGCGGCGGATTTTTGCAGGTCGACGTCACGCTTGCCGAGCATTTCATCCAGAAACTGGGACTTTTTGGCTGGTTGTCCCAGATAGTTCAATGGGTATGACACAAACAGCAGTTTCATGGCCCTTGATATGGCGACAAAACATATGCGCCTTTCTTCTTCCAGGTTTCCTTTACCGCTGGGCATCAGTCCCTCAACCAGACCAATGACGAACACCACGGCAAACTCCAATCCCTTTGCCTTATGCACGGTCATTAAACTCACGCCCTCTTTGTCGTCACCCACTGTCTCGTCGGTGAAGCTGTCGGCATATTCGAGAAAGGCGGCAATGGTCGAATAGCGGGCGGCCGCTAATTGTAATTGATTGATGTTTGAAATTTTGATGTCATCGGGGCTGGGAATGTCTTCGTCCACGACAAAGCGATCATAGTCCCAGATGATGCGAATCTTCTGTATGACCTGCACTGGCTCTAATGTTTCGGCGGTTTCAATCAACGGGTCCATGAAAGCCACAAATTCTCTGATCAGCTTTCTCACATAGGGCACCGCGATGATCATGGACTTTAATCCCGCATACAGATGAATCCCCCGCTTCCGGCAGTAATCTTTTAATTGGTCCTTGACCTGGTTGCTTACATAACGGACCGGCACATTGAGGATGTTGAGCAATGCCTCGTCTGCCTCATCGCTATCCGGGGCATGGATCACCCGCAGATAGTCGAGCAAACACTTGACCTCATGACGATCATAAAAGGTCCGGCCGCTTTGAATGTGATACGGGATTTTGTTTTGCAAGAAGGCCTCTTCCACATACCGGGATTGAAAATTTGCTCGATAGAGCACGGCAATGTCGCTGTATTGATAACCACGGCGCTCGATAAGATCCACGATTTCATTGACCACGCCCATCGCTTCTGTCTCTTCGTTAGATGCTTCGAGTACAACGACATCATCCCCATCCGGGTTGTCGGTCTTTAACTCCTTGTGGATCTGCTTGACGTTGTGACGGATCAGGTTCTGACAGGCAGTGAGGATCTGGGGCGTTGAGCGATAATTCAGATCGAGAATGAACTGACGAGAGCCGGGGAACATCGATTGAAAGTTTAAAATATTGCCAACGGATGCTCCAGTAAATGAATAGATCGCTTGATGATCATCGCCAGCTACCCAAAAACTCGAAGCGTCAAGATTGCCGTCTTCCCGAATCAACAGGCGCAGCAACTCGAACTGCACCGGGTTGGTGTCTTGAAATTCATCGACAAGGATCGATTGAAAGCTGCCCTGGTATTTCGCTCGTACTTCATCGTTATCCCGCAGCAGGAAGTAGGTTTCAAGGAGCAGGTCATCAAAATCGAGCAGCAGTTTGTGTTCCTTGGCTTCATCGTATGCCTGGTAGATGTCAGAAATGCGCATCATGGTCTTGTCGCCGGAAAAGAGCGCTTTAAACTCTATCGGGTCGATGATGTTGTTTTTGGCCAGAGAGATTTCTCGCAGCACGGTCCCAACGGTCAGATCCTTTACCTTCAATCCTTTCATGACATTTTTGATGAACACCAGCTGCTCTTTGCCGGATAGGATTTCAAAGACTTTGCCCTCGACCTTGAGCAGATGCAGACAAAACGAATGGATAGTGGACAATCGGACCCGTGACGACATCTCTCCCAACACCGGCACCAGGCGTGATCGCATTTCGTCGGCGGCGTTCCTGGTAAACGTCAATCCAAGGATATGCTCGGGCGGTATGCCGTATTCGGTGACAAGGATGCCGATCCTTTCCATCATGGTTCTGGTTTTACCGCTACCCGGCACTGCTATGACGGCGGCGATGCCCTCTTTGAAATTAGCTGCTTCCTGTTGTTTGGGATTTAATTCGCTCATGCTGCCTGATCCTCCTTTTCAAGGTTGCGAATCGTGTTGATGGCCATCTTGATGCGGAAGCGCTTGGCCACCAGCTCATTGATCTGGGAACTGGTCTTGTCCTCCTGAATCAACCTGGATAATGCCTTGCCGTAATCTTTATGAAGTTCCTGCAAAAATGACACGACCGCCTCGGGTGGATGGCGTCTTAGCAACAACTCCACATTCACAATTTGATAGACCCGGTCCCCGTCTGACTGCATGAACGTTAAAAACGATTGAACGTCATGGATGGCTCGCTTGGTCATACTCTTCTCCTTCCAGATAAGCGTCACAGGCCTGTTTGTAGGCGCACCCTTTGCACTTCCAGCTGGTATCGTTGGGCACGAACACTTCCTTTGATATCCCATCCCACACCTGCCTGGCCTTTTTGATCAGGCGCCGTTCATCAAGCTCTGTACGGGTAGTCCAATACTGTTCACAACGAGGTACTTTCGTTTTTATCAAGGTGTCGAAGCGCAGCAGGATCTCATGATCGGCGTATCCATTTTGCTTGGCGGCGATCTGATACATGGTCAGTTGTTGATTGCTGTCCACCTCATCCTTTGAATAGGCCCGACCAGATGTCTTGAAATCGGTAATGATGATGGTGCCGGAATTGTCCTGTTCGACCAGATCCATTGCCCCGATGATGGGAATGTCGATACCCGGCAGGTTGAAACTGAACGCCTCTTCTATGGCCAGGATGGTAAAATCGTCATCGGGCAACTTGGTATACCAGGCAGTCAGTAGATCTCTTCCAAACATCAAAAGCGAGTTGTAATCGTTACCGTCCGCATACCGGATATCATCGCGGCCCCTTGCCATATCCAGCCAGGTGAACACGAAAAACTCATGGACATCCTTGAGCAACATCCTGTCCCCCATCATCTTGGCGCTGTAATATGCTTCAAGCACCCGATGAATGCAGGTGCCAAATTCCAGGGCATCGGATTTAAATTCCATAGGCAGTTTGTCGATGCGCCCAAATTTATACAGCAGCGAGCACTCCACATATTCGTTGATGCTCGATGCCGATAGGTGCGGCGTTTGCCTGAGCTCACTTAAAACCATTATCAGTTCCTCCTCATAGGCATCCTAAAAACGCAGTTGCTGCGTATTTGTTAAAATACGAAGGCGATAGGCATCCGGTTGGCGCGAGTTAGGATCTGCCTATCGCCTTTAAAAAGGCATACGTTAAGGATCTGCTATCTTTAGGTTAGGCAGCAGTCTGCAGTTGCCGGATGAAGGCCGAGGCATCGCTGCTGGTTAGGTTGTCGAGCGTGACGCCATAGGATTCTTCAACCATGCACTCGATCTCTTCCACGCTGATTCCCCGGCGTCTGGACAGATTGAAGATGGCACGGCGCTGCGCCTCACTCATCCCAGCACGGGCAGGACTCTTTGCATCATCCTTTCGAACAGACTCTTTGGCGTCCTGGTTTTCCACGGCAGGCGCCATTTGCGCTGCGTCTGATTTCGGTTGGTCATCTTCAGCTGCACTCTTTTTCGGCGCCTTTGAAGGAGCCTTTTTCGCCGGTTTGGATTGCGCTTTAGGATGCTCATGATTTGCCCCTTCGTTGATGGCTTCATTGATGTCTGCAAGCTCTTCAAGTGCGGTCATCCCCACATTGGTGTACGACCGAAGCGCTCTTGCAATGGCACGGGTACTTGCCATCCTGAGCAGATGTTTCGATACCTTGCTCGAACAATTGGAGGGATTGGCGTCTCCGATGTCCGAATATGTTTCACCGAGTTTTGACATTACGGTTGCCCGACAGACAGCAAAGTTCCCATTGTCCCCGGTGGGCATCTGAACGATTTCAACTTCGATGCTGGAAATCCCTTTTTGATGTCCCAGATCGAGCAGGCCGGGATATTTGACAAATTCCTTTCCCTCGATCTTGGTGATCCAGCGTTCATCCAGTTTTGGAGCTTGCCGTTCTAAGAAAGTGGCCCCTTCGACCTGCTTTTGGGGAATGGCGTTGTATACGGCAAGGATGTGTTTGCATTTAAAATCGGGTGACTTTTTCACATTGCGGGCATAGTCTCCGCAGGTGCAGCTATCTCCGGCATCGCTGATGATCACGTTGTATAAAATCTTGCCCTCGCTGCTTTCAACGAAGTATTGGCCGTCATCGCTTTGCAGCACTTTAAGTTGTTCAGCCTTCTGGTTTCTTTTTTGTATCTCTTTTGCCGTCATGGTTCCTCCGTTTCTCCGTGAGTATGATTTTGAGCCAGTCGAGCAGCTCAAGTCCAATTGCGATGATCAGTTCAACGGTTCTTGTTTTCATCGCCCTCCTTGTGGTTCAGATAGGGACATCATCGGCTGGGTTGTCGCCAAATCCCCTGCCGTCTGTTTTGATAAACTCGATGGTATTGGCAATGAGCTGGATCGATGACCGGGTGACGCCCTCATCGGTTTCCCATTTATTCTGGTCCAAGATGCCGGCCACAGCGATGCGGGCGCCTTTGTGCAGATGACGCTCGGTGATTTCTGCCAGTTTTTGAAAGCAGGTGATCTTGATCCAGCCGGTCTTTTTCTTGGATGACCGGAATGCCAGGTTGAATGTGGCTATCGGGTCGCCGTCGCTGGAATAGAAAATCTCGGGGTCGGCGCCCAGGTTGCCGGTTAAAATGCAGGAATTGAGCATGGATTTGCCTCCTTGGTTGGGTTGATGGATTTAGGTGGGTGGGTTTGGTGGTCTATTGGGGATTAATATATATAGATGGAGGCGGGGTGGAGGGATTTGGGGGAATGATTTTGCCGAGATATAAAAAGCGATAAAAAGAGAATGATATTATGTAGTTCTTGACATAGTTGAAAAATAAAAACAAAATGCAACCGAAATCTCAAATAAAGTGTATTTTTTATAGCCTTTCAAAGCCTTACCGCATTAATTGATGCTCAGAACCCTTTAACTGGCTAAAAAAGGGATTCCCATGCCACGTTTGACTGAACAGGAACAACAAGAAATTATCCGATTCATTGAAGCAGACAAACCACTGCCGGAAAAATATCGATTTCTGCTCTTTGCTGAGAAGCGCGAGGTTGAATTGGTTTGGAATGGCAAGACCAACGAGGTTTGCAATATTGTGCTACCTTTTCAAACCATTGAACAGGTGGACGAACCAAGAGCCGAAAAGCCAGCAGATGCTGTTTTGCAAATGGGTTTATTCGATGAACGAGGACGACAACTTAAAGGATGGACCAACAAACTTATATGGGGTGACAATAAACTGATTTTGTCTTCCCTCAAAAACGGTCCAATGAGGGAAGAAATAGAAAAACAGGGCGGTTTAAAGTTAATTTACATCGATCCACCGTTTGATGTGGGGGCCGATTTTTCAATGGATATTCAGATTGGAGGAGACACTTTTACCAAGAAACCTACTATCCTCGAAGAAATTGCTTATCGAGACACTTGGGGTAGAGGAGCTGATTCTTTTATCGCGATGATCTATGAACGGTTGGCTCTTATGAGAGATTTGCTTGCTGAAGATGGAAGTATTTATGTGCATTGTGATTACCGCGTTTCGGCATTTATTAAATTATGCCTTGATGAGGTGTTCGGGGTTAGTTCATTAATAAATGAAATCGTTTGGAAGCGGAGAACTGGCATCCTAAATCAAAGTAGAAAATTTGGTTCATCAACGGATACAATTTATTTTTATGCAAAGTCCCGAGAAAAATACATATTCAACCAACCATATATTCCATATTCTGAGGAAGATCCTTACGTAAAATCCAAGTTCGTTTACACTGATCAGAACGGTAGACGTTATCGTCTTCATGCCATAACGAGTCCGTCTTATAGTCCTTCTCTAATTTACGAATACAAGGGTTATAAACCACCAGCAAATGGATGGTCGTTCAAATTGGAAACGATGAAGGAGTGGGACGCGGCTGGGAAACTATATTTCCCAGATAACAAGGATCAACGCATACAGCGAAAACAGTATTTGGATGAAAGCGAGGGTAAGCCCGCCCAAAGTTTATGGGATGACATTCGCCCAATCAACTCACAAGCACTGGAAGACACAAAGTATCCAACCCAAAAACCCGAAGAATTTGTAGAACGGATGGTTAAAACATCGTCTAATCCGGGTGACCTTGTAGCGGATTTCTTCTGCGGTTCAGGCACAACAGCAGCAGTTGCAGAAAAGCTGGGTCGCAAATGGATAGTTAGCGATTTGGGCAAGTTCGCAATTCATACGACCCGAAAGCGCATGATTGATGTCCAACGCAAATTAAAGGGTGAAGGTAAAAATTATCGTGCATTTGCAATCCTCAATTTGGGAAAATATGAGCGACAACATTATATAGGCGTAAATCCGAATCTCCGCGAAGAACAACGTCAACAAAAAATCGCTGAAAAAGAAGCTGCATTTGTTGAGTTAATCTTGAGGGCATATCGAGCGGAAAAGGTCGACAACTTTGCCTGTTTTCATGGTAAACGTGCAGGAAGACTCGTGGCAATCGGCCCAGTCAACTTACCGGTTTCTCGCCTTTTTGTTGAAGAGATTATCCTTGAGTGCAGAAAAAAACACATCACCAAAGTGGATATCCTCGGGTTCGAGTTCGAAATGGGATTATTCCCGAATGTCTTGGATGAAGCACGTAGCAAGGGGATTGACATTGCACCCAAAATCATACCTGCTGAAGTCTTCGACAAGCGCGCGGTAGATAAAAATCAAGTGGTTTTCCATGACGTCGCGGCCATTGAAGTTAAACCCATTGTAAAGGATGGTAAGAAAGGAAAACCTGCAACGGTAGCTGTGAAGTTGACTGACTTTTCCGTTTTTTATTCTCAGGATTCAATAAAACATGCCGAGGAGACCTTAAAAAACAAGGGCAGCAAAATAGTTGTGGAAAAGGGGCAAATCGTAAAGGTCAACAAGGACGCCAAAGGAATAGTCACTCGTGAGGTTTTGACCCAAAAATGGACCGATTGGATCGATTATTGGGCGGTGGATTTTAATTTTGAGAGCAAACGTGAAATCATCCGAATTAACCGAAGTAAAGGCGTTCAGACAAAAATCGATGGAACAACAGAACCGGTGCAGCTTTCATTTGCTGATTATGAAGAGGTATGGACCGGTGAATACATCTTTGAAAATGAGTGGCAAAGCTTCCGGACCAAGAAGGATCGATCTTTAGAGCTGATTAGCGTCGCTCGGGAATGTCCTCCAGGACGACGCAAAATTGCCGTAAAGGTGGTCGACATCTTTGGCAATGATACGATGACGATCGTTGAGGTCAGCGTAGGAGGCAAAAAATAATGGGCCTGCATCCAGATTTTCCAACTTCCCCTCATGCCATTCTCGATCCTGATATTCGTTGGTTCCCGGCTGATGAATCAATGCGCGAAACGACAATGGATAAGCTCATACCACCGTTGGTAGCGCAGCTTCGCAAAAAGGTTAAAGAGTTCCGAGAGAGTGGTTATGTGGGAGCGACAGACACAACTCGGAGCTTGCTCAGTTGGTGGTTTGATACTCCGCATTTGTTGGAGAAATCGGACGGTATGATGTCCGAATTCCAATATTATTTTGCCCAGCGTGAGGCATTGGAAACCATTGTCTATCTGTATGATGTAGTAGGCGTTCAGGATAAGTTTGATTTAATGCGCTTTGATAGTTCCAATTCAGTTTCGGGAGGAATGTTTGATGAAAGTTGGAAACGATTTGTGATCAAAATGGCCACGGGAAGCGGCAAAACCAAAGTCATGAGTCTTGTAATCACCTGGAGCTTTTTTAACCGACTTTATGAACCAGAATCAACGTTGTCACGCAACTTCCTGGTTATCGCCCCTAATATTATTGTGTTGGATCGCATTTATCATGATTTTCAGGGACTACGCATCTTTTTTGAAGACCCGGTGTTGCCGGAAAATGGTTTTGGTGGCCGCAACTGGCGCGATGATTTTCAACTTACCCTACACAAGCAAGATGAGGTTCGCGTTACCCGTCCAACAGGAAACATCTTTTTGACCAATATTCACCGGGTATACTCTGGGGATGATATTCCTCCCAGCCCCGATGATGAGAATATGATGGATTATTTTCTCGGCAAAAGACCAACGGGCGCTACCACAGATTCCAAAGTCGATCTGGGAATGATCGTACGAGATATCGATGAATTGATGGTTGTCAACGATGAGGCTCATCATGTTCATGATAAAAAACTCGCCTGGTTCAAATCAATCGAAGACATTCATAATCGTCTACTCCAAAAAGGAAGTGCACTTGCTTTGCAGGTGGATGTAACTGCCACCCCAAAACATAATAATGGCTCAATTTTTGTACAAACGATTGCCGATTATCCTCTGGTCGAAGCTATCTGGCAGAATGTTGTCAAACATCCCGTGTTACCCGATGCGCCGAGCAGAGCAAAACTCCATGAGAATCAGAGCGTAAAATACACTGAAAAATATGCAGATTATATCGACCTTGGGGTTATAGAGTGGCGAAAGGCATATGTTGAGCACGAAAAACTTGGAAAAAAAGCCATCTTATTCGTAATGACTGATGATACACGCAATTGTGATGATGTTGACGAATATTTGCAGGGACGTTACCCCGAGCTTAAAGGGGCAGTGCTGGTGATCCACACTAAGAATAACGGTGAAATTTCAGAGGCAGCTACTGGTAAGGCAAAGGAGGACTTGGAAAGACTCCGTGAACAGGCAAATAAAATTGACGAGATGGATAGCCCCTATAAGGCAATTGTCTCGGTCTTGATGCTCAAAGAAGGATGGGATGTCAAAAATGTCACAACCATTGTTGGTCTGCGCGCCTATTCAGCAAAAAGCAACATTTTGCCGGAACAGACACTCGGTCGCGGATTACGAAAAATGTATCCAGGAGGACTGGAAGAGTATGTCAGCGTAATCGGCACTGATGCTTTTATGGACTTTGTCGAGTCCATTCAAGCGGAAGGTGTCGAATTGGAACGAAAGGCGATGGGAGAAGGCACAAAACCGAAAACGCCTCTTATGATAGAAGTAGATGAAAACAATCAAAACAAGGATATCAAAGCCCTGGATATTGAGATACCTGTTCTTTCGCCCCGTAATTATCGGGAATACAAAAATCTAACAGATTTGGACCTCGACAAATTCGATTTTCAACCCGTCCGGTATCTAAAATTTACTCAGGAAGAGCAGCGGGAAATCGTCTTCAAAGATATAACAACAAAAAAAATCGTACACACCACAATGCTTGATGGCGCTGGTAAAGGGGATTATCGCAGCGTTATTGGCTATTTTGCACAAACTATCATGAAAGAATTGCATCTTTTTAGCGGTTACGATGTTCTATATGGAAAAATAAAAGCATTTGTTCGAGATAATTTATTTGCTGCAAAAGTGGATTTGGAAGACCCTAATACTTTGCGCAATTTATCAGAGTTGCCAGCTACTAAAGCGATAATAGAAACATTCAAAAGATCTATCAACGAGTTAACGGTTAGGGATAAAGGAGACGCAGAAATAAGGGATACGATCAAGCTTAGGCACACACGCCCCTTTGTGGTTAAAGATCAGGGTTATCTTATGCCAAAAAAATCCGTTTTTAATAGATTAATTGGTGATGGTCATCTCGAATTGGACTTTGCAAGTTTTCTTGAAAATTGCCCTGATGTGGTTTCTCATGCCAAAAACTATTTTGCTGTGCATTTTAAACTCGATTATGTCAATGCGGATGGGGATATATCCAATTATTACCCGGATTTTTTTGTTAAACTGGCCGATCATCGCGTAGTTATAGCTGAGACCAAAGGCCAAGAGGACCTGGATGTCCCTCAAAAAATGTCAAGACTCAAACAGTGGTGCGAAGATATCAATAGAGTTCAATCTGACGTTGTTTATGATTTCGTATTTGTGGACCAGGAAAGCTTTGAAAAGTATAAACCGAAATCATTTCAACATCTGCTCGATGGTTTCAGGGAATATAAGGACGCATAACTTCTTGTCTTAAGAGGGTTGTAATTATCTTTGGAGATCGATCCATACACAACCTGTATGGCCATCAAACTTAATAATATGATCACCAAGTGCTATATGTGTGAGTCTGAATCAATTTCTCGCGAACACGCCCCTCCACTTTGCCTTTTTCCTGAAGAAAAGGATATGGCCGATGGCAAAAATTACCGCAAAAATTTGATTACTGTTCCAGCTTGTGCTGATCATAATCTTAAAAAATCGCATAATGATGAATATCTTCATTTGATAATCATAAATGGCTACTTTAATAATCCATTAGCCAACAAGCAGTTCAAAACAAAATTGACTCGTGCTTTTAGTCGTAGGCCCGCTTTGTTGACGGCCCTTCACAGTGAGAAATTTCCCGTTACAGTTGATGGCATACCCACGGTTGCGGTATCAATTGATCGTAAAAGGTTTGAGCGTTCAATTGATATGATAATGCGCGCTTTGTATTATCATGTTTATCAACAACATTTATCGATGAAAATTAGAATACATACCCCTTTGTTAGTCAACATTGAAGATGGACCAGCGCACAAAGCATATGAATTGGTAAAAAAATATTGTTTTGCTGTTAGAACCTATTTGGAGGATAAACAACGATACGGTGAGAATCCAGAAATTTTTTGGTTTAAAATTGATCGTAACCAAATGAAAAACTTGGTGTCTTGCCATATGCAATTTTACGGTGGTTTCGATATTTTTGTGACGGCAAATGAACAAGAAGTTTAACTCTTTGAGCAGGACTTTTTTTACTTCACCAATCGTTAAGGCCCGTGTTTGGCAATTCACCAAGGCTATCCGGTTTTAGATTTAATCTTTGGATATTTTCCCACAGGTTTATAGGGCAAAAGACCTTGTCTTCCTGACTATTTTGTTCAAGCTGGTTTATGGTGCCACTCTTCGCACGCTGCATTGTGAAACTGATATATTTTGATTCCCATCCAACAAACCAATTCGGAGTGCATTGCCCTCGATCGCCTTATTCAATTTCATCCAATAAAAAAGGGGGCTATCTTACTTCAAAATAACCCCCTAAATGCCTAATTTATTCTAACCGAAATTTTCTGGATGGGATTCATTTCTTTTTACAGGAATTATAAGAGGTTTTTTGTTAGGATCACGTATTTCTAAATGAATATGTGGTCGATCTTGGCTCTGAACAGTTCCAATAAACTGATGGGCCTCAACGGTATCCCCCACTTTTAAATCATTATGAGGCGACACATACATTACCTTCGCTTCATATTGGTTGTTTTTATTGTTTGCAATAACAATACATTTCAATTTTAATGATTGTTCTAACCGGAATGCCTCAGTTTTCATATAATCAGGATCATAACAAATTTTTTCTTCGTACGCGTTTGAGATTCGAACGATTTTTCCGGGAACAGGAGCATACGCAGGATCTCCTGTTTTAGCTTTATAATCTACTCCATTATGATCATATCTTTTCTCTCTGTATCTTGGTGCAAATTGAAAGCCATATCCTTTATCATCATTGCGAATTTTACCCGTGCCATTAGGTGGGGCTATTTGAAAATTATTATCAACACCTGGCCAATAATCATTCCAATTTAATACAACCTCGATATCTTGAAAAAATGTTTCCTTTTTCTGATCTATTAAATTGCTTGATGAAACTCTTTCTTCATTCGAGGGTTCAGGTTTTTCAACTTCCTTACCATTAGAATCTGTAAACACAACTTCGCCATCATCATTAACAATTACACCACCATTTATACAATTTTCATTACCCATACATAAGGCTTCTTCAAGGTGTGGCATTACGTCTATTTCAAGATGCTGCACTGTTCCATCTACAACTGCTACTCCCCCATGTACTGTAATTTCTAAAGTATTCTTAACAGCCTCTCCAGAACCTATAAAAATATCTTTTGTCCCATTGGTCGCTTTCTTAAAGTTTTCTTTAGGATTTTTTAAAGTAGCTATATCAGCAACAGTTAAAGCGGCACCTGCAAAAGTGTTTCCTAAACCTTTCCCAATTTTATTTATAGATTTCGTAATTTTTTTTGGAGATGGAACGTGCTTCTCAATTTTATTCTCAAGACGTCGAAACCAGCTTTTTGAATAGGCTTGCGGTAATTGATAACAAGTAACAATTGCTATAACTATCAAACTGCAAGCGAGATATTTAATTTTCATGTCTCTTTCTCCCTATCCAAAATGTTCTAAATATTGTATCTTAAGTTTACTGTTCACCTCCCTTAGATTCGAACATTATTAGGGTAGCTTTGATCTATCATGTAAATTTAATTCTGCCTCAAATGCTTTTTTAAAAGTTTCTGCACATTTGGTGCCAATAATCACGTCTCATAGGACACTTTGAGCAATTTACTTGTAAGTCCTATCTTAATTATACATAATAATTAGAAGGAGTTTATTTCGAAATGGTGCACGAATAAAATGTGCAGTGCTCCTCAAAAACAGGACAAGTTAACCCCACCATAATCGGAAACTGAAAACAGAATCCGATCGAAGGATTGCCGAGTTGCTCGACAAAGTGCAAAAAATGTACATATGTGACGCCATCTATAAACATTTCCAATCTCAACCCCCATTTTTTTGGAACAATCAGAAGCGAGCCTCAAATCCGCAGATCGCGGATCCACAACGGCATGTCTTTTCATATCTGAGCGCTTTTGTTGTGACACTGGCCTTGTCATTGAATCATTCTATTTCGCAGCAGTTGCCCCACCCTTTTCACACATCCAACTAAACCAAGATGTATACAGGTTTTTACACATACTAAAAATTAACACAGAGAAATTGCCAAGTTAGGATGTTGCTGGCATCGCGGCTTCGCGCAGAAATGTAATTGATTTTATAGAGATAATATGATGTGATTACTTAAGTCGTACCTGTCTAACAACCGTTCCTAATATGTGCCACGAGACTATCTTTTTATATTTGATGCTCAATAGTGGTCAATTTTGACATATTTATAATAATTTTTTATAGATTTAATCGATTATTATATTTGATATGATGACTCTACAATGAACGCGTTGGGTAAAAACCGGGATGCGGGGATAATAATAAGTTTATGTCCGAAAATTATAAGCAAATCATAAATTCTGAAAAATGGAACGAGATTTGTTTTCTGCTGTCCGAGAATATCAGGCAAACTTTACCTGAAAAGGATTTTGAAAACCAGGTGGTTAGAGCCATTGAGGTTTTAGGATGGAAGGAGTTTAGGAATGAAATTGAAAGACAGCCATCCATACAACTTGGTCGTGAAGGCACACTTCGACCGGATTTAATAATTTATGGCAAAAATAAAAAATGTTTGATTGTTGTGGAAGTAAAAAGGCCTTTAGAGGACATAAAACGCGATTACATAATTGGTCAACTGCGTTCCTATATGAGACAAATGAAATCCGATTTCGGGTTTTTAATTGGACCCGATTTACGAGTTTTTTATGATGGACCACTGAACCCTCACTCCGATCCAATATTGTTAGAAAAAATTGATTTTGAAAAACAATCAGAAGATGGAATAAAGTTTGTAAGTATTTTTAATAAAAGCGGCCTTGAGTCGAATGAATATGATGAATACTTGAACAACAAACTTCACAAATTCAATAAAAAACAACAAGTGCGTGCAGTTACTCAGCAATTGATTTCATTCGAATTAAAACAGAGAGTTGTAGGATTTTTGAGAAACGAATTTCCGGACACCGATGACGAGACTTTTTCAGAGGCACTCCAACAGGTTTACATCACAATTTCAAAAAAAGAGGAAATAGGACAAAAAATTCCCTTAAATACAACAGGTGGTGCACGAACAAGGGAATCAACAAAAAAAATTACTCGCTCTCAACCTCAAAACACTATTTTGAAATCCTCTGAAGATTCTCCAGCTTCACACAAAATCGCAACCACACCATTTGAAAGCCGTCTGCTAATTCGCTTGAAGCACATATACGGTGTCCTGTATTTTATGAAACAAGGCTCAGATTTCCCTACGGCAACTCACCAGACGCTAAAGTTGTTCCCAGAGGTTCAGGATTACCAGACGATTTCAGACAAGTGCGCGAGAGGTTTTGCAGGTGATGTTGACACCTTTATCTCATGGTTCAATTCAGGGCAAATGCTGAATAAGCTTCAATTGAAATTTAATCTTTCCGATCATGATTATAATATATTCAAGGAATTGCTTGGCTAATTTTCGATAAATTTCACATCACCAACGCATTAACTCGGAGTGGCAATTCCCCTGCGCCCCATTGCCAGCCGGTTATGTAGAGCCTTCGCGAAAAGAGGGTTACATGATCGAATCAGTTCAGATTGCAGGCACCGCAACCTTCGCAAACACGCCTGAAAGCCTTTGTGACCTTTCTATGTTCAACTTCGTTTACGGGGCAAATGCAACTGGTAAAACGACTATTAGCAGGGTAATTGCAAATGAAGCCAACTATCCGAGTTGCAAGATCACTTGGCAGGGGGGCACTAAGCTCCAGCCGTTGGTCTATAATCGAGATTTTGTGGAGACGAACTTTAACCAGTGTGCGGAGCTAAGGGGCGTTTTCACGCTTGGCGAAAAAAACATAGATGTAATCAATAAGATCGCCGCTACAAAAATTGAGCTCGATACGATCACGAAAAAAATCGAAAGCCTTAGGTTAGGTTTGCACGGTGAGGGTGGGACGGGCGGTAAAATAGGTGAACTGGCAGCTCTCGAATTAGGGTTAAAAAACAAGTGCTGGTCTCAAAAACAAAAACATGACGCAAAGTTGCAAGGTGCATTCGAAGGTTTTCGAAACAATGCTGAAAAATTCAAGGGAAAGGTTCTCAAAGAGTGGATATCTAATTCTGCATCAGTGGAGACTTTGGCTGCTTTGGAAAAAAAGGCAGAAACGGTCTTCGGCTCCACTCCGACATCGGAGAGATTCGTCCCTGATTTAACGATTGATGTTGTCCTCTCCTATGAGAAAGCTCCGATACTCAAGAAACGCGTGATTGGGAAGGATGACGTTGATATAGCTGAAATGATAAAGAAGTTGAGGAACAGTGACTGGGTTAGGGAAGGTCGTAAATTTTATGAAACAAATCAAAGGGTGTGCCCGTTCTGCCAACAGGCCACGACCGATGCGTTTTCGAATAGCTTGAACGAATATTTTGATGAAGCATTTGAAACGGACAGTAAAGCCATTGAAGATCTCGTCACCGACTATAAGACAGCCTCCGAACGACTTCAGCAACAGATTTCATCTATTATTGCTAATCCAAGCAGATTCCTTGACATTGAAAAACTTAAGGCAGTAAAGGGACTCCTCGATTCTACAATCATGGTCAATATGCAACGCCTATTGTCAAAGAAAAAAGAGCCGAGTCAGGTAACGGAGTTAGAATCCATCAATGATATTGTATCAAAAACAAAAGAGATGATAGAAGCAGCTAACGTTCAGGTTAGCAGGCACAACAAGATGGTTTCAAACCTTGCCCAAGAACGTAGGATCTTAAGTGCACAAGTATGGAAGTATCTGCTCGAAGCAGAACTGAAGGCGGACTTGGAATCCTACAAAGTAAAACATGACGCCTTAAACAAAGCTATCGAAGCGATGAATCAACAAATTTTATTGGCAACCAATGAAGCGAGGAATAAGGCAACCGAGATTAGAGAACTCGAGCGACAAACGACAAGTATTCAGCCAACCATAGATGGTATTAACACCCTTCTGGCTTCATTTGGTTTCCAAAGTTTTTCGCTTGCTAAGGCCGATAGCGGGACGTGTTATAAGTTGTTTCGATCTGATGGTTCCGATGCAAAGGAGACTTTGAGCGAAGGAGAAAAAAACTTTGTAACTTTCCTCTACTTTTATCACCTGATGAGAGGGAGTGATTCAGAGAGTGGAATGACTACAGACCGCGTTGTTGTCATTGATGACCCTGTTTCTAGTCTCGACAGCGACATTCTTTTTATCGTAAGCAGTTTGATCAAAAACTTGCTTAATGAGGTTCGGTCAGGAAGAACTCATGTTAAGCAGGTTTTCGTTCTGACTCATAATGTTTACTTTCACAGAGAAGTCACTTTCAATCCTAAGAGAACCTGCGCAGTTATGAAGGAAGAGACATTCTGGGTCGTTCGAAAATCGGGCTCGATATCCAAGATAGAGCAACACAAATCGAACCCAATTAGGACTTCTTACGAATTGCTTTGGGCTGAGGTTAGAAACCCAGATCGCTCGAACCTCACAATACAGAACACCCTCAGGAGAATTCTCGAAAACTATTTCAAGATCTTAGGCGGTGTTGATCCCGACAAAATTTGTGGAATGTTTGAAGGGAAGGAAAAATTGATCTGTAAATCTCTATTTTCATGGGTTAACGACGGTTCCCATTACGCCCTTGACGATATTTACCTATCAATAGACGGCATGTTAGTCGAGACTTATCTAAATGTCTTTAAGCGAATTTTTGAGAAGTCTGAACATTCTGCTCATTATGAAATGATGATGTCAAGGAATTAGCACTTTTATTTAGGTGGAACGGTCAGCTTCGCACTGCAAATTGAAAAGCCTAATTTCTTTATAATAATGAAAGTCAATAAAAGAAGCCACCCTTCTAAAACAGATATTATTTTCCTCGATTATTTTTTTAAGGTTAACACAATGCTTAGACAATGGATAGAACGCTTTCACTTTGGTTTGATTGAAACTCACATTTAAATCCCGTTGAAAGTTTTTCTATTACAGTCCAAAAAAAAATCCTGATGTCAGCCATGCAAGGAGTCTATCTCGATGGCCAACACCAGGACCTATTCAAGAGCATCATAAGTTCTTTTTCGGGGTGGGCAGTCAATCCGTTCTTTTAATGAAATTTCCAAAATTTGGAAATTTTTTGAATGTTAACCGGTTTCGGGTTATCATCCATCAGTGCCGGTTTTTTTAAGCACTTCCTCTGTCTGTTCTGTGGTTCCCACAACCGCGGTGATTATTTTTTCGCATTTCTCTAATTCCAGTGTCAGCGCCTTGATCGTCTCTTCGATTTTTATCTTCCGTTTTTCGGCACGGTCCTTGTATTTCATTTTTTCTTTATCCGCCATCGCTTTGATAAAATCAGGTTCTGGCCAGTCCGTTTCTGATTTGCCTTTGATACTCGCTATTTTTTTACCAAGGTCTTGAATTGACGTGCCATTTTTGGCAATTTCTTTTATGAGTCCAAGTTTTGCTGTCTCCCACTCATCCTTTGTATTTAGATAGGTAAGGTAAATTTTATGAGACAGGTTCAATTTGGCATAATCCGCATCGCCTTCAAACGCTTTATCGTCAACAGCTAAGTTCACAGCATTGTAAAACCAGGATTTGGATGGGGCATTTCCTATTTTTTCAAGCCCTTCTATCATTGCATTAAGGGATTTTCCTTTTACCTTCTGCCCCTTTTTCGCTTTTTCGTAATCGTTGCCATAAAATTTTTCAATCAGATAATGGCCGACTTGGATGCTGTTTTTATGATTGGCGGCTATGAACTCTTTCACCTTTGCGGTGGTTTCCTGGACGAGATCCTCATCAGCATTTTCCTCTGGGATGTCGACCGTTTCACATCCAACCAATTCGGCTATTGCCTTGGTCACCTTGATGCCAGTCTGTACTGTAAACCATTTTTCTCTAACGCCCGCTTTTGCAAACCCCAGTTGAACAGACTGCACACCAGGGAACTTAGTGCTATTGAGGTTGAAATATTGATTCATCACTTCGGGACTGGCGCCACGGAAATCGGGTGATTCCTGGTGTGTCTCTGCACTTAAGAGCCCATTTTGGATCATCAGTTGAACGAGTTGTTTTGCTTTATCGGCGTTCATCGATAAACCGTTGCCAGCGCCCTGACCGTAACCGACCAGACATTTTGCATCATTGTAACCCCATTTTTTTGACTCCGCTGAGAATGTTTCATCTTCGATTCCGTAAATCAAAAACACATGGGCATTGGCTGGATCGGTAATCCATTTTTTGATTGTTGAGATGAATTTGGAATGCTTTTTGGCGTGATTGATATGATTAAGATCGGCAATCCGTTTCTCGATGTCAGCATCACCAAATTTTCCATCGCTGGTTTTTGGGGGACAAGTAAACGCCTCATTGATAATGGCATGACAACCAAGTCGCTTCTGAATCGCCCGAGTCAATCTGGCCGTCGTGGTTTGATCGGCGCCTTTGCAATTCGGAGCAATGAGAATAATGTTAGCGTTGATTTCTCCTGTCGTAATTTCGATGTCTTTACTGGCTTTGGGCATTATGCCTCCTTTGAAGTTGAAAGTTTTATTCGATTCCCAATCGCGAAAAAGAGTATGGACTCTTTGATTATCGCCCATTTTGCTCGGCACATTACCAATTTTTTTAAACATGAATGCTCAAAAATCCTTGATGTGGGGTGAAACGGTGACAGAAGTGTTGTTAGTTGGAAGGAATATCAGGAGGTGAATCAATACAACCTTTTGTGAATGTGTTATACACACACTTTAAAAGTTCGCGGGTTCTGCTTAAAACCGTTTTTGCTTTTTCAAAACGAAAAATTGAGTCTTCCGAGAAGCGCACCTAAAATCCGCAGATCGCCAATCCACAACGGCATGTCTTTTCATATCTGAGCACTTCTGCCAGGCAGATAGTAAGATAACACCGCCGTCCCCACAACCTATTTGTCATCACTTTGATCTTTTATAGTGGTCACGAGCCTCTTTTTTGTGTCCGCTTTGTTTTCTCTATCTGATTTTGATTACCCTGAAAAATTTTCACTGCGTCCGTTTTCCATTTGATCAACGCATCATCCTTATATTTTTCGTAAATTGATTGAAGTATTTCCGGTGACTGTTCGTTTTTTATTCTCTCTATTTCCTTTGAAAACGATTCATCAGCCCACTTCCTAATCGAATCGATATGATTCATAGTCCCGAGCCAAATATCATTATTAACAAACGGCCTAACATCTTCTATCAACTTGGGGATATTTGGAACGTCTAATGGAGGTTCCATGCTAATTGAAGTTCGGAAGCCTTGTTTGAATGCACATTCTAAACATGCCTTGCGTTCTTCATAACTGGGGGCATTTGGTTCCCAAATTTTCAAAATGGCATCATTCATGGCTCCGATGGTAAATCTGAAAATGATTTTGTCCTTGAAAAATTGACTGACTGCGCAAATAGTACTGATGCAGGCTAAATTAGGCTTGGTGACGACCAGGACTTCATTCCCGGCACGGAGCATTTTCCCTAATACAAACAAATAGGGATCAAGAATTTCTGGAAAAATGTCATGAGATGAAGGAAAACCGACAAGGCCATTTCTAAGGTTCTGGGGAGCGTCCACCTTCTGTTGGCGAATTTCCCAATTACTCCAATCCTCAGGTTGTTTTTTCTTTTGCCTACCAACATTCATGTCCTTCATGTAACAATATACGCAATCGTTTTTGCACCCCACACAGATGTTGAAATTATTCTTCGATTCAGTCCAATCCTGAAAACGACCTTTACCAGCGGCTGGATTGCTTCCGATTTCATTCAAAACCATTTCAAGGGACGCCAACACCTCTTTGTATACCTTCGCTTGGCGTTGCCCGTCTTCGTATTTCGCACTGGCCTTATTCCAGAGTTTTAACAATTCCTTTGGCTCGATTTTCCGCAATTCTGGTTTTGGCGGTAAGCAGGTGATGTCAATACCATCTGAGGAATCCTGCTCTTTGATGTAATTTTTGAACTCCCGAACAGACAGAGAATTGTCGTAAGCATGTTTGGCGAGCCGCTCTTTTTCTGCAAATGCTGATTTAACGGCCTCATCGAACTCATCCGGCTGAATTGATTTGATTTTTGGAGTATGAAGCAACTGGAGTTTATGGCTGTGGCCAAGCATTCCAAACGTTTGTAATCCTTCCTGGGCGCAAATCTCTTCATGAGCCGCCAAGTTAACCGCATTGTAAAACCACCCAATGGATGGAACCCCATTTTCGGTTGCTTTCGGCGCCATCCTGATTTTGTCAATGAGGGCTTTCAGGCTTGCTGGTTCGTCTTTGGTCTTGTTTTTGGCAAACGCGACTCGATAATCATTTCCGTAGAATTTTTCGATGATATATCGACCGGCTTCCATCATTGCATCGTGGAAATGACGGACAAAAATAGCTTTTAAATGTTCAAACGCCTCATTAACAACAGGATCTTCTGAATTTTCTGGAGCCCCATCGATCACAGAATCTGCCGATTGGGTTTGAGAACTATTGACGATATCCTCCACTATATCTTTTACATCGTCATCTTCAGAGTTTTTTTTCTTAAATTCCAGGCTTGTGTCGGTATCCATATATGCTCTCCTGTTGTGTTTATTTTTTACAGCGTCACCAATTCTTGTTACTTAGTAACTCAATGCTTGATACTTATAGGGAAATTTAAGTCTGTTTGATTAGAATCGGCAACTTTTCGGGATACTATAGAATTGATTTTCAGGTAGGGAACGAACTGACGTTTCGGCGCTCACAAAATATTCATTTCGATGATTGCCGAAAACAATCGTCACAATTTAAATAGTTTTTCGTTTTCAAAACGAAAAATCGAGTCTACCGAGAAGGGCGCCTCAAATCTGCAGATCACAGAACGGAACCAGGATGTTTGCGGTGGTCCCCAAAAACTGGACAATGTGCTAAGCTCTGGGTCACACCCTAAAAGGAGCTTTTCATGATCAAGAAACGGAAACAGTACAGTCCGGAATTCAAGGCCAAAGTGGCGCTGGCCGCCCTGAAAAACGAAGAGAACTGAGCGTGATAATTTGCAGCCTCGCCAGAATAATATTCTATGCGATAAGGGGAGCGCTTCCATACCGAAAAAACAGCATGCCTTACAATCTATTTTTGATATGATTATGCGCTCTCCTGGTGCACTATTTCCATAATTTCATTCAACCTGTGTCATTCTCATCTTCATCTGGCAGCATCTCAAACGGCAACTCCACGGTATACCAAGTCTGACCGCAACCTTCATCATCAATTAAATGAATCACTCGGCGCCGCTTGACCATAATACCCCTCCAGGGCACTTGTTCGTAATCTGATAAAACTCTTGTTTTTCCCATTTTGTTACAGTGTGGACAATACTTAATTGTCATCTCCGTTTCCTCCTTGTAAAAATATGAACGCCTTTAAAAGACGTCGTTCTTGAAAATTTATGCAACTTTATCTTCAAATAAACGATCAGCGGTCTCCTCAATAAACCATCGAAGTTCCCATGCATCATCGTAAATTATCTTCGCAAACTCTGATTTTTCAGCTGGCGATGCTGTGGTCAACCAGTCAAGTTGTTTATCAGAATACTTGATATGCAGTTTTGGCAATCTTCCAACCATATTTTCAAATTCCATTGAATCATCACCGTATCGGTTTTTAAGCTCAGGCATTTTAAGATCTAAGACTCGTTTCAAATATTCATGGTTATCGTCTTCTTGTTTAATCACATACCGCACCCCCTGGTTATCCCAATAGAGTTGTATTTCTCCGAAAAAGCAGCAATCAATATAGATGGTGTGACCCCAGTCGCTGGTCTCCATAACCTCGTCATCGAATGCTTCCCAGGGCTTATAAAACGCTTCATTGAACGAATTGAAATAAACGTTCCAGAAGGTATGGGCTAAAACGCGCTCTTTGGATGGCAATTGACCAAATGGTAGTTTTTCATCATCAGATACATCGATGGGCTCAAGATACTCTGGCAAACCAAATGTGAGTGTCTTTTCATCGATTTTGAAGAGACTGAATCCTAATGGATATCGCTGAAGGCATTGTACCAATGAAGACACTACAAGCTCGTCTGCTGCAGGGTTTTGAAGATCGCTGGTGTTCGTACCAGGTGCATATAATATGATCCTTCTATCACAGTCATTTCCAATCCCGAAGGTGGCATCGATGACCTGATCAACAGATGGTTCGCCAATTTTGAGATCAATAAGAACTCTTATTGCCTCAGGGTCATTATCTTTCTTAACTTTTAATAGGATGCCTTCACGGTCGCCTTTTCGCTGGTACTTTTTTATGGGGTTAACTTCCGTGATTTTTGAAATACCGCTTTTTTCCAGCAGATCGTGTAAGGGTTGCGCCTCGGTAATGAGGTCTATTAGATCTCTAACGCTTTCATTTTTATTCTTGAAATTATGCATTTAGGTTTTCCTCCTTTTGGTCGATTTCTTTTTGAAGCAAGTCGCGAATATACGCAGAAACCGTGACTTCCAGATTGTCGGTGATGTCGACCAACCGCTGATAACATTGCTCTGTGAGCATCACTCCGACATTGCGCGTGTAGATTTTTTTCCTCATGGTTTACTACCTCCTGTGAATTGGATTTGTATTTAATTTATATTTTGTTCCGAAAAATTTTAAAGTCGTCCCGAATTTTTTGCCGGTTGGAAACTCAAATCCACAGCAGGTATCTGCACGGGTCACATGCGAGATCAGTTGATGTCCTTATGAAAATTCCGGAAGTTGCCGATACAACTCGAGAACAAACTTAAAAGGCGGGGACGCACCGTCTTGAGGACCATGCGCAAGGTTCTCAAAAAATGCCCATTTCACTGTGGTTGCAAGTCAGGATCAGGTTTTCCCCAACCATAACGACCTGATCCTGACTTGGCATCCTTGGGGAATGTAATCGTTATGGGGGATGCAGCAATGCCAATAAAATCCAAACGCAGTATCATCACCAATCGTCAGTTGAATTTCACACTGTCGCCTGTGGATATGCACAATCCAACACAGAAACAGATGCCCCACAGTCTGCCGAACTATGCCATCGATGGGACGTGGAACCATCACCAGTCAATTGTTCTGGACATCATTTTACACACGATTTTTAAGGGATATTATTCAAAATACTCAAATATTCCTAAATCCTGGCGGTCAAATGACGCTATCGAAGTAAACCAAAGGTTCAGCGGTAAGATTTTCACTCCAATTGTGATGGCATATCTGAGCAAACATCCAATCAAAGCATTTTCCATCCAAGAAGGTCAAGATGTCGAGAAAATCGAGAGAGATGCGTATGCAAAGCAATCTGATGACGAATATAAGAAACCGACCTTTGAAGAGCATTTTCAGGATTTTTTGAATAGGAATTATAAATATCAGCAATTTTTAGAAAATATGGCCCAAACGGAATCCGCCTTTAACATCGACATCCGATATTCCTTTAGCAAATTGGATCTTTTTAAAAACTATCCCGTGCTTGAACGTTATAAGGATAAATTCTTCGAGCATGCTCAAAAAATTGCCGAAACGAAATTTAAGATGAACTACAAGGTCAAATGCATCACCAAGGCACCCCAATTTAACAAAAAGGGAATAAGGATTGATAAGGGCGAAATGGTGGACGCAGTGTATGTGATGGACAATTTTGAGCAGATTTTTTCCATGGATTTGAAAGACGATCTTTTGGTGGTAAACTTTAAATCGCCGCTGGGGAAAATGATCATTCACAACACTTTGGTATTGGATACCGACTGGCCCCCCGATGAAGTGCTTGATTTGGGGAAAAACGCCTATTTCCTTTTCAAACGTTTTATATTGAACAAGGTGGCCGGGAAAAACGCCTCTGCTCAAATAAATTTGTGGTTCGAAGAGATCAAGACCTTCCTGGATTTGAGCTGGAGCAACAACAGCGGGGTCTATTCTATTATCAAGCTGGCATTTAATGAGATGAAAAAAAAGGGGTTGATCCAGGATTTCAGCTCGACTAAATATGCCAAGCAACGACTCTACAGGGTGATCTTAGAGACGCCCCAAAAAAAGCGCAAAAAAAGCAAAGCTCCGGCGCCGGAAGCAGTTGAAACCACTTGAATTATCAGCGTCATGACAGAAAATAACGCGTAGGATTTATGAAAATTCGCATATAAAATTGAAAATAACGCGTATGATTTTAAAAATAACGCGTATGTTTTATTCTGAAAGATATTGATATTGTTGAATTATTTTTTCTATAAATATGTAAATATTTAAAAATAGTTTATCAACTCTCTTCTTCCAAAAATCCTTTCCAAGGACTGCCCCCTTCGGGGCGTCCTTTGCAAGGATCGCTGAGGCAGTCGTCTAAGCAATTATTCTCATAATTTCAAAAAAAATTTCAGCAAGATAAATATCCATAAACATCAAAAATCTTGTCCTGGACAAGCATCGATACAAATCCTCACGACATCAAAGGCGAACGTCGAGAAATGTCCTCTATTTCAAATGCAGCTAACAGCATAGCCAATCTCCTCTCATACGTCCTACATTCAACTGCCCACTTCAGGGCCTCCCGACAAATAGCTAATCTACGTATGCCCCACATCCTTGGTCGATGGCAAAACTTCAGACGCGACTTCATTTTTCGGCAAATCCTCCATTTCAGCTGTCAATACATGATAGTCGCTAAGCTCAGTGTTCATGACAGTGTCCATGATCGCGTCAAACTTAGACAGTATGCGCCATCAGTATACTAAGGCGCGGGCGCCCCGTCAGGGCCAGCAGGTGCTTGACAGCTTATCATAGCGGTAGTATTATTACGCGCAAGAAGTAAAGGGCGCAGTTGCAGCGCCAAGCGACATCAATCAGACACAGGGTCCCGAACCCCGATCATGTTAAGGCCACCGCCACAGTGCACCGGCCAACCCACCCCAATTACCCGCATCACCGATTTAGTTACAGGTCATAACTGACCGAATTTAAAAGATGTTACCTCTGGACCCGGGAAGGACAGAGGTCATCATGACAGATTCCATTGACAATCCCGGCGGTCACGATATTTTGACACCCGAGGAGGTCGCCCTATACCTGCGCAAAAGCCCCAGTTGGGTCTATAAGCACTGGCAGGCGTTGGGCGGCAGGAAACTCGGAGGTTCTCTGCTCTTCCCCAGAAAGGAGGACCTCTATGAGCGTTTATTCGGTAAAGGCAAAGGGGTGGAGATACGACTTCACCCTGAACGGGACCAGGCACACAAGGGGCTGGTTCAAGCGGAAACAGGACGCCGTGAAGGCGGCCACATTGAAAAAGGAGGAGCTAAAAAACCCGGTGCCAGTGATCGAGGCACCAGAGACGCCAATCGACATGGCATTCTTGGATCTGGTCAATAGTCGTCTGGATTATGTGAAGGCGTATAACTCCGAACGGCATTACACTGACCATCTTTATCTGGCCAAGCGATGGGTCAAGGAATGGGGAAAACGGAAATGCCGTGAAATTACCCCGACGATGATCCAGAACTACCTGCTAAAACGATTCAGGCAGACGTCAGGATACACGGCAAATAAGGAGCTACGCTACATTCGCGCCGTGTTCAATTTTGCGATGCATCCGACGAGGGACTGGATGGATTTCAACCCGACCCGTGGTATCGAGTTTTTCCCAGTGGAGAAACGGATAAAATATGTCCCGCCCAAGAAAGATGTGCTCAGGGTCATCCTGGCAGCTGATCCGGACACCCAGGATTACCTTTGGACCATTGCTCTAACCATGGGGCGCATGGGTGAGGTAAACCGCCTGACATGGCAAGACGTCAATTTTGACGCCCGCTGTGTGACCCTTTATACAAGGAAGAAAAAGGGCGGGCATTTAACACCCCGAAGCGTTCCGATGACCGGCAAGCTTTTTGAAGTGCTGGTCAGGCGGTTTGAAAATCGGGATGCGGAAAAACCTTGGGTCTTTTGGCATCGCTACTGGAGTCGGAAAAATGACTGTTGGATAGAAGGGCCGTATGCGGAGCGGAAGAAAATCATGAATACGCTCTGCGAAAAAGCGGACGTGAAGTATTTCCGTTACCATGCATTACGTCATTATGGCGCTTCGATGCTTGACTCTGCCAAAGTCCCGATCGGATCGATTCAGCGCATTCTTGGCCACGAAAATCGTGCAACAACCGAGATCTATTTACACTCCGTTGGCGAGGGCGAACGTCATGCAATGGACATCCTGGATGATGGATTCAAAACTTTTTCACACACGGATTCACACACGGATAAAAAAAGGGGAAACAGCTGAAGCCGTAACCCCTTGATATTAATGGCACGCCCGGCCCGATTCGAACGGGCGACCTACGGATTCGAAGTCCGGTGCTCTATCCAGCTGAGCTACGGGCGCGCAAACGATAAGACCATTGCGGCGGGATGCGGCAATGGTCCATTTTTTCAGATGGGGTGAGTGATGGGACTTGAACCCACGACCACTTGGGCCACAACCAAGTGCTCTACCAACTGAGCTACACCCACCATAAGAAAGTGCATCTTGTTATCAAAAAGGCAGTGGCAGTGCAAGAAAAATATCTAAGAGGCGACCTTTCCATCTTCAGGTGCAGCAAGGACCGACATTCGGATGATCGATCGAGCGGCTTTGCGGGACAATATTGGCACCTCCATTGTTTTTTGACTGAAATTCAGCTATATGCGACATATTGACGTTCTTGACGAAGTCCACATCATGCGGAGGAACCTATGAGAAACCGTTACATGAGGCTATTTTTGGCGATTGTGGTGGCATTCGGGGCGGCGGGTTGCGGCTACAACTCGCTTCAGGCGACCGAAGAGGAGGTGTTCAAGGCGTGGGGCAATGTGGAAGCCAATCTGCAGCGTCGGGCCGATCTGATTCCGAACCTCGTGGAGACGGTCAAAGGCTACGCGGCTCATGAACGGGAAACCCTGGAGGCTGTGGTCGAGGCGCGGGCCAAGGCAACCAGCGTGCAACTGGCTCCCAAGGATCTGAGTAATGCCCAGGCCATGCAGGAGATGCTGCAGGCCCAGGGGGGATTGTCGTCGGCCTTGTCGCGCCTGATGGTGGTGGTGGAACGCTACCCGGACCTGAAGGCCAATCAGAATTTCATCGATCTGCAAAATCAACTGGAAGGTACCGAAAACCGGATTAACGTGGCCCGTCAGCGCTACAACGACGCGGTGCAGGCCTTTAATACCATGGTGCGAAAACTGCCCTACAGCCTGACCAACAGCTTGCTGCTGCACCTGGAGCGCAAGGAGTATTTCAAAGCCGAGGGCGGGGCCGAAAAGGCGCCCACGGTAAAATTCTAGCCAACGCACAAGGATTTGGTCATTTCATGCAGCAAAGCAGAGACGGCATCGAACCGGCGCGTATCGGTCAGCGGATACTGATCGTCATGGCGGTGTTGACCGCCCTGGCCGCATTGTTTATCGGTGTCCAGCAATTATGGGCGCTGGAGGTACCCCGGCTTCAAGGCCGGGTGAACGACTACGCCAACATGATCGGCAGCGCCACGCAACAGCAGTTGGAAGCCATGCTGGCCGATTTGGAGCGTTCCGACGGCACCCAGATCGTGGTGCTGACGATTCCGGAGTTGCAGGGCGATGCGCTTGAGGACTTTTCCATCCGCGTGGCCGAAAAATGGGGCATCGGGCAAAAGGCCAATGACAACGGCGCCATTTTATTGATCTCCAAAAACGACCGTAAAATCCGCATCGAGGTGGGCTACGGCCTGGAGGGACGGCTGACGGATCTGATGGTGGGCCGCATCATTCGCAATGTGATCGCCCCGCAATTCAAAATGGGCCGTTTCGATCAGGGGATCATGGACGGCGTATCGGCCATGGTGGGCACGGTCAAGGGGGAATACGAGGCACCGGCTTCGGAGCGCCGGCCCGAGAAAAACGGGCCGGGCTCATCGGGCCTGGTGGGGTTGATCGTCCTGTTCATGTTGCTGAATGTTTTGGGACGGGTGAATCGTTGGGTCGGCGCAGGCTTGGGTGGCGTGCTGGCACCCATCGCCGGCGCCTTATTGTTCGGCGCAGGCGCGTTGGCCATCCTGGCATTGATTCCCATCGGTGTGTTGGGTGGATTTTTACTCGGTACCTTCGGAGCGCCGCTATCCTTTGGCCACACCCTTCCCTCCTCGCGTCGCGGCACCCATTGGGGCGGCGGCGGCTTTGGCGGTTTTTCGGGAGGCGGCGGCTTCGGTGGTTTTTCCGGCGGCGGCGGCGGCTTCGGCGGCGGCGGCGCTTCGGGCGGATGGTAGATAGGGACGGGTGTTTCTGAACGGGTACGGAGTCGGGCATGACAAATCTTGCCAAACGGTTTTTGACCGATGAGGAGAAAATCAAGATCGATGCCGCGGTAAAAGCGGCCGAAGCCAAGACCTCGGGCGAAATCGTTTGCCTGGTCGAATCGGCGAGTTATCGCTACCCCATGGCCAACGTGATCGGCGCAGCGGTCCTCGCGTTGCCTCTGGCCCTGATACTCACCCCGCTGATCGGCGGATGGCTCTGGATCGGCCCCTATAACATGTGGCTCTTTTTGGGCCTGTTCGGGCTCGCCTTTACGGGCGCCTATATTATCGTCGACCATAGTACACCGCTGAAGCGCGCTTTTGTCTCGAAAAGGGAGATCGAGGAGGAGGTCGAAGAAGCGGCCATCACCAGCTTTTTCAAGCACGGTCTGTATCGCACCAAAAATGCTAACGGCATCCTGCTTTTTATTTCGGTTTTCGAGCACAAGGTCTGGGTGTTGGCCGATCACGGGATCCACACCCGGGTGCCGGCCGGCCAGTGGGATGCCATTGTGGATCGGGTGATCGCCGGCATTCGCAATCAACGAGCGGCGGTCGCTATCTGCGAGGCTGTCGATACAATAGGTGCCATTCTCAGCCAACATTTCCCCGTCGATCCCGATGACGCCAACGAACTCAAAAACCTCATCGTTACGGACCAGTAGGAGGCGCCACCCAGTCGGTAGACGGTAGACCCGAATCCATGCAGACAAAACCGGATTTGATCCTGCCACCCTTGATCTTATCGCTTTGCAGCAATTCTAATCGGATGGCAGCAGTTATGACAGGCGAGGATAGAGCAGGTGGACAGGGCCACCTGCTCTATCCTCGCCGGGTTAATGAATAGCATTCAGTAAGGGTCCCTGACCTCTTCGATCCCGCCTTGAAAACAGGCCATGGCTCTGATAAGATTTAATCTCTTTTCCGTGGGCCCAAACGACACGCGCCAAGCCCTTAGCCCGAACCATCGGAGGCAAGGATGATCAAATCCAGAGCACTGGAAGTTAATCTGGCCCGCACCCAGGTGGATGTGGCCATCGATCCGAAGTATGCCAGCCTGCAAGCCGTCATGGCGGATTATTACGGTCTACTCAAAGGGTTGAACACGTTTCTCAAAGAAGTATCCCATCCTTATAAGAACTGGCAATATATCGTCGGCGGCGCACGTGGTTACGCTTTGGATTACTTCCATTTGATGCGCATGCACCCCATGGGGGTCGAGGCGGCCGAGCGGCTGCTGGAGATTTTTCTGGATGGTTTGACAAATTCAACTACCCAGGCCGTTAAAGTGGATGCCGCTGACAATCTCCTGCTTTTTCTCCAAAGGATCATCAAATCCGCGGAGGGCGAATGGAAGCGTTTCGAACCCCTGGTGCAGGCTTATTTTGAAAAAATCGAGAATCTTCCGGACGACCTGTTTCATCTTTTCGTGCGAAGCTATTTCCCGCTCAAGCGGCTGGCCGAAAGCTTCACGGTCGATGCGCCCAAAACCGAAAGGCAAATGGCGGCGGCGACCGGCCGGTTGATCTTGCGCTGTTTGATGGCCAGTTACGACTACTGGCTGGCTCAAAAGGGACCGATGCAGTGGTTCGTGGCCGAAATCGGAACGGACCTGCCGTGCATGAATCGCCTGCTCGAGATTTTTCACCCGGTTCGACACGAAACCCTCGCAGCGCAGCGGGGAAAAGCCATCCAAATCGCCGACACCCGGGACCTGGCCTCGCCCGAAGTTCTCCGGGACCTGTGCCGGCTCGATGATTTCAACGATATTTTGAAGACCTACCGCAAGATTCCACAGCAACTGCTTGAGGCGGGCGGCGCGGCATACGGCAACCAATGGAAGGTGTTGTTTCTATTTCACAGCATGAACATCGAGGGGCTGGCGCTGCTCCATGAAGACACCCTGCGCGATATCAACCGCACCCTCGACCAATTGATCAGCACCCAGAGTAGCCACTACACCGACAGCCTGATCCGCAAGACCTTCTCCATTCTCAAGATCAGCTCGCAAAGTTACCCGACCACGGCATTGAGCTGCGTGCTCAACATGGGCAAAGCCATCTTCCGGACCGACGATGACGAGCTGATCGCCATGTTTATCGATGGGGTGATCGATCTCGGATTCCAGGCTCCCCAGATCAAGGGCGTCGGCAACGACTGGCAGATCCAGGTGAACAATGCCCACCTGGAAAACATTCGCACCTGGCTGGAGCTGATCGAATTGCAACCCAAGAAGGCGACCCGCCTGATGAGCAATCTGATCATTCACCTGGCCGTCAGCGGCGTCTTCATTCGCGATACGGATCTGTTCGGCCGCGATATCACCCGTCTGCTCAACAGCGATATCGGACCGATCTACAACCTGACCAAGCAACTGGCCCGCCTATTTCCAGTCTACTTCAACGACATCGGCGCCGAAGGCGAGTTGCGCGACATCTCCACCCGCATCGACGAGATTTGCCATCGGCGGGATCCCCTGATCCACTTCCTGCGCAAGCAAAGCCATGTGGAAAGCAGCAACCGCGTGCTCAACCTCATGGAGGCGGTGCTTCATTTCTGGACGACCCGCGATAAGACAGCGCTGGGACCGTTCCTGCCACCCGATATTTATGCCCAGATCGACACCAACGGTCCTCACATCCGGGGCGTTCACCGCATCTTGAGCTATCTTGCCCAATCGGGCCTGCAGATCGACAGCCAACTTCTGCTCAAGCGGGCATCGGAGCTCAAAACGATCGTGGGTAAGGTCGACAAGGTGACGGACACCGATCGCGAGCGCATCCTGCTCCTCGCTGAATTCTACAAGCAGTTGAACAACAAGTACAACCTGGATTTCAAAAGCCTCAAGAGCCTCGTCAATCAAATGCCCCAGGAATCTTTTCCCCGCCTGGACATGCTCAAAAAAGCGTTGGATGAGCCTGGTCTCAACGACCGCATCTCAGGCCTGCTCGACTACCTCATGGTCCTGCGCTCCATCATCCTGATGGCCGAAACCTACGAGGCTCGAGAAGACATTTACAAGAAGCGTCACTTTACCGTAGACATTCCCTCCATGTACGGTAGTTATCGCGAACTGAAATTCGACGCCATGGGGTTGACCCTGCGCATCGAGGCCCTGGTCAACGCGCTGTTCGAGGAGTTGGTCAACACCATTGATTTGAGCTTCATCACTAAATCCACGTGCCATCAGATCTACAAACGGTTGAAACTGTTCGACCGGGCGCTGAAAATCGATGGGATTGCATCCGCCGAGTTGGAGCGCGAATTGGACCTGCTCAGCCACTCCCTGGAGATCCGCGGGTTCAGCTTCACCCAGTACCTGGATATCTTCAAGGGGTTCGCCCAGGCGGTCAAAAACGTGATCAATGACTACTTCAACAATATCCACGGGGAGCATCTGACCCAGATCCTGGATTCGATGCCCCAGACCTGCTTGTTGGAGAAATTCAAACCCATCGGCTTTTCCGGGGAAGTGGATCTGGAAAACGTGTGTCACCGCACATCGGAAATCTTCTTCCGCGATCGCCTGGCCACATCATTGGGCTTGCAGCAGCTCGATCTTTTTCTCAGTCGCATCCTGAACACTTTGTTTCATCAATCCAACAAACTGCCCAAAGAAAAATTGCGCCTGCTGCTCAACTACGACCCGGAACGGGCCATTACCTCTTTATCGGCTCCCAATCGCCTGGCCACGGATATTATCAACCTGGGCAACAAAGGCTACAACCTCGTTAAACTGCTCAATTTCCGCCTGCCGGTGCCGCCAGGGTTCATCATCACCACCGAAGTATTTCGCTGCCGGGAAATCATCGAAACCTTCCCACCGGCCAAAGACAATTTCCATGACCAGGTAACGCAACACATTCATGATCTGGAAAAAATCACCGGTAAACGCTTTGGATATCCGCGAAACCCCCTACTGATTTCAGTGCGCAGCGGCTCGTCCATTTCACAGCCCGGCATGATGGATACCTTCCTGAATGTGGGCATGAACGAAGAGATCGCCGAGGGACTGGCCGTCAAAAGCCAAAATCCCTGGTTCGCCTGGGACAACTACCGACGCTTCCTTCAGTGCTACGGTATGGGGGTCGGACTGCAACGCGACGACTTCGACGCCATCATCAGTGACCATAAAAAACATTTGGGGATCCCCTTGAAGAAGGAATTCAGCGGGGAACACATGAAACAGGTGGCGCTGAATTACAAGCGGCGCATTTTGGACGAAGGCTATACGGTTCCTGACGACCCCATGGAACAGTTGCATTTGACCATCCGCTCCGTGATGGACTCCTGGGAGTCGGAAAAGGCCAAGACGTACCGGCAGATCATGGGGATATCCGACGATTGGGGGACGGCCATCACGGTCCAGGCCATGGTCTTCGGCAACGTCTCCCAGCGCTCCGGCTCAGGCGTGATCTTTACCCACAACCCCCGTTGGTCCAGCGAACGGCTGAGCCTGTGGGGTGACTTTACCGTTGAAAACCAGGGTGAGGACGTGGTGGCCGGATTGGTCAAGACACTGCCCATTTCGATCAAGCAGCAGGAGGCCGAGCTGCGCGAGACCGATATCACCCTGGAGACGCACTTTCCCGAAATCTATCAGACCATGCTGAGCTGGGCCCAGGAGCTGATCTTTAAAAGAGGGTGGAGTCCCCAGGAGATGGAATTTACCTTCGAAAGCCAGGACACCCGTGACCTTTACCTGCTTCAGACACGCGACATGGCCATTCGAGAACGCAAGCGCGTACTGGCTTTTGATCTGCAAGGCAAGGAAACCGACCTCTACCTGGGCCATGGCATCGGTGTCAGCGCCGGCGCCATGAGCGGCCGCCTCGTCTTCGGTTTGGACGAGGTCGAATACTGGCGGGCCAAGGAGCCCCAAACCGCGTTGATCCTGGTACGCGGTGATACGGTGCCGGATGACATCAAGGAGATCTTTGCCGCCGATGGGGTTCTCACGGCCCGTGGTGGGGTGACCTCCCATGCCGCGGTCGTGGCCCACCGCCTCGGAAAGACATGCGTGGTCGGCTGCGGCGGCATGCTTTGCGACGAGCGAAAACGGTTGGTCCGCTTCACGAACCACGAGTTGTCATCAGGAGACTACATCAGCATCGATGGCCGCGAGGGATCGGTTTACCGCGGCTGTTTGAAAATCAAGGAGGCCTGAATCCGTTTTAAAGGTGCCCATCCGGAAACGGACAAATTGGGTCGAGATCAAGGCATGCGGAAAATTTTGCCTCAGGCAGGTATTTTGATGAACAGACGTCGCAGGGGTGGCCTTTATCTCCGTCCAACCACGCCAAGGGGGAAAAAATGAAAGAACAAGAGGGTTACAGCAGGATCGGGGGACTCGGTATCAACGGCTTCGGCCGGATCGGCAAACTGAGCTTGTGGCACCATATCGGGCGCAAGTACTTCAATGAGATCGTGGTCAACATCGGACGACAAGCCGGCACCGGCCTGGCGGACATCGCCCACTACCTCGAACGGGACTCCACTTATGGCGCCCTGCATGCCTACCTGCATGGCTACAACGCCAAGCCGGTCGTGGAAGAGCTCAACGAAAGCGAAGGCAGCATGCGGGTGGACGGCGTCAAGGTTCGTTTTTTGCGGGACGTCCGCAACCCCGGGGCCATCGATTGGCAAAGCCATCATATCCGCCTGGTGGTCGACACGACCGGACAGTTTCTCGACCCGACGTTGCCTCCCGACAGCGCCAAGGGCTCGTTGCGGGGCCATCTGGCCGCCGGCGCCCAAAAGGTCATTGCATCCGCGCCGTTTAAAATCAAAGCCAAAGCGACTCCCATGCCCGAAGATGCGATCACCACCGTCATGGGCGTCAACGGCAATGACTATGATCCCAGGCGCCATCGGTTGATATCCAATGCCTCGTGCACCACGACCTGCCTGGCCCACATGTTCAAACCCTTGCTGGATGCCTTCGGCGCCCAGAGGATATTGTCGGCTTCCATGGCCACGATTCATGCCGCCACCGGCTCTCAGGAAGTGCTCGATCGCCTGCCCAAAGCAGGCAAGACCGACCTGCGCAAAAATCGCAGCATCATGAACAACATCATTCTGACCACCACCGGCGCGGCCGCCGCCCTGGGCCTGGTGATCCCTGAAATGAAGGGCATCGGGTTTATCGCGGAATCCGTGCGCGTGCCGACCAGCTCGGGATCGTTGATTATCCTCGTGCTGAGCATCCAGGAAGAGCCCGACAGCCGAAGCGTCACGCGGGAAGCCATCAATGCCGTCTATGCCCGGGCCGCTTCGGAAGATCCCAACGCCTATCTCTACTACACCGAGGAGCAGAACGTTTCGGTGGATATCATCGGCACTCCGCGGGCGGCCGCAATCATCGAGGCACACGAAACCCATACCCGTACCGCCGAACTGACCATCGACCTGAGGAAGGTGCCCGGTATCCCGTCGACCCTGCTTTCGGCCATGGAAAGCACGATCGTTCGGCCCCAGGTGACCCAGGCCGTGATCTATGGGTGGTACGACAATGAAATGGGCAGTTATGTGAACATGCTCGGCGACCGCACGGTGTCCGTCGCCGAACAGATGTAGGAAAACTGTTTCAAGCTTGCCGGTCGGGCCGGACCAGGTATCGGCCCACCGCATCGGTCAGGCGGACGAAATCGGCCACGCTGAGGGTCTCCGCCCGCCGTTGGGGATCGATGGCGGCCGCTTCCAGGACCGCCGCGGCACCGTCACCGCCCAGGGGCAGCAGCCCGCCGGCCAGCGCATTGCGAAGCGTTTTGCGACGCTGGCCGAAAGCGGCCTGGACCACGCGGATCATCAAGGCTTCATCGCTCACCTGGGGCTCGATACGCGCCTTGAAATCGATCTGCAGCACCGTGGATCCCACTTTGGGTTTGGGGTAAAACATCTCCGCCTTGATTTCCCGCAGCACCTTCATTTCGGCACAATACTGCAAAAGAACCGAAAGACGGCCGTAAGTCCGGTTGCCGGGAGCGGCACAGAGCCGATCGGCCAGCTCCTTCTGAAACATCAGCACGGCCCGGCGCACCGAACGGCGCTCTGTGATCAGTTTCACCATCACTTGCGAAGAGATGTTGTACGGCAGATTGCCGATGACGACGAAGGCCTGGCCCTCCTGCTCTGCCAGGCGGTTCAAATCCAGGGCGAGGATGTTTGCCTCCATGACCTGGACGTGTTGCAGACCCTGGGCCAGCAATTCGGCCTGCAACAGAGGGACCAGCAGGCGATCCTTCTCCACGGCGATGACGCGCCGGGCCCGACGCGCAGCCGGTATGGTCATGGCGCCCAGCCCGGCACCGATTTCCAGAACAAGGTCCTGACATCCGATGGCGGCCAGGTTGACGATATTCTCGGCCAGGGTCGGTTCTCTGAGAAAATTTTGGCCCAGTTCCTTGCGGGCGCGCAGGTTCCATGCTTTCAGAATCGTTTGGGGCGATGTCATGGCGCCACCCTTCCTTTCTTTGCAGACCGGCAGCTCTAACACACGGTCAGGGGGAATTCAATCTTGCCTTTTCCTTGACTTTTGGTCCCCGATTCATTAGCTATTCAAGCACATCGCCAATAGTTACAAAAACTTATCATGACATGCAACACGACACATATCGCGGAGTGAACGATGGCCAAAAAGAAAGGAAAATCGGTCAGCTTCGATGCCATGGTCAAATTCTTCATGAGCACGTACAACATCCCTACCAAAAGGGATGTGGAAGCCTTGATGGTTCGCCTGGATCGCATCGAACGTTCGATTGCCACATTGAATGCCGAAAAGGGACGCCGTAACGGCGACAGCAAATCCGCCGGCAGTCAAGCCGTTGCCACGGCATCCGATCTGGTCCTGGAAGTGATCAAGCGATATCCGGATGGCGTCGACTATGCCGAAATCAAACGGCAAACCGCCTACGGCGAAAAAAAACTGCGTAACATCCTCTTTAGACTTCACAAACTCGGCAAGATCCGCCGGGTCAGCCGGGGTGTCTATGCCCAGGCGTGACGCCTGCTTCGACATTCAACCCGTTTACCATAATAAGGTGTGCCATGTCCCCAGCTTCCGAAGCCAACATCACAGATCCCAACAACCGTGATCTGACCACCGGCCAGATCATCCATGGTTATCGCATCTTGCGCATGACTCAGCTCAGGGAGATCGATGCCGTGCTCTACCGGCTGGAACACCTGGCCACGGGCGCCCGCCATGTACATCTGAGCAATGGCGACATGGAAAACACCTTCGGTGTGACGTTCAAGACGGTCCCCACCGATTCCACCGGCGTGGCCCATATTCTGGAACATACCGTCCTTTGCGGGTCGGAGAAATACCCGGTGCGCGATCCCTTCTTCTCCATGCTGAAAAGGAGCTTGAGCACCTTCATGAACGCCTTCACGGCCTCGGACTGGACCATGTATCCCTTCTCCACCCAGAACCGCAAGGATTTCTACAACCTCATGGATGTCTACCTTGACGCGGCCTTCTTTCCCAATCTCGACGCCTTGAGCTTCAAGCAGGAAGGCCACCGGGTGGAGTTCGACCATGGGGACGCGGAAGGCAACGGCGAAAAGCTCGTCTACAAGGGCGTGGTCTACAACGAAATGAAAGGCGCCATGTCCTCTCCCGATCAGGTCATGGGGCGATCCCTGCTCAACGCGCTCTATCCGGACACCACCTACAGCAACAACTCGGGCGGCGATCCGGCCGTCATTCCCCGGCTGACACACGAGCAGCTGGTGGCGTTTCACAAACGCCATTACCACCCCAGCAACGCCTATTTTTATACCTACGGCAGCCTGCCGCTGGCCGATCACCTGGCCTTCATCGAGCAGAAAGTCATGCGCCGCTTCGAACGCATCGATCCGCAAACGGATGTCCCCGCCCAACCCCGCTGGAAAGATGCGCGCACGGCCCGCTACACCTACCCGCTGGCCGTCGGCGAGGATCCGGCCAAGCGCTGCCAGATCTGCCTGGCCTGGTTGACCAGCGACATCTGCGACACCTTCGAGGTGCTGGTGCTTTCGGTGCTCGAACAGGTCCTGCTGGGCAATGCGGCTTCGCCGTTGCGCAAGGCGTTGATGGACTCGGGGCTGGGTACGGCTTTGAGCGATGGCAGCGGCTACGATGCCGACAATAAGGATACCCTGTTTGCCTGCGGCCTGAAAAATGTGGCCGATGAGGCCGGAGAGGCCATCGAAAAAATCATCTTCGACGTCCTCACAGAACTGGCCGACAAGGGGATCGATCCCGAATCCATCGCGTCGGCCATCCACCAGATCGAGTTTCATCGCAAGGAAGTGACCAATACCCCATATCCTTACGGCATCAAGCTCATGCTCATGGTGATCGGGAGCTGGTTGCACGGTGGAGATCCGGAACGCATTCTTCAGCTCGATGCCGACTTCGAACGCCTGCACCGGGAGATCGCGGCCGGAAAATTTCTGGAAGACCGCATCAGAACCTATTTCATCGACAATTCCCACCGCGTTCGTCTCTCTCTGGTGCCCGATCAACAACAGGCACAGCAGGAAGACCTGCGGGTCCAGCAGGAGCTGGCTGAAAAACTGGCCCGGTTGGACGCGGCCGAGCGGGCTCAAATTCGACAGAATGCCATCGAACTCCAAAAGCGCCAGGAAGCCCAGGAAGATGCCTCCTGCCTCCCCACCCTCGCTTTGGAAGATGTGCCGCCGGAAGTTCAATCCTTTTCACCCACGGAAACGGCATCTGGCCTGCCCCTTTGGAGCTATGCGCTGCCGACCTCGGGGATCTGCTACCTGAATGCCGCCGCCGGGGCGGCCCCTGTCTCCAGGAACCTGCTGCCGTGGGTGCCCTTCTTTTGCTATGCCTTTTCAAAAATCGGCACACGGCGCCACGACTACGCCCAGATGGCGCGTCGCATCGACGCGGCCACCGGCGGGGTCGGGCTCAGCTCTCAAGCCCGCGTTCTATATGGTCATTCGGGAAGCTGCCTGCCGCTTTTGCAACTGTCGGCCAAGTGTCTGAGCCGCAATATCGATCCCATGTACGGCATTGTCGAAGAATTGATCGGAGAGGTGGATTTCGGAAATTTGAATCGATTGAAACAACTGCTCGGCGAATACCGGTCCGCACTGGAAACCATGATCGTCCAGAACGGGCACCGATTGGCCATCAGCCTCTCATCCAAAACCTTCGGACCCGCGAGCGCGCTTTCCGAGATGTGGCACGGCATCGATCAACTCAAGACCATCCGCACCTTCGGAGAACCATCGGATGAGGGGGGGATGGAAGCGTTGTCCGCTCGATTGATGGACATTTCCAGGCAGATTTTTTCAACGGACAACGTCATCATGGCGGCCATCGGTGAAAACGAGTCGGTGACGGCCGCGCGCAGACGCACCGGCAACAGCCCGGTGCTGTCCCGATTCAAGCGCGACCCTTTGGATGCAAAATTTCCGCTGTTGAATCTGGCGGTCGATGCCCCAAGCCCGTACGAAGGATGGGGCACCTCAACGGCCGTCGCGTTTGTGGCGCAAACCACAACCGCCGTGGATTTTCGCCATCCCGACGCCCCCGACCTGTCGGTCCTGAGCAAAATCCTGCGCTCTCTTTATCTTCATCGCGAAATCCGGGAAAAGGGCGGCGCTTATGGCGGGTTTGCCGTTTTTAACCCGGAAAACGGCCTGTTCAGCATGGCCTCCTACCGAGACCCGCACATCGTCCAAACATTGAAAGTGTATGCCGGCGCAGTGGATTTTGTGCAATCGGCACCCATACAGGAGGCCGACATCCATGAGGCGATTCTACAGGTCTGTTCGGAAATCGACAAACCCGATCCCCCTGGACCCGGTGCCCGCAAGGCGTTTTTCCGCTGGATCGTCGGGCTAACCGACGAAGATCGCCGATCCTACAAGGCCAACCTGATGTCGGTCTCGCTGAAGACGGTACGCACGGTAGCAGCCAAGTATCTCGCCCCAGGAAACACCCAGGTGGGTATTGCCGTGATCGGCGGTCGGGAACATCTGGAAGCAGCGAACGGCCAACTCGGGCAAAAACCGTTGACGCTTTATACTATATAGTGTCCGTCCACAAATAGGCAAATTTGGTCGAGATCAAGGCGCACGAAAAATTTAACCACAGGCATATAGTTGATATTCCGAGGATTAAATTCTTCGCGCAACGCCGATATCGGGCAAATCGGCCCTTTGTGGAGGGACACTATCTATTTCAAATGCTTTGGATCTCTCACGGTGTCCGCAGACGATGGTTCACCGGCTTGATGGTCCTGGCTGGGGGGCGCCTCTTTGCGTGTCAACTGACATGCATCCCGCACTCAGGTCGACACCCCCAACTTGGGCAGGATATAGGCCTGTAGCAGGTACCAGGCGCCTATGAATACGATAACAATCAGAATTTCTTTCATGACAAGAATCTCCTTGGCCGCGCATTTTTAAGGCAACGGCCAGTTGTTCCCAGATGATTTAAGACCCTTACACTAATACGGAAAAAGCGCGGATCAAGGCTATCCACGCGCCCGAAGGGCCGCCGAGTCGATCTCGTATTTCTTGATCTTATAATGAATGGCGCGCCGACTGATGCCCAACAGCTTGGCAGCCTCTTTTTGAATGCCGCCGGCTTGTTTGAGAGCTCTGACGATAGCATTGCGCTCGTTATCTTCCAGGGAAAAAGAGGAGTCGGTCGGGGTTTCAGAGACGGACATGGCCGGCAGACCCGACAGGTGCATGTCTTCGGGGCGCAACACATTGCCGTGGCACAGGACAATGCCGGCTTCGATGGCATTTTTCAGTTCGCGTACATTTCCGGGCCAGGGATAGGTGCACATATATTGGAGCGTTTCCGGCGGCAGCCTGACCGGCCGCATGCCGTTTTGGCGGGCATAGTTTTGCACGAAATGATCTGCCAAAATGGGAATATCATCTTTTCTTTCGCGCAACGGAGGGATTTGCAACGTCACGACGCGCAGGCGGTAATAGAGGTCCTCGCGAAAACGTCCCTGCTTGATGTCCTCGACCAGATCTGAATTGGTGGCCGCAAGAACACGGCAGTCCACGGCATTCTCCTTCAGGTCGCCGATACGGCGTATCTTCCGGTCCTCCAGGAAACGCAGCAGGCGAACCTGCATCTCGGGGGAGATGTTGCCGATCTCATCGAGAAAAAGTGTCCCCTTGTCGGCGGTGTCGATGAGTCCCCGCTTGTCGCTGACCGCATGGGTAAATGCGCCACGTACGTGACCGAAGAGTTCGCTTTCAAGCAGCCCGGCCGGCGTGCTGCCACAATCGACCACCACGAACGGCTGTTTGTTTCTGGCACTGAGATGGTGGATCAAACGCGCGATCCGCTCCTTTCCGGCACCGCTTTCGCCAAGAATCAACACATTGACGTCGCTCAGGGCCACCTTCTGCACCAGCTGGTAGAGTGCTTTCATTTTTGCACTGACTGCGGCGTGCATGTCGCTGACCAGGCCTTCATCGCCCCCCTCGGGAGCAAGACCCGGACTTTCATCCAACACCTTACGCAGCTTGAAAACCAATTCACGGCCATCGAAGGGTTTGGCCAGGTAGTCGACGGCGCCGGCCTTGACGGCCTTTACGGCGTCGGGAATCGTGCCGTATGCGGTCAAAAAAATGATCGGCAGCCCCGGATGAAGCGTTCGGGCCTTGTCCAGTACCTCCATACCGCTCATGCCCGGCATCTTCATATCCGAAATCATCAGATCGATCTTATGGTCCTTTAACAGACGTAACGCATCCTGACCGTTTCCGGCCTTCAAAATCTGGAACCCGGACGCCTGCAACCGGGCCTCCAAGACCTGCAGGACATTCAAGTCATCGTCGACAATCAAAATCTTGGAATGTGAATCTTGTATCAGGTTGGCCATATCAACCATCCTTGAACCCCAACGAGTGGGTTTAATAGTATGTGCTTTTAGAATCCAAAGGTACGAATGAGCGCCAGTGTCGCAGGGTGATCGTGTCAATCGGCTGATGGAATGGCGTTTTTCTTCTTTTGAATCTTCTGGTCAATCGTTTCGAAGGCTTTGATCTGCTGCTTTAATCTCATTATCTCTTTTTCAAGCGACTCTATCTTTTTCTCCCGGTTGGATGATTTTTGCTGCTCATCGGTCAACCGTTGTTTCATTTTCTGAAGTTCCCTGTCGGCCTCTACCACCAGCCAGCGGGGGACCATCTGTCCCGCTTCACCATCGGACGCATCAGCCGCGACCGGGGGCATGTGCGAAAAAAGCATCTTATCTTGAATTACGGGTGCAAGCAACCGTGGACTTTCGCGATACGGCCCATCGTCTGTGTTGGCACACTGCACCCATGCATTCCAAAGGGCCAACGCATCATGATAGGCTTGCGGATCATCTGCGGTCATCAATCGAGAACAAGCCAACCCGTAAAGTGCCATTCGTGCGACGCCCGGATCGTTGGTCTGCTCCCGGATGGCGTCAAACGCCTGGGCCGCCTCACCATACTTGGCCGACAGGTAAACGGCCACGGCGTCATCGTACTTTTTCAACTCGACGGGCGACGGCCCGACCTCCAGCGTCGGTCGCGACTGCCCGGGCATACGGCAACCGCCAATCCCCACCATCATGCAAACCGCCAGAACTGCCAAAACAACCAAGAACCGGGGCTTCAGGACCAGAAGCGACCGGCAAGCATTCTGTTCGGGCACAACGACCCTCGACACAATCAAGGAATTCAATACCACCCCTTTTCATCCCATTGCCACAAGCGGTGCCAACGCAATTTCAAATGGCTGACGTTTTGTATATCATGTCCCTGATGGAGTGCAACACATAACCTTTCCGGGGTGCTCCAAGCCAGTTCCTGAAAAGACTTACTCGCTGGATTTACTTAAAAAAGACGATACCGTGGACCTAATTTGGCGCTCTTTTGGCCGCATCGCGATCGCTTCCGCCGAAACCACGGGCAATGTAAAACCAAACGTGGTCCCTTTTCCCACCTGGCTCTCCACCCAAATCGTGCCCCCGTGAGCCTCCACGATATTTTTGGTAATGCTGAGCCCCAACCCGACACCGTCGAGATGGTCGCGGACCTTGGCGGATCGGTAAAACTTGTTGAACAGTTTGGATTGGTCTTCCTCCAGAATGCCCGGACCAGTGTCGACCACCTTGAAGGTCAAGCGGTTGTGTTTGTCCAGCGCACCGACCCTGACCCGGATCTCGGCCTTGGGATCCGAAAATTTGATGGCGTTGCCGATTAGATTCAAAAAGACCTGTTGGAGGTATTGGGCGTCCCCCAGTACATCGGGAGTTTCGGGTGCGATTTCGGATGTGATCCCGATATTCTTGGCCTCGGCCGTCGGCCTCAGGCTGTCGATGCTGGCCGTGACTAAGGCGTAGACGTCCACAGGTTCACTGCTCAATTTCAAGGCCCCCGGCTCCAGCCGCGAGGCCTGCATGAGATGGTTGAGCAGGTCGCAAATCCGACCGATTTCAGTGCCCGCGATTTCGAGAAATTTCCTCTGTCTGTCGTTGATCGGGCCCATCACCTCTTCTTCGATCATGTTCACAGACTCCCGAATGGAGGTCAGCGGCGTCCGGATTTCATGGCTCAACATGGAGATAAAATCCGATCGCAACTGTTCCTCCTGACGCAACCGGTCCGCCATTTCATTGAACGCCGATGCCAATTCCCCCAATTCATCCTTGGAATGAATTTTAAGCGGCTCGCTTTGTCGCTCTTTAGAAATGGAACGAATACCCCTCATCAGTTCTTTCAGCGGCCGGATCATCGAATAGGCCAGGTAAACAACCCCCAGCAACCCGACAAGACTCGATATCCCCAATCCAATCAAGGCATTATGAACTGAGCTGACACCTCTCCGATTAAGCTCGCGCGTGGCGTTCTCGACCTCGGATTGATTGTCGAGCCGGGCCATGGATATTTTCTGAATCCAGGTATTGATCACTTTTTCGGGGATCCAAATATCTTCGAGGGCCACCTCGCCGCGACTGTTGGCGGTACTGTTCGGTCGGGGATATTTCCGGTAGGCCTCATACACATCCTTCCAATGCGAGGAAACGGCGTCACCCTGGCTGTCCAACGCGAGAATTCTGATCAGGCTCGCTTCGAACTCATTTCTGGCGTTGGTAAAAAAACCAAGATAGTCCTCTTTGCGCAGCAGGTGATACTTTTTTTCGTTCTCCTCCATGCTGAGCAGATTTTCCAGCATGCGTTTCGAATAGTCCGAAATGGCATAATTTTTACTGACGATGCGCTCCGATATCTGCACAACCTGCTGAAAATTTATGTAAAGAACTAAAATCGTAGCGTAAAATATGGATACGATGGCAAAAAACCAGATCAACAATTTGCCGGTGATGCCGTAGCTGGGGTCCATGATAGGTATATATGCCTATTAATTAACAATTTTTAATAATCGGTATGATTGACCGTTACTCTAGCAAAAATCTCAGGGCAAATCAATTTGACAGTAGATCACGACCGAAAATGTAACCTAGCGGGAAAATTTGAGCACGGTCGTATTGTACTGAGAGCGAAAGAGTATGCAACATACTGAGTGTTATGTGAATTGTTTCACTTTTAACCGGCATGCATCTTGCTGTTTTATTCAAACGCCACCGTAAACGAAGTTTTATGACCCAGAGGATTGGTACCATGAAAAATAAAAACAACCCGTCCGTTTTTGGTGACAGGCGCCTTCATCTGGAAAGGCGTCGGTTTGATTACTCGAATCATATTCCGGAAAGGAGAACCGGAATGGAGAGGCGCGATACGGGCGCTGCACCCCGTGAATCGAAACTTGGAAAACTCCCGGCCCCCTATGAAGTGGACAGGCGCGATCATTATGCATTTTATTGACGATCCCGCCTTAAGCGAACTGCCCCGCCTGGCGTTGACATCTGCACCCAACGCCATTCATTCAAGTGGCTGCAGCCGGCGAATGGAAGTCCGAAGCGTGGATACAAAATTGACGACGGCGCGCTGCAATACTTGACTTGACGCACCTAAAAGGGCTACAAGACTCCCCGATTCACGAAGGTCCCCCCGCGATCATTCTCACCTCCTAAAGAAGGATGGTTATGCTGCGATTAGGCTCTCCGGCATCCGAATCCCGCGAAATGGATTTGGATGATATCTTTTTTTCGCGTTTGAAGCTGATGATCATTATGGCCAAGGCCTATCTCAATGGCTACCCAATGGGTGAGTACCGCCGAAAAGCCATGATAGACAATGCCGACCATGTCGAAGCCGAATCCATCGATATCGGTGGCCTGGTGGACGGGCTGCCTCTGAAGCAAAAAGCGTCCGGAAATTCAATTTACGATCATCTTTTCTATCAGCGCGTCAAGTTGCTGGCCGTTATGGTTAAAGCCGCGGCCAAAGGTTTTCCCATGGGAGAGCATCGCAAATCAGCGATGGAGGAAAATATCGACACGATCTGCCATACGCTTATGTTCAGCAGCCGCGCGGAAGATATCGCGTTTTTGAAGGTGGCTTGACATGGAGTCCGAAACTTCCCCCACACATCGACAAATTCTGATCATCGACGATGATCAATTTGTCCGCGATTTTGCGGTCAATACGATCGAATTTTGTACCAACAGCAAGGTCTTGACATTCGAAAACGGCTTCAGAGCCTGGCATCATCTGCATAGCAACCCCAACGGCGCGACCATCGTCATCGCAGACGCCAACATCCCGGATATGAGTGGTTTGGAGTTGCTCGAACAGCTAAAAAAACTTCGGCCTGATGTGACCTTCATCATCACATCGAGCAACCCGGATCACGAACAGATCGCTTATCACATGGGCGCCAATGCATTCGTCTCCAAGCCCTTCGATGTCAATGACCTGTTGACGGTCATTCAAGAGCTGATTCTGAATCCACTACCTCCCTCGAACCTCACAGAAAAACCCGCCTGAAGCCACTATTTTTGATTTTGAGGAGCAAGCGAACCAAGGTCGGATGAGCTCACCGCTTGACCGCAAACTCCTTGATCAACTGTTTGACCTGTTTTTTCTGACGGATACTTAAACGATCGAATTTCACGGAGCGTCGCTTGACACGTTGATTCGGAAAGATCAGCTCCCCGGTCTCCGCATCACAAATGGTTCGACAAGGAATGTGAAAGATGGTCGGCCGCCCATCCTGTATCAACGAAACATTGTGTGATTTTTGCGTGGTGGGCTGTCCATTGTCTGTATAGTAAAATGAGAGACCACCCATGCCGATATCATTGATCTGGTTCTTGCCGATGGATCCTGAACCGCCTAAAACCACACTCACCCCTTTTTTGACTTTGAACCGCCTTTTTCTGCGTATCTTCAAGGCCAATAGCCTTTTGAGCAATGTTTCCATATTCAACACCTTTCAAGAGGCGATGCATGCCGAATGGGTTTTTGAATTAAGATAAGGGCCTGCAACAGGAGATCAAGGCGGAATTGAGCTTAAAGGAGGAGAACCGGAGATCAGTGATCAGCAATCTGGCCAGAATGTCTTCGCCTTGCTATCATTTATATTTTTCGGCATCAAGATGAAAAATATGAAATGCTCGGGTCCCTCACATCCACCTTCCATGCGGGCATCCGGCTTCCTAAAGCCAGAAGGCCGGTGGTTGCGCGGTCATGGGGCCTGTGTTACATGATCATCAACCGGCCGATCGGCCAACATGAATGCGGGGGAAAGAGAGCCCAGTGGAAAAAACGAACCCTAACGATATCGGCCCAGCCTCACCGGATGCTACAGATGAGACAGCCGATTCCGGCCGCATCGGCGGCCCCCTTCGACAAGTCGTACCAACAACGGCGACCGAATCCATGATAGACGAGCTTCCATGGCAGGAGATTTTTGACGCCATCAACGATGCCATCTGCGTTCTGGATCCACGTCACCGCATCATCAAATGCAATCAGGCCATGTGCCGTCTTCTGAAGACGACCGAATCCCGGATCGTCGGAAGGCCCTGCTGGGAAGCGATTCACGGCACCGATCGGATGCTGGCGGATTGCCCGTGTCGGCGCTCGGCCGCCAGTCGCCGGCGCGAATCGTTCAACTTGAAATTCGATCAACGATGGTTCGAGGTGTCAGTGGCGCCAAGCTTCGATGAAGAGGGCCAGGTCCAACGCTACGTTCATGTTATGCGGGATGTGTCCCATCTGGCGCATGAGGAGCTGGCACTGCGTGAAACCCGCCAGACCCTGTTGACCATTCTTGACAGTATCGACGCAATCATCTACGCGACCGATCTGGAAACCCACGTCCCCATCTTCATGAATCGCCATATGCGCGACATCGTCAGTGACGATCTGAACAACCAGCCCTGCTGGAAAGCGTTCTACCACCGTGATGAACCGTGTACGCATTGCCGTGATCTGCAACTGCTCGACGCACAAGGCAACCCCACCGACCTGCATGTCTGCGAAGCGATGAACGATGAGGGAACCCGCTGGTTCCTGCATCACGACCGCGCCATCAAATGGGTGAACGGCCGCTGGGTGCGCCTGCACGTCGCCACCGATATCAGTGCGGTCAAATTCCTGGAACAGGAACGAAGGCAAACCGAAGCCCGACTGCGGCAAGCTCAAAAAATGGAGGCCATTGGGGTTCTGGCCGGCGGTATCGCTCATGACTTCAACAATATTCTATCCGCGATCCTGGGTTTTTCGGAGCTTGCCCTGGACGATGCCAACCGGGGACAATCCAATCCCGCCTTTATCGGACAAGTGCTTCGCGCCGGAGAGAGGGCGCGTGAACTGGTGCAGCAAATCCTTACGTTCAGCCGCCAGACCGAATCAGAGGCCAAACCCATCCAGGTGCAACCGATCCTCAAGGAAGCCCTTAAATTGCTGCGTGCTTCGCTCCCCTCCACCATCGAGATCGAAAGCGCCATTCAATGCGATGCGGTGGTCCAGGCCGATCCCATTCAAATCCATCAGGTCATCATGAATCTATGTACCAATGCCAGCCACGCCATGCGTCAATGTGGCGGCCGGCTCGAGGTCTCCCTGAGAGAGGAGGCGTTGTCCGGCGAAGAAGCCCAGAAATACCCAGGTCTGCAGGCGGGTCGTTATTTGAAGATGGTGGTGGCCGACACGGGACATGGCATTGATCCCAATAACTTGGAGAGAATCTTCGACCCCTATTTCACCACCAAGGAAAAAGGGGAAGGCACAGGCATGGGACTGGCGGTGGCACAAGGCATCGTCCACGCATGCGGCGGAGCGGTCGGCGTGGCGAGCACGCCCGGGAAGGGTACGACCTTCACCATTTTTCTTCCGATCATCCAACAGGGCTCCCCCGTCCACATGTCCCATGAAAACCTCGTACCGATTGGTCGGGAACACATCCTGTTCGTCGACGACGAAGCCCCCCTCGCCGAATTGGGCAAGGAGATGCTCGAACGGTTGGGCTACCGCATGACGGTCCATACCAGCAGCGCCAAGGCGCTCTACCTTTTCGAACAGCAACCCGATGCCTACGATCTGGTGATTACGGACATGACCATGCCCGGCATGACCGGGGACGCACTGGCTGAACGGATATTGGCCCTGCGTCCGGATATCCCCGTCATCATCTGCACCGGCTACAGCGAAAAGGTGACCCAGGAGATGATCGATCGTTTGGGCATTCGGGCCCTGATTCGCAAGCCCCTGGTCCGCGGCGATCTGGGCCGTGCCGTGCGGCAAGTTCTCGATGGCGAACGGCCGGCACCGATCATCTGATCGAGCAGCCGGCCGACACGCCATCGGTTTGCTCCACACGTCCAATCGCGAAGCTCCATTTTTTCTTAACCACCATCATTTCCCGGACCGGACACTTGCGCCTCTTCGAAAGTGTGCATCTCGGTGGCGATCCGTGATGCCGCCGCCAGAATCGAGAGACCGAATGCAGCGCCGGTCCCTTCCCCCAATCGCATACCCAAATCGATCATGGGTTCGAGTCCCATCTCTTCCAACATCAAACGGTGACCCTCCACGGCCGACTGGTGCCCGGAGAAAAGATACTGTTTTACTTCCGGATGAAAGCCGCACGCCAGCAGGGCCGCCGCGGTCGAAATGAACCCATCGACCACCACGGGCACCCGATGCGCGCAGGCGGCCAGGATAACCCCGGCGATGCCGCCGATCTCATACCCACCGACCTTGGCCAAAATATCTATTGGATCGGAAGAATCGGGACGATTGACCGCCAGCGCCCGGGCCACGACTTGGACTTTGTGATCCAAGGCCGCGTCGTCGATGCCGGTGCCCCGGTTCACCACCTGCCTCGGCGAAACGGCGAGCATCGCCGCCGCGATGGCCGACGACGGCGTGGTATTGGCGATCCCCATATCTCCGGTGCCCACGGCATCCAGACCCCGCTCCTTTTCTTCAATGAAAACCCGGATTCCCGTTTCCAGGGATCGCACGGCCTCATCCCGGGTCATGGCCGGCCCTGTAAAAATATCCCGCGTTCCGGAACCGACCCTGCGGGAAACGAATCGGACCTTTCCCTTCTCGTCCATATCTATGTTCAGGGCCGGTCCGGCCACGCCCATATCGACCACAGTCAACCGGGCGCCCACATGACGGGTCAACACATTGATGGCCGCACCTCCGCGAGCGAAGTTAACCACCATCTCGCGTGTCACCTCCTGAGGGAACTTGCTCACCCCGCGAACCGCCACCCCGTGGTCACCGGCCATGGTGATGACCCCCAGGTCGCGAACGGCGGGCCTTGGCCGCCCGGTTACCCCGGCCATCTTGACAGCAAACTGGTGCAGCCGGCCCAGGCTGCCCGGGGGCAGAGCCAGGCGGGCCTGGTGATCCTTGGCCGCTGCCATGGCGTTCAGGTCCAATGGCCCGATGGCTTGAACGGTCTGTTCCAGCATAAAACCTCCTTGTCGCCAAATTTTCGCAGAAGCGCATGCGCGATAAGCAATTTCCCGTCAAGCGCCCTGCGTATCGGCCGGGGCCATAAAAAAACCCCAAGCCAATATGACTATCAGCCTGGGGATTTACCGTCTCCACCAAGAACTCAAAGATATTCGGCAGGTCTTCTGACTCGCGGATCAATCTACTTCCCGCACCTTCCCGCACCGCTTCGTTCCTCAATTGGCGATACAGTGGTATTGCAGCGGGTTTCGTCCTCGCTCACAGCGGCGGGTCCGTGCCGGATTCGCACCGGCTTCCCTCTTCCGGCCCTGTTGGGCCACCGGATATCGACTTCTTGCTCGACGAGCCTCTAACATGTGGAAAGAACAGCTGTCAATCGCGAATCGCACGCAATTTTACGAGCAAGGCTCAAGAATTATTTCAAGAATTGACTATTCACGCCATTTCGGTTAGTTTAATCGAAATTGATGGTATTGCCAAGCTCCTGTATGGTCCACTTCGCGTGTTATTGCCGGCCTGTCGGCCGCAGTGCCACGTTCACCAGATCTATTGTTCCAGATCCAGCACCAGAACCATATCCGTTGGTCGCGCCCTACCCTCTTGGGCCGGCGGTTGAATGATATTGTGTGGCTGTTCATTTACCGAAACGAAAAGCATTTGCGAGGCCGCCAATGGAAACAATACTGGACAGGATAAAAACACTTCCCGGCGTTTCATGTGTTTTACTTTTCGACCCCCAACTCGGAACAATCTCCCAAAAAGGAGGCAACGAATTTACCAAGGACAATCTCTCCACCTTGAACAAGACCCTGGAGAAGTTTTATTCCTGGGGCGCAGAACTCTTCTCCGATATCGTTCAAATCCGCCTGCAATTCGCCGATTCAAACCTGTCAATAAGGCGGGCAGGCAATCATCAATACATCGTGATCCTCCACCAATCCCCCCTTGATGAAAACTTGCTCGACCTGACGATCTCACAATCCGCGAATAGTCGGCCGAGGCAAAGCGACCTATCACCCGATCAGGCCGGCGTGGACACGATCAACCAGAATGCCGCGACGGAGAACCATGGGGCGTTGCTTCGTTCAGAGCCCGTTTCCAAGCTCCTCTCCCAATTGGAAAATGCGCTCAACAAGGTCATGGGCCCCATCGCCGCCATTGTTTTCAACGATACACGTCAGGCATGGATCGGCAGCGTCGATCGAATCAATCAGGCGTCTATCGAGCGACTGGTTAACATGCTGTGCGCTGAAATCGATGACCAGGAAAAAATTGCCACCTTTAAAAACCTCATCGCACCCCATTTAAACATCCGGTAAGGGAGCATCGTGATGGCCACCGTACAAGATTTTACGAACATTAAAAATATCGATGGCGTCAAAAGCTATTACCTCGTGAAATACGATGGAAAGGGCCTCGCATTCCACGGCGACAATGCCGACAACCTGTTTCCCTTCATTGCTTTTGCGGGGCTTAATTGCGACACCATTCGTTCGTCACTCGGGTTATCCGAGTTCAAACACATGGTTTTTTCCCGACAAAGCCAAGAGGATCTCCTTTTGTTTGGCTTTAGCAACTATTTTCTGGCGGTCATAAAAGAAGCCAAGGCATCGGCCGATGACCTGGTTCTTAAAATCGATGATTTCATTGAAACCATCAAAAAAAGCAGCACCGCCAGCCAACTCCATTGAGGAATCGCCATGTCCGCATCAAACCATTTCAGGAAAATTTTCAACCCATCTGTTTTAACGATACTATTGATCATGCTCTGCGTCGGTCCCGTGACGGCGGACGCCAACGCAGAGATGGAAGCCAAGGTAAAAGCATGGGCCATCGAGTGCCAGTCGGAAATCAAGACACAATTCGAATACCTGGTCACCAGTGGAAAACTGACCATGGCCCAGATGTTCGATACGTTCTACATACCGATCCCCAACACTGCTCCGCAAAAATTCCATACGCAATATGACAGGCTTTGTGATACGGTCCTGCAAACGATACTGGACAAGTATTTGGCGAAGGACCCAAAATTGCTCTTCGTCGTAGCGGTCGACCGAAACGGCTATTTGCCGACCCACAACAGCAAATCCCAAGACCGATCCAAGCGGGTTTTTAACGATCGTACCGGTCTTGCGGCCGCTCGCAACACGCAGCCCTTTCTCTTGCAGAAATACAATCGCGATACGGGCGAAACAATGTACGACCTATCCGTACCGATTTATGTTCACACCAAACACTGGGGGGCCGTGCGATTCGGCTATGCGCCATAGTAAACCCAACTTCCATTTCCGGGAATATGCTCACTTCACACATCATGTCACAGGGGAGAAAGCGCCATGATCAAATTCATTTCCGAACGGGTCGCGGTAAAGGTTACGTTGTATGTCAACCTTCTGCTTTTAGTCGTCATGGGGGCTGGAGCGGCCTATATGATCATCGATCAAGGTGCCGCGCTGGAGGCCCAATTGCTGGAAAGAGGCAAAACCGAATCCATGACGGGCGCAAAAATGACCGGCGTCTTAATCGAAGAGGCCATCGATAACGGCGTGTTTACAATCAGGGACGCCTTTGATACGGCTTATGAAAAGATACCAGGTTTCAATCCACCCAAATTTCATACGAAGTACGACTTTTACCTCGATAAGGCCCTGCTGGGTATCGAAGACGAATTTCTCAAGGACAAGAGCGTGGTCTATGCCGTGGCCGCGGATGTCAACGGCTATGTTCCCACTCACAACACGCGATACAACCAGCCGCCCACCGGAGATCCGGAAAAAGATCTGATCCTCAACCGGACCAAGCGGATATTCAGCGACAAGGTAGGGCTTGCCGCCGCACAAAATCTGAATCTCGGTTTTCTGCAAGTCTACAGCCGTGACACAGGTGAAACCATGTGGGATATATCCTCGCCCATTATGGTCAAAGGGAAGCACTGGGGAGGATTTCGAATCGGCTATTCGCTTGAAAAAATCAATGCCGCAAAATTCCGCATGATGATATCGACGCTGTTGATCATGGGCGCAATTTTTCTCATATCATTTATCCTGGTCTTTATCACCGTGCAACGATCCCTGCTGCCCATCAAGGAGCTGACGGATACATCCATTCGTTTAGTGGAAGGGCAAATCAATCAGAAAATCGCCGTTAAAGGCAATGATGAAATCGGAAAACTGGCCGACGCTCTGGAACGACTTCGATTCAGTCTCAAAACGGCCATGGATCGGCTCGCGCGAAAATAAGCCCAGCACCGACGCATCCCCGGCATAACTGGACATCACCATGGCCCGCGATAACAGGGCCTCATGGATGTCCGGATCGGTCAGCCATATTATGGTTATTTGTGGACGGGCGCTAAGTGTCCTTAAACAAGCAGCTTCTGATCGCCGTCGACAGCTGATCCAAACTGAAGGGCTTCTGCAGAAAACCCTGACAGCCTTGATCCAGGACCGCCTGGATGTTTTCGTTCACGCTGTAGCCGCTGCACAACAAAACTTTTAAATCCGGCTTTAATTTTTTTAAGCGCGCGTAAAGTTCTCCACCACTCATACCGGGCATCACCATGTCGATGATAACCGCATCCAAGGCATTCAATTCGTGTGAATATTTATCCAAAACCTCCTCGCCGCTGGAAGCGCCTACTGCGACATATCCCAATCCGGAGAGAAGAGCGATGCTGGACTCCAAAATTATTTCTTCGTCATCCACGACCAAAATCGTACCTTGCCCCTTTTGGACCGAAGATGACACACGGCCATTCACCGCGGGGATTGCATCCACCGCAGGCAAATAGATGGTGAAGGTGCTGCCGACGCCCACTTGAGACACGAAATCGATAAAGCCATTGTGCGCTTTGACAATGCCGTAGCACGAGGCCAAACCAAGGCCGGTGCCTTTACTTTTTTTGGTAGTAAAAAAGGGTTCAAAAATAGTATCCATGTGCTCGGTCAAAATGCCGGATCCTGTGTCCGCGCAGCTCAACCTCACATAGTCGCCTGATGGAATATTATGAAACCGCCCTTTTATGGTTTCTGAGGTCGCATTGGCCGTCGAAATGGTGAATACGCCACCGTTCGGCATGGCATCGGTAGCATTCGCATAAAGATTCCACAATACCTGCTCGATCTGGCTCCGATCCGCCTCCACGGTACCCAAGTCGGAATCGAGCAACAGTTTGACAACGACATCCTTTTTGGTCGCCGCAAAGGTTTCCGAAATCTCTTGAACCATATCGTTCAGGTTGGTGGGTTTGATTTCATAGTTGCCCCCTCGTGCGTAACTGAGCAGTTGTCGGTTCATTTTGGCGGCGTTATCCACGATATGCTCAATTTTTGAAATTCGCTCCAAGACCTTTCCATGCCCCTGAACGGCCATTTTGATCAGGCTGATATTGCCCAGGATGCCGCCCAGCCAGTTGTTGAAATTGTGGGCGATGCCGCCAGCCAAAGTACCGATAGATTCCATCTTCTGCGCCCGCTGCAATTTATACTCGAGTTCCTTTCGTTCCATTTCGAGCTTTAAACGATCCCGTGCGTCGCGCAGAAAACCGCGATAGCCGGTCGGCTGACCGTTCTGGTCGACGATCAGGGAGATGGAGATATCTACAGGCAATACTTCTCCTTTGTCTGTGGCCAGATCGAGTTGAGCAAAACGGACCGGGTCCCTGGAATCCAGGATCTGTTTTAACAACCGCTCCAATTCGGCGATCGAACCAGGCCTGAAGAAGTGTTCGAACCCATTCGTTCCCAATTCCCCCGAAGCCAAACCGGCAAACTCCTCGAACGCTTTGTTGGCAAACAAGAGGCGTCTGTCCAGGTCGATTTCGAAATACCCCTCTTCAATGCTTTCCAGCGTTTGCCGGTATCGGTCTTCGCTCTGCTTCAGACGCTGAAAAGATCGCGCGTTATTGATACCGATGGCGATGTGCGAAGCAATCCCCTCGAGCAAATTGACATCGCTCTTTTTCAACGGCACTTTAGAATTCACATTGTCCACCGCAAGGATGCCGAGCGCCTTGTCTTTGTAAATGATCGGTATGCACAAGAGCGAGCGCACGCCGAAGGTCTCCAACAGATTCTTGCTCTTGGCCGATAATGAATCCGCCATTTCACTGGCATCGGAAATCGTCAAATTCTTTTTATCCAGAAATGACCTGACAAAAAACCCCTTGGAATCCGGTTTGTCCAAATGAAACGTTGTTTTTTCGAGATAGGTTTGCTCCTCCTCGGAATATCCATAGCCTGCCTTATAGAACAACCGAGTCTCCGCTTCATCGGCCAGCAGGATCAGCCCTCGATCGAAACCGAGCCGATGGCACATCAGGTCGGCGAGCTTGTGCATCAGATCGTCGACATTGAGAATTTCAGCCGTGGCTTGCCCGATCTCCTGAACCAGCAAAGAGTTATTGTAACTGGTATGCGCCATCTCGATGCGCTCTTCAGCAGCCTGGCGGCTGTGCTCCACGATTTTTTCAAGCTCTTTGATTTTGGTACGGGTATAGACGACCTCCAACGCAATATCTAGACAGAGGAAAAAAGTAGCGAGAAAGAAGAAAGAGCCGGTCGGCAAAACGATGTAAAAAGGTGCCAATAACATCAACGAGCCGATCAGTGCGTAGTTGCGCCACAATTTTATCTTGAGCGATTTCGGATCAACCCATGAGACAATATAGTGGCACGCCTCCGCGCCCCTATGAAAACAGGATGGATGTTCGATATGGCCATAGTCATTGGTGAACAACTTGGGCAGGGCCTCGATACTGCCCATGCGGTTTTCACACTGATAGGGCTTTTCATCGACATCGGTTTTGGGCGTGGAAACAATTTCGATTTTGCCGGGAGCCAACCTTTTCGCTTTGACGGTCGCCCCCTTTGTGAACAGAGGAAATATTTTCGCCATGGAGAGCAGGGCGGTCTCGGTATTCAAGAGCCCGACCACATAGTGTTGAAACGAGGCCATGCCGGCGGACGAGGCGCTGAATCGGCCCGCTTTGCGGGCGATATCCTCGTCACCCGATTTTTCGGCAATGATTTGATAGAATCGATCCGCTTGTTCCTGGGTGAACCAATGAGCGGTGTCCACCAACTCTTCTGGCGTGATACCGGCATAGTCAAGAAATTCCAGGCTGTTGAGATCGGGACGAGCCGTGCGCAAATAATCGATAAAACTTTGAAATATGCGACTATTATATAGCGGGCGGGAATTTTCCATTTTACGTGAAGCCAACACTCCAGATCCTGATAAGTTTATCATTCACGCCGGTCATATTCCGCATTGATCTTTTTCAACCCTACCTATCCTTATTAATCATGACAATAGCAAAAAAAACCACAGATGAATCTTTCTTTTCAAGTTTCATTCGACTGGACCGATAATGACACAATAGCAGGGAGTTGAATCGGTTCCCCTGGATACTGACATGGGGACCACCCTATATCGAAAACAGGCCCTTATATGGCGAACATCGCAGTCGATCAATTGGAACCGGGCATGGTATTGAGTGAGGATGTACTCGATATCAACACCCGCTTACTGCTGTCCAGGGGGCAAAAAATCGTCTCAAAACATATCCGTGTTCTCAAAATCTGGGGCGTGAACGAAGTCAACATTGTCGGCACCGTAAAACACAAAGCCTGTGAATTGCCGGTTGAGGACCCGGAAAAGCGACAACAGGCGCAACAAGCCGTCGACGCCGTATTCAAGCATCTGGACCTCAATCACAAGATCATCAGAGAAATCTATCAATCCTCCGTGGCCTATCGATTAGGGGGTGCTTACACCCCATCTCCAATGCCGATTCATCTGAAAATACCCGCCCAAGCGATGCCGGGCAGGCCAAAGGATATCGGTGGATTCATCCGGAAAATCGATGAAAAACTGCCGGAAGCGCCGGTTATCGTACAAGAACTCAACGATGTCATTGCAGACGAGCTTTCCACGTCGAATGATGTGGCCCGTGTCGTCAACAAAAGCCCCAGTTTGTCGGCTGTTCTTCTTAAACTTGTCAATTCCGCGTTCTATGGGTTCCCATCCAAAATAGACCGCATATCCAGAGCCGTAACGATCATCGGCACCAAACAAATTTCCGGGATTGCGTTAGGCATCTGTGTCATGAATGCGTTTAAAGATATTCCCCGGGAATTTTTGGATGTGCGGGACTTCACCCGCCACAGCCTGGCATGCGGCATCGTGGCCCGTATTCTGGCCGCCCTGAAAAACATAAAAGATACGGAACAGTTGTTCGTGTCCGGGTTGTTGCACGACATTGGCAAATTGATCGTATTCAAATACTACCCAGACCATGCCCGTGAAGCGATCCATTCGGCTCGATCATCAGATCGCTGTCTTTACCAGGCTGAAAGGGAAATCCTCGGACTGAACCATACACAGATCGGCCGCCATCTGATCAGAAAATGGCGGTTGCCGGACGAGCTGGAGGCCAACATCGTCCACCACCATACGCCGTCCAAATCACCGGATCCAACCAAGGCCGGCATTATCCAGTTGGCCGATCTCCTGGTTCATGGAACAGGTATCGGCAACAGCGGAGAGCTGACGATCCCCTGTTTCGACTATTCCGTGCTCGATGGGATCGGAATTTCGGCCTGCGCCATACCTGCGTTGATCCGCCAGGCCACCCTTCAACTCGCTCCCCTCAAGACGGTTTTCGAAGGCTGAGAGCGATGCTGGACGCGACACATATCCATGAGAACCAGATCAGACATGCAAATGGGGATGAAAGAAGCCGCCAGTTCATCCATCATGCCATTGAACTGGCGCTGTCCCTGGGAGATTTTCAAAAGGAAGTCAGCGGCCAGTGCTCGGCCCAGGTGGTGGTGGAAATAGCGTTGGAGCGGATCGAACGGCTGATCGAATTCGAAACCCGTGCCCTCTATCTGGTTGACGAGGAAACCTCTGACCTCAGATTGGCGTCCTGCTCGCCCATCGATACAAAAAATAGCAGTGAAGCCGAATTAAGTTACCTGATCGAAAATGGCAGCGTGGCCTGGGCGATCCGCGAACGGCGAGGCATCACACTGTTTTCAAACCACAGCAACCGACAGCTTTTTCTGCACGTTCTGTCCACCTGCTCCCGAATCAGAGGGTTGTTCGTCGGCGTATTTCCGGAAAAGGATGGACAGCTGCCGGACACCTCCCTCGAAATGTTGTCGATCATCCTTCGCAATGCCGCCAATTCCATTGAGAGCTTAGAATACTCCAGCATGCTGACACGGCAGAAACGCGAACTGGAAGCGATGATCGAGGAAAAAACCCAGCGCCTGGTCATGTATGAAAAACAAATCCTGCAAACTCAAAACATGGAGGCAATCGCCAAACTGGCCGGCGGTATTGCCCACCAGTTCAACAATGCCTTGACTTCATTGATCGGCTACATTGATCTGGCATCTATGAGCATCGATAAAGAATCCAAAATCGCAGGTTACATCGAACGCATTCATCCGGTGGCCGAACGCATGCGCTATTTAACCAACAATCTCCTGGCGTATGCTCAGGGTGGCAAATCAATGACCCGCATCGTAACGCTCAAGGAGCTTATTCAAGATGCTCAGCCCGCGATTCAACGGATGCTGAAACCAGCGGTCACATTTTCACTCGAATTGGCGGACGAATCGATTTCGGTTCGAGTGGATACCATCCAACTGCGCATGGTCATTCTGGCTGTGGTTGAAAATGCCGTCGAGGCCATTTCCGCAACGGGCATCATAACCGCTCGCGGCTTCATCGTGGACGGCAGCCGAATCGACGATGGCGACCGCTGCGGCTCTTTTCTGTGCCTTGAAATTGAAGACAATGGGCGAGGCATGGACGAAGAAACGAAACGCCGTATCTTCGAACCCTTCTTTTCCACAAAATTTGAAGGGCGCGGTCTCAGCATGGCGGCAGTCTTCGGCATCATCAAAAACCACAATGGGTGGATCAACGTAGACTCTAAACCAGGAACAGGCACCCGCGTGGCGATCTACCTCCCGCTTGCGGCCAATTGATGATTCCGTGAAAAGTACCAGCACCTCTTTTTGGCTGTCAATAAATGCACTTGAAAACATTGCCATATGATCATCTTGCGGTCATGGTGGGGTCATCTTGACTTGCTATAGTCTCGTTGAAGCTGATCAAGAAAGCCAAACCGTTCTGCTTCCTCCTACCTACCGGGGCAGGATCCAGACCATGGGTCCTGCCCCCCCCTTTTCCGGAAAAAAGCGTCTGCCGCTTTCAATGCGCGTGATACGATCAAAAACCTTTCAAACCGCTTAGGCATGCGATGGTGAAGACCGGAAATCAAGTGCTGGTAGATTTAATGCTTTTTGTGCTAGGTAGTGTCCGTCCACAAATAGGCAAATTGGGTCGAGATCAAGGCGCGCGAAAAATTTAACCGCAGGCATATGGTCGATATTCCGAGGATTAAATTTTTCGCGCAACGCCGATATCGGGACAATTGGTCATTTGTGGATGGGCACTAGGTCAGGTTCATGTTTCAGATTGTGAAAAAAATCAGGTCTCCGTTCAATGGCACAGGAACACAATGACATTTTCGAGCTAATCGCCAAAGCCCTCTCTCATCGAAACATCAAAACCATGCCCGGGATCAGGACCATATCTACACCTGCGGCCGTATTGGTGCCAATTTTTCTAAAAAATGGCGAGCTCACGGTGCTTTTTACAAAAAGAGCGTCACATGTCAGGTATCACGGCGGTCATGTGTCGTTTCCCGGCGGTGTTGTCGATGGGGCAGACCCCAGTCCTGAGTATACGGCTCTGAGGGAGTCGTGGGAAGAAATCGGTCTTCAACCGAAGGATGTGATTGTGCTCGGACCTCTTGATGAATCCATGACCTACGCCCCGCCGTTTATCATTCATCCTTTTGTTGGGACCATACCCTATCCATACCGATTCAAAATCAATTCGGACGAGGTGGAAAAAATCATCGAAGTCCCACTTGCGTCATTTTTATCGAGCGATGCATCCATCGGTTCGGATTACGGAGCCTTGTGTGAGGAACACTATTTCCCGGAATTTAACGTTGGGGGAGAGCTGATTTGGGGGACAACCGCCAGTATCGTAGCCAATTTTGCAGGAATCTTGAAAAGAGGGTCCGTCCTTGAGATCATGTCCTGACAATCGATCTAATAGCCGATATCATCCAGAATTGGCGGTTGACCTGTCATACTGTGGCTGCCGGATTAATGCCACGAAGATAATTTTGTATCGAACCCTGGGCGGAGGTTTTAACAAGGGCGATGATGGCGTGGCTGCCATTCTCATGAGTTGTCTCCCAGATCAACGACAAGGGGCGACCCGGACGCCTCGCCGACGCCCTTGCCGGTATTGACGCCGTTTTTGAAGGACAGCCGCCCATATCGGCCGTAGTGGGTAATTTTGCGGGCCGTGCGCACCACCGTTTCGACCTCGGTGCCTGCAACGGGAAGGAACACGGCCACCAGTCTCTGATTCCTTTTGAAGACCGCAAACAGCGTGTCGGCATTGCGGCTGGAGATGTCCTCTCCCACCCGGAAAGCCCCGGCCGAAAGCTCCGCTGCATCCCCCAACTCCGACAACAGGTTGCGACCCTTTTCCCGTTTGGGCATGCCAAAGAAGAGTACGTCCTTTCCGGCGGAATCCTCGGCAGCGAATCTGCTTTCACTCCAGACGGGTGTGCCACCTTGGTTGAGGCCCATTAGAAGTCCGCGGAAAATCTCCGCCCAGGGTTCGGGGCTATCTTCTGCGAGCACGGCGGCGAGCGTGTTGGAGCCCTTTACCGCGTCGACGGTTGCCGGGATTTCCTCGGGGTAGAGAAGGCGAAAAACATCGAAATCGGGGTCGGCGGCTACGGTTCGAGGCGCTTCCTCCATTCGGATGCTGAATGTCGCCTTAGCATCATCCAAGGCAACACTCTCTCTGCGGCTGATCGTGCCACCGACCACCTCCACCGGCACGCGGACGTTGAAGCGGGGCGATTTTTGAATGAGCAATCCCTCCACCTGCGGACGGCCTGCAGCGGAAACCACCCGGGTGCTGTCAATGGCCAATTGCAGGGCACCCGGGCGGGTGATCCACTGTTTGTAAAAAAAGCGCACCTCATCGCGACCCAATCCACCGTGCTCGGCAAAAGCATCCATAAAATGGACCCAGCTGGTTTTTTTGTACAGCCGCTCGGCATAAATGTCGCGCAAAGCAGCCCAGAAAGCCGTGTCGCCGATACGCAGGCGCATCATATGAAACACGAACATGGCCTTTCCGTAGCCGACGGCCTGGCTGGCAGGGTTGTAGCGGCTCCGGAAGGTCGACAGGGGAAAGTCCTGCGCACCTGCGGCGAGAAGGGCGTACTTTTCAAGCGTGCGCAGGCGATAGGCCCGGGCCTGCTCGAAGGAATGCTCCTCCTCGGAAAGGTAATCGGCCACGTAAGTGGTCAACCCCTCGGACCAATTGCCCCCGGTCGCATCCACCAACACACCGTTGCCCCACCAGCAGTGAGCCACCTCGTGTCTGAGGCTGGTGTCGGGAATGAAAGGCAGTCTTAACACGCGACTGCCCAGCAGCGTATACGATGGAAAACCGTATCCGGTGGGAAAGAAATTTTCCACCACAGCGAATTTGGCGAATGGATAGGGCCCGTGAAGCGCTTCATAGCGGACGATGTGACGCTGCACAGCATCCAGATAGCGGGTTGAAAGCCCGGCATTGGCCGGAAAGAAGTAGGTGGCGATACGCACCTTGTCATGCATGCGTTCGTTGACGACGTAGCGCCCTGCAAACATGGCCAGCGGCCCCGATGGGCGAGCCACCGACCAAATTGAAAGGCTCCTGTCGGGGTCGTCGGCGTGGGTTTCGAGCCTGCCTTCCATCACCGCGTAGACGCCCCTCGGCGCGGTCACCGAAACACGAAAGGTCTCGGGGATATCTTCCACGATCATTGGGTACCAGCCGCTGCCAGCCAGAAAGAAGGCTGCATCCTGGGTGATGGTACCCAGAACACCCTGGCCAGGGTTGTCCATGGAAAATGGCTCGGCCTCGAAGGAATCGTCGAAGACACCCTCGTAGCGCAGGACCACGGTGTTCGAAGACGGATGTGCGGTCTCGAGATTCAGATCCAGCACACCCTCTTTTTGCGTGTACGCGGCGCCTCCCACGCCAAGGATGCGCACACCAGGGCGAAAGGCCACCCGCAGGCGCGACGCGCCCTTGGGAAGACGGATGGTGTCCGTGCCGCGCAGGGTTTTGGCATCGTGCAGGATTTCCACCTCAAGCTCGTGGTGGAGGGTCTGCTGCGCTGAGGAATCGAGGGCCGCCGCGAAAAGAATCCACAGTCCTGCCATGGCAGCGACGAAAATCGGGCGCAGGCCGCGTAACGCATGAGGTTGTCTAAAGTCTGCCTCTCCACAGGCGGCGCCAAATGTGAAGTGGGTCAAAGAGTCCATTTCATGCAATACTCGCTTTAATTTTCAAAAGTTAACTTGCCAACCACTCTATAGGGCGCATCTTCCTTTAGTTCCAACAGTACGCCCATGCCTGAGGAAACGCTCTCGCCCGTCATGGCGGCAATGGTTACAAAATGGGTCACGAATACAATTAATTCGCCATCCGTGGGCTGCCGGGAAATGAAATCTTTCAAAGTTTCGATGTTCGGCTCACGGTCTTGAATGCGCTCATAGAACGAATTTAAAGCGGGTAACTGATTTACAGGGCCCAAGTGCATTAACTTGGCCGTTTCGAGGCACCGGCACCATTGGCTGGAGTAAACACGTGCTGAATATGGTCCTTTATGGCGAAGCCAATTACCGATGCTTCGTGCTTGAGCGCGACCCGTTTCATCAAGGTTACGCTGCGTGGAACAGTCGCCAATCGTAAAATGATCTGGATCTCCATTTCCAGGCGCAAACGCATGACGGACCATTAAAATATGGCCACCGGCGCTTAGCCGTGCGATCATTTCGTTATTTTCTGCTGAGCAGTTGGAGGCCGACAGAATGATTGATCCTGCCAACATGATTAAACTTATACAAACTGACCGCATATAAAATGTCACCTTTTTTTCTTTATGTCTCCTGTCATTTTTTAACAGGCTGTTGAAAACCATAGCGATGATTTCGTTTTTTTCACAGTTACTGGGTCGGTCCTGCTTTCAGACCAGCCCGCTCTTGCTCGAGCCGTCGCGCGACCTGCCCGGGAGGATGTGTCCTCCGGGAGAGCAGACTGTAGGCGATCGGTACGACAAACAGGGTGAACAGGGTCGCCGACAACACCCCGGCCAGAACGACGACGCCGATCACCATGCGGGTTTCCGACCCGGCACCCGTGGAAAGAATCAGGGGGATCGCACCCGTGGCCGTAGTGATGCCCGTCATCACGATTGGGCGCAGGCGAACTTCGGATGCTTTCAGGATCGCGTAATTAAACGATTTGCGCCGCTCCCGAAGCTGGTTGGCGAACTCGACGATAAGAATGCCGTTTTTCGCGGCCAAGCCGATCAGCATGACCAAGCCGATTTTACTGTAAAGATTCAAGGTGCTTCCGGTCAAATACAGCCCCATCAAGCCGCCTGCAATCGCCAGCGGCACCGTAAGCATGATCACAAGCGGATTGAGATAGCTTTCAAACTGGGCAGCCAGGACAAGAAACACCACCAGGATTCCCAACAGGAAAACGAATAATATGGACTGCGTTGCGTTCTTGTAGTCCCGGGATTGCCCCTTGTAATCAATGATCGCGTTTTCAGGCAGGTGGTCCTTGACCAATCCTTCCATATAGGCCAGCGCATCGCCCAAGGCCAAACCGTCTGCAAGGTTGGCCTCGATGGTGACGGCCCTGACGCGGTTGTAACGATTCAGGGTGGTTGAATCGGCGAATTCCTCTATCGTGACCAAATTAGACAGCGGAATCAGCGCGTCACTGCGCGATGAACGTACATAAATGTTCTGCAGATCATTTGGCGTGCGTTGACGCTCGCGTTCGCCTTCCAGGATCACGTCATACTCTTCACCGGCGTCAAGATAGGTAGTCACGCGCCGGGAGCCCAGCATCGTTTCCAGGGTGCGGCCGACAGCCCCGATGGTCACCCCCAACTCGGCTGCGCGATCATAGTCGATGTTCACCTGCAGTTGGGGCTTGGTTTCCTTGTAATCCCAGTCGATCTCGATCAGCCCCGGATTGTCGACGTCAATCTGCGCCAGCAGCGTATCTCGCCATTGGGCCAATTCCGAATATGTGCCGCCGCCGATGACGAACTGCAGCGGCTTTTGAATGGATGCACCAAAGCCCTGGCGCATGACGGGGAAGGCGCGCACCCCCGGCATGTCGAACAGTCTGGCACGCACCTCATCCATGATGGCCCAGGCTGATCGTCGCTGGTTCCAGTCGTTGAGAACCATAATCACGATCCCGGTATTGAAGTTCTCATAATTCGAAAACGTGCGCGGGGCTCGAACCAGCAGCCGGGTGGCCTCTTTGCTTTCGACGAAGGACATCAGCCGCCGCTCGATTTCGTTCATGTATTCCTCCATATAGGTGTAGGAAGCACCTTCGGGCCCGTTGACGATCACAAAAAATGCGCCGCGGTCTTCCCTGGGGGCGAATTCCGTGGGAATCTGCCCTGCCAGCCACGCCGTTGCCAAGATGAGTGCCGCAAAAAGGCCCACCACCAGCAGGGGGCGCCTCATGGTGCGGCTGAGCAAACGGCGATAGTGGTGCCGGATGGATCCGAAAAAGCGGTCCATACGGGTGCGGGGAGCACGGCGACTGGTTTTGCGTTTCAGGATTTTGGATGCCAGCATGGGCGAGAGGCTCAGGGCCACGACGCTGGAAAAGCAAACCGCCGCCGCCATGGTGATGGCAAACTCTGAAAACAAACGGCCCACATCTCCCTGTAGAAAAGCAATAGGCACAAACACCGCGATCAACACCAAGGAGGTTGCGATAACCGCGAAACCCACCTGCCGTGCGCCACGATACGCCGCCACCAGGGGGGATTCGCCTTTTTCAGCCATGCGCCGGTAGATATTCTCCAACACCACGATGGCATCGTCCACCACCAATCCGATGGCCAGGACCAGTGCAAGCAGCGTCAGCAAATTTACCGAGAACCCCAAAATGTTTAAAACGATAAAACTTGCAATAATGGAAACCGGAACGGTTACCGCCGGAACGAGCGTGGCCCTAATGCTGCCCAAAAAGAAATAGATCACCAGGATGACCAGGCCGATGGCAATCAGCAGGGTTTTATAGACCTCTTTGACGGCTCCTTCGACAAAAACCGATGTGTCGTAGCTCTGCTTGATTTCCATCCCGTCGGGCAAGGTAAGGTTGAGGCGACGCATTTCCGCCTTGGCACCGCGGGCCACATCGATCGTATTGGCAGTCGATTGTTTGATTATGCCCATGCCGACCATGGCCACACCATTGCCCCGAAAGAACGTCCGGTCCTCTTCAGTGCCGCGCTCGACGCGGGCAATGTCACCCAATCGAACCAAGTGGCCGTCGTCACCGCGGGCCAGAACCAGGCGGCTGAAATCCTGCGCCGTTCGAAATGCACGTTTGACCCGCACCGTAAAGCTGCGCGTCTCGGATTCGATACTTCCGGCCGGCAGCTCCAGATTTTCTGCCCGCAGGGCGGTTTCGACGTCGCTGACCACAAGCCCCCGCGCCGCCATGGCATTGCGGTCGATCCAAATCCGCATGGCATAGTTTTGGCCACCACCGATTCTCACCCTCGCGACACCATCCAAGACCGAAAACCGATCGACAAGATATCGATCGGCATAATCGGTCAAGGCCGGCACGGTCATGCGATCGCTGACCAGATTCAACCACATGATCACATCGTTGTTGGCATCGACTTTCTGGATCTCCGGCGGATCGGCTTCGTCCGGCAAATCGCCTAAGATCGCCGAGACCCGATCCCGGACATCACTGACCGCTCCGTCGACATCCCGCCCGGTATCGAATTCGATCGTCACCGTGGAAAGTCCGTCTTCACTGGTCGAGGCGATAAAATCAATGCCTTCGATGCCGGCAATACGCTCCTCGATCAGTTCGGTAATGCGTGTCTCCACCACATTGGCGGAGGCACCGGGATAGAGCGTCTCGATAGTCACCACGGGAGGGTCGATGTCCGGGTATTCCCGCAGAGGAAGTCGGCCGAACGAAACCAGGCCGAAGGCAATCAACAATAAGGAGATGACGGCAGCGAATACAGGCCGCTGGACGGAAATGTCAGAAAGGATCATTGGCTTTGCCCCTTCCGTTCCCGGTTCAACAGTTGGGCCAAAGGCTCGCCACCGCCGTCCACGGCAGTAATGGTCACAGGCTGTCCCGGTCGAGCGCGCAGCGTACCATCAACGACCACGAATTCTCCGGCTTCAAGTCCCTCGACGATCTCCACTTCGCCCGGCCGGCGGTTGCCGATGGTCACTTGGCGACGGTAGACAACAGTGCTGTCGCCGGATTGATGCACGACCAACACGTGGTTGACGCGCCCGGACGGAATCAGCGCTTCTTCGGGAATCACCAGAGCGTCCCGCGGATTTTTCAGCAACGTGACGTGCATCAGCAACCCCGGTTTCAGTAGACGCTCCGGGTTGGGCAGAATCGCTCTGACGACGATGGCACGGGTAACCGGATCGATGCGGCTGTCGATGCTGGAAACATTGCCCTCGAATTGGAGTTTGCCGAAGGCTGGGGATGTGGCAACAATGGGCAAGCCGGTTTTAAGGCTCGCCAGAAAAATTGACGGCACCGTAAAATCGAGCTTCATGACACTGTCGTCGTCCAGGGTCGTAATCACGTCACCCGGTTCGATAAGCGCGCCCACACTGACATTGCGCAGACCGACAACCCCGGCAAACGGTGCGAGGATCAGACGATCCCGCAACTTGGATTCGATGGCCCGGAGCCGCGCTTTAGCGGTCTCGTATTCCCGGCGACGCTGATCGAGCAATGATGCGGATGCCGCCCCGCGCTCGATCAGGGGACGCAGCCGTTCATATTGCTTTTTTGCTTCGGCCAGCGTCGATCGTTCTTCTTCGATCAGGGCATGCTCCTCTTCATTGGTCATCTCGACCAGAATACTACCGGCGGTCACCCGCTGACCGTCTTCAAAGTGTACGGCGGTCACTGTTTCGGAAACCGTCGCGGTCAATACCACGGTTTCGTTGGCACGCAGCGTTCCAAGCGCTTCCACGCGGTCGACAAAGCGATCGATCACGACCGCCTTGACGATCACGGGCACGGCCTGCTGAGCACTTGTCTGTGCGACCACAAAAAAAGCTGGTATTACCGCCAAGGCCACCCACACCATAATTTTTGAATTTATTTTGATGTTCATTGAATCTGATCTCCATTTCCGGGGACTTTCAGCTGCCCACCCAGCGCACGTTGGAGCTGAATATGAAAAGCCAGCAACTCCCGCTGTTGTGTAACGATGGTGCGCTCGATCCGCTGCAACTCTTTGAGTGCATCCAGGACCGGCAAAAAATCTGTCAGGCCATTGGTATATCGATCTCTGGTCTCTTCGACGGTGCGTTCCAGAAAACGACGACGACGCTCCAGGCGATCCAGAAACTCGCGCTGTTTGCGTTCCTTGTAAAGCGCGTTTTCAACATCTTCGATCGCCTGCAAATACGCCTGGGAAAATACCGCCAGCCGCTCGACATACAGCGCCCGGCTGCGTTCGACTTCGGCCTTGCGGGCCCCCCAATCCAAAAGGGGTTGTATGATCGATCCCAATAGTATGCCTGCGGGTCCGGTGAAGTCCGATCCGGAGCCGTAAAAGACGGATCCGTCAAGCGTGATCCGCGGCAGTCGGTCGGCAATGGCCTGCCCAATTTCAGCATCAGCGGCGATCAGCTCATTTTTCAAGGCCCTCAAGTCCGGGCGGTTGAGCAAGAGATCGGAGGGGACACCGATAAACGGCAGGTCTTCAATTGAAACGAACCGATCGTTGTCGTCTACCCGATCCACGGCATCCGGTGCCTGTCCCATCAACACATCCAAGCGGTTTTCCGCAACGCGCAGCAATGCTTCGGTGGGGGGCACCAGGCTTTCCGTCTCGGCCAGAACGCTGCTTTGCTGCAGCACGTCCACCGATGCCGTCAGGCCCGCTTCAAAACGAATCTCGGTGAGTTCCAGCAACTCCCGGTCAACCTCAATCTGCTCTTTTAATAGAAGAAGTTGGGTGCGTTGTCCGACAGCATCAACATAAGCAGCGGTTACTTCGGCGGACAGACTGAGACGTATTGTCTCAAGGTCTTCAGCACGTGCTGCGCGTTCACTTTGACGTGCCATTTCTGCGGACCCCAACCGATTGAATACATCCACTTCCCAGGCCAGCGCGCCGCCGATTCGATCCAAGCGATTGCGTGTTTCACCATCTGCCCAATCCCTCAGCATGCTGGCCTCGAAGTCCACCTGAGGCAGGCGTGATGCCCTGGCCTGGCGGGTGAGTGCATCGGCCTGATCGAGTCTGGCCAAGCCCCGCATGACATCGAAATTGCGATTCAGTGCTTCATCGATGAGTTCATCGAGCTTGGCATCCTTGAACGATGCCCACCAATTTTGATTGTCTGGTTTTGAAGATGGCGATGGAATGCTATAAGCGGCGCCTCCGGTCTGCAAGGGTTCTGGTAAGGTGTTTATTGTATGGGATCTACAGCCGGAGAACAGGAAGCTGGCAACGAGGATCAATGCAGCCATTCGATGCTTTCCACAGTTTTTCACGCTGCGGCCTGTTTCAACCTGTCTGTTGAAGATTTTCATGTCAACTCCATCTGGTTGCCTTGCCGCTTAACCATCAGGCCATGGCATAAGTCGTAAAATGCCACACACAAAGAATAGAGAAGTCAAAATTTACCCTGCCCAGAACTAAGTTGAAGATACGGTCTTGTTGGCAGTACATCAGAGTAAACAATACGATAAGTAAAGAGCAACGCAATACGCGCGGACACAGTTACACTGCCAGATCGTCGTTTCTATTGACCCTGTCGCGACCCTTTCGTTCGAAACAAAACACTCAACCACTTAGTGCCTTGCTCGGTTCACTATATAATGGATAGAAGCTAAGCTACTGCTGGTTCTTGGCAATATGAGACTTTTGGACGGTTGAAGGTAGGTCAAACCTACCCCCGGGTTCGACAGTCATAGTTACACGAAAACGGGAAAACGGCAAAATATCAGTCAGATACAGACCGAATGAAATTCAGCGTAGTGCCTATGAAATTATGAGGCCAAATCGACTTTCAGGACCCGTTTGGGAGGTTTTATTTTAAGCTTATTCAATATGTTGCGTTGATTGGCGGTCAGTTCGGTGTGCTGTAGAATACGCCCATTATTGTCAAAAAATTCGATTAAATTTAGCTGCTGCATTTGCCTACGGATCCTGGGCCAGGTCTGCTCGGTTTCCACTTCGGCGATGCGGATCAGCAAAAGCGCCAGCCAGCAGATAAGAACATGGGAACGGATGCGATCGTCTTTGGAGTGATATACCGGCCTCAGGCACAAGGTGCTTTTCAGTGTTCTAAAAGCCTGTTCAACTTCCAGCAGCTGTTTGTAGCCCAAGGCGATATCTTCGGCTGACAAATGCTGATCGCTTGTGGACAGCAGATACTTGCCGTCAAGCTTTTCGTCTTGGGCAACTTTGGCTTTATCGATTTTGAGCTTGCCGCTTTTTAGCTCTTTGACATAACGGCCCATGGAGCGGTGCAGCATCAACTTGCATTGAGCCTTGGTTTTATTCTTGCGATTGAGAACTTCCAGCTCACAAGACAAGCGTTCGAGGATCTGCTCTCGATTGATGCGGTCAAGCTCTGCCTGCTGCGGATTGTAGGCAATCACATAGCGGCGCCGGCCGGTGCCTTCACCGGCAAAGACTTCTTTGATGTGAAGATTGTCGGAAACGACTTTAAAGCGTCCCGGTGTGGCCAGCGCCGCTTCATTGAGATGATTGCCGCTGAGCTTTTCACCCAGTATGTACTGGCCGCAGCCACGCTGCAGAATGCGCTGATTTTCCTCGCTGCTCATGCCGCGGTCCATCACCCAGACTACCCGGCCCAGGTTCCAGCTGTTCAGGTCTTTTTGTACCTGATCGACGCATTGGCTGTCGTGCTGATTGCCCGGCAGCACCCAGCAGCGCACTGGAATGCCCTCGCGGGTGACCGCAAGACCGATGGTTACCTGGGGCAGATCATCGCGCCTTTGCTTGGATTTGCCGTAGGCCTTCAAATCCGAAGGCCCCGGCTCATCGATCTCGAAATAGGTGTTGGTGGTATCGAAAAAAATCAGATCGACGGTCAGGTTGAGCAGATTGGCCGTGGACCAAAATACTTCTTTTTGTATGGCTTCGCCGTGCTCGAGCAAAAAATCCATGGCACGGTAAAAGTGCTGGACCTGCAGCGCTGGATGGTCGCCAAGATATACCTGTTCGGCCGCCCACTGTTCGATGGCCAGCTTTGATGACGGCGCAAGCGCCCGGTTGGCCACCATAGCAAACAGGGCATCGGCCACCGGAGCGGTAAAGGATCGCTGATCCAGGGCCTTTTTCAAGCAATCGTCGATATTGAGCCTTTGCCACAGGCCCTTCAATAGATGGGCACCACCGGCAGGCCGGCTGCTGATGAATTTTAGATCGCTGCTTTGACGTTCGAGACGGATGGCATCTTGCGGGTCGAGAAAGCGGCTGGCGCTTTTTATCAGGCGCTTTAAAGCCTCAACGTCAAGTTGGTCGCTGCGGCCGAAGGAGTGAATGACTTGCGCTTGGGCAAAGCCCTTATCCTTGTTCCAGACGTTGTTGGCCAGCTGGACATATTCTACGACCGAGCCGTCTTTGTTTTTGCGCTTTATGGTTCGCAGATACATGCCTATTCTAAAAGCATGTAATTACAGTTAAGTCAAGCTTAATATGAATTTTCGTGTGCCTATGCATTCTGAGTTCAAACTGGAACCCGAACATGAAAAAACAGGCAGTTATTGAATTTTAGAAGCAATTTTATGCCTATGACTGTCGAACCCGGGCTACCAACATGGCAAAAATATCTAAGGCAAACAGATGACGCCATTTTGAGGTGTCGATATTTCGTTTTCTATTGAAATATATATTTCTAATTGGTTAGCAAATTCAATCTTGCGCATGGATGTACCTTCTTTTATGCTGTTTTTGATGCTTATGGCTTCAAAATGGTAGCAAGTCAAATCGCTATAACATATTGAAATAATACAATTGCACATAGAACCAAAAATGGTCATAGCGAAATATGCGGACTTTTTGAAACCGGTATTCATTTTGCCCGCGCTGGATCTCGGCTTCCGCCAGGATGACGGAAAATGAAAATTTCCGACTTTTTTCAAACCTGCCAACTTCGGCCCTCTTGAGTTCAGGAGCCTATTAACCGGATGGATTATAAAAAATGAAAGCCGCAGAATGAATCACCACTGAAAGTAGTTGATAAAATGGCGAATTTTAAAAATACTAAACCGTCACGGCTTTTTTTGTCGATTATCTTTTTCTACCTGGTATTGAACATATTGGTCAACTTACAGGATTCTATAGCAAATTCTTGCCCACCAGGTTCTTCCTTTAACCCCTATACCGAAAAGTGCCACGAAATAAAAAATAGAATCAATGAAATCAACCAACTCTTGATGTCTTACAAAGCAAGGGGGGGGAGATCATTGATCGAGGAGGATCTACCAATACCCGGAGGTACAGGGACCGGTATTACCTATAACAATGGCAGTCTTCAAGCATTGGATCATGCGGAGCTGCACACAAAAATGTTCGTCTATCCTGATGGAATAAACCCAGCAGGTTCTATGAATTGGTTATATACAACCGCAACAAATCACACGGACGACAGCATAGAAGTCGTCGGAATGTATGCATCCTGGCATGAAGTGGGACATCTTGGAATTTTCGATTGGTCTTGTACATCTGATTTTCCTTGTCCAGATGGGAGCCCTACTCCGAAATGGCAATGGACCGTACCTTTCGAGGAATTCGAATGCAATATCGGCCCAATTATCGACAAGGGAGGGCATTATCAAAAAATTATTCAATATGCGAACAACACCATTAAGCTCGACGGCGGAGATCCGCCCTTATGGCGGCACGAAGTTTTGCTCTGGAATTTTTGCAATGAGAACTGGGACCTTATTTACGAGCACGAGTCCCGTTTGAATAAGCTCGATTGCAGTCTGCAAGAAAACACATGTGCTTTTTGGGGACCCATTTTTGAAACATTCGGGGATGAGCCTTACCCTGAAATCGATGAACTCGGCTTTGAAGACAGCTTGCTATTTCATGATGCCGTCTGGAGTGAACTTACGCCGGACGAAACATCTTTCAGAGATCCAATTTCACCCTGGGTTCTTTTTCATTTGGATCCTAATCGCGGATATGGCGTTGGGAACCGTGTTTATTTTCCTTACATATCATCGGATTTTTCTGCTATCCCCACAATTGGAAATATTCCTTTGACTGTAAATTTTACAAATGAATCTTCAGGGGATATCACGGATTGGCATTGGGATTTCGGAGACGGCAACACAAGTTCTGAGGAAAATCCACAACATATCTATGCCATACCGGGAATGTTCGACGTTTCTCTGACTGTTTCAGGTATTGCAGGAACGGATAGTAAAACCAAAGAAGCATACATTACTGCTGAAACTATCTTTTACCGAGATGCTGATGGCGATGGCTTTGGGAATAACGACGATTCGATGTCGTCTTGTACGGTGCCGACTGGCTATGTTTTAGACAATACGGATTGCAATGACGAAAACCCAATGATCTACCCAGGCGCTGCGGAAATTGATAATGACATCGACGACGACTGCGATGGCGAAGTTGACGAAGGTTTCCCAGTTGAACCTATAGAGCCTCCGGATGAAGATAAGAGTGATAACGGCGGCGGCAGTGGCGGTGGTGGTTGCTTCATTACAGAATTAAAAACTAAAGAATAGTCTACCGTACAAAAGGCCAGATCCTCCAAAGTGGCGATGTTGATCAAGGTGGCCAACACCATGGCTTCCCCTAAATTCGGCCTGTTGTCCTACTATGATCATCCCATATCCACCGGCCCATTGGAGGGCACCAACAACAAGATAAAAACACTTCAGAAGCAGGCCTATTGGTTTCGGGATACGGAATTTTTCAAGCTGAGAATATTTGGGTTCCATGAGTCCAAGTACGCTTTAGTCGGATGAACCTAAATTCATAATTCGGAGGAGACATGGCCGATCTTAACTTGGCAGATACTATCGATGTGTTGGTGAACCAAAAGGAAGCTGAGGTGATCAACATCCGCCGTGATATCCATATGCATCCGGAAGTTTCAGGAAAAGAAGAACGAACTTCGGGTATTGTGGCCGAGTATCTCGAAAAACACGGCATCGAGGTACAGCGTTGCAAAAATAGTTTCGGAGTCGTTGGCAGGTTGAAAGGAAGCAAACCTGGACCAATCATCGCTTTGAGAGCCGACATGGATGCTCTACCAATACGGGAAAAAACAGGGTTGCCATATGCATCCAAAATTGATGGCCAAATGCATGCCTGCGGTCATGATGTTCATACGGCAGTTCTGATGGGTACCGCATCGGTGCTGTCCACCGTGAGAGATAAGCTTAATGGTACCGCAATTTTTCTGTTTCAACCATCGGAAGAATTTTTTCCTGGAGGCGCTCTGGGACTAATTGAGGAAGGCGGTATCGACAATCCCAAACCCAATGCCATTTTTGCCCTACACACTAGTCCGATCCCCCTTGGGAAAATCGCCATTTCCCCCGGACCGGTGATTGGCTCGGTCAGCTCACTGAGTTTACGTATTTTTGGCCGTGGCGGCCATTTTTCGGCACCTCACTTGGCAGTGGATCCTATTCTGGTTTCATCGAATGTGGTCGTTGCCTTAAGTTCCATGGTGCCGCGCCGAGTGAACCCTATGGAAAATGCTGTGCTTACATTCGGTATGATCGAGGGGGGAACCAGGGATAACATAATCGGTGACATGGTGGTTCTTAGAGGGAACATCGGATCTTTGAACGAATCGCTTTGTGTGAAACTGATGGAGGATCTGGAAAAGACAGTCAAAGGTATTACTGAAGGTATGGGAGCAACCTATAAACTAAGGTATATTCATGGCTATCCGACGGTCCGCAACGATCCGCATCAAACGACCTATGTCCGGGATGTTGCAACGCGGGTGATCGGAGAGTCCAACGTTGTCCCATGTACACCCTCACTTGGTGGCGAAGACATGTCATACTTTCTAAATAAAATTCCGGGCGCCTTTTTTTTCCTTGGAGTACACGATCCTGATAGCGACCAGCCGCCCGTCATTAACCATGATCCAGCTTTCGCACCTGACGAACGGGCCATTGCCATCGGCATGAGACTGATGTCCCGTTTGGTAACAGATGCTGCTGACTAGCCTTGCGCTGTATGTCGATTGCACGGTGAAGGTGTCAAAGGCGAACTGCATCGAAGCAGCGATGGATTTGTTCTCCTTGCAAGTCCCGTCAGTAGAAAAACGGTTGAAAGATCTGAGGCAGAATGTAGACTGTTTACACGACGGTGTCGATTTTCTCTTTTCTGAAGATATTGAACAAATCATCGAGAATGACCCGGACGCAATAATTACAACTTCCATTTTTCTTTCAGGCGATTCGATATCCGTGCCGAAGGAGGGCTATACCCAATCTTGACCGCACCGGGATTCAACCATTCTTCCACCGTTGTAGCCGGCGGCCCCTGCAACGAATAATTTTGGCACGTCATATCCTTCAAATGCCCGGGTTGTATTGTTCGAAATCGCCATCAGGGGAAATTCCCCCAACGCCCTTTCAGCTTTCTTCTCTGTTTTGAAAAACTTCTTTTGCAGCACTGATTCCATTCAAGGCGGCAGGAAAACCGGCGTAAACTGCCATTTGAACAATAACTTCGACAATTTCCTCTTGTGTGCACCCCACATTCAAGGCGCCACCAATGTGGGCCTTGAGCTGAAGAGGCGCCGTACCCATTGCCGTCAATACGGCGACAGTGGCTATCTGTCTTGTTTTTAAATCCAGTTTGTCTCTCGATAAAACTTCCCCATAGGCCAATTCAATGATCCAATTCGCCAACTCGGGAACAGTGTGCTTCAGGTTTTCGGCAACTTTCGTATTTGGAACACCGGTTATTTTTCCAAGTGTTTTTAACCCTATTTCATATCGTGACGGTTCCGTTTTGAATTTCCTGCTTTTTCTCCGATATGCCCTTCCGTTTAGATGACGATACGCTGATCATGCTGTCGCCATTTCTTTTTCAGCAAGGCACCTTATGGTCAATTGAAGACACCCGGCAAGAAAGAAACAAGAGATGGAAAGAAAAACATTATGGCCATACCGACCAAAAAGACAAACATCATGGGCCAGGCGCCGACATAGATATCTTCTAAGGAAACTGCCGGTGCCGCTCCCTTCAGTGAAAAGAGCGTATATCCAAACGGCGGGGTCATGCTGCCCAGGACCAGGTTGATGACAAACAGCATCCAGAACCAGGTTGGTTCATAACCGTATATTTTTATCAACGGCAGGTAGATGGGTATGGCCACCAGCATGATGGCAAACAGGTCGATGAACATGCACAGGAAAAAGGGACCTGCCATGAGAAGCAAAAACATGGCTCCAGAAGAAAGGGACAGCCCGCTTACGGCTTTCATCAACCCGGACGTGGCGCCGGTAAAGGCCAGAAGCTGGTCGAAAAGCTGGGAACTGAGCAGAATGGCCATGAGCATGGCGGTAATGGCAACGGTTGAAAGAACGGATTCCATGAGCATTTTCAGTGACAGCTTGCGGTAAATTGGGGCAACAATAACCGCCCCGACCACGCCTGTTGCGGCGGACTCAGAAGGAGTGGCCACTCCCAGCATGATCCACCCCATCACAAAAAAGATGACCAGGGAGAAAGGCACAATGCGGATTACTGCCATCAATTGACCCCTGCCTGTCACCTCTTGCAGGTTTGTCCCTGCGGCAACCGGCTCCAATTCAGGGTGAATCCGCATACTCAGGAAGATAAAACCGGCCATGAGTCCGGCCAGAAGCATGCCTGGAACGATCCCGGCGATGAGCAACCCGGGTTTGGATACGTCTACTAGGGAACCCAGAACGACCACCAACAGACTCGGCGGAATGATCGCTGCCAAGGTGGCGCCGCCCAGGATGGCCCCGGCGGTGAAGCGGACATTGTAACCCCGGCCGGTCATGCCGGGCATGACCGTACGCCCCAGCAGGGCCGCCACTGCCACAGGTGAACCGCACAAGGCACCAAAAAGGGTGGAGAGAACCGTAATCAGATAGTATCCACGCCCCTTGACCGAACCCACGAGTTTGTCAACCGAGTCGATGAGGATATCAATGGTTCCGGACCTGAAAAGAATTTCTCCCATGATGATGAAAAGCGGAACGGCAGCCAAGGAGGTCTGGGTCACGCTCTGGTAGATGCTGTTGGCAAACATACCGAAGCCCGAGGTCCCCATGAGCATGAAGACGCCAATGATGTTGATGACCAGAAAGGTTAGAAACACGGGCAGCCCGATGAAAAAAAGGCCCAGCATGATGACGACCGCACCGCTCAAACTCCCTACCCAGTCCATAAAAACTCCTATCCGAAAGATCTATCGTTTCAATGCGATGCGAAAAAAATGCAGGCCGGCCAACCCGATCCCATAGGGGATAACCGCCGATATCCACCATTTGGGAATCGGGAAGTTCCACTCGGTCTGGATACCGGTGTTGTACTGCCGCATGGTTTCGGAAAAACAGATCCATGCGGCAGTCATGCAAATCAAAAAGCCGGCCAGGGACAATGTCCGTTCCACCATGCTTCGATGACCGGCCGACATTTTTTCAAGAAAGAAGCTGATGATGACATGCCCCTTTATTCGGGTTACCTCGGGAATGCACAGCATGACCATCGCCGCGAAAAACCATTGGGTGAAATCGCTGGTAAAGGAAGTGGGCGCGTTGAAAAAATACCGCAGCACCACTTCCATAACATAGCCGACGATGATGAGTGCAAAAGCCAGCCCGCCCAGATAAAAACTGCCCTTCGTAATGCCGTTCAGAACTCTGTCGATCATTTGGTCATACCTTTTTCGAGGGCTAATTTTTTAAGGTTCGCCTGATTTTTTCTCAGCCACGGCCCACATGGTGTCGCTCATGAGCTTGTCGATACGCACGGCATCGGCTTCGGGCATCTGAACGATTTCCATCCCCAGCGACTGCAGTTCTTTGACTTCCTCTTCGTGCTTAACTCTGAAAAACGCCATGGCGTCCTTTTCACTCTTTATAGCCGCGGATTGGATCCATTCCAGCTGCTGCTTTGTCAAGGAATTGTATTTGTCGGCGTTCATCAGGATGGCCAGCGAAATGAAGCTGAACTTCGGCCGGACGAGATACTTGCCCCAGCGGTATCCTCCCAACCAGACCTGCCATAGGTGGTCCCAGCGATGGGTTGAATTGGGAGTTTTCAAGCGCATCGCACAAGAACTGGTAGAAGACCTGTAGGGGATCGGATCAACGCCATCCTGAGCGCCGCTGGGATGAACTTTGCCAAGCTGCTCAAATGAGCAGCCGCCCTTTTGCGCCTTATTTTTTACTGGCTATTTGGTTGTCAAAGAACGCCGTTGTTAATTCCCGCATATTGAATACGGGCTTTTTCAAGATCGACTATAATATCTTACAGCCTTGGGGATGGACCCCGTTGCTTTTACTTCTCCGTAGAGGTTTTAAAAAATCATAAAAACGATGCTCAAAAGGGTGTGGAAAGTGAGGTGTGCAACTAACGGCTTTGGTTAAACCAGACGATATACGCTACAAATACGAATGCCTACCGTTGATACAGCAGGCTCCGAAATAGATGGTGCCGAAGCCAGGTTCGGCCGTCGGCAGGGTCTTCGGCGGGAAGAAACTGGTTTTACGCCATCCGCAGTTGGACCGGCGTTCTCGCCAAAAGGGGCGATCGCAATTCCCCTACAAGGCTGGGCCTTGAAGGCGACATTCGAAGGGGGCCAAGCTTCAGTACTCGACGCCTGCCGCACCCATTTGTGTGGGATTACGCAAATGGCCGGTCTCGTTGAGGCTGATGAGGGTATGGATGCCCGAACCGGATGCCATGAATCGGTTGACGCTCGTATATTCCGGCTTGAAAAACAGGCGCTTGTCCATCCCGAGGATATGGGCTGCCCAGATGTTGATGATGCCGCCGTGGCATACGACGGCCGCTTTCTTGCCCTTGTTCCCGGCAATGATCCGTTGGATGCCGCCCACCACTTTGCGGCGGAAGGTTTCCAGATCCTGGATACCGTCGAAATACGCTTCAGCCCCGATTTTCAGCAGCTCATTCCATTTTTCAGGCTCTTTTTCCTTCAATTCCTCCAGTGGGATGTAGGTGGAGGCGTGCTCGTCGATTTCCGCGACATCCGGTTCGATGAGGATATCCAGGCGTTGGAGATCCGCCAGCGGGGCGGCCGTCATTCTGGCCCGCATCATCGGACTGCTGTAAATGGCATCCAGGTGTTCGGTTTTCATCCAGCGTGCCAGCCTTTCGGCCTGCGCGACCCCTTCCACGCTCAATTCGGGATCGGCAGCCGATCCGTCTTGTTTTTCCACGCGCCGCGGCAACCCATGTCGGATCAAGATCAGCTCCATGCCGGTGAACCTCCTTTGTGATGCGCCCTCTGTTCAGCGCCGGACGCTAAAGAGACGGCAATTCTATCGACTCGATCAGCGGCTTCATGCGATCCAGCAGTACCCCGAGCAATTGCCGGGCATTGGAATCCTTCTCCACCTCAACGCCCCCGATCACGATCAACCAGTAACGCACGGCAAGGAGCAGCCCGAATGTGTAATCGGACATGCATTCATCCATACCGTAATCGGTCACCCCGCCGTTCACCAGTCCTTGGTGGTAAATCGCGACCAGCTCTTCGGCCTGCTGCGGATCGATGGGCCGGGTGCAATTGTTGAGAAAGAAAAAGCAGGGATCGAACAGCCCCATGCCCGGGCAGGAGGCCTGCCAGTCGATGATGGTGATATCATTTTTCTCGCGATCGAAAAAGATGTTGTCCAACCTGAAATCCGAGTGAAGCAGCGTGTGGGGGCGGGCCCTGGTGTACGCGTCGAGCTTTTTGTTGTTCATTTTCAACCATCTGAAGACCTCTTTTTCTTTTTCACTGACCTTTTCCGGAAACACTTTTTTTATGATGGGCTCCCATCGACTGGAAATAAACCCCATCATATTGGAAAAATCGGCATGATCCTTGAGCCAGTATTTTTTGAGCAGGGGGCTTTCCCAAAGCGCGGCGTGAGCAGTACCCAACGAGTTCATGATCATTTTCGCGTCTTCGTATGAGCAGCCGTCGACGTGGGGAATCTGCTCGAAATGCCCGAGATCCTCGAACAGAAGAATATAACGTCTTTTCAGCCTGAGGTTCCGTATTCCGACATAAAGGAAGTAGAAGGCCAGCAGGCCCTTGGGGAACTTCCCATAGTTGCTGTAAACGGTGTTCATCCGCTTTTCGCCGGGCCCCGGATCCAGGTCCGAAAAGTAGCAGCACGGTGTCCTGAGAGGAATCCGGTTAAGGATTTCATCATACAATCGTACTTCCCTTTCATAGTTCCAGAATGCCTCCATGATCATTTTGTTTTTCGCCTCTTTGGTCGGAATTTTGGCGATCATGGTTATCGGCAACCCACCATCAGGGTTCTCGTACTCAAGGGTCAGTCGCACCAGTGTGCCCATGTAGCCCTGCCCTTGCCCGATAACGTTGTGGTTCGAAATTCGGACGGCATTGTCTTTCAGCACGCCGGATCTCGTCAAGGCGCCGGTCAGCCATTCGTTCGTAATCTCCTCGGCAGAGGTGGGGATCAGTCTTGTTTCCATGGATATTCCTCCAGAATTGTTTCCGGCGGATACGCCGGGAAATGCCACAGGTGGCCGTTGTGCCTACAGGTCCGCCGCCCCCATCAGCGACAAGAGGGTGTTTTCGCCATCCTCGATCATGGACGCCCTGGCGTCCCTGAACATTTTTTCTATGGGGTATTCCCTGGCCAGGCCGTTTCCGCCGAATATGGTGATGGCGCCACTGGCCACTTCAAAGGCGGTCCGGGTGGAGAGCACCTTGGCGGCGATGGCGTGACGGGCCGATCCCGGCGGGTTCAGCGCATTGTAGGCGGCCATGCGCCTGGCATACGCCCGGGCCGCTTCCACTTTCGTGAACATCTCGAACAGCTGCAGCTTGATGTTCTTGTGCTCGAAGATCGCCACACCGCCCTGGATGCGCTGTTTGGCATAATTCAGGGCTTCATCGAAGGCCGCCTGGGCCAATCCCACAAACAATTGCCCCATACCGGCGTTCGCATGGGTTAAAATGTTTTTCATCGCCACCTGCATCTGCCGGCCGTCCTCGATAACCATGAACGCTTTGGGAATCTTCACCTCTTCGAAGAAGAGCTCCCCCTGGTTCAGAGGGCGCTGCCCGATCTTGTCCAGCGGTTTTCCGCGCTTGACGCCTGGAAGATCCAGCGGCACCACGGCCAGTCCGTTGCCCTGCATGCCCTTGGAAGGATCGATGCTCACGTGGAGGGTAGCATGGGTCGCGATGGAGCCGTTGGAGACCCAGGCCGCTTTCTGGCCGTTCAGAATGTACTCGTCGCCTTTGCGCTCGGCCCTGAGATCCGCCGCGCAACACGGGTTGTCGAATTCGGAGCGGGCGCTCATCACCCAGTCCGATCCGTGGGCCGGTTCGGTGATGGCCCAGCAGCCGATCAGTTTTGCTTCGATATCATTGGCGTAGTCTCTGGCCAGTTGCTGAAGTTCGGGTTCCGGAGACATGGCCGCCAGGCGGAAAGGACTGGAAGAGCCCACGCTGATGGCCAGTCCTGCATCGCCGTATCCCAATTCTTCATATAAGACACCGGTGGCCTTGTGATCGGGGGTGCCATCGGCCAGACCGCCCAGTTCTTTGGGAATGCTCAGGGCATGCAATTGAAGTTCTCTGAAAATTCTCAGAACGCTCCATAAAACGGAATCTTCGGCGATCACATCGCTCGGGTCCTGAAGCTTGTCCAGCTGAATTCCGGCCGGGCGCATCACTTCCCTGGCGAATCTGGAGACTTCCTTTTTTATGGCCTTCAGTTCTTTGCTCAAGGTGGTGTCCAATTCTAAATACGCCATGGTTTTCCTCCATATCGTTCAATCGTTGTTGCACTAAGGAATCAGGACCGCTCTTCCGATGATCTCGTTGTTGTTCAGCTTGTCGTATACTTCAGCGGCCTGGTCGAGTTTGTACTTTTCAAGATGGGGCCGCACCCGCCCCGATTCGGCCAGGGCCACTACTTCGGCGAGCTCCTGGATCGTCCCGCCCATGGTGGTGACCATGGCGCAGCCATAGGGCAGCGCACCGAACCGGAATGGAAAGGTTCCTCTGCCCAGCCCGACGATGACAATGCGGCCGTTTCTGCGGGTCGCCGCTGCGGCCATGGCCATGGTGGCATCCACGCCCACGAAGTCGATGACGGCCATGGCGCCGATCTGCTCCGTGGCCGCCACTATCTCCCCGGCGGTATTTTCCCGGGAAAGCAGGCACAGGTGGGCCCCGATGTCGGCTGCCCGGGCCAACGCCTTTTCATCCTGGTCTACGGCAATGATTGTTGCGCCGCTGAGTTCTCTCAAGAACTGGACGGCCATCTGGCCGAGGCCGCCGATGCCGATGACGGCCACCGCCACATCGGGGGAGAGCACCGGCAGACAGCGCTTGACGGCATGGTAGGCGCTGAGCCCGGCGTCCGTCAGAGCGGCCGCCTGCCACGGTTCGATATCCTTCAAACGGACCAGGCAGTGGGATGGTGCGACCATGTACTCGGCAAACCCGCCATCCCTTCCAAGCCCGCCGGACCGTCCGCGTCTTTCGCGACTGGCGCCACACGCATTGGTGTCTCCCATACGGCAAGCGCGGCAGGTGCCGCAGTTCCACGTGGGGGCAACCACCACCGGCGTGCCCGGTTCGAATTCATGCCCATCGCCCTTTTCGATCCAGCCGGCGTTTTCGTGGCCCAACGTGAACGGCAGCCGCCAGTCCGCCAGCTGGGGAAGTGCTTCCGGCGACCAGTGGTGCATGAGGTGCAGATCGGAATGGCAGACACCGGCACCACCGATGCGGATCAGCACCTCCCCCGGCCCCGGCTCGGGAACCGGAACCTCCACCATTTCCGCCGGCTGCTGCCACGCTTTGAACTGAAATGCTTTCATTTCGATCACCTCCCTTTCTCGAAGATGTGCATGGCCACAGCGGCCTCACCGTCGCCCAGCGTGCCGCCGCCGTTTTCGACCATGGCAATGCGGGCATGCTCCACCTGCCGGCTGCCGGCCTCGCCGCGCAGCTGGCTGGTCAGCTCATAGGCCATGGCCAGACCGGAAGCCCCGATGGGGTGGCCCCGAGAGATGAGCCCGCCGCTGGTATTGACGGGTATTTTTCCGCCGAGGGAGGTGGCACCGCTTTCTGCAAAGGGGCCACCTTCGCCTTCGGGACAGAAGCCCAGTTGTTCATACTGATAGAGCTCGCCAAATGCCGTGGCGTCGTGAACCTCAGCCACGTCGATGTCCTTCGGCCCCAATCCCGCCGCTTCATAGGCCGCCTTCGATGCCCGCGCGATCACATCCGACGAACCGCTCCTTGTTCCGGACTGCATGACCGACGCCCGAATCCTGACCGCCCGGCCGCTGCCGTGCTTTTTCACGTAACGCTCACTGCACAGGATGGCCGCCGCCGCCCCGTCCCCGATGGGTGCACACATGGCCCGGGTCAGGGGGAAGACCACCTCGCGGTCCGCCATGACCTGTTCCACTGTCATGGGGAAAGTATACTGCGCCAGAGGGTTCAGCGTGGAGTTGTTGTGCGCCTTGGCGGCGATGACGGCCAGCTGGCGCTGGGTGGTGCCGTACTTCGCCATATGCAGGCGGGCGCTCCTGGCATAGAAATCCATGAACACCGAGCGTCCGCCGGCGTTTCCCGCGCCCTCTTTTTCCGCCCGTGCTTCCCGCTTTTGCTCGCTTTTGATTTGTTCTATAAGGCGTGCGGTCTCTTCCACATCCGTGCCGGCTGAAAAACTGCCCATCGCCTTTTGACGGTCTTCGTCGTAGAGTTTCTCCACCCCGATGGCCAGGGTGCAGTCGTACAAGCCGGCCTTGATGGCGGTCCAGGCCGAGTGCAGCGCGGTACTGCCGCTGGCGCAGGCATTTTCGACATTGACAATGGAGATCGTGTCGAGGCCGTGCGGCGAAAGCGCCACCTGCCCTCGTATGCAGTGTTGAAACGCGTACATGCCCCACATGCAGTTCGAAAACCAGGCCGCTTCGATCTCTTCCATGGAAACATCCGCGTCCCGGACCACCTCGCGCAGGGCCTCTCCCGTGAGGTCCTTGACATCTCTGTTCAGATGCTTGCCGAATTTGATCATCCCCACGCCAATGATGTAGACGTTGTCGCTCATGGTCATCCTCGCCGTTTTAAAGAAGGTGCTGGTTATTTGAGTTTCAGGTCAGGCATATGCTTTTCCCTGTCCCACGTCCGCGCCGTGACCCCGCGCTGCTTCATGGGCTTTTTAATGGCGCGCAGGGTTTCGGTGCGCGGGATCTCATCCACCACATCGACATAGCGGGGCACCATGAAATAGGCCATGTTGTCCGCGCAGTGCTGCATGAGGTCCCTGAGATCGATTTGCGCTCCTGCTTGCGGCTTCACCCAGATCATGACATCATCTTCCCCGAGTTCCGAAGGAACGCCGAAAGCCGCGCATTCGGCCACGTGGGGGTGTTTTTCGACGACATTCTCCACTTCCCATGAGGAGATGTTCTCGCCGCGCCGCCGCATGCAGTCGCTCTTGCGGTCCACAAAGTAAAGATTGCCTTCCTTGTCCGCGTAGAAATAGTCGCCGGTGTACACCCATCCATCGCGGACCTTTTTCCTGGAGGCTTCCGGGTTCTTGAAATACTCCACGCCCCGTGTTCCCGCCTTGACATTGGCGATCAATTCCCCGACCTGCCCGGTGGCCACCGCCTTGCCCTCATCATCCACCAGCTTGTGCGCCTGTCCGGTGATGATTCGGCCGATGGATCCCGGCGGTGCATCGCCCAGATTGAACATCATCAATCCCCCGCCGTCCACGGCCCCGTAGCCTTCCCATATCCTGACGTTGAAGCGCTCTTCGAACGGCCGCCAGAGGTTGGCAGGACAAGCGGCCGTAAAGACCATCCGGGCGGGATTGTCGCCGTCATCGGGCTTTGGCGGCTGCTTCATCAGAATGGGCACCATGGCGCCCAGCGCATTGAAGGTCGTGGCGCCGAAATGGCGGATGGAATTCCAGAAGCCGGAGGCGGAAAAGCGTTTTTCCAGGCCGAACGGCAGGCCGGCGGCCATGGCCAGACCCGCCGTCAGGCTCAGCGCATTGGCATGAAACAGCGGCAGCGCGGTGTACAGCACGTCATCCGGCCGATAGAGCATGCCGGCCAGCTTGAACATACCGTCCAGCTTCTCCGCCCCCATCCGTTTGACGACCCCTTTCGGAAAGCCCGTGGTGCCGGAGGTGTACATCAGGTGGGAGATCGCCTGCGGGTCGATCCCGTGGTCGGGCCTTTGGGCGGAGGCATCGAAAAGCACGCGCAGATCCTGGGTGCCTTCCGGAAGCGGCTGATCCGATGTGCGCCGCACGAAGACTTTTTCGATGGCGCCCACCGGGCGCTCGAGCTTCGCATAGTGAGGATAGAGGGTGTCGTCGATGACCAGATACCTGGCTTCCGAGTGGCTGAGAATGAACTTCAGCCCGTCGCCCTTCAATGACACGTTGACGGGCACGCTGTACAAGCCTGCGCGGGGGATGCCGTAAAACAGGGCAAGGTACTCGGGGCAGTTTCCCATCAGGACGGCGATCCCGTCTCCGGGTTCGGCGCCCAGCCGTAAAAGCCCGTTGGCCGCGCGGCAGCCGGCCTGGTGGAATTCGGCGAAGCTGATGCGGCGCTCTTCATACAGGATGTAGGGCTTGTCGCCGATGGTGTTCGCCTGATGTTCGATCAGATCATGAAAATATCCGAATTGCGTCGCTGTGGGCATTGCTCCTCCTTGTCGGCAGCCGTTAACCGCGTTCGATCTCAGGGCCTTGCGCCCCTGCCCGGAACCAAGTGACCGGCCTGAATTCGCGAGGAACCACGCCCTCCTGCGTGAATCGTGGATAGCCCAACACGGCGCCGGTGATAATCTTCCAGGGATAGTGAAGGCCCAGTTTTTCTTTGAACGTGGGAACCATCTCGACCACCCGGCTCCAGCCGATCCAGCAGAACCCGAGCCCGAGGGCTTTGGCCGCGAGATTCATGTTCTGCCCGCAGATGCCCGCATGGATCTCGGGTGTGCTGATGGAGCGCTCGTCGCAGACAATCAGAATCAATGCCGGTGCATTCAGAAAAGCGGGCATCGCTCCTTTGGCGATGGACCCATATCCGCCCAAAACGATCCGGGGATCATAGGACCCCGGCTTCGGATCCTGCGCGTACCGCTGCACGAGGCTTTTTACGCCCTCTTCGTCCATATAGGCCGAATAGGCCGTCTCGATGATCTGATGCGTGGCCTCGTTGATGGCGGCGATGAACTGCGGGTCGGTGATGACGATAAACTTCCACGGCTGGCAGTTGCCGGCGCTGGGGGCGTACCGGCCGGCCTCCAGGATTCTTCGGATCAGATGATCCGGGACCGGTTTGGCTTTGAAGTTGCGCACGCTGCGGCGCTCGAAAATATGACGCTCAACGTCGGTCCACGCATCCGGCTGCCCCTCGGCGTCTTTCGGGTCAAGGGGCATTTTGGGCGGCAGGGGGCCGTCCGCGGTTTCAAAAAAGCTCCCCTTGTCCACAACGTAGGGTTCGACGATGGAAATGGCCCCGGTGGGACAGGCCACCATGCAGTTGTAGCAACTGAAGCAGGCATAGTCTTTTTTCAGGCGCGGCACATCGTCGTCGCCCGTCTCCCACGCTTTGAACGGGCAGTTTTGGATACAGAGCCCGCACCGGCTGCACAATTCGGCGTCGCACTGCATAACCCCCATGTGGACACCGCTGGGCCGAAACATCGGTTCCACCTCTTTCCAGCCGAGGTCGGCCTTGATTTCCTGCTTTGCCATGCTGCCTCTCCTTTTCGACAATGTATCGATTGATGCCCGGGCCGTGGACTCACCGATACGAATTGGTTTGCCTTGCCTGCGTTTCCGGATGATGCCATCGATAAAACGCAAATTCGGGGCCAAAATTGAAGCTGTAAAGATTACAGCGACTTGTCGTGATTTTCTGAATGGCATTGACTTTTTGATTCATATTTGACCAAACAATGAGGTGTAATTTGGCATTAACGTCAAATATGACGCCGGCTAGGTGTGCGAGGAGGGAGCGCATGGCAGGAAAAGACGACACATCCATCCAGAACCGATGCCGCGAGATCACCGCGCGCATGGATCCGATGGTTTCCGCTCAGACACTATACGGTATTCTGCAGGAATACTTTCCTTTGGAATGGATGAACCTGGCTGTGGCCGATTCCGCCGGTCAAAAACTGCGCTATCTGGCCCTGATCACGGAAGCGCAGACCATGCATGTGGATGAAACGGTCAAGCTCTCCAAAAAGGGGCGTGCAGAAATCGAGCACCTCATAAAAGAGAAGATTGTAAGATGGCATGATGTCGGCGTCACGAACCTGGGCAGGGATATCAATGCCTATTTCGAGATCACAGAGCCGATATCCTCCATTACCGCAATCAAGCAACTGGATTCGTCGCGATATGCGGCGCTCGGTCTGGTGGCCACCGGCTTTGACCGCTACGATGATACGCACCATGAACTGTTCAAAGCGCTTTACGATCCCCTGGCCAGGGCCATATCCCACATCCTGAACCAGCTTGAAATGTCCAGTTTGACATCACGGCTGACCCTTGAAAACCGGGACCTGAAGCGACGCCTGGGCGACTTGAGCGGCAGGGGTGTCGTGGGGCTTGATACAGGGCTGCGAAATGTCATCACCAGGGTCAAACAGGTCGCCGCATTGGACAGTCCCGTGCTGCTCGTTGGCGAAACCGGCGTGGGCAAGGAAGTGATTGCCAAGGAGATCCACCAGCGATCGAAACGGGCGGGCAAACCCATCGTCAGCGTCAACTGCGGCGCCATTCCGGAAGGTCTGGTCGACAGCGAATTGTTCGGCCATGAAAAAGGCTCCTTCACCGGCGCCTACAGCCTGAAGCGCGGCTATTTCGAGCAGGCCGATGGCGGGACCGTTTTTCTCGATGAAATCGGCGAGCTGACCGCGCAGGCCCAGGTGAGGCTGCTTCGGGTGCTTCAAAGCAAGGAGTTCCAGAGGGTCGGCGGAAGCCGCACGTTGACCGTTGATGTGCGGATAATCGCCGCCACCAACCGCAACCTGGCGGAAATGGTCAAGAAAAAGCAGTTCCGAATGGATCTCTGGTTTCGAATCAACATCATCCCGATAGCGATCCCCCCCCTTCGAGAACGCAAAGAAGATATTCCGGCCCTGGCCGAATACTTCGTTAAGCAGAAATCAAGGGAGATGAATCTCTCGTATGATGCCGTTCTTTCGCCGGAAGCGGTCGCGCACCTGCAGGCCTACGCGTGGCCGGGAAATGTTCGGGAACTGCAGAACATTATCGAGCGGGCGCTGATCATCAGTCAAGGCAGGCCGCTGTCGTTCAGGGACCTGGTCGCACCATTGGAGCAACCCCCGCACGACGAAAGCTGCAATGTGCCGGATCGTTTCCTGAAGATGGATGAATTGATTGCACGTCATATCCGGCAAGCCCTTTCGTTGACCAACGGCCGGATCGCAGGGCAGGGCGGCGCCGCAGAACTTCTGGGCATGCATCCGTCCACCTTGCGGGGCCGCATGCGCAAGCACGCGATCCGTATCAGCAAGGAAGTGAATGGCTGACCCGTCGTGTCTGGCAACGGAAGGGGATCGTTCGGCCCCTCAGGGCTTTGTCCGGGCAAGGGGGCCGGCAGGCGACCGCCGTGACGCATGCTCTCCCCCACGACCTCGAGGGAGCCAGCGGCGCTGCCGGAAACGGTTGATCCACGGTGTCTTGTTGCATCACGACAAGGGATTCCGCCCTTCCACGATACGGTGCCGCTCAATCCACTGCACCCCCCACCTTGTTTAATCCCTCGATAAAGGGGAGGGCGATCTCGTCGAACTTGATGCAGCGGCCGATGAGAATACGGCCGCGGGGTTTGAAATCGGGTTTGAGCGCCAAAAGCCTGGCCGCGGCGAATTTTGCTTCTTCGATGCTTCCCATTTGTCTCAGGGTGGCCGCGTTTATCAGAGGCGTCCAGAACAAACTGCGACTTCCGAAGTTCGGGGGCTCCTCGTGGGCATGCAGGTAGGCTTGCTGCCGGAACAGATCCTGCCATAAAACGTGGTGGGCGATGGGGCTGCAGTAGGGGTTGACCGCCATGGCCTTTCGGATCATGCCGCCCTTCTCGTAGATCTTCATTACCTTCAATAATAAAACGTTCTTTTTCTATACTTTCCATGAATGAAATTGTCCATGCCGAACAACCACACGACCCGTCGTGCGCCCCGGACATGGGTGAATAAGTAGAGTCTCCTGAATAACAATTAACCAATTGATATGTTTTGTATAATGTGATATTCAAGTCGTCGTAAATGCAAGCCATTTCGGTCATTTTCAAAAATAACCTTGCACCTGCCGACCCGGAAATCATGTACAGACACTCAGAAAAGCAGCTCGAATTCGAAGGTTTTGATCTACCCTTTTCGGGCCAATTATCTTCCGACAATCGTTGGGTCCGGCTCGCCAAAATGATTCCGTGGCATCAGTTCGAAGACGAGTACTGCGCCACACTGTCCTAAAAGGGCCAGGGACCGCCGGCATTTTCGGTGCGAATGGCCCTGGCGGCATTGATCATCAAAGAGCGCCTTGGACTTTCAGATGAAGAATGCGTCGAGCAGATCCGGGAAAACCCCTATCTGTAACTGTTTTGCGGTCTGAAGGAATTTTTCGATAAAGCGCCCTTCCATCCGACGATGTAAGTGCATTTTCGAAAACGCTTTCCTGCCGATGTTCTTCACCGCATCAATGAAGTCATAGTCGAAAAAGCGGTCACAAAATCAGGCAAAGATGGCAACGATAAGCCTTCGGGTGGTGGCCGGAGCAATGAAAAGCCCTCCAAAAAGGGCAAACTGCTCATGGATGCCACTTGTGCACCGGCCGATATCACCTACCCAACGGATCTGAAGCTTCTCAATGCAGCCCGGGAAAAGACCGAAAAGATCATCGATGTGTTGCATCAAAGCCGTGGCAAGGGTCACAAGAAACCCAGAACCTAGCGGATCAAGGCGCGCAAGGCCTATCTGGCCGTGGCCAAGAGCAAGAAGGTCAGCGCCGGCAAACTGCGCAAGGCACTTAGGAGCCAGCTGGGATATTTGCGGCGCAACCTTAAAAGCATCGGCAAGCTGTCCAGGTTTGTGAACCTGACGGTATTGAGCAAAAAGCAGTATCGTGATCTTCTGGTGATCGGCGAAGTATACCGCCAGCAGCAGTTGATGTACGATCAGCGCAGCCGCGGGGTCGATGATCGAATCGTGAGCATCAGCCAGCCGCATGTGCGACCGATCAAACGCGGCAAGGCTGGAAGCGATACCGAGTTCGGGGCCAAGCTGTCGGTGAGCATGGCAGGCGGATTTGCCTTCGTTGACCGCACCAGCTGGGACAACTTCAATGAATGCCAGGATCTACAGGCCCAAGTCGAGGCTTACAAGCGGCGATTTGGCGTATATCCGGAATCGGTGCACGCCGACCGCATTTATCGAACCAGGGAAAATCTGCGATATTACAGAAAGCATGGCATACGCCTTTCGGGTCCTCGGCTGGGCCGACCACCGAATATGACACCGGAAAATGCAGCGCGTTTGAAGGCCGAGATTGCTTTGGCCCGCCAGGATGAGCGGGAGCGAATCCCGATCGAAGGCAAGTTCGGCCAGGCCAAGCGACGATATGGGATCAATCGGATAATGATGAAGCTATCGTCGACAAGCGAGACGGCCATTGCGCTGTGCTTCCTGGTAATGAACCTCGAGAAGTGGCTGGCTGCCATCTTTTTGTGTCTGTTTTTCAAAGAGCACAATCCGATCCATAGACTTGGAATCGGTTCATTTTGTCGAACAGTAACCAGATATCCGGCCTTCCACGGAGCTGTGTGATTTGTTCAGGAAGCCCTACTTAGACAGGCCGACTATTTTATGATTGCCGAAAGTATTTGATAAGCGGTCTTGAGTTGATCGGTGTCTACTCTCTCACCGTGCAATCGACATACATCGCAAGGCTAGTCAGCAGCATCTGTTACCAAACGGGACATCAGTCTCATGCCGATGGCAATGGCCCGTTCGTCAGGTGCGAAAGCTGGATCATGGTTAATGACGGGCGGCTGGTCGCTATCAGGATCGTGTACTCCAAGGAAAAAAAAGGCGCCCGGAATTTTATTTAGAAAGTATGACATGTCTTCGCCACCAAGTGAGGGTGTACATGGGACAACGTTGGACTCTCCGATCACCCGCGTTGCAACATCCCGGACATAGGTCGTTTGATGCGGATCGTTGCGGACCGTCGGATAGCCATGAATATACCTTAGTTTATAGGTTGCTCCCATACCTTCAGTAATACCTTTGACTGTCTTTTCCAGATCCTCCATCAGTTTCACACAAAGCGATTCGTTCAAAGATCCGATGTTCCCTCTAAGAACCACCATGTCACCGATTATGTTATCCCTGGTTCCCCCCTCGATCATACCGAATGTAAGCACAGCATTTTCCATAGGGTTCACTCGGCGCGGCACCATGGAACTTAAGGCAACGACCACATTCGATGAAACCAGAATAGGATCCACTGCCAAGTGAGGTGCCGAAAAATGGCCGCCACGGCCAAAAATACGTAAACTCAGTGAGCTGACCGAGCCAATCACCGGTCCGGGGGAAATGGCGATTTTCCCAAGGGGGATCGGACTAGTGTGTAGGGCAAAAATGGCATTGGGTTTGGGATTGTCGATACCGCCTTCCTCAATTAGTCCCAGAGCGCCTCCAGGAAAAAATTCTTCCGATGGTTGAAACAGAAAAATTGCGGTACCATTAAGCTTATCTCTCACGGTGGACAGCACCGATGCGGTACCCATCAGAACTGCCGTATGAACATCATGACCGCAGGCATGCATTTGGCCATCAATTTTGGATGCATATGGCAACCCTGTTTTTTCCCGTATTGGTAGAGCATCCATGTCGGCTCTCAAAGCGATGATTGGTCCAGGTTTGCTTCCTTTCAACCTGCCAACGACTCCGAAACTATTTTTGCAACGCTGTACCTCGATGTCGTGTTTTTCGAGATACTCGGCCACAATACCCGAAGTTCGTTCTTCTTTTCCTGAAACTTCCGGATGCATATGGATATCACGGCGGATGTTGATCACCTCAGCTTCCTTTTGGTTCACCAAAACATCGATAGTATCTGCCAAGTTAAGATCGGCCATGTCTCCTCCGAATTATGAATTTATTCATTCAACACTGAGCTGTAGGAAGTATCACTATTCGCTCAAAGCCTCGAACAATAACACGATGGAAGGCACCCAGGGCAATTTGTTATGGTTTTGCTAAGCATGTTCAGAGTCTTATCATATGAAAAGCCATCAAGGCAATTGAAGCAGACACAGTTGAAGAATCCCCTTGGGTTTTTATTGCTTGGCTATAGAGCAATCTAAGGTCAAGAATCATGATGACGTCGAACATGGTACGTTGGAGTTTGATGAGTAGCTTATATCGTAATAAGAACGACTTGGGATATTTTGAGACTGTGCGGTGGGAATTTAGTCAACAGTTCGTCAACATAACACAGAATATTACCAGATGGTTTTACGGGAGGATTTTGAGAAAGTTTTGAGGTGAGCATAGCCTTTATTGATTAAAAATACGCAGTAAACTGCGCAAAAACCAATCCAATCTCAACTCCAATTTTTTAGAACAATCAAAAGCAGGCCTTTAAACCGCTGGGGATCGCCTGATAGAAAAGGATATTGAGAAGCGGGGACTTCAGACCATCGGTCATATCAAAAGAGTAAGAGAGGGTAATCCGGATGCTTGATCTTCCGCAATAGCTTCTCGAAGCTCCATTTATTCACCTATTTAAACACAAGTGATCGGTTCAAGAGACACTTCGGTTTCAATCGCCTCAACCCTGGTCTAAAATGGCAGCCACCCTATCCCTGTATTCACGGCTGTACTCATCAGCGGCCATCACCTCAATGTGGGAAGGCGATGATGCGCCAAGCCCCAGTTCCGATGCTCTCGCAATTTGTTCCTGCTCAAATATCTTCGGTTTCATTATGGATTCGTTGCTTCCCAACGATTTTAAAATCGCCACGCCGACGGCATCAACTGCCACCCGATCCGTAGATGCGACGAAAACATTGCCATTGGCGCGTTTCCCGGTTGCCGGTCCGCCGTCCACAAATGCTTCTACCCCGTCCAGGACAACCAGAGCGGGCTTGAAGGGGACGTTTATTTCTGCAATCAACTTACGCTGGTGGGGCGATGAGTGGAGTTCTCGCATGTAATTATAGCCATGGCGGGTAGTGGGGACTACTCCCACATGGTTTTTCAGGGACAAGGTAAAAATTCCCCCGTACTGATGGGTTTTCAGACAGCAAGTAGTTATAAGGCACTCGCTTTCAAGGATTGGCCGGGCTACCCGGAAGCCGTCTTCCCAGTGTGAATCCTTTAAATCAATCTTGACCCAGTCTTTTTCAGCCAGGCTGTCGAAATCGATCAATCGGACATCCAGCTTTTCCAACAGCGCAATGACCCCTTTTTGCTCCATGACCTCGCGGGTTGGCGGATAGCTGCGCTCACCGAGTGTAACCGCTTTGGCACCCAGCTTCCATATCTCTTCCACGAGGGCCGCCAGGGTATCGTTGTGCGTGGATCCCGGGGTTGGATCCGCAGTGTTGAAATTAGGCTTGATCAGCACATTCTTGTTTTTTACCGGATTTATGTCCAGCGCACGGATCGACGCAGCGACACCAGTTTGGCGATCCGCTGTATTGACAATGGCCACTCTACTCGTATTTAAACTTTCCATGGCTACACCTATGAGTGTCCAGAAGAAGGATTGTAATCAGTTCTGACCGGTAAAAAAACTAAGAATGTCAAATTCTTTTCAGGTTCAGATCTTAACCGGAAACCTGGGCAAACGAACTCCAATACTGTAAGATACCAGCTGAACCTTAACGCCATTCAATGCGCGGTTCGTTACGTTTGGGTAACCGTTGATACTTGAATTTTGGTTTGCCGATCATCATCGCACCTACCACTTTGTGGTTTTCCGGAATGGGCACCGCCTCGGCCAAAGGAGCATAGTTGTTGTAAGCGGAATAAAAATAGCCCGACCATGTGGCGCCCAGACCGAGGGTTCCTGCGAACAATTCAACGTAACTCAGAGCCAAAGCGGTATCCTCGACACCATAAGCCCAATCACTCTCTACGTGAACGATGAAAAGATGCGGGGCATTTCGCAAGGTCTTATACAGCCCCCCCTCCCAAAGTTTCACGATTCGAGGCAGCTTCAACCTTTCCGCTAACTCCGGCTCGGATTTAATTCTGTATTTCATCCAATCCACTATCATGTCATCCAGTTTGGCGACTTGTGCCGGATTTTCCACAACGATCCAGTGCCAGGGTTGGTAGTTTTTCGCAGAAGGGGCATGGCAGGCAACCTGAATAAGCTTTTCAAGTTTCTCTCGGGGGACCGGCTCGTCTTTGAAAATCCGTATGGAGCGGCGCGATCGAAGGAATTGCTCTGCTTGTTCGGGAGTAAGATCCAGATTGCGTCTTATCGGAGGACATTCCTCTGATGAAAGCCATTCCAATGAAAAGGCACCGGTAGGGCAAACCGCCACGCAATGCCCGCATTTCAGACAGATGGCATTGAAATCGACTGTGGGCGTCGGGAAATCACCCTCTTTGATAATTTCCAATACTTGCGCCGGACATTCAGCGATACAGATCCCGTCACGGTTACATTTCTCCTTGTCCACTGAAATCATAATCGCCCCCATATTTAAGTTTGATCTTCATCATCACGTTTCTCAATGTACCAGATGTATCAAGGACCGGCAAACGTAAACGGTCCAATGGGGCGGTTGTGGGCATACGTGGTATACTCGTGAGGTGCCTGAGGAGTTTTTTGACCTGGATGGGTCTAACTTATAACGGTTATAAATGGAAGGGGCCGTTCGATATGAGCGTGGAACGGCCCTTAATTTTCTATAGCTGCAAGCTCAACCATCTTAAGATCCAAGACTCGTTTCAAATATTCATGGTTATCGTCTTCTTGTTTAATCACATACCGCACCCCTTTGTTATCCCAATACAGTTGTATTTCTCCGTAAAAGCAGCAATCAATATAGATGGTGTGACCCCAGTCGTTCGTCTCCATAATCTCGTCATCGAATGCTTCCCAGGGCTTTTAAAACGCTTCATTGAACGAATTGAAATAAACGGTCCAGAAGGTATGGGCTAAGACGCGCTCTTTGGATGGCAATTGAGTAAGTGGCAGTTTTTCATTATCAGATACAGTCCGAGACGACCCTGAAACGCAGGATTACTTATGGACCATTCGAAAAACTATGGCCAGGGTAGGTGAAATTAACCGTCTGCGTTGGGAAGATGTGAATCTGGATGCCCGTTTCGTCATTTTGTACACTCGAAAAAAACAAGGCGGCCACCTGACACCTCGCAAGATTCCTATGACCCAGAAGCTTTACGAGGTCTTGAAAAGTCGCTACGACAAACGGGATGCAAGCAAGCCTTGGGTCTTTTGGCACCGATATTGGAGCCGCAAAAACGGTTGCTTTGTGGAAGGGCCATTTGACGATCGTAAAAAGCTTATGAAACGACTATGTGAAAAAGCTGGCGTGCGATATTTCAGGTTTCATCCGCTAAGACATGCCGGCGCTTCATTAATGGATGGCAGCAATGTGCCACTCGGCGCCATTCAAAGAATCCTGGGGCATGAGAATCGCAAAACCACTGAAATCTATCTTCACAGCATTGGGGATATGGAACGCGATGCCATCGCCGTTTTCGAACGGGCCAGAAAAAAGTCTCGCTCGGATTCTCACACAGAAAAAAACAGGGGTTACAGCTAACGCTGTAAACCCCTGATTTTTATGGTGCCGAGGGACAGAATCGAACTGCCGACACGGGGATTTTCAGGCAAGACCTCTGAGTTTCCTAACCTCCTAATTTTATAACAACATATTGAAACCATTGGATATATATTTCCTACATTTTTGTAAATTTTCCATATTTTGGTCAGTTTTGGAAACTTTTTCTCACACGGATTCTCACACAGGATCATGCCAATTTGGGCGGCAGGGACCTGCTTAAATCATCCATCTCACCACCCGATAAACGGCGTACCCGACGCCCAGGCCAAGGGGCAACATGATTCATGGCCGGCACAGAGGAGTTTCTCTGACCGACCAGCAGATGGTGAGCATCCGAAAGCCTTTCAAGTAGCGGCCGGTGCTGTGATCCCAGACACGCGAGAGCGGCTCCACCCACTTGGAGCGGGAACGGACATACGGGCTCATCAATGATAAACGCCGATTCGCGTTCATCGCTGGGAAGGCGGTTAAAAACACCAAACAGCCGCAGGCCCAGGGCGATAAGCAAACGGCGCAAATTGTAGGTCTCGCCCTTGAGTAATTCGTAGGCGGCGTCTTTGCCGAAAGGCAATTCGCTGTTGAGCACGATGCCGCGGAGGAAGTTCTTACCGACAAAGGGCAGTGTGAATATGGCTTTTGTCAAAGAGTGAACACTATGGCCGTGGTGTTTGCGCACTCCACATCGGTGCATGAGCGTTGCGATTTTAAAAACGGCCAAAGGAGTCATCGATTTTGCTTTGAACATAAACAGGGTCTTGCGATTGGGAGGCAATGCTGATATGGCCCGTTCGAGCTTTTTCTATTTGATATTATTATGAAAAATGGAAAATCAACTATAAATCAAAAGACAGGGCTCTTCATTTTATTTCTTCATGAAATAAGTGCCATAGACCATATTTTCGTCTTCTCAATCCATTTCCGAAAGTTGAGTCATTATTAATATACCAAGGCCGAAGGCAAACCTAAATGCTTTTTCGGAATTTAGATTAAAGAAATATTTTTGTATGTCGATATTCAAATACATCATTGCCGAAAAAGGAAGCTGTTATGTTGGATATTACGATTATTGGAGACATCCCAAAGAACTAAACTGATTTTGATAAGGGCGAAAAAGTGAAAGGGGGCAAAAATGTTTTCGATTAAGACCAAACTAATGTTGTTAATTCTATTAACTTCATTCATATCTGCTTGTGGTACAAGCGCAATTGATAAAGTGAAGAATGGAGTTCTCAATTTCGACAGAACGAAGTCTGTTGGAGATGGTATCGAAGGAAATCAATTCGTAAAAGAAGTAGAATGGACTTCATTTGAAACACCCCAAAAACAAAAGATAGTTGAAGCAAAGGTTACAATGCATTTAGATAAAATTCATGATTATTGTTATGATATGATTAATAATGAAACTTATTTTAATACTAACGACGCCCAAGAAATATCTAAGCTTAGAAGTCGTAATAGAGATGAGATTCAAAAGGTGTCCCGCGTGATGGCAATACTTCAATTTTCTATTTACAAGGATAACGAAAGCTTTGAGTATTTTTATGGCGGCCTTGAATATACAAATTCAAAAGGGGATGGTGAAAAGAAAAAGGAAGACGTTTTAGAGCTGTTAATGAAAAATGAATGCCCCATTCAAAATTATTTTGATTTGGTTGGGCATTTACTTAATTTTAAGCTCTTTTAAAACCTCGGTACTTTCTGTGATAATATTCAGGACAATAGTTTAATCCCAGAAGCTTATCTTGGGGAGGTCCATTAATTTAGCGACCGGGGAAAAAGTCGGTGACGTATTTTCAAGATCGATAATTTATGTTGATCATCGCATTTGGGTTGGAATTTTTAAAGAGTAAGGGTCAAAAAATTTCCCTCCGGCTACGAGGGAAACACTGTTTAAATATAGATCAATGTTTTGAGGCAGCAGGGCGCGATATTCGCTTGGGTCTTTGCCAATCGGAAGCTGTTCAAAAAGACAGCGAAGATAGGAACTTGGCCCGGTGTCCCCTCCAAACCCACCGGGCCACATCCCACATCTCAGAAAACGAACTGCAGCTCCCTCATCAGTTCAACATCCCCAATATATTCCCGCCAACCCGCGACAGACGAAAACTCGATTCGGCCGCCAATCCCTCCATCTGTGCGGCTCTGGTATACGTGTTGACCACATTGAACATGGTCTCTCCCGCTTCCTGAGGCCATGCCCATTCCACAGCGTCCTTCTCACCACCATTTAACGCAAACTGACGATTGAAGCTGGCCAGGGTCAATTCGGCATTCTCAACCCGAGATTCCAACGACAGCCGGAACTGTTCCCGCTGAGCACCCAACTCCAGCGATACCTTGTCCATCACGATTGGAAACTCACTCAAGATCTTGGTGCTCACATGCCGATATGACGCAGAGACATCCGACTTTGCTACCAGACCGTTTGTGCAGACCAGTCTCAACACAAACGCCGCAATGGAAAGTGATGCCAGACCCACCTCAGAATTCGATATCGATATGCCTGGTTTGAATTTGTCTCCATTAATGTCGAACGCTTTCTGTCCATCAGGGATGCTCAATGACATGAACTCTGTATCGAGATGACATTGAACCGGAGTTTCCGGTTTGTATCCCAGAGAGTCCAGGCGCTCCATCACTTCAAAATTGTCCACGGGAATATACTTGGTGGTAAAGACTGCCCGCACCTCCTGTCCATCGAAACGGAACAGCAACTGGTCATTTTTCTCATGCTTGATCCAGTGATTCAAATTCATCGCCTGCACATCGGCAGGACATCGGGTCAAATAGGGGTATGGGATCCCCAGACGATTGGATATGGATCGTTGCGCCACAGGTCTTAGCGGATGGGGTTCACCTGCAATGCGAACGATGTCCAGATTATCAAACGATATGTCCGGCACGGCGATGTTCTGATCGAAACAGTTTTCAGACATTGCATCCACGCGGTCGAACACTTTGCCAAGGGTGGTCAAATTGGGTTTCATACGATTCTCCTTTAAGGGTTGATTTCCGAAAGATGCGCCTTTCACCACCTGACGCATTATATTTTCCCTGACGACTCTACAGGGTGCGTATCCATGTAAGCGGACGGGTGGCTTCCGGAAAATTTGAATTTATTGATTGATGGTGATGGTTACCGACTGGATTGGATCTTGTCGATTTTGCAATGGGTGGGATTGGATCTGCGGGAGTTGATGTTCAATGGGTTTGCTTCTGAACGGTCAAAGTTTTCACAATGACAACGATCCCGTTTGCATTTTTCATGCAGTTTGCTTCTCAACTTACGGGTCGTCATCTTTTCAAATGGGTAAGCCATGTCATCACCTCCATCTATTCGGGCAGATCAGGTTCTCCCAAATCAAACAGGCATATCGATACGGGCATGGATATGGTCGGATAAAGCGAATCCACGTCCTCTTTGACCATGCTCACGGTATCCCCATAAGGACTTTTTTCACTTCGTTTGGCTGTCAACATGAGGATCCCTGCTTCGATGTTGCCCTTGTCATAGCCGACCTGAAGTCGCATCAGGCCCTCCAGGATGTATTCGTAGGCGCTAAAATGCCCGTCGATGGCCACACCGTGCTTGAATCCCTTGTATTGGTAACGGCGGCCGGCGATGACGTTGAGACATCCACTTACACGCCATCCCATTTCATCCAGAGCCAGTCGTAGCAACTCTTTTCGATAAAGCGATCCTTGCAGGGCGGTAAAGACGTATTCCATGGTCATGGCCACATCCGAGACCATTGCCTTTTGCTCGATGATCTTGTCTGCGTCTCTGAAATGAATCAGCTGAAAATCCACGATTGGACCTCCTTTTATATAAAGTGTGAATCGATATGGGGTATAGAGAGAACGGGTGCTGTAGCGGTTGTGCGGGGTTTTAAGCGGCGGATTGATGCAGGTCGACGTCACGCTTGCCGAGCATTTCATCCAGGAACATGGACTTTTTGGCTGGTTGCCCCAAATAATGCAACGGGTATGACACAAACAGCAGTTTCATGGCCCTTGAGATGGCGACAAAACATATGCGCCTTTCTTCTTCAAGGTTTCCTTTACCGCTGGGCATCAGTCCCTCGACCAGACCAATCACGAACACCACGGCAAACTCCAATCCCTTTGCCTTATGCACGGTCATTAAACTCACGCCCTCCTTGTCGTCACCCACTGTCTCGTCCGTGAAGCTGTCGGCATATTCGAGAAAGGCGGCAATGTTTGAATAACGGGCAGCCGCTAATTGCAATTGGTTGATGTTTGAAATCTTGATGTCATCGGGGCTGGGAATGTCTTCGTCCACGATAAAACGATCATAGTCCCAGATGATGCGAATCTTCTGTATGACCTGCACCGGTTCCAGAGATTCTGATTGCTCTATTAACGGATCCATGAATGCCACCATCTCTTTAACCAGCTTGCGGACGAACGGCACCGTGATGATCATGGATTTCAATCCCGCATACAGATGAATCCCCCGCTTTCGGCAGTAATCTTTTAATTGGTCCTTGACCTGGTTGCTCACATAGCGGACCGGCACATTGAGGATATTGAGCAGCGCCTCGTCTGCTTCATCGCTGTCAGGGGCATGGATCACCCGCAGATAGTCGAGCAAACACTTGACCTCGTAACGATCATAAAAGGTCCGGCCGCTTTGAATGTGATACGGGATCTTGTTTTGCAAAAAGGCCTCTTCCACATAGCGACTCTGGAAGTTTGCTCGATACAATACGGCAACGTCACTGTATTGATATCCGCGGCGCTCGATAAGATCCACGATTTCATTGACCACGCCCATGGCTTCAGTCTCTTCGTTGGATGCTTCGAGGACAACGACATCATCTCCATCGGCGTTGTCGGTCTTTAATTCCTTGTGGATCTGCTTGACGTTGTGACGGATCAGGTTCTGACAGGCACGCAGGATCTGAGGTGTGGAACGATAGTTCAAGTCGAGAATGAACTGACGGGAACCTGGAAACATGGACTGAAAGTTGAGGATATTGCCAACGGATGCACCAGTGAAGGAATAGATCGCCTGATGATCATCGCCGGCCACCCAGAAACTCGAAGCGTCAGGATTGCCATTTTCCCGAATCAACAGCCGCAACAACTCGAACTGCACCGGGTTGGTGTCCTGGAATTCATCGACCAGTATGGACTGGAAGCTTCCCTGGTATTTCGCTCGTACTTCATCGTTATCCCGCAGCAGGAAGTAGGTTTCAAGCAGCAGGTCATCAAAATCGAGCAGCAGTTTGTGTTCCTTGGCTTCATCGTATGCCTGATAGATCTCGGCAATGCGCATCATGGTCTTGTCGCCTTCAAACAGCGCTTTAAACTCTACCGGATCGATGATGTTGTTTTTGGCCAAAGAGATTTCACGCAGCACGGTGCCCACAGTCAAATCCTTTACCTTAAGGCCTTTCATGACGTTTTTGATAAACACCAACTGCTCTTTGCCAGAAAGGATTTCAAAGACTTTGCCCTCGACTTTGAGCAGATGCAGACAAAACGAATGGATGGTGGACAATCGGACCCGTGACGACATCTCTCCCAATACCGGCACCAGGCGTGATCTCATTTCGTCGGCGGCGTTCCTGGTAAAGGTCAACCCCAGGATATGCTCGGGAGCAATGCCGTATTCAGTGACAAGGATCCCGATTCGTTCCATCATGGTGCGTGTCTTACCGCTTCCAGGCACTGCGATCACAGCGGCGATACCCTCTTTGAACTGGGCAGCCTCTTGTTGTTTGGGATTTAATTCGCTCATGCTGCCTGATCCTCCTTTTCAAGGTTGCGAATCGTGTTGATGGCCATCTTGATGCGGAAGCGCTTGGCCACCAGCTCATTGATCTGGGAACTGGTCTTGTCCTCCTGGATCAGTTTGGATAGCGCCTTGCCGTAATCTTTATGAAGTTCCTGCAAAAATGACACGACCGCCTCGGGTGGATGGCGTCTTAGCAACAACTCCACATTCACAATTTGATAGACCCGGTCCCCGTCTGACTGCATGAACGTTAAAAACGATTGAACGTCATGGATGGCTCGCTTGGTCATACTCTTCTCCTTCCAGATAAGCGTCACAGGCCTGTTTGTAGGCGCACCCTTTGCACTTCCAGCTGGTATCGTTGGGCACGAACACTTCCTTTGATATCCCATCCCACACCTGCCTGGCCTTTTTGATCAGGCGCCGTTCATCAAGCTCTGTACGGGTAGTCCAATACTGTTCACAACGAGGTACTTTCGTTTTTATCAAGGTGTCGAAGCGCAGCAGGATCTCATGATCGGCGTATCCATTTTGCTTGGCGGCGATCTGATACATGGTCAGTTGTTGATTGCTGTCCACCTCATCCTTTGAATAGGCCCGACCAGATGTCTTGAAATCGGTAATGATGATGGTGCCGGAATTGTCCTGTTCGACCAGATCCATTGCGCCGATGATGGGAATATCGATACCCGGCAGATTGAAACTGAATGCCTCTTCTATGGCCAGGATGGTAAAATCGTCATCGGGAAGTTTGTTGTACCATGCTGTGAGAAGGTCTCGTCCGTACATCAGGTAGGAGTTGTAATCCTTGCCATCGGCATATTTGATATCGGTGCGTCCCTTGGCAATCTCCAACCATTTGAAAACGAAAAACTCATGAACGTCCTTTAACAGCATCCGATCACCGATCATTCTTGCGCTGTAATACTCTTCAAGCACCCGATGAATGCAGGTGCCAAACTCAAGGGCATCGGATTTAAATTCCATGGGCAGTTTATCGATGCGCCCGAATTTATACAGCAACGAGCACTCCACATACTCATTGATGCTCGATGCCGATAGGTGCGGCGTTTGCCTGAGCTCACTTAAAACCATTATCAGTTCCTCCTCATAGGCATCCTAAAAACGCAGTTGCTGCGCTTTTTTTAAATTACGAAGGCGATAGGCATCCGGTTGGCGCGAGTTAGGATCTGCCTATCGCCTTTAAAATGGCATACGTTAAGGATCTGCTATCTTTAGGTTAGGCAGCCGTCTGCAGTTGCCGGATGAACGCCGAAGCATCGCTGCTCGTTAGGTTGTCGAGCGTGACACCATAGGATTCTTCAACCATGCACTCGATCTCTTCCACGCTGATTCCCCGGCGTCTGGACAGATTGAATATGGCACGGCGTTGTGCCTCACTCATTCCAGCACGGGCAGGACTCTTTGAAGCAGTGTTTGAAGAAGGCTCCGGTTGATTTTGGTTTTCCACGGCAGAAGCCACTTGCGCTGCGTCCTGGATTTGTTTTTCATCTTCAGCTGCACTCTTTTTCGGCGCCTTTGAAGGAGCCTTTTTCGCCGGTCTGGATTGCGCTTTAGGATGCTCATGATTTCCCCCTTCGTTGATGGCTTCATTGATGTCAGCAAGCTCTTCCAAAGCGGTCATCCCCACATTGGTATAGGACCTCAGCGCTCTTGCAATGGCACGGGTGCTGGCCATCCTGAGCAGATGCTTGGACACCTTGCTTGAGCAATTGGAGGGATTTGCGTCTCCGATGTCCGAATAGGTCTCACCCAGCTTTGACATCACGGTTGCCCGACACACAGCAAAATGTCCATTGTCCCCGGTGGGCATCTGAACGATTTCTACTTCGATGCTGGATATGCCCTTTTGATGTCCCAGATCGAGCAGGCCCGGATATTTGACAAATTCCTTTCCCTCGATCTTGGTGATCCAGCGTTCATCCAGTTTTGGAGCTTGCCGTTCCAGAAATGTGGCCCCTTCGACCTGTTTTTGGGGAATGGCGTTGTATACGGCAAGGATGTGTTTGCATTTAAAATCGGGTGACTTTTTCACATTGCGGGCATAGTCTCCGCAGGTGCAGCTATCTCCGGCATCGCTGATGATCACGTTGTATAAAATCTTGCCCTCGCTGCTTTCAACGAAGTATTGGCCGTCATCGCTTTGCAGCACTTTAAGTTGTTCCGCCTTCTGGTTTCTTTTCTGTATCTCTTTTGCCGTCATGGTTCCTCCGTTTCTCCGTGAGTATGATTTTGAGCCAGTCGAGTAGCTCAAGTCCTATTGCGATGATCAGTTCAACGGTTCTTGTTTTCATCGCCCTCCTTGTGGTTCAGATGGGGATATCATCGGCTGGGTTGTCGCCAAATCCCCTGCCGTCTGTCTTGATGAATTCAATCTTGTTTACAATCATCTCGAAACTGCTTCGGTTTTCGCCATCGTTGGTTTTCCACTTTGTTTGCTGAAGATACCCAACAACACATACACGGGCGCCCGTATGGAGATATTTTTCAGCGACCTCGGCGTTGTTGTCGAAACAGACACATTTGATCCAGCTGGTTTTTTCGCGTCCCGATTTGAATGCAAGAGGGTATGATGTGATTTGGTTCCCTTCGCTCCCGAAAAAAGATTCTGGGTCTTTCCCGAGATTACCAATCAGGATCAGTTGATTGATCATGGATTTGCCTCCTTGGTTGGGTTGATAAACAGGGGTGGATTGGGTGGTTCAATGATTTATATATATGGATAGACGAAGATATGATGGATCATGGAGTGGAAATGGCGTGGTTTCTTGCTGCGAAAGGATAGATTTATACGGTGTTTAGGGTGTTTATAGGTGTTCAGGCAGGGGGTAAACACCTATTTTTGGAAATAAATGGCATATATTCAATCGGTTGTTGGTGATCTTTGAGCAGGTGTTAAGGTGTTTAGGGTGTTTTCGTGGAATTTTACAATTAAATTGTATGTTACATGAAAATTTAGCCCTCCAAATAAGCCGGTGATTATCTCACGGTAACGGTCTGTTGAATTGATTGCGTCTCAATTTGAGCCTGGTATTGTACCTACAGATTTTCGGAAGTCCAAATTGCGTGTGATTACTCTACGATTTTACAGCCGGCACATATGTAAAGATAATTTTTCCTCCATTTTTAAATAAACGGCTCACCACAATATATAGTGGTGTCGGCCAAAAACCGAAAAGCGAGAAATGAACCGGGCATTCCTCACTTCTGCAGTACGTCGGAACAGTATGGATAGCCGCATTCATCAGCCGCCGCAGAACCAATTCAGGCGGCTATCGTCCAGGCCCTGGCGCGGGCCTTTTCTTGGGTAGAAATCCTCGAGAGCGGGCAGGTCAAATCGATCAGTGAACTGGCTCGTAGTTTGGAGGTCGACGGCTCCTATGTAACGCGTATTCTAAAATTGACTACATTGGCACCAGACATCGTCGAAGCCATCATCAATGGAGAGGAACGAGACGGGCTTTCGCTGGCCAGATTGACCCGGTCCTTTTCGGAAGAGTGGAGCGAGCAACGCGCCCTTTTCGGATTTGATGGGACGAATGCTTGATTTGTATTTTATCGCTGTTTTCCGAATTCTGAATATACAAAAAAAATCATTCCGTGAGGATCCGACACACACGCCGAGTTTCAAAAAAATGAGCACCTGAATTCCAACGAAATGGATTTTTCTGATGCTCATAATGGTAAAACAGATGATATCAATCTTTTTTTTCTTTCTTCTTTTCCTCTTCGAGAACGACCTTGCGACCGCAAAGATCACATTTGCCATCCTCCGTGATACACGGCTGTTTGGGGGCGTCACCGCCACAGATTCCACACTTTGGCATTAAAATCACCTCCTCTCTAATGGTTACAATGTGGATGAGAGACTATTTGGGGTTTACATCCGCATCTGATCGCCAAGCTTGCGAGCGATCTCCTGCCCCAACACCTTGGCTTTTTCCCAGATTTCTGTTTGATCTTCCACATTACTGAATTTTTCAGGAGTTACCTCGGTGTCATCACCAAAAATCCAGGGCAGTGCGCTCATCGGACAGGTCTGGCCGAAGCCGCAAACCATGCATTCCGGATTGCCGGTCACCTTCAGCTGTCCAAGCACATTCATACCCTCCAGATTCAAGGCATGGGCGATCTGATTGCTTGCCTCCTCCAGACCGGGGGCACCACGCCCGATACCCGTGGTCACTACAACCGCCAGCTTACCTTTGTTGAGGCCGTTTTGATGCCTCAATGAAAACAGACGTTCCAGAAATGCCTTTGTAAACCCATCGACCGCGCCATAGGGCGAATATCCGCCAACAACAACAGCACCGGCATGACGAACTTTTTCGGCCAATTCGGGAAAGTCATCCTTAACCTTGCAGATGTTGTCCTTTTTACACCCGAGGCAGGCGATGCAAGGACGCACGTTAATCTTGCTGAGTTTAACAAACTCGGAAGATAGATTGCTGCTTTCAAGTACTGACCGGATCAAACGATCCGTGTTGCTATTTTTTATGGGACTTCCCGAAATTCCGATAATTTGGGGTTTCATGAATGTTGCTCCTTACTGGTGGGGTTGAATTTAGCTGCACCATAGGAGTCCTAAGGGCAAATGTCTGTAGCAACTGTTACATGATTCAAAAAAAAAGGCGGGGAGAGGTGACTAAGCTGTTTTCATTGCAGGCAGGATGAGCCGCTTGTCCTTATGGATGATTTTGCCCGCTTTCTTAAGCGCCTGCATGGCACGGGTTATACTGACACGGTGTGCGCCGGTTAAAAAGCTCAGATCCTCATGGGTTAAAGGGAACTGGATAACGATTCCTTGCGGACTAATCGTCCCATGCTCTTTGGCGACCGTGATGAGTACGCGGTAGAGCCGGTCTTCAATATTCGTGACCGCCAGACTACCCACGCGTCTCGTTAACCAGGTAATCCTTTCGCTCAGGTTCTTAATAATCTGCAATCCGATCTTCGGGTGTTGCAAAACCAACTTTTCAAATTGGTTTCGGCTGAAGCCACAAGTCAGGGTATCTTCAAGACAATAGGCACTGACTGGGTATTGGCTTTCTTCCGAAAACATGTTTTCACCGACAAAATCACCGGCCTTGCGGATATCCAGCGTCAGTTCGGTGCCGTCTTCGAGCACTTTAGAAAGCTTGACGCGCCCACCTTTTATTAGAAACATTTCGTTGGTCGGGTCTCCCTGCAGAAACAGCGATTGACCTGTTTCCGATTTTTTCCGTAATGCTTCACGGCTAAGCGCTTCAATTTCCTCTGCTGCGAGATTCTGGAATACCCACAGGTGACCGATGCAGATTGGCGATAGGTCGATATCATTACCGGCGATTTGTTCACACAAACATGCCATTCTTTACCTCGATTCGGATTAAAATGGATTTATTTAATCATCCGATATCGTAACCGAACCTTTTTGTCTGTTGCAACTGATACAAAGTTTCGCCCTATGTTACTGGAGTTGTAAATAGAAAAGTTGACTGCATGTAATCTATTGTTGATAACCAGCTAAAATTATTTCACATACACGCCCATCTTAGGATATTTATAGATGAGCCTTCGCTATTATCTTTGCAGCATTTTTCATTGAAGAGGAAATCCGGATTGATTCTGCTTCCTTTTCGTTTGGTGCATGGTGAGTTCGAAAAATAAGTCCGGTTGCAACACCGGGCGCGGACTTAACACAACCACCAAAAAATCAATTTCGCGTAAGTCCCTGTTAGGCAAGGATATAGCTTTCCGGACGCGAATCGGACTTGGTCCGTACAAAACGGAGAATCAGGGGCCAAACAGAGAATGAAGGGCTGGAAAATAGAGAAAATCGGGTGACCGGAGAATGGTTTTGAAAGATGTTAAATACGCCAAAGGCCTTGAATATAAGGGCAAAAAGAAAACCCGTCACCCCGGAGAATGACCCCAGAGAGACGGGTTTGTCTTTTCTAAATGGTGGAGGGAACGCCGACCTACCGCAAAACAGTCTCAAAGCCCGCGCTCCTCGTAACTCCTTGATAATAAACGCCGAAGTCATCTTACACAACCACTTCCCAACAACCCGACCAGAGAAACGATTTTCTCCCCTGATTTCCCGGCACCGGACGAGGGTGACGGGTTTGCAGTAAAACCGGATACCTGGCGTCGAGCAGCAACAACTTCGAATCCAGTTTTCGGACGCCGGTTCGGTTCCCAAAACGGAATCGAATTGACCTATGCCTGCCCGCCAAAAACCGTGCTGATCAGGTAGGCCGTATAGCCCACGTAACAGACCAACAGCACCGCGCCCTCGATGCGGTTGATACGTCCTGGTCCCCGGAATCCATAGCCGATCACGAATAGCGACAGGGTCAGTGCGGCCATCACCAGCATGTCCCGGTTGAAGACTTCCGGCCCAACGGCCAGCGGGTGAATCGTACCGGCGATCCCCACCACCGCCAGGGTGTTGAACAGGTTGGAGCCGAGAATATTACCGAGAGCGATATCGTGTTCGCCTTTCCTGGCTGCAATGATTGATGAAGCCAGTTCCGGCAACGAGGTGCCGACCGCGACCACGGTCAGGCCGATGATCAGATCGCTGACTCCGAATCCATGGGCGATCTCCACCGCGCCCCAGACCAGTACACGGGAGCTGACAATTAAAAGCGCCAGCCCCACCACCAACCAGAAGACCGCACGGCGGATGGGCATGGCGCGAACGTCCAGTTCCTGCTCCATCTCGTTTCCCAGCGCATCCTCTTTCTTCCGCAGCCCCTGCCAGATGGAGATGGCTACGATCTGTTGTGCAAGGTCATTTCGCCTACTTTGGTGTGCCCGTCAGTCGGGCTTCAAAAAGACCAGGCAGGATAGCGAAGTAACCAACTGATCCATTACTCGTAACGCGCACTATCAAAGTTGTAGTGAAAGGCTGAGCGCCCCGAAATCATCGCGGCGGTCGCCCTGGCCTTTGAACTCCCGTGTCCTGAGCACATGGGTATAACCCAAACGCAGGTTCCGCCAGGTAATAGCGATACCGAACTGGAGGTCTCCCACCAGCGGTTCTTTGTCTACGTTGCGGCTGTCGCGAAAGGTGTTGCCGTCAAGAAAGATGTTGCGGGCGACGGCCCGGCCCTCAATGCCTGCAAACAGATACCAGCCGAAACCGTGCCGAGGAATAAAAAAGCCTGAGCCCGGCACGCTGGGCTGGATTCGGGGAGGGCCATAGTCGAGCGGCAGGTTTTTGCCGTAGCGCAGCATTAAGCCGGCATTGGCGTAGGTGAATATGTTGCCCAGGGCGCCACCCGCATGCGGAGTCAGGTCGAAGGGAATGCCCAGCAGTGATTCCGCAACCAAACTACGCCAACTGCGGCTATAGGCCAGGATGAACCCTGGCTCGTTCTTGAGTTGGGTGTCCCAGCCTCGCGGTTCATCCGCGTTCACGAATGAATGAACGCGCTTCTGGGTCTGTTCAGCAAGCGAGGCGGGGCCTACCATGCCCACGGTCAATTCGAGTTGATCAAGACGTTGCCCGGTTTCGGCGATTAAGCCAACGGAACCATAGAGCCAGCCGCCATAAGGGCGGTCATCGAGCGGGGGGTCCCGCAAAGTGATGTCCTCCGGAGTATACATGTTCTGGCCGACCGCGTAGCTCGCCCGCACGGCTTTGCCGACAGGGAACAAAGGGAACTTGTCGGCCAGGCGCAACACCCACTCCGGAGTTTTGTCTTCGGCAGACAACCAGGATACACGCACCCCGTTGGTGTAATTCCGGTCGGTATTGTAGAACAGGTCGTTTTCCAGGACCAGGCTGAGGATGCCCTTCTCCGCCTTCTCGGCGGCGAAGGCCGCCGTGGGCGCGAGCAAAAGCATGCCGATCAGGATGGCGGCGATTCTCCTTCCCGGGTGGATCACTCCGGGATTTATGGTGAGCATCGGGGCTGCCGTCATTCTGCTCATCCCATGGTCTCGATGGTTTTCCGAAATCGCGCAAGCGCGAAACCAAACAATGCCGTTCCGATCAGGGCCAGGCTGACGAACTGCGGCCAGACCGCCGTGAGGCCAGCGCCCCGGTACAGGATCGACTGAGCCAACATCACAAAATGCGTGTTGGGCGCGGCGAGCATGATGTACTGGACGGCCTCCGGCATGCTCTCGCGCGGCGTCGAAGCGCCGGAGAGCATTTGTAGCGGAAGCAGCACCAGCAACAGCAACAAGGCGAACTGCGGCATGGAGCGGGCGACGGTGCCGAGGAAAATGCCCATCGAGGTGGTCGCGAACAGATGCAGCGCCGTGCCGGCCAGGAACAGCGCGAGCGAGCCCTGGATCGGTACGGAAAGCCAGCCCTGCACGACGACGGTGAGTGCCGTGGCAGTGGCGGCAAGGACGATCAGCCCCATCGCCCACACCTTGCTCGTCATGATCTCGAATGGCGTGACCGGCATGACCAGCAAATGCTCGACCGTGCCGTGCTCGCGCTCGCGGATCAGCGCCGCGCCGGTTAGCACGATGGAGAGCATGGTCACGTTGTTGATGACCTGCATGACGGCGCCAAACCATGACTTGTTGAGCTGGGGATTGAAGCGCGCGCGCAGCACCAAATCGACCGGCAGAGCTGGCACCTCGCGATAACGCTGCACGAAAGCGCGCACCTCGTCGCTCACGATGGTCTGGATATATCCACTGCCGGTGAACGCCTGGCTCATCCGTGTGGCGTCCACATTGAGCTGAATCGTGGGTTGGCGCCCGGCGAGCAGATCGCGCTGGAAGTTCAGCGGAATATCCAGGGCGAAGGTGGCCAGGCCGGCATCCATGCGGGCATCCATCTCCGCGTGGTCGATGATTTCGGGGGTCACGAAATAAGGCGGGTAAAAGGCGCTGACGATGCGCCACGACAGCGGTGAGCGATCCTCGTTGACGACCGCGATCGGCGCCTTGTTGAGGGTCTCCGGCATGGCCGTTGCCGCCGTGTAGACCGAAATGGTGAAGGCATAGACGATCAGCACCAGCATGATCGGGTCGCGCATCAGGCTGCGCAACTCCTTGATTCCGAGATGAAGGATGTTGGCCGGGCGCATGGACTATCGCTCCTGCTTCTTGAGCAGCGCGGCGGCGAGCGCGATCAGGATCGGCACGGCCAGCGCCAGCGGGACGAAGGCCGCCTGCAGATCGGAGAAGTCGAGCGCCTTCGAGAAGGTGCCGCGTGCAATGGTAAGGAAATGGGCGGTCGGGTAGATCTGGCCGATCAGCCGGCCCGCTCCTTCCAGCGATGAGACTGGATCGATCATGCCGGAGAAGTTGACCGCCGGCAGGATGGTGAGTACCGCCGTGCCGAAGATCGCCGCGATCTGGCTGCGCATGAAGGTGGAAATCAGCAGCCCCACGGCCGTGGCGGCGCCGACATAGAGCAACGCACCCGCCGCCAGGGTCAGGAAGCTGCCCTTCAGCGGCACGCCGAAGACGGTCACAGCGAGCAGGGTGAGCAACAGAAAGCTCAGGAAGGACAGCACTATATAGGGTAACTGCTTGCCGAGCAGGAACTCGAGCCGCGTGGTGGGCGTGACGTAGAAGTTGGTGATCGAGCCGAGCTCCTTCTCGCGCACCACGCTGAGCGCCGCGAGCATGGAGGGGATCAGCATGAGCAGCAGCGGGATCACCGCCGGCACCATCGCCACCAGGCTCTTGACATCCGGGTTGTAGCGGAACCGGGTCTCGATATTCACGAGCCCCGCCAAAGCCTCGCCGTGCCCAGCCTCGCGCGCCTTGGTCGCCAGCCAATGGGCATGAATCCCCTGCACATAGCCGCGGATGGTCTCTCCCCGTGTCGGCATGGCGCCGTCGATCCAGGCGCCGATCTCGACCCGCCGGCCCCGTGCGATGTCGCGCGCGAAGCCCGGCGGGATCTCGATCGCCAGACTGATGTCGCCTTCGCGCATTCGCCGGTCGAGATCAGCATAACCGGTAATCGGAGCCCGCTCGATGAAGTACCGGGAGCCGGCGAGGTTGAGCGTATAATCGCGGCTGACGGTGGTCTGGTCGCGATCCAGCACCGCGAAGGTGAGATTCTCCACATCGAGGCTGATCCCATAGCCCATCACGAACATCAGGATGACGCTGCCGAGCAGGGCCAACGTCAACCGGATGGGATCACGGCGCAGCTCCAGCCCTTCGCGCCGGGCATAGCTGATCATGCGCCGGGGGTCGAATCGGCGCCGCCAGCCCTGTGGTTCGACATGACTTGGCGAGGCCTCGACTGAATCGAGCGAAGTGCTTGCGTCCGGTTGGCGTGCCTCGCCAGCGCTCTGCGCTTCGGCATCCTTCAGATAGGTGATAAAAGCCTCTTCCAGGCTGTTCTCGCCATGTTTGCTTGCCAGGGTGGCAGGCGCGTCAGTCACCAGTACCCGACCTGCATGCATCAGCGAAATGCGGTCGCAGCGTTCGGCCTCGTTCATGAAGTGGGTGGAGATAAAGATGGTCACCCCGTCGCGGCGCGAGAGCTCGACCAGCATGCGCCAGAAGGTGTCGCGCGCCACCGGGTCGACACCTGAGGTGGGCTCGTCGAGAATCAGCATTTCGGGCTTATGGATCATGGCGACTGCCAGCGACAGGCGCTGGCGGTGGCCGAGGGGCAGCCGGCCCGGCAAGCTGTCAATCACTGTGGTCAGATCGAAGCGTTCAACCATTTCGTCCACGCGCCCTGAAATCTCGGCAGCGGGCACGTGGAACAGCCGGGCATGCAGCGTCAGGTTCTGTCGCACCGTCAGTTCGGTATAGAGTGAGAAGAACTGCGACATGTAGCCGACGCGGCGGCGGGTCGCGAGGTCGTGCGGGTCCACCTCGTGTCCGAACAGCCAGGCCCGGCCTTCGCTCGGCGGCAGGAGACCGGTCAGCATCTTCATCGTCGTGGTCTTGCCGCAGCCGTTGGAGCCGAGAAAACCGAAGATCTCACCCCGTGGGACACGCAGGTTCACATGATCGACCGCGGTGAACTCGCCGAAGCGCATGGTCAGATCCCGGGCCTCGATCGCGGTATCGCCATCGTCTTCCGGCCGCGGCGGAATCTCGACCGCCCGATAATCCCGGCGCTTGTCTTCCGGCAGCAGCCGGATGAAGGCCGCCTCCAGCGAAGCCGCCCCCGTGCTTTGCAGCAGGCCTTCGGGCGTGTCGCTGGCCAGCACCCGCCCACCGTCCATCGCCGCCAGCCAGTCGAAGCGGGCCGCCTCCTCCATATAGGCCGTGGCCACCAGCACGCTCATGCCGGGCCGGGAACGACGGATGCCGGCGATCAACTCCCAGAACTGGCGGCGCGAGAGGGGATCGACGCCGGTGGTCGGCTCGTCGAGGATGAGCAGATCCGGATCGTGGATCAGTGCACAGCAGAGGCCGAGTTTCTGTTTCATGCCGCCGGAGAGCTTGCCCGCCGGGCGAGCGAGAAACGGCCTGAGCCCGGTGGCCTTGGTCAGGGCCTCGATGCGGCGCGTCCGTTCGCTACGATCCTGCCCGAACAGCCGTCCGAAGAAGTCGAGGTTTTCGGCCACCGAGAGCGTCGGATAGAGGTTTCCTCCCAGACCCTGGGGCATATAGGCGATACGCGGGCCGAGTGCGCGCCGATGGCGCGCATCGGCCATATCGCCGCCGAGCACCTCAACCTGCCCCGTCTGGACCGCGCGGGCGCCCGCGATCAGCGCCAGCAGGCTCGACTTGCCGACCCCGTCCGGGCCGATCAGCCCGGCCATGCAGGCCGCAGGGAAATCGAAGCTGACCTCGTCGAGCGCACGCACCTTGCCGTAGCGCAGGGACACATCCCGCAGGCGGGCAACCGGTGCGGCAGCACTCACGCCATCCTCGATCTGTGCATGTATGTCCCGGCTCATTGCGGCAGCCTCGTCTGCAGTTCAGGCGGCCAATCCACCCGTGGGTCGAGCCGCACATAGGCCATGCCCGGCAGGCCGGTCTTGACCTGGAGGAGGTGCTCTCTGAGCAGATCCGGGGCGATCCGCGCCTTGACCCGGAACATCAGCTTCAGGCGTTCTTCCGTTGTTTCCACCGTTTTCGGGGTGAACTGGGCCTCGTCGGCGACGAACGAGATCTCGGCCGGGATGACGTATTGCGGGGCGGCATCGAGCACAAGACGCGCTTCGGTACCCAGTGCGATCCGTCCGGCCGCCTTCGTCGGCAGGAAGAAGGTCATGTAGACATCGGTGAGGTCGATCATGTTCAGGACAGTGCCACCGGAGGCCAGCACCTCGCCGGGCTGGGCCACCCGGTATTGCACCCGTCCCTTCTGCGGCGCCTTCAGCACGCTGTCATCAAGGTCAGCCTGGATTCGCTCAAGCATCGCCCGGGTCGCCTCCACATCGGCTTGCGCGCCAAGCACCTGCGATCTGGCCGTGGCAATGGCCGCGGCCGCCCTTGCGACATCAGCCTCGGCAGCGCGCAACATAGCTTCGGCGCTGAGAAAAGCGGCTCGATCGTCGTCGAATTTCTGCTGGGAAACGGCTTTGTCGGCGACCAGCGATCGCGACCGCTCAAGCCGTATCCGTGCCACCTCGGCCTCGGCCACGCGTTGCGAGACCACTGCCTGCGCTGCCGTTTTCTCGCTTTGGCGCTGCACGACCTGGCTGTTGGCGATCCGCACCGAGTTCTCAGCCTGGCGCAAGCGGGCCAGCCCTTCTCTCAGCTGAGCTTCCAATACGGCGGTGTCCATCTTCGCCAGAACTTGTCCGGCCGTGATGAAATCGCCTTCGTCCACCAGGATATCCTTGAGCCGCCCCGCCGTCTTGGCGGCTATGTCAATCTCCACCGCTTCAACGCGGCCGTTGCCGCTGGTGAAGCCGTCGGGAAGACCCTTTTTCTGCAAGGATTGCCAAGCAAAGAGTGCGGCCCCGATAACAAGCACCCCTATGGCGATGGCCAGCAACCGTCCTTTATTAAGCTTCGACATTTTTTGACCTCCGCTTTGCCCCGTTCCCAGAGAACAGGCGGCCATTCCGGAACAGATTCCAGTGAGCCGAAATATCTCCTAAAAACGGCTGCCCGGAATCCTTGTATTCTGGATAAGGGGCCAGCTTCATCACTCAGCCTCCCCGACAATCTGTTCCAGAAAGCCTTCGGTCTCCTGCTCCAGGGCGTAGATATCGGCCTTGATCTTATTTAAAGTGCATCCATTACGGAAGATCAGATGGCTTTTGATTTTGCTTATCCGTTCAATGGCCATTCTGTTCCCCACCGTTCCTCTGTCAATCGTGCTCATTTCACATCCCCTCCCATAGCAAACTCCTCATCGATCTCGAACAGATCCGGCGTCGAACGATGGACGCCGATGCCGTGTTCCATCAGCAGCATTACAAGCTGTTCCCCGTTCATCAGGGCGATGGGAGTCTTGTCGGGCTGGGCCGCTTCCTTGATGGCTCCGGCACTGAAGTCGCTGGTGGTAATGATCAGCCCTTGCTCGTGTGCTCCGAGGCTGCCGCGCACCTGCTGCACAACCGGAGCTTGGATATTATTCTTGAGCTTCCATTTCTTGACCTGGACGGCCATCTTGATGCGGACCACGGCACCGACCACCAAGGTGCCCCGGACATCGATGCCGCCGTCGCCGCTGAGTTTGGTCACCTCGACCATCTCGAAACCCATCTCCGCCAGTAACTGAGAGATGAACTCCTCGAACTCACCGGGCTTCATGGCCAGCAAGCGCTCGCGCAGGACCTTGCGGACCTGGTGGTTGTGCTGCTCGATTTGGAATGCGAGTCCACGCCCCATCCATTGGCTCAGGCCCACATAGCCACGACCGTGCTGAACGAAGCGGGGCCGCTCACCGCGTTTCTGCTGGCGCTTGATCTCGGTGATCACCTGGGCGTACATGGTGGCCTCGGGCGTTTTGCCGCCTGTCACCAGCCAGCCTTTTTGCAGGGCCTTCTCGGTTATTTCCTTGTAATGCATCGGCTTCTTGCCGCCGAACTCTTCGAGCACCTTCTGAGCGCAATCAGTGAAGGAGAAACCCGCGTTCGGATGATGTTTTGGGGCTTCTTCGACGGCCGCAGGAACCGGCGCAGCGCCGCTCGATATTTCAGTGGAATCTCGAAGTGCGAAGGTCTGAGGGCCGACTTTTACAAAGGGCGACTTGTCCCCATTGCTCTTGATGTCGGAGTAGAGCCGGGCGCTGACAGTGGCGTCTGGGGTCTTACCTCCGGACTGCCAGAGACCGGCAGCCATGATCTGCTCGGCGATATCCTTGGCGTGCAGCGCCGTTCCGGCCTGTTGCAAAACCTGAATTGCGGCCGTTTTAACGTCCATGGATCGCCCTGATTACGTGTTGGCCAGTCGTTTTAAAGCCATTCCTGAAGATTACGCAGCCTAATGATTTGCTGGCAAACGATCTATTTGTATGAATCTTCTTGATAATGACGTTAAACACGTGCACCACCAGTTCTTGATTTTGGTACAGTCCATTCAGAAGACAGCGCCTCAGCCTGCTGCAAGACGGTCTGTACAGCGACGTCCTGCAAGTCAGGCGGGTAGCCATACTTGCGTAGGATGCGCTTCACAAGCACGCGCATCCGGGCGCGGGCCGAATCACGACGTGCCCAATCCACAGATACGTTCTCCCGCAGGCTCACCAGCAACTCATGGGCGATGAGTTTCAGCTTGTCGTCACCCATCATTTGCACGGCGCTTTCGTTCTCAGCCAGCGCGTCGTAGAAGGCTATCTCCTCGTCGGACAATCCGGACTCTTCGCCTCGCTGACGAGCAGCGCGTATGTCCTTAGCTAGTTGGATCAGCTCCTGCAGGACCTCGGCAGTGGTGATGGCGTTGGCGTGGTAACGCGCTACCGCATCCTCCAGCCGCTCCGAGAATGCTTTGGTTTGCACGACGTTGGCTTTGCTGCGAGAGCGGATGCCGTCGTTGATCAGTTTGCGTAACGCCTCCAGCGCGAGGTTCTTTCGCTCCATCTGTTGGACTTCCGCCAGAAACTCATCGGATAGGATGGAGATGTCCGGGCTCTTGATGCCTGCGGCAGCGAGGATGTCCACGATCTCGGTCGAAACCACCGCACGGCTGACTATCTGCTGGATAGCCAGCTCGCGCTCTTGCCGGGTCACTCCCGACCCCGTGCTGCTCTTCACTAGCGCTGCGCGAATCGCTTGGAAGAACCCCACCTCTTCGCGGATTTCTCGGGCCTCGTCGGATGCTGATGCGAGGGAGAACGCTTTGGACAGAGCCAGCACCGCATCCTGGTAGCGGCGATGGGCGTCCTTCTTACCTTCCTTGGTCTTCTCTTTCGCCGCCAACTTCTGCTGCAGATCGAGAATCCATTCGATAGCTCCGGCCATCATAGCCAAGCGCTCTTGTGGCGTCCCGCCCATCGCGGATGCGTAGTCGAAGCCGTGGTACATATCACGCACGATCTCGTACTTCTCCATCATCACCGCGATGGCCTGCGCTTCGTCGACGCCGGTGTTTTCCTGGTCATTCTTTGAATATTGCTGCAGGGCAGACTTGAGGTTCTGCGCGATGCCAATGTAGTCCACGATCAACCCGGCAGGCTTGTCGCGAAACACCCGATTTACGCGGGCAATCGCCTGCATCAGACCATGCCCTTGCATCGGCTTGTCCACGTACATCGTGTGCATGCACGGCGCGTCAAATCCGGTGAGCCACATATCCCGAACGATCACCAGTTTGAGCGGGTCTTTAGGGTTCCGAGCTCGCTTGCCCAGCAAATCACGCCGTGCCTTGTTGCCGATGTGCTGCTGCCAATCCTGCGGGTCGCTTGCCGCCCCCGTCATCACAATTTTGACTGCACCAGCGTTGTCGTCCGTGCTGTGCCAATCTGGGCGCAGCTTCACGATCTCGTCGTACAGCTTTACGCAGATACGACGGCTCATGCACACCACCATTGCCTTGCCATCCAGAGCCGCCACGCGGTCTTCAAAGTGGGTGACCAAGTCCTCGGCCACCAATGCAAGGCGCTTATCGCTGCCGACCAGGGCTTCGACCGTCGACCACTTCTTCTTGAAACGCTCCTGCTCGACTTCCGGATCGTCCTCCATGAGTTCGTTGACTTCGGCGTCGATCTTGGGCTTTTCGTCCTCGTCGAGCTCAATTCGTGCGAGCCTCGACTCGTAGTAGATTGGCACGGTTGCGCCATCCTCGACGGCGCGACTAATGTCGTAGACATCAATGTAGTTTCCGAAGACGGCGGGGGTGTTCACGTCATCGGCTTCAATCGGCGTACCTGTAAAACCAATGAACGAAGCGTTCGGTAGTGCATCCCGCATGTACTTGGCAAATCCGTAAGAGATTTCACCAGTCTTTGCGTCCACCTTGGCCTTAAAACCATACTGGCTGCGGTGCGCTTCATCTGCGATGACCACCACGTTGCGCCGTTTGGTGAGCGGCTCGGCGATCTCGCCAAACTTCTGCAAGGTTGTGAAAATCACACCACCCGATGCCCGGCTCAAGACCTTCTGAAGATCTTCTCGGCTCTCGGCCTGCACCGGCGTCTGCCGGATCAGGTCGCGGCACATTGAAAACGTAGAGAACAACTGGTCGTCAAGGTCGTTCCGGTCGGTGAGCACCACCAACGTCGGGTTGGCCATTGCTGGATGTTTAACCAGTTGTCCGGCGTAAAACGCCATCAGCAAACTTTTGCCAGAGCCTTGCGTGTGCCAAATCACACCGACCCGCTGATTGCCTTCGGGTGCAGAAGCGGTTACAGTGCTGTTGACCGCGTGCTGAACTGCGTGAAACTGGTGGTAGCCTGCGATGATCTTCGCCAAGCCCGATCCAGTCTCACCAAACACTGTGAAATCGCAGAGCAGATCGAGAAGACGGCGCTGTTCAAAAACACCTTCGATCAGCGTCGATAGTTCCGGCGCACCCTTCGGGGCAACGTCAGTGCCGTCGGTCGTGCGCCAAGGCATAAAGCGTTCCAGATCGGCGGACAGCGAGCCGACCCGAGCGGTAATTCCGTCTGAAGTCACCAGCAGGGCGTTTGTATTAAACAGCGCCGGGATCTGCTTCTTGTAGGTCTGCAACTGGTTGAAAGCCCCGACCAAGGTCGCATTGCCGCTTCCCGGTGCCTTCAGCTCAATTACACCGAGCGGCAACCCGTTAACAAAGACGACCACATCGGGACGCCGGTTGTTCTGGCCGTTGATCACCACGAACTGGCTCACAGCCAGCCAATCATTCTGCTCTGGCCGGTCAAAGTCGATGAGAGAAACCTTGCCAGCAGTCAACGTGCCGTCGGCGGAGTAATATTCGACGTCCACACCTTCGGTCATCAGCTTGTGGATGCGGCGGTTTTCTTCGAGCAGTGACGGCAACTCGAACTGCATCAGCTTGCGGATGGCATCCTGCCTCGCCTCCAGTGGCAGTCCTGGATTGAGATGTGCGACGGCATCCACGAATCGTTTCTTTAGTACGACCTCATCGTGACTCTCGCGTTCCGGGCGATGGCCATCAGGGCCGATGTCCTCCTCACGCTCGATGCTGTAGTTCAAAGCGCGTAATTGGTCTAGTAACGCTTGTTCTACGGCAGACTCCGACAAAAACGCCATACTCAGTGCCCCCTGTACTCTTCAAAAAAGTCAAGAAGGGCAGCTTGGTCTTCCGGACTAAAGTGATCCTCAACGATTCGAATCCAAACTGCACCCGCAGGCGACCTAATTATTTCTAAGTTTCTTGAAATCCATCCGAACGTAGAAATAACACCTTCACCATCAACGATCCCAACCTTCGACCCATCATTCATGAGCTCGAACAAAGGGTAACATTTACGCTGCCCCAATTTTGTATTGCAGACTGCATGTCCCCAGGCAACGTTTTGCGGAATGTGCTCAATATCGGAGTAAGTTAGTGGAACCATGTGAAAGAGGTTCACAACTGTAGATCTTGTTGCGTTCACAACCTGTTCAGATGCGTTTAGAAGTGAAGCCTCATCAGCGAACGAAACTTGGTCGTGTAGTTCCGAGTATCGAATGTGCTTCATGCAAAGCGGACAAGTCGTATGCCCACTTCTGAGCAACCCCATTGCCTCCCATTCTCGCGGCTGAAATAGCCCGGCATCCTGAAGCACTTCCTCAAGGTGCTGCGCTTGTGCTGCCACGTAAGGGCTGTCGACGGTATGAGCTGTCAACCAAGCTAGAACGCACTTAGCAAGGTAGTTCGTGTTCGCCGTGGCATACTCAGGCGCGAAGATACCTTGTGGAGGGCCTTCTGATCGGGCGGCATTGTTTCCATGAGCCGCTATTCTCAGAACATATTCTCCTGCGTCTATGGCACCAGCAACACGTTCTGTGACTGGCACTCCATTCAGTGACAGTGATCTGACATTCCAGCCAGGCAAAGGTGGAAAATTAGATAGTTGATCGTGTGTACGATATAGAACGAATGCATCAATTCCAACTTGGGGTGCGTTGGGTTGGCCGAACGCTGGCTTTACCTGACTAGGGCCGTCAAAATATTGGTCAGGGAATAATCGAATAACGTAACCATCCTGATAGCTCGCCAGGGGAGCTTGTCCAAGGCGCTCGAATGGAACGATTACCTTGTTGCTCCGAAGAACATGATTTTGATACGCTCCTTTCGCTCCTCCGCGTGGTGTTGCGAAGCCTGCCTTGCTAAGTTTGTCCTTATCCTTTGACGTCAGGAAAGCCCAGGGAGCAGAAGGATAGATATCGTGTTGTCCACGATGACCTTCAATTTTACGACAGGCGTTTATTCGGCACAATGTCATGGCTGCTCCCCGATCAATCTGCCTGACAGTATGATTGGCAGGAGTGCCCCATAAAAATGATCAATGCGATCCCGGAGATTCTGCAATTTGAGAACATCTGCCACTTCAATTGCAGAGTGAGACGTTGCATCTAAGCAAAGTGCAAGCTGTTTTGCTGACGAAATGGTCCGGAGAATCTTTTTTTGCTTTTCAACAGACGGAACGGCCATTTCAAATTCAAATAGGTCTCCTTTGTACAGCTCCGGATAAGTAGATCCGTTTGCCACTGCGTCTAAGTATCTTTTGTTTGCCACCAACCAATAGGCAAGATAAGTGGGTAGGAGCTTTTCGCCGCAAACAAAGTTCAGAAAACCCTGATTTGTGCACATGGGTACTGTTGATATTGCCACTGCCCCTACAGGGGCGCGCTTACTAAGCATCACCGTTCCCACGGGCATCAACTTAGCCGCGCTCGATTGCACCCCGAGTTCAGTAATGTTTCTCTCGGTGGCTGACACATATAGTGCCTCGTTTCCTCTTGTTATTTCCTTTGGGGTCAGCCATGGGATATCCCCATCCCAATACTCGTCAACCGTGGTGCTCGGAGTCCCTCCACTTTCAACTCTTTCAATGTAGCCTGAACCCTTCTTTGGCTCGAGCGTGATAACCTCCCATCCCGATGGATGATCCAAGAATGCTTCAGCCATGGAAAAGCTCCTCAAAAATCGTAATTGATTGTTCGACTTCGCTTGGTAATTTGGTCAATGCTGCTTTCAGCTCGACAAAATCATCCTTCAATTTCCCAATGGCAGTCGTTGATAATTCGCTCCGATCAAAGCCGACGTAGCGTCCAGGAACTAGAGCCCAACGATGCGCTTCAAGCGTCTTAATATCTACAGAACGGCAAAAACCGGGAACGTCGGAGTACGGCTCGCCATTGGCAACACCTTTCCAGCGCTTAAAGGCGTCTGCAATCTTGGAAATCTCGGCATCCGAGAACTCCCGCCTTGTGCGATCAACTAAGCTTCCAAGCGCACGCGTGTCTATGAAGAGGACTTCCCCGCGACGGTTTGTTCCTCCCGGGAAATTCTTGTTTCGGGCGAGCACCCAGATGCTCGCTGAAATTTGTGTTGAGTAAAAAAGCTGAACTGGAAGGGTCAAAACGCAAGCCACCACATCTCCTTGAACCATAGCTTGACGGATCTGTCCTTCGGTAGTTTGGTTTGATGTCAGCGAGCCATTCGCGAGCACAACTGCTGCAGTGCCATTGGGAGCAAGGTGGTGAACAATGTGCTGCAGCCAAGCATAGTTAGCGTTCCCCGTTGGGGGGACTCCATACTTCCAGCGGACATCTTCCCTCAGACGTTCGCCACCCCAGTCAGAAATGTTGAAAGGGGGATTGGCAAGGATGTAATCGGCTTTGAGGTCTCGCAGCTCGTCCTTGTGGAAGCTGCCTTCGTTATTCCACCGAATGTCGGAATCGATGCCGCGCACGGCCAGGTTCATCTTGGCCAGCCGCCACGTAACGTAGTTCGACTCCTGCCCGTAGATGGCGATGTCGCCGATGCGGCCGCCGTGCTCCTGAACGAATTTGTCGGACTGAACGAACATCCCGCCCGAGCCACAGCAAGGGTCATAGATACGGCCCTGATAGGGCTCCAGCATCTCAACCAAGACGCGTACAACTGATCGTGGCGTGTAAAACTCGCCACCGCGCTTGCCTTCAGCGCCCGCGAACTGGCCAAGGAAATACTCGTAAACACGCCCAAGGATGTCGCGGGAGGCGTGCCCTTCTTCATTGAGGGCAATGCCAGAAATCAGGTCGATTAACTCGCCGAGCATCACCTTGTTGAGCGAAGGCCGGGCGTAGTCCTTGGGTAGTACGCCCTTGAGAGACTCATTGTCCTTCTCGATGGCGCGCATCGCATCGTCGATCAAGGTTCCGATGGTGGCCAGCTTAGCGTTGGCCTGCAGATGCGACCAGCGAGCGTCCTTGGGGACCCAAAACACGTTGTCGGCAAGGTATTCGTCCTTGTCCTCAGCCGCCTGCGGGTCTTCGGCCAGCAGGGTCTTGTGCTTGGCTTCGAAGGCGTCCGAAATGTATTTCAGAAAGATGAGCCCGAGTGCGACATGCTTGTAGTCGGATGGCTCCATATTGCCGCGCAGCTTGTCAGCGGCTTTGAACATTTCGGCCTCGAAACCGAGGTTACCGCCGTTTTTGTTACTATCAGATCTTGCCATACTTAACGATCCTTATGATTATGAGTTGCGGCTCTTCCCAGCATCTGAAGGTTCCGCCGCGCCGCCAGCCTTGACCCACTCGTCGACCTCGTCCTTCTTGAACTTCCAAAGTCGACCCATGCGGTGGGCGGGCATACCATGCTTGTCGATCCACTTGTAAACGGTGTCATTGCTGACCCCGAGGTACTTGCAAATCTCGGTTATTGATAACCAGCGGTCTTCCATCTCGTTCATTCTCTTGCTCCACGGGCGCTTTGGTTGTTTGCCACGTCCGCCAGAGGCGAAACGGGAGAGACTGGACGCACCTCTCCCAGGTTAAAAAACTCCATCAATATACAAAGACTCTATGTGCTATGTCAAACGATCTTTACCGATTTGAGCCGATTATTTTCTATCACGCTCGATGCCAGACGCCGGAGTCAAGCCGGGTGCCGTTTTCAACACGCGGCATCCAGTAGGTCCAGGCAGGAATCAAGGTGCGTCCGCACAGTACCGCCACCATTACCCGCTGGTACATGCTGTGCCCGCCGGGCCGAAAGCCTTCCAGTCGGTCGATGGGCGGCAGGTCGCACTGCGGGTCGGTGAAGGTCACCAGCTCCCCATGGATCAGATCCCAGTCTCCGGTCGGGCGGCCGAAACGCGGTGTGCCGATCTCCTGCCGTCTGCTGGCGTCGGCCAGTGGATCGGCGCTGCCTCGGGCCAGGATCAGCCCTTCCGGCACCTCGAGGGCCGGAAAACCGGCGTGGAGGTGGTAGAGCCTGCCCCAAACCACGGCCGGTTCGATGCTGCGGGCCTGGGCGCAGAAGCGTTGATGGTTCCAGTAGCCCCGTTTCAGGGTGCCGTAGACGAAGAGCCGGAGGATGGTCTCGGGACTGTCTTCCGGGTTTGTGTTCAGCTTTACGGTGTCTCCAATGTTCATGCATTCACTCCTTCGGGCAATGTCCCTTTGCGCTCCTGGGGGATGAAGCGGAATTCGCTGTTTTCGATGGCCCGCACATCCTCGTGGCGGATGGTGAGCATGGTCATGGGCGGCACCTCCAGCTCGCGCCATCCCTTCTCGTTGTCCACGGCAAAGTCGATAAAGGCGTCGTCCGAGGCGTAGAGCACCACCCGGTGCTGGCGGTGGATGCGCAGGCAGAGCGGCTTGTTGCCCTTGAGCACGGTGATGGTGCCGGGGTCGAGGCGCGAGGCCAGCACGGCGCTCATCTGGCCGCGACAAAGGGCGAGCGCCTTCTTCAAGCCCTCCTGGTCGATGGGGCCTTCGGGCGCGAAGCGGTCGGCCAGGCGGAAGATCAGCTCACTGTCCACCTCGGCGTAGCGCGGCAGCCCGAGACGGCGGAACAGATAATCGGCGTTATAGATGGTGCCGTTGTGGGTGCCGATGACGATCCCGGCCCGAATGGGATGGTTGTTGCGGTTGTTGAACTCGTTGCCCCGGGTGCGCCAGCGGGTGTGGCCCATGAGGATGGTGGTCTCGTTGTCGACCTGCCCGAGCAGCTCCTGGAACGGCTTCTCGTAGACCAGCTCGTGCGCCCGCATCGGCCGTTTGAAGATCCGGTGGCTGCCGTCAGTCTTGAGCCAGGCCAGACCGGAGGCGTGCGGGCCGCGCTCCTCGCTGTGCAGCAGCATGCGGATGAAGAGCTCGCGCAGGTAATCCCGCTCGTCGGGCCGTCTGCGCTTGCGGCCGAAGATGATGCCTACTTGTCCGCACATGGAGCCGGGTCCTCCTTGCCGCCGAAGTTCTTGCCGAGCGGTCTCGTCCCTTCGAGGACGAAGGCTGCGTATTCCCGCCGGTGGTCAGCCAGCCACTCGGCCACCTCCGGGTAGCCCATCTCGGCGGTCAGCCGGGTCACCTCGGGGTGATCGAGCATGTTGGTGCGCCCGGAGAGCCGCACCTTCTCCAGGGCTTCGAGGAAGCGTTCCGGCCAGGGATCGCTGGCCTTGTCGTCGGGCAGGAACTCGATCAGGCCGTGCCGCGCCAGACGGGTGAGAAACTCGGCGGCCGCAGCGGCTACTTCCTCCGGCAATGGCTGGGGCGGCCCGCCTTCGATGCCGGAAAGCACTTCGGTCATGTAGTCCCGGGGCGCTCGGCTGGCGGTAAACGGCGTCTGGCCGCGCATCAGCTCGACAACTCCGAGGCAGTCGGCGGCTTGCAGGGTTTCCCCGCTGCCTGGGGTCGGTTCGCCGTCCAGCGTGGTGGAGCGGATCAGAATCTTCATGGGGCACCTCCTTAAACAGTGAGGCCGGGAACTTGCCCGGCCTCGTTGGTGAGAGTGGTTGTTTCGTCCGGAAGGACGTCCTGCGGTTTGGGGCGTCCGTTCTTGAAGGCTGCGTCGCCGGGCATGTTGGCCATCAGATGCTTGCGGGCGGTCTTGAACTCGTCGCCGATCAGGCCGAGGTGGAGCAGGAAGACCCGGAAGTCGTACTTGGCGCTTTGGGGATCGAAATCCCGCTTGCGGCTGGAGGCTGCCCTACCGTTGAGCGCCTTGGCGGCGACGGCGAGGCAGAATTGCAGGTAGGCCTTGATCCGTCCCGCATGGAGGGTCGCCTCGAACCAGCGGAACTCCACCGTGCCCCGGTACCAGACGTTGTGCAGGTTGACCCCGTGATAGCGGCTGTTGTCGTAGTGCTGGGGCTGGCGGTTGTGGTAGCCGTACCAGATTCGGTTGAGCTGGTCCTTGGTGCGCGGGCGATGCTGTTCGATACGCTGGATCAGTTCATCGCTGACCGGCCGGGTGTAGCGATTGAGCCGGTCGCGGCTGATGTCGAGGGCGTGGAGGATTAGCGGCTCCTGCTTGTAAATGATCTTGGCCAGGTTACCCAGGTGTCTGCCGTCGAAGGGCGCGGCGTCGATATGGATGTGAA